>NZ_CP174329.1:0-585000 GCF_052467955.1 Microbulbifer maximicatervae (SeqCode)
TGCTGCTCAGGCTGCCGTCGCCACCGCTCAGGGCTTCGGCGCCGGTGATGGTGACGCCGTTGTGCACCACTTGGTTGTCGGTGGCGGTCAGGCTCCAGCCGTAGTTGGCGCCGCCGCTGACACTGTCGGCACTGCCGCTGGCGGCGATGCTGCTGAGGTCGGCGAAGACCATGCTGTCGACGGTCACTTCGTCGGCGTCATTATTAAAGCTGTAGCTGTCGGTTTCGCTGCTGCTCAGGCTGCCGTCGCCACCGCTCAGGGCTTCGGCGCCGGTGATGGTGACGCCGTTGTGCACCACTTGGTTGTCGGTGGCGGTCAGGCTCCAGCCGTAGTTGGCGCCGCCGCTGACACTGTCGGCACTGCCGCTGGCGGCGATGCTGCTGAGGTCGGCGAAGACCATGCTGTCGACGGTCACTTCGTCGGCGTCATCATTAAAGCTGTAGCTGTCGGTTTCGCTGCTGCTCAGGCTGCCGTCGCCACCGCTCAGGGCTTCGGCGCCGGTGATGGTGACGCCGTTGTGCACCACTTGGTTGTCGGTGGCAGTCAGGCTCCAGCCGTAGTTGGCGCCGCCGCTGACACTGTCGGCACTGCCGCTGGCGGCGATGCTGCTGAGGTCGGCGAAGACCATGCTGTCGACGGTCACTTCGTCGGCGTCATCATTAAAGCTGTAGCTGTCGGTTTCACTGCTGCTCAGGCTGCCGTCGCCACCGCTCAGGGCTTCGGCGCCGGTGATGGTGACGCCGTTGTGCACCACTTGGTTGTCGGTGGCAGTCAGGCTCCAGCCGTAGTTGGCGCCGCCGCTGACACTGTCGGCACTGCCGCTGGCGGCGATGCTGCTGAGGCCGGCGAAGACCATGCTGTCGACGGTCACTTCGTCGGCGTCATCATTAAAGCTGTAGCTGTCGGTTTCACTGCTGCTCAGGCTGCCGTCGCCACCGCTCAGGGCTTCGGCGCCGGTGATGGTGACGCCGTTGTGCACCACTTGGTTGTCGGTGGCGGTCAGGCTCCAGCCGTAGTTGGCGCCGCCGCTGACACTGTCGGCACTGCCGCTGGCGGCGATGCTGCTGAGGCCGGCGAAGACCATGCTGTCGACGGTCACTTCGTCGGCGTCATCATTAAAGCTGTAGCTGTCGGTTTCACTGCTGCTCAGGCTGCCGTCGCCACCGCTCAGGGCTTCGGCGCCGGTGATGGTGACGCCGTTGTGCACCACTTGGTTGTCGGTGGCGGTCAGGCTCCAGCCGTAGTTGGCGCCGCCGCTGACACTGTCGGCACTGCCGCTGGCGGCGATGCTGCTGAGGCCGGCGAAGACCATGCTGTCGACGGTCACTTCGTCGGCGTCATCATTAAAGCTGTAGCTGTCGGTTTCGCTGCTGCTCAGGCTGCCGTCGCCACCGCTCAGGGCTTCGGCGCCGGTGATGGTGACGCCGTTGTGCACCACTTGGTTGTCGGTGGCGGTCAGGCTCCAGCCGTAGTTGGCGCCGCCGCTGACACTGTCGGCACTGCCGCTGGCGGCGATGCTGCTGAGGTCGGCGAAGACCATGCTGTCGACGGTCACTTCGTCGGCGTCATCATTAAAGCTGTAGCTGTCGGTTTCGCTGCTGCTCAGGCTGCCGTCGCCACCGCTCAGGGCTTCGGCGCCGGTGATGGTGACGCCGTTGTGCACCACTTGGTTGTCGGTGGCGGTCAGGCTCCAGCCGTAGTTGGCGCCGCCGCTGACACTGTCGGCACTGCCGCTGGCGGCGATGCTGCTGAGGTCGGCGAAGACCATGCTGTCGACGGTCACTTCGTCGGCGTCATCATTAAAGCTGTAGCTGTCGGTTTCGCTGCTGCTCAGGCTGCCGTCGCCACCGCTCAGGGCTTCGGCGCCGGTGATGGTGACGCCGTTGTGCACCACTTGGTTGTCGGTGGCGGTCAGGCTCCAGCCGTAGTTGGCGCCGCCGCTGACACTGTCGGCACTGCCACTGGCGGCGATGCTGCTGAGGCCGGCGAAGACCATGCTGTCGACGGTCACTTCGTCGGCGTCATCATTAAAGCTGTAGCTGTCGGTTTCGCTGCTGCTCAGGCTGCCGTCGCCACCGCTCAGGGCTTCGGCGCCGGTGATGGTGACGCCGTTGTGCACCACTTGGTTGTCGGTGGCGGTCAGGCTCCAGCCGTAGTTGGCGCCGCCGCTGACACTGTCGGCACTGCCGCTGGCGGCGATGCTGCTGAGGTCGGCGAAGACCATGCTGTCGACGGTCACTTCGTCGGCGTCATCATTAAAGCTGTAGCTGTCGGTTTCACTGCTGCTCAGGCTGCCGTCGCCACCGCTCAGGGCTTCGGCGCCGGTGATGGTGACGCCGTTGTGCACCACTTGGTTGTCGGTGGCAGTCAGGCTCCAGCCGTAGTTGGCGCCGCCGCTGACACTGTCGGCACTGCCGCTGGCGGCGATGCTGCTGAGGCCGGCGAAGACCATGCTGTCGACGGTCACTTCGTCGGCGTCATCATTAAAGCTGTAGCTGTCGGTTTCACTGCTGCTCAGGCTGCCGTCGCCACCGCTCAGGGCTTCGGCGCCGGTGATGGTGACGCCGTTGTGCACCACTTGGTTGTCGGTGGCGGTCAGGCTCCAGCCGTAGTTGGCGCCGCCGCTGACACTGTCGGCACTGCCGCTGGCGGCGATGCTGCTGAGGTCGGCGAAGACCATGCTGTCGACGGTCACTTCGTCGGCGTCATTATTAAAGCTGTAGCTGTCGGTTTCGCTGCTGCTCAGGCTGCCGTCGCCACCGCTCAGGGCTTCGGCGCCGGTGATGGTGACGCCGTTGTGCACCACTTGGTTGTCGGTGGCAGTCAGGCTCCAGCCGTAGTTGGCGCCGCCGCTGACACTGTCGGCACTGCCGCTGGCGGCGATGCTGCTGAGGCCGGCGAAGACCATGCTGTCGACGGTCACTTCGTCGGCGTCATCATTAAAGCTGTAGCTGTCGGTTTCACTGCTGCTCAGGCTGCCGTCGCCACCGCTCAGGGCTTCGGCGCCGGTGATGGTGACGCCGTTGTGCACCACTTGGTTGTCGGTGGCGGTCAGGCTCCAGCCGTAGTTGGCGCCGCCGCTGACACTGTCGGCACTGCCGCTGGCGGCGATGCTGCTGAGGCCGGCGAAGACCATGCTGTCGACGGTCACTTCGTCGGCGTCATCATTAAAGCTGTAGCTGTCGGTTTCGCTGCTGCTCAGGCTGCCGTCGCCACCGCTCAGGGCTTCGGCGCCGGTGATGGTGACGCCGTTGTGCACCACTTGGTTGTCGGTGGCGGTCAGGCTCCAGCCGTAGTTGGCGCCGCCGCTGACACTGTCGGCACTGCCGCTGGCGGCGATGCTGCTGAGGTCGGCGAAGACCATGCTGTCGACGGTCACTTCGTCGGCGTCATCATTAAAGCTGTAGCTGTCGGTTTCGCTGCTGCTCAGGCTGCCGTCGCCACCGCTCAGGGCTTCGGCGCCGGTGATGGTGACGCCGTTGTGCACCACTTGGTTGTCGGTGGCGGTCAGGCTCCAGCCGTAGTTGGCGCCGCCGCTGACACTGTCGGCACTGCCGCTGGCGGCGATGCTGCTGAGGTCGGCGAAGACCATGCTGTCGACGGTCACTTCGTCGGCGTCATCATTAAAGCTGTAGCTGTCGGTTTCGCTGCTGCTCAGGCTGCCGTCGCCACCGCTCAGGGCTTCGGCGCCGGTGATGGTGACGCCGTTGTGCACCACTTGGTTGTCGGTGGCAGTCAGGCTCCAGCCGTAGTTGGCGCCGCCGCTGACACTGTCGGCACTGCCGCTGGCGGCGATGCTGCTGAGGTCGGCGAAGACCATGCTGTCGACGGTCACTTCGTCGGCGTCATCATTAAAGCTGTAGCTGTCGGTTTCACTGCTGCTCAGGCTGCCGTCGCCACCGCTCAGGGCTTCGGCGCCGGTGATGGTGACGCCGTTGTGCACCACTTGGTTGTCGGTGGCAGTCAGGCTCCAGCCGTAGTTGGCGCCGCCGCTGACACTGTCGGCACTGCCGCTGGCGGCGATGCTGCTGAGGCCGGCGAAGACCATGCTGTCGACGGTCACTTCGTCGGCGTCATCATTAAAGCTGTAGCTGTCGGTTTCACTGCTGCTCAGGCTGCCGTCGCCACCGCTCAGGGCTTCGGCGCCGGTGATGGTGACGCCGTTGTGCACCACTTGGTTGTCGGTGGCAGTCAGGCTCCAGCCGTAGTTGGCGCCGCCGCTGACACTGTCGGCACTGCCGCTGGCGGCGATGCTGCTGAGGCCGGCGAAGACCATGCTGTCGACGGTCACTTCGTCGGCGTCATCATTAAAGCTGTAGCTGTCGGTTTCACTGCTGCTCAGGCTGCCGTCGCCACCGCTCAGGGCTTCGGCGCCGGTGATGGTGACGCCGTTGTGCACCACTTGGTTGTCGGTGGCGGTCAGGCTCCAGCCGTAGTTGGCGCCGCCGCTGACACTGTCGGCACTGCCGCTGGCGGCGATGCTGCTGAGGCCGGCGAAGACCATGCTGTCGACGGTCACTTCGTCGGCGTCATCATTAAAGCTGTAGCTGTCGGTTTCGCTGCTGCTCAGGCTGCCGTCGCCACCGCTCAGGGCTTCGGCGCCGGTGATGGTGACGCCGTTGTGCACCACTTGGTTGTCGGTGGCGGTCAGGCTCCAGCCGTAGTTGGCGCCGCCGCTGACACTGTCGGCACTGCCGCTGGCGGCGATGCTGCTGAGGTCGGCGAAGACCATGCTGTCGACGGTCACTTCGTCGGCGTCATCATTAAAGCTGTAGCTGTCGGTTTCGCTGCTGCTCAGGCTGCCGTCGCCACCGCTCAGGGCTTCGGCGCCGGTGATGGTGACGCCGTTGTGCACCACTTGGTTGTCGGTGGCGGTCAGGCTCCAGCCGTAGTTGGCGCCGCCGCTGACACTGTCGGCACTGCCGCTGGCGGCGATGCTGCTGAGGTCGGCGAAGACCATGCTGTCGACGGTCACTTCGTCGGCGTCATCATTAAAGCTGTAGCTGTCGGTTTCGCTGCTGCTCAGGCTGCCGTCGCCACCGCTCAGGGCTTCGGCGCCGGTGATGGTGACGCCGTTGTGCACCACTTGGTTGTCGGTGGCAGTCAGGCTCCAGCCGTAGTTGGCGCCGCCGCTGACACTGTCGGCACTGCCGCTGGCGGCGATGCTGCTGAGGTCGGCGAAGACCATGCTGTCGACGGTCACTTCGTCGGCGTCATCATTAAAGCTGTAGCTGTCGGTTTCACTGCTGCTCAGGCTGCCGTCGCCACCGCTCAGGGCTTCGGCGCCGGTGATGGTGACGCCGTTGTGCACCACTTGGTTGTCGGTGGCAGTCAGGCTCCAGCCGTAGTTGGCGCCGCCGCTGACACTGTCGGCACTGCCGCTGGCGGCGATGCTGCTGAGGCCGGCGAAGACCATGCTGTCGACGGTCACTTCGTCGGCGTCATCATTAAAGCTGTAGCTGTCGGTTTCACTGCTGCTCAGGCTGCCGTCGCCACCGCTCAGGGCTTCGGCGCCGGTGATGGTGACGCCGTTGTGCACCACTTGGTTGTCGGTGGCGGTCAGGCTCCAGCCGTAGTTGGCGCCGCCGCTGACACTGTCGGCACTGCCGCTGGCGGCGATGCTGCTGAGGCCGGCGAAGACCATGCTGTCGACGGTCACTTCGTCGGCGTCATCATTAAAGCTGTAGCTGTCGGTTTCGCTGCTGCTCAGGCTGCCGTCGCCACCGCTCAGGGCTTCGGCGCCGGTGATGGTGACGCCGTTGTGCACCACTTGGTTGTCGGTGGCGGTCAGGCTCCAGCCGTAGTTGGCGCCGCCGCTGACACTGTCGGCACTGCCGCTGGCGGCGATGCTGCTGAGGTCGGCGAAGACCATGCTGTCGACGGTCACTTCGTCGGCGTCATCATTAAAGCTGTAGCTGTCGGTTTCGCTGCTGCTCAGGCTGCCGTCGCCACCGCTCAGGGCTTCGGCGCCGGTGATGGTGACGCCGTTGTGCACCACTTGGTTGTCGGTGGCGGTCAGGCTCCAGCCGTAGTTGGCGCCGCCGCTGACACTGTCGGCACTGCCGCTGGCGGCGATGCTGCTGAGGCCGGCGAAGACCATGCTGTCGACGGTCACTTCGTCGGCGTCATCATTAAAGCTGTAGCTGTCGGTTTCGCTGCTGCTCAGGCTGCCGTCGCCACCGCTCAGGGCTTCGGCGCCGGTGATGGTGACGCCGTTGTGCACCACTTGGTTGTCGGTGGCGGTCAGGCTCCAGCCGTAGTTGGCGCCGCCGCTGACACTGTCGGCACTGCCGCTGGCGGCGATGCTGCTGAGGTCGGCGAAGACCATGCTGTCGACGGTCACTTCGTCGGCGTCATCATTAAAGCTGTAGCTGTCGGTTTCACTGCTGCTCAGGCTGCCGT
This sequence comes from Microbulbifer maximicatervae (SeqCode), assembly GCF_052467955.1. Taxonomy (NCBI): domain Bacteria; kingdom Pseudomonadati; phylum Pseudomonadota; class Gammaproteobacteria; order Cellvibrionales; family Microbulbiferaceae; genus Microbulbifer; species Microbulbifer maximicatervae (SeqCode). The sequence goes on from NZ_CP174329.1 coordinate 6,403, forward strand.
CGCCACCGCTCAGGGCTTCGGCGCCGGTGATGGTGACGCCGTTGTGCACCACTTGGTTGTCGGTGGCAGTCAGGCTCCAGCCGTAGTTGGCGCCGCCGCTGACACTGTCGGCACTGCCGCTGGCGGCGATGCTGCTGAGGTCGGCGAAGACCATGCTGTCGACGGTCACTTCGTCGGCGTCATCATTAAAGCTGTAGCTGTCGGTTTCGCTGCTGCTCAGGCTGCCGTCGCCACCGCTCAGGGCTTCGGCGCCGGTGATGGTGACGCCGTTGTGCACCACTTGGTTGTCGGTGGCGGTCAGGCTCCAGCCGTAGTTGGCGCCGCCGCTGACACTGTCGGCACTGCCGCTGGCGGCGATGCTGCTGAGGCCGGCGAAGACCATGCTGTCGACGGTCACTTCGTCGGCGTCATCATTAAAGCTGTAGCTGTCGGTTTCGCTGCTGCTCAGGCTGCCGTCGCCACCGCTCAGGGCTTCGGCGCCGGTGATGGTGACGCCGTTGTGCACCACTTGGTTGTCGGTGGCGGTCAGGCTCCAGCCGTAGTTGGCGCCGCCGCTGACACTGTCGGCACTGCCGCTGGCGGCGATGCTGCTGAGGCCGGCGAAGACCATGCTGTCGACGGTCACTTCGTCGGCGTCATCATTAAAGCTGTAGCTGTCGGTTTCACTGCTGCTCAGGCTGCCGTCGCCACCGCTCAGGGCTTCGGCGCCGGTGATGGTGACGCCGTTGTGCACCACTTGGTTGTCGGTGGCGGTCAGGCTCCAGCCGTAGTTGGCGCCGCCGCTGACACTGTCGGCACTGCCGCTGGCGGCGATGCTGCTGAGGTCGGCGAAGACCATGCTGTCGACGGTCACTTCGTCGGCGTCATCATTAAAGCTGTAGCTGTCGGTTTCGCTGCTGCTCAGGCTGCCGTCGCCACCGCTCAGGGCTTCGGCGCCGGTGATGGTGACGCCGTTGTGCACCACTTGGTTGTCGGTGGCGGTCAGGCTCCAGCCGTAGTTGGCGCCGCCGCTGACACTGTCGGCACTGCCGCTGGCGGCGATGCTGCTGAGGCCGGCGAAGACCATGCTGTCGACGGTCACTTCGTCGGCGTCATCATTAAAGCTGTAGCTGTCGGTTTCGCTGCTGCTCAGGCTGCCGTCGCCACCGCTCAGGGCTTCGGCGCCGGTGATGGTGACGCCGTTGTGCACCACTTGGTTGTCGGTGGCGGTCAGGCTCCAGCCGTAGTTGGCGCCGCCGCTGACACTGTCGGCACTGCCGCTGGCGGCGATGCTGCTGAGGCCGGCGAAGACCATGCTGTCGACGGTCACTTCGTCGGCGTCATCATTAAAGCTGTAGCTGTCGGTTTCACTGCTGCTCAGGCTGCCGTCGCCACCGCTCAGGGCTTCGGCGCCGGTGATGGTGACGCCGTTGTGCACCACTTGGTTGTCGGTGGCGGTCAGGCTCCAGCCGTAGTTGGCGCCGCCGCTGACACTGTCGGCACTGCCGCTGGCGGCGATGCTGCTGAGGCCGGCGAAGACCATGCTGTCGACGGTCACTTCGTCGGCGTCATCATTAAAGCTGTAGCTGTCGGTTTCACTGCTGCTCAGGCTGCCGTCGCCACCGCTCAGGGCTTCGGCGCCGGTGATGGTGACGCCGTTGTGCACCACTTGGTTGTCGGTGGCGGTCAGGCTCCAGCCGTAGTTGGCGCCGCCGCTGACACTGTCGGCACTGCCGCTGGCGGCGATGCTGCTGAGGCCGGCGAAGACCATGCTGTCGACGGTCACTTCGTCGGCGTCATCATTAAAGCTGTAGCTGTCGGTTTCACTGCTGCTCAGGCTGCCGTCGCCACCGCTCAGGGCTTCGGCGCCGGTGATGGTGACGCCGTTGTGCACCACTTGGTTGTCGGTGGCAGTCAGGCTCCAGCCGTAGTTGGCGCCGCCGCTGACACTGTCGGCACTGCCGCTGGCGGCGATGCTGCTGAGGTCGGCGAAGACCATGCTGTCGACGGTCACTTCGTCGGCGTCATCATTAAAGCTGTAGCTGTCGGTTTCGCTGCTGCTCAGGCTGCCGTCGCCACCGCTCAGGGCTTCGGCGCCGGTGATGGTGACGCCGTTGTGCACCACTTGGTTGTCGGTGGCGGTCAGGCTCCAGCCGTAGTTGGCGCCGCCGCTGACACTGTCGGCACTGCCGCTGGCGGCGATGCTGCTGAGGTCGGCGAAGACCATGCTGTCGACGGTCACTTCGTCGGCGTCATCATTAAAGATGTAGTGGTCATCATAGATACTGCTGAGGGCACCATTGCCGCCACTCACAGTGCCGGCATCAGCAATAGTAATTCCAGCATGGACCACCTGATTATCACTACTTGCCAGCGCCCAGCCATAACCATCTAAGCCTATTACTCCAGCATCGTCAGCAATTAGAAGGGTTACACCTTCAAAATTTATCTCGTAATTGGTTGCTGCATTTTCTGCTGTAACAATCCAATCCTCACCTGTATAGCCTGTAACACTATTTGCAAACCCATTAGTTATTACATTTTCCACACTCGTGAAGTTGTATTCATATCCATTGCTCAGATCACCATCGGTATCTGATGCGATATGACCACTCCCAAGAACATGAAAGTCACCTGACTGATCTGCTCCAATCGACAGGTAGCTCGCAGCGATGTCACTTAAATTAAGGAATAGAATGCCATTAATTTCACCGTCGTCTATATAAGCTTCATCGACTTCGAGCGTATCTGCTCCGCCAAGCGCATCAACAGTTTCCAGGTTGCTAAAGACAAGGCTGCCACCAACTTCTAGATCACCGCTATCAGTAAGAACAAACTCATCTACTCCATCGGTGCCCAGTAGGATATCGGTATCTGAACCATCCCCTTTGCTATTAGCATCAATAGTGCGATTAAAGCCGGTAAATGCAATCTCATTCGCAGTGATTTCACTGTCACTCATCAGAGCAAAGGTATCACTCTCCTCAGAACCAACGATTACCCCTGTTGTGCTATCAGTAAACGCCACACTGTCCATATTCTGGAAAGTGATGCCGGTATTAATTAGTTCTTTGGCAGTACCGGTGAGATCTACTTGTGTTGCGGTAATCAGGGTATCCGCATCACTGGCATCCGACTCGATACCCGCGTCGATGGTGCTGTTAAAGCCCGTAAAGCTAATCTCGTTTGCGGTAATTTCCGAGCTGCTGACGATCTCGAAAGTATCACTGTTACTGGAGCCCGCAATTATGCCGGTTGTGGCATCGCTAAACGCCACACTGTCCATATTTTGGAAAGTGATGCCGGTATTAATTAGCTCTTTGGCAGTACCGGTGAGATCTACTTGTGTTGCGGTAATCAGGGTATCCGCATCACTGGCATCGGACTCGACGCCCGCGTCGATGGTGCTGTTAAAGCCCGTAAAGCTAATCTCGTTTGCAGTGATTTCCGAGCTGCTGACGATCTCGAAAGTATCACTGTTACTGGAGCCCGCAATAATGCCGGTTGTGGCATCACTAAACGCCACACTGTCCATATTCTGGAAAGTGATGCCGGTATTAATTAGCTCTTTGGCAGTACCGGTGAGATCTACTTGTGTTGCGGTAATCAGGGTATCCGCATCACTGGCATCGGACTCGACGCCCGCGTCGATGGTGCTGTTAAAGCCCGTAAAGCTAATCTCGTTTGCAGTGATTTCCGAGCTACTGACGATCTCGAAAGTATCACTGTTACTGGAGCCCGCAATTATGCCGGTTGTGGCATCGCTAAACGCCACACTGTCCATATTTTGGAAAGTGATGCCGGTATTAATTAGCTCTTTGGCAGTACCGGTGAGATCTACTTGTGTTGCGGTAATCAGGGTATCCGCATCACTGGCATCGGACTCGACGCCCGCGTCGATGGTGCTGTTAAAGCCCGTAAAGCTAATCTCGTTTGCAGTGATTTCCGAGCTGCTGACGATCTCGAAAGTATCACTGTTACTGGAGCCCGCAATAATGCCGGTTGTGGCATCACTAAACGCCACACTGTCCATATTCTGGAAAGTGATGCCGGTATTAATTAGTTCTTTGGCAGTACCGGTGAGATCTACTTGTGTTGCGGTAATCAGGGTATCCGCATCACTGGCATCCGACTCGACGCCCGCGTCGATGGTGCTGTTAAAGCCCGTAAAGCTAATCTCGTTTGCGGTAATTTCCGAGCTACTGACGATCTCGAAAGTATCACTGTTACTGGAGCCCGCAATAATGCCGGTTGTGGCATCACTAAACGCCACACTGTCCATATTCTGGAAAGTGATGCCGGTATTAATTAGTTCTTTGGCAGTACCGGTGAGATCTACTTGTGTTGCGGTAATCAGGGTATCCGCATCACTGGCATCCGACTCGATACCCGCGTCGATGGTGCTGTTAAAGCCCGTAAAGCTAATCTCGTTTGCGGTAATTTCCGAGCTGCTGACGATCTCGAAAGTATCACTGTTACTGGAGCCCGCAATTATGCCGGTTGTGGCATCGCTAAACGCCACACTGTCCATATTTTGGAAAGTGATGCCGGTATTAATTAGCTCTTTGGCAGTACCGGTGAGATCTACTTGTGTTGCGGTAATCAGGGTATCCGCATCACTGGCATCGGACTCGACGCCCGCGTCGATGGTGCTGTTAAAGCCCGTAAAGCTAATCTCGTTTGCAGTGATTTCCGAGCTGCTGACGATCTCGAAAGTATCACTGTTACTGGAGCCCGCAATAATGCCGGTTGTGGCATCACTAAACGCCACACTGTCCATATTCTGGAAAGTGATGCCGGTATTAATTAGCTCTTTGGCAGTACCGGTGAGATCTACTTGTGTTGCGGTAATCAGGGTATCCGCATCACTGGCATCGGACTCGACGCCCGCGTCGATGGTGCTGTTAAAGCCCGTAAAGCTAATCTCGTTTGCAGTGATTTCCGAGCTACTGACGATCTCGAAAGTATCACTGTTACTGGAGCCCGCAATTATGCCGGTTGTGGCATCGCTAAACGCCACACTGTCCATATTTTGGAAAGTGATGCCGGTATTAATTAGCTCTTTGGCAGTACCGGTGAGATCTACTTGTGTTGCGGTAATCAGGGTATCCGCATCACTGGCATCGGACTCGACGCCCGCGTCGATGGTGCTGTTAAAGCCCGTAAAGCTAATCTCGTTTGCAGTGATTTCCGAGCTACTGACGATCTCGAAAGTATCACTGTTACTGGAGCCCGCAATTATGCCGGTTGTGGCATCGCTAAACGCCACACTGTCCATATTTTGGAAAGTGATGCCGGTATTAATTAGCTCTTTGGCAGTACCGGTGAGATCTACTTGTGTTGCGGTAATCAGGGTATCCGCATCACTGGCATCGGACTCGACGCCCGCGTCGATGGTGCTGTTAAAGCCCGTAAAGCTAATCTCGTTTGCAGTGATTTCCGAGCTGCTGACGATCTCGAAAGTATCACTGTTACTGGAGCCCGCAATAATGCCGGTTGTGGCATCACTAAACGCCACACTGTCCATATTCTGGAAAGTGATGCCGGTATTAATTAGCTCTTTGGCAGTACCGGTGAGATCTACTTGTGTTGCAGTAGTTAAAGTATCTATAACACCGCTATCAGCACCGGCATCAACAATTTCCAGGTTGCTAAAGACAAGGCTGCCACCAACTTCTAGATCACCGCTATCAGTAATGGCAAACTCATCTACGCCATCGGTACCCAGTAGGATATCGGTATCTGAACCATCCCCTTTGCTATTAGCATCAATAGTGCGATTAAAGCCGGTAAATGCAATCTCATTCGCAGTGATTTCACTGTCACTCACCAGAGCAAAGGTATCACTCTCCTCAGAACCAACGATTACCCCTGTTGTGCTATCAGTAAACGTCACACTATCCATATTCTGGAAAGTGATACCGGTATTAATCAGCTCTTTAGCAGTACCGGTGAGATCTACCTGAGAAGCGGTAATCAGGGTATCCGCATCACTGGCATCGGACTCGATACCCGCGTCGATGGTGCTGTTAAAGCCCGTAAAGCTAATCTCGTTTGCAGTGATTTCCGAGCTGCTGACGATCTCGAAAGTATCACTGTTACTGGAGCCCGCAATAATGCCCGTTGTGGCATCGCTAAACGCCACACTGTCCATATTTTGGAAAGTGATGCCGGTATTAATTAGCTCTTTGGCAGTACCGGTGAGATCAACTTGTGTTGCAGTAGTTAAAGTATCTATAACACCGCTATCAGCACCGGCATCAACAATTTCCAGGTTGCTAAAGACAAGGCTGCCACCAACTTCTAGATCACCGCTATCAGTAAGAACAAACTCATCTACTCCATCGGTGCCCAGTAAGATATCGGTATCTGAACCATCCCCTTTGCTATTAGCATCAATAGTGCGATTAAAGCCGGTAAATGCAATCTCATTCGCAGTGATTTCACTGTCACTCACCAGAGCAAAGGTATCACTCTCCTCAGAACCAACGATTACCCCTGTTGTGCTATCAGTAAACGTCACACTATCCATATTCTGGAAAGTGATGCCGGTATTAATTAGTTCTTTGGCAGTACCGGTGAGATCTACTTGTGTTGCGGTAATCAGGGTATCCGCATCACTGGCATCCGACTCGATACCCGCGTCGATGGTGCTGTTAAAGCCCGTAAAGCTAATCTCGTTTGCAGTGATTTCCGAGCTGCTGACGATCTCGAAAGTATCACTGTTACTGGAGCCCGCAATTGTGCCGGTTGTGGCATCGCTAAACGCCACACTGTCCATATTTTGGAAAGTGATGCCGGTATTAATCAGCTCTTTGGCAGTACCGGTGAGATCTACTTGTGTTGCGGTAATCAGGGTATCCGCATCACTGGCATCCGACTCGACGCCCGCGTCGATGGTGCTGTTAAAGCCCGTAAAGCTAATCTCGTTTGCGGTAATTTCCGAGCTACTGACGATCTCGAAAGTATCACTGTTACTGGAGCCCGCAATAATGCCGGTTGTGGCATCACTAAACGCCACACTGTCCATATTCTGGAAAGTGATGCCGGTATTAATTAGTTCTTTGGCAGTACCGGTGAGATCTACTTGTGTTGCGGTAATCAGGGTATCCGCATCACTGGCATCCGACTCGATACCCGCGTCGATGGTGCTGTTAAAGCCCGTAAAGCTAATCTCGTTTGCGGTAATTTCCGAGCTGCTGACGATCTCGAAAGTATCACTGTTACTGGAGCCCGCAATTATGCCGGTTGTGGCATCGCTAAACGCCACACTGTCCATATTTTGGAAAGTGATGCCGGTATTAATTAGCTCTTTGGCAGTACCGGTGAGATCTACTTGTGTTGCGGTAATCAGGGTATCCGCATCACTGGCATCGGACTCGACGCCCGCGTCGATGGTGCTGTTAAAGCCCGTAAAGCTAATCTCGTTTGCAGTGATTTCCGAGCTGCTGACGATCTCGAAAGTATCACTGTTACTGGAGCCCGCAATAATGCCGGTTGTGGCATCACTAAACGCCACACTGTCCATATTCTGGAAAGTGATGCCGGTATTAATTAGCTCTTTGGCAGTACCGGTGAGATCTACTTGTGTTGCGGTAATCAGGGTATCCGCATCACTGGCATCGGACTCGACGCCCGCGTCGATGGTGCTGTTAAAGCCCGTAAAGCTAATCTCGTTTGCAGTGATTTCCGAGCTACTGACGATCTCGAAAGTATCACTGTTACTGGAGCCCGCAATTATGCCGGTTGTGGCATCGCTAAACGCCACACTGTCCATATTTTGGAAAGTGATGCCGGTATTAATTAGCTCTTTGGCAGTACCGGTGAGATCTACTTGTGTTGCGGTAATCAGGGTATCCGCATCACTGGCATCCGACTCGACGCCCGCGTCGATAGTGCTGTTAAAGCCCGTAAAGCTAATCTCGTTTGCGGTAATTTCCGAGCTGCTGACGATCTCGAAAGTATCACTGTTACTGGAGCCCGCAATAATGCCGGTTGTGGCATCGCTAAACGCCACACTGTCCATATTTTGGAAAGTGATGCCGGTATTAATCAGCTCTTTGGCAGTACCGGTGAGATCTACTTGTGTTGCGGTAATCAGGGTATCCGCATCACTGGCATCCGACTCCGTACCCGCATCGATGGTGCTGTTAAAGCCCGTAAAGCTAATCTCGTTTGCAGTGATTTCCGAGCTGCTGACGATCTCGAAAGTATCACTGTTACTGGAGCCCGCAATAATGCCGGTTGTGGCATCGCTAAACGCCACACTGTCCATATTTTGGAAAGTGATGCCGGTATTAATCAGCTCTTTGGCAGTACCGGTGAGATCTACTTGTGTTGCGGTAATCAGGGTATCCGCATCACTGGCATCCGACTCGACGCCCGCGTCGATAGTGCTGTTAAAGCCCGTAAAGCTAATCTCGTTTGCGGTAATTTCCGAGCTGCTGACGATCTCGAAAGTATCACTGTTACTGGAGCCCGCAATAATGCCGGTTGTGGCATCACTAAACGCCACACTGTCCATATTCTGGAAAGTGATGCCGGTATTAATTAGTTCTTTGGCAGTACCGGTGAGATCTACTTGTGTTGCGGTAATCAGGGTATCCGCATCACTGGCATCCGACTCGATACCCGCGTCGATGGTGCTGTTAAAGCCCGTAAAGCTAATCTCGTTTGCGGTAATTTCCGAGCTGCTGACGATCTCGAAAGTATCACTGTTACTGGAGCCCGCAATAATGCCGGTTGTGGCATCACTAAACGCCACACTGTCCATATTCTGGAAAGTGATGCCGGTATTAATTAGTTCTTTGGCAGTACCGGTAAGATCTACCTGAGAAGCGGTAATCAGGGTATCCGCATCACTGGCATCCGACTCGATACCCGCGTCGATGGTGCTGTTAAAGCCCGTAAAGCTAATCTCGTTTGCAGTGATTTCCGAGCTGCTGACGATCTCGAAAGTATCACTGTTACTGGAGCCCGCAATTGTGCCGGTTGTGGCATCGCTAAACGCCACACTGTCCATATTTTGGAAAGTGATGCCGGTATTAATTAGCTCTTTGGCAGTACCGGTGAGATCTACTTGTGTTGCAGTAGTTAAAGTATCTATAACACCGCTATCAGCACCGGCATCAACAATTTCCAGGTTGCTAAAGACAAGGCTGCCACCAACTTCTAGATCACCGCTATCAGTAATGGCAAACTCATCTACGCCATCGGTGCCCAGTAGGATATCGGTATCTGAACCATCCCCTTTGCTATTAGCATCAATAGTGCGATTAAAGCCGGTAAATGCAATCTCATTCGCAGTGATTTCACTGTCACTCACCAGAGCAAAGGTATCACTCTCCTCAGAACCAACGATTACCCCTGTTGTGCTATCAGTAAACGTCACACTATCCATATTCTGGAAAGTGATGCCGGTATTAATCAGCTCTTTAGCAGTACCGGTGAGATCTACTTGTGTTGCGGTAATCAGGGTATCCGCATCACTGACATCGGACTCGATACCCGCGTCGATGGTGCTGTTAAAGCCCGTAAAGCTAATCTCATTTGCGGTAATTTTCGAGCTGCTGACGATCTCGAAAGTATCACTGTTACTGGAGCCCGCAATTGTGCCGGTTGTGGCATCGCTAAACGCCACACTGTCCATATTTTGGAAAGTGATGCCGGTATTAATTAGCTCTTTGGCAGTACCGGTGAGATCTACTTGTGTTGCGGTAATCAGGGTATCCGCATCACTGGCATCCGACTCGACGCCCGCGTCGATAGTGCTGTTAAAGCCCGTAAAGCTAATCTCGTTTGCGGTAATTTCCGAGCTGCTGACGATCTCGAAAGTATCACTGTTACTGGAGCCCGCAATAATGCCGGTTGTGGCATCACTAAACGCCACACTGTCCATATTCTGGAAAGTGATGCCGGTATTAATTAGTTCTTTGGCAGTACCGGTGAGATCTACTTGTGTTGCGGTAATCAGGGTATCCGCATCACTGGCATCCGACTCGATACCCGCGTCGATGGTGCTGTTAAAGCCCGTAAAGCTAATCTCGTTTGCGGTAATTTCCGAGCTGCTGACGATCTCGAAAGTATCACTGTTACTGGAGCCCGCAATTATGCCGGTTGTGGCATCGCTAAACGCCACACTGTCCATATTTTGGAAAGTGATGCCGGTATTAATTAGCTCCTTGGCAGTACCGGTGAGATCAACTTGTGTTGCAGTAGTTAAAGTATCTATAACACCGCTATCAGCACCGGCATCAACAATTTCCAGGTTGCTAAAGACAAGGCTGCCACCAACTTCTAGATCACCGCTATCAGTAATGGCAAACTCATCTACTCCATCGGTGCCCAGTAAGACATCGATATCTGAACCATCCCCTTTGCTATTAGCATCAATAGTGCGATTAAAGCCGGTAAATGCAATCTCATTCGCAGTGATTTCACTGTCACTCACCAGAGCAAAGGTATCACTCTCCTCAGAACCAACGATTACCCCTGTTGTGCTATCAGTAAACGTCACACTATCCATATTCTGGAAAGTGATACCGGTATTAATTAGCTCTTTGGCAGTACCGGTGAGATCTACTTGTGTTGCGGTAATCAAGGTGTCCGCATCACTGGCATCGGATTCGGTACCCGCATCGATAGTGCTGTTAAAGTCAGTAAAAGTGATGTCGTTAGCAATAAGTTCCGAGCTGCTGACGACCTCAAAAGTATCACTGTTGCTGGAACCTGCAATAATGCCGGTTGTGGCATCGCTAAACGCCACACTGTCCATATTCTGGAAAGTGATGCCGGTATTAATTAGCTCTTTGGCAGTACCGGTAAGATCTACCTGAGAAGCGGTAATCAGGGTATCCGCATCACTGGCATCGGACTCGATGCCCGCGTCGATGGTGCTGTTAAAGCCCGTAAAGCTAATCTCGTTTGCAGTGATTTCCGAGCTGCTGACGATCTCGAAAGTATCACTGTTACTGGAGCCCGCAATAATGCCGGTTGTGGCATCGCTAAACGCCACACTGTCCAAGTTTTGGAAAGTAATGCCGGTATTAATTAGCTCTTTGGCGGTACCGGTGAGATCAACTTGTGTTGCAGTAGTTAAAGTATCTATAACACCGCTATCAGCACCGGCATCAACAATTTCCAGGTTGCTAAAGACAAGGCTGCCACCAACTTCTAGATCACCACTATCAGTAATGGCAAACTCATCTACTCCATCGGTGCCCAGTAAGACATCAGTATCTGAACCATCCCCTTTGCTATTAGCATCAATAGTGCGATTAAAGCCGGTAAATGCAATCTCATTCGCAGTGATTTCACTGTCACTCACCAGAGCAAAGGTATCACTCTCCTCAGAACCAACGATTACCCCTGTTGTGCTATCAGTAAACGTCACACTATCCATATTCTGGAAAGTGATACCGGTATTAATTAGCTCTTTGGCAGTACCGGTGAGATCTACTTGTGTTGCGGTAGTCAGGATATCCGCATCACTAGCATCCGACTCGACGCCCGCGTCGATGGTGCTATTAAAGTCGGTAAAAGTGATGTCGTTAGCAATAAGTTCCGAGCTGCTGACGACCTCGAAAGTATCACTGTTACTGGAACCTGCAATAATGCCCGTTGTGGCATCGCTAAACGCCACACTGTCCAAGTTTTGGAAAGTAATGCCGGTATTAATCAACTCTTTGGCGGTGCCGGTGAGATCTACTTGTGTTGCGGTAGTTAAAGTATCTATAACACCGCTATCAGCACCGGCATCAACAATTTCCAGGTTGCTAAAGACAAGGTTGCCACCAACTTCTAGATCACCGCTATCGGTAATGGCAAACTCATCTACTCCATCGGTGCCCAGTAGGATATCGGTATCTGAACCATCCCCTTTGCTATTAGCATCAATAGCGCGATTAAAGCCGGTAAACGCAATCTCATTCGCAGTGATTTCACTGTCACTCACCAGAGTAAAGGTATCACTCTCCTCAGAACCAACAATTACCCCTGTTATGCTATCAGTAAACGTCACACTATCCATATTTTGGAAAGTGATACCGGTATTAATTAGTTCTTTGGCAGTACCGGTGAGATCTACTTGTGTTGCGGTAGCCAGGATATCCGCATCACTGGCATCCGACTCGACGCCCGCATCGATGGTGCTATTAAAGTCGGTAAAAGTGATGTCGTTAGCAATAAGTTCCGAGCTGCTGACGATTTCGAAAGTGTCACTGTTACTGGAGCCCGCAATAATGCCCGTTGTGGCATCGCTAAACGCCACACTGTCCAAGTTTTGGAAAGTAATGCCGGTATTAATCAACTCTTTGGCGGTGCCGGTGAGGTCCACTTGTGTTGCGGTAGTTAAAGTATCTATAACACCGCTATCAGCACCGGCATCAACAATTTCCAGGTTGCTAAAGACAAGGTTGCCACCAACTTCTAGATCACCGCTATCGGTAATGGCAAACTCATCTACTCCATCGGTGCCCAGTAGGATATCGGTATCTGAACCATCCCCTTTGCTATTAGCATCAATAGCGCGATTAAAGCCGGTAAACGCAATCTCATTCGCAGTGATTTCACTGTCACTCACCAGAGTAAAGGTATCACTCTCCTCAGAACCAACGATTACCCCTGTTATGCTATCAGTAAACGTCACACTATCCATATTTTGGAAAGTGATACCGGTATTAATTAGTTCTTTGGCAGTACCGGTGAGATTTACTTGTGTTGCGGTAGTCAGGATATCCGCATCACTGGCATCCGACTCGACGCCCGCATCGATGGTGCTTTTAAAGTCGGTAAAAGTGATATCGTTAGCAATAAGTTCCGAGCTGCTGACGATCTCGAAAGTATCACTACTGCTGGAACCCGCAATAATGCCGGTTGTGGTATTACTAAAATCTACCGCATCCAAATTCTGAAAAGTAGTCCCATTATTAACAAGCTCTTTTTCAGCACCGGTTAAATCTGCCTGGGTGGCGGTAATTAACTTATCAGTAACGCCACTATTAGAGCCGGCATCTACTACTTCTATATCGCTAAAAGATATACTAGTGGCGGAATCATCCTCACTCTTGGAAACACTAAAACTATGCTCTACAGCCCCGGAGCTAATATATTCAGCTTCGGATGAAAGCGTATATTTATCTTCTCCTTCACCACCGGTGATTACCGCAGTTCCAGAAAATTCTATATCACCAAGTTCGTTTTCTGAGCCCTCGCCAGACTGCCCCACTAAGAATGAAAAATTAGTAGCCTCGATAGAACCAGTATTAACAAATGAATCTGTCGTGTTAACCTCAAGTTGCGCATTGACATCTTCAATTACTCCGTCAGATAGAAGAGAAACCTCTAGATCTCCACTGTTAATAACACTCCCACCAGAACCAAAAAGACGAATTTTTCCATCACTGGTATCAATACCTCTAGCCTGAATAGAGCCTTCATTATTTACGGCAGCAGTGAATAAATCACTAGATACATTCGCTTCCATTAAGACAGTTGCAGACTCAATAGAACCACTATTAAGCACCGCACTTTCAACACCTAGCGTATTTTCCGCTACAGCAGATGTCACCTCAACTCCGATCAACCCATCGGAGTCAAAGGTTAAAGCAGCTGCATCCCCTGCTGCTAAAACCACTAACTCAGCTTGAATCAGTCCGGTTGTGTCAGCGAGAGAGGTATCTCCAAGGCTGTTCTCTACGTACTTACCTACGAGGACTGCACTAGATGCGTTAATAACGCCTCTATTAATAACAAAGCCCGCTTGACCATCAACGCCGGCACTTTCAAGTACGAAGTCCGAGTTTAAAAATTCATCATCCGAGTATTCACTCGGGTCAATAGCAAGCCCAGAAACAGTGAGTGCGCCTACATTTACTGTCGCTGTTTCCGTGAAGAGAACCCCCCGAGGGTTCACCAAAATAACATGACCATCTGCCTGTATTGACCCGTGAATCGTACTTGCGCTTTCGTCAAGAATTCTATTGATAGCAATATCGCTTTCTGACTGCAGAAAACTAACTATCTCATCTTCCTCAACATCAAACGAATCCCAATCAATCGCTAAAAGATCTTGGCCTTGAGTAATGGTGGTTACATTACCAACCGTAGTTATACTGCTATCTTCAGCGCCGACGGTAATTACACCATTCTGTGGCGCAGCATGAACCAAAGGGCTTAGTATTCCAGCTACCATTCCAAAACATGTCAGATTTGACATTCTGATTGCTGAGGCCAGCTTAGTTAACTTCAGAGAATGTTTATTGCTTTTCATACCAGCACCTTTCGTAGAGCTCCTGCTCGACTTCAGCTAATAAATAATTTTAACTAATTAGTTATAAAATACAGAAAAATCCGCATATACCGTCGGCTCATCCATATCGAGCCCCGTGCCTTCAATTGATGAGGCAGTCTTAATCGGCCAGGCTACCGATAGTTTACTGGCAAAAAATTCATTCCAGTTAAACTTAAAGAGTAAACCTCCACCGGCAAATCTCGCCCAATCATCTTGTTTGCCTTCTTTATAGTTATTTACGATGCCATAGCCAAAATCAGTAAATAACGCCATTTGAAACATATCATTTAGACGCTGATCAAATAGGATCGGATTTATCATATCTGGAAAAGTCATATACCATTCAGCAGATAATAGTCCTGCGGTATCAGCTGAAAAATCCCTTACATCAAACGCCCGCACCCCATTGGCCCCACCGAGCGACAACTGTTCAAAAGCTGGTAAAGCACTATCACTATATTGTGCTCGGGCCTTGAGTATCAGACGTGATTGATCATCGCTAAATGGCATAGGTAAAAACAGGAGGGAACTGCCACTCAAAGAAAACTTAGCAAAATTATCACCGCGGTCCTCTTGCAGAGACTCCTCTAGCTCTCTTCGATGCTCTCCATATTGAACATTTGTACTCAATATATTAAGCATGGGAATCACACCACTAGAGAGATGATCAAAGTAAAGGCCCAGCTCTCCACCATATACGTGATCGCCCGGCTCATCAAAAGAAGTGATGGCCAAAAGATTAGACTTTTTCTCTGTTAAACTGAAAGAACCGGTAAGGTTAAAATCCCTAGATCTTCGGAATTTATGATCTAAAGTAATCGCATAACTTTTGTTATCACCATGTATATCCAGCTTATTTACTGTATTATCTGGGTCTTCTACGTCTTTTAAAATAAATTCATTGTGAGCAGCCGAGAATTGAACTCGAGTGCGGGGACCAAAAATTGGAAAACTATACTTAAACTGCCCCAAATCTGAACCAAAATTTGATTCATAATTAGTTAAGCTAGTCGATTTTAAATATCCAACGGAAAGAGCATCACCGATCCCTAAGGGATTTAGCCAGTCAATGGTTGTATAGAAACGTTGGTCGCCTGTGTAAGCTGAGCCATGGTTATCGGTTCTGAAGGTGGCTTTCCAACCTTTTGCATCTCGAACCTTTAAGTTAAGCCGTGTTTCGCCTGGATTTTCTCCTGCACTAAAATAGCCAGTAACATTTAAGCCCGGCAAGTCATTTAGTAGATAAAGCCCCTCCTCAATACTCTCATGATTAACTAATTTTCCACGCTGCCCCTCAAAAGGCTCTGCTAACTGCTCTAATGCATATCCCTTATTGTCTTCCGCAACAACCTGCCCTAACAAACCTTCTTGAACCGTGAGAGTAACCACACCGTTTTCAACTTCCTGTGCAGGAATTTGAACTTGCGCAAGAAATAAGCCTTGGCGACGATAGAAATTAGTGAGTTCCGCGGCTATTTCTTCAAGGTCCGCATAACTAATACCACGTTCTTTATTTTGCTTTTCGATAACACTAATTAATTTTCGCAATTCCGAAGGACCCAATCCGCCTGGATTGAACTGGGCATCCATACCATCCAGCAATACTGCTAGTTCTTCCAGATTCTCCACTGTATAGCCACTAGAAAGGATTTTGTCCTCCTTCATGAACTTAATACGCAGATCCTCAGCCATCTTCTCGACCGTTTCACGATCAATACCAAATTCTGGGTACTCTTCCAGACGGTGGAAATGAAATTTTTTGATTGTAATTCGCGGTCCTTGATTCCTTTGAGATACTTCTGGAATTTCAGTATCCAGATTAGGGGCTTTTGCTTCGTAAGTGCGCTGCAAAAAATCCTTAGTTACATCAGCCTCATTAACTGTGGCTGTATCTTGATCAAAAGCCTCTCTAACCTGACTTCTAAAACTCGAACCTTCATCCTGAGCATAACCAGGACATTGAAACAGTAAAAAGCTAGCAGCCACCGCGAATGCCAGCTTATTTTTTTTAAGCCCGAGCATTTTTCCCCCAGACAATTAATTTAAGAAATTTCAGTATGCCAAGCTGTTGTGTACTTATTTCAGTCTCGGTCAAAAACAGATTATTAATTTACATCCCTAACAATACGAAACCCTGTTAATCGATCTGGCTCGCCAGTATGGTGCTTCTTGGTTATTGCCAAACAACGACTCATAGGGTCCTCTCGGCTACCGCCAAGTGCCATTATCTCTTCGCCAGTGCCACGAACCCACTCTTGAACATTCCCCACAGGGTTTACCAGACCAAACCCGTTTGCGGAACCAGAGCTCACCGGTACTAGCTCAGCACCTTTTTCAATACCCCCATACTTCAAGTGACAGTTGCGGTCTGCAACTTCACCCTGCCCATTAGCACTCGCAGCCGCGAACCATTCCTGCTCAGTGGGCAAGCGGTATTCATACCCGGTTTCATCGCTCAACCAGTTCAGATAAGCCTCAGCTATCTCAATGGGTAAATTATTTGCTGGCAACGCTGATAAACCCAGCTGCAATGTCCCACAACCGCCAATGGTGTCACAATAAATTTGGAGGTCTCCATTACTCACCTCATATTTCCCTACAGCCAAATGGCGCCCACCTTCTCCCTTGATAACGACCATCGCCGGGCCTTGAGTTCCATCTGCCAAGCGATCACGACAACTGTATCGCTCACCTCGCCCACCACTGCCCGGCGGGAGGTGGCCGCAGAAATCCAAGCGAAACTCCTTCAAAGGTTGATAAGTAGGTACAAGAGCTCTGAACTGATCGACTAAGGACTCCGTTTGAACTGGGTCCCTCGCACCCAAGGTTGACGCACATTTCGCCAACTCAGCGCCGACGACAGGTCTAATTTTTCTCGCTTTTACCGCATCAAGGCGCGCAAGCCGGGAAAGCTGTGCACCAACACCTGGAACGCTCATTTCAAAGCTGCAAGTCAGTGCAACCTCCATATCATCGAGCACCGCATCAATTTCTTTTTGCTTAGCGGCGGCTACACGACGGCGCTCGGCCCTCTCCTCAGCCAGACGAAGTTGCTCAGCCTCTCGTTCTGCTGCTACTCGCTCAGCTTCTAGCCTCTCCCGCAAGCTTTCTCTATCTGCAGCTAGCTGCGACTTGATCGCCGCCGCTTCACTGGAATCACCATACCAATTAGCCACGCCCTTGAGCATCACATCTGCCTGATCAAGATTGCCTAGATTCAATTGACCTGTAGCGGCTGCCAAAAATAGCTCTGATATCTGGCGACGCGAAGTATCTTGAAACTCTTTATCAGCAGGGTTCAACTCAGCGTACTCTGCCAATTCAAGCCTGAGATCCTCCTCCCAGGCAGGAGTCAGAATACTCAGTGCGATTAGCCTAGATATTGCCTCTTTTTTGTCCGCAGTACGGCGCTCCAACAACTCCTGCTCATGTTTGCGCTCCAGCTCAACCCTGACCCGTTCCTGTTCCACTGCGTTCTGTTGCTGCAAGTGGCTGTAACCTACTACAGCTCCACCTAAGACCAGTACAAACGCGCTTCCCAGAACCCACTTCCAAGCGTGACTGACGAAGAAAGCCTGAACAAATTTATCAACTGTACTTGTTCGATTTTCCCGTTTCAGCTCAAGCGCTAATTCAAGTGCTCTCCACTGCCGACGATTAAGCCCCTTGATTCGCTTGGGCCGCAGGCCCTGCTCTAGCGCCTTATCTGCTGGTGTCTTGTCATACGGGTGACGACCGCAAAACAGCTCGTAGGCTACACACCCAAGTGCAAAAACATCGTCACTCGGAGCCGGCTCCGCCCCTTTAAGCATTTCAAGGCTTGCATATGCAGGGGTCAGAGCTCCGAGAGTACCTGCGTCAAATACGGTAGTTTCACCAACCTTGTTGGCGATTCCGCCTTCAGAGACAGCTCGGGCAATACCGAAGTCAAATACTTTTGCACCTTTCTTATTGGTGACAAAAATATTGCCTGGCTTAAAGTCCGAGTGAACAATTTTATGGGAGTGGGCATATATCAGGGCTTGGGAGATATCCCAAAATACCGAGCGGGCACGCTCGGGCTCCAACCCAACATCGGCATGGTCGCGCAACAACTTGTCCAATGGAGCACCCTCAAGGAACTCCATTGTCATAAACACGCGATCTCCATCGCGGTCAAAATCGTAAACCGTTACGATATTAGGGTGTGCAAGCGTTTGTGATTTACGCGCTTCCCGCTGGAGAGAAATAAAAGCATCGGGATGCTTTTGGAAATCATCATTAAGCAGCTTGATAGCGACATAGGGCTCGCTGTCACTAGCTTCCAATTTACGGCGGTCAAGGGCTTTGTAAACTGCCCCCATCCCCCCAACACCCAGGAGTTTGTCAAGCTCAAATCGACCTTTGATTACAGTTTTAGTCACTGCATTTGAGCCGGAAGCTTCAAAGGGCTCAGGTATTACTGCCGAATCAGCAGAAACACCACCCAAAACTTCATTAGCCCCAGCCCCACTTCCCATTCGATTAGGATTAGGAGAAGGCGCAAAGACAGTAGCATCTGAGCTAAAGCTGGTAGCAGCCGAAGGGATTACCGGTTGGGCACCTTTAACAGGGGGGTGATCATTTGCTCCAGTCTTATCCTGCTGCACAACAACGGTGATATCACCATCTTCTGTCAGCCCACTGGTTGATTGGCCTGAGCCCGGCGGAGTGTCACTCGGCCGAACAATACGCGTCTTATCGTTCAATTCCGCCTCCATGGGAAACCATTACGACACATCCAAATCCGCAAAAACTTCGTTATTGATCTAATGGGCAAGGCAATAAAGTAGGGTGCGAAGTATATCGAACAGCCTATGTGGCAACAATGAACCAATATTCAAATAAATTTGCCTTAACACGCCATCAAACTATTATTTTGATCCAGCCCCCGAAAACACTGAGTATCGCTCCGATTTAAGGCTGAATTACATATTATTACAAAGCAAGCTTATCAAAAAAATACCGGTAAATGCTTTCAAATAGATATTTGACTGTCAATCAATATGCATGACTCAAACCACTTATTTATCCCCGCTAGAGACTTGTTAGTTTTTAGCAATGTTAAATTAGTGTCAGAGTCAATTTGAGCAAACAGGCATAAATCGTAACAGCATAAAATCGCCTCTAGAAATTAGTGCCAGAGTCGATTAAATAACTCGAAAATTAGTTTGTTTTTAGCTTTCTCTTTGTTTAAATCATCACAGTTGCCACCGCGACGACCACCTGAACTACTGCGAATCGCGGTGGTAAGGGATTAACCACCAACATCACACGCCAACTAATGAGGGACATCCCATGGCTATCTACATGAACTACAACAACAAGGCCATCAAAGGCAATGTTACTGCTTCCGGCTACGAGGACTGGATCGAAATTGACAGCTTCAACTTCGGTGTTGGCCGCGGCATTACCATGGAAGCTGGCGCCATGTCAAACCGCGAAGCTTCTCGCCCAAGCCTGAGCGAAGTAAGCTTCACCAAGCGCATCGACGCTGCTTCCGGCGGCCTGTTCAAATCTTCTGTAACCGGTGACGAAGGTGTTACCGTTGAGATCCACGTAGTACAAACTGGTGCTAACTCTGTAGAGAAGTACGCTGTTTACAAACTGGAAAACACTCTGATTTCCTCCTACAGCATCGGTGCTTCCGCTGGTGGCGCTCCGGCTGAGTCTGTATCCCTGAGCTACGCTAAAATCGAAGCAGATCTCAACCACGCAGACAAGACCAACAAGAACCCCAAAAATATGCGTGTTGGATACGATCTGGAAACAGCCAAGCCGCTGTAAGCCAGCAGAATCTGATCTGCATATATAATGGTCTGCAGGAAAACTGCAGACCATTATTTAGCAGTTATTTAGCTGAACGCTTGTTGAGTTTTCAGCTAAATAACTGAACGTATAATAACTAGTACTATTCTCCAAGGCACCGTAGGGATAGTAGGGGCTGCCCATGACTACATTAAATCAAGATAGAAGACTGATTAAAGTCGACAGCCCACTCGGCACGGATGCGGTAATCGCTACCAGCCTGCAAGGCGAAGAGCACATTTCCAAACTCTTCCGCTATGAAGTTCAGCTCCTGTCCGATGACCATGCAATAAGCCAGAAAGATATCGTCGGGAAGGCTGTTACCATTTCTGTTCACCACTCAGAAACTCCTCGTTATATCAATGGTTACGTCACTCAACTTTCTCTGCGCGATGTAAACGCTGAGGGAGTACGGAGTTATAGCGCCACAATTCAACCAGGCCTTTGGTTTACGAGCCTCGGAGGTTCCAACAGAATCTTTGAAAAGAAATCTGCTAAACAGATTCTTGAAGAAGTTTTGGGTGAGTACAGCAAAGTTGTTAAACTAAGCGTCAAATTAAATGCTGAATATATAACTCGTGAATATTGTGTGCAGTTTGATGAAAGCGATTTTGAATTCATCAATCGCCTTATGGCTGAAGAGGGTATCTCCTATTACTTCAAGCACTCAAATGGGCAACACGAACTTGTACTTTGTGATGATAGCCAGGATTTCTATGACTGTGAAAGCGAACAGATAGAGTACGATGGGAGCGGCAGTCATCCGACAAAAAACACCGTAAGTAGTTGGCAGCGAAATTTCAATTATCATGGTGGCGGTTTTGAATTGAAAGATTATTGTGAGTTCACCGCAACAAAAGATAATAAACAGCAAGTTAAAACCACTAGCCAACTGAATGATGTCAACAATTACATGCGCGGCCTTTATGGGCTAAACCATTTCCAGGCTGACGGTGAAAATAAGCACAAATTTACAGATAGTTACCATAAAGCGCTAGCCGAGCGCTCAATGGAAGCACAAGAAGCTTTATTTGATGTGAGCCATGGGCGCAGTGACTGCCCCTCATTCACAGCGGGCGGCCGTTTTAATTTTGACCACACATTATCGTCAGAGAAAGGGAAGTACCTGATTACTTCCGTACATATCTCTGCTACAGACGGCAATAGTGCGGAAACACATTTCCACAATACTTTCAGTTGTATCCCATCATCAGTAACTCCAAGACCTGAACCGAATGTTTTTGCGAAGAAAGTACACTCTCCG
Source organism: Microbulbifer maximicatervae (SeqCode) (assembly GCF_052467955.1). NCBI lineage: Bacteria > Pseudomonadati > Pseudomonadota > Gammaproteobacteria > Cellvibrionales > Microbulbiferaceae > Microbulbifer > Microbulbifer maximicatervae (SeqCode). The sequence goes on from NZ_CP174329.1 coordinate 27,762, forward strand.
CAAGTCGCACGCGTCCTTGAAGTTAAGGCCACCACTTCTGACAGTTCACAAGACCCCTACACCCAAATCAAAGTGAAGTTTCCATGGAATTCACAGCAGAACAGCTGTTGGGTACGGGTGATGCAGTCATTTGCCGGAAAAAACTGGGGCGCCAACTTTGTCCCCAGAGTCAATCAAGAAGTTATTGTTACTTATATTAATGGTGATCCAGATAGACCACTGATAACTGGAGCCGTATATAACGGCGACAATCCTGGTCCCAACTACACTGCGACTCAAAGCGGCTGGAAAACTGAGTATGAAGGTAGTGCCTTTAACGAACTTCGATTTGATGACAAAGGTGGAAGCGAAGAGCTTTATATGGAAGCCGGCAAAGACCATAACTTTGTCGTCCATAATGACCAAACAGGTAAGATAGAGAACAAACAAACCCTTGAGGTTAAGCAAGACCGGACTATTACGGTTACCGATGGCAGTGAAGTTGTCACCATCTCAAAAGGTGATCAGAAACTTAATGTCAGTAAAGGCAATCAAGTTGTAACTATCGGGTCAGGAAATCACACACTCAAGATCAGTAAAGGTTCTCAAACTACTGATGCAATGGGTGCAATTAAGATTTCCTCCAAAGCATCCATTGAACTAAAAGTCGGCGGTAGCAGTATTAAACTGACTCCAGCTGGTATCACCATCAAAGGAACAATGCTTTCCTGTAAGGGCGACGCTACTGCAGAAGTTAAAGGTGGCGGAATGCTGACCCTGAAAGGTGGCGTAACCATGATTAACTGATGGGGATATACCAATGACAGACCTCATTAAAGTAGAAGCTCTCACCGCAGATGAGCTACTTAAGAATTTTGAAGTTAGTGACGAGGCAGAAGATCATCTGGTACCGGATACAGCACCAGAAGTCAGCATAAACCGCCTAGTGGAAGCAGGCCTATTTCCAGACGCGATCAAGTTGCTTGCTCATGGTCTACCAAAGCGGGAAGCCGTGTGGTGGGCTTGCCTCGCGGCCCGAGATATCCAAGGCCCTCAAACTGACGATGACAATGTGAATGCGCTTAATGCAGCTGAGACTTGGGCAAAAAAGCCCAGTGAGGAAGCCCGCTTACGCTGCAAACTATTCGGCGATAAAACAAAACATAAAACTCCAGCGAGCTGGGCGGCTACGGCAGCGAGTTGGTGTCATGGGAGCTTAGCAGCCGAAGGCGAGCCGGTAGTAGAGCCGCCAGAACACCTTTATGCTCATGCAGTCGCAGGCAGTGTTACCCTTGCTGCCGTGCTATCTGACCCAGTCGATCCAAATAAAAGGTTCATGCGCTATATGGAGCAAGGTCTCGATCTAGCACGAGGCGGAAACGGTAGGGTTGAGGGATAAACTATGGGTAAGCCAGCTTCCCGTATTGGTGATATGCATGTATGCCCAATGGTCACCGGCACAGTACCTCATGTGGGTGGCCCAGTAGTAAGCCCAGGAGCACCCACCGTTATCATCGGTGGGATGCCTTCAGCAACCGTTGGTAGCACTTGTACCTGTGTTGGACCGCCCGATACGGTCGCCATGGGAAGTACAACGGTAATGCTGCAAAAGAAACCTGCAGCAAGAATGGGAGACACCACAGGGCATGGTGGAAAAATAGTTATTGGTTGCCCGACGGTATTAATTGGCGGCTGAAAATGTCTAGATTTCTTTTATTTATTGTAATAATACTTTCATCCACTAGCGGAGTATCTATGTCAATTTTCACAAAAGATGAGGTTTTCCTTTTTTCTCCCGTTAATGGCTATTTAACATATGAAAACTCCCCAACTCAAAATACATCAGTAAAAAGAGTAGTGGAATGTGATGGAAAAACTTATGAAGATATTACTATAACTGATAGTTACGGCCACTTTTCTTTTGAACCACTCACAAAACTAGAGAGAAATTTGCTTCCCAAAGAGTTCGTTTCTCATCAAAAAATAATAGTTAACCATAATGGAAAAGATTATTTAATTTGGGAAACAGTAAAGAGAAGCGAAGAACTGAACTCTGAACTTGAGGGTAAAAAACTAGATTTCCAATGCGAAATAACAGATGAATACAAATTTATTCATTTGACATTCAATTCTGTGGGCACCAACTGCAAACTTAAAACACAAGACAGTTAACAACCCTAAAGTATTAATCAATTACCCACATAACATCTACCACTCATAAAAATAATAAGCCTTTAACAATAAAGGCCTAATAATCAGCACGTGTGCTACGTATTAACACTTAATCATGATCAGAAAACCATCTGGTTAAGATATGTTGTATTTCATACTTATTTATCGGAGTTAATTAGCAACAAACCACCGAGGTATTTCATATCACGGTTAGGAGGATTAGGATGGGAAGTACAATTACGCATAAAGATGCTGCATTATTAGCAAGCTCAGTTTACGAAATTCAAAGCGATAAATTCACCCCGCCAACTATTGATCGTTTTAAAAACCAATGGGATTTTTCAAATCACGACGATGTCATTGACGGCAATTCAGGGACATTATGGGTTATAAAGAAAAGAACCGGTTTTGGTATCGTAGCAAACGGCAAGGGAGAGTTTGAAAATGATGTACTCGTCCTCCTGAGAGGAACAGACAATTACTTTGACTGGGCAACGGATGCAACTGTTGGATTTTCTCCTTCAGAAACAAATAGGCTTGTGCATACTGGCTTCAATAAATGCTTTGGTAGCATCTTGCCAGAGTTAAAAGAAAAAATCTCTTCCCTAGGTCATAATGTTAGAACAATCCACTGTGTTGGACACAGCCTTGGAGGGGCTCTAGCAACACTTACCAGTGAATGGTTAAAAAAATCAGGGCTATCTCCGACTAACAACATAAAACTATATACTTTCGGCAGCCCAAGAGTTGGGGCTTTAAGTTTTGTTAAACTTGTTACCAGCGAATTAAATAAAGGTAAAGATATATATCGGGTGTATCATAAAACTGATGTTGTTCCTATGGTGCCAATGTGGCCCTTTTATCATTTACCATATGGGGAGAAAGCATATTGTCTGAACAGTCCCGGGAATTCACCTTCAGGTGAATATCATAAAATGTTTAGATATATAGAGAGTGTAAATAAAGCTAGCTCTTGGGATACCATGTATGAACTAGAGCCACCCACCTCTCCATCAGAAATTGAAAATTGGCTAAAATCTGATAGTCCAATAAGCTTCACAATTAACACAATGGAAATGATCAATAAGGCCATATCTTATGTGATCTTGAAAATTCTTAAGCTAACCGGAATAGCTATACAATTCGGCATAGCCACCGGTGTAACACTGTTAGACATGCTAGCTTATGTTTTACAACAAGGGATTGATTTCTCTAAAAGTCTATCTTCTTGGGTTTATAACTTGATCAAGAAGATAATGATTATGCTAGGAATGAAGGTTAAAAAAGATATCAATCTAACATATCAGTTTATTCGATACATTCTGACCTCATTAAAGCAAAAAATTGATCTTCTTGTCGAAAAAGCAGCAAGATCAATATTTAGAGACGAATAAACTTATAAGTCACTAGAGCGAAAACTTACAATATATTTTTATTTAAAAATAAAGAATTTAATCAACACTTATACTAGTGAAGGCTTGGTGGCTTTTACACCACCTAGCCTTCACTATTATTAAACTACGCTATATGCAAACCCCCCATCCTCAGCAGCGGAGACTTTAATTGCTTTCACCTCTTCACCGCGCGCCATTTTATCCAAACATTCACTAGCCAACTCCGGCAATAATGTTTTGTTCAGAATAACTTCAATATTACGAGCACCTGTATCAGCTTCGTGACAACGAGCAACGATGTTAATCAAAACATCCTCGTCATAGCTAAAGGAAGCTCCGTAATGCTCGTGAACGCGCTTTTCAATCTTACGCATATTGATTCTGCAAATCTCTACCAGATTCTCATCATCGAGAGGGTAATAAGCAATCACATTTGCTCGACCGAGGAAAGCAGGCTTGAATTTTTGTAGCAGATGTGGGCGGATATTATCCATCAATACGTCTGGCTCAGGCTTTTCTTCTACTTGACTGAAGATAGCTCTAATTGCATCCTCCCCTGCATTGGAGGTCATAATTATTACGGTGTTCTTGAAGTCGATATCCCTTCCTTCACCGTCTTTAATGGTCCCCTTGTCAAACAGGTTATAGAAAACATCTTGTACACCTGGGTGAGCTTTTTCCATCTCATCCAATAAGATTACCGAATAAGGCTTACGGCGTGCAGCTTCGGTAAGAACACCGCCCTCTCCGTAGCCTACATAGCCGGGAGGAGAGCCCAACAGCATAGATACTTTATGCTCTTCCTTGAATTCAGCCATATTGATGGTCGTGATATTTTGCTCACCACCAAACAGCTCATCAGCCAAGGCAAGGGCAGTCTCTGTTTTACCTACACCGCTAGTACCACAGAACATAAACACACCCACCGGTTTACGCGGGTCTGTCAAGCCTGCTCGAGAAGTGCGAATTGCCTGAGCTACAGCCTCGATAGCATGGGGCTGACCAATAACACGTTTATTCAGGCGCTCTGCCAAAGTTTTCACAGCAATAATTTCATCGCTAACCATCTTGCCGACAGGAATTCCAGTCCAGTTGGCAACTACTGCGGCAATAGCCTGTTCATCAACAGCTGGCTGCATTAACGGGGTATCCCCCTGGATAACCTCCAAGTCCGCAGTTAATGTTTTGAGCTGTTGCTGATAGTCGGCTAATAAGGCCTCGTCGGGTGTATCTTCACCTTCACCACCTTGGGCCTTCATAAACTCTACATCGATCTGATCGCGGAGTTGTTGAATCTGTCCGATTAGCTCATTTTCTTTAAGCAATTGCTGTTCGAGCACTTCCAAACGCTTTTCTTCGGAAGCTTTAAACTCTTTTAGCTCTGCCAGTTGCTCCTCATGCTCACCCATTGCTGCGTTTTCACGTTCAAGTTTAGCCAGGGTAGTATTAGTGCGATCAATATTGATACGAGCATCTTCAATCGCCCCAGGAGTAGCAGACTGGCTAAGAGCGACGCGCGCGCAGGCCGTATCCAGTAAGCTAACAGACTTATCTGGCAATTGGCGCCCGGGAATATAACGATGAGATAACTTGACCGAAGCTATGATAGCTTCATCCAGAATGCGTACTTTATGGTGCTCCTCCAGCGAGGTTGCGATACCACGCATCATATCAATCGCGTTGCTCTCATCAGGCTCTTCCACTTTTACTACCTGGAATCTACGGGTCAAAGCAGGATCGCGTTCAAAATACTTCTTATATTCCGCCCAGGTTGTGGCAGCTAAAGTACGCAATTCACCACGAGCCAGTGCAGGTTTCAGGAGATTAGCCGCATCCCCCTGCCCCTCTTTACCGCCTGCGCCAATCATGGTGTGCGCTTCATCAATAAATAGAATAATTGGCGTTGCAGATGCTCGCACTTCTGAAATTACAGACTTTAAGCGGTTTTCAAACTCACCTTTTACACTGGCGCCAGCCTGAAGAAGTCCCAAGTCAAGCGTGCGTACGGCTACACCGCGCAATGGCTCAGGTACATCACCACTAGCTATTCGAAGAGCAAAGCCTTCAACGACGGCAGTTTTACCAACACCTGCTTCACCAGTCAGGATCGGATTATTTTGACGCCGGCGAGTTAAGATATCGATACATTGGCGTATTTCCTCATCACGACCAAGTACAGGGTCAATCTCTCCCTTCTTCGCTCTTTCAGTTAGGTTGATTGTATATTTGTCCAAAGCTGGAGCTTTAGAAGCAGCTGCAGCAACTGCAGCTGCGCCATCATCCATATCCGCCGTAGCGCTAATATGGCTAGACTCTCCACTTTGTCCAAACATTGCACGAGCAGTTTCGCGAATCGATTCTGGAGCTATCTCTTTCAGTTCTGGGCAGGATTCTAAAATCTGGCGACGAGAAGTTTCTTCCAGTAAAAGCGCAGCCAAAAAGTGTCCGGAACTGATTGCTCTATGTCCATAATCAATAGAAGCCAGCATCCAAGCATTCTTCGCTGCTTCTACGATAGTTGGGGACAGGGCTGGTGGACGGCTGCTGCCGGCCCGAAATCCAGCAATCGCTGTAGCCAGCTGCTTGGCAAAATTTGCTGGATTACAGTCGTGTTTTTCCAACAGATGGTAAAGGTCAGTATCAGACTGATCCAAAAGTTTCAGTAACCAATGCTCTAATTCAACATTGTACTGGTTCTGTGACAGACAAAGCCCAGCAGCGCCCTCTAGTGAGTCACGCATATGCGGAGTCATGGTATCAACCAATCGCTTCAAATCGATATTGATCACGTTGAATATCCTTTCCTAAATAATAATGTTGTTAATTTTACTTATGCAGCAGGTAAAGCTTCATCAGGTGAAATATTGTCCGCACTTAAAGTTATTTGTACTAACCTTTCACCATCTTGTTCACTAGCCATGTGAGTATTCCATCCCAGTAAAGGTTCATTCTCAGCTTTTCTATTTAGCTGGATAGGTACCACCTGGCTGGTTGAAAGTGTCACCGACAACTCAAAATCCAATTCAATACCAGCACTAAAGCGAATAAACTCCTTAAGCGATTCCAACTTTTTCGTACCCGGAGCAATAGTCATAAATTGCTCATAAGGCATTGACTCAATAATTACCTGAAATTTATTCTGGGCTTGGAAGCAGTGCGTACCCAGAATGGTATTTACTCCCAAGCAATTATTAATACCCTTCGGCACCTGAGCACTGGGCAGTCGGCACAAGATATCATCCGGTAACTCATCCCACTGTCCCTGGAATTGTTCAATACTTACCGTTAAATCAAAATAATGCTTGATCATGCTGGATAAAGCGGTAGCAGAACAACGTCCACTGGAAAGGTGCCCTCCCATTCCAACTAGTGCTTCATCCGGTATCGGCATTCGATAGCGCATTTCATTTGTACCAAGCCCTGCAAGGGATGCAAGAGCCTGGGTAAACTTGTCTGGCTCTCGAGAATTCTGCAGGCGTTGCCGCTCATAATTCACAGGCAACTGGTATTTATGCCAAGCTTGATAAAAAAGGGAAATACTTCGGTGATTAAACATATCCAGAAAATCACGCAGTGCCGTATTGTTCTCCCTAAGCTCCCTCTGCACTAACTCTGTCAGGTAATAGGGCATCACCCCCTGACTACCGATTAACCCTGTAAAACCCACCTCCATATGCCACTGATGAGTCTCATTTTCATCGGGCTCTTCATGTTCAACGCTTTTCTTCTCTAGACGTAAAACATCCGAGCTGACAAAAGACAACCCAGATTGAGCACTAAACCGAATCAGCTCTTTAGTCGGAGGGGCAGCGCTCGCTATAGGTTCTTTACTGAAACCTGTACCTGCCAGATGTACTGCACGCTCTACCAGCCTTACCGCTTGAAAAAAATCAAAGTTATAAGGCTCTCGGCGTAAACGCTCAATTACAGTAAAGCTTTTTCGCCGGCGCGAGGTGGCCATCGCTTCAACTCCCCATCTCGACCACTCATAGTGGCAATCAGTTTTGTAAATGAATTAATTGAACAGTATAAGCCCAGGAAACGCTCTATGATGCTAGCAAATAACAATGGACTTGTTCCTGTTAACATCATGGAATCAAGCTCAATCTCAACTTCTGTGCCGCGACATAAAACTACACTTTGATCAATCTGAATCGGAGCAGTAACCGGTTTAGTATTAAGCTTTAATAATGACTCGATTAAATTACGCGTACTAGCAGAGTCACGGAAGTCATAAAGCCTAAAAATTTCTTTTAACGCATTACATCCCTCTGCACCTGATAGAGAAAGATGATTTAAGTTAAGGTGGGAAATTAACCTCCAATACCCTCGCTCTCGTCGAGGCGGTCGTATAGTTGCCGTTGGGGAAACCACACAACTAATTCGGCTAACTGGCAAATCACCGTCAACAACCTCTAAATAAGGCTGGGCGCTACCACTAGGTAATTTTTTGGCTAGATTTCGATTACAGCAGGTTAACTTAATATCTAATGTCTGATCACTAATTCTATGCGGGTTAAAGTCCAGATCGACTAAGCTTATATCAATCTCAGATGCTTGTTCATTCCGATGCTCTCCTTCGATCACATCTCTGCGACGACTAAACCAAAATGCAGATTGATCAGCATGATGTTGACTGTGTCGAATTCCATAGAAAGGCCGGTAACTGGTTGTCTCTCCATCACCATTAGTTGCCGCAACTTCATCCACTGAGTATATTTCCAAGCCATCACTTCTACGAGCATCAGGGACCACATGGTAACTATACTGCGAGTGATTAAGTGGAATAGGATCTGCACTTTGCTTAAATAAATTAACGACCGGAGCACAGCCCAGAGCAAACATACTTGGAGAAATCTGTTTTTCTAACTCTTCATGAGTTTCGGATAAATAAAAATACAGATTTAACGTGTCGTCAAAGCTCTCGTTTAACGCTTCACCAACTTTTAATATATCCAAGAAAAGGAACTTTTCCGGAAAAGCAAAATATTCAGTTAGGAGTCGATATCCTACGAATGCGGTATCAGGATATGGCAATAAACCCTCATCTGGACTTAGCCCCACTTGACATATTTCATCCGGAGAGAGAAAAGTTGGCTTTGGATCACTCTCCCCATTGGCAACAACCAACCTGACACACTTACTTAGTAGCAAGTCATATAAACTATAGATATGAGATGGTTGGCCACGAAGGAAAAAGCGGAGACTCTCAGGGTTTAGCTCAGAAAATTTTATGCTTGGGCTAAAAGTTTTAAGGGATAATTTTAAAACTGCATTAGCGCCCTGAATGTCATTACAGCCCGGAGCGATAAATGGCCTTGGCATCAGGGTGGCACTCACCGCCTGAAATGGGCAAATTTCTGCTGGATAACAAGTTGTAAAGCGGCAGGTTTGCCCTTGAAAGCTGTCACTTTCGAGTAAAGTCTTCGTTTCTACCCGGGTTATCGCATCCAAATCCTTTTCCGGTTCAAACTGAACAATGGCACAAGAGGGAATTGGACGAAGATAATGAGGATACAGAGTTTCCAGCATTGCATCCGTTAACTCCGGAAAATCATCACTCAGCTTTTGCTGCACCCGAGCATTCATGTAAGCGAAGCCGGACAACAGTCGCCCTACTAAAGGATCATCAACTGTGTCTGCATCCAGCTGAAGTCGGGATGCGGCAGCTGGGTGCATCTTTGCAAATTCAGCAGAAGTTTGCTGAATGAATGCGAGCTCGCGCTCGTAGAGATCTATTAACTTTTCACTCATCACATAATCTCAGAGACATCCACCAGCTGGGTAACTGGGTTGAGTGCCGAATCAAATACAATAACTTCCGATGCTGGATTTACATGTAATACAGCTTCTACACGAAAGCGTATACTAGGATCTTCGACATCCACTTTGTCTTGGGTGGTTACTTTTACCGAACGTATTCTGGGCTCAAAATTTAAAATTGTTTTTTCAATATCTCGACAAAACTGTTTTCGGCTAGCGGCAGAAGAAAGATTGACTGTTGATAGGTCTGGCAACCCATAGTTAATATTCGACTGTTCTAAACTTTCATGAGTTGAAGGTGCGGAAATACATTTGAATCTTGTATTGAACAAGTATTCCAAATCACGACGCACCCCTTCACGCAACTGTCTCAACACTTGATGGGATTGATGTACATCCAATTTACTAGATGATTGTAATAATCGATCCAATACCGGTGCCAATAGTCGCTTTTCTCTAACCATAATAATTAGGTAGCTCCGACGCCGATTGTTGCCAATGCGGTTGTAAGTTTTAGCTCGGATACAAGATGGTCAACGGTGTAATGACTCTTGAGATGAATCACACTTTGATAGCTACCCGCTTTACCTGGCTCATCCGTTACTTGCACCCGGGACTCCCGTAGAGGGTATCGAGCCTGCATTTCCCAGGAAAGGTCATCCCTTCCCGTTGTATATTCATCCAGCCAATGCTGCAACTGCCGCTCGCAATCTGCAGCATTCATATAAGCACCCACCTTATCCCTTATCATTACCTTGATATAATGAGCAAATCGAGATGCGCAAAGTATTTGTTGTAACATGGAGCTAATACGCGCATTAGCCGTGGCTGCTTTAGAAGTGAATTGCTTCGGCCTTTGAAGTGATGGAACACTATTAAAGGCGCTGTAAGGGGTATCGTAACAATGACTCAAGCATACATACCCTAAGTCACTTAAATCCCGCTCAGCAAAATCAGTTACCAAAATTGAAGTGGCCATTCGGATCATGCCAGGAGTACTATCTGGCCTATAAGGCACCATTGGTAGCTGGGTTACCAACCCTCCCCCCAAATGATCACGAGCAACTCCTCTAATATGTGAAAACCAGCCAACTTCACTAAATTCTCTTAATAGCACGGTACCCAATGCAAAGCAGGCGTTCCCCCATAAATAATTCTGGCTATGGGGTGCCCGTACCTGTTCCTGAAACCTCAAACCACGATAGGATGAAAACTCCTGATTATAGGGTTCTCTCATTAAAACTTGAGGAAGTGTTAAAGCAATAAATCGGCTGTCTTCCAGGTCCCGAAGGCCATTCCATCGAATGTATTCCTTTTGACGGAATACTTCTGAAAAATTGATAGGCTTTGCTAGATCCGAAAAGTTGTCTACGCCAAAAAGTTGTGGGGCTGATGCACAAACAAACGGTGCAAAGGCTGCGGCTGCAGTATGTGCGATGCCCTGCAAAGTAAAGACATCATCATAAGGGTGATCAGGCAGTGGCCGATGAGATACATAGTAATCTCCAAGTAACAAACCAAATGGCTCACCGCCTGGAGTACCGAACTCTTCATTGTATATAAGATGAAACAGGCCAGATTGGTCAAAATCCGGGGCCCTCTCCATATCCTTCGCCAGCTCTTTCCAGCTGGCATCCAAGAGTTTTATTTTAATATTTTCAGCGTGGGGCGTATCAAACACTAAGAGGGATAGCCCCCGCCAGCTCGCTTCAAGTCTCTGAAACTTCTGGTGATGAATTATACAATTCAGCTGGTCACAGATTAGTTCATCCAACTCGGCGATAATTCGACTCAGATAATGGCGAACGGAATAATTATCCCTATTTGTACAGGGGGATAACTCTGTGAGCCAATATTCAAATGCAAAAAGGTCATCCGGTTCCTGCAGAAATTTATGTAGCTCTCTCTGCTGCCCTCTCGCCAATTTCTCCGGTAGAACATCTGATTGATCTTCCGATATTTGGTCATGTGCTGCACGGGGCACCGGTATACTCCAACAAGAATTATTATTTGAATAAATAATGGTGAAACGCTGGCCTTGAACAAGGCCATGTGAAGAGAGAACCCGCCCCTAAGAGCGGGCCCGGAGCCTTATCCCGCAGATGGGATATTTGCCACCATACGCAAGGATGTCGTCAATTCTTCCATCTGTAACCAGGGTTTCAGATAGGCAATCGCACTGTAACATCCAGGCTGACCCGGAATCTCTTTTACTTCTACACGCGCTTCAGAAAGCGGGTACTTCGCTTTCATTTCAGGGCTCGCATCAGGATTGGAGTTAGTGTACTGGGAGATCCACTTGTTCAACCAACGCTCACAATCACCGGCTTCCATAAAGGAACCCACTTTATCGCGCGCCATTACCTTGAGGTAATGTGCAATACGGGAAGTCGCCATTAAATAAGGCAAGCGGGCAGAAATAGCTGCGTTAGCAGTGGCGTCAGGGTCATCGTATGCCTTTGCCTTTTGCGCACTTTGAGCACCAAAGAATACCGAGTAATCCGTATTCTTGTAGTGACACAGAGGCAAGAAGCCTTGAGCGCTTAACTCCGCTTCACGGCGATCGGTAATACCAATCTCTGTGGGGCATTTCTGATCGAGATCCCCATCGTCACTCTTGAACACGTGAGATGGTAGCCCTTCTACTTTACCACCACCCTCAGCACCGCGAATTGCAGTACACCAGGAATTCTCAGCGAATGCTTGAGTCATGGTGGTGCCCATAACATAAGAAGCATTCATCCAGCAGTATTGATCGTGCTCTGCTGGACGGGAAACGCCGTCTTCATCCACTTCAAATTCTTCGAAGTCAAAAGCTTCAATCGGCTTGGTGTTAGCACCATAAGGGGTACGGGCCAGGGTACGCGGCATTACCAAGGTGACAAAACGGGAGTCGTCACTGTCACGGAAACTGCGCCACTTGATGTACTCGGCGGATTCAAAAATACCGCCCAGATCTCTCGGTTTGGAAAGCTCCGTGTAGTCATCAAAACCAAACATGCCGGCACCGGCAGCTGCAACAAACGGACAGAAGCCAGCCGCAGCAACATTAGACATCTTGCTCAGAAGCTCGATATCCTCAGGGTGGCTGGTGAACTCGAAATCCCCGATCATTACGCCGTAGGGCTCACCACCCGCAGTACCAAACTCTTCTTCATAGATTTTTTTGAAGGTCTGGCTCTGGTCGAACTCAACTGCCTTATCCAGGTCGCGGAAGAGCTCACGCTTGCTCAAATTGAGCATGCGGATTTTCATGGTAGCGCCAGTTTCCGAGTTCATGACCAGGTGATTCAGACCACGCCATGATCCTTCCAGTTTCTGGAATTTCTCGTCATGCAAAATCGCAGACAGCTGCTGGGACATGGCCTTATCAATCGCGCTAACAGCTTTCTTGATGGTCTGGGTCAGGTTGCGATCCCAGGTGACCGTCCCTTTCATTACTTGCTCTGTCAAATTCGCAAGCAAGTCTTGTGCTTCTTGAGGCTCAGTTTGTTTAGTTGCCGCAATCGCCTGGTCTAGGAGACTCGCCGATTGCTCTTCAGCTTCACTTCCTGCAACATTTTCTACTTCAGTGCTCATTCTGAGTCCTCTCCTTTATCCTCATTCAAGCCCAACTGGTCAGAGATAGCGCTGACGTTTTCTGTGCTCTTGAGAATATCCTCAAGTACTTTTTCAAGCTCCTCAGAGCGATCAGCTTTACTCAGCAGATCACGCAGCTTGCTACGGGCTTCAAGCAATTGCTTTAGTGGCTCAACCTGCTCAACAATCTGCTCCGGCGAGAAGGCGTCCATGTTGTTGAAGTCGAGATCAACAGCCATCTTGCTACCGTCACCAGTCAGGGTGTTTTCAACCTGCAAGTTCAACTTTGGGTTTACTTTACCCATTACGTCGTTGAAGTTATCGCGGTCAATTTGGATAAACTTACGATCTTTCAGAGCTTTGCGATTCTCGGCATTATCACCAGAGTAATCACCCATAACACCCGCCACAAAAGGAAGCTCCTTTTTGACTTCGGCTCCGTTAGTTTCAACATCGTAAGTGATATGTACACGCGGCTTACGCACGCGCTTAAGTTTGTTGTGGATGCTTTCAGACATCTAAGGTCTCCTTTCCGACTTTAGGGACTGCTGTTCTCAGTTAATTACCAACCAGTGCTGGCTTCTTCTTGCGGTTGCTCACCCCAACCTTCATCAGAGACTGGCGCGGATACACTTTCAGTAGGTGTATCTGCGGCAACCGCAGGAGCTGATGACGTGCCACTTGTAGTCACTGGTGGGGTTATATATTTTTGTGTATCCGTGCCATCGAGACGAACTCCCGTCAACTGGGAGTAAAGCGCCTTCGACTGATCATCAGGTAGCAATTCAGACATCAATTGTGAAACGGTCATTCGTCCCCAGCCTATCAGCCTCTCCAGGCCGGGCGCCAGCGGCGTATGCGGCTCATAGGTACGAAAATACTTTGCCGCCTGCTCAAGCAATTTTAAGGCATCTTCTCTGGACACTACCGGACCGGTAGGGACAGCTACAGCAGAGGCAGCCACAGAAGTAACCGCTGCTGCAGCTGCATTTCCAGCTTGAACTTCCCCAGCAGACTCTTTTGATGATTCAGACGCCACATCTTCTTGAGTCTGCTCCATAGACTCCAAGTGCGTCTTATAAATAAAGCGGCTTGTCCGCAACACCTCATCCAATAGAGATGAAATATTCGTGGATGGGGGGGCATCATGGCCGCAGCTTTGTCGCAGGCTATCATTTATGGTCTTAAAGTGCCCCAGCGCTGCCTCGATTGTCTGGACGAGGTTTTGAGCCCATTCACCGCTCGCACTGTTTACACATTGATCAATCTGCTCAAGGTTGTAACCCAGCGTTTCTATTCGAGCAGCCTTGGCATCGTCATCTGCAATTCTGTCAGCATCCCGAGCCTGTTGGAATTGGAAGAATGAATAGTCCCCATAATCCCCTTCGGGAGTAATACCGGCACTGCGAATAGGCATTAGCAAGGTGCCATCACCACCATCACCATTCAAACCTGTCAGGGGTGCTACTTTTGTCTCAAGGCCATCTTCGTCTGGTAAGGGATACAGACCTTCCCAATATTGCTCTACTAACGAGTCGATCACCTGCAGGCCATCTCTCAAGCCAATAAAGCCATGTAAGCGAATCAAGGCCTCGGTATACCAGCTGGCAACCTCCAAGTCCTTACTCTTTTTCCCTAGGATATTTTCTGCAGCTTTTGCTACATCCCTCCAAGGTGCGAGTAGGTCTGTGTCTGCATCATCGAACATTGCGGAGCGTTCAGCAGCCCTTGCACTGTTGCGAGCATCTTTGATCGAGTAATAATCAGAAGTTGGCGAACGATCCTCTCGGATATCTTCCCCTACGGGATTATCCTCTGAGATTGGAGCAACTAATTCATCGATATTTATCGTGTTTGGGAATGCCATCAAAAAAGGCCCTTATACCGAATCAAATCCTTTAATCAGAATTCTGAGAAGAGTACACGTTGTAGATATCTAATCAAGGCAAATAATGCGCTTGGTACCTATTACTTTAAAAAACATGTTCAGTTGACAATTTTACGCTATTTATTTTTGTTAGATTTTGGCTTCTTATTCCAAGCTATTACATCGGAACTAATGTTGGATCGCAACTGGCCGTATTAGCTACAAGTGTAAATGTGGTAAAAATATGCAAAAATTCAGTTCTACTTCTCTCAGAATCTTGAATAGATGACCACAAAAACACGGAATAGAAACTGTCCTGACATTGAAAAAATGTGACTAAGTAGTGAACTGGCGTTTCTGTAATATCAGCAGACATCTCATAAATATGTCCACTATGGTTACCCCCTCTCAACACTTCTGGTCCTGATATAAGAACACCATTCTCCACTCTGGTCAGGCATTGCTGTATTTGGGCTTTTCCAAAATGGTCAAGTAACAAACCTTGGGGGAGCTGACTTCGTTCCTGTCTCAATACAATCAAGTAGCGACTCAACTCTGGACTTCCCGCCTGAATTACCGCTTCCCGATTCAAGCTATCAAACTTTTGCCACCCCGAAGGAACCCCTATAGAAATCGTTCCCTCTTTATCTTCTAAGAAGGTAAGAGTCGGGGGCAAAGGAGATTCACCATAATTACTAGACTTTGCAGTACAGTGTATCAACTGATCATTCTGATAGAGCTGAGTGTGCCAGCCAGCCAACCAGAATTTATTCACTAACTGGCGGGCTTCCCCTCTATCATCCGTAGATTTGATTTGTGATTTTACACCTGTCAGAAGCCCCTTTATCTGACTAAAATTCAAGCCAAATTCGCGTCCTAATGCAGCTATTGCATAGCGTCGCTCCACAGAACTTCTTTTCTCCCCAGTAAAAATTATTCCGTAAGACATATCAGCAACCTTCGCTTCCTGCTCTGATACCTTCTTGACAAACCAGAGCCTTTGCTCCTTCCTTCTGGTTTCATTCTGCCCTTTCGCTTCATTAAACTGACGCTCTGAGGCAATAACACTTAATTAGATGTAGGTTGTTTTCTTCTAAATCAATGAAGCACTTTTACTTTATACTTCTGGTACAACGCACTTAAAGCTGATGCTTTCTGTAAGGAAAATAAATGAGAATAAATAAATGGGAGGTAACCCAACTCTCGTAACTTTAAAAATTTTTCCGCTTCAAGCTTTTGTAGCCTCGATTCAGAAATGCAATATACCCCTGTAAATTTATGTTTAAGGCCATCAGCCAAATCTATATTAATTATCTTTTCTTCTAGCAAATTGAACTTCTGCAAAATATCAACAAATTTCCAGACCTGCATCCTATTAAAGTGGCTTTTTTTTAGCCGGCGCTGTATTTCTAAGAGGTCTTTGCTTGCCTTTCCATCTACCTCAAATAAACTAACACTAGGAGAAGTGCATTTACCGGCGGATAGGAGCGAAGATTCGATACAAATATATGCACTGGAAAAATCATTTTGTTTATACTTCAAACAAAAAGGATAATTACGAACAGATTCAGGAACATATTCCCCTTGCCACTGCTCTTCTTGCCAGAAAAGATTTTCACCTGGTTTCACACCAAGCAATGCACTACTTTCAAGCTTCCCAGAGTCTTTTGACTTAGCAAATATGATAGGGCATGCATGCGCTACCGGTGTAAACTCAGTCAAAAGAATTGAACAAACATGTAAATTTTTACTGTGGGAAAGATCGCTTTTAAGTAATCTAACATTACGATGCTTTTTCTTATCCAACACGACCCACTGTTTCACATTGCGCCCCCACACCCTAATTCATATTTTGCTGCAATCGTACACCAAGCATTGAACTGTACAGTTCTGGGCTCGGCAATGACGGGCATAACAAAGTTGTCGGGGCCAAGTGCTGTGACCCCTCGCTCCACCACAGACTATATGCGGAGTAGCTACTTTTGCTCATCTGCCCTAAAAGACCTGCAAAGCCTCTTTCCAGACTATTCGATTGGCCTGTGGAGACGACAAAGTCCCCCTGTGCTGGAGGCAGAGAGATAATGCCCGCTCTGTCAGGGGGAGCACTAAACGCCTCACATAATTGGTCTGCATGTAGCATATTTTGTAGCGATGTAATTGCTAATTCCGACAAGCTCTGGAACCAGCTCTTAGCATCAGACATAAAAGCAAATGCATCCACTACCGGGGATAGAGGAGCAGCAAATGTCAACGGAAAATAGCGCCCAACACTATCCACACTAGGCACTAAAATTCCGGCCCACGCATTGGCATCAATGATGCCTTTGCTGTGGACAAACCTCCAAACAGGACTGGTCAAGTAGTAGTCCAACCACTCTTGACCTACGAGTTCACGAGAACCAAATACCGCTCGTTGTAACCAGCCATCCCATACAGTGACAAAACTACCCGGCAGCTGCCGCTGAACAAAGTCCCCGTGACCCGGCAACTTACCAAAAATACCAACTGTATTTTGCAAATCATCTACTCCGTCTACAGGGTCTCAGGGCATCGATATCCGCGCAGTAAACTGCGGTCGAACGGATTGTTTACATTAGATGCAATCAATTTAAATTGAGCCTTTCGCCCTTCCTCAGAGAAAGTGACAAAGTGCTCTGCATTACTTCGCCCGGCTTCCAAATCTGAGCTCGCTAGCAGTCTGTACCATGCCCAGTCCCCTTCAAAATGCTTGCGATGAACAGTCTCATTCAGATCTTCAAAGATAATGCGGACACGATTACTTTCACCACCACGCCAAGTCAGCTTTTTAGTGGTTTTAGGGCCATGGGAGTATGGAACTCGCTGCTCTCCAAGTTCAAGTTCAAACAAACGAACACTGGAATCCAGTTTCGTAGGCTCAATACGGAAGGAGTAAGAAGCTCCTTCGCCAGCACTGAAGAAAGTTTTGCGAATACGTTCAGCTCGACGCAACTGGGAAAGAGCTTCCCTTGAAAGGCTAATGCCCTGCCCTTCAACGTATTTGATTTTCCAATTTCTGGTATCCACAAATGGCTTCAGATACTGATTGACAAATTTCTCCTCAATACCACCTGGCTTGAAGTACTGGTTAAACTCCATCACCGGCACTTCCTGATCACGGTCGCTACGCAGTGGGTACCGGTTTGCCAGGCTATTGCTATAGCTTTGATACACCTCTTCACGCCAGACACGGTTGATATGCGCCTTAGTCTTGGCCATTACCAGCCCCCAAGCGCTGTCAGCAATATCTGTCAGCCACTGGTCAAAAGGTGCTGGCGCATTAGCAGCCTTAACCCTTAACTGTTTAATCGCATCGCTACCGCCGGCAAAACGCGCTTTGGCACGTCCAAAGGCCGCTTGATTCGAATCGGGAGCGCTGTCGATCTCGGTGAGGTATTCCTGAATTTTATTAATAGTATCCAGGTATTCTTGGATACGCGCTGGTCGCCCCTTCTCACTCTGAGTGATTCGCTGGACCTCCTCAAACCTAACATCAACAATGTTTGGCTTGTAATGATCCTGCAAGGCACTGGTTGCACTACCCAGTGCGGCTTGTCCCAACTTTCGAGTAGTACTGGATACAGGTAGCGGTACCCCTGAAGCATCGACTGGAACCTCAGGACGAAGAGTCAGACGAGTGTTATCTGAAGTTATCTCAGTAATCGCAAGCAGGGGTGAGTAAATAGGATCAGACAACTTTGACAACACATCCAATGCCTGTGAAGTGCTACCAAATCTCTGAATTTTGAACCCGCCAAGGAAACCCTGCCAACGCTGTAAGTACTCCCCAAGATAGATTCGTTTTACTTCCTCACCAAGCTTTTCACGATCGGCTTCGGTAAAGTCCTCGCCACTCAGATCTCCACCATAAATCCAGCGCTCTTCAGCCATATTTGTCATCAGCTGAGAGTCCGCTCCAAAGTCCAGTTCTTTATAACCCGCCTTTGTATAAAGGAAGGGAATCGTGAAGTTTGGATTATTGGCTCCCATACCAAAAATTTGCTGAGTGTCTCCACCAATTTCCTGGTAGAGATCTACAGGGGTCAATCCGAAGTCACTATTTTGTAGTTGAGCAAATAACCGCTGAGGTACAGGGATACGACGCAGTTGCTGTCGCGCGCGAGCTACCACCCTCTCATTCTCTTCAATTGAATTGGGGAGAGGCTGAATAAATAGTTGATCCAGGTGGTAGCGCAGCTCTTCCTGCCTCCCGGCTTCACCGGGTAACTGACGCTCCCAGCGAGCAGTGTAATAAGCCTCTATGGTTTTCAAATCCATTTTATCTGGATTAAAAAACATCAAATAGGTTTTGAGAGTACTTACCAAAGCGGGATCATTACTTCCGAGACGACTTAAGTCACTCTCTATATCACGAAGTAAAGCGGGAAGATAAATAGTTTCTAATTTATGGCGATAGAGATCATTTGCCGCAGTATCAATTCTGGTGTCATAAAGCCCCAAATTGCCAATCCACGGATGTTCC
Source organism: Microbulbifer maximicatervae (SeqCode) (assembly GCF_052467955.1). Taxonomy (NCBI): domain Bacteria; kingdom Pseudomonadati; phylum Pseudomonadota; class Gammaproteobacteria; order Cellvibrionales; family Microbulbiferaceae; genus Microbulbifer; species Microbulbifer maximicatervae (SeqCode). The sequence continues at coordinate 47,017 of NZ_CP174329.1, forward strand.
TCACGGTCGTAGACCGCACTAGCCCGCTTTAAAGGCTCTAACAAATTTAAGGCACTGATGGGCGTAATATTTTTGCCTTTCAGCTCACTCTCTGCTCCTTGGTATGCGCTGAGATTATCGCTAACCTCTCCCATGGATAATTTATTCTGTGCGAGACTGCCACTCCATAAGAAAATAGCTCCGACAAAGCCTCCCGCCAAAGTAGCAAAAACTCCCCGGCGTAACCAAAGGTTAGCTGACTCAATCCGGCGATTAACGCCCACTAATTCAGCCTCAGGGAAAACGACATCCTTCAATAGTCGATGCAAGAAAAAGCTCTTACCAACACCCTGGAATTTTGGCCCGACGCTACGCTCTAGTCCAAAATCAGCAGTTACGGAGGACATCATACGGTCAACAGGACTGCCCTCCTGAGTGCCACTAGTAAAGTAGACCCCTCTGACCATAGGGACGGTTTCGTAACGATTTGGACCGAAAGTCTGCTTTACAAAATCTGTCAAAATATCTGTAAGGCTTTCCATTCGGGCAGGAAAACCTTGCAACAACGCCCGCTTCTCTACATTCCTCTCCTGATGAACACGCCACAATACGCGTTGGTTCAAACGCTCTATCAGCTGCTCAAATTCTGCTTTGAAATTATCGAGAGGGGCCCCTACAGTGGCGTTAGCTTCACGGGGAAAACTCATTCCCCAAACTTGCTCACGCTCAGCTTGAGAGAGGTTGTCGAAAAACTCTGTAAACCCTGCAACTAAGTCACATTTTGTGAAAGTGAGATAAATCGGGAAGCGAATACCCAACTCTTGTTGCAGTTCATTTACACGCTGTCGGATAATTTTTGCCTGGTGTTGGCGCTGCTCTTCAGTTTGCACCATTAAATCTTGCAAGCTAATTGCAACCAGAGCACCATTGATCGGGCGGCGGCGGCGGTATCTTTTCAATAAGCTCAGAAAAGCTTTCCAAGCGCTATTATCGTAAACCCGGTGACTGTCCTGAGTCGTATAACGCCCTGCGGTATCAATTAAAACTGCATCATTGGTAAACCACCAATCACAGTTACGGGTGCCCCCTACCCCACCCAGGGCTTCCTTCCCATGACTCTGCGCCAGAGGAAATTCCAACCCGGAGTTCACCAGGGCTGTTGTTTTACCACAACCGGGAGGCCCAATAATGATGTACCAGGGAAGCTGATAAAGGGAAACTTGTCCCTTGTCAGATTTAAACCGAGCACTACGTAATACACCCATCGCTTCACGGAAGCGACCAGAAAGAGCATTCAACTCTTCCAGCGAGCGTTCTTCGTCTGGATCTGTAGAATCGGCTTCTTGTGATTCCTCAATGCCTTTTATTAAAGCCTGGTTTTGGCGTCTCTCTACCAACCATTGGCTGATATTCCACACAAGCCAAATAGCAAAAATAAAAACAATAATAGTTAGTCGGACAGAGTGAGAAAGCGTGGCATTATCACTACCAAACTTAATGTAATCAGCCGCAAACCAAATGAGGAGGGAAAGAGCTGAGAGCCCTATGAGCCCCAACACCCACTTATTGGTAAAAAAGTTACGCAAGCGTTTCATGAATTGCTCCGTCTTCCAGGGTATCGACCATACCCAGGATCAATATCAGCCCGAGTGTTACCCTTCTCCTTGCGGAGACTCATCATCACTTTTGGACAAATCTAAAATCTGGTCTGCGACCGGTGTCGTCGTTTCATAGAGCCACCAGCGATAACCACTATAAGTTGCAAGTAACAATCCCAGGACAACACTCATAATCACCCAGAGGGGTATATAGTGAATCAGCCGGGATTTTCGCTCTACGCATCCTTGCCAACGCGGCGAAAGATCTCGGTCCATTGGCTGCTTATGCTGTTCAATTGTTCTGTAGAGCTCATCACGAATCTGTTCTATTTGTTCGTGTCCACGCTGTACGAGCCGATACTTACCCTGAAAGCCCAAGCTCAAACACAGGTAAAAAAGCTCAAGGAGTTCCAAATGACTTGCGGGAGTTTCCAGCATGCGCTGCAAAATGACAAAACACTTCTCCCCTCCAAAAGTCTCTTTGTGAAATAGGCTAAGTAGAGAGTGCTGGCTCCAACCGCTAGCTGTACCCCAAGGCGTGGTCAAAACAACCTCGTCCACGACAGTACATAGTAAGTAACGGGCTGTTAGCACTGATTCAGGTGTTAAAGCCAGTTGCTTTGCCTCACGCTCGAAGCTTTGGATTTCCGTAGTAAGTCGCTTGTGCAAATCAGGTACGTTGGCGTGATTCATCGTTGTGCGCAATTTGATAATTACGCCTAACAATTTCGAAGCCGCAGACACCAATGGATTAAGACTGTTGCGGACTTGAGCCTCGACCGGGGCATCTTGGCTGGCAAAGAACTGTGGCTGAACCTGAGCTGCTGCCGGTGCCGGTGCCGCTGCGGCACCGGGTGTCGGTATCAAAACCGTTCTATCCCCAGCATTAGGGGCCCGTGGAGGAGTAAAGCTGTCATTACTCATATTAATTATTCCTTATGGCCCAGAGTTCCATAGTTAATCCAGGGAACTCTGCGCCCAGATGCACTGCAAAACCACCCGAGCGAGTCATGGCCTGCCATAACTCTCCACTACGCTCCACCTCAAAGTAAGTAAACCCTGCGTGATAGGGGATTTGTCGAGGAGCCACGGGAAGGGGGCGCAGAGTCAAGCCGGGTAACTGTGCAGAGATAAGTTCTCTAATCGCCTCGACAGGGGCAACTTTTGCCTGCGTGGGGAAGCGGCTGCGCAATAGATCGCCAGGCATATCCGCTTTTGCGGCCATAATAAAACTGGCTGATTTTAATAATGAAGGATCAGTAACCGGCGCAACATATATCCCAAATTTGCGCTGCACCAATTCCATTGCAATCGCTGTTTGCTCCAGCACTGTGGAGAGCGACTGCCTAAGCGCTGAAAACAGCCCAGCAAAGCTTACTTGCAGGTCTTCATGTGCATACACTGGAATTTCTGGAGGGCGCTTAGACTGAGCAGTAAACGTCGAAAGTTCGCCTGCCAACTGCAATAATTCAAGAAATAAGTTGTGCGGATGTAATCGGGGCTGAGCCGTGATCTGCTTTAATAAGGGTTCAAAGCGGTTAATAACCTGCAGTAACAAATAATCAGCAATTTCTGCAGATCCGCTTCTTCCGCTGTCGCTCAAACGATGACCCAAAGCCGAGCCTCGATGGTCGAGCAATCCTTTTACTTCTTCAATATATGCATTGATAACTGCAGAAGTCTCCGCATTTAACAGCGGTGGGATATAGTCAGAATCAAGCTCTACCGGCTTTTCCGGTTGGCGCTCTTTAATTCGAGCAACCCCAACCGCAGCATAGCCACTCAAATCATCACTACCTAATTTGAGACAAGCTCTTAACTTTCCGACTTGGATACGCGCAGACTCACCAGAAGACGCCGCACTATTACGGGCATCAAAGTTCGAAGCCTGATAACGTGCCTGCGGGAAATCCTCTTGATCTCGAATCGACTCCTGACTACCTGGGCGCTTCATCGGCACACATAGGTAGACTATTTCATCACGAGTATTAACCGGAACATCCAGAACATCCGGCAAATGCTCATTTTCAGGGGCAAGTATCGGGGTACCATCGGGAAAAACAGCTTTCACTCTCGATAGAGAAATTTTTCCCATCGATAATGGCTCACTATCGATCGCCAGCTCTACAATCCCCCAGGTATAAGGCCCGAGCGGAGCTGTGCGCGCTTCGACAAGCTGTTCGAGATAGCGATCCTGCTGTTGAAAATGCTGAGGGCGTAAAAACATGCCCTCGCTCCAGATCACTTTATTGTTTGCCGACATAAATGTTCCTTAAAAAGCTCTCGTAATATTTCCAGGGCAGCAATTTTTAATGCCTGGGCAATAATTTCTGCCCTATTGAGACCGCTGCATATCCGGGAGCGTTTTTTTCATTCTTTCATAATCTTCTTTGGAGATTGTTACTGTTTCCCCACTATCATCTTCACTGCCACGAGTAGTCAATTTTGCTCGACGACGCTTGGCAATATCATCTGGCGAACCAATTCGCACATCGGCCAGCGATACTTCATATTCATTTTTTTTGTGGTCTGTAATTGGCAGCACCATCAGTGCCTCTGCATCCTGATACTGTACAAACTCAGCTAGAAGCCCGATATATTTTACGTCCGGCGTTAAAGCCAGCTCTTCTATACGCTGTTCCCCTGGAGCAAACTCTTTAAGGATTACAGTATCAATCAAATCCTTGCCGAGGCGGGATTGAGCATTCTCGTAAAGGTTAAGAAAATCTTCACGGGCAAACTGGCGCTCGTCCGCGAGCATAAACACTCGTATAACAACGGGAGAAGCTCGACCATCATCATCTGGGTTCACGTCATTCTGTGTCTCTACAACCAACTCGAGACTGGTATCCAGATTTAGAGTCCGCCTCGTTGTTTGACAACCAACAACTGCAACTGCCAAAACAGTGATTAAACTGACCTGAAATAATTTTTTAATCGACACAAGCAATTCCCTCTTTTCCGTCAACTTATTAATTTTTAATGCTTCGCGCATTTTTTAACTCTGATAATTGATTTTCATAAGTAACTGCAAATTCATCACCAAACAATTTGCGATAGCAATTATCCGGATCACCAACTAGCTCCCTGTAAATTGCAGTAAATCCTTCCCATTTTTTTGCATTTTTGTTTCCAAAAACGCCGGAAGTATTCCCCAGTCTGCGCTCAATATTTTCCGGGCTAAAGAATTTGAGCATGGCGTTGTAACCTGCTCTCATTCCAGCCAAAACTGCAACTTGATGATCTGACAAATCATCAAAACTATCCTTCACTGCCTCAGCGGGATTCATAAAAGCACCGGTACCCGCAAACATGGCTTCCAATGCATCCCGTTCCGTAGCACTAAATTTCAGCGGATTATTAGCTTCCGTTTGAATCATGGTTCGCTGCACACGCAGCTCATTCTTAATGCTGTTTCTTGCGCGCAAAAGGTCAATAAGACGAGCTACTGTTTCCCGGACAATTTCAGCTGCTTGCTGGTCCGCCTGTTGCAACTGGACCGGGTTCATATTCAGGCCAAGAGTAGATGCAAAAACGCTCCCCCCTGAAGAACCTGTGGGCTGAGTTACTGGGGATTGCTGTAAATGCGAAAACTGCTGAGCTTGGGCAGCCAAATCCGGTTGTGGATTTGGTTTTGGCTGTAGTTGCGGTTGCGGTTGCGGTTGCGGTTGCGGTTGCGGTTGCGAGGACGATTGCCCGGAACCAAACCCTGGAGCGCCATCAACTTGTTGCCCCTGCATAGCAGCGAAAGAGTCTGCAAAGGGGTTATCTTGAGCAGGCGGAGAAATTGGCTGCTGATTAAACCCTTGGGGCTGCCCTAAGGGCTGAGATTGCATTGCCTGTGGCTGTGGCTGTGGCTGTGGCTGTGGCTGTGGCTGTGGCTGTGGCTGCATAGCCTGAGGTTGTGGTATCGGAGTTGCGACAGGTTGCTGTGAAATCCCCTGGAAACCACCCATAGGAACTTGCGGCTGCGGAGATACCACTTGAGGTTCAGGCACCGCAACCGTCTCAACAACAGGTTCCGGTATCGGCTGGGGGTTTATTTGCATTGAGTGCTGGTCAGCTGGCACATGATCATCGTCACTACCATCTTTCCACCACTCATCATCAGACCATTGATTACTGGATTGCTGCTGACCCGTAGAACCCACTAAGCCACCGACGGGTGACATCTCAGGAATACCACCAACAAGACCAGACGGGTCAGATTGGCCAAAGGCAGCAAGTGGGTCCAGAGGGCCCGATTCCGAGGTGAGAAGACTATCGCTAGTTGGGGTATTGGCCTGATTACCCAGCCCAATCGAGCCCCACTCCCCAGTTTGAGCCACATCTGACTGCGGGCTGGAACCCGGCTCAAGCCAACTATCCAATTCTTTCGCTTCTGCCTGGCTTTGCATTTTTGCCATGGCATCCGCGCTGAATGTTGTTCGATCCGAGGTATCGAGAAAATCTGCACTTCCCAGACCTTTGGGAAGATCTCCCTCTTCCTTAGGCTGTCGCAATGAAACTTTCAATTTATATTCCCCGAGAACGATCATGTCGCCCTCTTTTAATGGGACTTGATTTCCCTTTCCTAACGGATTTTCTGAATCATTGTAATAGGTTCCATTAGTACTAGTATCTACCAGAAAAAACTGATTATCGGTAAAGGAAATCTGTGCGTGTTTTGAGGAAACCACTCGATCTGGATCGGGTAAAACCCAATAATTATCGGCAGAGCGACCCAAACTGCCACCAGCTTTCGTGAACAGTTTTGTATGTTTAAGCATATTGGCGCCAGAAGGGTCGGCCAATACTGATAGAATTAGATCCATTTATTCCTGACTCACAATAGTGGTTTATTCATAGTCTTCAGGTAGATTTTTGCCTGCATATTCCTGTAAAGATCCAACCCCTACACTTACACCCAAGGGCCTTTGAGTGTACCGCCACTCAGAGAACTAAAGCTCGGAAGAATGACTTGATCCCGCCCTTGCACCGAACGCATAGTGCTAATGCCAGCCTGCATAAATTTTGCAGCTGCCCTATCTGTCAGGAGCGCTTCTGCACAGGGCGTCAATAATTCGCCATTGGGTAACTTGCGTAAATGAAGGGGTAGGTCTTCATAGCTTGCAGACGAAGGCGGCTGTAATTTTCCAGTTTGAGAAAAACCTTGGCAAACAGCTAAACCCAACAAATAAACACTATTACCCCAAAGATAATATTCATGACCCTGCTCTGGGGTTAATTCTTCAAAATTGAAATACTCTGTTGTAGAGGTATTTTTCCCAAAGGGGAGTCTGAGCATAAATCTGGGAGCAGCCAACGCAACATGCTCACTAGCAGAGTATTCACGGACCGCCTGCCAACTTTCCGCAAACTGATCGCTCAACGGATAGTACCAATCATCAGGATCTACTGAACCTGACAAGTTTGGACAGCCTGCTAATTTTGGATCCCCACCCAATAAAAGTGCACTTCCCGCAGCTTCTGCAATCGTGGATAAATCTATCAGCAGGTGAAGGTCTCGCTCCTCATCAGTAACAAAGTAATCCCCTATGACTAAGTTATAGGGGATATTTCCAGAAGCTGTTTCACGCTCAACCAGTAACTTAAATGTCTGCGACTTTTCCAAGTCGCTTTCGGCTTCAGCAAAATCAGCTAGAAGCTCTTCTTTACTAACGTCTATTAAGTAAAAATCCAGGTTCCCGTGCTCTTCGACACGTCTCAGTAAAAGTTGCAGACTCAGCCAACTAGCCTCTAACTGACGAAAATCACTGTGATGCATCAGTTTACGCATCGCATCAGACGTAGCTTCAGCCAGGGCATTTAGATATTCACCCTGGCGAGGGTCCTCACTTTTCTGCACGTAAGGAGCGACAATATCTTTGATTAGCTGGTCAACCTGGAAAGTATTTTGACCTTCCTTTGCATTACGCTCTCGACCTGCAGCCAGGATTTCATCCAATATCGACTGCTCGCTATCGCGCTGAGCCAAGCCCTGCTGAGTGGCTAACTCTGGTTTCCACTGTTGAATTTCCTCAGCAGCCTGCTGGAACTGACGCGGATCGAGCAGCCTGCGCTCCAGCTCAATAAACTTCTTAAACAGTGGCAAACGGCTATAAAGGTAATCTGGGTGCAAATCATCAAAGCATGGTAATCCCAGCGGGCGATCCAGTACGGGTAACTGCAAACTCACACCTAGATCAGAAAAAACGCCCTCAAAGGTATCGCGGTTCAACAGGTATACCCTTCGACTGGAAATCGTTTCGGGTTCACACTGGCGGCGACTCGCTCTCCCGCTGAAATCACCCAGGATCGCAACTTTCAATCTATCAGTGCCAAAATCCATAACTGGTTTTTCCTTATTGTTATCGCCAAGGATCTGAAATCCCGTTGAAATGCTGGGCCTACTCACAATTTGTCACCTGCTGACAGGGCTTAATTACCCTACTTCTTATGGCCTTTTAACGCCCTCAACCCGACATTAGGTTTTAGCTAGGCAGTTTCTTTTGGTTCTTTTTCGACTTTATTTGCTTTTTTAGGGCGACCACGCTTAAGCGGTCGCACTCTTTGGTTAACAATCTGCTCAATTTTCTCTTTAAACGCATCCCCGCCAAGCACATGGCCTAACTTAATCGTTTCAGCGATATAGTCGAGCAACTTTCGATCAAAGCTATACTGAAATAACTTCCTGTAAGATTGTGCCCTCTCCATCACGGTATTCCCTAAAGAAAGATACAAACGGTGATCCTTAATCAAATTATCTTTCTTAATGTTTGTGTGATGGTTAAAACTTGACCATTCATAGTCTTCAAGAGAATCAGCTAACCCCAAATAGAGGGGACGTAACTCCACATACCGGTAACACGTCAGTAAGTACGCATCAGAATCAATTAAGCTGGACTTATAACGCCCCCGCCATAGTGTTCCTGAGCGCTTGTAACGGTGATTAACAAATTGAACATAGCGACGTCCAAGGGATTGCATCATAGATGATATCCCATCCGGTATCGTGGGCGTAGCTATGATCTGAATCATATTGGGTAATAAAACATATGCGTGAACGTCAACGCCATATTGGTCTGACGCGTTACGCAAACTAATCAAATAATATTGGTAATCTTCCTCATCAAAGAAACAGGGCAGATTATTGTGACCTACCTGCACAATATGTTGAGGAACGTTTATCAAATTGAGCCTGGGCAAACGGGGCATTTTGCCTATGGGTCCTTTTTTAGCTGGCTAAAAGCCTTTTCTGTAGAGAGGTAAAGCTCTTATTATCGCAAATCAGTGAAAAGTATTTCAAACTTGGCATGCGAGCAAGTTAACATTACCTTCGGTGATCGGTTGTAATAATATTGCGCCGCATTGTATTGCTTTTTATTAAAGGGGAGTTGCACCAGACATGGATCAAATTAGTCTGGCGGTCAACGGGCGTACTGACATTGGTCAGGTTCGTGAGGAAAACGAAGATAGTATTCGCTGGTACGCATCTGCGGAACAGCCTTTTGCCTATATAGTGGTGGCCGACGGCATGGGCGGTTACACCGGTGGCGCAACCGCCAGTAAAATTGCAGCTGAGACGGTTCAAGCCCACCTCGATGACCTGCTGAAACACACTTTTTTCTCCTGCACGTCTGAACAGCAACAGCTTATATTGCGCGCCACCCTTATCGACGCAGTCAACAGCGCAAATACAGCTCTAATCAACACCAAAAACCTGAACCCCCAGTTTTCCAATATGGGAACAACTTTGGTTGCCGCGGTCATGTGGCGCGACTTTTTAATCGTTGCACATATTGGCGATTCTCGCGCATACCTGTGGAACAATTATGGATTGCAGCGCCTTACACGAGATCACAGCGTTGTACAGGAGATGATTGATTCAGGTCAATTAACCCCCGAGCAAGCCAAAGAGTCCAATGTTCGCAACCATATTACCCGTGCCTTGGGGGTTTCCAGCTGTGTAGAGGCGGATATAAATAGCTGGAAACTCACGCAAAACGCACTCCTTTTGTTATGTAGCGACGGGCTCACTGAATATCTTGATGATCATGCGATAGAGCGCGTACTGGCCACTCATCGTCCGGCATTAGAGTGTGTATATCGTTTTATTGACGATGCTAATCGCCTAGGAGGGCGCGACAATATTACTGCAGGAATATTGGAATATTCTTCACAATCATTGCGTCAAATTCTACCCCACGAACAAAGTGTTACCGAACGTCCCAGCTCCCCCGACGTAACAATCCGAAAGTTACACCGCTGATTTGATTTATCGGACACTACAAAATGACACCGGAACGTCTTACCCAGCTAATACCCGACTTACTCAATAAGCTTACCCCCCCAACAATTAAACTCTCTCACGAGAACCCCGCATCAGTTATACGCTGGCTTTCCCAAATTGAGCGAACACCAGAAGACATCTCTCTCAATTTACGGAGAGAAGATTTTTGGCCAAAGCTGCCAGGCATTGAAGCCAATCGATATAGTATCGATTCGGCACCTATGGTTCCCCTCTTGCATGAGGTAGACGGCAGCCCAACCCAACTGACTAACCTCCCAGGGGTCAATCCAGCAAATAAGGTAATTCCAGCTCTGGAACGCAGCCATCAGATCGCTGAACACGTCGTCAGCAATACAGGGGAAGTCGCTTTTGAGCGAACAGACGTCATTATTCCAGGGCCATTGCCATTTGAATGGAAAAGGTATTTCCGCTCTTCCCTCAACGAGGACACTGGCATTGGCGCGGGCTGGCGACACTCCTTAAGTGAAAAACTTGTTGTACACGACCACTTCGTCAAGCTATTCACTGCCGAGGGCAGATCTGTAACCTTTAATTTACCCGCTATAGGTCATGGTTGTTACAATCGTTTTGAACGGTTAATGATATTTCGGCAAAGCCTACACAGTTATCGTTTAACGACATTCGATCAATATCATAAGATTTTTCGCGCCGACGGCGTGAACAGCGCTTTACCACTTGCAGAAATTAGGGATCAATTTGGAAACGCCTTAACTATCGATTATCAAGAAGGTTTACCTAAAAAAATAGTCAGCTCTTGGGGCCGGGTTATTGAATTTAACTGCCAAGATGGTCATATCTTCAATCTAGTGAACGGTCACGCTGTAGAAGGGCAAAATAACCTCTGCGCTTACAACTATAAGGAAGGGCAATTAGTCGAAAGCTGCTGTGGGCTTAAAAGGGAAAAATATCAATATGACAATTCTCAACTGGCTCATCTGCACAGCAGCGAGTCTGGAAGCTATCAATTTATATATGATGAACACAATCGATGCTGCTCATTAAATTCAAATGAGTTATTCACTAGCTTAAGTTGGCTTGCGAGTAACAATAGCTGCACAGTCGAATCAGAATTATCCGGCCCGATTCATATACGCTTTAACAAGTTCGGTCAGAGAGTCTCTGAACAGCAAGAATCACGTATCTGTACTTGGCTGTATGACTCCTACGGCAACCTCTGCGAAGAGATTAAGGCTGATGGCCGTAGACTTTTCTTTCGACACGATGAATTCGGCCGACTGGTTCGCACCACTTCTCACGATGTGAGTAATCGATACTTTTACGATGACCGAGGTTACCTGCGTGCGGCATCTATCAACGATGAGACTCTGTGGCAATTCCAGTTCAATGCAAAAGGCCGCCCAGAACGTATCATTGATCCAGCAAAACAAGTCTGGAAATTTCTCTATACGGATCGGGGTCAGCTCACACAGATCCGGGACCCCGAAGGTGGCAAGGTAGACTTCAGCTGGGATGGGCAGGGGCAGCTGCAATCGATATGTAGAGATAAAAAGCTCCTAGGCCTGGAATACGACCACTGGCAACGAGTCATTTCGCTGAAAATGAATGGCGAACTGTGGCGTGAATGGAGCTATGGTAGTGCCGGTGAACTACGAGAAGCTCGCCTAGGCATTCACCAATACGGCCTGGACTATTCCGAACGAGGCCTTACCAACGCTATTCACGGAGATAGCGGCCAAAGTATTCTTTGCGACCATGATAACGCCGGTAGACTCTGTCATATCAATTTTGCCGACGGCAACAATTGGGACCTCAGCTATAACCCAATCGGTGAGCTAGTCTGCCTGGAATGTCCCGCAGGAAACTACACTTGGGGATATGACTGCTTCGGGCAATTAGTTAGCCACAAGGCACCACAGGATCGAACTTGGCGTTGGCATTACAATATAGACGGCAGCCTGCATGAATATTGTGATAATGACTCTCGCTGGTACTTCAATTATAACGACAGCGGTGTATTAACCGGTATTCGCAATAACAGTGGCCAAAATAGTGAGTTCCACTACGACCAACATAACAGGCTAGTACAGGCAGACAATGCCCTTTCTTCGGTGCGATTTAAATACGACAGCCGCGGTCGGGTAACCGCAGAGCATCACGACAGTGCAGATATCCGGGATTTCAGTCTTCAGTATCAATATGACAAACGCGGCTGGTTAAAGAGTGCCAGCTCCGACAATCTCGACTTGTCTTATACATTCGCTCCTTGTGGAGCCCTGTATGGAATCGATGCCAATGGTGAAGCCATTGTTCGCACCGAATCCAAAGGCCAAGATATCCTCCAGGTTCAAGGGGAGGTTCGCAGTAGTCACAAATATTTATTTGGGCGCCTGGTAGGTATGGAGTCAGGTCAAGCACTTTCCTGGCACTTCGATAAATCCCCTCCCCTGCAAATGACCAACCCGCTGCGGGCACAGCAAAGTCCGACTCAACCTCAAACAGAAAGTGACAAGCGCGGCAATATTATTAGTGAAAGCAACATACCAGGCCGCAAGGATTATCAATACCAGTACGACGGCTGGGGCCTGATGAGCCACGCGGAGTGCGGGGAATTTAAAACCTATTTCCGCTACGACCCCTTCGGTCGGCGGTTAAGCAAGACATGTACCCACCGAAAATCAACCCGCCAGCGCCGTGTTGTCACTATTTGGAGCAGCCTGGGTATCTGGGGGGAAATTCACAATATTGACGGCAAGTCCCGAGGCTTAAGCCATTGGATTCACCAACCCCAAACCAATGCCATTCTCTGCCAATGGACTGCCGACAATATCGAGCATTACCTTTCCAACCCCGACGGCAAGCCACTCGCGATTTTTGATACCCAAGGTGCCGCTCAGTGGTCACAAGGTGGGGAGGCTGGAGAGAAAGGAAAAGACCCCCACAATCAAGGGCCAAGTGCCTGGCGGGGAACTAACTTGCTCGCGGATGTAGAGACCGGGCTGTGGTACCACCCCTCCGGCTACTGGAGCCCAGCCCTCGGCATCTGGCTAAATGGGGACCGCTCACATAACCTGACGACTTCTGCCCAATCAATCGGGCAACTGTAGCGAAGTACTCGGGCAGCTGCATCAACATTTGCTGCCCGGGTCAACTCTTATCTGCCTATACACTATGGGTATATCTATTTGCCCGTGAGTGTTATGGAAGAGCGCTCGGATTTTGAGATCGGTGGAGTCCATGTCTCCAGGGGCGAGTCCTGCCATATCGACCTGCCTGTTGTAAGGCTGTACACAAGCACAGAAATGGCAATCCCAGTTTATGTGCAGCGCGGTAAAAAAGATGGCCCCAAGATGTTCGTTTGTGCCGCCATACACGGGGACGAACTCAACGGCATTGAAATAATAAGCCGGCTTATCCAAAGCGGCCGCTTGAAGTCATTGCGCGGAACCCTGGTTGCAGTTCCAATGGTTAATGTTTACGGGGTACTGCAACACACTCGCTACCTACCTGACAGGCGCGACCTAAACCGCTCATTCCCAGGGTCGGCAAAGGGCTCTCTCGCCGCACGTATGGCTCACGTCTTTCTCAAGGAGATTGTCACCAAATGCGACTATGGCATCGATTTACACACAGGGGCCGTACATCGCAGTAACCTCCCCCAAATTCGCGCTAACTTGGACGATGAGCAAACCCGAAAACTCGCCAAGGCCTTTGGTGTTCCCGTGCTACTCAATGCTTCTATTCGCGACGGATCCCTGCGCCAAGCAGCCGCGGATCTCGGGGTAAGAGTATTACTTTATGAAGCTGGTGAAGCACTGCGCTTTGATGAACTCAGTATCCGCGCCGGTGTTAAAGGTGTGATCAATGTGATGAAGCACCTGGAGATGTTGCCGCAAACCCGAAAGACAAATGTGATAGAGCCATTTGTTGCCCGACGCAGCGGTTGGCTTCGCGCGGGGGATAGCGGCATCGCCAATCATCTTAAGGCACTCGGGGATCAGGTCTACCGGGGCGACCTGCTGGCGACCATTGCAGATCCATACGGCCAGGAACTGGACCAGCTGATCTGCAATGAGGATGGAATCATTATTGGGCGACAGAATATCCCTCTGGTCCAGGAAGGCGAGGCGATGTATCACATCGCCTACTTCCGTGAACCCGAGGGTGTTGTCGAGAACCTGGAGCTACTCCAGGATACGCTCCTACCGGATGAGAACTTTTAGGGAGTCCCTATTGTTTCTTCAACAACTCCAGGACTTCCTTGCTCGGGTAGCCCTGAACTTCAACGCCGGCACTCTTTTCAAATTCACTCACCGCTTTGCGGGTACCCGGACCTGCCTTGCCATCAATTTCTCCGGTGTAAAACCCTTTCTGTTTGAGCAACTTCTGCAACTCTTCCACTTGAACACTATCCAGTGGAGTAAATGGGCGCTTCCAATCATTTACCAAAGGCGCACCGCCGCCAATCCGATCTGCCAGCAGGCCTATAGCTATCGCATAGCGATCTGAATTGTTGTAACGCTTGAGGACAAAGAAGTTCTTGAACACTAAAAATGCCGGGCCATTGCGGCCGTCTGGTAACTTTAATTCGGCAATGGCTTTTTTGTTGGGAAAGGGCTCACCATTAGCTCGTGTGACACCAAGCTTTTCCCATTCGGCTACCGACATCTTCCCTGCAGGCATTTTACGAGCGGGAATATTGACCTCATAGCCCCAGGGTTTTCCTCGCTGCCAACCGTTACTGGATAGCAGGTTGGCGGCGGTGGCGAGCGCATCCGGAATAGAATTCCAAATATCCCGTTTACCATCACCATCGATATCCACCGCATAGGCCTGGTAGCTGGTAGGGATAAATTGAGTATGCCCCATAGCTCCGGCCCACGAGCCCAATAGGTGCTGGCCCTCAATATCACCGGCCTGCAAGATTTTTAGTGCAGCCAGCAACTGCTGTCGGCCAAACTTTTTACGCTGAGGGTCAGCGTAGGCCAGTGTTGCCAGTGAGCGAATGACACTGCGCATTACCTTATCATTGCCGAGGATGCCTCCAAAGCTGGACTCCACAGACCAGATCGCCAGCAGGATATTGGGGTCCACCCCAAAGCGTTTCTGGATCTTATCCAGCCAGGGCTTCATTTTCTCCTTTTCCCGCTTGCCTCGCTCAATCGCTCTCTTTTGCACCCGGTTATCAAAGTATTGCCACACCGGTGCTTTGAATTCAGGCTGATAGGCTGCGCGATCCAGAACCCATTGGTCCGGAGAAGTGATTCCTTTAAAGGCTTGGTCGTAAACCTCCGCAGAGATTCCACTCTTGATCGCGGTTTTACGGAACTCCTTTACCCACTGTTCGAAGGCCGGATCGGCTTTCTCTTGTGCATGGGTATTGGAAACCAGGAGAACCGCGCTTATCGCGAGGATGGCAGACAGATATTGAAACCATTGCAATTTGGGCATGGAGTTACCTTCGACACAACTTTTGCTCGCTCAAGGGTAGAACGAGCCACTCTTATCCGAAAGGTGGATTGGCCGGTAACCGTTGAACTTCCCACCTACTATTAAACTGGACAGTCACATGAGAGGGAAGTTCGTGCTGCTCACCTTTAGGGTGAGCTCTGCCGCAAAACGGGAAGATTAGGGAATGACGTAAAACAGCACCGCAAAGAAGTGCAATATACCGCCCGCCAGTACAAAGAGATGCCAAATTGCATGGTGGAAGCGCAGGCTGCGCCAGAGGTAAAAAGCGATTCCGCCGGTGTAGCAGAGACCACCGAGAACTAACAGCCACAAACCGCCAGTTTCCAGGCTATCCGACAGCGGCTTGATAGCAGCCACCACGACCCATCCCATCAAGGCACTGAGAGTGATAGATAGAGCTCGAATCTTCTTCAGCGGGGTGAACTGAATAATCAATCCGATCAGCGCGAGCCCCCAAATAATACCGAACAGCCACCAACCCCAAGGGCCCCTCAGGGTAACCAGGGTGAAGGGAGTATAGGTTCCAGCAATCAATAGAAAGATTGACGAGTGGTCCAGGGTCCGCAGTATCGCTTTGGCGCCGATATGGCTGACTGCGTGGTACAGCGTGGAGGCTAGGAAACAGAGTATCAGGGTGGAGGCATAGACGCTGGAGCTGACAATATGCCAGGCATCCCCGCGCAGGGCAGCAAATCCGGTCAATACACCCAGACCGGCAATCGCCAGAAGAGCTCCAACACCATGTGTCACACTGTTGGCGATCTCTTCAGCAAAACTGTAACGACTGGCAACGGAAACGGAAGATGACATAAATTAGCCCGGTTAAATTCAGGTCATAAGCCTGCGTGTAGTGCACGACCAATAACTTGGAACAGGTCTAATGATCAGAGGCCTCACTTAAAATAGCAAGGCCATCACCAGACTGCACATTCACAACCGGGCGGTCAGGGCTTAAACGCTAGCGTTGTGAATACCCATTTCGCACAAAGCGGAAGACTCGCGAACAATAGTTTCGTTGCGATCGGGGCCTGTAGAAACAATGTCTACCGGAGCGCCCACCAGCTCTTCGATTCGAGCGATATAGGCGCGTGCATTGGCCGGCAAATCCGCTTCACGACGCACACCGACAGTATTCTCTGTCCAACCGGGCATAGACTCATAAACCGGTTCGACACCTTCCCAACCTGCGGCATCAAATGGTACTGGTACTTCTTCACCAGCGCTGTTGCGGTAGCCCACACAAACCTTTACCTCCTCGAGGCCATCGAGAACATCCAGTTTGGTCAGGCACAGGCCAGAAATACTGTTGATTCGGATCGCGTGGCGCACAGCAACAGCGTCAAACCAACCGGTGCGGCGCTGGCGGCCAGTGGTAGCGCCAAACTCGTGACCTTTTTCACCCAGGTGACGACCAACTTCGCAGTCCAGCTCAGTTGGGAAAGGACCACCGCCAACGCGGGTGGTATAGGCCTTGGTAATGCCCAATACATAATCCAGGTACAGAGGACCAAAACCAGAACCAGTAGCGGTACCGCCAGCAGTGGTATTAGAGGAAGTTACGAACGGGTAGGTACCGTGGTCAATATCCAGCAGGGAGCCCTGGGCGCCTTCGAACAGGATATGCTCTCCGTTTTCGCGCGCTTTGTGCAGGTGATCGGCAACGTCGATGATCATCGGCACCAGTTGCTCGCGCCAGATTTTGGCCTGCTCAACGGTGTCCTCATAACTGACCGGGTCAACTTTGTAGTATTCGGTCAGGGCGAAGTTGTGGTAATCAATCAGCTCTTTCAGCTGGTGACAGAAGTTATCCCAGTTGCACAGATCACCCAGGCGAAGACCGCGACGAGCAACTTTATCTTCGTAAGCGGGACCAATACCGCGACCTGTAGTACCGATCGCTTTAGCGCCGCGTGCTTTTTCACGGGCCTGGTCGAGGGCAACATGTACTGGCAAGATCAGCGGACACGCCGGGGAAAGACGCAGGCGCTCGCGAACAGGAACTTCGCGCTCTTCCAACTCAGCCATCTCTTTCAGCAGTGCCTCCGGGGAGAGCACCACACCATTGCCGATCAAGCAGGTTACGCTGGGGCGCAGGATACCGGAGGGAATCAGGTGCAGTACGGTTTTTTCGCCATCGATAACCAGGGTGTGGCCCGCATTGTGACCACCCTGGAAACGCACTACCAGCGAGACCTTCTCGGTTAGCAAATCGACAATCTTGCCCTTGCCCTCATCGCCCCACTGGGTACCCAGTACTACTACGTTCTTGCCCATCTGTATAAATCTCTAAACTCAGGTTTTTCTCTGCGGGAGCCGGGGCCCCACATAAATGGATGTCTGCGGGTAGGCCCGCGCGATAATAGGCACATCCACTGCGCCCGAAAAATCAGTCTCGTGGTTTTACTACCCACGAATCACCCTCAGCAACCAACTCGCGGTCACAGCGGGAATCCAGTTCACTATCGGCACCACCAGCGAGGGCTATGATGACCACTTCGCCTTGAGCCCGCAGCTCGTGAATCGCCTTCCACAGTTCAGCGCCCTGGGAGCCTCTGACATCTGGCGCCAATATCGCAGCGCCCTCTTCAACAGCGGCGCTGCCCAGATTACTCAATGCCACCAGGTCACTACTGAAGCCTGTTGCTGGGCGATCGCGCCCAAACACGGCTCCGATACCGTTGTAACGTCCACCATTGGCCAATGCCTGGCCGTGGCCCGGTGTGTAGGCGGCGAATACCAGACCGGTTTCATAGTCGTATCCGCGTACTTCACTCAAATCGAAGAACAGTGTCACCTCTGGGTAGCGCTCATTCAGAGCCTCAGCTACCTGCCTCAAATCGGAGACTGCCGCCAGCAAATTTTGCGGGGCTCCAGAAAAGAGTTCGCGGGCCTTATCCAGGCATTCCCGTCCCCCAACCAGCCCCGGGAGCGCCTTCAGCCACTCGGCAGCCTTCTGGTCGCCAACATTCTCCTCGACCCACTCGCACAGATCAGCAGTCGCCTTGCTCTGCAACATGGCCAACAGGGCGCTGCGCTGCTCGTCATTGAGGCCCGCCGCTTCAACCAGACTCTGGTAAATCGCGACGTGGCCCAGGTCCAGGTGCACTTGGCTGACACCCGCTACCTGAAGGCTTTGCAGCATCAGCGAGATCACCTCGAGGTCTGCACCGAGGTTGTCCACACCAAACAGTTCGGCGCCAACCTGTATCGGCGCTCGCGAACCCATCGGGGTTCGCGGCTTGGTGTACACCACCTGACCGGCGTAGCAGAGGCGGTTAGCGCCTCTGCGGGGAAAGCTGTGGGCATCAATCCGGGCAGTCTGCGGAGTCATATCCGCGCGTATACCCAAAGTGCGTCCAGATATCTGGTCGGTAACCTTAAAGGTGCTCAGATCTACATCATGGCCCATCCCAATCAGGAGGGACTCGGTGAATTCCAACATCGGCGGTATCACCAACTCGTACCCCCAACAGTGGTAGAGGTCCAGTAGTTGGCGGCGCAGAGTCTCCAATTGCACGGCATCCGCAGGCAGAATTTCTGCAATGCCATCCGGTAACATCCAGCGATCGGCTTGAGTCATGATGAAATGAATTCGTCAGCGAAGAAATTGCGGTGCCACAGCGCTTGCCACAAACGAGCCGCAGCACTTCCCACAAAAAAACCGGGCTGGGCCCGGTTTGCGTGATTTTAGCATCAAGTGCTAACAGGAAGGTAGGGTTATCGAATCTAACCCGGCGCCTATAGCACCAGTTGCCCAGTGCTACACAGCATTTTCAGCCCTACTCTCCTTTCGGGTCTTTCAGGTAGCGGAAGAATTCGCTATCTGGATCGACCAGCAGCATATCTGACTTGCTCCGGAAGGACTCCTTATAAGCCTGCAGACTGCGGGTAAAGCGGTAAAACTCCGGATTCTTGCTGTAGGCCGCAGCGTAAATAGCTGCCGCCTCTGCATCACCCGCACCGCGTAACTCTTCCGCCTGGCGGTAGGCCTCAGACTCAATCACCACTCTTTGGCGATTGGCATTAGCCTTGATACGCTCACTGGCCTCCTGACCCTTGGCGCGATGATCCCGCGCCTCCAGCTCACGGCCAGCGCGCATACGCTGGAACACAGACTCGGAGACTTCCGGTGGCAGGTCAATCCGCTTGACGCGCACATCAATCACATGCACTCCCAGGTCATCCTGAGCCACCTTATTCAGGTTCTTGGTGATCTCCGCCATCAACTCATCGCGCTCGCCACTGACTACCTCATGCAGATCGCGCACACCAAACTCGTTCCGGAGCTGATCATTGATCCGCTCCGACAGCAGGCGCACCGCATTGCGATCGTCACCACGAGTGGCGATATAAAACTTATCCACATCAGAGATTCGATATTTGGCATACGAATCAACCATCATGAATTTGTTTTCACTGTTGAGCATACGAACGGGGCTGGAATCCACCGTCTGAATACGCGCATCAAACTTGCGCAACCTTTCCGCAAAAGGGATTTTGAAGTAGAGACCCGGCTCGGTGTAGGTGCGCACCAGCTCACCAAAGCGCAGTAACACGGCTTTTTCAGTCTCTTTCACTACAAAGGCGCTGGAAGAAAGTACCAGTACTCCAACCAGGATGACAACAATGATACCCAGTGTTTTGTTATTCATATCATCCCCTCCTAGCGAATAGTCTGACTGCGACGGGTGCTGGCGTCATCCCGACGAAGGCGCTCAATAACACGCTGATAGACTTCCTCAATCATTACAGGCGAGGTGTCCTGGCTTTGGGCTGCTCGCGCTGCTCCAGCGCCGCCTTGTGCCAATTTATCTAGTGGCAGGTACATCATGTTATTGCCGCCCTCGACATCCACCATCACCTTGGAGGTGTTGGCCATCACGTCCTGTACCGCATCCAGGTAGAGACGCTCGCGGGTAACTTCCGGGGCACGCTCATATTCAGCCAGCAGTTTCTCAAAGCGCACAGCTTCACCTCGGGCACTCTCGATGACGCGGGCTTTGTATGCCTCGGCCTCTTCGATAATGCGCTGAGCCTGACCGCGGGCAACCGGGATTATCTGGTTAGCATCAGCCTGAGCTTCATTTTGCAGACGCACCTCGTCCTCACGGGCTTTGGTTACATCGTCAAACGCATCCTGCACTTCGCGCGGCGCCTTAGCATCAGTCAGGTTAACCACATCAATGCGTATACCGGTCTGGTACAGGTCCAGATATTCCTGTAATCGTTCCTGCGTATCGGCAGATACTTGGGTCCGGTTCTGGGAAATCACACCGTTTAAAGTGAGAGAGCCCACCACGTGACGAAGGGCGCTGTCGGTGGCTTCCTGCAAGCTCTTCACCGGATCGCGAACACGCAGTACAAAAGACTCAGCATCCCCAACCTGCCACTGCACAGTGAGTACCACTTCTACGATATTGGCGTCTTCGGTCAGCATCTGACCGGTAGTGCGCTCGGTACGCACCTCAGTCATATTGACCTTGGTGACGTTATCGATAAGCGGCGGATTCCAGTGCAGGCCAGCAGATTCCGTGGAGTGGTATTTGCCCAGGCGCAAAACAACCGCCTGTTCGTTGGCGTTGACCTGGTAAATCCCCAGGCCGCCATAAATCAATACGGCGAGACCAATAACCAGTACCCAGGGAAATTTGACAGAGTCGCCACTTGGGCTGCCGCTGCCACCACCACCAAACAGGCCACCTAGTTTCTGCTGAATTTTTCGCAGTAGTTCATCGAGATCGGGCGGGCCTCCGTTATTGCGGTTACCGCCACCACCCCAGGGGTCTTTATTGTTACCACCCGGCTCATTCCAGGCCATTTAACTTACTCCAACTATGATCACTTAATCTTTTACTTCGGCGGATTCTAGCATCCATTGCCGACAAAATATTGCCGACAGGCCCTAGCCTAAGGCAAGTGGGCAGTCTGCGGAGACCAACCCCGAACAAATTCGACTAAAGGTCGCAATATGACCTGAATTTTAAAATCAATGTTTATACGACAACTACTCAGCAATGGGTTCTTCCAAAACCCATTCCGGCGCGTCATTGCCAGCAATATGTGGCGCCAGCAGACGCTGGAAATCACTACGCGGCAATAATATTTGCAATTCGCAGTCACCATTGTCGCGATAGACTTCCGACTGTACCGCATTAATTTCAAATAGCTGCGCTCGCAGTCTGGACTGATGAGGCTTCACTACCAGTTGCCCGCGCACCATTTGCTCGCCCAGGCGCTCGGCAATAGCCTCAATTAAAAGTTCACAACCCGCGCCTGTTACCGCAGAGAGCCAAACTGCCCGGGGTACACCCTGATCATCCCGGTCTATACGCGGTTCAAAATCTGCCAGCAGGTCAATTTTGTTATAAACCACCAGTTGCGGCAGTTCTGAAGCATCAATTTCCTCCAGAACCGTTTGCACCTCTTCCATCAGGTGTAACCGATCATCTGCCGCAGCGTCCACCACATGTAGAAGCAACGTCGCACTGGCGGCTTCTTCCAGGGTTGCCCGGAATGCCTCTACCAGTTTATGCGGCAAGTGAGAGACAAATCCCACCGTATCAGCCAATACCATGGCGCCAACATTGGGTAATTCAACCCTGCGCATGGTCGGGTCGAGGGTGGCAAACAATTGGTCCCTGACATAGACATCTGCATCGGTCAGGCGATTAAACAGGGTCGACTTGCCCGCATTGGTGTAGCCAACCAGAGATACGGTGGCCATTTCTGCCCGGGAACGCGCGCGGCGCCCCTGCTCCCGCTGGCGGCGTATCTTTTCCAACCGCTTCTCGATGGAGTCTATGCGCGCGCGCAGCAATCGCCGGTCTGTCTCCAACTGGGTTTCTCCGGGCCCACGCAAGCCGATACCACCCTTTTGCCTCTCCAGGTGGGTCCAACCTCGCACCAGCCGCGTTGCCATATGGCGCAGCTGGGCCAATTCCACCTGAAGCTTACCCTCGTGAGTTCGCGCACGCTGGGCAAAAATATCCAGAATAAGTCCTGTGCGATCCAGCACCCGGCACTTTAATTCGCGCTCAATATTGCGCTCCTGACTCGGAGACAGGATGTGATCAAAGATAACCAAGGCGGCTTCCTGATCTTTGACCACCTGGCGAATCTCCTCCAACTTACCTCGGCCAACAAAGGTCTTTGGGTCTGGAGTGGCGCGCTGGCCGAAAATAAAACTGACAGGATCTGCTCCGGCAGATAGGGCCAACTCCTCAAATTCACGAGGGTCGTCGGGACTGTCGATGGCGGAGAGTTCTAGGTGTACCAGTACTGCGAGCTCACCGGATTCCGGTCGATCGAAAAACAATGGGAATTCTCTATTGCGAAAAGGGCGCGATAAGCCCTGACTGAGGTGACAACCGGCAAGCCCTGCAAGGGGCTCACCGAGCTGCTGGCGCCCCGGCAAAACGGGGTGCAGGTGAAATTGATACGGATCTTTTAGCTAAAGGATTCGCGCTCACCGCCTTCACCATTACCCTCGCCGCCGTGCTGGGCTGCGGGATTCAATAGCGGTACGCGCACTGCACGCGACGGAACAACCGTAGAAATGGCGTGCTTATACACCATTTGGCTCACAGTATTTTTGAGTAACACCACGAACTGGTCGAAGGATTCAATTTGCCCTTGGAGCTTGATGCCGTTTACCAGATAGATAGAAACCGGAATACGCTCTTTGCGCAATACGTTGAGGTAAGGGTCTTGTAAGCTGTGCCCTTTTGACATCTTTTTTCTCCTTGTCAAAAAGCTGAATGCGGTATGCAGGCCGCAATCGCACCCGCGAAGAGCGCGGATCAAAAAACGACTGAGGTTGAATACGCGTATAAGTAGTGTAGTAGCGAGCCGGAAAAGGCCGGACTCTGTGAAAACTGACTGAACGGGCTTGTCGTTTAATAGCCCAACCACGTTATGGATGCTTAAGCGAGAAATTTCAAGGCTTCAGCCAATATTTCGTCATTCTCACGCACCCCACCTTGCTCATCCTGAGTGTACAAAGTTAGCAGGTCTGGCCAGCGCCGCAGCCAGGTTAACTGGCGCTTGGCAAGCTGCCTCGTCGCCGCAATTCCAGCGGCCACCATATCATCGTAATCGGTTTGGCCTTGCAAGTGTTGCCAAACTTGTCGATATCCCACCGCGCGAATTGCCGGTAAGTCCTCGTGCAGGTCTCCTCGGTCCAGCAGACCCTTGACTTCATCAATAAAGCCCGCCGCTAGCATCTTGCGAAAACGCAGTTCGATGCGCTGGTGAAGCAGGGAGCGATCGCGGGGCATAATGGCCATCTGGCACACCTGGTACTGCTCCTGTATTCCCCCAGCTTCCTGCTCGCGACGCAACTGCGAAAGCGGAACACCGGTGAGGCGGTAAACTTCCAGCCCCCTTTCGATACGCACCGAATGGTTGGGATGTAGCTCTGCCGCCAACTGCGGGTCCACCTGGGCCAGCTCTGCATGCAATGCGGGCCACCCTTCACGCTCTGCGCGAGCTTCTATTTCTGCTCTCACCGCTGCGTCCGCCTCAGGCAATTTTGCCATGCCTTCCAACAGAGCACGGAAATACAACATAGTTCCGCCAACCAGTAATGGCACTTTACCAGCAGCGCTAATTTCTGCCATAGCTTCCAGCGCATCTTTGCGGAAACGACCTGCCGAATAGGACTCAGACGGGTCACAGATATCGATCAAACGGTGAGGGTATGCTGCTAGCTCTTCTACTGAGGGCTTGGCCGAGCCGATATCAAGGCCTCGATATACGAGAGCGGAATCAACACTGATTAATTCCACGGGCAAACGATCGGCGAGCGCCATGGCCAGATCCGTTTTGCCGGAGGCCGTTGGACCCATCAAGAAAATTACACGGGGCTTATCACCCGGCAAGCTGTTATTCAAACTACCACCCACTTCTGCCGCGTACCTATTGGCCGCGCATAAACCACTTATCCATATCTGCCAGTTTAACCTGGGTCCAGGTCGGGCGACCGTGGTTACACTGGCCACTGCGCTCCGTGCGTTCCATGTCCCGCAACAGAGCATTCATTTCCGGGATTGTCAGGCGTCGATTTGCGCGAACAGAACCGTGACAAGCCATTGTCCCCAGCACTTCGTTGATACGCTCACCAATACGGGCGCTGTCGCCTTCGCCGAGCAGGTCCGAGAGTACATCGCGCACCAGCTGTTCCACTTCCGCGCCGTGTAGCATTGTGGGTACCTGGCGCACCAGCAAAGTCTCCGGGCCGGCCCGCTGCAATACGAAACCAAGCGCGGTAAACACCTCGCTGCGCTCCTCGAAGCAGTCCGCTTCCCGCTGGCTGACGGCCAGGCTTACAGGAACCAGAAGGGGCTGAGCCTGGATTCCACCGGCCGCATAAGCCACTTTCATCTGCTCATAGACAATGCGCTCATGGGCAGCGTGCATATCGACAACAACCATCCCGTGCTCGTTTTGCGCGAGAATATAGATTCCGTGCAACTGCGCCAGGGCAAAGCCCAGCGGCGGCACTTCTGATTCGCTTTCAATGCTCGCACCGGCCCCTATGGTCGCCCCGGAAGACGCTTGGGGCACAGACACTGGCCGGCTGCTAGGGGCATCCTGCAGCTGTTGTGTCGCCGGAGATGAGTCCTCATACGGTTGGTGCAGAGCGCCGTAAGCATTCATCTGCTCGCGCAAATTTGAGGGCGAGGGGCGATTGCTGAGTGGCATTTTATGCTGCCCGGCAAATTCACCGGCCTGCAAACCCGTGACCTGTTCCTGGCGTTCCTGCTCCGGCTCGCTTTCTGTTTCCTCTTTCTGCCCCGGGCGCACATCCGCCAGGGCCCGATGCAAACTGCCAAACAGGAAGTCGTGTACCAGGCGACTATCGCGAAAACGCACTTCGTGTTTGGTCGGGTGCACATTCACATCGACGGAAGCCGGGTCCAGCTCCAGGTAAAGTACAAATGCCGGATGTCGACCGTGGTACAAAACATCGGCGAACGCCCGGCGCACCGCGTGGCTGACCACTTTGTCGCGAATAGCCCGGCCATTGACATAAAAGAATTGTAAGTCGGCCTGGGAGCGCGAGAATGCGGGCTCCGCAACCCACCCCCACAGGCGCAGGCCGCTGCGCTCCACGTCGATATGCAGCGCATTCTGCATAAACGCCGGCCCACACACCTGGGCGACACGGCGCTCCATTTCCACCCGCCCGGTGCCCGCGCGCAGATTATGCACACCCTTGCCGTTGTGGCGCAGGCTGATAGAGACATCAAATCGGGACAGCGCCAAGCGCTTAATCGTCTCGTCAATGCGATTGAATTCTGTTTTTTCTGTGCGCAGGAATTTCCGCCGAGCGGGCGTATTGAAGAACAGGTCGCGCACATCCACCGTGGTGCCACGGGGGTGAGCCGAGGGCGCGAGCTGTGCCTGCATGTCGCGGCCCTCCGCACTTACCTGCCACCCCTTGCCGCTTTCATCGCGGCTGCTGGTCAATGCCAGACGCGCCACCGAGGAAATACTGGCGAGGGCCTCACCGCGAAAGCCCAGGGTGGCCACCGCCTCCAGATCCTCCAAAGCGTGAATCTTGGAAGTCGCATGGCGGGCCAGGGCCATTGGCAGGTCTTCCCGCTCTATGCCCTTGCCGTTATCGCGCACTTTCATGCGCTTGCTACCCCCGCCGTCCACATCGACCTCAAGTCGTGTAGCGCCCGCATCAAGGCTGTTTTCCAGCAACTCCTTGATTACTGATGCCGGGCGCTCAACGACTTCACCAGCCGCGATCTGGTTGGCAAGGCGGGGAGAGAGTTGCTGGATTTTATCGTGCATGAATCTGGCCTGTTAATGCTGCAAGGACCGCTCGACACTGAGGTCTCAGCCGGAAGGAATGCTCAGGGTCTGCCCCACTCGAATCACGGAGTTCTTGATGCCATTCGCTCTCATCAGGGCGGCGACGGAAATATTATATCGCGCCGCGATACCCGAAAGGGTCTCCCCGCGGGCGATAACGTGGTTGCGAGACTTATCGCTCTGGTTGGCGGCGAGCCAGGTATCCGCCGGGGGGCGACTCTTAAAGTGCGCCACTATACCGTCACTGAGCTTTTGCGCCAGCTTGCGCTGGAAACTGGGATCGCGCAGGCGTTTCGCTTCCTGGGGATTAGTAATAAAACCCGTCTCCACCAAAATTGAAGGCACATCCGGCGAACGCAGCACCGAGAAATTGGCCTGCTCCACCTGTTTTTTATGCAGGTGAGTGACGGTGCCAATCTGTGACAGCACACTGGCGCCGATATCCAGGCTGGCATTCATGGTGGCAGTCATGGAGAGGTCGAGCAATACGCCGGCAAGGGTGTCATCCTTATCGCCCAGGCTCAAACTGCCGGCACCACCGATAAGATCGGATTCGTTTTCCCGCGCGGCCAAAAAGCGGGCGGTTTCACTGGTTGCGCCTCGGGAAGAGACCGCATAGACCCCAGCGCCACGGGCATCTTTACGGGTAAAGGCATCGGCGTGGATCGACACAAAAAGGTCCGCACGCATATTGCGCCCAATTTTTACCCGTTCCCGCAGAGGAATATAGTAATCCCCGGTGCGCACCAGTTTGGCGGTAAAGCCCTTCTCACCGTTTATCTTTTTGTGCAGCTGTTTGGCAATCGCCAGCACCACATCCTTTTCCCGCAAGCGACCGGGACCGGAAGCCCCGGGGTCTTCCCCGCCGTGCCCTGCATCAATAGCGACAATGATATTGCGTTCACTACTGACCTGCTCCAGCGTCTTCTCGCTGCCTTTAACCTCGTCGTAAAGATCGATCACCAATCGATCCGGCAGGTTTTCATGGCGCCGCAAAGCAAAGCTGCGCGGATTGGCCTGCTGCTTAAGGTCCAATACAACCCGTAGATCTTTTTTATTCTGACGGGCGTGGCGCACCCGGGCGATCGGCGTCTTCTCCAGGTCCAACTTGTCCAGCTCGGCCTTCAACTCGGTATCAGAGAGGTCGACAACCACCCGGTGGGGACTCTTGAGGGTGAATAACTTGTGCTCTGCCGGGCCGCTCAAATCTAAAACCAGACGCGTATGGTCGGGTGCTCGCCAGACGCGCACACCTTCCACTTGCGTCGCAGAAGCTGGCAGGAAAACTGCCAGCCACAGCGCGACAACGAACAGAGACCGCCACATAAAACTCATTACTTCCCAGCCCCTTTGCTTATTGGTATCAGTATTTCCCTGTGTTCAGGCGTTTTCAGGATGCTCGCAGCAGCTTTTGCAGCAGGTCTATTACGCGCTCCCCCTGGGGCGAGTGCGCAATTAACCTGAGCTGGCGACCACTTTCCGGCACTTCCAACTCAACTTCCAAGTCTGGAGCGGGCAATATGCCCTCGCCCCGCTCAGGCCACTCTACAAGGCTCAAGCTCTGCGCAGAGAAATAATCCCGCACCCCCATAAACTCCAACTCTTCCGGGTCACCCAGACGATAAAGATCGAAGTGGTAAACCCGGTGAGCCTCGAGTTCGTAGGGTTCCACCAAGGTGTAGGTGGGGCTCTTTACCGCACCCTCGTGCCCAAAGGCCCTCAGTACCCCCCGACAAAAAGTTGTCTTTCCCGCGCCCAGCTGGCCATTTAAATACAGCGTCAGCCCCTGTTGCAGGCCCGCCGCAAGACAGGCCTGCCCGAGCGAGCTGCCGCCGGATACGGTGGCTGCTTCATCGGCCAAATGTAATTTCAATTCACTCGCCATCAATCTACCAAACGTCTAATCCAGGGCAATAAATCCGTAGCGAGTAATCCCCGCATACCCTCTTCGGCAGCGCGATTACCCGCCTCTCCATGTAACCACACCGCCAGTCGGGCAGCCTCCACCAGCGGCAAGTGCTGGCCAATCAATGCTGCAACAATACCGGTGAGAAGGTCTCCCATACCACCGGAAGCCATACCCGGGTTACCGCTGTTGATAAGGTCAACACCACCATCATGTGCAATCAGGGTGCCGGCGCCTTTTAATATCACCACGCCACTGAATTTTTGCTGAACTGCAATAGCAGCTGCGCGCGGATCGGCGAGCACCTCGGCGGTATCACAACCCAGGAGGCGGGCGGCCTCCCCCACATGTGGGGTCAACACCCAGTCATCCCGCCGGACCCCGGCCAGAACCCGGCCCTCGGCGAGAATATTCAATGCATCGGCATCTACGACCAAGGGCGCCTCAGCTCGGCCGGCTCGCGCCAGCAGCTGCTCACTCCAGGGGGAGCGTCCCAAACCGGGGCCCACTGCAATTACGCTGGGGCCTTCGAGCAGCGGTTCCAGCTCCTGCCCGGAAATCACCGGATGGGCCATCACTTCTGGACTGCGAGTTAACGCTGCGGACAAATGCTCAGGGCGGGTCGCCAGGGAAATCAGCCCGGCTCCACAGCGCGCTGAGGATTGCGCAGCCATCAATGCAGCACCGCCAAATCCGGTATCACCGCCGACAACCAAAATATGGCCAAACTGGTTTTTAAAGCTATCGGCGGCACGCGCTGGCAGGCGACGGATGGCATCAGCCTCGTAACGCATAGCCAAAGGCTCAACTGCTCGGTAGGCAGCCTCAGGTGCCCCCAAGCCTTCGAAAATTACCTCTCCGCAGAGCGCCGGGCCGCGACCGCAGTAGAGCCCCATTTTGCGGCCGATAAAAGTCACCGTTATATCGGCACTGACCGCCTCGCCGGCACTGCCGGTATCGGCACTCAGACCGGAGGGGATATCCACAGCCAACACCGGGCCAGGGCTTTTGCGGATTCGCTCAACCGCATGCGCCACGCCGGAGCGCAGCTCACCGCTAAAGCCCGTTCCCAGCAATGCATCCACAATCAGTGTATTGGCATCCGCCGTATCCAGTTCTGCGAGAGAGTTCACCACCTGGACACCTTCCCTGCAGGCGTACTCATAGGCCTCCCGGGCATCGCCCCTCAGGTGCTGAGGATCGGTACACGCATAGACGGTGACCGGGATTTTCTTTTGCGCGGCGAGGGCGGCAATCACATAGCCATCCCCACCGTTGTTCCCACCACCGCAGAAAACCTGGAGGCGGCCGATCTCCGGCCAGTGCCTGCGTAGATGTGAAAAAGCCGCGCGACCGGCGCGCTTCATCAGTTGAATGGAGGGGATTTCCAGTGCAGCAATCGTCTGTCGATCCAGCTCACGTACCGACTCGGCACTGTATAGAGGTTGAGGCGTGTCCATGCAGCTCCCGCGATGTGGTCAAGAATTCATCTGTGGCAAAATAGGCAATTACATCGCCATCGTTTGCGCCAACCGCAAAGTATACCGCCCCGGCCAGGCATTGTACTTGCAGGGAATATCGAGCCGCTTTATCTATGACCGAATCACTGCTCGCCGACTTAGCCCAACAGATCAAAATTTGGGGCAGAGAACTGGGCTTCCAACAAGTGGGTATTACCGATTGCCAGCTGGAGGAGGAAGGGAAACGCCTGCGCGCCTGGATTGATGCGGGCTATCACGCTGATATGGACTGGATGGGCGCTCACGGTGAGAAACGCTGGCGCCCCGAATTATTGGAGCCGGGAACACTGCGGGTAATCAGCGTGCGTCTGGACTACCTGCCGCCGGACACCCAGCCGATTAAAGTGTTGAAGGATTCGAGTAAGGCCTATGTATCCCGCTATGCGAATGGCCGCGATTACCATAAGTTGATCCGCAAACGCCTGGCCAATCTATCAAAGCAAATTGATACCTATTGCGCCGAGCGGGGCATTGAATCGAAAGGTCGGGCTTTTACCGACAGCGCCCCGGTAATGGAGAAGGCCCTGGCAGCCAAGGCCGGCCTGGGCTGGATTGGTAAAAATACGCTGGTACTGAATTCGACCGCCGGCTCTTACTTTTTCCTCGGCGAAATCTACACCAACCTGCCACTCCCCATAGATATCAGCGAGGAGCATGATCAGTGTGGCGACTGTGTCGCCTGCCTCAGGGTTTGCCCCACCGATGCCTTTATCGATGACCGCACCCTGGATGCGCGGCGCTGCATCTCCTACCTCACTATTGAAAACAAAGGCCCAATCCCTGAGGAATTTCGCGAGCCCATCGGCAACCGGATATACGGCTGCGACGACTGCCAAATAGTGTGCCCTTGGAATAAATTCGCCAAACCCACCAAGGAAAAAGATTTTCATCCACGACATGGACTGGACAATGGCGAGCTGCTGAAGTTGTTTACCTGGAGCGAAGAGGAGTTCCTGCGCAAGACTGAGGGTTCGGCGATTCGCCGAATCGGCTACGAGCGCTGGCTGCGCAACCTGGCTGTTGCCTTAGGCAATGGGGAGGCCACGCCCGAAGTCATCGATACCCTGGAGAGTGCCCGCGCCGACGCCACGCCCCTGGTTCTGGAGCATATCGATTGGGCGCTGGAGCGGTTGCGCAGCGGGCGCAGGCGCAAGCGTAAAATCAAACGCAAGCCCGCTGGCTAATCAGGGGTGGTCGTCAGAGGCGGAAAAAAGTCTCGCGGTAGTGGCGTAATTCCTCGATAGAATCGCGGATATCGTCGAGCGCCAAATGGCTGCTGTGTTTTTTAACCCCGTCCAAAACCTCTGGGCGCCAGCGGCGAGCCAATTCCTTCACCGAGCTGACATCCAGGTTGCGATAGTGGAAATAGGATTCCAACTCCGGCATATATTTCACCAGGAACCGGCGATCCTGGCCGATAGAGTTGCCACACATGGGAGATGCTCCCTCAGGGACCCACTGTCGCAAGAACTCCAGGGTCTCCCTCTCCGCGTCCCTTTCGGAAATACTGGATTCTTTGACCCGAGCTACCAGCCCGGAACCACCGTGCTGTTCGGTATTCCATTCATCCATTGCATCTAGCAAGGCATCGCTCTGGTGAATGACCATTGAGGGACCCTCGGCGAGAATCTCCAGGCGTGAATCCGTCACGATTGTGGCAATTTCAATAATGCGCTCTTTGTCCGGATTCAGGCCTGTCATCTCCAGGTCAATCCAGATCAGGTTGTTCTGATCCACAACGGGTCTCCTCAAACTTTCCGCGCAAGTTACCGCAACTACCCTGCAATAGCTATAATCCGCCGCTAGTCTCCAGGTGCTAGTGCATGAGTAAACGCAAATTAAATCGCCGCCAACAGTGGCGTATCAACAAAATCCAGCAGGAACGTGAAGCCCGCGCCCGCAAGCGTGAGCAATCTGCCGAAGAGGCCCTGGAAGAGGGGCAACTGGAGCAGGAACAGATCGGCCTGGTTATCGCCAACTATGGCACACAGGTTTTAGTGGAGAGCGAGAGTGATCCGAGCCTGCGCCAGCGCTGCCATTTGCGCGCCAATATCGAAACCCTGGTGACCGGCGATCGCGTTGCTTGGCACCCTGCCAGCGAAGACAGCGATGGGGGCATTGGTGTTATCGGCGCGCGCCTGCCGCGCAATTCCGAGCTGCAAAGACCCGATCGCTACGGCGACCTGAAAACTGTTGCAGCCAATATCGATCGCATATTGATCGTTATCGCCCCTTACCCAGAACCTTTTGCCAATGCCATCGACCGCTACCTGGTAGCCGCAGAGACCACCGGCATAGCACCCATGCTGCTGCTCAACAAAACCGACCTGATTGATGAACGCAATCGCGATTCATTGGAGGAGCTACTCGCCCCCTACCCGGAGCTCGGCTACCCGGTTTTACGGTTATCCACCAAAACTGGCGAGGGCCTCCCGGAGCTGCTGGAAACCCTTGCGCAGGGATGTAGCGTTTTTGTAGGGCAGTCCGGAGTGGGCAAGTCATCCCTGGTCAATGCACTGCTTCCCAGTGCCGGCGCCCGCACCGGTGCTCTGTCAGAGGCAACCCAAAAGGGGACTCACACCACCACTGCGGCGGAACTGTTTCACCTGCCCAGTGGGGGTGATCTGATAGACTCCCCCGGGATTCGCGAGTTTGGACTCTGGCATATGGAGGAGTCCGCCCTATTGGAAGGTTTTGTCGAATTCCGACCATTTATCGGGCACTGCCGCTTTCGCGACTGCCGTCACCAGGGCGAACCCGGTTGCGCTATCCAGGAGGCTCTGACCGATGGAAAAATTAGCGAGCGCCGCATGAATAGTTTTCTGCATTTGCGCAACAGCCTGGAATCGGAGAACAAGTTTTGAAACTGATCATCGAAGCGGAAGAACTCGCGACTCAGCTTGAGCGCGAAGAACTGCTGATTGTAGACCTCAGCTCACCCCACAATTACCTCAACGGCCATATTCCAGGTGCTATTCATCTGCCGTTCCAGGCGCTGATGGCTGGCACCGCGCCCGCACCAGGCAAACTTCCCGGTATCGAACAGCTGACCCAGATTTTTCAAGCTATCGGCTTGAAGCCGGAACAACATGTGGTCGCCTGTGACGACGAAGGTGGCGGTTGGGCTGGGCGCTTTTTGTGGACCTTGGAAATGATAGGCCACCGCAATTACAGCTACTTGAATGGTGGCATGTTGGCCTGGCGAGGCGCCGGCCTTCCTCTGACTACCGAGGCACCGGATATTGAGCCGAGTGATATTCAAATCACCGTCAACAGCACAGCTGCGATGGACGCCCAGCAAATCCAGGATCAACTGGGCAATGATGAATTCCTAGTTTGGGATGCTCGCTCCCCCCAGGAATATCGCGGTGAGCGGGTCCTGGCCATGAAGGGCGGTCATATCCCGGGAGCAATCAATTGCGAGTGGACCCAATTGATGGACCCGCAAAAAGACTTACGTATTCGTGCGGATGCCCGCGAATTCCTCGCTGCACTGGGAATTGATAGCTCACACAAGATTGTCACCCACTGCCAGAGCCATCACCGCTCCGCTTTTACCTGGTTAGTGGGCAAGTCCCTGGGATTTGATATTCGCGCTTATCCAGGCTCCTGGAGTGAGTGGGGCAATTTGCCCAATACTCCGGTACAGCAGTAGATACATTGAGAAAAGACGTAGATTTATGAACCCTAAACTTTTTGCCGCCCTGCAATACCTAACGCCGCAACATGCACTCTCCCGCGCTGCCGGCTGGTTGGCGAATACCGAGCTCAAGTGGATCAAAGATCCTTTCACCCGCTGGTTTGTTGAGAAGTACGGCGTGGATATGCAGGAGGCTAAAGAGAGCGACTGCACTGCCTACCGCACCTTCAATGAATTCTTCACCCGCGAGCTGGAAGACGGAGCCCGACCCATTATCGAAGGGCAACACACCCTCGCCAGTCCTGCCGACGGCGCCATCAGCCAGCTGGGCCAGATCCATAACGGCCGTATTTTCCAGGCTAAAGGTCACGACTACAGCCTGGTTGAACTGGTGGGCGGTGATCCCAAGGTAGCGGCGCAATTTAATGACGGACATTTCGCCACTGTGTATCTGTCACCGAAGGATTATCACCGGGTGCATATGCCCATGGCCGGCACCCTGCGCAGCATGACCTATGTGCCTGGGCAGCTTTTCTCTGTAAATACGGTAACGGCAGAAAACGTTCCGCGCCTGTTCGCGCGCAATGAGCGTCTGGTCTGCGTATTCGATACAGAAGCCGGCCCTATGGCAATGATCCTGGTGGGTGCGATGATTGTCGCCGGTATCGAAACCGTTTGGGCCGGACAAGTCGCTCCTATCCAGCGCAAAGTCATCAACACAGATTATCTGGAAAAGGCACCTGTCCACCTGGAGAAAGGTGAGGAGATGGGACGTTTTAAGCTGGGCTCTACCGTCATTATGCTAT
Organism: Microbulbifer maximicatervae (SeqCode); assembly: GCF_052467955.1. NCBI lineage: Bacteria > Pseudomonadati > Pseudomonadota > Gammaproteobacteria > Cellvibrionales > Microbulbiferaceae > Microbulbifer > Microbulbifer maximicatervae (SeqCode). The sequence continues at coordinate 81,013 of NZ_CP174329.1, forward strand.
TTGGCGCAGACCAGGTGAGCTGGCTCGACCAGCTTGAAGCTGAGTCGCCCGTGCGCATGGGTGAGCATTTCGGTAATTTACTATCCAGCAAGGACTGATATTAATAAGGAGAGGCGGCAGTTTTAACTGCCACCTCTGAAAAAGGGAGCTTATTTTGTCAGGCGCGTCAGCAGCTGCCCCAGTCGGCCACCGCAGAATAAATAATTGTCGCGAATATTCGCCGCATCCACCTGGGGGTAAGCTCCGGGTTCTATATCCCTGAGGATACTGATCTTTTCCTCGACACTCATCTTGCCACGCTCGATAAGCTTCTGTTCTCGATCCTCAACTTCAGCCAAGTCACACAGGCGAGGCCTACTGAGCGTCTGTTTTTGCCCATCGAGAACGATCATCACCTTTGGTCGCAAGCGCCGGTCGTAGGTCTGTTCCACCACCACGCCAACCTCTCCAGTGGACAGCTCTACCTGGGTACCAGTGGGGTAGAGACCAATAGCCTGAATGAACTCCACTACCAACTGTTCCTGGTAGGCAATACCCCGCAGGTCATATAACTTGGCAACTGCCCGGGATGGCGCTACCGGCTCACTGGAACCTCTTGGGTTAGTGGCTTCATCATAGAAAGTCACTATTCCGCACATGCGCGCCAACACTGAAATCCTGTCACCGCGCAAGCCCTCAGGGTAACCACTACCATCGTGGCGCTCGCAGTGGGCACTAATGACTTCGATAACCTTCGGATCTATTTGTGGGTCTGCCGACAGCATCTTGACGCTGTGCTGCACAAACTTTCGATACTCCAATTCACTGCGCGGATCGCGCTGCTTCATCTGCAGCACTTCCCCGTCGATAGCCAGCTTGCCTACATCCTTCAGCAGAGTAGCCACCCCGAGCTTTAGTAAATCACTGCGTGAAAGACCGATATGGCGGCCGAATAGCACCGCCCAAATACTGGCACGTACCGAGTGACTATAAGTGTGCTCATCCTTATCTCGTACACGAGCCAGCCAGGCAAACGCATCGGGACTGCGCAGCACACTTTCTACTAAATCCTCAACGACTTGGTTGACCTGCTGTACCGGTATGGGCCTGTTGTTAGCGACAAGCCCCATCACTTCACTCATACCATAGAGGATCTGGCCGTGAAGCTTGCGCGCATTACTGGCTTCCCGTTGCGCCGGCTGCGGAGGGGGGTATTTTTTATGGGAAACAGTGACAAGCTTACAAGGGATAGTGACCGCTGTGCGGCCAGAAGAACGACCTCTTGCGGAAGTGTCGCTGCCTCCGAGCAATCGGCGCAGGGTAACACCGGCACTACCGACAGTTTTGTGGACATCGACATAAACAAACCGGCAGTATTTCTGTAGTTGGCGGATTTCTTCCAAATCGCGGATATAAAAACCCTGCAGCGCAAATGGGGTTCGCGTCCAAGGCCGGTCAAGCTTGGAGACAAACATGCCGCGCTGTAAATCACCGACAGAAATTTTTGCTTGTTCGATTGCCACTGGGGAAGATGCCGACAACTGTAGTTAACGCTAAAACGCTGCCCTGAAAGACCCCGTGGCGTAAGATCCTCGGTCCTCTGGGCAAGCTCACCTTTATATCATGGAGAGATATTAAGGTTCACCCGCCCAAAGTGAGACTGTATTCACAGACTCAGAGATCAGTGGCCAGTTTAGGCGTGATATTGGGCTGACAGCTCTACTACAGCTTCAATCATGGCTCCGGCATGTTTGGGATCTACCTTCGGGGTAATTCCGTGACCTAAATTGAAAACGTGGCCACTACCCTGACCAAAAGACTTCAAAACAGCCGCCACTTCTGTGCGAATTCGTTCGGGACTCGCATAGAGAACAGCCGGGTCCAAGTTGCCTTGCAGGGCCACCTTGTCTCCCACTCGGGCGCGGGCGCTGCCAATGTCTGTCGTCCAATCCAAGCCCAGGGCGTCAGCGCCAGTATCAGCCATTGCTTCCAACCACTGACCGCCTCCCTTAGTGAACAGGATGGCCGGCACTCGACGACCGTCGACTTCTTTAATTAGCCCCTGGAGAATTCTCTGCATATATTTCAGGGAGAATTCACGGTAAGCACTGTGGCTGAGTGCCCCGCCCCAGGTATCAAAGATCTGTACGGCCTGGGCTCCAGCGCGAATCTGGGCGTTCAGGTAATCGGTAACAGAGTCGGCCAGCACCGTGAGTAACTGGTGCATCAGCTCAGGGCGGTTGTAGAGCATTTCCTTACAGCGGGCAAAATCCTTGCTGGAGCCACCTTCAACCATATAAGTCGCCAGCGTCCAGGGGCTGCCGGAGAAGCCGATAAGCGGCACGCGACCATTCAACTCGCGGCGGATGGTGGACACGGCATTCATCACATAGTCCAAATCCTTTTCGCTGTTCACCACTTCCAGGGCTTCGATATCGGCCGCCGTGCGCAGGGGCTTGTGGAACTTGGGGCCCTCTCCTTCAGAGAAATAGAGACCCAAGCCCATGGCATCGGGAATAGTCAGAATGTCGGAAAACAGAATGGCGGCGTCCAGCGGGTAGCGCTCCAGGGGTTGCAGCGTTACCTCACAGGCCAGCTCAGTATTGCGGCACAGATCCATAAAGCTGCCGGCTTCGGCGCGGCTGGCTCGATATTCCGGCAGGTAGCGCCCCGCCTGTCGCATCATCCACACAGGCGTTCGATCCACTGGCTGGCGCAGAAGGGCGCGAAGAAAGCGGTCGTTTTTCAATTCGGACGGTTTGGTATCAGACATAGGCACACCGAGCGGGCTAAAAAAACGGGCATTGTACAGGGGCTTGGCCGCTATACACAGGGTGGCAAAGATATTGCGAGGTGCCTATTGGGACTGGCACAAATGTGCACGGAATAATTGGGCAGTGAGGGACCGTGCCCCCACTGCAAATCAGAAACGATTAAATATCCAGGTAATCGAGGATACCTTCACCGGCCTGGCGCCCTTCCCAGATAGCGGTCACTACCAGGTCGGAGCCGCGCACCATATCACCGCCGGCAAATACCTTCTCATTGGAGGTCTGGAATTTGTATTTTTGTTTTTCTGGAGCGACGACACCACCCCAGTCGGCAACTTCAATATTGTGCTGCGGAAACCACTCTGCCGGGCTGGGACGGAAGCCAAAGGCCAACAGAACAATATCCGCCGGGATAATTTCTTCAGAACCGGGCACCACCTGAGGGCGACGGCGGCCGTTTTCATCGGGCTCACCGAGCTCCGTAGTGACCACTTTAACCCCGGCCACCTTGCCATCTCCAACGATCTCAACCGGCTGGCGATTGAACAGGAACTGTACGCCCTCTTCCTTGGCATTGGCCACTTCCCGACGTGAGCCGGGCATATTTTCCTCATCGCGGCGGTAGGCACAGGTTACGCTCTTAGCGCCCAATCGAATCGAGCTGCGATTACAGTCCATGGCGGTATCACCACCACCGAGAACCACCACGCGCTTGCCCTCAACCGAAACAAATTCGGAAGCATCGCGCTCCCAGCCCATATTGCGATTTACGTTGGCAATCAGGAATGGCAAAGCATCGTGAACACCGGGCAGATCCTCACCGGGGAAGCCGCCTCTCATATAGTTGTAAGTGCCCATCCCCATAAAGACAGCATCGTAGTCATTGAGCAGCTGCTCAAAACTAATGTCCTTACCCACCTCAGTATTGAGACAGAACTCAACGCCCATCTCAGTAAACACTTCCCGGCGCTGCTGCATTACCGACTTCTCCAGCTTGAACTCGGGAATACCAAAGGTAATCAGGCCACCAATTTCCGGGTGCTTGTCGAACACCACCGGCTGCACGCCATTGCGTACCAAAATATCAGCGCAGCCCAGCCCAGCCGGGCCGGCACCAATCACCGCTACTCGCTTACCCGTTTTCTCAACATGGCTTAAGTCCGGGCGCCAACCCAGAGCGAAGGCTGTATCAGTAATGTACTTTTCCGCATTGCCGATGGTGACCGCACCAAAGCCATCATTGAGGGTACATGCGCCCTCACAGAGGCGGTCCTGGGGACACACCCGGCCACAGACTTCCGGCAGAGTATTGGTTTCGTGGCAGAGTTCGGCTGCCTCAATAACATTGCCCTCGCTGATCAACTTCAACCAGTTGGGGATGTAGTTGTGTACCGGGCACTTCCATTCGCAATAGGGGTTGCCACAATCCAGGCAGCGGTGCGCCTGGCTGGCCACCTGCCGCTCACTGAAAGGCTCATAAATTTCAACAAACTCGCCGGTGCGGGTGATGATGTCCTTCTTCGGCGGATCGATGCGACTTACGTCGATAAACTGGAAGTCGTTGTTCAGTCTGTCTTTCATACTGTTTCTCCACCCCGCCTTTATTCGCCGCGCTTGCGCACGTCGGAAAGAAGATCTGCAAGGCTCGCCGCCTTTGGTTTAACCAGCCAGAAACGGCTCAAGTAATCATCGAAGTTATCCAACAACTCGGCGCCCCAGGCGCTCTGGGTCTCCGCCGCATACTCCTCGATAACTTCGCGCAGGTGACTCTGGTGTGGCTCGAGAATTTCGCTGCTGATTCGGCGCAGCTCGATCAACTCATGGTTGCAGCGATCAAAGAAATCCCGCTCCATATCCAGGACATAGGCGAAGCCACCGGTCATACCGGCGCCGAAGTTAAATCCGGTGCGCCCGAGAACCGCGACCATACCCCCGGTCATATATTCACAGCAGTGATCTCCAGCCCCTTCGACTACCGCAAAGGCACCGGAGTTGCGCACGGCGAAGCGCTCACCGGCACAACCCGCCGCAAATAACTTGCCACCCGTGGCGCCGTAGAGACAGGTATTGCCGACAATACTGGTTTCCTGGGAGGCGAATGAGCTACCTTGCGGTGGTCGTATGACCAGCTTGCCGCCAGCCATACCTTTACCCACATAGTCGTTGGCATCGCCATCCAGGTACATTTCCAGACCACCGGCATTCCACACGCCGAATGACTGACCGGCGACCCCTTTGAGGCGCAGTTTCACCGGAGCTTCAACCATGCCCTGGTTACCGTAGCGCTTGGCGATCTCACCAGACAGGCGCGCGCCCAGGGATCGGTCACAGTTGGTCACGTCGTAGCTGAACTCGCCACCTTTAAAGCCTTCGATGGTAGGCAGGATATCCGCCACCATCCGCTCCGCCAGTTCGCCCTTATCCCACGGATCATTCGTCGCGGACTGACAGGTTTGCGGCTTGCTGTCCAACAGCTCATCCGTATGTAATAGAGGCGCGAGATCCAGCTTTTTCTGCTTGTCAGTTTCGCCATCCAGTACGCGCAGCAAGTCCACACGCCCCACCAACTCTTCCAGGCTGCGCACCCCGAGCTTGGCCATCCACTCGCGGGTCTCCTCGGCGACAAAACGGAAGAAGTTCATCGCCATTTCTGCGGTGCCAATATAGTGCTCGTCACGCAGGTCCTTCTTCTGGGTGGCGATACCGGTGGCACAGTTATTCAGATGACAGATACGCAGATACTTACAGCCGATCGCCACCATGGGTGCCGTTCCAAAGCCGAAGCTCTCTGCACCGAGAATTGCCGCCTTAATCACATCGAGGCCGGTTTTCAGCCCCCCATCGGTTTGTACCCGAACCTTGCCGCGCAGATCATTGGCACGCAAGGTCTGGTGGGTTTCCGCCAATCCCAGCTCCCAGGGCGACCCGGCATAGCGAATCGAGGTTATTGGGCTCGCCGCTGTGCCGCCGTCGTAGCCGGAGATGGTGATCAAATCCGCATAGGCTTTGGCAACACCCGCTGCAATAGTGCCAACCCCAGGCCGCGATACCAGTTTTACCGATACCAAGGCATCGGGATTTACCTGTTTAAGGTCGTAGATCAGCTGCGCCAAATCCTCGATAGAATAGATATCGTGATGGGGCGGCGGGGAAATCAGGGTCACACCGGGCACCGAATAGCGCAGCCGCGCGATCAGTTCGTTGACCTTGCCACCGGGCAGCTGACCGCCTTCACCGGGCTTGGCGCCCTGGGCTACCTTAATTTGCAATACCTCGGCATTTACCAGGTAGTGCGGTGTTACGCCAAAACGACCGGAGGCAATTTGCTTAATCTTGGAAACTTTATCAGTGCCAAAACGAGCTGGATCTTCACCGCCCTCGCCACTGTTTGAACGCCCACCCAGGCGATTCATCGCTTGGGCCAAAGACTCATGGGCTTCGGGGGACAGGGCCCCCAGTGACATGGCCGCCGTATCAAAGCGACGCAAAATCTGCTCTGCCGGCTCCACATCTTCCAGAGCTACCGGTTCGATGTTCTCCTTGAAGTCCAGCATATCCCGCAATGTCGCCACCGGGCGCTGGTTAACCAGCTCCGCGTAGTCCCGCCACGCGGCATAGTCACCGGTGCTGGCAGCGCGCCGCAGGGTAGTCACCACATCCGGGTTAAATGCGTGATACTCCTGGCCGTAGACAAACTTGTGCAGGCCGCCGGGGGAAACAGGTTTGCGGGCTTTCCAGGCAATTTCAGAGCGGGCCGCCATATCGGCTTGCAGCTCGGGGAAGCCGGCACCTTCAATGCGAGTGGGCGCTCCGGGGAAACACAGGTCCACCACATCCTTGGAAATACCCACCAGCTCGAACAGCAGTGCGCCGCGATAAGAGGCAACGGTGGAAATGCCCATCTTGGACAGGATCTTTAACAGGCCCTTGATAATGCCGTTGCGGTAATTTTTCTGCGCCTCAGCGGCATCCAGCAGCAATTCACCGGTATCGATCAGGTGATTGATAATGCTGTAGGAGAAATACGGGTGTACTGCGGTGGCACCGACACCAACCAAACAGGCCAACTGATGTGCATCGCGGGCGCTGGCGGTATCCACCACAACATTGGAGTCACAGCGCAAGCCCGCATGTACCAGGTGGTGGTGCACCGCGCCCGTCGCCAGGAGCGCATCGATTGGCAAGTGCCCCTCGCGAATATCGCGATCGGACAGTACTACAATCACAGCCCCCGCCCGCACTGAGGCCTCAACTTTGGCGCAGAGCTGTTCAATCGCCGACTTGAGGTCCTGTTCAGCGGGGTCGTAGTTCAGGTCGAAGATCTCGGCTTCGAAGCCCGGGCGATCAAGGGATAAGAGTGCCGTGTACTTCATATGGGAAAGAACTGGCGAAGACAGGATCACCCGATCCGCGTGCTCGGGGGTTTCCTCAAATACGGATTTCTCTCGACCCAGGCAGGTCTCCAGAGACATCACCACGGTTTCCCGCAGGGGGTCAATTGGCGGGTTGGTTACCTGGGCAAACTGCTGGCGGAAGTAGTCGTAGAGCGAGCGGTTGTAACGGGACAAAACCGCCATCGGCGTGTCATCGCCCATTGAACCGACCGCTTCCTGGCCCGCCTCAGCCATGGGCCGGACGACTTTATCGCGCTCTTCCAGGGAGGAGCTGAACAGCTTTTGGTAAACCTTGAATTGCTGGTGGGAGAAGTTGTTGTCCACCGGTGCAGTAACCAGAGTAGAGCGGATACGGCGTGCTTTATCCTTGAGCCAACGCTTATAGGGCTGTGCCCGCTTGAGCATATTATCGATGTCAGCGGTGTGGTAGAGCTTGCCCTCTTGGGTGTCCACCGACAGCATCTGCCCCGGTCCAAGGCGGCCCTTAGCCACAACATCTTCAGGGGCGTAATCATACACGCCCACTTCGGAGGCCACGGTGATCAGGTCATCCTTGGTAATCACCCAGCGCGAGGGGCGCAAGCCGTTGCGGTCCAGGGTACACACGGCATAGCGGCCATCCGTCATCACCAATCCAGCCGGCCCATCCCAGGGCTCCATATGCATGGAGATATATTCGTAAAAAGCGCGAAGGTCCGCATCCATTCCTTCAACATTTTGCCAGGCCGGCGGCACTAGCATGCGCACGGCCCGGTGCAGCTCCATTCCGCCCGCCAACAGCATCTCCAGCATGTTGTCCAGGCTGGAGGAGTCGGAACCCTCGCGGTTAACCAGGGGCACCAGCTCATTCAGCTCTGGAATCAGGTCAGTGGCAAATTTACTGGTGCGGGCAACAGACCAGTTGCGGTTGCCGGTAATAGTGTTGATCTCACCATTGTGCGCCAGCAAGCGAAATGGCTGAGCCAGGGGCCAGCGGGGCATAGTGTTGGTAGAGAAACGCTGGTGGAAAACACAGATCGCGGTTTCCAGGCGCGGGTCGGCCAGTTCTGGGAAAAACTTGGGCAGATCAGCCGGAATCATCAGACCCTTGTAGGAGAGGACACTGGTTGAAAGGCTGGCGATATAGACTTCGCTACTTAAGCGCAACTCGGCTTTGCGACGGGCCACATAGAGACGGGCATTGAATTTCGCCTCGCCGAGGGGCTCGTCTGCATTGTTGATCAGCAACTGCTCAAAGTGTGGCAGGCAATCCCGGGCAATAGGGCCCAGGCATTCCGGGTTAGTCGGTACGGTGCGCCAGCCGACGGTCTTTAGGCCCTGAGCTTGCAACTCAGTTTCGATAATTTTGCGGGCTTTATCGGCTTCGGCTTGATCTAGTGGGAGCATGATTGATCCCACGGCGTAGGTTGCTGTCAGCTCAGCACCAAACAGGGTCTTGGCTTCTGCGCGGAGGAAAGCATCCGGCTTTTGCAGCAAAAGACCGCAACCATCACCGGTTTTACCATCGGCGGCAATACCACCCCGGTGGGTCATGCAAGTGAGGGATTCAATGGCCGTCTGCACTAACTTGTGACTTGCCACACCGTGCAAATGAGCGATCAGACCAAAACCGCAGTTGTCCTTAAACTCATCCAACTGATACAGACTGCTACCCATAGAATTCCTCGTCGCTATCGATTGGGGGACCACTGGCGCTTAAAAAAAAAGAAGTGCCTGTTATGGGCGAATGTCACTTTAAGCTTCGCGCTACGCTCTCCTGCGGTCCCTTGGAAAAAGATCCCGAGATAAAAAAAGCCCTCTGCTGGGGCTTTTTTTGTTGTTATTGGCGGTTTTTTGCCCCGCCTTTCCTTTCGGGGGGGCGCAATATTACTTGTCCAACACTACATTTTCAACTTTTAGCAGTGTATTAGTCTGTCAAATCAAACAAAACCAAACTTATCTTCTAGCAGCTAACCTTTCTGGTACTCAGTCCTATTATTTAGACAATAAGAGCAGGATTATCACTCGGCACCACAGTTTTTCAGTGCATTTATAATCATTTTTCTGGGGCTATCATCGACAATAATTGCTTCTCCCAGTGCCTTTAGCAGCACCAAACGCAATTTTCCGTCCAGCACCTTCTTATCCACCTGCATTACTTGGAGGAATTCATCGGTTGTCATACCCTGCGGTGCCTGCTGCGGCAAATCAGCCGCCTCTAGCATCGCTCGCAACCGTTCCACCAGCTCTGCATCGATATCTCCGCGCAACCTGGATAACTCCAGCGCCATAACCATTCCGGCGGCAACGGCCTCACCATGTAACCAACTGCCATACCCCTGCACTGCCTCAATGGCGTGGCCGAAGGTATGACCAAGATTCAGTATCGCCCTACGACCACTCTCGCGCTCATCACTGGCAACAACATTCGCCTTGTCGGCGCAGCAGCGCTCAATAGCGTAAGCCAGTGCTGCGGGCTCCCTCGTTAATAACTTTTGTAAATTCTCCTCGATCCATTCGAAGAATGGGCTGTCACAGATCAATCCGTATTTAATGACCTCGGCGAGGCCTGCGGAAAATTCACGTGCAGGCAATGTGGCAAGGGTACCGGTATCCGCAAGGACAAGGCGGGGCTGGTGGAAGGCGCCAATCATATTTTTACCAAGGGGATGGTTAACGCCGGTCTTTCCCCCAACAGAGGAGTCAACCAAAGACAGCAGGGTAGTCGGTACCTGGATAAAGTTAACCCCGCGCTGATAACAGGCTGCAGCAAAACCGCACATATCCCCAACAACACCACCGCCCAACGCGATTAGTGTCGTAGTACGGTTGTGACGCTTTTCCAGCAGCACATCAAAAATTCGATTCACGGTGTCGAGTGATTTAAAAGCTTCCCCATCGGGAAGCTCGACAACATCCACTTTATCGAGCCCTTTTAGCCCTTCCAATAATGTCGCCAAATAAAGAGGAGCAATAGTTTCATTGGTAACAATGCAAACTTGCCGGCCTTTAATGTAAGGGAGGATATATTGCGGGTCACCGAGCAAACCTGAACCAATAATTATCGGATAACTACGCTCGCCGAGTTCTACGTTAAGGCTTTGCATACTGCTCTCAATCCCCTAGTGCTTATCTCAACAGAAGTGAGACGCACTTTAGCACAGACGCTTGGGACTAATCGGACAGCAGGCTGCCTAAGTGTTCTGCGACCAGGAGGGATGCTTGTTTGGGGGAGAGGTCATTGGTGTCGCAAATAATATCTGCAACCTCACGATACAGAGGCTCGCGTTCCTGCAAAATTTCCGCAATACGCTGACGGGGGTTGGGTACACGAAGCAACGGGCGATTGGTATTCTTTGAAGTGCGTTCCAGAAGCTGATCGATATTGGCCTGCAAATAAACTACATGGCCATATTTTTGTAGCTGGCGTCGATTCTCCTCGAGCAAAACTATTCCGCCACCGGTACCAATAACCTGGCACTCACCCTGGCAGAGCTCTTCCAATATTTCAGTCTCACGGCGGCGAAATCCCGCTTCGCCTTCCACATCAAAAATCCAGGGAATATCCGCACCAGTGCGCTCTTCGAGCACTTTGTCGGTATCGGCAAAAGGCAGCTGCAATTGCGCTGCCAACAACCTGCCGATTGTAGACTTGCCGGCCCCCATGGGGCCGACCAGGAAAATAGAGCGGGTGATCACTTAGAGTAGAAAGCCTCGTCTTCAAGAATACGCGGTGTGATAAACATCAGGATCTCACGTTTATCGTCCGTGCGTATAGTCTTTTTGAACAAGTTGCCTAGATAGGGGATATCGCCCAACAACGGAATTTTGGATACTCCTTCAACAATATTACTTTCAAATACCCCTCCCAGGACGATCGTCTCACCGTTTTGAACCAGCACCTTGGTTGCCAGAGTATTTACATTGATCGAAGGTACTTGCCCACCGCCTACAGTGACATACTCACCCACACTATTTTGTTCAAGATTTAGGTTCATAATAATATTGTTATCTGGAGTAATCTGCGGAGTCACATTGAGTTCCAGCACAGCTTCGCGGAACGTAACAGAAGCAGCGCCAGACGAGGTCGCCTCCAAATAAGGGATTTCAATACCCGACTGAATAATGGCTTCCTGTTTATCGCCCGTAACAACTTTTGGTTGTGAAACAACTTCAGCTACACCGATGTCTTCAAGCGCAGACAGCTCCAGGCTCAAATAAAAATCATTTTTCAAAATGGCGTAAGCAATGCTCCCTGCTGGGTTACTCACTCCAAGATCCACCAAGAGTGGATCAAAGTCACCTGTTAGGCTACCAAGGGCTGTACCTTCATCTAAAGCTAAGCTACCAGAGCCGACACCAGTGGCATCATCAGAAAGATCTGCACTACCTACATAGTCCCACTGAACTCCCAACTCTTTTTGGAAGTCACTGTTGGCGGTAACAATCCGAGCCTCAATCATCACCTGGCGGATGGGGACATCGATGACCTCTATCAGCTCACGGAATTGGGCAATCTTGTCTTCTGTGTCAGTAAGGATAATTGTGTTCGTTCGTTCATCAACAATGGCACTTCCGCGCGCGGAAAGGATACTCATCTGCTGGCCACCACTACCCCCAGCTATCCCATCAGCTCCACCTTGGCCAGAGAATAAGTTAAAAATTTCGCCAGCATCTGCATAGCGAACGCTAATAAATTCCGTAAGTAAAGGGGCAAGCTCCTGCAACTGTTTGCGAGTTTCAAGCTCCTGACGCTCGCGCTCAGCAATCTCTGCAGCTGGCGCCACCATGATAACGCTACCTTCCTGACGCTTATCTAACCCCTTCGCTTTCAGAATAAGGGCCAAGGCCTGATCCCACGGCACACCGTCGAGGCGTAAGGTTATTCTGCCTTGTACTGTATCACTGGCAACCAAATTGAGATCGGTAAAATCGGCAATAACCTGCAAGACGGACCGGACCTCAATATCTTGGAAGTTGAGGGACAACTTCTTCCCATTGAACTGAAATTCCTTCTCCTTCTCACGAATTTCTTGCGCAGATAAAGGTTTAATACTCAATACATACTCTGTATCAGCTTGATAGGCCAAGTAATCATATTCAATATCATTTGGATCAACTGCAATTACCGTGTTGCGCCCATCATAATCCACAGTAATATTATTTACTGGGGTGGCGAAATCAGTAACATCTAGTCGCTGACGCAATGACTCAGGTAAGTCCGCGCCTAAAAATGTTAGATAAATTTTACCGTTAGTCCGTTCAACATCGATATTAACTGCAGGGTCATTAAGGCTAACAATAACCTTGCCTTCTCCTTCCTCTCCTCGACGAAAATCCACATTATTTACTGCAATGCTTTCCGAGCGCTGAAACTGCTTTTCACCGCCGAGGTTCAAGCCACTATCGTGTTCAACTGTATTTTGCACTGGAAGATCGCGCTCAGAAGACTCTGCACCAATTACTACAATTAACTGGTTACCTTGTCGCTCACTCGAATAAGCGGGAAGCTGATCAAGGTTTACTATGAGACGAGTGCGATCTTCACCGGAAACAATAACTGCACTTCTAGCTGAGCCAATACCTAAAGAATACTTCTTCTGCGGGAGAGCGCTTTCTACGCCGGCAAAGTCTAAAACAATTCGAGCTGGTTGCTCTATCGTGTAGCCGGTGGGTTCTGGAGGCACATCATTAAAAGTTAAGCGCAGCTGAACTCGGCTACCCGGCAATTCTGCAAACTGTATGTCATTAAGCTTGTTTACCTGGGCACTAGAAGCTATTGGAAACAGCAATAAACCAAGTAGCAGTAACTGAACCCGAGCCATTAAATAGGCAAACCGTTTTCCGTTCATTATCCGTTGTCCCTCTCTTCCAACGCCAGTGCCCGTGGCCGCTCAATCCAGCCTCCGGTACCATCAGGTATAATCTCAAGAATATCTAACTGGGAGCTTGTTGCATTCACAACGCGACCATGATTCTTACCAAGGTAATTGCCCACAGTAATACGGTGAATCCCACCAGTACCATCGTTAATCAGTGCCCAGATTTGACCTTCACGAGCCAAACTGCCAACCATCGATAAGAGGTCAATGTTAATTCCCTCCAATAGTTCACGCTGCCGAGTCAGGTCTGGAGCAATATCTAATTTTCGCCCTACTATTCGCTGCTCAGATTCCAATATCGGGCGGGTAAAAGGGCTGCGCCTTGCAGCAGCGGTATAAACATAAGGGCTATAAGGCGTAAAAGTGGGGATTGGTTCTATCTGTCCTTTAGGCTTCCGCTCAATTGCAGCCATCCTCTCGCGCAACTCACTATGATCGGTATTTAGACCACAACCAGAAACAAAGAATAAGGCAATCAGTATAGGTAGGTATTTTGTCATCCCTCTTCACCCTGATCCTTGTATCGATAAGTTTTTGCATTAATGATCATATTGAGAAGCCCTCCATCACTCCGCTCAGTGGAGATATCAAAATCATGAAGGGTAACAATTCTGGGCATTCCAGCTATACCACTAATGAAAGCTCCAAACTCGTGATAACTTCCTTGAACTTCTATCCTAATAGGTAGCTCTACGTAAAATTCGCCTACCCGCTCTTGCTCCAACTCAACTTTGCTAATTGTAAGGCCACTACCACTACCATACTCGTCAATGTCCTCGAGTAAGCCTGGAACCTCTGTGTCTTTCGGCAGTTGCTTTAGTAAAGCACCAAAGGTTTCTTCCATCTCAAACAGTTGGGCCCTATAAGCCTCAAGATTTGCAGCCTCAAATTGCTTTTTCTCAAACTGACTGAAGAGATCTGACTCTTTATTTACGGAGAATTCAAGCTTGCTATAAATATCTTTAATCAGAAAATAATAACCAGCACCGATAACCAGTGCCGCACTAAGTACCAGAACAGCAATTCGTCCAGATAGAGGCCAAACACCTATCCGGGTAAGATCAATATCATTGAAATCAATATCATTAAGCTGTCTTACAGTATCTGCCAGTGCCATTACTGAAGTCCTTTGCTATTTTGCGCTATCTTGATCATCTTCTTTCTTGCGCCCACTGACCTTCACCGTAAGCTGGAACTCACTCGCCTGATCGCCGTATTGCGGGGTTGCGGTTACACCTGTTAATTGGGGGGCCTCGTACCAATCTGAATGGTCTAAATTTCGCATAAAAGAAGAAACGCGATTATTGGATTCAGCCACGCCAAGTAAGTCTAATCGATCACCTTCTCTTTTTAGCTCACTAAGCCATAGCCCCTCGGGGGTTGCTCGCACTATCTCATCAAAGTAACGCACTGCGAGAGGTCGATTACCTTGCAACTCCTGAATTACCCGCATTCGATCAATCAATTCCTGGCGGCGCTTCTTCAGGTCTTTTATTTCTCTTACCTGAACATTAAGAGCGTTAATACGGGTTTGCAGGATCTGGTTTCTTTCATTTTGTCGAACAACCTGTTGATCAACCGTTTTCATCCACAGAAATACCGCCATTGCAGCCGCGATAAAAACCAGCAATGCCAATTGCTGGAATTCTTTTTGCTTTTGAGCGCGGTACTCCTGACGCCAGGGAAGAAGGTTAATTTTTGCCATGTCAGTAGTCCTTCTCCCTCATAGCCAAACCTGTGGCAATCATCAGGGATGGAGCTTCACTCGCCAAAGCTTGTTGGTTGACTCTTGACGAAACACTCATCCGCAAAAATGGATTAGCAATTAAAGTGGGTCTGCCCAACTTTTCGCTAATCAAATCACCGACTCCCTCCATAGCGGCAACACCGCCACCGAGCAGGATAAAATCTACATCACTAAAGGATGTGGAAGAGTAAAAGAATTGCAGGGAACGGGTTACCTGTTGCACGACTGCATCACGGAAGGGCTCCAACACTTCAGCAAAATAGTCATCCGGCAGCCCGCTCCCTCCCTGACGTTTCGCCAAAGTAGCCTCCTCCGCGGAGAGACCGTAGCGACGCTGGATCTCATCGGTGAGCTGCCGCCCACCAAAAAGCTGCTCTCGGGTATACACGGTCTTACCGTCCACAAGGACAGATAAAGCACTCATTGTCGCCCCAACATCAATAACGGCTACAACTAGCTGCTCCTGGGGAGGAAGTTGGTCTTCCAATAGAGAGTAAGTTCTCTCTATTGCGTACGCTTCAACATCAACAACACCGGGCTCAAGGTCCGCCTCTCCCAAGGCGGAGATTCGCTGTTCAATATTCTCTGTACGACAAGCTGCAAGTAGAACCTCCACTTGCCCCTCCCCCTTCTCAGAAGGCCCCTGTACTTCAAAGTCCAGGCTAACTTCCTCTAGCGGATAAGGAATATATTGGCCAGCCTCAAATGCAATTTGAGCCTCAAGGGCCTCATCATTGAGATCTGCCGGCATTTCAAGGGTCTTGGTGATCACCGCCGACCCAGACACAGCGACAGCCGCTTGGCGCAGGCGAGTTTTGGAGCGTCGTACAACTTTGCGAATAGCCTCAGCCGTCGCCCCCACATCATTGATATTCTTATCAACTACGGCATTGGGTGGGAGAGGTTCCACGGCGTAACTTTCGACACGATATTTGTCGCCGTTGCGACTTAGCTCCAGCAACTTGACCGCAGTAGAGCTAATATCGAGTCCCAACATGGCCTTGGGGCCTTTGCTCAGAAAAGGGAAAATTCCCATTTTTTCTTATCTTTTCCGTGGGTTATGAGGGTTTGATGTTATAGCACTTTAAATTAACGCTTCAACCTGCATTTGCATAGGTAATAGCGCACAATATTCGTATAATTATTCACCTAATCACTTTGATGAAGTACACAGAAGCAGTTTCATGACCGTAAAAGCCCGCAATCGTCTGCTCGCACTGCTTTGGCTCGGCCTTGCCGGTGTAGCCGCTACAGCAATGGCCCTAGCCAGTATCTACCTCTATCTCAAACCGGGGTTGCCCTCAGTGGAGAGCCTCCGCGATATCCGCTTACAGACCCCTCTGAGGGTCTACTCACGGGATATGAAACTGATCGGTGAGTTCGGTGAAAAGCGGCGCAACCCTATCACGATCGAGCAAACGCCAGAACCCTTTATCAAAGCGATTCTCGCCGCTGAGGATGCCAGCTTTTACTCCCACAATGGTGTTTCCATCAAAGGCTTGATGCGGGCCGCCTCGCAGCTGATTAAGACCGGTTCTATCCAGTCTGGTGGTAGTACACTGACAATGCAGGTGGCGCGCAACTTCTTTCTCAGCCGAGAACAGCGTTTTGTGCGCAAGTTCAATGAAATTTTGCTATCGCTGCAAATCGAACAGGAGCTGACCAAGGACGAGATCCTCGCCCTTTACATCAATAAGATCTTCCTTGGAAACCGTGCCTATGGTTTCCAGGCTGCAGCTCAGGTGTATTACGGCAAAGATATCAAGGATCTGAATCTGGCCCAGTGGGCTATGATGGCGGGACTCCCCAAAGCGCCATCAACCTTCAACCCTCTCGCCAACCCCTCCCGAGCCCTAGTACGCCGCAACTGGATCCTGATGCGGATGCTCGACCTTGGCTATATCAACCAGGATCAATATAACCAGTCTATTACTGCGCCAGTAACAGCCAGCTATCACAGCCGCGACCTCGACCTGGATGCACCCTATATTGCCGAGATGGCACGGAAAGAGGCAGTAGACCTCTTTGGCGACAACGCTTATACCGATGGCTACCAGGTCATAACAACGGTAGACAGTCGCCTGCAGGAGTCGGCTCGCAATGCGCTTCAGCACGGTCTGGAAACCTATGATGCGCGCCACGGCTATCGTGGCCCAGAACAGCGTCTTGCACCGGAATTGCTGCAAGATAGCGACCAACTTATCGATTTACTCAACGAGATTCCGATTCTCGGCGGTTTGGAACCCGGCGTTGTCACCGCAGTAGAACCCAAGAAACTTCAGGTTCAACTGAGAGATCGGCGCGTAATTGAATTGCCTTGGAGCAATGGGCTCAGTTCTATCAGGCCCTATATTTCTGAGAGCGCTCGGGGCGCACGCCTTCAATCCGCTGAAAAAATGTTTGCTCCCGGGGATGTTATTCGGCTGCGCAAGGTCGTTAAGGAAAAGAAAGAGAGCAACTCCAGTAGCGAGATGATCGCCACCGCTGTAGATGAGCCTCTTCAAGCCGATCCATTTGCGGATCCCGAGGGCGGTGATGTCGAGCCTGCTGAACCCCAGGTGACCGAGGAGTGGGTTCTAGCCCAGGTCCCGGAAGCACAGGGCGCCCTGGTATCTATTGAACCGGAAGATGGCGCTATCCGCGCCCTTGTCGGTGGTTATGACTTCCGCCAGAGCCACTTCAATCGGGCCACTCAGGCAGCCCGGCAACCCGGCTCCAGTTTCAAGCCCTTTATTTACGCCTCGGCGATCGAGCGCGGATATACAGCGGCCAGCATTATCAATGATGCCCCGATTATCTTTGAGGAAACCAACCTGCAAGATGTATGGCGGCCTGAAAATGACGGGGGGACCTTCCTCGGCCCAACCCGCCTGCGTATGGCGTTGTACAAGTCCCGCAATATGGTCTCAATCCGGTTGCTGCAATCCCTAGGACTGGACTACGCCCTGGGCTTTGTCGAGGGCTTTGGGTTTGAGCGCAGCAAGCTCGCCCGCAACCTGACCATTGCTCTGGGTAGCTCCGCTCTCACGCCCTTGGAGATGGTGCGAGGCTATGCCGCGTTCGCCAATGGTGGCTACCGAGTGGAGCCCTACCTGGTTGACCGGGTATTGGATGTTAATGGCGAAGTCCTATACCAGGCACTGCCTCTCACTGTATGCGATAACTGTCCCGAGCCGGGCACAGGCTCTGAAACTCTGTCCGCTGAACCCGTCGATCTCGCGGAATTACAGCTGGAAGGACAAGGGGTCGATCAAGGTGAAGAGCCAGCAGAACTACACGTACTGCCCGTTGGCCCCCTCGACCCGAGCAAGAGCCAAGCGCGTCCTCGCGCTCCGCGAGCCATGTCCGCAGAGACGGCATACATAATGGATTCGATGCTCAAGGATGTTATCAAAAAGGGGACCGGGCGCCGCGCTCTGGCGATGAAACGCGGTGATATTGCCGGAAAGACCGGAACCACCAATGGTCCACGGGATGCGTGGTTCTCCGGTTACAGCCCCTACCTGGCAACCAGTGCCTGGGTTGGCTTCGATTCCTATGGCGAACTGGGTAAAAATGAATACGGTGGCTCGGCCGCTCTACCTATTTGGATCGATTTTATGAGCAGTGCCCTCGAAGGTCTTCCCGAGCGCCACCTGGCTCAACCAGATGGCATAGTTACGGTACGCATCAACCCTCAAAATGGCTTGCGCACCTCCTACGGGGGCATGTTTGAGATATTCAGGACCAACCGGGTGCCCGGCCGCGAGGTATATAACCCATATCGCAATCGCTACACCGATGAAGATATGGATATGCCCAGCCAGGATGGCCGGGAGGATTCTTTACCGGAAGAGCTGTTCTAAGCGAACAGCCCAATCAAAAAAGGGGCCTCAGGCCCCTTTTTTGGTGATACATCGCAAAACAACTCAGTCACTGCGATAGCGCAAGCAGGCCCGCTCTAATCCCTGCAGGTCGGGAATAACCGCCTCCTCACCAGAAAGCGCCACATGCATTAATTCTCCAGGGCTTAGCGGCTGCTCTCGCAGTGCCAACTCCTCAGGGGTAACCCGTACCAGGCGCGGAGTGCCGCGCAAGAGCAATGCAAAATACGGCAGCTCACCATCGGGATTTCCCGTACTCAGCACCGCAATACGCCCCTCTTCTGCAACTGCTCCCAAGGCACCACCACGCATCACTTCAAAAGATACCACCGGCAGGCGCTGTTCCCGCCAGATCAGATCTCCCAAATACCACTCGGGTACATCTTGAACTGCCATCGGCGTCTGCATTGCAACAACCTCTGAGAGGCTGTCCACCGGCACCAGCAGCTGCCCCTGCTCAAGGGGCAATAACAGGCTGCTCACTTCCTGGGGGACATCTACCGGCAGCGCTTCAACTTCACTCATTGCCTATCTCTATATTATTCCTGATATTTGCCGTCTCAGCTTCCGACAGCTTCGGCATCCGCGTACTCACGAATAGCCGCCAGCAGTACATCTTCCTGGTAAGGCTTACCCAGGTAGTGGTTAACTCCCAGGGACATAGCGTGATCGCGGTGCTTATTACCGGTACGCGAGGTGATCATTACGATAGGAATATCGCGCAGGCGGCTGCTGGAGCGAATATGGCGGGCAACCTCGAAGCCATCCATACGCGGCATCTCAATATCCAGCAAGATCAGATCCGGGATCTTATCCTGCAGCTGGATAACCGCATCCTGACCATCCTTTGCAGTGCTAACCAGATAGCCCTCTCGCTCCAGGAAGCGCGTAGTTACCTTGCGCACTGTAACCGAGTCGTCCACAACCATAACGGTCTGCTGGCGCGCCTCCTGCTCGGACTGCACTTCAGGCTCTTCCTGAATTTGAAGCTGCGGCACTTCAGGCCTTGCCAGCTGGGTGGCCTGGCGACGCAGCAGGGCGTGAGCGTCGAGAATCACCACGACGCTACCATCACCAGTTACTGTTGCACCTGATACCCCTTGAACCCCGGAGAACTGCGGGCCGAGGCTTTTCACTACAATCTCGCGACTGCCCTTAATGGCATCCACCTGTAACGCCATAGCGTGCCCTTCAGAGCGCACCAGCAGCACGGGCAGTTGCATATCATCGACACTGAGTTTGGGATGAGCACCAGACTTCAGCAGAGTACCGAAATAGCTAACCTGATAGAGTTCTCCGGCGTATTCGAAGCGCGCCTCATCCGAGCGATAGTAGTGCTCAAGCTCAAATGGGCTGAGGCGTACAATACCTTCGATGGTATTCAGCGGCAGTGCAAACAGGTCATCGCCAATTCGCACCATCAAAGCGCGGTTAACCGAAACTGTGAACGGCAGACGAACGACAAATTCTGTTCCTGCGCCTGCCTCTGAGTTGATATGGACGCTGCCACCGATCTGCTTCAGCTCGGCGGATACAACGTCCATGCCCACACCCCGGCCAGAGATCTGGGTAACTTTTTCTGCAGTGGTAAAACCGGCCTGCAGAATGAACTGAAGAATCTCATTATTCGAGAGCTCAGCATCCGGCCTCATCAGGCCATTTTCCACCGCCTTTTCACGCACCCGAATCAAATTGACACCGGCACCATCATCGCGGATGGTGAGGACAACTTCACTGCCCTCCCTTTTCAGCGCTACATCGATACGCCCACGCTCAGACTTGCCGGCAGCCAAACGCTCCTCTGGCATTTCAATGCCGTGGTCCACAGCGTTGCGCAGCATATGCTCCAGTGGCGCAACCATACGCTCCAACATGGACCGGTCCAGCTCGCCTTCAACGTTGGAGAATCCCAACTCGACCTGCTTGCCCAGCTCAGCACTTACTTGGCGCACGATGCGACGCAGGCGCGGTACCAGACGGGAGAAAGGTACCATGCGGCTGCGCATCAGACCTTCCTGCAATTCGGTATTTACTCGGGACTGCTGGAGCAACAGGGTCTCTGTATCCCGCGCCTTGTTATTCAGAGTGGAGCGCAGCTCCATCAAGTCAGATGTGGACTCCAGCAGGGAACGGGATAACTGCTGAATAGAGGAGTAACGGTCCATTTCCAGCGGATCGAAGTCGCCGTCCTGTTCTGCCAACTGCTCCTGGCGGAACAGGATCTGAGCCTCGGTCTCGCGGTCCAGGCGGCGCAGCTGTTCGTTGAGACGCACCAGCGTCACATCCATCTCGTCCAGGGCGAGACCGAACTCACTCATCTGCTCTTCAAGACGACCACGGGAAATTGCAGTCTCACCGGCGAGGTTTACCAACTCCTCCAGAAGTTCAGCAGCTACACGCACCATCTCCTGGGGCTGGTTCCGGGTCGGTGCCGCTACCTCCTGCTCTGCATTACCGGCCTTGCGGATAAACGGCAAAACGTTATCGCTTTCCTGACCTACAGCGATCTCGGGCAGCTGCGTAGCAACTACATCAGCATCCGGCTGAGTACTCTCGGCCGCAATGATTTCATCACCTTGTTCCGCATCCGCTACGAGAACAGTTTCTTGAGGTTGTTCGTCTGAAACTTCAGATTCAATAACTGCTTCTGCAGCTGCCGAGTTAGCCGGCTTCTGATCCGCCCAATCGGTGCTGACCAGCTGTACAAAAGCATCAAGCTGTTCACCAGCCATCCAGGCGCGAACTGTCTCTACTCCATCGGCGAGACGATCGTGGATACCATGGGCATTGGCGAAGAAATCTGCGGAGGGCCGATCGTTGTCGCGCATGCCTTCGATCACCGTTTCAAAACGGTGAGCTACTTCACCCAACCCCATTAGGCCAGCCATACGTGCACCACCTTTAAAGGTGTGCAATACACGCTTCAGGGCCTCACCTTGCTCGCGGCCTTCCGGCTCCTCTTCCCAACTCTGGATCAGTTCCTCCAGCTCATCGGTAAGATCTCCCGCCTCCTCCATAAAGACATCGACAACATCCGGGTCAATGTCTGCCAACAACTTCTGTAAATCGACTGATTGAGCGGAATCCTGTGATGACACCTCGCTACCCGGTTGCTCGATAGCCAGGTCGCCAGCAGGTTCAACTTCAGGTGCAGAGAAGGGTTCTTCAAATTGAGAAACGTCCTCAACGGCGGCCTCAACTTCTATGGCCTGCAATTGAGGAATTTCCGAATCCTCAGCCTCGCCATCGAGAGATCCCCCATCGTGCGACACCTGTAATACAGGTGGCTCAATCCACTCATCAGGGGATGCTTCTGAAACCAGAAGCTCGGTTACTTCCGTGGGCTCCGGCGCCTGCTCTTCAGGCTCGGCAATAGCCAGTGCTTCGCTATCGATTCCCAGTTCATCGAGGTCGTAGTCATCTTCTGCTGAAGAACTGGTTTCCTCACCCTGAGCCAGGTAGCGAAGCGCCTCTTCCACAGCTTCGCTGACTTCAGGGAGGTCTTGTGCTGCTGCTACTGCATCGATTAAATCGAGCAACTCGTTGTGTCCCTGCTCAAGAGAGGCCCATAGTGCGGGCTCCTGCTCAAGGTCACCAGCAAGGACTTTGCGATAAACATTCAGCAACAGCTCAGCGAGCTCAGCCAGGATCGGCAACTGCGCTCGGCTGGCCGCCTCCTGCAGAACATTGAGCTCATCAGCGACCAATACAACACGACTTTTATCTGCCGGGTCGGCGCGCCACTCAGTCAGCATTTGGTCTGCATCAAGCAGCACCCGCATGCCATCAGCCATCAAGACTTCGAGAAGCTGGGGATCGACCGCGCGAGGTTCATTCGCCTCACGCTCGCGAATCAAGTGGCCTACAGAGCGCTCCTGCAATTCAGCAACGCGAGCAAGGAACTGTTCCGATTTCTCTATTGCGAGAGGCTCTGAAGAGCGAATCTGTTCCAGCACGTCACGCACATAGGTGGCGCTATCATTGATCAGATCAAAAATATCTGCATCGATAGGCACCTGATAAATACGCAGCTCTTTAGCGAAGCGCTCCAGTGGCGCCATAATTTCGGCAACCACTTTGACTTCCGCCATATGTGCGGAGCCTTTAAGTGTGTGGAGTGCCCGGTGCATTGGATCGCTGGGAACACCATACAAAGGCGCGGCAGCCTGCATATCCTGCAAATACTCATCTACGACATTGAGGTGCGTCTCTGCCTCCTGGGCAAAAATTTCCCAGAGTTGAGCCAGGTCTTCTCCGGTGTCCTCAACAACGTCAACTGCCGCGACACCGCCTGCACTTTGGGCTTCCAGATCAGCGGGCATCTCTCCCGCACTCAGCTGCTCAGCCCAAGCTTGTAACTGCAGGGTAAGCTGCTGATCGGGGTCGCTCTGTCCGTGTTTAAACGCCTCAATCATTGAGGGGAACTTCTGATACACCTGCTCAATCAGGTATACATGGGCAGGCCCGGGTTTCACGCTGCCATCGATAACCCGGTTGAGCATATTCTCCACAGACCAGGCCAGTTCACCAATATCCAGGGCCTCGACCATACGGCCCGACCCCTTCAGGGTATGGAAGCCCCGACGAAACTCTACCAGGGCATCCTGATTGGCAAAATTGGCAGCCCACTCCGGGAAGTAGCAACTGATATGCGCAAGAACTTCTCCGGCTTCTTCCAGGAAGATCTCGATAATTTCATCGTCGATCAGGCTCTCAGTGTCATCACCGAGCTCCTCCGCCGTGTCCGCGACCTCTGCAACTGCAGCAACCTGCTCAACCTCAGCAGACTCTACCATCGGTGCAGCTTCAATGAAGTCAGCAACCTCAGCAGGCGCTTCCTCAGCCTCAGGAGTCTCTATCCCAGTTTCAACTTCAAGTGTCGGGGCAGCTTCAACCTGAGGAGCCCCATTAGAGAACCAAGATTCCTCCGGAACTGACTCTTCGTCGATTTCCAGCTCGGACTCCACAACAGAACCTGCGTCCTCGACAGGCAGCTGCAAAGTTATGGCAGATGACTCTTCCGCTTCTATTTCAGCTTGAGAGTCCAGAGGCTCGTCAGAAACCGCAGTGGCTTCGTCATCGGGGATTAAATCGTAATCAACTAGATCTGGCTGTTCGGGTTCTGATACCGAGGACACTTCTAGACTGGCGTCGGCCTCACTCTCTTCGGCGACCTTCAGCGAAACGCCCAAAGCCTCTACGCTATCTTCAGCCAGTGCCAAAAGCATTTCTGCATCAGCCAGACCTTCCGCACGGCGCTCCAGGTAGTATTCAACACTGGTAATGGCATCTGCCAGAGTATCCAGCATTGTCCATTCGGGCTGTTCTCCAGCCTCAATCAGGGAGCTGCCAATATAGCGGTTGCAAGCGGAGATGATTTCACCCGCTCGCTGGTAACCCACCATTTCGAGACCACCACAGACTTCCTGTAAGCGCTGTGGCACACGGCTCAGGTAACTGATATCCCAGTGGCTGGCCACATACTCCATGACCGCTTCTTTTACCGCTTCCAGACCGAGTCTGGCCTCGCGTAATACAGAGTCAGTGGCGTCGCCCATAATGGGCTGCTCATCGTCGACTTTTTTATTGCGATCGACGGTGGCGGCAAGCGCTGAATCGAGCTGAACCAATTCCCCGGCGGCACGCATCAAGTACTCTTCAACGTCAGTACCACGGGAGGCGTCGCGAAGGTCTTCGTAGACACTGCGAGCGCGAACCCGCTGCGCTTCCAATCCCAAAATACCGAGTGTATCCGCGAGGCGCTTGGCCACAGCGGCAGTGTCAGACAGCGAGGGTTGTTCTGTATCGGTTGTACTGGGCTCCAGTGCTTCACGCACCAACTGCAGTTCATCGCGCACTGCAGCAATTGCACTGCCCAGGGCTTCTGGCCCCATCGCCAATACGTCTTCAGTATCCGGGCGAGGCGTACCGGGAACCGCCTTATCTAGTGCGAAGCGCTGGTAGAGTTTCTCGCAGTGCGGCCCATTCGGACCGGCGAGGTAGACATAAAAAAGTAGGTTGCGCAGAAAGTCCTGATCCAGGCGCGCATCCAATACCTTTGCGCCACGCCCCTGCAACAACCTGAATTCAATATCCACCTTGCGCAGTAAGTGGCGCAGTGCGGGCTGCACATTAATACGGTGCTCGCCGAGCGCCTCCAAAATACCGAACAGTACTTCCCACAGGGATTGGCGACAGCTGCCACTGTAGAGCAGCTGCATTTTTTCAATAATCTTGGTGAGGTAAGCCAGGCTTTCGCCACTGTTTACATCCCGGATCAGACCCGCAGCCGCAACGTGATACATCTTGCGCAACTTGGTGACCAGGTCATTTAAGCGGGCGCTATCGGCGACGAGGGGCTGGCGCTTTCCAATCACCGTTGCCAATGAAGACAATTCTGGCGAGAAAAGTGCTCCTTCACTGATCAATCGCTCTCGGCGCACTGCGCGCAAGTCATTCATCAGGGGAAGTAAAAGAACGGCATTGTCACGACGCTGAAAAGAAACCTTTTCGAGGTAAAGGGGCAACTCCAGCAATGCGCGCATCAAAAATTCGCGCGTCTCGTCGGTATTTTCAACCGCACCAGTAGCCAGGGCCTGGATAAGTTGCTCCATCTCTTCTGCTAACATCGCGGCACCACTGAGCTGTGCCATATGCAAGCTACCGTGCACCTGGTGCACTAGCGACAAGCTGTTTTGCAGAAGAGAGGCACCCGCATCGGGTTCTACAGCGAACGTCTCAAGAAATTGGCGCGCTTGTGCCAAAGTCTCGTTAATTTCACCGATCAGCCAATCCAAGGCCATGAAGTTCGGATTGTCGTGACTCACGCCAAGTCCCCAATAATTTATTCAGTACTCAAGCGCTACAGTTTTCTGCGAGAAAAACCCGCGGATTTATCGGAAGCAATTCCGTGCGCCCCTTTTGCGCCCGGCCAACTTTCATAATGGCCGGGCATTATTGTGTGGGTTAGGCCAGGGCCCGGTCTTCGCGGGACTCCAATGAATGAGTATCTTCACCTTCAATAGCGAAAGTATCTGTATCCATTTCCGGCAACTCCACGTCATACAGCTCGCTGTTGCTTTCAACACTTTCCTCTTGCGGAAGTTTGAAGCCGGCAACGGATTCGCGCAGTGCACTCGCGGTCTGCGCCAGGTTACCAATGGACTGGGCGGTAGCTTGGGTACCCGCAGAAGTCTGCGAGGTAATTTCCTGAATCACGTTCATCGTGTTGGAAATGTGGCCTGCAGACGAAGCCTGCTGACGAGCAGCGTTAGAAATGTTCTGAATCAACGATGCCAGGTTGTTGGATACACTTTCAATTTCTTCCAGTGCAACACCCGCATCCTGGGCCAGACGAGCTCCACGTACCACCTCACTGGTGGTTTGTTCCATGGAGATTACCGCCTCGTTGGTATCAGACTGAATCGCTTTTACCAGACCTTCGATCTGCTTGGTTGCAGCTGCAGAGCGCTCCGCAAGTCGCTGTACCTCATCCGCAACCACCGCGAAGCCTCGACCGGCATCACCGGCCATGCTCGCCTGGATCGCAGCATTCAATGCAAGAATGTTGGTCTGGTCGGCAATGTCGTTAATCAAACTTACGATATCGCCAATTTCCTGGGAGGATTCACCCAGGCGCTTAATTCGCTTGGAGGTATCCTGAATCTGCTCGCGGATGTTATCCATGCCTTTAATGGTGTTCTGTACCACCTTGGCGCCATTACTTGCGATATGTACCGAGCGCTCGGCTACCTGGGCAGATTCGGAGGCGTTGGCAGATACCTGGTCAATGGTGACCGCCATTTCGTTAACCGCAGCAGAAGCTCCGGCAATTTCCTGTGCCTGGTGCTCAGAGGCCTCGGCGAGGTGCAGTGCAGTCTGCTGGGTTTCCTGGGACAAGCCAGATACTTCCTGTGCAGCACCATTAATCCGCGATACCAGCACACGCAGCTGGTCAATAGTAAAGTTAATGGAGTCGGCAATCGCACCAGTAAAGGCTTCGGTTACCGTTGCAGAGGTGGTCAAGTCACCGTCGGCGAGGTCGGCCAGCTCGTCCAGCAGCTGCATAATCGCGTGCTGGTTACGCTCGTTGGTATCTTCCTCTTTTTTCAGGTTTCGGCGGGTACCGGAGAAGGCCATCGCCATCATACCGAAGATCAACAAAACGAAGACCAAAGCCAGTGCAGCAATGGTCAAGTTGTTGGGCTGGCGATCATCTGAAAGGTTTACGATTCGGTCATTCAGCGTACTCAATGCTTCGATCAGCTGGGGAGATGACGCGATAATGCCGTCAGAGGCCTGGCGAGTAGCAAACAGGGCCGGAGTTGCTTCAAAGATATCCCGCACGGAGGTGCTTACGAAGCCGAACAGCTCAGTAATTTCATCCAATGAGTGGCGAGCCTCTTCATCGGTAATACGGGAAATCCCCATCACCACATCGCCGCTCTTCATACCGTCAACCACCTTACCGAAAAGGCTGGCGTCGGTATTAAACTGGTCAGCGGCGGCTTCGGCATCATCGCCACCTTGGAGCATTTTATCGATATTTCGACCAATACGCTCCGCACGCCAAACCTGTAACTGGGCCTGTTCCACCTGATTTGCCGGGGCGTTGTTAGCCAACAGAATTTCTACAATATTGTTGTGCTCCGCCTGTAATTCGGGAAGCGAGTCACTCAGCGTTGAAGCGATATCGTTAAGAAATACGATGGTTTCCTGGTTGCCGATAATCGTGTCGACCTGCTCGCGCAAGCTGCGCCAAACCTGATCATAAGCAGATAGCTGAGCACCCAGAGCGCGGCGACTGCTGTCATCCATTCGCTGGAGCTGGTTCCAGGCATTAGCCATTTCTTCTGTAACATTTTCCAGCTCAGTAAAGGCCTCGCTATCACCTGCGGTTGCCGCCGGTGCATAGGAAACTACCTGATAGGAAAGGGCCCGCAACTCGGCGACTTGCTGCAGGTACTGTTTATCCTGCTCGTCTCGAGTCTGAACTAAGTACATACTGACAATAAGCCCCGCCAGCGTGGCGAGTACCAGTAGACCTAATACCAGCGCGGCAGGGTTACTGCGCAGCGCGGAAAAGGAACTCTGGGAGCCTGGTTTCATAATTTACTCCTAGCGGGCCATTGCATTAGGCCGGTTTAATACCACTTTAGTTTTAACGCTTTAATGACAAGACCCCTCAGTCAGTGCCGTACATCCCTGCACTAATTGCGGGCCACCCGGTTGACCACCCTCGGCTACCGGAAAGAAAGAACTGGATTAGTCAGCGTAAAGCTGCATCCATAAAACGCGCATCCTTGATCAGTGCCCGCATATCGAGAACGAGCCAACGATGCTGCTGTAAAACAAATTGGCCGTGCACCATTGGCGCAAATGGTTCACTCAAATCTGTCGGTGCCTCACGGGCATACTCAAACGCCAAGTGCTGCATCCCAAACAGCTTATCCACGATAAGCCCCACGTAGGTCTTATCCCTCTCGAGCACCAAAACACGACGTTGCTGGCGCGGGCCGGAGAGATAGCCGCCGTAAAAAGCTGCGAGATCAATGAGAGGAAGCAGGCGACCACGAACATTTGAAACCCCTTTTACCCAGGGCTGAGCGCCAGGGATAAAGGTGTGTTGTGGAACTTCGAGCAATTCCACAACGTCATCCATGGAGGCGACAAAGTGGTTATCCAGAAGAGAGAAACCGATACCGGTCCAGTAGGGTTTGATTTCCCGGCGGCCGGGCAGACCCGTGGCCTGCGCTTTGGCGCGCCGTGCAATATCAACCAGAGCTAAGTAAGGTGTTTGTGACTGCACTTTTCGCAGCTGGCTATTAGGCCAACACCTCCCCGATCGCATCCAGTAACTTGCTCTCATCGACAGGTTTGGTCAGGTAAGCCCTAGCTCCCTGGCGCATACCCCAGACACGGTCTGTATCCTGATCTTTGGTAGTTACCATAATGATCGGAATTTCACCAGTATTGCTGTCTTTGCTCAATTGGCGGGTGGCCTGGAAACCGTTGAGACCCGGCATCACAATATCCATCAGGATCAGATCGGGGCGTTCGGCGCGGGCTACTTCAACTCCGCTTTCACCATTGGGAGCGGTGATTACTGCGTGGCCATTTTTTTCAAGAATGGTTGTCAGCTTATGTGTTTCTGTAGGAGAGTCATCAACTATTAGTACTCTTGCCATCATTTCCCCCATGACATCTTTTCGGCAACAACTACTGCGCTCGGCGGTTTTTGTTGTGATTATCCTCGCTAGCATGTGCCGAGATGCACTATGACTACCGATAGTGTGGGTACAAAAATCAACCGGTATGTAACAACCGGAAAATCTGTACTCTAATTAAATTTTGGTACCGAGCTTGTGGGCACAATGCCCACAATGGAGTCCGTTATCTATATTTTCTTTTTCTGTAGGCCACTTATGCGGCATGGTGCGGCTTGGCATGAGCGGAAATAGCACCCAGCAGCTCGCTCTTACTAAAAGGTTTGGTCAGATATTGATCGCAACCAACAACACGCCCTTTTGCCTTATCGAACAAACCGTCCTTACTCGACAACATTACAACAGGGGTGGAGCGGAATTCGCTGTTATTTTTTATTAACGCACATGTTTGATAGCCATCCAGGCGCGGCATCATAATATCGACAAAAATGACATCCGGACGGGAGTCCGCGATTTTTGCTAACGCATCAAAACCGTCTGTCGCGGTGACCACGGTACAGCCCGCCTTTTGCAGCAACGTCTCCGCAGTGCGGCGAATTGTCTTACTGTCGTCGATCACCATGACAGTCAGACTTTCCCAGTTAAGCTCCATAGTCTTTTTTGAATCCCCTGTTTACTTATTTTCGGGCACGCGAAAACTTTAGTTGCGCCCTTTTTTCAAACCGCTTGCGGGGTCCGGGCGCCTAGCCTGGCGAAGGTCGCACGCTGAGACGAACTTTTATCACAGAACCCCAGGCGAATCTAGCTGAGTCGACACACTGCAGGCGACGCAGTTCAAATTATCACCACTTATACATTCATTGGAGGTATTGCGTTAAGAAGGTTGCACCTTCGCAAAGCTGCTCTTACCTTATCTATCCAACAACGCTGGTAGCGGCCACAAATTTGGGAGCAAAACCAGTGATAACTGGGATAGAAATACCCAACGATTTGGAAACCCGTATGAATTATTCCCTCGGTGTGGTGATGGACCCCATCGCCCAGATCAATTTTAAAAAAGATACGACGCTTGCACTGTTACAAGCCGCACAAGATTGTGGTTTCCAGCTGTTTTATTTCGAGCAGAGCCATCTTTACCTTGAGAATGGACGCGCAACTGGGCGCGGCTGCCCTATGCAGGTTTTTGATGATGAGAATCGTTGGTTTTCTCTGGAAGAGTCTAGAGAAATGCCACTCGGCGACCTGGATGTAATCCTGATGCGCGTCGACCCTCCCTTTGATAATGAATATGTTTATTCCACTTATATTCTCGAAGCCGCAGAGCGCGAAGGTGCGACGGTAGTCAACAAGCCCCAGGCTCTACGCGACTGCAATGAGAAAATTTTTGCAACAAGTTTCCCCCAGTGTTGCCCACCGGTTCTAGTTAGTCGCGATATGGCCAAGCTGCGGGAATTTCACCGAACTCACCAAGATGTCATTTATAAACCTCTGGATGGCATGGGTGGCGCAGGAATCTTCCACTGCAAACCAGATGGCGCCAATCTTGGAGCAATTTTGGAAATGCTTACCGACCACGGTCGCCAGCAGATTATGGCGCAGCGCTACATCCCCGAAATCAAAGACGGCGACAAGCGTATCCTGGTCGTTAATGGTGAAGCGATTCCCTATTGCTTGGCGCGAATTCCCGTAGCGGGTGAGACTCGCGGCAACCTTGCAGCCGGCGGGCGCGGAGAAGCACGCCCCCTGACCGATAGAGATCGTTGGATCGTTGAGCAAGTCGCTCCCACTTTGAAAGAAAAAGGTCTGTTATTTGTCGGGCTGGACGTTATTGGTGACTACCTAACAGAAATTAACGTTACCAGTCCCACTTGTGTACGGGAAATTGATGCCGCCTACAATACGGACATAGGCGCGCGACTAATGAGCGGCATCACACACCTGCTGGCACAAAAGAGGTAAACTGGGCGTTTGATAACTCTCAGGGCGGTTTACCACTGAGAACAAGGCTGTGTGAAACGCACGCCCGAATAAGTAGTAGTTGATAATAGATAATGAATTCCTCTGCCAACGCGACACAGTTTCATGCAATGCAGCGTGAACGCTTTGTGTTCTCATTATTTCTAGCCGCCGCGTTACATGCGCTAATTGTTTTCGGAGTGGCTTTTGCTGCTCCGAAAGGTGCACAGGCGCCACCGACACTTGAAGTCACACTTTCTTTGCAAAATTCCGCTCAGGCCCCAGAGGATGCTGACTACTTGGCACAGCACAACCAATTAGCCAGTGGTACCGCAGACTCTCGGAAAGAGTTATCCACTAAGCGCCGTGCCGAGTTTGCCGATACGCAAATTCATCGCGTGACGCCTTTGCCACAACAACAATCTGCGCGGCCAGCAGAACAACGCCGCCTGTTAATTACCACAGTTGGTGAGAGCCCGATTCAGGCTCCTGAACTTTCGGCAGAAGATAAGTTATCCGAGGAAAAGCGCGGCGACGCACCCAATGACCTGCCATTGAGCAACCCTAAAATAGCTAGCCTAGAGGCGCGTCTCGATAAAATTCGCCAAACTATTGCCGAGCGCCCCCGAGTACGCAGATTGACATCTGTAGCTACCAGAGCCTCAGCCGATGCCGCTTATTTACATGAATGGCGTCAGAAGATAGAAGCTGTTGGCAGTGATAACTTTCCCGAAGAGGCCTTGGAAAAACAAATTAGTGGCGAGTTACGCATGATGGTGCGGTTGCTTCCCACCGGAGCCGTCGAGAAGGTTGTTATTCTTCAATCCTCCGGGGAGCGCATTCTCGATGATGCGGCCCAACAAATTGTGCGTCTGGCTGCTCCCTTCGCTCCCTTCCCAGTAGAGATCAAAAACGAGGTTGATCGACTGGAAATTATCCGTACCTGGCAATTCGAAAGAACCGGGGGGCTTACTACTTCTGCGGGGGATCTGCCCAACCGAGGCTAAAATGGGCTTTCAACTGGCGGTTTATTACTGATCTATGCCTAATTCGAATATCGATAGCGACCTGACTCACGGAAACCTGCGCGGCCAGTTCCTTCTGGCCATGCCCGGTATGGAGGACCCGCGCTTCAAACACGCTATCGCACTGATTGTTGAGCACAATAGCGACGGTGCCATGGGCATAGTGATCAATATGCCCAGTAAAGTGCACTGGCACGAGGTATTCGAGCAGCTGTCTCTGGAGGATCTCAGCTTGCGCGGTGACGAACCAGTTCTACTGGGCGGTCCCATGTCACCAGAGCAGGGATTTGTACTGCACGGCACCGGCATGCACTTCGACTCTACCACCGAAATCAATTCAGATATCAGCCTGACTGCCTCCAAGGACATCCTCGAATCCCTCGCCGCAGGGCGCGGCCCTGACGATGTACTACTCGCCCTCGGCTACGCGGGCTGGGGGCCCGGTCAGTTGGAGCAGGAGCTGACAGAAAACGCCTGGCTGACACTGCCGGCAGAGCCCGAAACCCTATTCGCCACACCGGTCGAAAAACGCTGGCAAAGCGCCGCCGCCCGCCACGGCATCGATCTTTCCGGCCTCGGCTCCCAAGCTGGCCACGCCTAACAGAAAAATTACTGCCCCCTATGAATAAACCCGTCACAGCGCTAGCTTTTGACTTTGGAACCCGCTCTATTGGCGTAGCTTACGGCCAGAGCCTTACCGGTGGAGCACGGGAACTGGCCCCACTACCCGCCAAAGATGGCAAGCCCAATTGGGACTCCGTCGAAGGCCTGATCAAAGAGTGGCAGCCCCACCTTTTACTGGTTGGCCTCCCCCTCAATATGGATGGCAGCGAAAGTGAATTTGGCGTGCGTGCGCGAAAATTCAGCCAGCGCCTGCACGGTCGCTATGGACTACCGGTAGAGCTGATCGACGAGCGTTTAAGCACTCGAGCCGCCAAGGAAGAGGCCAACGAACGCGGACATCGTGGCAACTACGCACAAGACCCAGTGGACTCAATAGCCGCACGGATAATTCTCGAAGACTGGCTGCGCACCAGGGGCTAGCCCCTCGGCTACAGAGAGCCTCACTGCATTGCGACTCTGTTAGAATGGCCGCTTCAACCAATAAGTGATTGAGCCGCATGTCTATAGATCGTATTCGCATTGCCACCCGACAGAGTGCTTTGGCCCTGTGGCAGGCCAACTATGTCAAAGACCGCCTGCAACAAGCGCATCCGAAACTTCTTATCGAGTTACTGCCCCTCACCAGCCGGGGTGACCAGGTTTTGGACATCCCACTAACCAAAGTGGGCGGCAAAGGCCTGTTCGTTAAAGAACTGGAAGTGGCGATGCTCGAAGGCCGTGCGGACATCGCAGTTCACTCGATGAAAGATGTCCCCATGGAATTCCCCGAAGGACTTCACCTGCCGATTATTTGCGAGCGTGAAGACCCCCGCGATGCCTTTGTCAGTAATATTTATGACAGCCTTGATGACCTGCCCGAGGGAGCAGTAGTCGGCACTTCCAGCCTGCGCCGACAATGCCAATTACTTGCCCGTCGCCCGGACCTCAAAGTCACCTTTTTACGGGGCAATGTGAATACTCGACTGGCCAAGCTGGATGCCGGCGATTACGACGCAATCATCCTCGCTGCGGCCGGACTGCTGCGACTTGAAATGCCGGAACGCATCCGCAGCTTCCTGGCAACGGACATCCTGCTCCCCGCTGGTGGACAGGGCGCAGTGGGTATCGAGTCGCGCCGCGATAGCGAACTGGAAGCCTTGATCCAACCGCTCCACTGTCCGGAAACCGCAGCCCGACTCAGTGCGGAGCGCGCCCTGGTTAAGCGCCTCAACGGCGGCTGCCAAGTGCCTATCGGCTGCTACGCCGAGCTGGATGGTGACACCCTGTGGCTGCGCGGACTCGTTGGCAGTCCCGATGGCAAAACCATGATACATGCCGACAATCGTGGCCCTGCCGCTGAGGGAGAGCGCCTGGGTACTGAGCTCGCGGAACAGTTACTGGCCGATGGTGCCGATAAAATCCTCGCCGCTATCTGATATGGGCGATCTCACCTCCGACCTGCTGCAGGGCAAACGTATTCTCAGTACGCGGCCAACGCAGCAGGCTGATAACTGGTGTGCGCTACTGCGCAGCCTGGGGGCCCAAGTAGATAACATCCCCATGCTCGGCATAGAGCTAATTGAGGATCAAGCTGCCATACAGGCCTTAAAAAACTCAATCCTCGACTTCGATCAAACGGATGTCGCGATCTTTGTTTCCCAGAACGCCGTGCACTACGGCGTAGACTGGCTTGAAGATTATTGGCCACAGTTTCCCCAGGGTCCTCGCTTTTTGGCGATCGGCGCAGCAACCGCAAGCGCCCTGGAGAAGCGCGGTATACCCTGTGAGCAAAGTGGCAATACAATGAACTCCGAGGAGTTGCTGCGCCTACCCTGGTTACAGCAGTTGGACGGGAAAAGAGTCCTTATTTTTCGCGGCTCCGGTGGCCGCCCTCTTATCGGCGACACCTTGAGTGATAGGGGTGCGCGAGTAACTTATTGCGAACTCTATCGGAGAGTGCTGCCACCGGAGGCTGCAACCTCCCTGGCTGAGTATAAATTCCAACCCGATATTATCAGTGTGCACAGCGGTGAAACACTCGATAACCTGGTTACCTGTATCCGCCAGATAAACCGCAATACACTCTTTGAAACCGCTCTTATCTGCCCGAGTATACGAGTTGCCACTCGGGCAAATGAGCTTGGTTTTGCCCATTGCTATAGCGCGCTAAATGCCGGCGATAACGCTATGCTGGAAACACTGCGTAAAGCCCTCGGCTGATTTGCTATCGAATTCTCGACCGCTTTGCGCTAAAAATCTTAAAACGGCGTTTAGCCCGCTATTAAGGCTCGCGCCACTCGTTATAATCTGACGACATTTTCCACCTGCGCCGCCATACCCATGACCGATAAAAAAGATCAAAATATAGCCGCGACCAATGAGCCCCCGGAAAACACAAAGCCTGTAAAAGGCAAAAGTAATTTCGCCAAAGCCTCAGAGGAAAAAGCCTCTACTGGTAAAGCCAGCGGCGGTGCTGCGGCCAGTAGATCCAATGGGCTGTGGTGGTGGCTACTGTTCATCCTCATTTTGATTGCTGTGGCCTCACTGGCCTGGTTCAACTCTCCTCAGCTGCGCGAACACCTTGGCGCTTACCTCAACTATCTACCCGGAAAAACGGCAGCCCCGGAGAGCACCACCACTATTACCCCTGCAACGGAAGTGCCGGTTGCCGCTGAAAACACCACCCAAGCGCCGACCTCCAATACCACTTCGGAAACCCCAGCTGCTACCCCTGCCCCAACTGAACCCCAAACCCCCGATTATTCCGGGGAGTTCAATCAGCTGGAGCAGGCCGATGCCAATTTACGTAATCAACTGGAGCGACAAAATCGCACTATCGCCCAACTGCAGCAGCAACTGGCTTCCATGCAGCGCAGTGTCACCGCACAGGGAAACCGCTTGGGTCAGCTGGGAAATGTAAGCCGCGACGATTGGCAATTGGCTGAGGCAGATTATCTGTTGCGTCTAGCCAACCAGCGCCTGCTTCTCGAAGACGATAGTCGCGCTGCGCTGGGGCTGGTCGAACGCGTGGACGAGATATTGCGCAATGTGGACTTACCGGATCTGTACGGGGTACGCCAACAGCTTGCCCGTGATATCACCTCACTGAAGCTGGTCCAAAACATCGATCGCCAGGGTTTATACCTCCGTCTCAGCGCCTTGGAAGAACAGCTAATCCGCACAAATATCCAACCACAATTCGATATGGCTTCGGCAGAACAACCCAGTGAAGAGCAGCCCAGCATTGAGGAGAGTGCCCCCCTGTGGAAGCGGGAGTGGCACAACTTCACCCGCTTCATGCGCGAATCGGTGCGCCCCATTGATGGAGACATCAACCCGGTAATGCTGTCCCCTCAGAGTGAAGCTCGCTTTCGCCAGACTCTGCGCCTTTATATGGAGCAGGCCCAACTGGCATTGCTTCGCGGCGATACCACGGTTTACAGGGACGCTCTGGATAGTGCGCGGTCGCTACTACTCAGTTATGGCACTGCCAGTCCGCAGCGCGATGCGCTGGCCCAACAACTAACGGAACTTAGCAAACAACGTATCCAGGTCGAAATGCCTGACCTCAGCGCCTCCCAGCTTGCCCTGCGCAATTATATTGAGCGTTTACACAAAACATCCGGCACCACCACACCAACTGCCTCGCAACAGGAGGAGAGCCAGTGAAAAAACTGTTCTTCACCGCTCTGGTACTACTGCTGCTCGGCGCTTTTCTACCGGAGGCTATTAACAATTATCCCGGCTACCTGGTAATCGGTATTGGCGGTGAGCTGAATAAAGGCTACGAGATGAACCTCTGGTTCGCAATTTTCTCGCTGGCAGCAGCTCTAATTATCCTCTTCTTTGCCATTTGGCTGGCTCGCAGTATCTTTCGCGGATTCCGAGGTAGTGTCGACCGGCTGAGATTTGGTCGCCAGCGTGTAGCGCGCCGACGCCTGACCAGCGGCTTGGTGGAATTTATGGAGGGCAACTGGTCCCGGGCCCGTCGTCAGCTGCTGAAGAGCGCCCCTCGATCTGAAGCCCCGCTGATCAATTATTTGGCGGCAGCGCGCAGCGCCTTTGAGCTGGGCTTTCGTGAGGAGGCCAATGAATTACTCGCCAAGGCGGAGGCCTGTGGTGAAGATACCCGCCTGGCTGTAGCCCTAAGCCAAGCTCGTATGCAGCTCCTCGATAAACATTACGAGCAGTGTATTGCCAGCCTGGAGCGCGCCAAGCAGCTCGAGCCGAAACATCCTGCCCTGTTACAACTTCTCAAGCAGGCTTATTACCTTCTGGGTGACTGGAGCCGTCTTCGCGCATTACTGCCCGAGCTGGAGAAACATGCGAACATGCCCGAAGCTGAGCTGCACCAGCTTGAACTCAAGGTGTATCAACATCAGCTGACCGAAGCAGCTAATCGCAAAGATATCGATAAATTACACGATACCTGGCAAAGCCTGAGTGGCCGCTGGCAACGCAACGAAGCCCTGCGCAGTCTCTATGCACAGCAACTGCATCGGATTGGCGAAGACACAGAGGCAGAGAAGCATTTGCGCTGGCTACTCAATCGAGCTTGGGACCCCAATCTTGCCGAACTCTACGGCTGCCTGGTGGGGGCCGCCCCTGCGGCACAAATATCAGCAGCTGAAGGTTGGCTGAAAGAGTATGGGGAGAGTGCCGCACTGCTAACCTGTCTCGGGCGCCTCTCAATGCGCAATGAACTTTGGGGCAAAGCGCAGCAGTATTTCGAGAAAAGCCTGTTGTTGCGCCAAGATCCCGCTACCTCCGCTGAACTGGCTCGCCTATTTCAATCCCTTGGGGAAAAAGACAAAGCAGCAAAACTCTATGAGGAAGGTTTGCTACAAGCAGTCAAGGACTTGCCCCAGTTGCCTATGCCCAGCCAGGGCACTCCCCTACTAGGCGCACACGCCTGAGTCATCCCCCTGAAAGGCCGACGGGCCTTTCAGCCACTCCCCAATTGCGCCTATAGTGAACTCCCGTTTACCAATAAGGACATGGCTGTGACCCTCTTTGTGCGCTACATAGTTGCCTTACTTTTTACCGCCAGTGTGTTTTTTACCGGCCATGCATCTGCTGAATATTCAGTAACACCTCAAGATAAAGCCTTAACTGATTACGAATATCCCTATCCAGTTCATCACTTTCATTTCGAACAACAGGGGCAACCACTGGCAATGGCCTTTATGGATGTACCGCCTACAGAGGGTAGAGATGCAAGAGGCACGGTACTCCTGTTACACGGTAAGAATTTTTCGGCGGCCTACTGGAAGGAGACTATCTCCCAACTCAGTCAGCTAGGGTACCGGGTTATAGCACCGGACCAGATCGGTTTCGGAAAATCCAGTAAACCGCTTACCCAATATACTTTTCAGGGGCTTAGCAACAATACCAAAGTTTTATTGGATAAATTGAAAATAAGAGAAGTTATGGTAGTTGGGCACTCTATGGGAGGTATGCTGGCTACCCGGTTTACCCTGATGTACCCGGAGCGAGTCAAAAAGTTAGCACTTGTAAACCCTATAGGCCTTGAAGACTGGAAGCGATGGATTCCCTATGAACCTTTGGACAAAGCCATTACTCGCGAGAAAAAACAAACTCCAGAATCTATCAAACGCTACATGAGTAAAGCCTACTTTTCTGAGCAGTGGCGCGAAGAATATAACCCGCTACTGGATATTCAAGCTGGCTGGACCCTGGGACCCGATGCGGCTCATATGGCAACCGTGGATGCCCTAACCTCCGAAATGGTATTCACTCAACCGGTACTTTATGAGTTTGCCAATATCAAGGTGCCCACCCTACTGATTATAGGTACCCGAGATCGAACAGCTATTGGCCGCGCCCGTGCGCCTGAAGCTGTACAAGAAAAATTAGGCCGGTACGATCAATTAGGCAAGCGTACAGCAGCAAAAATCCCCAAAGCCGAATTAGTTGAGATGGAGGGGGTTGGACATTTACCCCAGTTCGAAGCCTTTCCAACTTATATTGATGTTTTAAGTAAATTTCTTGCGGCTCCTATTGGAAAGTAGGACCTACAGCCTGCCCAGTAGAAGCCCTATCTAGGAAACACATCATTGGCACAGAGACTGATGTGTAGAGCGTCCATTTTTCAGAAAGTTATAGCTTGTACGCAAGGGAACTATTAGTAATCAATGATAGTGCAAATGGCGATTTAACATTCAATAAGTCGCCGCTTGCAAACTTTCTACGAGAATTTATTTCGTTTTTAAACAGCCCAGGGCAAACCCACAAAAAGTAGCATGGCAAAATAAGTAATTACCCCTTGTAAAAGGGCAATTAGAATAGCTTTTAAAAAACCCGTACCAAGTACCAGCATATAGGCAATAGCAGCCAGGGGAATTGTCATTAAAATTCCAGCGCTATCCGTCACACCCGGCAACATGCCGCCAACAATTCTTTGAATAATTAGGGCCAATAGCAAAGCGAAAAGACAATAAAATACACCCGTATTTTTCGCCCCCAACATGGCAGCTGCCAACTTCAGAGGCAGAACAAGAACTGCCACCATAATAATTACAAAAATAATTAATTCCATTTGTTACCTCTCCATTTAATTTTAGTTATTTACTCACTTCCAACTTCTACCGTTTCCCAACCCCAGGAATTAGATATCCACTTGTTTTCAATGCAGCATGTCGTCATACGCAAAACACACCCCGGGCATAGCGCGCTCTGTCACCCCATGCCAATAAGCTGGCAACAGCATGCAAATTCAGTCGCGAATCATACTTATATAAACCAAAACCACAATAAAGTTCACAAATAAAAAAGCTGGCGCGAATTTCGCTCCAGCTTTGAGAAATAATACATCTAAACTATCAGTTAATAACGATTTGGCAGCTTATTTACGTACCAGGGTCAGGGATGAGGGTAACTGCTCCCCGTTCTTCAAGTAAGTCTCTTCCCGCTGTAACTTGCCGTTACCTAACCAGGTAAAAGAAAGACTATCCAGACGACTCTTACTGTCCAAAGTAAAATTAGTTACATCCTTGAAAGAGAATGCCAAAGTATCTTCAGCACTATTTTTTTGCCAGCTTAATCTGGGCTGATTACCCTGGGGGCAATAGTGCGTCACTATTAAATTATCGTTATCCAAGTGGTAGGCCGTCAGAGAATGTTGGCGCCCGTTATAAAGCCAACTTTCCAGTACTACGCTCCCCCCAGCTGTATCGGAAAAACTAATAACAAAATCGTCATTTTTTGCCCCTTCCTCTCTCCACTCTCCAGCTAGCCCTTTGATCTTCTCAAAAATTGCCTCTGCACCATTACCCTGGCTGGCAATTACAGGCTGAAATATTACTATCCCAAAAAATAGAATTACTAGTTTTGATAAATTCCCTATCATATTCTCATCCAACCTAAGAAAAATACGCAACAAGAAAGGCCCTCCTTAAAATAAAAATTTCAGGAGTGGTCATCCTACAGTTGTTTTTATATTTTCATGAGGCGAATAGCAATACGCTTCATCGCATTGGCCGATTTAATATCCATATCTCTGTTCATCAAGATAATAAAACCATCCTTACTTTCTGGCTCAAAATACATAGCTACAAATACACCCAGATCAGTTCCCATGTGCCCAGTAAGGCCATTGCGATCGCGCCAAAAGAAGCGCTGCGAATCTGATACAGACAGCGGTAATTGCAGACGAAACATTTCCTGATACATAACATCTGATAAGATCTGAGCTCCAGCTTTATCCCGATTATTAAGCAGCGCTAGCAAGAAATCGCTGAGGTCAGCAATGCTTACACGAACACCACCGTCGGGATATTGCGGATTACCACTGTGTGCATACGAATGAAATTGCTTGTACTCAAAAGGAGGATCAATAAATCGACCAATTAAATAATTCATCTTCTCCGCTTCACTATCTACACACAGACCGATATATGGTACACATTGCTCTACTTTGTAGGGGACTGCGATAGAGCTCAGATCTACTCCATTGAGTCTCCAATTGGCAGTCTCCATATCCAGGCTGTGGAATAAAGTATCCCGACTATAATTGGCGAGAGACTGGCCGGTTACTGACTCAACCAATAAACCAGCTAAACCGGCAGAAAGATTACTGTATTGTCTGTGCTCCCCGGGGTTATTTGTCAGATAATAATCCCCACTACCGTACAGGCTTTCCCCTTTAACCAGCAGGGAACGTAGATGTTGCTCCAAACTGATAGAGGGATCACGATTTTCAGTGTAAGTGGTGTAGTCAAAATAATCTTTAATTGCTGCAGAGTGACTCGCCAGATGTCTCAGTGTAATTTTTTCCCCTTCTATATGTGGATTGTCGACCTTAAATGGTAAATAGCTATTAATGTCCTCATCCAACGCCAATTTACCATCGTCGACCAATTGCAACAGTGTTACGCCCATAATCGGCTTACTTATCGAGGCAATATTAAATAACGTATCCTGAGTAACTGGTTTGCCGGCCTCAATATCGGCCATCCCGTACACTTGTTGAAGCGCAAGTTCACCTTCTTTTATTCTGGCAACGGCTATTCCGGGTATAGCTGCCTCATGCATAACTGCAGGAATAAAATCTTCGATATTATCAATTCCGGCACTTTGCTTCTGCTCACTTGGTACGACTAGCAAGAATATGAAAATACCTATCGATATCAGGCCCACTAAATAAATTTTCCTCATTAAAGCAATCCTTACAGTTAATTCAGGGCCACGGTCGAGCCCGTACCTAACTGCGACGCCAGCAGTGAAGGCTATAGATGCAAAGAAGGAAGAAAAATAAAGAGTGACCGCTAAGCGGTCACTCTACTGAGCGCCGCCAGAGGCGCTTATTCGGACGGGAGTACTGGGAATATGTCGCCGTGCTTATTCGAGGCCCAATTTAGACCAAATTTCATCAACCTTTTTAACCACATTCGAGTCGCGCTCAATGGGTACACCCCACTCACGACTAGTTTCACCTTCCCATTTATTAGTCGCATCAAAGCCTATTTTTGAGCCTAAACCAGAGACCGGTGAAGCAAAATCCAAATAATCAATCGGAGTATTTTCTACCATCACCGTATCCCGCGCAGGATCCATACGTGTGGTCATCGCCCAGATTACATCTTTCCAATCCCTGGCATTGACGTCTTCATCAGCGACAATAACAAATTTGGTGTACATAAATTGACGCAGGAAAGACCAGACCCCCATCATTACCCGCTTGGCGTGGCCCGCATACTGCTTCTTCATGGTGACCACGGCGAGACGGTAAGAGCATCCCTCCGGCGGTAAATAAAAATCGACAATTTCAGGAAATTGCTTTTGTAGGATTGGCACAAAAACCTCGTTTAAAGCCTCGCCTAAAATCGCAGGTTCATCCGGTGGGCGCCCGGTATAGGTGCTGTGGTAAATGGGGTTTTTACGGTGCGTAACCTTCTCTACCGTAAACACAGGGAAGCTGTCCA
Organism: Microbulbifer maximicatervae (SeqCode); assembly: GCF_052467955.1. NCBI lineage: Bacteria > Pseudomonadati > Pseudomonadota > Gammaproteobacteria > Cellvibrionales > Microbulbiferaceae > Microbulbifer > Microbulbifer maximicatervae (SeqCode). Next base: position 122,821 of record NZ_CP174329.1, read on the forward strand.
CTTCGTTATAGTAACCGGTGTGGTCCCCATAGGGACCCTCATCAGCCATATCATTGGGATAGATAAACCCTTCCAGAACATATTCGGCACTGGCAGGCACCTGAAGATCACTGAGTAAGGCATCGGTCACTTCTGTCTTATCCCCCCGCAGCAGGCCGGCAAAGGCATACTCAGACAAAGTATCCGGCACTGGGGTAACGGCCCCCAGAATTGTGGCGGGATCGGCACCCAGGGCAACAGCTACCGGATAGGGTTCACCGGGATGCTTCTTGCACCAGTCCCGATAATCCAGCGCCCCCCCGCGATGACTGAGCCAACGCATAATTAGGCGGTTCTTTCCGATTAATTGCATCCGGTATATGCCCAGATTTTGCCGTTTCTTCTCAGGCCCTCGGGTAATTACTAAGGGCCAAGTGACCAGCGGAGCGGCATCTCCCGGCCAGCAGGTTTGGATTGGCAGCTGATGCAGATCAACCTGATCCCTCTCAAGGACTATCTGTTGGCAAACTGCACCCTTTACGACTTTTGGCCCCATATTCAGGACCTGCTTAAAGACCGGCAACTTCTCCCAGGCATCGCGGAGATTTTCCGGTGGCTGCGGCTCCTTGAGAAAAGCCAGTAGTTCTCCCACTTCACGCAGCTCGGCAACACTCTCTCTTCCCATTCCCAGGGCGACACGCTCTGGTGTTCCGAAAAGATTGGCGAGAACGGGGGTATCGAAGCCTACCGGATTTTCAAACAGCAACGCCGGCCCCTCTGCTCGCAATACGCGATCGGAAATTTCTGTCATTTCCAAAATGGGGTCAACAGGGTGCTTGATTCGTTTTAGTAGGCCGCGCTTTTCCAGCAACTTAATAAAGTCGCGTAGATCTTTATATTTCATGGGCTAACAGGGCGTGACTATAAACCAGAGCGCAGTGTAAAACAGAAGGCGCAGGATGGGTAACAACACACCAATTGGAATGAAGAGAGAGGCAGGAGGGAGTCGCGGCTCGCAAGCCTAGGCTGCGAGCCGCGGAAATAATAAGCTTTTTACAGCTTAGAAGCGGGGGCGACGCGGACGATCTTCGCGAGGCTTAGCTTCGTTAACGCGGATGTTACGGCCAGACATAGGCTGGTCGTTCATCTCTTCGATAGCTTTGCGTGCTTCATCGTCGTTAGGCATTTCTACGAAACCGAAGCCTTTAGAGCGGCCAGTCTCACGGTCGGTGATAACAGTAGCCCGAGAGATCTCTCCGAATGCACCGAAAGCTTCGTGCAGGTCGTCAGAGGTTACCGCGTAGGCCAGATTTCCAATATAGATATTCACAAAAGGTTCTCACTAGGTGTGTGGGCTGTCGTGCAGTCACAAATGGATAACCAGCTCCACCAGATTAACCATTTGAGATTGGCCCTTTCGGAGAAACTCCTGGGCCAATTCAGTAAGGCGCGTTGCCTAAAATCCATATCAAGCGCCACAATATGGAACTTTATATGCCTAATGGCTCGCCTTTTCAACAGTAATAGACGTAATTAACCGCCTTATTCTGCTTTAAGTAAATAAAGAGCGCCTTTATAGACGCTACTTTATATACAACAATTATTTCCGTTTCATGGATAGGAAGAATTCATCATTTGTCTTGAAATCTTTCAATTTATCCACTAGGAATTCAGTCGATGCAACATCTTCCATATCGTGTAACAGCTTACGCAAAATCCACACTCGCTGCAGCTCGCCCTCTGGCATTAACAGCTCTTCCCGGCGAGTGCCGGATCTGCGCACATTAATGGCCGGATATACGCGTTTTTCAGCAATTTTGCGATCCAGCTGCAATTCCATATTACCGGTACCTTTAAATTCCTCGAAAATCACTTCGTCCATTTTCGAGCCGGTATCGATAAGTGCAGTAGCAATAATAGACAGACTTCCGCCTTCTTCAATATTTCGCGCTGCTCCAAAGAAGCGCTTCGGGCGCTCTAAGGCGTGAGCATCAACACCACCGGTTAATACTTTACCGGAGCTAGGAACTGTTGTGTTGTAAGCGCGAGCCAGGCGGGTGATAGAGTCGAGCAAAATAACCACATCTTTCTTGTGCTCAACCAGGCGTTTGGCTTTTTCAATTACCATTTCCGCAACTTGTACGTGACGTGCCGGCGGCTCATCAAAAGTAGAGGCAACAACTTCACCGCGCACGGAGCGCTGCATTTCTGTCACTTCCTCAGGACGCTCGTCAATCAAAAGTACGATCAAATGGCACTCTGGATTATTGCGCGTAATGGCCTGTGCCATATTTTGCAACATAATCGTTTTACCGGCCTTCGGCGGCGCAACAATCAAGCCGCGCTGGCCTTTCCCGATTGGAGCTACAAGATCAATAATACGACCAATCAGGTCTTCGGAGGAGCCGTTTCCGCACTCGAGGGTGAGGCGATCGTTGGGGAAAAGAGGGGTGAGGTTTTCGAAAAGAATTTTGTTACGTGCGTTTTCCGGTTTGTCAAAATTAATTTCGTTAACTTTTAATAAGGCAAAATATCTTTCACCTTCTTTCGGTGGGCGAATCTTTCCGGAAATTGAGTCACCCGTACGTAAATTAAATCGGCGAATCTGACTTGGAGATACATATATATCATCCGGTCCCGCAAGATAAGAGGAGTCAGCAGAACGCAAAAATCCAAAACCATCTTGAAGGATTTCTAATACGCCGTCGCCATAAATATCTTCACCGCTTTTGGCGTGGCGCTTGAGGATATTGAAAATAATATCCTGCTTGCGCGAACGGGCCAGGTTTTCAAGGCCCATGCCTTTGGCTATTTCAATCAACTCTTCAATGGGTTTGGTTTTTAATTCGGAGAGATTCATACCAATTGCTTATTAATGTTTCTGTTGTCATATGGCGCGGACACGCCTGAAATTTTGAGGAGGGGTTTGATATTAGAGATTAGCTCGTCTATTTACCCGATACACCTAGGTACCTTTTCCTACCAAGACCACAGTACTCAGTAAACTTTTGCTCTCCATAATCAATTTATGGAGCATTATCAGAACAAGTTCAACTCGAGGAGTATACGCGCCGGGGATGGTCAGGGACCCTGTGGAGGGGCGTTTTGTCAGCTCGTCTCATTTAATTCAAGACCGCTGAACTATTTCAGAATTACAGCCAGTATAACGGGTGTTTCCAATCCTGCAAAGAAATTTACCCCCTTTGCAGGATGGAAACGACAGTCTTACAGCTGACCGTCGATAAACTCAGTCAGCTGCGCGCGGGACAGTGCGCCGACTTTAGTACCTTCGACATTGCCGCCTTTGAACAGCAGCAGCGTGGGGATACCACGGACATTGTATTTGGCCGGGCTCTCTTTATTCGCATCAACGTCTACTTTTACGATCTTCAACTTATCGCCGTAGTGGCCTGCCAGGTCTTCCAGCACTGGAGCGATCATCTTGCACGGACCGCACCACTGTGCCCAAAAATCTACCAACACCGGGCCTTCAGCTTTGAGAACTTCTGCTTCGAATTCAGCGTCAGATACGTTGACGATTGAGTGCTCGCTCATATTGCATTCCTGTTCTTTAGTTACTCGATGCGTGGGCACCGCCAACGCATCTTCTCACGGTCACAGCAGTGGTTATACAGCTGCGATGCACCATTGCCCTCAAAATTGGGGCGCAAAATGGGATTTCAAGTCTTTCCTGCCACAGACTTACGCCTGCTCCAGGAAGCGCTGCAAAATCTCATCGATATAGTCAAAGCCAAAAGCCGTGGCAGCAATCCGCTTATCGAGACACTCTACAAGCTCCATTGCCATCAGGGTAGGCCATTGTTTTTGCAGCTCGGACATCGGCAGCCCGGTGTAGCGGGTAAAAGTATCACTGGGAACACCATCCGCCAGGCGAAGGGCATTCATAAGAAACTCCAGTGGCAAATCCTCATTCTCAACCCTGTCAGTATGGGGTTCAGACAAGGCACTATGCAGCAGCTCGGGATGTTGCCTGGCGATAGATAAGTAGTCCCTCGGAGTGCGTGTGCGACGACTGCGCAGAATTTGCCCAGTTTCAGCTAGGGTTACCTTGCCATGAGCACCGGCACCAATCCCCAGATAATCTCCGAATGACCAATAATTAATATTATGGCGGGATTCAAGTTCGGGTTTGCTATAAGCCGACACCTCGTAACGACGATAGCCCTCGGACGCCAGTAGTTCGCGTCCGCTGCCCTGCATACTGGCTATCAGCTGGGAGCCGGGGGTGACTGGTGGCGCACTGTAGAATGCAGTATTTGGCTCAATCGTTAATTGGTACCAGGAAATATGCTCTGGAGCCAAGGAAATTGCTCGGCGCAAATCGCCAAGGGCTTCCACCTCGGTCTGATTGGGCAATCCGTGCATCAGGTCGAGGTTAATATTGTCAAAGCCCGCGCGACGCGCCATTGCCAGGGCACCTTCGGCCTCTTCTCCGCTGTGAATACGTCCCAACTGTTGTAGCTGATTGGAATCGAAGCTTTGCACTCCAATAGAAAGACGATTAACTCCAGCAGATCGATAGCCAGTGAACTTGGCTTGTTCAAAAGTGCCGGGGTTGGCCTCCAGGGTTATCTCGACCCCCTCAGCAAAACCCACCACCTGCTCAGCAGCCTCCAGGATCTGCCCAATTGCTTGGGGGGAGAACAGACTCGGCGTGCCGCCACCAAAAAAGATGGACTGCAATTTTCGCCCCTGCACCCAGGGCAACTGGCTGATAAGATCCAGGCGCAACTGCGCCACATACTCGGATTCCGGTAGGGCGTAGTCCGAATTAGCCCGGTCTCTATCAGCCTGGTGGGAGTTGAAATCACAGTAGGGACATTTGCGCACACACCAGGGGATATGGATATACAGGCTCAGCGGTGGCAGCTGTAATTCAGCAATCTGATCAGGCAAGGTCGGCACCCTGCATATTTTGCTGCCATAAAAGCTCAAATTGAGACATAGCCTGGGCCCTGTGGCTCAGTCGATTCTTCAAGTCTCTCGGCAGTTCAGCGGAGGTCATTCCCTCAGATTCAACAAAGAACAGCGGGTCATAACCAAAACCCTGCTCTCCCGCCGGCTCCCGCAAAATTGTCCCACTCCACTTTGCACTAGATACCAAAGGCACCGGGTCATCCCATTGCCGCACAAAAGCCAGTGCGCAGTGGAAACTGGCAGTGCGATGCTTAGATTCAACATCAACCATGGCCTCCAATAACTTCGCATTGTTTTTTTCATCAGTCGCCCCGGCACCTGAGTAGCGTGCAGAGTAAATTCCCGGCGCACCACTCAATGCATCTACCGACAGCCCGGAGTCATCGGCTAATGCAGGCAGGCCACTGATACGGCTGGCGTGGCGGGCCTTAATCAAAGCATTCTCAATAAAGCTCAATCCGGTCTCATCAGCGTCACTTACCCCAAAGTCAGACTGAGGAAGAACCTGTATATCCCATGAGGCGAACAGCTGTGAAAATTCGCGAAGTTTGCCGGCATTACCGCTGGCAAGAACAATTTTATTTACCATATTGCTTCAAACAAAAAGCGGGCCTCGGCCCGCGGTGAATCTTAAAGAAGGGGTTTCGACCAGCTCTCAGCCAGCGGAACCTTGGCAGATGTCTATCGGTTCAATCTGCGACGGAAAGTGATCGTCTCACTTTTACCATTGGGCAGCTTGATATCTACGTTAAAGGTAAGGGTCTCCTCATCCTCAAAGCGCAGGGGTGCGAGATAGTAAACAGCATCTCCTTCCCGAATTTCTTTGAACTTAAGTGGTCTTGACTGCTGGATCAGGTTGGTAGCTGTGCCAGACATCTCAGCGCTGAGGCCATGGGTTCCGCCCTCTTTCTTGACGACAGAGACATTTACATACGCCCGATCTTTTGCTCGAGCCAACTGGTACTGACGGGCGATATCCGGCTGGATAAAATCGCTATTGAACACTGAATAGACTACTCGATAGTCGCCAAAATCAGCGTAGTTCTTAATCGTACGCGCTTCTTGCGCGGCAGCGCCGACAGATAAAAATAGCAAGGCCACAGAAGCAGCCAGGGTAAGGATGCGTTTCACGCTCCACCTCCAGTTGTTATAGGCGCCACCTCTCCCGGTAGGTTTGGTGGTCAATTCCAGTCAGGCCCCCTCAGGAGTGCCTCTCTCGATCTATTTATCGCGCCAAAGTCCTCCACAAAAGAGCTGGCGCAAATCTTAGTTTAGCGAGTTAGATGATAGATGGCTGTCTCACCAAACAAATTTGGTAAAAAGTCTTTGAATGCCCGCCCAACCGAGGACTCAGAAACCACTTGCCGATGCAGAATCGCCCAGCCATTTTCTCGGCATAACACCTCAAAGTCTGTAAAAGTACAAAAGTGAATATTGGGAGTGTCATACCATTCGTATGGCAATAAGTCGGATACTGGCATGCGCCCGGAGAATGCGAGGTGCCAGCGGGCCTTCCACTGCCCAAAATTGGGAAACGTAATAATGCAATCCCGCCCAACCCGGAGCATTTCCTCTACCACTAAATGAGGCTGACTCAAGGTTTGCAGTGCCTGGGTCATCACCACAGCATCAAAGCTGCCATCAGCAAAATTTCCCAGCCCTGTATTCAGATTTTGCTCGACAACATTGACCCCACGGGCCACACATCGCTCTATTTGCTCGGGATCAATCTCCAGGCCATAGCCTTTCACATTTTTATTTCTCCCCAGCTGATCGAGCAGTGCACCATCGCCACAGCCGAGGTCGAGAACCCGGCTGTTGGGAGCGATCCATTCCTGGATCACATCCAAATCTATCCGCATCAGTACACCTCCTCAGCAATTTCTGCCGCAACTCTATGCATATAGGCACGAAATACACCTTCATAACGACCATTGGGCAGCAGGAAGGCATCGTGTCCCATTGCTGACTCTACTTCGGCATAGCTGACTGGAATATCCGCGTGCATCAGGGCATCGGCGATTTCCCTCGAGCGCTCCGGCGCAAAGCGCCAATCAGAAGTAAATGACACCAATAAAAACCGGCACTTGGCATGGGAGAAGGCCTCTACCGGGTCATCCCCGTATTCCCGAGCTAAGTCGAAGAAATCCAGCGCTCGAGTCATCAGAATGTAAGTATTGGGATCGAAGGTGGTGGAAAAACTGGCTCCCTGGTAGCGCAGATAACTTTGTATCTGAAACTCCACCTCTTCATCCGACCCCTGCTGAAAGCTGCCACTGCGCAATTCTCGACCAAACTTGCGCCCCAACCCATCGTCAGACAGATAAGTGATATGCCCGATCATACGCGCAACGGCCAGGCCTCTACGGGGTAACTTATCCTGTTGGAGGTAGTGCCCATCGCAAAAGTCTGGATCGGATGTTATCGCCTGGCGTGCGGTCTCATTAAACGCGATATTCTGTGCAGATAACTTCATGGCAGAGGCAATCACCACACAATTACGCAGGCGCTCAGGGTATTCCAGTGACCAGCGCATCGCCTGCATTCCACCGAGACTGCCGCCAACAACCGCCGCCCATTGTCGAATACCTAGCATATCCGCCAGACGCGCTTGACTGTGGACCCAGTCGCGGACACGCAGTGATGGAAAATCCGGCCCCCAGGTAGTGCCGGTATCCGGGTTGATGGATACGGGGCCGGTAGATCCGTGGCAACCGCCGAGATTATTAACAGACACCACAAAGAAATGATTAGTATCTATCGGCTTACCCGGACCGATATAGTGATCCCACCACCCCGGACGCTTATCATCGATACTGTGTCGCCCCGCAGCGTGATGATGCCCAGACAGAGCATGACAGATCAGAACTGCGTTAGTCTTTTCCCTATTGAGTTCACCGTAAGTCTCATAAACCAGAGTGTAATTTTTCAGTACTCGGCCACAGGCCAATTCCAGCGGTTCACTAAAGTGATGGCTTTTAGGCTCAACAAGGCCCACGGAGCCTGGGTCACCGGTAGTTGCGGTTTGGGCTTCCGCAGAAGCGATAGGATTTTCCGTTGACAAGGCACTGTATCTGTCAGGTTGATAGGTGCTGCCTGGCAAATTGCCGAAGCAGTCAGTGAATAAGATCACTGCAACTTATAACAAATGCCAGTCAGAACCAATATCAATTAGCACCCAATTCAGGTGGTATGCGAGGCCTTCAAGGGGGTTACGTTGTGCGCGCGCGGCGCCGGCGCAACCGGCTGTGGTGCAGAGCTGTTGTGCCGCAGTAAATCCTCTAACGCCACCAGCGCCTTATCATTGCGCTGAACCTCATCCTCGAGTGTCCGAAGATCCGTGCGACGACTGCGAGTTTTCTGTTTCAACTCGGTGAGCTTAATCAAATGGCGATTGAGTAATTGTTTCTGATACTGCGCATGCTGTTTAAGAGGCTCAAGAGCCTGCTCTAACCAATTTTCCGCTTTGTTACCCATATCGTCGTAAAGCCGACCCACTTCACTGGCAAGCGTGGTAATAAAGCGCTCGCTGAGACGGCTGCGGCGCGCCAATAACAACTGCGGGGATCGCCTCAGCTGAGCGGCCTGGCGATGCAGTCCACGCAACGCGAAGCGAAATTTGCGGATAGTAAAATACTGCTCGGCATCATCCACTTTCTTTAAGCTGGAGCGCTCAAATACAGCGTCGAGCAAGCGATTAGCCTGATCCACTTCCCGCTCGAGGTTAGACATCTGATGGTCTACCCCTTCCATAAAAGTATCGATAGCCCTGGCCATGCCCATAGGCGTCCAACGGCGATTGAGAGTAGCCAGGGTATCGTCAATCAGCGCCTGCAACTGCTGTCTGGATATCGGCGCCAACAAAGAAGTGCTTTGTCGTGTAAGCATTCTCTGGCTGGATTTGAGCGTCAGCAATTCCTGATGACAAATCTTATGCTGCTCGCGCACGGTCGTCTGCAACTGTTCCAACTCTGCCAATTGCTCTGAGGTGTTGCCACTATTGCGCTGCAGGTGAGCCAACGCTGCCCGGCCACTATTCAAACGACGCTTGAGTAGATCGCGGGTATCAGCCATCAGGGTGAGAGCTTGATGCAGTGAGCGGTGCTCGGCCATTTTATGCCGGTGCTCCAACAGGCGCTGAACCAGCATCCTTTCAAACTCACCGAAGCGGCTGCTTCGCACCAAATCCGCATCCCGCTGCTGGCGCCCCAACAGAGCCATTTTTGCAGAGACTCCGGCAACACTTTCCTGAGGCAGAGACAAGAGACCGGCCACTTCGCTGCGCATGCGTCGCAGCAGCAGCTCAGCATCCTCCTCCGGATCATCCCAAAGCACATCCATCTTGTTGAGCAGGGCCATCACGGATGTTCCGCGATGCTCTTGCAGTGGCGCCAGGTGAGTTTCCCACATGCTCATATCGGTACCACTTACCCCAGCATCGGCAGCCAGCAGAAAGGCAACCGCCTGGGCCCCGGGCAGTGTACTCAATGTGAGCTCCGGCTCATTGCCGAGGGCGTTCAGTCCCGGGGTATCAATAATACGCAACCCCTGATCCAGCAATGGGTGCGGCAGACAAATCAAAGCAAAACGCCAGGCGGGGATCTCGACTAGGTTCCCCTTGCCATCCAAGTGGCGCCGATCAAAGCCATAGCGGGCGGCCTCTTCCGGCATTACTGACTTGGTCGAGGCAACCTTCAATAAAGTCTCTCGGGTCGCCTCGGGATCATTGGCATCAAACTCGTGAGTTACCCATTTTTGCGGAATTCGGCGGAAGCTCTCCAGGCTGGTATTCGTCGCCAGGGTCTCAATCGGAAGCAGCCGCAGACTGGCGCGCTCACCGCCATCACTGAAAATTTCCGTGGGGCACATAGTGGTGCGCCCCGGTCTTGAGGGCAGTAGACGCTGGCCGTAAGTTTGCGACAACAGGGCATTGAGCAGTTCAGTTTTCCCCCGTGAAAACTCCCCAACTAAAACCAGGGTGAACTGGTCATCTGCAAGTAGGGCGCGGGCCTGCTGTACAACCTGGCAGGCACCAGCAGAATTAGAGAAGTGCTGTTCAAGCCATTGGCTGAAGTGGGCAAACTGGCGATCGAGATTCTTTTTCCAACGGTCGTAGTCAGAAATATGCTGGCGTAAAAGTGCGTCTTCCATTTCACGGTGTTCTTGTTATTGAGACCCGGGACTAACGGCCCCTACTAAGACAAGAGAAAGGGCCGTCAATCGATAGTATAAGAGTCTAACACCGCGCCAAATACGATCTAGTACGCACAGGTGAAGAAATGTTCAGCCGGTCACAATTTAAGAAACCTTCGAACAACTGCACAAGCCCCAGAGGGCGGGGCTTGAAAGATGCAGGGGATATTTTGGGGTTGAGCAGAGTCCGGTTAAAAGCCGGGAATATGCCAAAACAGGCTGTACACGAAAGGCGGCATATTGGCCATTTGGGCAAAACCAATAAGCAGCCTGTTAATCACAGTGAGCAGGATAAAGACAAATATCGGGCTGATATCAATCACCCCCAACGGCGGAATCAAGCGTCGCACAGGTCCACAAAATGGCTCCAGGAGTTGGTGCAGTAAAATTAGAATTGGATGGCCGCTATTCGGCGCAATCCAGCTGGCAACGATGGAGACCAATAAGCCGACAAACACCATCGCTATCACAGTGGAAACACAGCCGATCAACGACCACAGCAGAGCACTGAGGAGGTTAACCAGGCCGTAACCTGCGATCATGGCGCAAGCCATAATCATCGCCCAACCGACTATCAACGCCAGTACTACTGAGGCCATATCGACGCCAAAAAGTCCTGGCACCACTTTGCGCAGCGGCAGCAACAAAGGGTTGGTAACCTTCACAACGCCCTGAGATATGGGGTTGTAAAAATCCGCACGGCCCAACTGCAATAGGAAACGCAATAACACGGCGAAAAGGAACAAAATGCCCAGTATGCCCACGACATAAACGCCGATATCGCTGAAGGTATTGACCATGGATAAACCCTAAACAAAAAGATTTTCAGCAGCCACCGCTGCACCTACCCAATTGGACCGGAACCTGTTACCGATCCAATTCCTTTGCCATTTCCGTCGCCCGCTCCTCGCAATCGCGCATGGCATCGGCCACTAACTGCGGCAACCCACCCTTCTCGAACCGTTGAACAGCGCGCTCAGTGGTTCCACCTGGTGACATCACATTGCGCTTCAACTGGGCGACGTCAACATCGCTGGCGACCGCCAGTTTGGCGGCGCCCAGGGCAGTTTGCAACACAAGGCGCTCCGCATCCGCACGGGCAAGGCCACCGGCGGAAGCCGCATCAATCATGGCCTCCATAAACTGGAAAAAGTAAGCCGGTGCCGATCCCGCTACCGCAATCACCTGATCGATGCCGCGCTCTTCCTCAACCCAATATGAGATACCTACCGCATCGACGATGCGCCCGGCAAGTTCCTTCTGTTCGCCCGTAACCTTGCTATCGGCATAAAGACCGGTAACTCCGGTTTGCACCAGGGCCGGGGTATTAGGCATAGCCCTGACAATAGGGAGGTGCATTCCCATCCAACGGTGGTAAGCCGCGAGCGGAATTCCCGCAGCAAAAGTGATAATCAAGGGCGAGCGATCCACCAAATGGGGTTTCAGTCCCTCACAAAGTTCTCGCATAACTTGCGGTTTCACCGACAGTACAATTACATCGGCATCAACAATAGCGGCAACATTATCGTCACTAATAGCTACCCCATGGCTCTCGGCAAAAGCATTAAGTTTGTCCCGATCACGGCCTGTAGCAGTGATCCGGTCCGCCGGATAACCGGAGGCCACCAAACCACCGATCACTGCCCCCGCCATATTGCCGGCGCCACCAATAAAAACCATCTTAGGGATCGCTGTACTCACTCATATCACCTTGGGCGGTTACAAAAATTTTGTTGCTTTTCCCCGTTCGGGGCACTCCGCTAATATGTGGCCGCCAGATTCAAATAACAAGAGAGCCATACCAAGTGGCTCCTAACGGAGGACAGTATGCAAAAAGGATGGCGTTCACTGCTTATAGCGACACTGATCACTGCGACCAGTGCCGCTGGTGCAGTAGAAACTCGTACGCTAAACAACGGCCAATTGGTACTCGAAGATGTGCCAAACATTCCCCAAACTATCATCAATGAGCTCAATCGTTATCAGAACGTACGCTCAGCTAGCTTCCGGGGCTGGGACCTTGACGGTAACGGTATCTATGTCAGTACCCGCTTCGGCGAAGTTTCTCAATTACACAAGGTAGAGAATGCAGGTGGCGCTCGCCGACAGCTAACCTTTTTCGAAGAACCTATAGGTGGCATCTCTACCCGCCCGGAGCACCGCCAACTGGCATTCACCATGGATGCCGGCGGCAATGAATACGCCCAGATTTTCCTGTTTGATACAGAAAATGGCACTAGCGAGATGATTACCGATGGTGAGTCTCGCAATGGCAGTATTCTCTGGAATAAGCAGGGCTCCGCTATCTCTTACCAGAGTACTCGCCGAGATGGCAGGGCCAATGATATATGGCTAACCACTTTCGACGGTGACAAAAAAGAAGACCGCTTGATCCTTAAGTCTGAGGATGGCAGTTGGTGGGGTCCCAGTGATTTCTCACAATCCGGCAGCCAAATTTTGGTCATGCAATATATCTCCTCCACTCGATCTAATGTCCATTTGCTGGATCTCGACAGCGGCGAAGTCTCACTACTCGCCGGTACGGGCGATGAAGAGGCTGATTCCCGCAATTTCCCAGCGGGTTTCAGTTATGACAATCGCTCGGTTTATATCATCTCTGACAAAGGGCGCGAATTTACCCAACTGATCCGCAAAGACCTGGAGAGTGGCGATGAAAAGATAATTACCTCCGATATCCCCTGGGATATCAGCAGCTTTATCCTCAGTAAAGACGGTCGCCGCGGCGCTTTTGTCGCCAACGAAAATGGTATGTCCTCCCTCTATCTATACGATCCACGCAATGACCGCTACCGCAAGGTCGACTCGCTGCCGATCGGTCTTATCGGTGGAATAGAATTTAACCCCGAAGGTGATAAGCTGGCCCTAACCCTAAACACGCCTAAAACTCCCTCCGATTCCTTTGTAATGGACCTTGGCCGCCGCCCGCTATCCAGTGGTGACCTTACCCGATGGACATTTAGTGAAGTCGGTGGTCTCGACAGCGAAAGCTTTGTCGAACCCGAACTGGTGCACTATCCCACTTTCGACGAGGTGGATGGAAAGCCGCGTGAAATTCCCGCATTCGTCTATAAGCCGCGCAATGCCAAAGGCCCCGTACCTGTGGTTATTTCAATCCACGGTGGCCCTGAAGGACAGTACCGTCCCATGTTTTCCAGCACATACCAGCTGTGGCTAGAAAAACTTGGCGTTGCTGTAATTGCTCCAAATGTACGCGGGTCCGCTGGTTATGGTAAGAGCTACCTAGCCATGGATAACGGCTACAAGCGCGAGGACTCAGTTAGGGATATCGGTGCTCTTCTGGATTGGATTGCTACCCAGCCTGATCTGGATCCGGAACGCGTTGCTGTGTTTGGCGGCAGCTACGGTGGTTATATGGTGCTGGCCAGTAGTGTTTACTACTCAGATCGTTTAAAAGCAGCAGTGGATATCGTCGGCATCTCTAACTTTGTCACCTTCCTCACCAATACCAAGAGCTATCGTCGCGACCTTCGTCGAGTCGAATACGGTGATGAGCGGGATCCGCAGATGCGCGCTTTCCTGGAAAAAATCAGCCCCAACAACAATGTAGACAAGATCCAGGTGCCAATGCTCGTAGTGCAGGGACAAAATGACCCTCGGGTACCTGTCACCGAAGCTGAGCAAATCGTGGCTGCACTTCGCGAGAATGGCAATCGAGTCTGGTATATGAACGCACTCAATGAAGGGCACGGTTACCGCAAGAAAGAGAACAGTGATGCCTTTACCCAGGCAACAGCGCTCTTTTTTGCCCAACACCTGCTGAGTGAAGATCAAAAAAAGCAGCTCAGCTTGAATGAACAATAATTATTTGTTCCCAGAGAAAGAAAACGGCCTTTAGGGCCGTTTTCTTTTTAGAACTTAACTATGTAAGGAGCCCCTGATTAACTAAACAAAAAAGGAAATGTTTCCACAATCGCGATCAAGTTCAGAACAATCGCCAATATCCAAAGCCAGTAGCGGCTCTTATCTCCGAATATCCCAATAACTGCCGAATTCAAAAAACCGGTAACCAATGAGATTTTGGGAGAAACAAATGCAATCAGGCAGATAAAAGCCAACCACTCAAGCGCCACCCAAGTCACCAGTACACTATTTGTTACAGACAGAGATAGCACCGCGCTCACTGACAAAAGCAGCAGCAATACATCTACAGTCCCAGATTTTGTCATCCCGTATCCCAAAAAAATCTACTTGCGTACTAATTCTGTCATGCAGAATAGTTTCGTGCCCCAAAAATATCTGTGCCGATACGCACAATAGTGGCGCCGCAGGCAATAGCAGCCTCCATATCTTTAGACATCCCCATGGATAGAGTATCGAAGGTCTGCTCAGGAAATTCTTCACGAAGACTTTGCAGCAACCCTGCCAACTGGATAAATGGTTTTTCCTGCTCAAATACATTGTCACGAGCAGCGGGAATCGCCATCAAGCCACGCAGGCATAGCCCCGGCAATGTCATCACTTCACGCGCCAGAGCCACCAAATCCTGTGGAGCTATGCCAGACTTGCTCTGCTCGCCATCGATATTCACCTGCAAGCAGATATTGAGTGGTGCCATATTACTGGGACGCTGTGCCGACAGACGTTGGGCGATTTTTAAGCGATCCACCGTGTGCATCCATTGGAATCGCTCTGCCACAGCGCGGCTTTTGTTCGATTGAAGCGGTCCAATAAAATGCCAGTGAATATCCAGGTCGGACAGGGCATCCTGTTTTTGCAGGGCTTCCTGTAAATAATTTTCGCCAAAGTGATGCTGGCCAGCAGCAAAAGCAATCCGCAGGTCTTCCGCCGGTCGTGTTTTGGAAACCGCCAACAAGGTAATTTCTGCGGGGTTGCGATCGCAGTTGTTGCAGCATGTCACAATCCGCTCACCTACTGCATTCAGGTTTTCGACGATTGTCTCTTTGCGCATATACTGATGCCCTTACCGATTTGAGCG
Organism: Microbulbifer maximicatervae (SeqCode); assembly: GCF_052467955.1. NCBI lineage: Bacteria > Pseudomonadati > Pseudomonadota > Gammaproteobacteria > Cellvibrionales > Microbulbiferaceae > Microbulbifer > Microbulbifer maximicatervae (SeqCode). The sequence continues at coordinate 137,909 of NZ_CP174329.1, forward strand.
GCGATTTTACCTGAGCCCAAACAAGAACCATAAGGTAGCAGTATGGATATCACTGAACTCCTCGCCTTTAGCGCCAAGCAAAACGCCTCGGACTTACACCTCTCGGCGGGCCTGCCGCCGATGATCCGTGTCGACGGCGACGTGCGCCGTATCAACCTGCCCTCAATGGAGCACAAGCAGGTACACGGCCTGATCTACGAGATCATGAACGATAAGCAGCGCAAGGATTACGAAGAACTACTGGAAACAGACTTCTCTTTTGAAGTCCCCGGTGTCGCCCGCTTTCGTGTAAACGCCTTTAACCACAACCGGGGTGCCGGCGCCGTATTCCGGACCATTCCCTCCAAGGTTCTCACTATGGAAGACCTGGGAATGGGTCAGGTGTTTAAACAGATCTCAGATACTCCCCGTGGCTTGGTACTGGTGACCGGGCCCACGGGTTCCGGTAAGTCCACCACCCTGGCGGCGATGATGGACTACATCAACGACAATAAATACGAGCATATCCTCACCATCGAGGACCCGATCGAATTTGTGCACGAATCCAAGAAGTGCCTGGTGAACCAGCGTGAGGTGCACCGGGATACCCACGGCTTTGCCGAAGCGCTGCGCTCTGCACTGCGTGAAGACCCGGATATCATTCTCGTGGGTGAGATGCGGGACCTGGAGACCATTCGCCTGGCGCTGACTGCGGCAGAGACCGGTCACTTGGTATTCGGCACCCTGCACACCACTTCCGCCGCCAAAACCATTGACCGTGTGGTGGATGTATTCCCGGCGCAGGAGAAAGCCATGGTGCGTTCAATGCTGTCGGAATCCCTGCAGGCCGTTATCTCCCAGACGCTAATGAAGAAAAACGGCGGTGGCCGGGTCGCTGCCCACGAAATTATGCGCGGTACCCCAGCCATCCGTAACCTGATCCGCGAAGACAAAATCGCGCAGATGTACTCGGCCATCCAGACCGGAGCCAGCGTCGGCATGCAGACCATGGACCAATGCCTGGAAGACCTGGTGGCGCGGCGCATCATCAGCCGCGAAGTGGCTCGCGAAAAAGCCAAGATGCCGGAGAACTTCTAAACGGCCAAAACCCGCCCCCAATCTGGGGAAGAAAAGTCGAGATAAAACGCGGTAATCACCATGGATATTGAAAGACTTCTACAACTGGTTGTAGAGAAGGGCGCTTCGGATTTATTTATCACGGCGGGCGTCCCGCCCTCCATCAAACTGCACGGCCGAGTTGTGCCCTGTAGCAGCACCGCGCTCACGCCAGAGAAAGCGCGCGAGCTGGTGGTGGGAACCATGAACGAGAAACAGCGGCGCGAGTTTGCCGAGCAAAAGGAATTGAACTTCGCGATTGCAGTGCGCAACGTGGGGCGTTTCCGGGTATCGGCCTTCTTTCAGCGCAATCTGGTGGGTATGGTGCTGCGTCGCATCGAAACCAAAATCCCCACTATCGATGGACTCGGACTACCCGACGTACTCAAAGACCTGGCCATGACCAAACGCGGGCTGATTATTTTTGTGGGCGCCACCGGTACCGGTAAGTCCACATCCCTCGCCTCCATGATCGGCCACCGCAATGAGAACACCAAGGGCCATATCATCACCATTGAGGACCCGATCGAATTTATCCACCAGCATCGCGGCTGTATTGTGACCCAGCGCGAAGTAGGCCTGGATACCGAGTCTTTCGATGTAGCCCTGAAAAACACTCTGCGTCAGGCACCAGATGTTATTCTGATCGGTGAGGTACGCTCCCGCGAAACCATGGACCACGCCATCGCTTTCGCCGAGACCGGCCATTTGTGTCTGTGCACCCTTCACGCCAACAATGCGAACCAGGCCCTCGATCGGATCATTCACTTCTTCCCGGCAGACCGCCACAAACAGTTGTTTATGGACCTGTCCCTCAATCTGAAGGCGATGGTGGCCCAGCAGCTGGTACCGACCCCCGATGGCGATGGCCGCCGTGCCTGCCTTGAGATCATGATCAATACCCCACTGATGTCGGACCTGATCCGCAAAGGCGAAGTGGATAAGATCAAGGAGTTGATGAAGCGCTCTGGTGAGCAGGGAATGCAGACCTTCGACCAGGCACTCTACGAGCTCTACGATGGGGGAGAAATTACCTATGAGGATGCCCTCTCCCACGCCGACTCCGCCAACGATTTGCGCCTGATGATTAAGCTCAAATCCGAATCCGATGCCGAGTACTTAAATAGTGCCGCTGGCGAGTTGAGTCTACAAAATGATTCAGAGTACGGAGACGGTGGTCCTCAGCTCTACTAGCCCCCGATCCAGCCAGATCAAAACCGTTTACAGACATATCAAAGGTTCCCAGCCTGTAAACGGTTTTCACCCGGTATAATCCGCTGCGGATATTTCCGCAATGCAAAAGCTGATCCCGCCCGATATTGAATGATCTCGCAGGCTCTTTTCTGCAGCATTTTTATTGGAAGAAAATAGCCTTTCAATAAGTCTCTATTTTCCTGCGCAATATCCCGTTAAAAGAGTGACCAATCAATGTGAATAAAAAAGTCGCCTTGATCACTGGTGGCAACCGGGGCATTGGTGCCGCGACAGCCAAATTACTTGCCCATAGGGGGTACCAGATTGCCATTAGCTACCGGCAGCGCAAGCAGCAAGCGGAAGAACTGATCGCCGAGCTTCGGTCTTTTGGTGTTTTAGCAATAGCCGTTCGCGCCGATATCTCCTCGGAGAAAGATATTGTCCAGCTATTCAATACGGTCGACGAGCAACTAGGCCCAATTAGCTGCCTGGTTAACAACGCGGCAATCATTAAACCGCAAATGCGCGTCGAAACGATGGACGCTGAGCGCATCAATGAAATCCTGCTTACCAACATCACTGGCACCCTGCTCTGCTGCCGGGAAGCAATCAAAAGAATGTCTATCAAAAATGGGGGCACTGGAGGAACCATCGTGAATATTTCCTCTGCTGCCAGCCGTTCGGGATCACCTAACGAGCACATCGACTATGCAGCGAGTAAGGGCGCTGTCGATACGCTGACCATCGGGCTCAGCCAGGAAGTCGCCGATGAAGGGATTCGTGTAAATGGTGTTAGGCCTGGCTTTATTTATACAGAAATGCACGCTGATGGTGGCGAAGCAGACAGAATTGAGCGAGTAAAGTCTGCGATTCCACTCAAGCGTGGGGGGCGAGCAGAGGAAGTGGCTAAAGCTGTGGCTTGGCTACTCGGTGATGAATCCACCTTTACTACCGGTTCATTTATTGACGTTGCAGGCGGGAAGTAGGACCAAAAATTATGTTAGAAGCACTCTTTTCACTAATTGCAGCAACCGCTCTGTTGCTCGGTTCCCCTGGCCCGGCACCACTTGCCCTGGCCGCATCGGGAGCGACATTTGGAGTGAGAAAAAGCGGCGGTTTCCTTATCGGCATCCTGCTCGGCCTGAGTGTCGCCATTGTCGGGGCAACCGCCGGCATCGCCGCACTGCTGGCAGCCTGGCCAGAAGCGCGCTTGGCGGTTCAGCTTTGCGGTGCCTTATATATTGGCTATATCGCGATCAAAATTGCCACGGCCCCGGTACTGGAGCAGGGCGCATCGGCGACGGCTCAGCCTCCGTCGCTGCTGGATGGGTTTATTTTTAACTTATTGAACCCCAAGGCCTATGCCGCCTTCCTTGCCATATTCTCCCAATTCTTACTACCGATTGAAGAGAGTGGCCTGAGCTATTTAGCCACAGGGTTGGTCTGTTTACTGGTAGCCGCTGCGGTGGATTTTATCTGGTTGTGCTTAGGAGGAAGCCTGAGGCCGGTTTTTCATAAACCCAGGCAGGCGCGAATAATCAGGGTATGTTTTGCGGTATTAATGGTGGCAGCCGTACTCGCTGTTTTTATCCGCGGAAGCATTTAAGCTCTAACACATCTCTGCGATCAATCCTTTTACCGAAGGCAGCATGCGCCGGCTCACCAGCGGCGCTGCTGTTACGCCATCCAGCTCTACCCGGTAATTTGTACCGTCCCTGCGCAACCCAACAATATATTGCACAGCCACCAGTGCGCTGCGGTGAATACGCACGAAACGCTGTCCAAACTCACTCTCAAGCTCTTTTAGAGACTCATCCAGAATGGTCTCTCCAGCGGAGTGATGGGCCACAACATACTTGCTGTCCGCAACCAGACAGCGGATAGAATCTACATCCAGCAGCTCCACCCCCAGGCGGCTTATCGCCTTAATGCGGCTGCGGCCACTGGGCTCCTCCAGATCCTGCTTGGTTAACAACTGCTGCTGCGGCTTACTCAGACGCTGCGCTTTGGAAACCGCCTCGCGCAGCTGCTCGACATTCACAGGTTTTAATAGATACCCCACCGCTGAGGTGGCAAAAGCGGGCAAAGCAAACTCATCGTGAGCTGTGCAGAATATTATTGCCGGCGGACACACAAAGCTGGATAACTGCTGAGCCAATTCCAGGCCGCTACCACCGGGCATTTCAATATCCAGTAGCACAAGGTCCGGGTCGAGTTCGCGGATCTGTGATAGTCCGGCTTCAATATCTGCCGCTTCTCCCACAGCAATACAATTATCGATCCTCTCCAACTGCCGGTGCAGACGGGCACGAGCCAAAGGCTCATCATCAACAATCAGTACGCGCAATTGGGTCACTCCATCACCTCGATAGTCTTCTTGGAATTTGTGCTGGACTCTATTTCCCGCCGGTCCACTTCCCGGGGAGATAAGGGTAGCTGTAGTATGACCCGGTACCGGCCCTCCTCCCGACAGGCGGTAAATTTGAAGCGATCGCCGTAGTATGCAGTGAGACGCTGGCGAATATTCTCTGTCGCCATGCCATTACCAGTCTTCGCAGGAACTGCACTGTCCTGTGGCAATGGGTTTTCAATAACAACTTTGAACATGCCCCCCTCTTGCGAGAGTTGTACACTGATCTCTCCGCCTGCCCGCAACTGTGCCACACCGTGCAACACCGCATTCTCCAATAGGGGTTGTAGCAACATACTGGGCAGCTGAACCTTATCCAGGCCCTCGTCTAGCTGCCAACTCTGGCGCAAACGTTCCCCCAGACGCAGGGCTTCAATCTCCAAATAGCGTTGAGCTAGAGTGACCTCTTGCGCTAAAGGCACCAGCTTTGGATCGGCGAGGCTTGCACGAAATAATGCACATAAATCCTCTACCAACCGCTCCGCGCGATCAGGATCAACGGCGATCAAACTAGCCAGGCTGTTCATACTGTTAAAGAGGAAATGGGGGCGAATCCGCGATTGAAGTGCCTCAATTCGAGCACCGAGCTCCGCCTGCTGCTGGTTGTAGAGTTGCTGCTGAAGATAGGCGTAGCGCAATACCACCCCCGCACAAATAGCCCCAAGCAGGCAGTCGCCCGCAAACCCCCAGCTGTCAAAGCTGGTCTGTAACAGCACCGCGCGCAGGGAGCGCTGCACTGCCATCACCAATGTGAGCACCGACAGCACTGCAATAAAACTCAAGCCGCCAGCGAGTTTGTGGGGCATTTTCGCCAGGCTCGGCCGAAGCCGGCACAGCAGCGCGGCCGAGGGTAATATCACCCATTGGATCACCAGAGAGATCAGCCCCAGGCGCTGCCAACTGAACTCCTGTAAACCGTCCAGGGCCAGGACCAAGACCAATGCCAGCAATTCCCCCATCAACACCAGTACCGCCAGAGAGGTGACACTACAGAGGTCTGGCAGAAACGGAAGCTGCCCAGGTAGCGCAGAATCCTTATTTCCTGTGCGATATTTTCGAATTTTCTGCGTTATAATGCCCGACGGCCAGGGGAATGACATGCAGTTGTTATTCTTGATTGTCCCAAAGTTCCAAGCGCAAGATATCACCAAGCTCCCCAGCCTTTCATCTCACTGCAGCCAGGAAAACCATGAGTAACGAAAAATCCCCCTCCGAGTCCGCCAATAATCCTGCCGCCAAACTCTGGGGCGGCCGCTTTAGTGAAGCCACCGATGCCTTTGTCGAGCGATTTACCGCCTCGGTGACTTTTGACCAGCGCATGGCCATGGAAGACATCCAGGGATCACTTGCCCACGCGCAGATGTTGTCAGAAGTGGGGGTATTAAGTGCTGATGAATATCACAAGATAGCCGACGGTCTGAAGGGCATCGCCGAAGAGATAAAAGCGGGAGAATTTCCCTGGTCTGTGCAGCTCGAAGATGTCCATATGAATATCGAAGCGCGCCTGACCCAACGCATTGGTGCCACTGGCAAGAAACTGCATACCGGCCGCTCGCGCAACGATCAGGTGGCAACCGACATCCGCCTGTGGCTGCGTGGGCGCATCGATCTAATAGCTGCCGAACTAACCCGCCTGCAAAATGGCTTGGTCGATTTAGCGGAGCGCGAAGCCGATACCATTATGCCCGGCTTTACTCACTTACAGAGCGCGCAACCGGTGACCTTTGGCCACCACTTACTGGCCTGGAATGCCATGCTGAGCCGGGATTTCGAGCGCCTGATGGATTGCCGCAAACGGGTTAACCGCTCACCGTTGGGGGCCGCAGCACTGGCCGGCACCAGCTATCCGATCAATCGCGCACGCACGGCGGAGCTGCTGGGCTTCGATGCCCCCACAGAAAACTCCCTCGACTCAGTCAGCGACCGGGACTTCGCTATTGAGTTTTGTGCTTTCGCCGCGCTGCTGCTAACCCATCTGTCTCGGGCCAGTGAAGAGCTGGTGCTGTGGACTTCCAGCCAGTTCGACTTTATTGACCTGCCCGATCGCTTCTGCACCGGCTCCTCAATTATGCCGCAGAAGAAAAACCCCGATGTTCCGGAGCTGGTGCGCGGAAAAACCGGCCGGGTTAACGGCCACCTGATTGCGCTGCTCACACTGATGAAGAGCCAACCGCTGGCCTACAACAAGGACAACCAGGAAGATAAAGAGCCGCTATTCGATGCCGCCGATACCGCACTGGATTGCCTGCGCGCGTTTGCCGATATGGCGCCAGCACTGAAGGCAAAAAAAGAAAATATGCTGGAAGCTGCGGCCAAGGGCTTCTCCACCGCGACGGACCTGGCCGATTACCTGGTACGCAAAGGGGTGGCCTTCCGCGATGCTCACGAAATTGTCGGGCAGTCCGTATCCTTTGCTATTGAACAGGGTAAAGACTTATCCGAACTCAGCCTGGCCCAACTACAACAGTTCTCAACAGAAATTGGCGAAGATGTATTTGAGGTGCTGACTTTAGAGGGCTCGGTTGCGGCTCGCGATCATATTGGCGGTACCGCACCAAACCAGGTGCGCGCGGCCTGTAAACGCGCACGGGAAGAGATTTCGCAGCACACTTAAGCGCTGTTTAAGCGGATAATCCGAGGGAAACCTGTTCGCCTTGCTGCTCGCTCAATACGCGGTCGAGCAAAGTCGGCAGGTCCTCACCGGTCGTGGTGCACTTCCAACCGGGGTTTTCAAAAGAAAGATGGTAGCCACCGGATTTGGCGGCGACCCACAACTCTCGGTTGGCAGACTGGCGCGAGAGAATTACCTGGCTGCCATTGTCTTCCAGGGTCAAGGTCAGCACCGCATCACTGCGTTCGTAGTCAATATCCCAATCGCAGTGATCGAGTGCATCCTCAATACCGATTAGAGTCTGCTCCACAGCCGCATCATATTCCGCTTGGCTCATCTTTGGTTACTTCTGTTACCGTGTAATGTGTTGAATCAGGTGGGCCGCTATACTATCAGGCTTTTGCCGGTTGCCGCTGCGAATCTCCGACTCTCAGGATGTTATCGATGCTCAAAAAACGACTCTCTCTATTAACCATCACCATCGGTGCCACCGCACTGTTACTGGGCTGTGGCCAAAAAGGTCCTCTCTATCTTCCACAGGACCCCGCCATGCCCGCCTCCAATATTCCAGGTGGCCCGCCGGAGACAGTACCCACCAGTGGTGCAGCACAACCCGGCGAGCCCGGCTCTGCAGCAGAGCAAGCGGTGGAAACCGTTGATGAAATTGAATCTGAAGACGGCTATGGGCCCGACTTTGATATCGATGACACCATTGAGACCGGCCCGACTATCGAAGTCGACGACGAATCGGGCACAGCGGATGACTCCAATGTCGAGGAAGATTTAGAAGAGTAAGAACCGGTCATATGAGAGAGTTTAGTTATCGCGACGGTAGCCTGTGGGCTGAGCAGGTTTCACTGGAACAAATAGCTGAGAATTTCGGCACCCCCACTTATGTCTACAGCCGCGCGCACTTTGAACGGCAGTATCGGGATTACGCCGAGGCCCTCGGCAATCGTCCCGGCCTAATCTGCTACGCAGTGAAAGCCAACAGTAACCTGGGCATTCTGTCACTGCTGGCACAGCTGGGGGCGGGCTTTGATATTGTTTCCGGCGGGGAACTTGAGCGAGTGCTGCTCGCCGGCGGCGACCCATCGCGAATCGTATTTTCCGGAGTGGGTAAAACCTCAGAGGAAATGCGGCGTGCTCTGGAGGTTGGAGTGCACTGCTTCAATATTGAATCAGAAGCGGAAATTGACCGCCTTGAGCGCGTGGCCACAGAGTGTGGCAAGACCGCCCCAATTTCCATCAGGGTCAATCCCGATGTGGATGCCCAAACCCACCCCTATATTTCCACTGGCCTCAAAGAAAATAAATTTGGTATCGCCATAGACAAGGCGATCGAGGTTTATCAGCACGCAGCGGATTCTGAGCATCTGAAAATTACCGGTGTGGATTGCCATATCGGTTCCCAGCTCACCGAAGTCGCCCCCTTCCTAGATGCACTCGATCGCCTGCTGGTCCTTATCGATCAGCTCGCCGAGCTGGGAATTACTCTGGAACACCTGGATCTGGGCGGAGGCCTAGGCGTGCGCTATCGGGGTGAAGAACCACCCCCTGTCGGGGATTACCTGGCGGAGGTCCACAAGCGTATCGACAAGCGCAATTTATCCCTGATTCTCGAACCCGGCCGCTCCATTGCCGCCAACGGCGGCGCCCTGCTGACCCGGGTCGAGTACCTGAAACGTACCGAAGAGCACAACTTCGCTATCGTCGATGCCGCCATGAATGACAACCTGCGTCCGGCCCTTTACCAGGCATGGCAGGATATTGTGCCAGTGACACCGGACGAGAGTGAAAGTACCCTGTGGGATATTGTCGGTCCGGTATGCGAAACGGGCGACTTCCTGGGTAAAAATCGCTCCCAATCTCTACGAGAGGGGCAGCTGTTAGCCATGTTGTCGACCGGTGCCTACGGTTTCACCATGAGTTCCAATTACAACAGCCGCTGTCGCGCAGCTGAAGTACTTGTGGATGGCGACAAGACTTACCTGGTGCGTGAGCGGGAGACTTTTGCCGACTTGGTTCGCGGTGAGACCACTGTCCCCAAAAAAGCCTGATCAGCTACTTGCATCGCAGTGGGGTCCATTTTTCAGCCCGGACCCCAAACCGCAGCTAACGCCGCGGAAAATCAGTACGAACAGAGAAATGGAATGCGCGTTAAATTCAGCAAGATGCATGGGCTCGGCAACGATTTCGTGATGCTCGACGGCGTCAGCCAAAAAATTAAACTGACCCCGGAAAAAACTCGTCGCCTGGCAGACCGCTGCCTCGGCGTGGGCTGCGACCAGGTACTGCTGGTGGAGCCGCCCCGCACACCCGAGGCGGATTTTCGCTATCGCATATTTAACGCCGATGGCAGCGAAGTGGAAAATTGCGGCAATGGCGCCCGCTGCTTTGCCCGCTTTGTACGTGAACGCCGCCTTACCGGTAAGAAAAATATCCAGGTAGAAACTGCCGCCGGTTTACTACACCTGAGAGTACTGGACGGGGATCAGGTTAGTGTCGATATGGGAGCACCGGTCCTCGAGCCCCAAAAAGTACCTTTTTCCGCCGATCGCCGTGCAGAGTCCTATCCCCTGGAAGTGGACGGGGAGACCTTCACCATTGGTGCTGTATCCATGGGCAACCCTCACGCGGTTCTGCTGGTGGAAGATATCGCTTCCGCACCGGTAGAAAGACTCGGGCCCCTAATTGAACGCCACCCGCGGTTCCCACAAAAGGTCAACGCTGGCTTTCTGCAAGTGGATACACGCACCGAAGCCCGGCTCAGGGTATTTGAGCGCGGGGTTGGCGAAACTCGTGCCTGTGGCACAGGCGCCTGTGCTGCCATGGTATACGCTCGCCTGCGAAACTTGGTGGATGACAAAGTCCAAATTCAGCTCCCCGGCGGCACACTGACAATTCACTGGAGCGGACCCGGCCAGCCAGTTACTATGACCGGGCCCGCAACCACGGTTTTTCACGGGCAGATTATTCTCTAAACAATTGTCCGGGTATTTGGCAGTAAACCCGCCACAAGCGGGTACGGGATAACTCAGAGAGCAGAACGCTTCGCCACATCAGTTGTCCGATGCCCCATCCCCGTGCCAGAAAAAGCAAACACAATGGAACACACAGACGCCAATCAGCCCCCCGAAGAGATTGCCGGCGACACCCACAAGGAAACCCAGCGTGACGATAAACTGCTGGCACGGCAGGTAGCCCGCTACCTGATTCAAAACCCGGAGTTCTTTGAAGAGCGCATGGAACTGCTGGAAACCATCAAGTTGCCGCGGGAAAATGGCAAGACCGTGTCGCTGATGACCCACCAAACGAATTTGCTGCGTGAGCGCAATATCGAAATGCGCCAGCGCCTCGACCAGCTCTTGCACAACGCCCGGGACAACGACCAGTTATTTTTCAATAGCCGCCGACTTATCCTGGCACTGCTGGAAGCTGAAAATATCGGTGAAGTCACAGAAGCTCTCTATGCCAGTTTCGCCGCTGACTTCAATGTTGAGTTCACCAGCCTGACTCTGTTCGAGCCATTATCTGCTCCCCGCCAAAGCCTGGGACAAGTTCAGACCAGCACATTTTCCGATGCCGAGACGGCAATTGGCGGAATAATTCGTAACGGCCGTCCCATCTGTGGTGTTTTACGCCAGCGGGAAAAAGAATTCCTGTTTGCGGAAAAAGCGCAAAATATCGCTTCAGCTGCCGTAGTTCCTTTGGGCAATCAACTTGGCACCCTAGCGGTAGGCTCTGCTGATCCCCAGTACTACCGGTCTAGCCTGGGTACTTTATTCCTATCCTATATCGGCGAAGTCCTGGAGCGCCTGCTACCGAAACTGCTCAATCGGTAAAAGCTCTGAGAGGCTGAGAGGGGTTTGGCCAACTGTCACTCCTCCTGCTGGAGGAGCAACAGCGACCAGAGAGATTAGATAGGGCGGCTGCCGTATTTTGGCTGCGGTTTGCGCGGGGGGTCGGCGGTAACTTCTGGATCAACTTCACTAATCGCGCCGCCACCGGCGAGAAACTCCTCTACATCGGAACTTAACTGGCTTCTGGCGCGCTGGCGAGAGGTGATACTGCGTTCTTCTGCAAATTCCTCGGAGTCCTTGCTGCGAGAGTTCTTACCCTGATCTTCATAACCATCTTTCATAGCTAAAACCCTGTAACCTTTACTCCTGTTACAGAGGGAGTACCTCTGTGCCGCCCCTTTCCCGCGGCATCTACAAAACTGACAACCACTTTTCAGTGGCGATCCCCTACCGCGTCAATAGCGGCGATTAATTTATAGGCAGTTCCCCACCCCCGTGCCAGTAACACAAGGAGGAGGCTGTAGAGTTTTTTGTTGGGAAATGAAATGGGAATATTTCAGTTAGTTATGCAGATTTTTGCGCCTGCACCCGTAGCAGGTATTTCAAGCAAAATAGATAACAAAGATCGAAGGCGAGATAGCGGGACTTATCAGAAGTGCGTATAAAGCCCCTTGCGGGGCTTATGATACTCAATCGCTACGTTATGAAAGAGTTATCAAACAGGTTACACAGCTTCGCTACCGGTTTCACCGGTACGGATACGAATGACTTCTTCGAGAGCCGTGATAAAGATTTTGCCGTCACCGATTTTGCCGGTTTGCGCCGCCTTGGTGATTGCCTCGACAGCGGAGTCCACCATCTCATCATCAACAGCGAGTTCCAATTTTACTTTCGGTAGAAAGTCCACCACATATTCGGCGCCACGATAAAGTTCTGTATGGCCTTTTTGACGCCCAAAACCTTTTACCTCGGTGACGGTCATTCCTTGCACGCCCACTTCAGACAGGGCAGTGCGTACATCATCCAATTTGAAGGGCTTTACTACAGCCGTAATCAATTTCATCTTGAGTATTTCCCCTGATTCGTCCTCGTCGAGAGAACCTTACCCAGGCCACTGCCCCGCCTATGGGGCAGCACCGACACTGTTAACTTACTTGTTCATAAATTCCGGGTAAGCTTCCATTCCGCATTCGGTCAAGTCAACACCCTCTTGCTCCTCATCTTCGCTCACACGGATACCAGTGACGAGCTTGAGCAGGTACCACACTGCAAATGAACTGACGAATACCCAGCCAAAGATGGTCAACGCACCAATCAATTGCCCGCTGAAACTGGAATCATTGTTAGTCACAGGTACCAATAGCAAACCGAGCAAGCCGACAACGCCGTGTACAGAGATAGCGCCCACCGGATCATCAATTTTCAGCTTATCCAGGGTGATGATAGAGAAGACCACCAACACACCGGCGATCATACCGAAGAGGGTTGCCTGCAATGCAGTCGGGGTCGAAGGCTCCGCAGTAATTGCTACCAGACCGGCCAGGGCGCCATTGAGCAACATGGTCAGATCAGCTTTACCGAACAGGATACGGGCGGTGATCAGTGCAGCAATAGCACCACCGGCAGCAGCGGTATTGGTATTCACAAAGACCATGGCGACGGAGTGCGCACTGGCAGCATCGCCCAGCTTCAGTACGGAGCCGCCATTGAAGCCAAACCAGCCCATCCACAGGATAAAGGTACCCAGGGTTGCCAACGGCAAGTTAGCACCGGGAATGGCATACACTTGGCCGTTGGGGCCATATTTGCCTTTGCGCGCGCCCAGTAGCAGGACACCAGCAAGCGCAGCCGCTGCACCCGCCATATGCACGATACCGGAACCGGCAAAATCAGAGAAACCGAGATCGCCCAAGTTGTACAGGCCGAAAACCTCTTTGCCACCCCAAGTCCAGGCACCTTCCAGTGGATAGATGAAACCGGTCAAAACTACTGCAAAGGCCAGGAAGCTCCACAGCTTCATACGCTCGGCAACCGCACCGGATACAATGGACATGGCGGTAGCTACGAAAACCACCTGGAAGAAAAAGTCTGAAGCTCCGGAATAAACGGAGTCACCCTCAAAACCATTTTCTGCAGAATCGCTGAGGACGCCTTCCAGACTAAACGCCTCAATACCGGACAATGCCCAGCCACCATCGTACATAATGGCGTAGCCAGTTAGCAGATACATAATGCAGGCAATCGCAAACAGGGCCACATTCTTGGTGAGAATTTCCGTGGTGTTTTTGGAGCGCACCAAGCCGGCTTCCAGCATAGAAAAGCCGGCGGCCATCCACATTACCAAGGCGCCGCACATCAGAAAGTAAAAAGTATCAATTGCATACTGCAATTGAAAAATTTGGTTCTCCATATTCCTCTCCGTTCAAATCTGGATATTTATTAAAATTATGTTTTCGGTTTTTAATTAAATTGCTGCATTACCGGTTTCTCCGGTACGTATGCGCACGACCTGCTCAAGCTCTGCAACAAATATTTTTCCGTCACCGATCTTGCCACTCTGCGCGCTGGAACCAATTGCTTCGATAACCGCATCCAGTTGCGAATCTGCCACCGCTATTTGCAGCATGGTTTTCGGAAGAAAATCCACCACATACTCTGCACCGCGATACAATTCCGTATGCCCTTTTTGGCGACCAAAGCCCTTCACTTCAGTAACCGTTACACCATTAACCCCCGACTCCCGCAGGGCATCTCTCACAGCATCCAGCTTGAAGGGTTTAATGATTGCAGTGATTAATTTCATGGTATTCCCCCAAAGAAAAACGAGCCCTCGCATTAACGAAGGCCCTTTTGTATTACCAGGTATAAGTCGCGCCGGCGAGCAATGTAGGTTCGCACCAGTCAGTCTCGTAGCACTCTTTATCGCTGACATCGGTGCCCACGAAAGAAGCGCTCAGGCTCAAGCCGCCAAATTCTTTACTGAGGGAAACGGAGTAATCGATATAGGAATCAGATCCATCGAGAAAACCTTCTTCTTCAAAGAGGTTTAATCCCAGATGTAGATCGAGAGAAAGATCTGAGGGAAGAGCGAAACTATATTCCGCATAAGGGTAATAAAACTCACCGGTATCCGCCCAATAATCATCGGAATAGGCAAACCCCAATGTTAAATCTGAAAAACTCAGGCTGCCGTATATTTCCTGATAATCTTCATCTTCACTTCCGCCATGATAGGCGTAATAAATGTAGCCAACATCAAAGCTAACGCTGTCATTGATATCCGCACTATAACCGCCGTAAAAATCCTGTTCGTAGTCGGTTTGATCAGTCTCATAATCAAAATCCACTTGGGACGCCCAGGTGCCAATATAAATCCCATTTCCAAAATCGATATCGACACCACCTTGTACTGCGGGGCTTCCATCAGTCTGGCTAATTCCACGGAATCTATAGTCAGAAACAAGACCCACATTGGCACTAACGCTGGGACCGCCCTCGGCAGCCATCGATAAATTTGCAGCGCCCAGTGCGAGAACGGCACCGGTGACGAGAGTGGCAACTTTATACATTTTATTTTCCACTTTGATCCTCCAAGGCTTTTGAAGCTGTTTTTTCGAGTGCTTTTATGGCGCCGCCTGCAATCAGTCCTTCACTGTCGGGTGTGACAGAGGGTCGCTTGCGTCTCGTGAACTGCTACTTTCCCAGACTCCCAATGATCGTTAATGGGACACCTGCACAGATTGTTTGCAGACTTGATGCCAACACTGCAACCACAAGCAAAATCAATAAGTTAGGATTAATTGAGTTAGTAAAATTCGTACGAATAGAAACTCGAAGGCAAAGTGCTGCACCAACATGGAACTGCCTTTCTTCCTTTGCACTGAAGTGGGGAGGTAAAGATTAAGGTGCGCTCAGAACGGTGCGCTGTTAGGCTGCTTTTTCCAAAAAATGCACTGGGTTACAATCCCGTGCTATTCATATCCATCTTATTTAGCGAGGAAATGCCCGTGGCAGCAGATAAACTGCAACAGCTGCTGAAAGAGCTACAACAACAGGGCGCCGTGGTGACCAGTGACTTGCGCAGTGCTCTGGAAGTATCACTGGATAAATTGCCATTGGTCTCCCAGCGAGAGTTCGACACTCAGGTGGAGATACTGCGCCGGACCCGGGAAAAGCTGGCACGACTCGAAGATAAGGTCGAAATGCTGGAGCAAGCCCTGGCGCAGAGAGACAGCGCCGCCAAGGACTAAGCCCAGGGAGCCACTTCAAGGATGAAATCGTGAGCCTCTCAGTCACCTACTCCCGAGCTCAGCTCGGGGTCTCTGCACCTCTGGTTACCGTAGAAACCCACCTGGCAAATGGACTCCCTGCTTTTCATATTGTGGGTTTACCGGAAGCGGCGGTGCGGGAGAGCCGCGACCGTGTGCGCAGCGCCCTAATCAACAGCCATTTCGACTTCCCCCAGCGCCGTATTACCGTCAACCTCGCCCCCGCCGACTTACCCAAGGAAGGTGGCCGCTACGATCTGGCCATCGCCATCGGTATTCTCAGCGCCTCGGGACAGGTTCCCACCGAAACGCTGGAACGTTATGAATTTATTGGCGAGCTAGCACTCACTGGCGCCTTGCGGGAAGTAAGTGGTAGCTTACCGGCAGCCGTAGCCTGCACCAATGAAGACCGTAAACTCATTGTGCCTATGGAAAACGGTGCGGAAGCCGCGCTGGCTACCGGCGAAGTCAGCATTGCCAACTCCCTGCTGGAAGTTTGCGCCGAACTTCATGGGCGTGAATCTATGCCCAAAGCTGTTGCAGAGCCTATTGCCGAAGAGCACCTGTGCGCAGACTTGGCCGATGTGCGCGGCCAACTAAAGGCCCGCCGCGCGCTCGAAGTAGCAGCAGCCGGCGGCCACAATCTGCTTTTTTACGGCCCTCCCGGCACCGGCAAAACCATGTTGGCCAGCCGCCTGCCAGGTATATTGCCCCCGCTGACAACTGAAGAGTCATTAGAAGTAGCGAGCGTTTACTCCAGCGCAGGCCTACCTCACCAGAGCCTGCGCCCTTTCAGGGCCCCGCACCACAGCGCCTCACCAACAGCACTGGTCGGTGGTGGCAGCACCCCAAGGCCCGGTGAGATATCCCTCGCGCACCGGGGAGTCCTGTTCCTCGATGAAATGCCCGAATTTCCCAGGCACGCTCTGGAGATACTGCGGGAACCTCTGGAGAATGGTGAAGTGCGAATCTCCCGCGCCCGAGCCCAAGTCACCTACCCCGCCCACTTTCAGCTGGTCGGGGCTATGAACCCTTGCCCTTGTGGCTATTTAGGCGAACCCCGCTGTCGCTGTACCCCAGACCAGATAGATCGATATCGCAACAAACTCTCTGGCCCTCTGCTGGATCGTATCGATATGCAGGTAGAGGTGGGCGCTATGAATGCTGTGCAATTACAGGACTCAGCTCCCGGAGAAACTTCCGATGCCGTGAGAGAGAGAGTTTGTGCCGCACGCCAGCAACAAATACAGCGGCAAGGTAAGACAAATAACCTGTTAAAAGGCGCAGAGCTGGAAAAGCACTGTGCCTTGGGGGAAAAGGAAAAGCACCTCTTACGTCAGTCGGTGGAAAAACTGGGGCTATCCGCGCGTAGCTACCACCGTATTCTTAAAGTAGCTCGAACCCTGGCAGACCTCACTAATTTTGAACATATAAGTACTACTCAAATTGCTGAGGCACTAGCCTATAGAAATCTCGACCGAAGAAATGTAATTGCTTTATCAAACTAGTCAAAAACCTGAGTTATAAAGTAGATAGTTATTAACCCTTTCCAATCCCTATCAATATTTAGGATTAAAATCAGTATCTAAATACTGTTATTATTTTCTATATAAAATTAGCTCTAATTAATACGTAAGTACGTACTCATAAAGGACGAGTCGATGATAAAAATAAAAATTAACCCCATTTTATCATTATTTATCACTATATTTATTAGTATTTTTTTAACTGGCTGTGGTGGTGGTGGTGGTGGTGGTGGTGGTGGTGAGAAGTCTGACTCATCGTTGAGCCAACAAAATTTGACATTCGCCTACACTGGTTCAATTGATTTATATCTTGGCGACAGTTTACAAAATACTGCAACTGGGCAAGGCTCAGGCTTAATCGCTTATAGTTCTAATAATCCAGAAATAGTCACTGTTGATTCAGAAGGCTTAATCACTGCTATAGCCGCAGGCTCAGCTACCATAACGGCAAATATAGATCAGGACAATCAATACTTTTCCGCTTCATCTAGCTATCAAGTTAACTCTGAAATAAAAACAATCAGTATGACTGCGTGGGTAGGCAAATCTGATACTAAAATTCAGTTTTCTGAGTCAGATGACAATATCTTATTTTATCGTAGCGCTGAGAATGAGTGTAATCTAGAAAGCTATAATACTTGTAAAAATGGGCAGTTAAGTACTATCAACGGTCAAATAGTTACCGATACAGCTGCCACTCTCTCCCAGCCAGCTTTCTACAATCTTGTTTCTGATACTTCAAAAGCCTCTGTCACAGTAACTACATCAGAATTTTCTGGGAGAGAGGGACACCAGGTAATAGCTTTTAAAGAAAAACTTTGGCTCATCGGTGGTTATGATGGTTTGGAGTACCAAAATGATATCTGGTCCAGTAGTGATGGAATTATTTGGGAACTACAAACCAAAAATGCACCTTTTCCTCTAGCCTGGTCCCCTAAAGCCGCCGTATACAATAATAAATTATGGGTTGTTCTAAGTCCTATTAGTAACCCTGAAAATAATGAAATTTGGTCATCAGATGACGGCATTACCTGGGAACTGGTTACGGATAATCCCAATTTTCCGAGTCGCATTACACAGAGGTTTATTACTCACGATGATAAATTATGGATCATTGGTGGTGCGTATAGAGATTCAACAGGGGACAATTTTCACAATGATGTATGGTCGTCTACTAATGGAGTCACATGGACTCTTGTTACAGAAGACCCCTCATTCTTAATCGGATGGGCAGCAGAAACAATTAGTTTCAACAATAAACTATGGATGATCGGCGCCCTGGGATTTGATTTCACAAAGAGTGAAATTTGGTCATCAGAGGATGGAGAACATTGGAAACAGGTATCAGAAGAGACCCCATTTATGGCGAGAGAAGATCACCAACTAGTATCCCATGACAATAAGCTTTGGGTAATTGGTGGCAGTGAAGGTGGCAGCCCAAATAATATAAACGATATTTGGTCATCAACAGACGGAGTTAGATGGCAGCAAGAAACCGAAAGTACTCCTTTTTCATCCCGTGAAAACCATCAAGCTATTAGTTTTACCGGAAAAATATGGTTAATTGGCGGTCGGTCAGGTGGTATGTTTAGTGGGTTAAGAAATGACATCTGGTCATCTATAGATGGTGTGAATTGGCAACAACACACAAAAACTGATGAGATACCACCAAGAACACAACATCAAGCTATTTATTATAAAAATAAATATTGGATTATTGGTGGTTCTGGAAGTTCAAAGAATGATATCTGGTCATCTAGTAACGGGGCAGATTGGACACTAGCGACAGACAGTCCAAATTTCCCTTTCAGTTATCGACATCAAGTCGCGATCCACAATGAAAAAATGTGGTTAGTTGGAGGTAATGACGGAGCATGTTGCGAGCAATCTCACGGATTAAAGAATGACGTTTGGTCATCTATTGATGGAATAGATTGGAAGTTAGAGTCAGAGACTCCTGGATTCTCAGCCCGATTCGGCCATCAACTCATAAGTTACGATGAGCGGCTATGGCTTATTGGAGGTACCGAAGATTATGGCGATACAGGAAAAAAAGATATCTGGTCATCAATAGATGGTATTAACTGGACACTTGTCACAGATAACCCTCCATTTATATCTCGCCACTTTCATCAGGCACTCAATTTCAATAATAAAATTTGGGTTTTTGGAGGAAAAGGGGACTTAGGTTCAGATGATGTCATGTGGTCATCTACCGATGGTATCAATTGGTCAAAAGAAACGCTTAACCCAATCTTTAATACTCGTTACGATCACCAATTTGTAGCCTTTAAGAATAAGCTATGGCTAATTGGGGGATGGGACACAGAAATGGCGGAATATACCAATGATATATGGTCTTCTATGGATGGGGTTAACTGGACTCTGGAAACCTCTTCCGCCCCCTTCTCAGCCAGAGGCTCTCACGAAATAGTGAGCAATGGTGACCATCTATTACTTATTGGGGGTCAGGGTGAGGGAATAAATAATGACATATGGAAATCAGAAGACGGTATCCAGTGGCGTAAGCTTTACAAGCGCCAAGTTTATTTTGCCACTCCAAGGTAGCTCATTACTAGTTTCGTGCAATCATCATTTCTGTGGCTCCTAGTTGAGCCACTGCTATCTCTACAATGTTAAGTAAACCGACTGTTCTCCTCCACTCCTTACATTAAACTGACCCACAAGTAGTTTGACAATCCACCCCATTTGATTATCATGATAACTAAATTCCATAGAGAGTGACGTTTATGGCTATAAATTTATTCATTATTGCCAAGATTTCTCCCAAGACAGAGTTCTTTGACCAAGCCAAGCAGGCCATCCTGTCCATAGTGGCTAATACATTGGAGGAAGAGGGCTGCCTGAAGTTTGCAGTACACGAGGACGGGGAAAACTTGTTTTTATACGAGGAGTGGCGCAGTCAGGAAGATCTCGATAAGCATTACACTATGCCCTACATCACCCCGATTTTCGAAGCCTATCAAGAGTGGCTAAAAGAGCCTGTGGAGATCAATAAGCTGGAGAGGTTAGCTTAAAACCCTTATGTTTTTTCTCAAAGAACTTCCCTCACAACAGATGGTTGAGGGATATTCCAAACGATTTTCTGTAAAAGATCCCGCTGCCGTTCAGGGTGCTCTTACCATGATGCGGGATGCGAGTCTGCTATTGCGGGAGCTGGAGAGTTATTTTTCCGAGCATGGAACCTCCCAGCTGCGCTTCCTGGTGATGATCGTTATCGACCGGGAGCCTCAAAGAGACAGTTTGCTGGCTTCAGAAATTGCAGAGCGCATCGATGTTTCTCGACCGGTAATGACACGAACCCTGAAAAGCATGGTGGAAGATAAGCTCATCGTTATGGAAGCAGACTCCAGCGATGGTAGGGCAAAATGTGTAGCACTTACCAAGAGTGGAAAACAATTTTTACAGAAATTATTGCCGGGATATTTTAAGACAATTTCTAAATTTATGGAGGAATTGAACAAATGAAGAAATCGATACTACACGCCCTGTGCATCTGGGCACTGGTTTACCCTATTGTTACTCTATTACTTCTGGGGATGCAGGCACTGGAATTTCAAATTGCAATTGGTTTAAAAGCGCTAATAATGACCGCTATTCTGGTCCCACTAATGTATTTCTATCTTGTGCCAAAGGTACATCAATTTTTGGCCCGGCATTAATTCTGACAGGCCATGTTTTATATCACCAATATCTAATCAACTGAATCTCTCTCAGTCTCTAGCTTTTTATTTAATTTTGCTTCCGCTTTCTCTGCATATTGATGACAGTTCACTGATTTTTTCTGTATAGCTATGTTTTTAAACTCCCAACCGCTGGCAGGTGCATGAGGGGTAAGTAGTAAATCACAAGGTAAATCCCGCACACGGGCAAAGCTTGTGCGGAAGTCCTCTACGATGTTTGGATAGCGGCGATTATCAATCAGTTGATAACCGGGCGCTGTAAGGCTATCCACATAAGCTATATCTTTAGTTTTACCATCAACTTTGTCTTCCCAGGTCCAGGCCATACTGCCTGGTGTATGGCCTGGGATAAAATGTACGCGTAGACGCAAATCCCCTAGAACCACTTGCTCGCCATCGTGCAAGATACGATCCGCCTTTATTGGCGGATATAAAAGTTCGTCGGCGAAGTGAATATCATTAGCACCACCGCGAGCCATTAACACTGCTGATTCGGCATTGGTTACCACCTGTGCACCAGTTACGCGTTTTAGCTCAGCTATAGAACCAATGTGGTCTGCATGGGCCTGACTGTGCAATATTAATTTGAGATCCGAGGGGGCGACTCCCAACCTGCGCATATTCTCCAATAAATGCTCAGCCGTCTGCTCCATGCCACCGTCAATTAGAATCGATCCCTCTTTGCCTTTTAATAGCAGTGAGGTAATTCCCTCAGTACCTATTTGCCACGTGTTACTTGCAATCTTTAGAGGCGCTACTGGCTGACGCCAGGATTCTGGTACCTTGTAGGTTTCCAGTTGTGGTAAGGCAGCATAGTTTTCCGCTGCCGAAAAACTGGAATAAGCGGCCATCACTATTGCGGCTAATTGGATTCTTATATTCATTGATCAGTCTCAACTTTTACCGGCATCAGGAATACACCCGGGAGCCCCATTTAGTGCAGCTTTGTTAATCCATCCTGCAATTCTTTCAAAAACTTCTCCCCGGTGATTTACACCATCCTTATCCGTCATATAGTGATCGTAACCGGGGTACTCCCAATAAGTCAGCTCACAACGTCCGGCTGATGCATAGGCATCTCGCGCTGCTCGGCCGGAACTGACCGGGGCAGATTTATCTTCTGTACCCTGGATCAATAATACGGGGGCATGGCTGTTCAATAAATCGTTGACCGGTACCCGATCGACGACATCGGCCCACCAACGCATAGAGTTTCCACCCCAGACTTCCGCGCTTTCTGGGTTAGCTCGGGCATAGGCGAGTTTGGCATCTACCTCTTTAGCTACGTGGGGCGGAACCAAACTCTTTAGCACTTGAGCAAAGGACTCCCCCAACCCAGTTGAAAAGACCACTGCCGCATCGGGATTTAGCCTCGGCGCCAGTCGTGCAACAAGATCACCACCCTCGGAACCGCCGAACAAAACCAGTTTGCCATTCCACCAATCAGCCCCGCGCAGTTCGCTGACAATCTGCTCTACATCTACCGCACGCTGCTCAACTGTATGGTTAGCTATATACTCTTTTGAACAATCTTTAAATTGCTCTTCCGGGCTGTCAGAGTGAGTTACACCATATTTTTCTACCATTAAAACAGCATATTCTGCCGCCAACTCTTTAGCCTGTTGGATAGTAGTATTTTTAACAGCAGGCAGGCAGCCAGACCCCTGGGCTATCAAAAACAAGCCATATTTCCCTTTAGCCGATGGTTGCTCTAAAGACCAGTAAAGCGCTGACCCATCTGGGCGTTTACTGACTTTAAGTAGAGGTTCGGCGGATACGCCGATATGCAAAGCCGCTAGCAGAAAACCAGTTGCCGTTATAAAGGCCGATTTAAGAAAACCCATAGCGAGAACTCCCTGCCCTCACCTGAAATTAATGGTGGGGCTATATTTGCTTGGTTATTGTCGAAGAGGGGGTGGACCTCATATTCACCCCCTCTCCGAACCCAAGAAAAAGTAATGGTTCCCGAGCTAACTGAAGCTAATCACATCAAGATTTTTTCCAATCATCGCCACTTAAGCGATAAAGGCAGTGCCGCTGCAGATGGCTTTCGCTGGGGACCAGTGGATGTTCAAAGACGAGAGAATCCCGCCGCATACCCAGCCGCTCCATCACCCGCTGGGAACGAAGGTTTTGTAGTGCAGTAAAGGAAACGACTTCGCTGAGATTCAGGGTATTAAAAGCTACATCCAAAGATGCTTGTGCAGCTTCACTGGCATAGCCTTTTCCCCAGTGGGGAAAGGCCAAGCGCCAGCCAATCTCTACCGCTGGAGTGAAAGGCAAATCTTCGGTCACATTTTTCATACCGACAAATCCGAGAAACTCGTTGGTATCTCTCAGCTCCAAGGCCCAAAAGCCCCAGCCGTATTCCTCAATATGCGCGATACTGCGATCCACACCGGCATCACTCTGCTGTCGCGTCAGCAATGAAGGGAAGAACTCCATCACCCTTGGGTCGGCATTCATTTCGGCGAATACAGGCTTATCTTCCGCTCGCCACTGGCGCAGCTGTAAGCGTTCGGTCGTGGGTTGTATTAATTCAGGCATGAAATATTCGCGCTATTCAATATTTTGTTTCTGCTGAAATTCTACAGACGGTGCGACCATAAAATCGCACTGATCCAGCCATTTTCGCTGCTCTGGATAAGCCGCTTCCTCAAAACCCAATTTCTGGTAGAGAGTCCGTGCCGCTAGATTAGTACGCAGGACAAATAAAGAGCACTCGATTGCATCCAGGGCTCTGGCTCCTGTTTGTGCAAGCTGTACTACCAGCGCACGCCCTAATCCGGCTCCGCGATGATTGGGGGAGACAATTAAGCGACTTAGGTGGCAGCGGCCCAGGTGTTGGTAATACTGCCCAAAAGCCAGCACATCACCGCTGCTATCCTGAAGTGCGTAGCTGGGCAACTCCGGCCAACGACAATCCTCCAAGAAGGACCTCCCCTCGAACGGAAACCTGAAATCGGGACCACCCCACTGTTGGCACTGCTCCCTATTAGGTAGCCAGGACATCAATGTTGGGAATTGCCACTCTTCCATTCGCTTCAGTCTCAAGTTCTCCACGGCAATTCTCCTTAAAGTTACTTGCGACTCTTTGCCAGCCATCGATCTAACTGATCGGCAAAAGCTTTGCGGTCCGCCTGGCTAAGGGCCGGTGGTCCGCCGGTATGCACACCGCTGGAGCGCAGGGTATCCATAAAGTCCCGCATATTCAGGCGCGCGCGGATATTGGCTTTGGTATAGCGCTCCCCACGGGGATTAAGGGCTTCAGCACCCTTGTCGATCACCTCTGCTGCCAGTGGGATATCGCTGGTAATAATCAGGTCCCCCGCCTCGCAGCGCTGCACTATCTCGTTATCCGCCACATCAAAACCCGCTGTCACTTGCACGGAGCGAATATAGCGCGACGGCGGCACCCGCACCGCTTGGTTGGCCACCAAAGTCAGTTCTGTGGCTGTGCGCTCAGCGGCGCGAAACAGGATTTCCTTGATGGCGACCGGGCAGGCGTCGGCATCGACCCAGAGTTTTGTCATGGCTATACAACCTTTTCGAGCGTATCGGGCGGTGCGCCCTCATCGCATTTCTTGCAATTGAGCTGGAAACCCAGCATAGACTCGCGCCCTTGTTCAGTGATCACCCAGGGCCGGTTGGTCCAGGGAGGATTGTGGCGTACATGTTGGAAGTGGCCACAGGCGAACTCCGCCACCCAGTGATTCTCTTCATCCAGGTGGTAGCCGGCGATGGGTTGTTGCATGGGGTTACACAAGCAGGGAATAAGGCGCAGTTATAGCCAATCCCAAGGGCAAAGTATACGTGTGGCCGGTGGTTCGCACTGGTACTGGGATGATTCGAGCCAAGACTGCTAGAATCTCCCGCTTTTCCGCGACGCGAAGATGCAGCCCCATCTATGACCCAGCTCAATCCCCGCCAATCCGAAGCCGTGAAGTATGTCGATGGCCCCTGCCTGGTACTGGCCGGTGCCGGCTCCGGCAAGACCAGCGTAATCACCCGCAAGATCGCCTACCTGATCGAGCAGTGTGGCTACGCCGCGCGCAATATCGCCGCCCTCACCTTCACCAACAAGGCGGCACGGGAGATGAAAGAGCGGGTCAGCAAACTGCTGGCAGGCCCGGATGGCAAGCGGTCCAAGGCGAGTCACGGTCTCACTGTATCCACCTTTCACAACCTTGGGCTGAATATCCTGCGTAAGGAATACCGCGCCGCCGGCTTTAAGCCCGGTTTCTCCATCTTCGATGCGGAAGACGCCCGCGCCCTGATCAAGGAGCTGATGCTCAGGGATGGCGACCTGGATACAGACCTGTTGGATCGGGTACAGAACCAGATCTCCAACTGGAAGAACGATATGCTCACCCCGCGCCGCGCCCTTGAGCAGGCACAGAGCCCCGGTGAGCAGGCCATCGCGGTTGCCTACGATCGCTACTGTGAAGCCCTCAAAGCCTACAATGCCGTCGACTTCGACGACCTGATCCTGCTGCCGGTACAGTTGTTCGACAAAGATCCAGAGTTGCTGCAACGCTGGCGCAAAAAGATTCGTTACCTGCTGGTGGACGAATATCAGGACACCAACAACTCCCAGTACCTGCTGGTGAAGCTGCTAGTGGGCGGGCGCGGCGGCCTCACAGTGGTGGGAGACGATGACCAGTCTATCTACGCCTGGCGCGGCGCGCGCCCGGAGAACATGAGTGCGCTGAAGACCGACTTCCCCAACCTTCGCCTGATCAAACTGGAGCAGAACTACCGCTCCACCAGCCGCATTCTCAAAGTGGCCAACCACCTGATCGCCCACAATCCTCACGAATTCGACAAAGCATTATGGTCCGATCGCGGCCTGGGTGAGGAGATCCGCGTTCTCAAGGTGGCTAATGAAAATGAGGAAGCGGAGCGGGTCGCCAACGAGATATTTCTGCAGAAGAGCCGTCGCGGCTGCAAGTTTATGGATTTTGCCGTGCTCTATCGCGGCAACCACCAGGCGCGCCTGATCGAAATGAAACTGCAGGAACACCAGGTTCCCTACCAGATGTCCGGCGGTACTTCCTTCTTCGCCCGCGCTGAAATCAAGGACGTGATGGCCTACCTGCGCCTGTTGGTGAATCCGGATGATGACAACGCATTCCTGCGCATCATCAATACCCCGCGTCGCCAAATAGGTACCAGCAGCCTGGAGGCCCTGGGCAACTACGCAAAGGGCCGCGAGATTTCCATGTTCAAAGCCTGCTCGGAATTGGGCTTTAAGGAGCATATCAACGAGCAGGGCTACGAACGCCTGAATCGCTTTGCCCTGTGGCTCGAAGGGGTACAGCGCAACTGTCGCGATACCACTGCCAATGGCGCCCTGCGCGAGATGCTGGAAGATATCGACTACGCCGGCTGGCTATCGCAAAACGCCAGCAGCGAGAAAGTGGCCGAGAAGCGCATGGAGAATGTGTATTGGCTGTTGGAAAGCCTCAACAAAATTATGGAGGGCACCGACGACGAGCTGGAGCAGGATATTCGCCTGGAACAGGCCATCTCCAAACTGATCCTGCGGGATATGCTGGAGCGCCAGGAAGAAGAGGAAGCCACCGATAAGGTCAGCCTGATGACCCTACACGCCGCCAAGGGCCTGGAATTCCCCCACGTATTTATGATCGGTATGGAAGAGAACTTACTTCCCCACCGCAACAGTATTGAAGACGACAATATCGAAGAGGAGCGCCGCCTCACTTACGTAGGCATTACCCGCGCCCAGCGCACCCTTACCATGACCCTGGCGGGCAAGCGCAAACAGTTCGGCGAAACCCAGGACACCACACCCAGCCGCTTTATTGACGAATTGCCGGAAGAAGATGTGTTGTTGGAAGGATTTGGTAAAGCGACGCCGGAGCAGAATCAGGCGAAGGGAGAGGAAACTTTGGGGTCTTTGTTGAGTATGTTTGATTAACCTCTTATTGATTAAATATTTTCAAATATCTGTACCAGCTAAGCAGATATCCAAAATAAAAAAGGCCGCTCAATGAGCGGCCTTTTTTCAATAGGAAACAGCTTACTTACTGTTATCCACCATGTAATTCACAGCAGCTTTAATCTCGTCATCGCTACAATCCATACACAGGCCTTTGGCCGGCATGGCATTAATACCATTGATGGCATTGTTATAGAGAGTATCCATGCCCTTAGCGATACGCGGTGCCCAAGCTGCGGCATCACCGAATTTTGGCGCACCTGCAACACCCATTGCGTGACAGGTCTGGCAGCTTGCGTTGTAGATATCCTGACCACTGCGAGCAGCGCCGCCGCTAGCACCTTCAGGTGCTGCCGCTACTGCCGCCGCACACTCTTTACCTTTCATGCAGGTTTCACCTGCCGGAGCAATTCGCTCTGCGATTTCTTCATTAACAGACTGCTGGGCCACTGCCGTAGCCGCACTGACGGCCAATGCCGCCACAATACCCAAAATACGCTTCATCATATTCCCCCAAAAGGACCGAAGTGAGTTGGCCCACAAACGTTCAAAATATCGTCGCAAACTCCTACGCCGCGCATTATAAGCACTGCATCGCCACCTGCCAAAGACTATATAAGCCAACAGAATGTCCTTTAACCCGCCCCCCAGCTTCTGTATAATCCGCCTCCCATTGGCACTGATAGCCAATTAAACCGCCCGTAGCTCAGCTGGATAGAGCGTCGCCCTCCGGAGGCGAAGGTCAGAGGTTCGAATCCTCTCGGGCGGGCCATATACAAAAAAAAGCCCGCTTATGCGGGCTTTTTTTGTATATGGCTAACTCCCAGGGTTTTGTTCGAACTCAGGTTCGACTCGAAGGCAGCAAAGCTGCCGTAGAGCAGCGAGCCCAAAGGGCGAAGCTAATCCTCACGCACACCACCCGCTTATGCGGGCTTTTTTGTATATGGTTAACTCCCGGGTTTTGTTCGAGCTCAGGTTCGACTCGGAGGCAGCAAAGCTGCCGTAGAGCAGCGAGCCCAAAGGGCGAAGCTAATCCTTCCGCACACCACCCGCTTATGCGGGCTTTCTTGTATATGGCTAACTCCCAGGGTTTTGTTCGAACTCAGGTTCGACTCGGAGGCGACAAAGCTGCCGTAGAGCAGCGAGCCCAAAGGGCGAAGCTAATCCTCCAGCACACTATCCGCCCGCTTATGAGAGTTTTTTAATATATAGCTAACCCTCTATCACAATATTCTATGCAGTGGATCCTATATATATTCACGTACCTCAGAATCTACTTGAACACAGATTCAACTTGGAAGTAACTCAGCGGCTAAAGATTCGCCTACCCACAGGGAGAAACGACCTACTTAAAACACAACCGTAAATATTTTCTCTTTATATTATTACTGAGGAGGAATCGGTCATCTCTATACAATGAGAAAAGGAACCTTATCAAATTAAAGAGGTTTCATAGCTGGCTTAGTCCTTAAGTTAGCCTCATACTTAGATTTATATAAAGCAACAATTTTGTAAATCAGAGAGGAGCATTATGCATCGGAAAGTAAAATTCGGTCGCACTATGCCTTTAAGCGAGTTCAAAACTAATCCAAGTGCCGCATTACACGAAGCAGAAGGTGACGCCATAGCGGTGACTTCAGATAATAAAGTCCAGTTTTATGCTGTACCCAGTCAACTGTTTGAAGACATGACTGAGTTCTGTGAAGTCGCCCAGCGTGGAACCATGGAAATGAAAGATTTACCTCCCCAAGCGACGGGAGATGCGATGGACATGGAAAAAGTGACTCGTAAAATGGCGAAGAAACTGAAAGATTCGAAGCCAAAAGATATAGGAGGTTTTGAGGAAGAGTAATGAATAAAGACTCAAGACATACCGAAGGTCGAAACCTAAATTTTCAATCTACTGAGTTCTCTGAAGAGATTATCGAGCCAAGTACTCGAAATTTCGAAATTCAAGAAAGTGAATTGAAGAAAATAGCACAGAAAACAACCCAGCACGCAAGGCTACGTCAACCTAAAAAGGATACTGGCTGGTGAAAGAAATTAGAGTCTTCACCCATACTTGGTTACGCGAGTCCATGGATGAACAAAAGAGAAAGGCACTAGTTGCGGAGTTTAAATCATATAAAGGGGAGGAAGGGATGCTTCCCCGTTCCTTTGGCCGTGATGTACCTTATGATCGCACATTTAGGCGCTCTTCCTTAGAACTGATGCATCTCCATTATAAAGAGCAAGGCTTTCCCGTGAGACTATTACAGTACCGCCGTACTAGTGGTTATGTTCTGGCCTACTGCCCTGGTTTTATGGAACCGGATACTTATCTCCTTATTGGGATAATAAAGCATTTTGATCCAAGAAAACCTGAAGAAGTAATAAATACAGATAGAGACAATAATTTGATGGCAAAACTAGAGGATATTGCTGAAAATTTTCGAGAACAGTATTAGAAATTATTCAGTCTAATTACTTTACATAGCTTGGAACCTATTACGCAATACCATTTACTACTGCCAATTGAATTTCATCAGGAAATGATATATCCCATAATTACTTAATATTTAAAATAATTATGGGATGCTTAGCTTTACCTCTTTCAAGATCAGCCTCAACTGTTCAAGCAGCTTAACTTCACTCTGTATATTTACTCAACCCAACGGCACTCTCAAAGGCTCAATCACCACCTGCTCCCCAGCCTCTACACTACCACTCTCTCGCGCTAAAACGATAAAGCAGTTAGCAGCAGCCAGACCGGAAAGAATATGGCTCCCCTGGGTACCAACCGGTTCTACTACCAATACCCCGTTTTCATCACTGCGATATACACCCCGCTGGAAATCGGTTCGGCCGGGCTTTTTCTTCAGGGGTTTTAACAGTTTCGCCTGTAAGGTCTGCGGGCCAGTCCACTGATCGCCTTTCATCACACTCAGGGCGGGCACGGCCAGCTGGTAGAAAGTTACCAGGGCGGAAACCGGGTTACCGGGTAGGCCGAAGAAGGGCGTTCCCTGTAGGAAACCAAAGGCAAAAGGTTTACCGGGCTTCATCGCCACTTTCCAGAAGCCGATCTCTCCCAGTTCTTCCAACACTTCACGGGTGTAATCCGCTTCGCCAACGGAGACTCCACCGGAGGTAATAATGGCATCGGCCTCTTCGGAAGCACGTTGCAAGGCATCGGTAATGGCCTGTTTGTTATCGGGCAATATACCCAAATCCAAAACGTCCAAGTCCAGCTGTTCCAGGGCGGATAACAGGGCAATGCGGTTGCTATCGTAGATATCGCCCTTACCCAGGGCTTCGCCAGGCTGGCGCAATTCATCGCCGGTGGAGAAAAGTGCGATTACCGGTTTGCGCACTACAGTCACTGTGCCCACACCGGCAGCAGCGAGCAGGGCAATATGTGGAACGCTGATGCGCTCTCCGGCCTTGAGCAGGCTGGCTCCTTCAGCCACATCTTCACCGCAGCGGCGAACATGGTCGCCAGCGCGAACTTCACAATTTATTCGTATCGACTCCCCCTGGGCATCGACATTTTCCTGCATCACTACCGTATCTGCACCGGCGGGCACTGCGGCTCCTGTCATAATGCGCACGCAAGTGCCGGGGTTCACCACACCGTCAAAAGGTGCTCCGGCGAATGATTTGCCAATCAGCTCCAGCGGCAAGCCACTGGCCAGGTCTTCAAAGCGCAGGGCGTAACCATCCATTGCGGAGTTGTCGCAGGGCGGTAGGTTTACTGTGGAGATAACATCCTCAGCCAATACCCGACCGGCAGCTTGTGCCAGGGGCAAAGTCTCAGTGCCACTGATTGGGCTCAGTGCCTCAAGAAGTTTTTCGCGGGCGCTTTCGATGGGCATCAGGCCCGGTTGGCTACAGCAGTCGATAGTGGGCATGGACAATATCTCTTACTTCATTCCTTTGTAGTTGGGAAAAATCAGTGGCTGCGGTTTTGCGATTCCGGTCGCTTTTGATTAACCATCCACACAGCGGCTTCCACCCGGGAGCGCATGCCCAACTTTTTCAATAAGTGTTTAACGTGAACCTTTACAGTGGCATCACTGATATCCAATTCACGGGCGATTAACTTGTTACTGAGGCCATCGGCGATCAATTGCAAGATTTGGTATTCGCGACTGGTGAGCGTTGACAGGGTATCCGCACCGGAATTGTCCGGCTTGCGCAGGGCGGAGGCGAGGATCTCGGTAAGGCGCTGGCTGATAGCGAGCTTGCCGTGAGTGGCCTGGATAACCTGGTCGAGAATATCTTCCGGTTCCATATCCTTGAGCAGGTAACCATCGGCACCGGCGCGAATACAGGAAACTACGTCCGCGTTGTTATCGGAAACGGTGAGTATCACGATGCGAGAGGCTACATCGGCTGCACGCATTGCCCGAAGGGTATCCAGCCCGTCCATACCGCGCATATTCAGGTCCAACAGAATAAGGTCCGGCTCGTGCTGTTTGGCCAGCTCCAGCGCTTCCTCCCCGCTACTGGCCTCGGCTACTAACTCCAAGCTGGGCTCCATAGCAAACAATTGCTTGAGACCTTTACGAAATAGAGGATGGTCATCAACCATCATTACCGTGGCAGAAGAAGTCATGGGGTGTCCTGCTTCATTGCTGTAAGTTGTACTAATTCTGAACAGTGACTTTAACACAGGGCTCAGTGCCTGCGCTTACCCCCAAAGGGGTAGCTATTACGCGCGGGGGCAAAGGGGTTACTTACTGTTGGTAATTGAGCAGGGATACACCCCAGCCCATAGTGGCTGGACGAATCATTTCGAGGAGGAGTGGCCGCCGTGTCTGACATCTACGAGTGGGCCCCAGAGGACAGCAAATTCTGGCAGTCCAAGGGCAAAAAAATCGCAAACCGGAATTTGTGGATATCCATTCCCAGTTTGCTGTGCGGCTTCGCCGTGTGGCTCTACTGGGGCATTATTACCGTTCAAATGCTCAACCTTGGCTTCCCCATTGCCAAAGCCGATCTGTTTACCCTGATGGCAATTGCCGGCCTCACCGGTGCTACCCTTCGAATACCCAGTAGTTTCTTTATTCGATTGTTCGGTGGACGCAACACCATTGTCTTTACCACGGCCCTATTGATGATCCCTGCCCTAGGCACGGGTATCGCCTTGCAAAATCCTGAGACCCCATTGTGGGTATTCCAGCTGCTGGCTCTGCTGTCTGGTATTGGCGGTGGTAACTTCGCCTCTTCCATGTCCAATATCAGCTTCTTTTTCCCCAAGGAAAAACAAGGGTTGGCACTTGGCCTGAATGCGGGCTTGGGTAACTTCGGTGTTACCACCATGCAGATCCTGGTACCGCTGTTTATGACCTTCGGTGCTTTCGGCGCTGCTGGCGGCGATCCCATGACCCTGGTGAGCAGCTCTGGCTCTCTGATTGGTAAAGTACCAGCCGGTTCTGAAGCGTGGATTCAAAATGCCGGTTTTGTATGGCTGCTGTTCCTGGTTCCACTGGCCTTTGTCGGCTGGTTCGGTATGAACAACCTGCGCACCGACGAAGTAACCCCGGATGTGGGCAGCTCTATCGGCGCGATGTTGAAGATGACCATGATGTTGGGAATCGGCCTCTTCACCGCAATCACAGGTCTGTGGCTGTTGCTTCCCGAAGCGGCCAACGGTTCAGGCTGGGGGGTGCCCAAGGAAATCGTTCTGGTACTGGTAATCGCCGCTACTGTGTTCGGCTTGAAGCTGCTGCCCGGTGAGATCAAAACCAGCTTGCAGCGTCAGTACCGTATCTTCAACAACAAGCACACCTGGGTGATGAGTGTCATTTACACCATGACCTTCGGCAGCTTTATCGGTTTCGCAGCGGCCTTCCCCCTGGCTATCAAGGTGATCTTCGGATACAGCCACGTGATGGTGGATGGGGTTATGACTCACGATACCATCAACAATAACGGCCCCAGCGCCCTGATGTACGCCTGGATGGGTCCATTTATCGGCGCCCTGATTCGCCCGGTAGGTGGTTGGATCTCCGACCGCATCGGCGGAGCCCTGGTTACCCAAATCTGTGCTGCAATCATGGTGGGTAGTGCCCTGGGTGTGGCTTACTACATGAAGGCCGCCTACGGCTCAGCCACTCCGGAAGAGTTCTTCCTGCCCTTCTTCCTGCTGTTCCTGGTGCTGTTCGCCGCTACCGGTATCGGCAATGGCTCTACCTTCCGCACCATCGCCATGGTATTCCCGAAAGAACAGGCAGGCCCGGTATTGGGATGGACCTCAGCAGTTGCCGCCTACGGTGCCTTCTATATTCCCAAAGTCTTCGGCGAGCAGATCAAAGCCACCACCCCGGAGTACGCTTTGGCAGGCATTGCTATCTTCTACGCGGTTTGCCTGGTGGTTAACTACTGGTTCTACCTGCGCAAAAACGGTGAATTCTACAATCCATAATTTGGTCTCACGGGCGGGAAACCGCTTTTGCGGGGAGGTTTAACCTCCCCTTTTTTATTTCACCTGAACCAATATCGGCGTTATATCCGAACCTTCAAGCAGGCTGGAAATCAGCTGTCTATCGATATCCCTGCGATAGTAGATCGTCACTTCATCCAAGTCTTCAACGGTCGGCATCGTCGGGCATAGATACCTGGCAATATCCATACACATCTGCTCATAAAAATCTAAATCGTGCAACTTATCCAGATAGATATGGCCCCCTGCGATATCCTCAGCACTAATCGTATAGTTGTAACCTACCGGCGGCTGAAAATAGTAGGCCTGCACAGTAATAGACTCATCTGCATTTTCAGTGACTTCGTATTGGACAGGTCTGCCGCAGATACTCTGTTGGTACCCAACAAGATCCTCCGCAACTGAGGCAAGACTGTCATCCGTCTCAATGGTGCTCTCAATTTCACTGTAGGCTTGATGGATAGCTTCAAAGCAGCTCAAGCAGGACATAACACCCGCTTCTTGCAGCTCTGGCAGCAGTTCTGTCGCCATATCTTCAAGCAATTTCAGCAGCTTTTCTGCCGAGATAGAGTCGCGAAAATAGTAAGAACCTTCTCTCTCAAGCGCCGACTGGAAGATTTTTAGCTTGCGCTCCGGGCAATAGAAATCGAGGTGGTAGAGAGGCTGTTCTGAATCGGATGTTTGGTTATTCAGCTCTACCTTGCCCAAATACGGAATAAAGAAGGTAAAGGACCAATACTCCGGGCAGTGTATAAATCGCCGGCAGTGCTCTTCGATATAACCGGGCAAATGTTGAAGATCGAAGAAATTGGCCAGATGGTAGTTACCACCCTGGTATTCCGCTATGGAGTCATAGTTATAAAACGGGTGCTCGCCGTGGAAATCTATCTTAACGCTCTGCCCACTGGCTGCGCGGCAAGCCAGATGAAAGTACAAGGCATCGTCTTTGTAAGTAGAGTGGATAACGATAGCGTCGCCCTTTCGGCGAAGCTGATAGCGGAAAGCATTGATCCGGTAGGGCTCACAATCCTCAAGTAGCTCGGCAATTTCCAGCTCACCCGATTCCAGGCGGCTTACTCGATAGTTGTGCCCGCCTTCTTCTATGCAGCGAGTAAGTACCGGGTGTAGTTCCTCAATGGTCACAGCTTTCGCTAAAGGTAAGCCCTCGACCTGTGCTTTTTCCCGGTAAAACTTATCACCCTCGTTAAAGAGGGAAATTCCCAACAGAACGCCCATAGGAGCACCACTCAGTTAGCTGGTGTTCAAACTTAGCAAAAAAATTGCTGGGGTTTTAGGGATCGAAGAAATGCACTTTCAGAAATTGCCCTGGAACTACTTACAAACCGGCAAGACTACCGGCCTTAAACTGGGCAAAGTAGGTAGTGCCTTCACGCAATTCCAGGCGCTCGCAGGAGAGACGGGAAATATCTGCGTAGAACACCTGATCAGCAGCGGCTAACTGTAAACGAATGCGGCCATCGGTAAGGTTCTGCTTAGCAACTAAAGTTACCGGCAGGCAATTGAGGATACTGGACAGGCCCGGCTTCTCTACACTGAGGCTGATATCTCCAGCTTCCAGCAGAAAAGCGGCGGTATCGCCTCTGCGATAATGGCCCGCCACCCTATCAGCAAAGATGGAAATCCCCCCTAAATCCAAAGTCAGCAGACCATCGTTTAGGGATTCCACTCGCGCTTCAATCCGGCTGCGGCAGCTATCCCCTACGCCGTGGCTATCCAGGCGCTGGGCAATTTCAGGTAAAGAAAGTGGTGCGGACAAATTGGCAGAATCCATCCATAAACAGCGCTGGGCCAGTAGCTGGATTTCATCAAAGTCGTGACTGGTCCAGATTACCAGCGCCGGATATCGAGCCCAGAAATCCCGCAGGGTCGGCAATAGGCGCCGCAGTACCTGGGCGCGGTCAACCGCTGAAAGCGGCTCATCAAATAATTGCAGCGGCGCATTGTTAAAAAGCTGACGCAATACAGCCACACGCTGGGCTTCTCCGCCAGACAATAGCTCTACCGGCTGATGGAGTAGCGGATCAATACCAAAAGCCTTTAGCAGGCGATCACACTCTTCCTCGGGCAGTGGCCTGCGGCTGTAACGGCAGGCCAGTGCCAGGTTATCTGCCACCGACTGGCCGGCAAACAGGCGGCTATCCTGAAAGCCCAAAGAAAGCGTTCTTTTGTGGGTAGCCAGGGCGCGGCGTCCGCGCTGCCAAACCGTATTGGTAAAAGTGATATTGCCACGGCAATGGCGTTGGCCCGCCAAAGCAGCCAGTAATGTGCTCTTGCCGCTGCCGGAGGGGCCGGTAAGGCCAAAAATCCCAGTGGCTGGCAGCTCTAATTGCCAGGGAGTCGCAGCGTTAAGCGGAGTCACCAGCCCTGAAACACTCAGTCCGCTGGAATCAGAAGTGGTAGACGCAGTACCGACAAGGGGTAAGGTGATTTCCATTAGCCCAGCACCCCCATTACCGGTTTAGCCTGCTCGTTGTTTGATCCGCGCGGAGCCAAACTATGTCCCAGCCAACGGGCAGCGAGTAGCAGTACCGTAGTAATTCCCATCAACATCAAAGCCAGCCGGTGCGCCGCACCGTATTCCATCGCCTCCACATGTTGGTAAAGAGCGATAGAAACCACCTGGGTCTCACCGGGAATAGCGCCACCAATCATCAGCACTACCCCGAACTCACCCAGGGTATGGGCAAACGTTAAAGCGCAGGCACTCACAATAGCGGCGCGACTCGCCGGCAAAAGAACTTGTAATAGCGCCGCCCAGGGCGGTATACCCAGCGCTGCGGCAGCCTGGGTCAGGCGCTGACCATTGGCATTAAACGCGGCCAATAGCGGCTGTACCATAAACGGCAGGGAATAAATCACTGACGCAAACACCAGGCCGGTAAAGGAAAATACCAAAGGGCCATCAAAAAGTTGTGACAACCACTGCCCAGGGGCGTAGTTAGGGGAAAATAAAAGCAGTAAATAAAAGCCCAACACCGTGGGTGGCAGTACCAGCGGCAGGGTAATTAATACCTCGATACCGTGGCGCCAGCGGCTCTGCCATTGACTCAATTTCCAGGCCAGGGGCACGCCGATAATAAACAGGAGTAAGGTAGTTAAGCCGGCCAATTTCAAAGTTAGCCACAGGGCCTGCCAGTCGGCAGCGGCGATATTCATAAGCCACTCCCTCCATCTCTACTTCGATCTTGAGTTGGCAAAACACCGTAACCCAAGTGCTGTAGTTGCGCCTGCACTTCCCCTGAACGCAAATAGTTAGCGAGGGACTGTGCCTCTTTAGGTCGGCGACTCTGGGTGGGAATCAGCAGCTGCTGTTCAATGGGTTTGTACAAATGCTGCGGCAGCAACCAGTAGTTATCGCGGCCGGCTGCTTGCATCTGGCTGGCGGCGACAAAGCCCAGCTGCGCATTGCCGGAATCCAGCATTAAATAGGCTTGGCCAGCATTGTGGGCCCGGGCTAATTGAGTTTGTTTTTTCTTCCACAAGTCCAGGCTTTGCAACGCTTGCCGGGCGGCACTGCCGAAGGGCGCTACTTTCGGATCGGCTAATACAATTTTATCGGGCCAGGTTTGCAGTAACCGCTCAATATTCGATTCCGATTTTGGGTGCCAGAGAGCCAGTAAACCCAGGGCGTAAGTCTGGCGACTGTTGGCCAGTGCCCCACCCTGCTTTTCCAACAGTTCGGGGCGCTCGCGATCGGCAGACAGGAATAAATCGAAGGGCGCGCGGTGCGCTATTTGTTGGTAGAGCACCCCGGAGCTGCCGCTACTGATCTGCACCACACAGGCATGGCGACGCTCAAATTCTGGTAGTACCTCTTCCAGTGCCGGGCGGAAGCTGGCCGCTACCGCCACCCGCAAGGTGCAGTTATCCGCATTAACCGGCAGCGCGATGGCCACCAGTAAAGCGGATAGCAGCAGGCTCAGCCGGCGGACCACTTTTCCATCTCCGCAGCATCACTGGCCCGGGCTTCGACCCAGCGCTCTGAAGGCTTACCGGACTCATCCTCAACCGCTTCGCGCTTCCAGAAAGGCGCCTCAGTTTTGAGGCGATCCATGATGTATTGGCAGGCGGCAAAGGCAGCCTGGCGGTGGGGGCTGGTAACGCCGACAAAAACAATCTCATCGTTGATCTGCATGGGGCCAACACGGTGGACGATAGTCACACGACCCAGGGACCAGCGATCGCGGGCATCATTGATAATCCGTTGCAGGCTTTTTTCGGTCATGCCCGGATAGTGTTCCAGGGCCAGGCCGCAGACATCACTACCGGCATTGAAGTCCCGCACCGAACCCACAAACAGGGCGCAGGCACCATCACCACTGTTGCCTTGCAGCGCAGTATATTCAGCCGCTACGTCGAGGGGCGTTTCACAGACTTCAATACGATCAACGGCTTTCATATTGGCACCACTAACCGCCGGTAACCGGCGGGAAAAATGCAACTTCATCCCCAGCCTTCACCTGGGCTCCGGTTTCTGCCAGCTCCTGGTTCAGGGCCATACGAATATCGTCTCTTTGCAGATGCGGGCTCCAATCCGGGTGCTGTTCGCATAGGGTTTTGCGCAACTCGCTGAGACTGCCGGAAAAATCCTTCAGGGTAATCTCGCCCATGCCCAATTGCTGGCGCAGACGCGCGAAAAACAGAACCTTTACCATCGCTTTACACCTCTGAAATTTTTACGCCTTGTCCGCAGCATCGCCGCGCCAGTGGCCGCGCTTACCGCCGGTTTTTTGCAGCAGGCGGGTCGGGCCGATTTCCATCGCCGGGTCCACAGCTTTGCACATATCGTAAATAGTCAGCGCCGCTACCGAAGCTGCGGTTAACGCTTCCATCTCTACCCCAGTGCGCCCGGCCA
Organism: Microbulbifer maximicatervae (SeqCode); assembly: GCF_052467955.1. Lineage (NCBI taxonomy): Bacteria > Pseudomonadati > Pseudomonadota > Gammaproteobacteria > Cellvibrionales > Microbulbiferaceae > Microbulbifer > Microbulbifer maximicatervae (SeqCode). The sequence continues at coordinate 175,782 of NZ_CP174329.1, forward strand.
GGCGGCAGAAAGCGGTGATATGCACACTGTGCTTTTCCGGCTGTAATTCGAAATCCACCGCTACTTTGGTCAACGCCAGCGGATGGCACAGGGGAATTAAATCTGAGGTTTTCTTCGCGGCCTGGATGCCGGCGATACGAGCTACAGAGAGCACGTCGCCTTTTTTGTGCGCCCCTTGGCTCAGCAGTGCAAAAGCCTCTGCACTCATACAGATGCTGCTCTCGGCCAGGGCACTGCGGTCAGTGATGTCCTTCTCGGTAACATCCACCATGCTGGCTTCGCCGCGCTGGTTTAAGTGGGTTAACTGGCTCACAAATTACCCCCGGCTCTCGCAGGGTGCGCTGGCAAAGCGCACATGGGGGATAAAGTTGCAGGGCTTGTGGCGGGCATCCAACTGCTCCAGCAATATGCCTTCCCAAGCTGTGCGGCAGGCTCCGGTGGAACCGGGCATACAGCATATCAGTGTGCGGTTAGCGAGGCCGGCGAGCGCGCGGGATTGCACGGTGGAGCTACCGATATCCCCCAGGGAAATATGGCGGAACAGCTCGCCAAAGCCGTCGACGGTTTTATCGAACAACGGGCTCAGGGCCTCCGGCGTGGAGTCGCGATCGGTAAAACCGGTACCGCCGGTCACCAATACCACCTGCACTTTGGGATCGGCAATCCAGGCGGAGACCACCGCGCGCATCTGGTAAACATCGTCCGGGGTAATGCGCTTATCTGCGAGCTGATGGCCGGCAGTTTTGAGGGCTTCCACCAGGTACTGGCCAGAGGTATCAGTCTGCTCGTTGCGGGTATCGGATACGGTAAGTACCGCGATATTGAGCGGTACAAATTCTTTGCTAGCGTGTGCGGACATAATCAGTGGTCTCTCAAAAAACTGTTTTCTGGAGTTTTATCCGGCGTACTCAAGCCGAGATAATCTGCCGGCGTATTGATATTGCGATGCCAATCGCCAGCACTTTTTATGGGTATGGATTTGGCCCCCAGGTGACGCAGCAGTGCGCCGACAGAATTGCGCGCACTGCCCTCAACGGCACGGCGCAAATAATCCAGGCAATCGCCATTTAAAGGCAGCCACAGGGGAAAAAAGAAGTTTTCAAAATAACAGGGCCGGCCACTTGCCTGCCCCTCCGCCAATAACTCTGCGAGGTGCTCTCGCCCGAGCAAGGGCATATCTACCGGGATTACCAGGGTCGCATCGGCACCGGTTGCCAGGGCTACCGAATAAAGGCCGCCCAGTGGGCCACGCTCTGGCACCAGGTCTTCAATCGCTCCGGGACGGGCGCCGCTGGTGACGACTTTTTCCAGCGGAAGCTCACTCAACAATGCCTCAGCATGCTGCAAGAAATTGCCCTGTTGAGGGTGGGCCAGCAATGCCTTATCACGGCCCATCCGGCTGGAGCGGCCGCCGGCCAGCACCACGCCGATTGTCGATTCACTAACAAGAGCCCTGGCCATAACCCTAGCCCCCCAGCATCGCCAGGTTGCGGGTAGCGCCGGTAAAACCTTCGTGCAGCTGGTGGCCTGCGGTCTTATCCACAATCAACTCGCGGATATGGGCCGCCAGCGCCTCGCTATCGCCATCGGCGATGATTTCGCGCATATCAAAGCCCTGGTCCGCAAACAGGCATAGGTGCAACTTGCCCTGGGCTGATACCCGCAGGCGGTTGCAGCTTGCACAGAAGTCTTTACCGTAAGGGGTAATCAGGCCGATACGACCGGCGTAATCCGGGTGGAAATACTCCCGCGCCGGACCGGCATCGCGGGTGCGGATCACCTGCTCCCAGCCTTCCCGCAGCAACAGGGTTTCTATATCGCCACCGGAGACATGGTTGCTGGCGAAGAACTCGCGGTTATCGCCGGTGCGCATCAATTCAATAAAGCGCAGAGTCACCGGAGTCTCGCGAATCCAGGCGAGGAAGTTATCCAGCTCGGCCAGGTTGTACTGACGCATCAGCACTGCATTGACCTTGGTATCGATACCCAAGGCCAAGGCGCGATCCAGGCCTGCTAAGGCTTTATCCAGGCGATTGTGGCCGGTGATATGGTGGAATTGAGCCGGGTCGAGGCTGTCGATACTGACATTCACCTGATCCAAACCCGCGCGGTGCCAGTCGTCTATCTGACTGGGCAGGCGGTAACCATTGGTAGTGATGGCTAAGCGGCGAATCTTATCGCTAGCGCGCACGGCTTCGAGCAGCGGCACCAGGTCTTTGCGCAGGGAGGGCTCTCCGCCAGTAAGGCGTACCTTTTCCGTACCCAGTGAAGCGAAAGCGCGCACTAATGTGCCCACCTCAGCGACTGAGAGAGGATTTTCCCCTTCCAGGGAACGTCCGCAACCGATGCCCTCGGGCAGGCAGTAGTTGCAGCGGTAGTTGCAGATGTCCGTCACGGACAGGCGCAGGTAGTAAAACCTACGGCCAAAATTGTCTTGTAACATTAAACGCCTTTCCAATGTCGGGAGGCCGCGCAGTTTCCCGCTAGACCCTGGTGGCCGGTACGGCCACGGTCCCGGCACCTTGCAACGTCAATAAAAAACGACGCGGTTTAGGTAGCGGGACTCGGTGTTTAAACTGATGTCAGTGTATCAAGCTGGTTAATTTATGCTTGGGGCAAAGGTGGTACTCCCTTGGTGCTCGAACTGATGCTCCTCGGGGAGACATCAAAACGTGGAGCTTCAGTCGATTAAAATTTATAAATTATAAAAACAGGTTCAAGGTGCGGGGAAAACCCCGGCCGAAGCCGGGGGCCTCGCTAAGGAGTTCTTTCAGCCGCTTAGAAATTAGCGGTTACCATGATCCAAAGCTTGTCGGTATCAGTGCTGTACTCATCAGCACGATAAGTTGCGTACTTAACGAGTGCAGAAATGTCGTCGGTGATTTTGTGCCCGTAGCTCAGGTTCCACTCATCACCGTAACTAACGGAGCCCTCAGCTGCTTCAAAGTTGTGATAGGTCAAACCCAGCTTGCCGCCGGCCACTTTCATAGAACCGCCAACATACAGATCTTCGACACCGTCAGCGGGGGTTCCCAGGAATTTATCAGTGAAGCCCTGGAACTTGTGCAAGGTTGCCAGCGGGGTTTTAAAACCAACGTCATTGTCGGAACCCAAAACTTCATAACCGAGTTTTGCCGCAACTGGACCCAGATCAGCGCCAAGCTCTGCCAGGTAATAATTAGCACTATAGTCATACTGGTTGTCACCAATATCTGACTGGTGCGCATAACTCAGGTTAGCTTTTACCGGACCAAATTTACCTTTGTAATCTACCCCATACGTGCGGCTGGCATTATCGGTGAGATCTTCCAGATCCAGATTGTAAACAAAAGCGCTGATTTTATGGTTTTCAGCTACTGGATAAATCGCGTGCAGCAATTGGATATCGCCGCCCATATCGGAACCAGCACTGTCTTCACCGAAAATACGGTTAACGTTGTAGACGTAGCTATAATCCAACTGGAAGCTATCGGCACTGCCGTACTGATAACGAACACCATCGTAGGTCTGCTCGTTTTGTCTCCAGCCAACACCGCCAACAAATCGCTGTCCATCCAGATTTATACGCTGGCGACCGGCGGTAATTATGGAGCTCCCACCGCTATAGCGAATATAGGCCTGGTTAATTTCAGTTCCTTCCGGATCAGCCACTACCGGGTATTCGCCTTCACCATTAACGGTGGAGTTGTAGCTGTCATTGCCAACTGCCGTAACATCATCCATTTCCAGGAAGCTGGTAAAGCCACGGTAGCTGCCACTGCGCCAGTTGAGGCGGGTTCTTAAAGTGGATGCAACTGCTTCATCATCAATACCATCCTGATCAACAGTCTCTACGCGGTAACGCAGATTCAATCCGACTTCACCGGATTTCAACGCATCCACCAGAGTGGCATTTTCACTTTCCTGCGCAGCGGCCTGCAATGCGACAGAGCTGCAGGCCCCCAACAGTAAAGCACCGAGAATTTTTGGAAATTTGGAAACGGTCATGACGCTTTTCCTTTGCAACAACGGAGTGAACAGTGACAAATTACAATTTTTCAGACTCGACTGAAACCATAGTTTTTTTCCTGCTTAATTAATCTTTACTCCCTAGCCTTTACTCAGGCGTAATCCCTTATTGGTAGTGGGCACTACCTATCCGGCAAAGCCTCGGTTTCACTGGTTTCCTCAAGCAGGAAATTATTTTGCTGTGCGTACTGTAAACGCTGCATATAATTTTCTCTTTGAATCGCTAAATACATAACCAGCATGCAAATCGCGAGAACACCGTAGAGCAGCATAAAGGCAGCACTGTGAATACCCACTAAATCCTGTGCAATACCAAACAGGACTGGCAGGGTAAAACCTCCCAAAGCACCAATCGTGGCCACCGCGCCACCAACACTTCCCATATGTGCGGGGAAATTATCGTGCAGTGCTTTGTATACAGAAGCTCGTCCGAATCCCTGAGCGATACCAATAACCAGTAGCAGTAAAGTGAACAATTCAATACCCACTTCAATATTTAAATGCACATCCCGTTCCACCCCGTGAATGGTCATACTGGTGGGCGGGTAACTGAGGAAGAAAAGGCACACCAGGCAGGTCCAGAAAACACTCCAATTGACGGTGCGCGCACCGTAGCGATCGGCAAACCACCCCCCCAAAGCGCGCAGTGAACTGGAAAGAGCCACAAACAACAGGGTTAGAGCCATTGCCACCGGCGTACTGACTTGGTACACCGACAGATAGTAATTCGGCAACCACAATAAAAGTGCGAGAAAACTGCCAAAAACAAAGTAATAGTAGAGCCCATAACGCCAAACCCGGATTTGCGTTAACGGCTTTAAATGACTGCGCAGATCCGGTTTTCCCCGGCTGCGCATATAGCGGGTTTCCTCTGGTGCAAAAAATTCGAATAAAACCATCATCAGGATAATCCCGGCTCCGTAAACCGGCCCTATCCACTCGCGGCCAAACCAATTTTGAATGGCAGGAGCCAATGCCAGGGTAATTGCAGCTCCGGCATTTCCTGCACCAAAAATGCCCATCGCAGTACCCTGCCGCCCTCTTTCGAACCACGGGCTGATATAGCGAATCCCCAAAACAAAAGACACCCCGGAAATACCCAACCACAGCCCCGCCAGCAAGTGGGCCCCATAGCTATCGATAAAGGGCAACAAAAAGAGCACCGGCAGTAACAACAGCATCTGCAATAAAATCAGCTTTTTCGCAGAAAAATATTCCACCAGAAATCCCGCCGGAAAACGCAACAGCGCCCCACTCAAAATCGGCGCAGCCAGTAGAACCCCGTATTCAGTTGCAGACAGATCCAACTGCCCGCGAATCTCTACCCCCAATACCGCGTAGAGCGTCCAAACAGAAAAGTTAGCGGCGAACATGGCCGAGGCAAATATCAGCGCGCGCCCGGCGAGTTGCTGTGTATATTGCACGGCAGGCATCTCCAAAATATTGGCTGTCGAAAATTAATTGCCACCCCGGTTATGCACCGCATTGAGCCCCCGCCCAAGAAAAGTGATCACAGAATTACAGCGGGAGCGAGAAATCTACAGAGGTAAGCTATTGGCAAGATGCACAAAAAATCGGCTAGCGACAACTACTCCCAAAAACCCTTTTTAATCATTATCAATTTCCGCCGACTACCCCCACTGGGGTAGAAACGCACTAAAAACCGCCCCTACCCACTCCGAGCTACTAACCCCAAGGGGTTACTCCCTTCCATATACAAATCGATTTCCCTTCCACTTACCCCTTTTGCGCGCTTTCCCTCTGGCGCTGCTCAAATACTATCGGTCATGACCCTATCCACCTCTAAAAATTTCTGAGAAGCCGGAGAAAATAGTCATGAGTCAATCCAGCGGCCTCAATTTATTTAATTGGGGCGATCCCAAAATAAAGACGCTGCACGTTACTTGGTTTGCGTTTTTCCTGACTTTCGTGGTGTGGTTCTCCCACGCTCCGCTGATGGTCTTTATCAAGGAAGCGTTCGACCTCACCAGCCAGCAAGTAAAAGCCCTGTTAATCCTCAACGTGGCACTCACCATCCCCGCCCGTATCATTATCGGTATGCTGGTGGATAAATTGGGGCCGCGCCTGGTGTACAGCGGGCTGCTGATGACCTCATCTTTAATCTGTTTGGGCTTCGCCACCGCAGACAGTTATGAATCCCTGGCCCTGTTCCGCTTCCTGCTGGGATTTGTGGGTGCCGGCTTTGTAATTGGTATCCGCATGGTGGGTGAATGGTTCCCAGCCAAACAAGTCGGCCTGGCAGAAGGTGTTTACGGCGGCTGGGGGAATTTCGGTTCTGCTGCCGGTGCCATGACCCTACCCACCATCGCCCTGCTGTTCGGCGGTGAAGACGGCTGGCGCTATGCCCTGGGCCTCACCGGCATCATCGCCGGCCTGTACGGCATCATCTACTACCGCGTTGCCCGCAACACTCCTAAAGGTTCCACTTACTTCAAACCGAAAAAGAGCGGCGGCTTGGAAGTGACCAGCAAGCGGGATTTCTACTTCTACCTGCTGATGAATGTGCCCATGTACCTGGCACTGGCAGCGCTGGCTTATAAACTGTCTCCCAGCGGCGTAGCCCTGCTGAGCCAGAATGCCACCTACGTGATGTGGGGCCTACTGGTAGCACTGTTCGCCTTCCAGACCCGCATGATTTGGAATGTAAACAAAGACCACTTGCGCGAAGGTGTGCCCGAGCTGGAGAAATACAACTTCAAGCAGGTAGCCATCCTCGACCTGGCCTACTTCGTCACCTTCGGCTCAGAGCTGGCCGTGGTTTCTATGCTGCCTCTGTTCTTCCTGGAAACCTTTGAAGGATTGAGCCCGGTGAAGGCCGGCCTGCTAGCCTCTGGCTTCGCCTTTATGAACCTGGTGGCTCGCCCAACCGGTGGATACTTCTCTGACAAACTGGGGCGCCGCCGCAGCCTGATGTTCCTGATCGGCGGCCTGGCAGTGGGTTACTTTGTACTGAGCCAGATCAACGGCGGCTGGTGGATTCCCGCTGCGGTAGTTGCCACCATGTGCTGCTCTTTCTTCGTGCAGGCCGGTGAGGGTGCCGTATTCGCCGTCGTACCCCTGGTGAAGCGTCGCATGACCGGGCAGATCGCCGGTATGGCCGGAGCCTACGGCAACGTGGGTGCGGTTACTTTCCTTACCGCCCTGTCTTATGTCAGCTACAGCCAGTTCTTCCTGATTATCTGCGGCGCAGCAGCGGTGATCTTCTTCGCCTGCCTGTTCCTGGAGGAGCCCAAAGGCAATATCGCCGAAGTGCTACCGGATGGCACAGTGCAGCTGATCAGCGTGGAGTGATCGGAAAGCTGTTATCAAGCAACAAACGCAAAGGAGGGCCAATGGCCCTTCTTTGTTTTTCGCCGTTGGTCTGAGGGGACGAAAAGAGAGTGGAGAAAGCTGTGAGCGAAACCAATTCCGGGGTGCAAACAGAAACCGAGGCAAACCCCGAAGCCCAGACACCGCGATTGAGCCACGGCCTTTGCACCAGTGCCGGCATCAAACCGCAGAACGAAGATGCCGCAATCTACCACTGGCCAGCCAGCCCGCACTTGCAGGAATACCTGGGTGCAGTCGCCGCGTTAGCAGACGGAGTCAGCTCCGCCGAAGCCGGCGCCCTCGCCAGCCACACCGCCACCGAGCAGTTTGTGCGGGACTATTACAAGGTGCCGGATACCTGGTCTGTCGCCCACGCCGGACAGAAAATCCTCGCCTCCATTAACAGCAAGCTATACCGCAAGAGCCATGACTTTCCCCAACAGGAAAAGGGTTTCCTCTGCACCTTCTCTGCCCTGATTTTTAAATCCCGCACCGCCCACTACTTTCATATCGGCGACAGCCGTATCTATCACCTGCGCGGTGACAACCTTAAATGCCTCACCCGGGACCACAACATCACCCTGGCCCACCGCCAGCAGATGCTATCCCGCGCACTGGGAATGGATACCGGCCTGCAAGTGGATTACGGCCAGCTCAGCCTGGCTAAGGACGATGTACTGCTGATTACCAGCGACGGCGTGCACGACTTTATCAAGCAGGATTTGCTGCGCGAGCTGCTGGCAGATACCCAATTAAGCGAACAGGAAACAGCGGAAACCCTGGTGCGCCTCGCCGAGGAAAACGGCAGTGACGATAATCTCTCCGCATTAGTGGTAAAAGTAAAAGCATTGCCACAAACCACTCTGGATGACTACAGCCGCCAGCTTACCCGCCTGCCCTTCCCGCCGGAGTTGGAACCGGGCATGGTATTGGATGGTTACCAGGTGGAACGGGAGCTGTTCTCCTCCCAGCGCAGCCAGCTGTACCTGGTGCGCGACAGTACCACCGGGGAAATCCTGGTAATGAAAACCCCCTCGGTAAATTACGAGGACGATATCCACTATATCGACCGCTTTATTCAGGAGGAATGGATAGGCCTGCGTATTCGCAGCCCCCAGGTAGTGCGCCTGCACCGCCAGACCCGCCCACGCACCGCGCTCTATTACCTGATGGAGTATGTGCAGGGCAGCACCCTGGAGCAGTGGATCACCAATAACCGCTTTCCCAAACCCGCAGAGGCGTTTCGTATCCTTAAGGAGATTGCCACCGGGCTACAGGCCTTCCACGATCAGGAAACCATTCACCAGGATTTGCGCCCGGCCAATATCATGATCGACAGCGACGGGCGGATAAAAATTATCGACTTCGGCTCAGTCTATGTAGCCGGCAGTGCCGAGATTTTCCGCCCCCTGGAGCACCCGGAAGCGCTGGGCACCGCCAGCTATTCCGACCCCCACTATATCCTCGGGCACAACAGCGGTATTCGCGGCGATATCTATGCCCTCGCCACTATTGCCTACGAGATGTTTACCGGCGAACTGCCCTACGGTGAGGAAATCGAAAACTGCCGCTCCCACGCCGACTTCGAACGCCTGCGCTATCGCACCGCCAGCCAGTTTAATCCCGTAGTCCCCATCTGGTTCGACCGCGCCCTAGAGCGCGGATGCAGTATCGACCTGGAACAGCGCTACTCCACCCTGACAGAATTTATGCGCGATCTGGCTAATCCCAACCCGGATTACCTGAGGGAAGATCCTACTGAGAAAGGGGATGCCTCTTTGTTTTGGAAGATTCTTTGTGGGATTTGGGTGGCTACTTTGTTAGCGGTGGCTGCGTTGTTTTCGTCTAGTGCTTGAGATTTGAGATTTCGGTACGGTAGTTCTTATTTACGAATATGCTGATCCAGCATATCTATAAAACGCTCTGGTTCAGCAGGTAGTAGTTTTAGGCGGACATCACCCATGACACGTTCTTTTACTGCTTTTGTATCCTGCACAACATTTGGTGATTTCTTAATTTGTCTAAACCAAAGATAAAGAGCAGCTTCAATATACACGAACATACAAACACTAACTTATTGATTTTTAAAATATTTAATCTCTTAATCAAGAAATATTAATTATTAGAGGTATTCCAGACACGACAAATCTACCAAAGTAATTTGTGTCAGTACTGACTAAAATACTAATTTATTATCCTTTCCGATTAATGTAACCTCCCATTCTTCGGATATCTTGACAACTGATATGATGCAGTTTCTGTGAATACGCTATTAAATTATCACCAGAAAAACCATGAAAAAAAGACTCCAGGTATTTATTTCCTCTACATACATGGACCTGGTTGAAGAAAGGCAAGTCAAACTGTACTTTCGGTGCCGTACTCTCTAACGCTCGCTTTGCCTGCGGTGTTATGTCCTAACTCGAAATTTAATCGCACGAATAGTAAGGAAGAGAAATGATAGAAAAGGAGTATATAGAAATAGACCAAGAAACGCTTTACGAAGGAATAAAGTCTATTTCTAAAAGCGATTTTAAAGCAAAAGAAATCTTGGCGACATTAATTGAAGCACAGCAAGAAGAAGTTGAAGCCGCAATTGAACACAAAAAGAAAAAGCGAAAAACTTCCGCACAAATAGCAATTGAGAAAGCAAGAAGAAGACATATGCGCAAATTAAAAAGAAACATGCGCAATGCTTCGCCTAGTAGACCACAACCCAAAAAATATATGGCAGCACATCATATCGTTTCGTGGCATGATTCGCGAGCTTTGGCCGCAAGACAAATACTTGCTCAATATGGAATCGATATAAATGATGAATCTAATGGAGTCTGGCTACCTCAATACGAAAAGGACTTACCACATAAAGCCTGTCCTGACGCCTACGCTCATGCTAAAATCCACACAAATGTATACTATGTGAACGTCACCAATCTTTTACAAACAGAAGCAAGAATTCCTGGTACATCTGCCAATGATATACGAGATGTTTTGCGGGATATTGGTGATGAACTTGTTTCGGGAGTGTTTCCTGTATGAAAACCTACCAAATTAATTACGATGTAAACAATTACCGTCAATTGGCTTGGTCTGACAAAGACATAAATATTCTGAAAGAATCAGAGGTTCTCTTATCTGGTGATAAGGGAGCGCTCAAAAAAATATCTGTCGAGTGGATGATTGAAGAAGGAGTCACAAATTTACCTAAGCCAGACATAGCGTATTTACAAGGTTATACACCATCTATTATTGTAAATTCCAAAGTTGCTCCGCTGTTATCTGACAAATTCGGAGATAAAGCTGAAAACATAACTATTTCTATAGAAAATGAGTTTTGGTTTATTTTTAAAATAAATAAAATTTCTGATACTGCTTTGAATCTGGAAAGATGTAAATTTAAATTACGAAGATCAGGATCATTTGGAAGAATCACCAAAGCTGTTTATAATAAATCTGAATTTTCCGACTCAATGGCTATTATTGCCAAACAAGACCCGATGAACATTGTTGTCACAGATGAATTTATAGATTTCATCAATAGCAATCAATTTACAGGTCTTAGTTTTAAAGAAGTTGAAAATATCTAGTTCAAGTATTGGTATTTCAAGTGCAAGCAAGGGGTGGTTCGCTGTAAAGCTCACCCCAACTACACATGTTGATATAGTCAATACAAGTAGTAGCTGCCTCTGGAGAGTCCCTCGAGATAATGAAAGCAGTTGCAGGCTTATCCATTACTCCATCAATTGCGGTAATAGTTGTTCAGTGGTTAAAGAATAGATCTTCTCGAAAAGTAATCCTCCAAATGACCGACAAAAAGATAGTATATATTGAAGGTTATTCTAAGGAGGAGATCTCTAACTTAATTGCAGATGCTTCGAGCATTACCATTATTCAAACTGAGCCTGGCCAATAGTATAATAAGCTAATTGGCCACACCTATATTACGCGTCGCTGTATTTCACATATAGATGGTATAGAAAGCATCCTATCAAGAAAACATAGGAATTCTTAGTCAGGGAAGAAAATGGAAACAAATAGCATAAGAATTAGCAATTTACAAAGGAGCGAACTTCCTGTTCTTTGGAAGAATCTAAATTCTAATGAGCTAAACACACTCGTCAAGCGTTCAAACTCAAAAGAGATTTCGTTGCTCATAGGGCACACAAACGAGCAGGGGCTAACTTATTTATTTTCTATCCTTGAGTCAGAAAATATAAACAAGATATTTGAGAGCCTTTCAAAGAATGAATTAAACAAAATATTTGTCCTTCTTAGCAAGAAAGAGCTATCCAGAATATCAAAAACATTAAATGAAAAAACATTAATAAAAGTACTAGCTTCAGCAAGCCAAACTCAAAGGGATAGATTGCTATCATCCTTTCCTATAGATGAGAAAAAGGCAATTCTAGAAGTAATTGATGAAGAAATTGATCTTGATAAAAACTATAAAAAATATCTTGGAGAAAAATTCGAAAATTCTTTAGAGAGAGAAGCATTTCAAAGAATCATAGAGTTAGAAGAGAAGGAAATATTCCTAGAGAGGCAGCAACAAGTAAGAAAAGACCAATATGCCGAACAACTTGAGAATATGCGTTCTCAAATTGCTCATACAGAAAAAGAGTATGCTTTCCAGACTAAAAGGCTAAAAGACTTAGAGAACAATCAATTTAAAAGAGAAAATGATCTAAAGGAACGCATTAGAATACTGCAGGAGGAGCATCAAAAGCAGGTACAGGGCAAGATAGAATTGAAGGTACCTGAGTTTGTAAAAGAAGCAGTAAATGCTTTAGAAAAAAAGGAAACCGATTTTTCTTCTAAGTCTAAAAAATGGAATATTCAGGGAACAATAGCATTAGGCCTGTCGATATTAGCCGCCGTAGCTGCTTTGATTTATGGCAGCTTTGAATTTAATACTGCAGCAAAAGAAAATATTGACTGGTTCTTTTTTTCTTTTCTCTTAATAAAAGGCTTAATAGTTGTTACTTTATTCGGAGCATGGGCTAACCATGCATACAATATTGGCAATGCTTATATGCATGAGTCACTTAAAAGAAGTGACAGAATTCATGCTATAAACTTCGGCAAGTTATATCTTGAAGTATATGGTAACGATGTAAGTCAATCCGACATGAAGTCAATTTTCGAAAATTGGAATCTAGAAAGTGATAGCGCATTCACAAAAGTTCAAAAAACTTCATTTGAACCAAAAGTAATTGAACAAGTTACTCAGCTTGTTGCAGTAATTTCTGCAGCAGCCAAAGATACCCGAAGTAAAAATGAAGAAGAAACAAATAAGTAAATCCAGGTGGCGCCTACGGCGCGCCTGGTTTGATATCTGTTTAAAATCTTAACGATTTCCATCCTCCAACGCCCGTTCCTTTCCGAGACGAATATATATTTCCTCACGGTGAACGGGTAAAGATTTGGGAGCACGTATTCCAATCTTCACCTGATTACCCTTAACGTCCAAGACTGTAACTGAAACATTGGCTCCAATCCTTAGGTTTTCACCTATCCGGCGCTTTAAAATCAACATAGATATTTCCTACTGATACTCAAACCATGGGTAGACCTTCTCTGGTGGAAGGCTGAGAAAGTAACGCTGTGAGGAGATACCGGGTGGTGCGCGGGAACGGTAGGCATAGAAGAAGAAAAGGCAGGCAATACGCTCCCAGAGCTTGGGGAATCGCTCCAAGCCGCTGAATGTTCTCCAGTTTATTGAAGACGAGCGGGTTTCTAGCGTATGATCCATATAGCCATTTTGATAGGTAGATTATCAATTTGGTCAGCTGGCCCCTGGTGTTGCTGCACCTTGGGTCAGCGCCTTTTACTAACTCTTACGTCACGCTACCGTTCTCCTGTGAGAAGATGGGTCTTTAGAAAACTCTTAGATATCTTGATTCTCTCGAATCCCATTGGTCTTTGGTCATCGGCCTTCAAAAGGCCACCCAATTCCGGCCAAAATACCAATAAAGATCAATCGATTTTACGCAGCTTTGACACTAAAACAAACTGAATAAAATCCAATAAGATCATTTTTGTGCCTATATTTTTATGCTCCTTAGCTTAGATAATTTGCGTTATCCATAAGAATGATGGTTTAGGTGGTTACTCTTTACTCGCTTTCACATTAGAAATAAAAGCAATTAATCATAAAACCAGCACTCCGTGTGTCATTCTTGTGTCGAGTGAAAAGATCCAAATAGCCTAATGCTTGAAAGTATTGCAGTGAGACATGGAGAGTTGTTCACTTTTAGTCGCCATGCCATTTTTATAAAGTACTTAAAACCCTGGTTAATAGGTACGCATGTTCCTATCTATGCATTGGCGATTTTTCGCCTGTACTGACAAACTTACCGATTGATATATCCGCTCTGAGTATAGTTGTTTGCCATTTTGGCATTGATCGACAAGTGATATGATGCAGCTTCAGTTGAGCACACTATTAAAGCTCTTTGGCAGGAAAGCATGAACTATAGAAATCTACTGTTAAAAAGAGGGTTTGGTTTCCATTAGCAATTCATAGCTAATGGAGATCCATATGGGGTATTTTCGACACCCTAAAACCATGAACGAGATGAAGCAATACTATGCTTCGTTGGAAAATGAACTAGAGATCCCAATAAAGATTAGAAACCGTCGTCAACCAAAATGTTTACCAACCGCTTGGGACGACTATTTTCCAAGTAATATCTCTAATCGTAATTGGAAGCTGTTTCGAAGGAACCAGTGGAAAGGGTAGTTATCCACTTTAACAGGACGCTCCTGCTGAAAATCATAAGTTCCGGCTTTGGCTCTACTTATGTTTTCAGCAGAACATGGTGTTGTATACACCAAGATTCAAATTAGGAAGATATGAATACACATTTCAGTACTATTGATGATCTAAGTGAAATCATCAAAGAATACGAAGGATTGTTACTACGACCCACTCGTCATTTGAGCCATCCCACGCTCTATCGCCGTCGTGATGCAGGGCCTACTGAAAGAGTCCTTAAGGGCGTTAGGGTTAAAGAGTGGTTAATGTCTGAAGATGAAGTTTGGGTGCTTCCCCATGATCAAATGGGATTATCTTTTTCCTCTACATATAAGAACCTGAAAAGCGTTTACAAACTCAAGAAAAGGCACTCTCAAGGTGCAAACTTAAACATATTTTGGGTACTTGAAGAAGCTGATATACCTAAAGGCCTTAAGTTTGAAAAAGACAGGAATAAGAAAGGCCACTATTTTTTAACTGTCTCTGAACAAATGCTTCTTACTCAGTTAGTTTCAAAACTTAAGATTGTTGCCCAAAGAATGGCGTTAATAAGAGAAGGGGTTTCTTACCTATGATTACTTATAAATTTCCTGAAGAAAAAGAATACGCGGAGTTCTACGCAAAAAAGTTAGATGATGAACTTAGCCTGCAATTCCTTCAAAATGGCATTATTTTAAACAAATCTCAAGCCGAGCATATCTGTCGTTTCTTTTGGGCTATGGTAGATGCGTCAATTGAGGACGAAAATAACGGAGTAAAGCTTCAATGGAATGAAGGAGCTGAATTTTGGAACGAAAAATTAATGAACTCCATTTCGGCACACCTTGAAGCCTTAGGCTATGAAGAAGAGTGGGAAAACGAAGTCGATAAGCAATAGACATAGCTAAGAAGGAAGGATAGAGCGCGCGCAGCCGCGATCTATCCAGATGATGAACGCCATAAACCCATCAAGACAACAGCGTCTATGGGTATTAATGATCTTCAGAACAATCAAAACCTTGACGATATATATGCTAACTAAATGAAGAAGATAGCGATATCATTTTTAGTGAAGTTAATTTTTTATACGTAGTGAACGTCAAATGGAAAAGCGCAAAAAATTACTTTGGATCAGCTTTCTTACTGTCTCATTAATTGGAGTCGGATTCATACTTGGCATG
Source organism: Microbulbifer maximicatervae (SeqCode) (assembly GCF_052467955.1). Classification (NCBI taxonomy): domain Bacteria; kingdom Pseudomonadati; phylum Pseudomonadota; class Gammaproteobacteria; order Cellvibrionales; family Microbulbiferaceae; genus Microbulbifer; species Microbulbifer maximicatervae (SeqCode). The sequence continues at coordinate 191,037 of NZ_CP174329.1, forward strand.
TTTGGCAGTGCCCTAAAGCCTCCAGCAAATGCTGGTGAACTATCTCCTAGTATTGATATAGCTGACCTGGAGCCTGGTGAAATACTTACTCGGGATGTAAATTATGAGGCGGGAGGGAAGTGGGGCTTTAGATACATAATTTATAAAAACTATGAGTCAGAAATCACAGTTTTTGGCGTTCCCCTCAGAGAAGGCATGGTAAATATGCCAGATATAAAGTGGTGGAGGTGGGGCACAGACTGTAGTAATTTTGGGCCGACCATGAAAAACGGTAAGGTAGTCCCACAAAGCCAGTTCAAATGTCATGATCACGAATTAAATACGTGGTTCGCCAAAGAAAATGTCTGGGATCTTGATGGGAATAACCTCGGCAAATATACAGAAGACATGGAAAGAGTAAGATTTTCAATAAAAGGCTTTGATCTTTTATTACATATGTATTACTAAAAAATCAATCAATCTCTACACCTGCTGTTATTGGGATTTTTAATGTCTGACCCGCTTCATTATGCGAGAAGTAAAATTAAAAACTAATATGGGAAGAACAAATTATTTAGTATGTAGACTTAGTATCGCGATGCTATGTGGGTTCATCTCATATTTATTGGTAGCTACTTTTCCAGCTCTTATTGCTCCAGAACTAGCGGATTTTTATAGAACACTAGGGATGTATTTCCTTTATACAACCGCTGCTCAAATAGCAGGGTTGTTATTTGTGATATTTGGGAGCAAGCGATTGCTGAAAATCGCAAACTTGGCTTTAACCTTGATTTGTTTCATACCTCTAATAATTTACTTCATAAAAATTGCACCAGACGGCCTAAATTAATAAAATTTGTATAGATGAACCTTTGCTGTTCAACAGCTGTCGCTTTGCTGCTACAGATCTTACTGTGAATTTTGAGCAATCCATTGGAATAGCAAAGAAGAAATAATACTAGCCCCCCATAGATCTGTGAGTGCTTAGCTGCATGGATGCCTTTCATATTTGGTACAAACATTAGCTATCACGATAATCCATATCATCCTACTTAGACAATATTTAAGTTCTTGAAATTTGACGATAAATGATATGATACAGCTTAGTTTGAATACGCTGTTGTATAAAAGGAAGGGGCCGTGGAAAACTCTAGGTTTTGGAATATTGTTGAAAGTGTTACAAATCGAGTTTCTGATATTGAAGACATTTTCGAGGGGTTAGTTGAGGTTGTAAGCAAACTCACCCCTGAAGAAATTATTGCATTCAAGCAAAAGCAATATGAGGTAAGTGGCCTCGTTTATCGTTGGGATGTTTGGGCTGTAGCCTATATCTTAAATGGTGGCTGTTCCGATGATGGCTTTACTTATTTCAGGGCCAGCTTGATCTCTGGAGGGCGAGAGAAATTTGAAGCGGCACTCAAAAATCCTGAATCGCTTGCTGACTGGCTACCTGAAGACTTCGAAGCTGAGGACTTCATGTATATAGCTAATGATGCCTACGAGAAGGTCACAGGAGAGGAGTTTCCTTATGACCGCCTTACTTCTGAAGAGGATGGAGGAAGTGATCCGGCTGGCGAGGCATGGGATGAGGACGATTTACCAAAGTTATACCCAGATTTATATAAGAAGTATTTTTAACTTCAAGTATTTTTTGCGATAAAAGTATATGACGTATATCCGTTAATTTCATGGCAAGTGTTATTTAGATGTGGCACAAGCATCTATCTCAAGTGCAATGATACCGGCCAAGTCTCGTGTGCTGGTATAAATCCACCGGCAGCAGTGCTCATATTTCTTCTTAGATTGAGTACCTTTTCCACAAAGAAACATCCTGTCTGCACAGCGAATCTGTGACACAGAATGTATATTAAGCTATTTCAATACCCATTATTTTTATGGCGGCCTTTGCATTGTTTCAGAAATTGTGGCACCTTGCTTTCTCTGATGGGTGTACAGCAGCGTTTTCCGAGAAACATTGTCTACATAATTTCTACCTGCAAGGTCTTGTGAGAAGAGGCATATCTGCCCCGACAATCATGCTTTTGGGCTCTAATCTAGTCAGTAGTATTGATAAAGCTAATTCATAACGCTTTATCAATTCTGTTTTTATCTACAACACGACGCATGAAAATTTCTTTCGTATTAAGACTAAAGAGCTGAATCAACTTCGTACAGCCATAGCAACCTTAAGATAACCTATTGATTTTTAATCGTTTATACATTTGATCAAAAGGAACTGAGCAATACGATTCAATACAACCGCAAGATATCAATAGAGCTATTTTGCGTCAGCGTGAAATAACATGCTGATTTTATGTTACTTTAGCTAGATTGGTTTCGTACTCTTAAAATATAGAGGATGTATTTTCCAAAAACTCGTTATATGTCTTGAAATATTAACCATATTTAGATTTTTAGCATATAGGATAGTCAAATGAATACAAATGCAGTTTGTTGGTTTGAAGTTTATGTAAATGATATGGCACGTGCAAAGTCTTTCTATGAAGCTGTTCTTAAGCAGGAGTTAACTCGTCTAGACAATCCTGACGAGGTAAAAGATTTTCCACAGCCCGAAATGTGGGCATTTCCTATGAAGCAAGAACCTGGTGCAAGCGGAGCAATTTGCAAAATGGATGGTGTTGAGGCGGGAGGCAATAGCACTCTTGTGTATTTTGATAGCGAAGATTGTTCCGTTGAACAGGCCAGAGTCGAGCCAGCCGGTGGAAAGCTAGTTGTCCCTAAGATGTCTATCGGAGAGAATGGTTATATCGCTATAGCGCAAGATACCGAAGGGAATAATATCGGCTTTCACTCAATGAAATAGCCAGCTCCTTTAGGAAATATATATTCACATAATAAGTTACTTAGATATCGTGCACTGCCTTCGGCAGTGCACGGTTAATTTTTAAAATCAGGTTTTAGATTCTAAAACAATATTCTCAGATACTAAATTTACGTCTTCATATACCAGAAAAGATGAAGATCAAGTTTACTTGGTTTCGGATAATAAGTGCAATTGATAAAGGAAGGCAATGGACTCAGTGTGCATACTTTTTAGAGCACCGAAAGAGATCAACATGTTGGTTTGGAATTGCCAATAAAATAAGAATCTAATTTCTCTGGTATAGTCGCTCTTTATGAGAGCCAAAGTTTGGCCAGACTAAAAATTCTTGATCGGTAAAGTCCCTAATATTTTAGGGACTTAATAAGATTGGCAGTTAAGTAAATTTACATGGCAAATTTCTGATTATAGCTTTGCCTGCCCCCAGAAGGTTTTGCAGATTGACTTCCAGAGTTTGCCGACTAAATCCTGATTGGAACGAGAGGCAGATTCTACAATTGCTCTATGTAGCTCCTTTTCAGATTCAGTAAATTCGCTTCTATATTTTTCTTCAATCTGTGCATAGGTCAGCCCTTTTGCCTTCATAAACCAAGATAAGAGCTGCCCTAAGTAAGATATTTTTTCTCTTGTTTTTTTCAGCTCATGATTTCTCTGAAGTACAGCGCCCTCACCTAACATCTTCCAAATACCAGCTTCAATCTGTTGAGCTTGCTCTGCAGTAAGCTGCTTATCTTTAGTTGCTTCTTCAAACATTTCATCTGCAAGTGCCTGTACGTTATCTGGCATAGTTGAAAGTGGAACGGAATATTCTCGCTCTCTGATTTTATAATCTTGAATAGTTGCCTGTAATATATAAATTACCGCAGCAATTAATGTGGTGATAAATTTCATTGTTATGCCTCTGTTGATTGAAGATTTTATATAAGTATTTTGAACTCAAGCTGATCCTCTAAAAGCTAAGAAATATCAGTATAAGTTCCCCCTAAAAAGACTGGATTAGTACCCTACTGATGGATCAAGAACGGAAGACATGCACCAAATCGGAGCATAAAAATCACATACCTGAAAAATGCTATAAATTTAATAGATAGAGTTTTTACAAAAATTTATTTGATGAGTGATATATCAAGTTCTATTGAATATGTATCTAAACTCACCAAATAGAATGACATGCTTTTAATAGAATAAGCTTACCTGGAAAAATATCTATCAGAGGAAAAACAAACGCCAGAATTTAAATTAAAAACTTTTTAATATTAGAGCATTATGATTTTTTTGATATTTTCTACCTACTTTAGACAAGGCCATTCTCACTACTAGCATACTTATCTAGTAAGACTTAGGTTTACCAAATAGTAACCACATTTAATTTCCATGCTTCTTTAACGGATAATAAGCTGAATCAAGCTAGACATTAACCTTATGACATCTATGAAAAGCTCTTTCTTTCATATGTTATACAATTCTGCTCTACGTCAACATTCTGTGAGGACTTACATTATATCTACAGTGTAAATATGAGATCCTGAAGGTAATTATTTGTTGAAAAATTTCTATTTAATATAGATACCCACCAACCATTCAGGCACGGTTTTCAACGTTCAGATTTCAATTGTGCCCAATTCTTGTGCGTTACTTAATAAAAGTAAAATTTTTAAACTTTTAACCTATTTTTAATCCCCCCTAATATCATTTTTTTACGTCTTCAATCTAGTTGGGCCCCAAGGAAGGCAGTTTTGGCCTTGAAAAAAAATAATAGTGAGCATAAGAGAGAGAAACTCAGTATGATGATGCGCCTTCATAAACAAAAAAATTTGATTGCTCAAGCAATCCCTGCCGCAAATCCTAGCGACTATTCAATCCCCTGGTACAGTGTGGCGATTGCCTGTTTGGTAATAAATACTGCATCTGTGGCAGCATTTGCCCAGGAGGGGCAAGGGGACAAGCCCAGTAACTATTCTGGTTCGGCTATTGAAGAAGTTACGGTTACCGCACAGAAAATCGAGGAAAGCATTCAAGATGTGCCTATTGCAGTTTCTGCCCTATCTGGGGATAACATGGATGCTTTAAAGATCGAAGGGGGCAATGAGCTGTTGCGAGCCGTTCCCAATGTTAACTTCTCCAAAACAAACTTTAGCTCATACAACTTCTCTATTCGAGGAGTGGGAACTCAGTCAATTTCTGCCAGTAGTGATCCTGCCGTTGCAGTAAGCTTTAATAATGCTTCTTTAATCAGGAATCGTCTGTTTGAGCAGGAATTTTTTGATGTACAGCGGGTAGAAGTTCTGCGTGGCCCTCAGGGCACATTATATGGCCGTAACGCCACCGCTGGTGTGGTTAATATGTTACCAATCATGCCGGAAGATGAATTCGCCTCAGAGATTGAGGTTGAAGTGGGCAATTATAATAGTAAGCGCACCAAGGGTATGTTGAATATACCGTTGGGTGAAACCATGGCTTTCCGCTTTTCTGGAGCCATGACCAAGCGGGATGGCTTTGATTACAATACTTATACCAAGAATGATGTTAACGACCGGGATCTCTACTCCACGCGTGCCATTTTTGAATGGACTCCCAGTGATAAGTTTAATGCTAATTTGATTTGGCAACACTTTGATGAAGATGACAAGCGATCCCGCACTGGTAAGCAGCTTTGTACTACTGACCCCGGTGATGACATGGTCGGGAACACAGAGACAACAAGTCTATCAAAAGGTATGACAAGTCAGGGCTGTTTGCCTGGTTCACTATACAGCGCAGATGCTTTTGATGCACCCAATGGAACGGGGCTCGCCTATATACTTTCAGCAGCGGGGCTGATTGACCCATACCTTTTTGGAGGTAGTTTATCAGACTGGAAAGATCCCTACAGCGGTGTAGAGCAGTCGCGAGATTTACGTGAAATATCTACTAGTTTTGACCCAGTATTTCGTGCGGAAAATGACTTGGTACAGCTGAATTTTGAATGGGCTTTATCTGATACCCTCACCTTTTACTCCCAGTCTACCTATGCTAAGGATGATTACTATTCTTCACAGGATTATAATCGGTTTACCACTGGCGCGGTCTTTAATGACCTAGCAGAAATAGGTGATCAGTGGTCATTGGGCCCCACCCCCGGAGGCATTTATACTGACCCACAACTTGGTCCTTCTGACGGTATTTTAGGAGTTGATATCAGCCGTTCCGATAATGAACAGTGGAGCCAGGAATTCCGGTTGCAGACTGCATTTGATGGGCCCTGGAATTTTTCCTTCGGTGCGAACTACCTGAATTTTGAAACCCAGGATGACTACTTTGTCTTTAATAATATGTTCACCATGATTGCTGAATATGTTTACAGCCGGGGAACAGATGAGGATGGCAATAATATTCCGATCAATTGCGTTGACCCCACCACAGATTTAGTTAGCTCAGACTGTATATATATCGACCCTAATTCCCTGGAAAATATTGATGAAATGGGACACAACTACTTTCTCAGTCGTAACTTAGTAGATACCCGTTCCTGGGCTGTATTTGGGGAGGCATATTGGCAAATCACGGACGATGTAAAACTTACCACAGGCCTCCGGTATACTGATGACGAAAAAACTACCACCCCTATATCCAGCCAGTTATTACTTGGTACGTATCATGAAGATGGTATTACTGTTCCAGGTAACAGCTCAGGTGGCTATACGCATATGGGATATCCTGAAGGGGAGAAGTTTTCTCAAAGCTGGAAGGAGTATACCGGACGAGCGGTGCTGGACTGGCGAACAGATACCCCCTTTACCGATGATACAATGTTCTATGTTTCTTTTGCTCACGGTTATAAAGGAGGCGGCTCCAACCCACCACGGGCGGAGATTGACCCTGCGCGGGTTCAATATCAGCCACTAGACAACACTTTTGAGCCGGAATTCGTAAATTCCCTTGAATTCGGCACCAAGAATGTTTTGCTGGATGGCCGCCTAAACTTAAACGCAACTGCCTTCTATTACGACTATACCGACTACCAGGTTTCCCAGATTGTTGACCGTATCGCATTAAACGAAAACTTTGATGCAGAAAGTATGGGACTGGAGTTAGAGCTGGCATGGCAAATGACAGAGAGTACCAGGATGAATATGAATGTGGGTTACTTAAGAACCCGCATAGCGGAAGGGGAGGAATCCATAGATGTCATGGATCGTACCCAGGGGAATGAAGATTGGACCGTACTGCGGCCCTCCTTGCAGGTACCTTCCAACTGTATTGCCCCAGTCGAGTATGTTGAAGCTGCTATTGCTTTGGAGCCTATGTTTTTCATGACACCCTTATGGGCATTATGTGCAGGCTCAAAGCAGTGGGGCTCATACTCTGATGCGATTGAAGCTCCCCTAAGATATGATCAAATTTTAGCTCTTTTCGGTTACGATCTGCCCCAATATAACCCGCTAACAGATGCCCCAAATGGCGGGCGTGGTTTTTCTGCTGACCTAAGTGGCAATGAATTACCAAATGCTCCTAAGTTAACGTTTAACTTAGCAGTGGAGCATGTTATTCCCCTTTCGGATTGGGAATTAGCTTTACGTGCAGATTACTATCGACAGTCTGAGAGTTATGCGCGGGTTTATAATACCGAGTATGACCGCTTAAAAGCCTGGGATAACTTCAATGCATCAGCGACCCTTACTCATCCGGAATCAGAATTGCAAATGCAGTTGTATGTGAAGAATATCTTTGATGATACGCCTATCACAAGCGCCTTTACCAATAGCGATGACTCCGGCCTTACCACCAATGTATTTACCCTGGATCCGCGTATTATAGGCTTTAGTCTAAATAAGCGTTTCTAATTTTTATATTTCCAGTAAGACACTAATGGTTCTATAGTGTCTTACTGGTATTTCAGACTGGCTATGCTTGAAAACACCTCCATTTCTAATTTTCTTTTCACTCATATAAATCATCGATCAATCGTATAGCGGGCGGTTGGTGATTGTTTGCTAGGGCTAGCCACACACCTCCCAATTGTACTTTATTTTGGGAATACCCTAGTCTCCCTACATTGTCTTCTTATTTAGACCTAAAGTAACTTTGAGGCGAAAATGAAAATTTATAACAAACCATATAACTGTACATTTGGTATATTATTAACATCCCCAGTTATAAAAGCTAACGTATCAACTAATGGAAGGCATATTAAAAAAAGAGGATGAGAAATTTACTTTCTGACAATGATTGATATTTAAAAAAACATATCTTGGGTTTTTATGAATATACAGATGTGGCAAAGTAGAGTAGCCAGTACTTTCTAACTACTCTACTTTAGATATCAGACTTTTTAAGGCTGCTTATGGCACGAAAGATGCCTGGGGATTTGTGGAGATAGTTCCGCTTATCTCGCAGTCCGTACCAATACCAACTCTTGGGATTACTGCAGCATTAAAAGTAATTTCTCCTGTAGATTGGTTAAAATCACCGTTTATATCACCAAAACAATTACCGGTAACACCTGAAATGGTTACGTCTTTTAAGGTAACTGTATCACCTACATTACCTACCAATGTATATGGCAGATTGTTAAAGAAAACTGCTCCACAAAGAAAACCAGTATTCAGTGACAAACTGCCCAAAGAGGCGTTACCAGCTGAATCTATAGTAATACTACCGGATAGACCACAAGTAAAGTGGTAACTACTGGATACTCTTATATCACCGACGTTGGCCATACCGATAGTACCTTGAGGATACCAGGTGTCAGCAACTGCGCCGGTGCTAACAATAGCCAGGGCGAGTGCGGCAAGGATCTTTTTCATTGTCATTGTTTTCTGTTTTTAGTAATTAGAACAGGTAGAAGCGTGAGTAGGATAGGTATCCATCTCCTGCGGGTAATGCATCTACATTGATCGTCGCTTGAGAAGCGAGAGATCGGGCTCACTTAAACTGCTTTGATATTTAACTTCGAAGTCCTCTTATCTCCACTCCTATAAGACGCTTTTATTCATCGATTCGGAGGGATACAAATTTTGATAAACATGGTATTTGATGCCAGTTTTAGAGTGACTCTGGGTACATTGATATGGAGAAGCGTGAAGAGTTATAAGTACAGGAGGCGGATTGGTACATAGCAGTGAAGCCGAGCAAGCTAAAAACTCTTCCAGGGCGTGATGCGCTCCGTAAGGCAGAAAAGATCAAGTCGCAGATAAGAGCGAAGGTCGAACACCCCTTTCGCTACATCAAGCTGGTATTTGGTTATGACAAAGTCCGCTATCGGGGACTGGTAAAAAATACTGAGAGACTGTGCTCGCTAGCAGGCTCTACCAACTGACTAAAAGAAGAAAATATTTGACTGCCTGGGGAGGATGGACCTGAAATCTTCCTATTGAGGACTTCAGGTGAAAAATCAGAGATCTATTACGAGAAAATTAAGCGTTTGCGCGTGAAAAATTCATTTTAGGCTATTCAGCTTAATTCTAGAAAAAATACTTCGTTGATCAGAGGTTACCTAAAAACAGATTTCTTTATTTTCCTTGAATATACAGACCGGGCAAAAGTAGAGCAGCCAGTACTTTCTGACTACTCTACTTTAGATATTGACCTATTAAAGGTTACTTATGGCACGAAAGATGCCTGGGGATTTGTGGAGATAGTACCGGTTATTTTGCAATCGCTACCAATACCAACGCTTGGGAGTACCGCGGCATTAAAAGTAATTTCTCCGGTAGATTGGTTAAAACTACCGGTAATATCACCAAAACAATTGCCGGTAATAGCTGCAACAGTTACATCTTTTAGGGTAACGGTATTCCCTGCATTACCTACCAATGTATAGGGCAGATTGGTAAAGCTAACTGACCCACAAAGGAAACCAGTATTCAATGACAAGCTGCCCACGGAGGCGTTACCTGCTGAATTTGTAGTAGAACTACCAGATAGACCACAAGTAAGATTTATACCCTTAGATACTTTTATATCACCGACATTGGCCAGGCCAATGGTACCTTGGGGAGACCAGGTGTCAGCGGCTGCGCCGGTGCTAACAATTGCCAGGGCGAGCGCGGTAAGGATCTTTTTCATGTTCATTATTTCCTATTTTTAGTAATTAGAATAGGTAGAAGCATGAATACGCTGGGTATTCATCCCTTACGGGTAACGCATCTACATTAATCATCGCTGGAGAAGCAAAAAATTGGGCCCACTTAAACTGCAGTAATATTCAACTTCCAAGTCCTCTTATCTCCACTCCTATAAGACGCTTTTCTTCGTCAGTTCGGAGGGATACAAATTTTGATAAACATGGTATTTGATGCCAGTTTTAGTTATATTTTTTTCGTGAGGATAAATATCGGGAGTGTTTATTAATTTTATGAATTTATAAATTACTTAATGATTTTCATTTATTCGCGAATATATTTATTTATAATAAGTAAGCCACAATCTGGGGGCGTAAAACTCTTTATCTTTGTCTGCTTATCCTTAATTTCTTGTTACTAAATTTGAATATTTTTCAAATATTGAGTTTCCAGTAATCGAAGGTTTTAAGATAAATATTTTTGTCTCCTATCGATGTTCGAAAATCAGATAGACTTCAGGCGATAAAGTGGCATAGAAAGTAGCGTTTTAGGAAAAGCAGAGTGCTACGGGGAGCAGCAAGCGCAGAATAGGAGAAAGAGAGATTTTAGCGTATAACTCACATATCCAAATTGATGTTCAAATGATCAATTTGGTTTTGTACTTCTAAAAGTTACTCAGCTCGTTCTAGGGTTTGGCCTTCAATTTTTGCTAACGGATTATCTCCTCACCAAAATCTATCTCTAGCTCTTATTACGCCAGTATCCCGCGATCTTGAGTGCATTGGCTTTATTTCGCAGCTTGGGTAATTCTGGTATTTGAGGGCCCTATTAGTAATAAACCGCTATTTATTCATCATATTAGGGATTTAATCGCTGTGCTTTGCATTCAGTGCAGTATTGGGAGTTAGAAGAAATAGAGATAAGCATGGGTCGAACCTGTGATTGATGATAACGGTATTTATGGTTACCCTCTTTGCAGTTTGGAAAGATACGGAGGTATCGCTCCGCCCCAGCTGATGCTGATGCTGATGCTGATGCTGATGCTGATGCTGATGCTGATGCTGATGCTGATAGTCGTCGGCTTTAGCAGAAGCGAAGTGGAATCAAACGCTGCATTTCTAAAAATATTTAAATGCAACTGCGCTATTTATACTTATGGTCTCGAAGGGGATAAAGCAGTTATAAACTCACCCCTCCTCCTGCACCTCACCATAAACATGATAAATCTCTGGCACCTGGCCGCGGTCGTCCATCCGCATTCCCAGATCTCTAATCAGGCCGTCGCGAATATCGTAAATCCAGCCGTGCAGGCTCAGGCGTTGGCCTCGGTCCCATGCGTGCTGGACTATTTTGGTCATGGCCAGGTTTTGTACCTGCGCCATCACATTTAATTCACAAAGGCGCGCTGAGCGGGATTCTTTATCGAGGGATTCCAGCTCTTGCCGGTGGCGGGCGTAGACATCCTTGATATGGCGCAACCAGTTATCCACCAGGCCACATTCGCTGTGGCCCATGGCGGCCTGTACGCCGCCACAACCGTAATGGCCACACACCACCACGTGTTCCACCTTGAGTACTTCTACGGCGTATTGCAGCACCGAGAGGCAATTAAAGTCTGTGTGTACCACCACGTTGGCGATATTGCGGTGAACGAACAGCTCCCCCGGTGCCATGCCCACAATCTCGTTGGCGGGCACGCGGGAATCGGAGCAGCCGATCCATAAATACTTGGGTACTTGCAGGCGGCTCAGGCGTTGGAAAAACTCCGGGTCCTGTGCCGTCCTATCCTCTGCCCAGGCGCGATTGCGCGCGAACAATTGGCGAATCTCTGCCACCTCAGTGGGCCTCCCCCGATAAATCCAGGCCAGAGATTTGCGCGGCCTGCACCATTTTTTGCAGGTAGTCGCTGGTCATCCGGCGGCGGCGTTTTTCGGTCAGGTATTCCTCGATTCGCTCCGAGACATATTCGTATTCCAGTGGGCGGCCCGGTTCGCATTGCTCCACATAAATCAGGTGCACACCGTAGGGAGTCTCCACGGGTTCCGCTACCAATCCGGTGCCCTGCTCGAACACTGCACGCTCGAAGGAGGCGACGGTGTCACCGCGCCCCACTTGGCCGAGGCTACCACCGGCTTCGGAGGAGGAGCAGGCAGAGTGGGATTGGGCTAAACGAGCGAAAGATTGTAGCGGATTGGAGTCGGCGCGAATCTGTTCCAGCATATTCTCGGCTGCGGTGCGTGCCTTGGCGCAGGCCTCGGAGTCATCCGGTGCGGCCGGGATCAGGATATGGCGCACTTCTGCGAGGGGATCGGAGCGGAACTTATACGGGTGGGCTTCGAAGTAAGCGCGGCACTCGGCGTCGGTTGCCGGGTTCACTTGTAGCTCGCCTTTTAATAGATCTGAGACTGCGCGATCGAAAGCCTCACTGTGCAAGTCTTCATCGGCAGCGCAGAGACCCTGCCCTGCAGCTCGATCTCGTAACAGCCAGCCGATAACCAGAGCGCGTGCGGCGCAGTAGATCGCCTGACGCGGAGAATCGGCAGGCTGGTACTGCATCTCTTGGTAGATCAGGTCGGCGGGGATTTCAGTTCCGTTGACGGCCACTACCTCGGCCATCTCAAATTCGCCGCCGGCAGCATCAGTGGCCAGTAATGTATTCATGACTCAACTCCACACTGGGCCCGCTCATGGCGGGCCATTTAATAGTTGCAGGGATTAGCGCGCAGCTTTGGCGCGGACTACCTGGTAATTGCGGCGGAAGTACTGCACCGGAACACTCCATACGTGTACCAGGCGGCTGAAGGGGAACAGCAGGAACAGTGTCATGCCGAGGAAAATATGCAGCTTGTAAATGATGTTCACTCCGCTGATTGCAGCAGCTGCACCGGCACCATCTAGCGTGACAATGGACTGAGCCCAAGCCATCAGTTTGAGCATTTCAGCACCGTCCATATGGCCGGCAGATACCACAATACTGATCAGGCCGAGGATCAATTGCGCGTAGAGCATCAGCAGTATGGCCAAGTCCATTTTGGAAGTGGTGGCGCGTACTCGCTTGTTGGTGAGGCGGCGCTTCACCAGAATGGTGAGACCGATAAAGCAGATCACCCCGAAGAAACCACCGATCCCCATTGCCATCATCTGCTTGGTGGAAGCTTCAATGCCGAGGAAGTGCCACACCGCTTTGGGTGTGAGTAGGCCGACAAAGTGGCCCGCGAGAATGGCTATCACCCCGATATGGAACAGGTAACTGCCGATGCGCAATTGCTTGCGCTCCAACAACTGACTGGAGCCGGTGCGCCAAGTGTACTGATCCCGGTCGTAGCGGATCAGGCTACCCACCAGAAATACCGTGAGGGCGACAAAGGGGTAGATGGCGAAGAGCAGCGTATTCAGATAGTTCATCTTGTTACTCCTGTGGTGCGGGCTGGGCAGAATTCTGCGCGGCGTTGGCCCAGTTGAGGGGCTGGCCGTCGCGCAGCTGCGCATTGCTGGGCCGCGTTATTGACTGGTCGCAATTGTTGGCGCCGCTAAAGCTAACGGCTTCTTCCTCCCAGATCTTGTCCAGCGCCTCGGGGGTATCGTCACGCTCTTCGTTGGCGACTTCTTCCTTGAGTGCTGTCAGATCGACATATACCCCGGCCATCTGCAAGAGCGCATCCATCAGCAGGTGATAGGGACTCTCACGCTTGGACAAGCGCGCGCTCAACAGGGCTATCACATGGGTAATATCGTGAACCCAGCCGTAGGCTGCTTCCCCCTGGGTGGCACAGAACTCCAAGTAGGTGGGCAGGTAATCCGGCAGTTCGCGCTCATTCAGCTCAAGGCCGGCGCTGCGATAGCGCGCGGTCAGGTCTACCATGGCTTGGCCACGATCACGGGATTCGCCGTGGATATGCTCGAAGATATGCAGGGATACAGCGCGACCGCGCTCGAACAAACCGTCGTATTCGCTCTGCCAATCGAGCGCATCCATACGCTCGTAATGGGAGATAAATGCCAGCAGCTTGTCGCGCAACGGAGCATCCAGATCCTCGGATTCAGCCAACCAGCTGGTCAGCTCATCCAGGTGCGCCACCAGCTCATCGGACGGGTAATCCAGCAGGCGGGCGATCAGGTTTAGTACTTTCATCGGTATTCTCCGCTCGACCTTAGTCGACTACTTTGGCGGGTATTACTTCGCGCACCGCTTGTTGCTTGCCACCGAAAATATTGGTGCTGTCGTTGCCGGTGCTACAGCCGTTGCCGAAGCTGAAACCACAAGAGGACTTCATGTCGTAGGCGTTTTCGGCGTAGGCCTTATGGCTTGAGGGCACCACGAAGCGATCCTCGTAATTGGCCAGTGCCATGTAGCGATACATCTCTTCTACCTGGGCTACGGTCAGGCCAGCCTCTTCCAGCAATTCGCGCTCCTGAATGCCGTCCACATGGATGCCACGCATATAGGCGCGCATCACAATCATGCGTTCCAGGGCTCGGGCCACTGGCTTCTCGTCGCCGGCGGTGAGCAGGTTGGCCAGGTATTGCAGCGGGATACGCAGGGTGGAGAGATCGGGGATCTCGGCGCCGCGACCCACGGTAACGGTTTCCACTTGGCCAGCCTGTACTGCGTTCTGGATCGGAGACAGGGGTGGCACGTACCAAACCATGGGCAAGGTGCGGTATTCCGGGTGCAGCGGCAGGGCGATCTGCCAATCGATAGCCATCTTGTACACCGGGGAGTTTTGCGCAGCTTCGAGCCAGGCTTCGGGGATACCTTCGGCGCGGGCAGCTTCCTGGACCTTGGGGTCGCTGGGGTCGAGGAAGATATCGCACTGGGCCTGGTAGAGCGCTTTTTCGTCTTCTACAGAAGCGGCTTCCTCGATGCGGTCTGCGTCATAGAGCAACACCCCCAGGTAGCGGATACGGCCCACACAGGTCTCGGAGCAGATGGTTGGCTGACCCGCCTCGATACGTGGGTAACAGAAGATACACTTCTCAGATTTACCGGTTTTCCAGTTGTAGTAGATCTTCTTGTATGGGCAGGCGGATACGCACATGCGCCAGCCGCGACATTTGTCCTGATCGATCAGAACAATGCCGTCCTCTTCGCGCTTGTAGATGGCACCGCTGGGGCACGCAGAAACACAGGCCGGGTTGAGGCAGTGTTCGCACAGGCGCGGCAGGTACATCATGAAGGTGTTTTCAAATTCACCGTAAATGTCGGCCTGCACCTGCTCGAAGTTTTTGTCCTTTTTACGCTTCTCGAATTCGGTGCCGAGAATCTCTTCCCAGTTGGGGCCCCATTCGATCTTTTCCATACGCTCGCCAGTAATCAGCGAGCGCGGGCGCGCTACCGGCTGGTGCTTCTGCTCCGGTGCCTTGTGCAGGTTCTGGTAGTCGAAGTCAAACGGCTCGTAGTAGTCGTCGATCTCCGGCATATCCGGGTTGCCAAACAGGTTGGCTAGTACGCGGTGCTTGCCACCGATCTTCGGCTGCAATTTACCGTTCTTCTTGCGGGTCCAGCCGCCGTTCCATTTGTCCTGGTTCTCCCACTCTTTGGGGTAGCCAACACCGGGTTTGGTTTCGACGTTATTGAACCAGGCGTATTCAACCCCCTCGCGGGAGGTCCACACATTTTTACAGGTCACCGAGCAGGTGTGACAGCCGATACATTTATCGAGGTTCAGCACCATGCCTATCTGGGCTCTAACTTTCATTGCTACACCTCCTCTCGCGTCGGCTCTTTGACGTCTTCACCATCGAGCCAATCGACCTTGTTCATTTTCCTGACCACCACAAATTCATCCCGGTTACAGCCCACAGTGCCGTAGTAGTTGAAGCCGTAGGACTGCTGGGCGTAGCCACCGATCATATGGGTGGGTTTCATCACCGCGCGGGTTACGGAGTTGTGGATACCGCCCCGGGTACCGGTAGTTTCCGCTCCCGGTGTATTCACGATGCGCTCCTGGGCGTGATACATCATGGCCATACCGTCGGGCACTCGTTGAGATACCACTGCGCGGGCAGCAATGGCGCCGTTGACGTTGAAGATTTCGATCCAGTCGTTGTCTTCAATACCCGCCAACTTGGCGTCGTACTCACTCATCCAAACGATGGGTCCACCACGGGACAGGGTGAGCATCAGCAGGTTGTCGGAGTAGGTGCTGTGGATGCCCCACTTTTGGTGCGGGGTGATCCAGTTCAGCAGGATCTCCTTGTTACCGTTCGGCTTCTGGTTCAGCACCGGTTGCACGGTTTTCAGGTTGATCGGCGGCTTGTACACACACATGTTCTCGCCGAAGTCACGCATCCACTCGTGATCCTGGTAGAACTGCTGGCGGCCGGTGATGGTGCGCCAGGGGATCAACTCGTGCACATTGGTGTAGCCGGCGTTGTAGCTCACATGTTCATCTTCCAGGCCAGACCAGGTGGGCGAGGAGATAATCTTGCGAGGCTGCGCCACGATATCGGCGAAGCGAATTTTTTCGTCTTCCTTGGGCTTGGCCAAATGGGTGTGATCGCGACCGGTAATCTCACCGAGGGCTTCCCAGGCCTTCACGGCTACCTGGCCGTTGGTTTCAGGGGCCAGTGACAGGATCATTTCGGCAGCATCTACCGCACTGTCGATACGGGCGCGGCCATCGCGAGCAGTCTCATCTTTCCAAGTGCGGTTGAGTTTCTTGAGGAAGTCCACCTCGTCATCAGTATTCCAGCTGATGCCCTTACCGCCGTTGCCGAGTTTTTCCAGCAGCGGGCCGATAGAGGTAAAGCGGTTGTAGGTATTGGGGTAGTCGCGTTCCACCTCAATCATGCTCGGCGCGGTAACGCCGGGGATCAGGTCGCACTCGCCTTTCCACCAAGCCTGTACACCGAACGGCTGGGCGATTTCTCCGGGGGTATCATGGTGAATCGGCAGAGTCACCAGATCCTTTTCCACCCCCAGGTGGCCATCGGTCAGGTTGGAGAACTCCTTCGCTATGCCTTTGAAAATTTCCCAGTCACTTCGCGCTTCCCAGGCCGGGTCCACCGCCTTGGTGAGCGGGTGAATAAAGGGGTGCATGTCTGAGGTGTTGAGGTCGTCCTTCTCATACCAGGTGGCCGTCGGCAATACGATGTCGGAGTAGAGACAGGTGGTGGACATACGGAAGTCCAGTGTCACCAGCAGATCCACTTTGCCCTCGCTGGGGGCGTCATGCCAGGCCACATCTTCTGGTTTTTTGCCGCCTTCTTCACCCAGGTCTTTGCCCATCAAACCGTGCTTGGTACCAAGCAGGTGGCGCAACATGTACTCGTGGCCCTTACCAGAGGAGCCGAGCAGGTTGGAGCGCCAGATAAACATATTGCGCGGGAAGTTCTGCGGGTTATCCGGGTCCTGGTTGGCGAATTTGAGCGCACCCCGCTTGAGCTGCTGAACCGTGTAGTCTTTGGCAGACATACCGGCGGCGGCGGCATCTTTAGTCAGTTGCAGGGGGTTGATCCCCAGCTGCGGCGCGGAGGGCAACCAGCCCATGCGCTCGGCGCGGCTGTTGTAGTCGATGATGGAAGCCTGCCACTTGCTCTTGTCGGCCAGCGGCGAAACCACTTCATCCATCTCCAGCTTCTCATAGCGCCATTGGCTGGCGTGGTTATAGAAGAAGGAGGTACCGTTCATATGGCGCGGTGGACGCTGCCAGTCGAGACCGAACGCGAGTGGGGTCCAGCCGGTCTGCGGACGCAGTTTTTCCTGTCCCACATAGTGAGCCCAACCACCGCCACTCTGGCCGATACAACCGCACATCATCAGCATATTGATGATCCCGCGGTAGTTCATATCCATGTGGTACCAGTGGTTGAGTCCGGCACCCAGAATTACCATGGAGCGTCCACGGGTCTTGTCGGCGGTGTTGGCAAACTCACGGGCAACCTGGATGACATTCTCGCGACGACAGCCGGTCACCTTTTCCTGCCAGGCGGGGGTGTAGGGCTTGTCTTCGTCGTAGCTCTGCGCACAGTTGGGGTCGTCGAGGCCGTGCTCGACACCGTAGTTCGCCAGGGTCAGGTCGTAGACGCTGGCTACTTTTAGAATCTCGCCATCTTTGTTTTGAACAAGCTTCACCGGCACCTTGTAGTCGATCACTTCATCGTGTTCGGTGTGCTGGAAGTAGTTGTGCTCGTGGGTCTGGCCACCGAAATAGGGGAAGGCGACCTGTGCGATTTCATCGGCGCAGTCTTTGAGGCTGAGCTTCAGCTCCAACTCTTCGCCACTGCGACCATCGCGCTGTTCAATATTCCACTTGCCACGGCCTTCTTTCGCTGAGGGCTCTCCCCAGCGATAGCCCATGGAGCCCTGAGGGGAAACCAGCTGGCCATCGTGATTAACACCGATGGTTTTCCATTCCGGGTTGTTATCCTGGCCGAGGTTGTCCGCCAGGTCAGAGGCGCGCAGGAATCGGCCCTGTACCAGCTTGCCGTCGCGCTCTTCCAGGGTCACCAACATCGGCATATCGGTGGTGGTGCGCACATACTCGGTGAAGTAGGCGCTGGGCTTGTCGACGTGGAATTCTTTCAGGATCACATGGCCGAAGGCCATCGCCAGAGCCGCATCGGTACCCTGGCGCGGTGCCAGCCAGGTGTCGCCAAACTTGGAGCACTCTGAGTAGTCAGGGGTGACCACACAGGTTTTGGCGCCCTTGTAACGTACTTCACTGAGGAAATGTGCGTCCGGGGTACGGGTCTGAGGCACATTGGAGCCCCATACGATGAGGTAGTTGGAGTTGTACCAGTCGGCGGATTCGGGTACGTCGGTTTGCTCACCCCAGACCTGCGGTGAGGCGGGCGGCAGGTCACAGTACCAGTCGTAGAAACTCAGGCAGTTGCCGCCGATCAGAGACAGATAGCGGGCACCGGCAGCGTAAGACACCATGGACATAGCGGGAATCGGCGAGAAGCCGGTCACCCGGTCGGGTCCGTATTTTTTGGTGGTGTAGACGTTGGAAGCGGCAATCAGCTCATTGACTTCATCCCACTTGATCCTCACAAAGCCACCCATTCCCCGGCGTTCTTTATAGGACTTGGCCTTGGCCGGGTCCTCAACAATGCTGGCCCAAGCCTCCACCGGATCACTGTGTCTCAACTTGGCTTCGCGCCAGAGTTTTACCAGACGTTTGCGGATTTTCGGGTACTTGAGGCGGTTAGCCGAGTACATATACCAGGAGTAGCTGGCACCACGGGGGCAGCCACGAGGCTCGTGGTTGGGCAGGTCCGGGCGGGTGCGCGGGTAGTCAGTCTGCTGGGTTTCCCATGTGACCAGGCCGTCTTTGACGTAGATCTTCCAGCTGCAAGAGCCGGTACAGTTCACCCCGTGGGTGGAGCGCACAATCTTGTCGAACTGCCAGCGACGACGGTAGCCATCTTCCCAGCTGCGGTCGTCATTCGTCTTTTCCCCGTGTCCTCCGGAAAAGGGCTCTTTTTGTTTCTTCAGATATTTCAGTCGGTCCAGGAAATGGCTCATGCGGTACTCCCAGGGCATCGGCATGCGGTTAAAGCATCGGTTTACCGGGAATATAAAAGGGAGGGACGGCAGGATCACCTGACCAAAAAGGGGTAGAAAAGCGACGGACTACCCCCGAGTGGGTAGGGAAACGACGCCAGGGGGCCGCTATGGTGGAGCCCTATCCCAGCAATAACAGGGCCTCTGTGCAAAAAACAGGCGTCAGGTTAAATTATGTGCAAAACTGGCGATCTTTAGTGGTACCCACAACTTTGTGCGCCAATGGACGGCACAATAGAGATCAGCCATCCACAACCGCCCCAGGGCGAAGTGAATCCGATATGCTGAACCGAATTCGACAGTCCATCGTCTACCGCATCGGCACCCTGATGCTGCTCACTGTGCTGGTAGCACTGAGCTCTATGGTGGCGTCCTATATTATCTCCGATGCCGCCGAAAACGATGCCGCCGCCGTTAACCTCGCCGGATCATTGCGGGCTATGAGCTACCGACTTGCGGCCACCGCACCCTCCGGGGATGTCGAAACCACAGCTGAGTTGGCAGACGAGGTGACCGCACGCCTGACCCGGGTACTCAGCATTTCCGACTTCACCGCCAGCGATAACCTGCCCGCAGCCCGCAATTACCGCAAGGTAATCGAAAGCTGGGAGGGCGAAATCCGCCCACTGCTGGAGTCCATTGCCGCCGGGCGCACTTCTATGGACTCCTTGCAGTTAGCCAACCGTCTGGAGCCCTTTATCAGTGATGTGGACACACTGGTGTTTGATTATCAGACCATCGCCGAGGAAAAAATAAGCCTGCTGCGTTTGGTGCAGGTGGGGTCACTATTTGCCATTGTAACCCTGGTGTATCTCTCCCTGTGCATATTGCACCGCTCTGTGGAGCAGCCTCTAAAGCAGCTGACCAATCGCTCCCTGAGCATCGCCCAGGGAGACTTCAACCAAAACCGCCTGGAGATTAACAGCGAGGACGAGCTGGGGGTTTTAGCACGCACCATCAATTATATGAGCGATGAAATTCATGCGACTCACCGGGATCTTGCCCATCGCGTGGAGTTGAAAACCTCACAGTTACAGAAGAGCCATGAGGCATTGGACTTCCAGTACCGCTTGGCTCGGCGGATCAGCGAAGGCCCACTCTCGGGAGCGGAATTGGGCCAGTGGCTGGGAGAGTTCGCCAATGTCGCCAGCTTGAATAACCTCGACCTATGTCTGATGACACCGGAGGGGGAAGCGCCCTATGAACATTTGGTTCAAGGACTCGGTAATGCCCAGTGCACAGGCAGTGAATGCCATATCTGCGTAAACACCTGCGGCCCCTCTGATGAAGACCAACAGCGCGTGTACCGATTCCCACTGGAAGTGGACAAACGCAATTACGGTGTACTCACCTGCACCCTACCCCGAGGTGAGAGCCTTGATGAAGAACAGCAGCAACGCTTGGCTACCTTTGCCGACAGTGTCACTGCGGCCATCGCCATTAATGAGCGAGAGGCTCAGGAGCGCCGTGTTGCCCTACTGGACGAGCGCGCGATCATCGCCCGGGAGCTACACGATTCCCTGGCCCAATCCCTGTCCTATCTGAAAATTCAGGTTACCCGACTCAACCGCGCCAATCGCAGTGAGCAGGTGGACAAGTCCAAGGTAGAGGAGATTATTACCGAGCTGAAAGAGGGCCTGGATTCCTCTTACCGCCAGCTGCGCGAACTGCTCACCACCTTCCGACTGCAAATAGGTCCCGGCGGCCTGCGCAGTATCCTGGAGCAATCTATCCTCGCTTACCGCGAGCAGCACCCGCAAATTAATGTGCTGCTGGATTACCATCTGGACGAGGTGCCCCTAACTCCCCACGAGGAAATTCACCTGTTACAACTGGTGCGCGAGGCCTCGCAAAACGCTGTGTACCACTCCCAGGGCGATATGGTGCAGATCAGCCTGACCCAGGCCGACAACCACTCCCTCAATGTACGCATCCTCGACAACGGCATCGGTATCAGCAACGCGCCGGAGAAACGCAATCACTTCGGTATGTCGATCATGCAAGAGCGCGCCAGCAACCTAAATGGCAATCTGAATATCCGCCGCCGCGACGAAGGGGGCACCGAAGTGCGTTTCAACTTTATTCCCCTCTACGCCCGCGAGCGGGAATTGGTGTGGAAAGACGTGGGGTGATAACTCTCTACCTTTATGAAAGGTCACTTGGGGCGAGCACATAATTGCCGCCCCTATCATTCGAAATCCGCCAGTATCTTTATTACTAAAAAGGGAGAAGGAGAAAATACACCGCACTCGGGACCCTATGAGGCATGGATGCCGATTAGGAGCTTACAGGGATGTATTCACTGCGTGTCTCGAGTGCGGTGTATTCTTTCCTTCCACCCAAGTAGTAACTATCTTCAACGACCTTATTACCTATCCAAGCGCTCTTCCACCCTGAAGCCCCTCCGACACCCAAGTAGCTATCGTCAAAAATACTGACTCTTAAATTGACCCCCAAGGGCCAATTGCTAGCCCATATGCTACAAGTACTTATCGCTAGCCTATCCCGTGATTCACACCGATTACATTGGTGAATATCAGCTTCCTCGATGGCCTGGCATCCAACCATTCCATCAAGCAATGACTATATCGATTTAATAGAGAGGAGAGGTTTATGAAGCTGAGTTCATTGCCCAGAGCCACTTTCTTAATGCTGGCAGTATTTCTGCTGGCCTATTCTGCATTCACTGTTTCCGATAGCCATAACAAAAAAGAGAAAGATCCATCAGCTGCCAAGCATGGGGCTGGTGGTGAGAAAGCCTGGTCCAAAGCGGGCAATGACAAGATGTTCACCATCTTTAAATCTGACTTAACCACTGCTAATGAGAATATGCTCGGCAAGAAGGTGAATCCACAAACCCCTAAAGATGCCGATGGATTCTTTATTGGCGCCTACGACAAACAGTCACATATGCTGCACTTTATGGTGGGCTACAGCGATCTATCAAAGGGCGGGGTGGCAATGTCGCACTTCCATATGCAATGTGCAGGCGATGGCAAAGAGCCCCCTATTTGCAAGCCGGGTAAACCCAGTGGCCCAATTATTCAAACTATCTGCGGAATGCCCAATCACCCGGGTATGATTCCCGACTGGCCAGAGACTAAAACTGACAAGGGCAAGCACGGCCTGGCAAAAAAATGTGCTGAAGGCACCAGTGGATATATCATGGGCAAGTGGATGGTGGAGGAGCCCTATCGCAAGGCGCTAATGGATGGGAAGGTCTTTGTTAACTTGCATACCCAGCTGGACCCCAAAGGTGAGGTTTCCGGCCTGCTAACAATGGATAAGTAGATTGCAAATTTACTGGCGCATCTATAAGCCAGAGTTTACTGCTGAGACAAGAAAAGCTGGGCTTCGTTATGTACAAGCCCAGCTTTTTTATATCTACCTAAAAATTGTTAATTAACAAAAATCAGAATTTTGCTGTAAGCATCAACCAGAGCTTATCGGTATCCTCACTGTATTCATCTGCATCGTAAGCGGCATACTTTACCAACGCTGAGAAATATTCATTAAACTCGTGACCGTAACTGATATTCCACTCAGTCCCGTAATCTGCTGAACCTTCATTGGCCTCAAAACTGTGGTAAGTAATTCCCAAATCTCCCCCGGCAAGCGCCAGGCTGGCACCGATATATAAATCTTCAACACCATCTGCTGGAGTTTCAATGAACTTATCTGTGTAGCCTTGGAATTTGTGTAGTGTCGCCAGTGGTGTGCTAAAACCCACACCGTCGTCAGAACCCAGAACTTCATAACCCAACTTGCCTTTTACCGGCCCCAATGGTGCGGCAACTTCAGCAAGATAATAATCGGCTGCAAAATTACTGGGATTATTGCCGATATCCTCCTGGCGGGCATAACTCAGCTGAGTTTCAAACAGGCCAAAATCTCCCCGGTAAGCGGCACCGAAAGTACGGGATGAGAATCTCTCAGCGTTATCCAGATCCAGGTTGTAGAAGAAGGCAGTTAACTTATGCGCTTCTACCAGTGGATAGCTGGCATGAAATAGTTGAATATCACCATCCAGGTCCGATAAGTCACTGTCTTCACCAAAAATACGGTTTACGTTGTAGATATAGCTGTAATCCAGCTGTAACTCCCCTTCCCCGCCAAATTGGTAACGCAGGCCGTCATACGTCTGTTCATTCTGGCGCCAGCCCACACCACCGATAAAACGCTGATCATCCAGGTTAATGCGCTGTCGACCAGCAATCACCATAGAGTTAAAACCACTGTACTTTAAGTAAGCTTGATTAACCTCTGTGCCCTGGGGGTCGGCAACCACTGGGTGCTCGGTATTGCCATTCACGGTGGAATTGTAATTGTCGTTGCCAATTTCACTAATGTTATCCACTTCAAAAAACGCATCAAAACCACGGTAACTGCCACTGGTCCAATTCAGTCGGGTTCTCAAGGTTGAGGCGATAGCAACATCGTCCATATTGTCCTGATCAACATTTTCTATCCGGTAACGAAGATTTACCCCCGCCTGCCCTGAAGTCAGTGCATCAGTGAGTGTGGCGCTTTCATTCTCTGCTGCAATTCCCTGAGAGCCGGAAATGCCAAGGATGATGGCCGCGATTACGGTGGACAATTTCTGTTGTTTCATTCGCCGTTCCTTTGCAAAAATATTTTGGGTGGAAGGCAACTGCACAAATATGATCGAAACTATTACCGATCACAGCAGTTATCCCAGTGCGAGTGAATTATGCAGGCGGAGTACCCAGCGATTTATTGATGTATATCAGATTGATGCCTCGCTTTTAGAAAGATTTACCGGAGGTTTATGAATAAAAATTTCTTACGGGAAAGAATATTGATTAAGCGCAGTTGAAAATACAAAGCTGGCGGCTACTAACAAAAAACGAAATAGCTTTCATATTTACCAGAAAAATTAATGGGCTTAAAAACTTGTGAAAGTAATGCCAGCTGCTAAAAGTTATATTCAAATTCGCTCCAGCAATGAAAACAAAAGGGAAAGACAATCATGCCTGACTACACCACCTCTTTCTTAAGCCCTGTCACTCAGGAAGAAGCTTACCGGGCAGTTGCTGAAAAGATGTCCCAATGGTGGACGCCAACTAGCGGCCCTTTCCTGGCAGTGGGTGATACCGCCAAGACCGGATTTGGTGGCGAGTCCTATTGGGTGTTTCGCGCCAAAGCTTTGGTGCCGCAGAAGTTAATCGAACTTGAGTGTATAGAGTCCAATATGGTTTCTGAGCAGGTTGATGATCCCCAAGAATGGCAGGGCAGTACTCTTCGCTTTGAATTTTCTAGCGAACCCGGTGGCACCCGCCTCACCTTTACCCATATCGGTCTCTCACCGGAGATGAAATGCTGGAAGATGTGCAAAAGCGGATGGGATTACTATTTGCCAGGAAGCCTTCAGGATTACCTCAAAGATGGGACTGGCAAACCAAATAGCTATTAGTGAGATAGGAGGACCCCGCAGATGCGGGGGAACAAAAGGTGTGAAAGCAGGGCTTTTAATCGCCTTCCGGTTTACCCCTGCGTCCGCAGGGAATGTCACAGCTCTAACTTGTTGTTTTTAAACAGTTTTTCCAACAGTTCCGGCAATATCTCAGGGCTGGGGCAACCCGGCCCCTTGTACCTGTCATTGGCGTTTATTTTCCCTTAGCGGCTCTCAACCACTACTCGCCACTGATCCTCTCCCATTTGGTTCAAATCGATAGCCACTCCTGTTATCTGACGCACAACTTCGATATTGGTCAAGAGGTGGAGGCTCGGCTTCAGGGTAGTGAAGCTTCCACCGGCACCCAGCACCAATGGGAGTATCAATTGGTCGGCCAGATGTTCGCCCACAGGTACGCCGGCGTGCATATAGCGCTGCATCTGCCGAATCGCGCGATCGGCAACGCGCTCAGCGCTAACACCCTGCTCCCCCATAGCCTCAAACACCTCAGTCACTTGCTGGGATTGCAGACGAAGGGAAAGTACATTGCCAGGCCCTTGGGACTTCACCTGCCTTTGATGCAGACGCTCCGATCGCCATTCGCACTTCTTACGTACCTGCGCCAACTCCCGCTGGGCCACATGAGCAGGAATATGGGCCGAGGTCGCCACAGCTTCAGCATCCAGAAGTTCACCCCGTTCTGTCAGCTCCAGTTTTGACCATTGCGATAGCGGCTGGATACGTGTGCGCCATGAGCCACCCCCGGCAGGATAGAAACCATAATCATCCAGGGCCACTTCCACGCCGGCGCCCATACGAGCCAATAGGGGCAAATATGCCTGGGCTATAAAATCAAAGCTGGGAGCCTTTTTATTATGAGTGCCGCCTTCAAGACACAGCTCACTGACACTATCGGCCAATAACAGCGGTAACAACACGGTTTGAAACACCAAACTGGTACTACCGGCCGAACCAATAGGAAAGTGGTATTTACCAGGACGCACTTTTCCCGGTGCAAAAGTTATTTCCGAAGCACCCAATTGTTCGCCGCTAACTTTGGCATGGCTAATTGCTTTGGCTGCTCGCAAGCAAGCTAGGTGCTGACGCAACAAACCGGGTTTTTTACGACCCGCTCGAATATTCTTAATTCGAACCGGTACCCCTAAACAAACAGACAAGGTGAGGGAAGTCCGCAAAATCTGTCCGCCGCCCTCCCCCTGGGCGCCGTCTATCTCAATCACTGTTTAATTCCTTAAAATTTACATCTTTTTTTGGTGAATGGCGCCTTTAAGCCGTAGGACGTAACTTCACCAACTCATTCATCACCCCATCGAGACCGCCATATACGGAAATTTTATCGATGCGGGTACTGACCCGTTCCAAAGCTTCCAGTTCTTTCAAGCGCAACAGTACCGGGTTGTTATCCATCAGCTTGGCGGTATTGTGCAGAGATCTCATTGCTTGGGTTTCTTCTCTGCGCTTAATCAGATTTGCCTCAGATTCCTTCTGCGCTTCTACAACCTGATTAAGGATCATCTTCATATCACCGGGCAAAATAATATCCTTGACTCCCACACTGGTAAGCTCGATACCATATTTCGCCAGCTTGTCGCGGATGCCGGTCGCAATCACAATATTCAACCTGTCCTTATCAGCCAGAAGGCTATCCAGGGTTTGAGTACCCACGGCCTCGCGCAAGTGCAGCTGCAATTCGCGATAAATAAAACCTGTACTATCGCTGAGCTTTAGCGCTACTTTTTTTGCATCGGCAATTTTGTAAGCGCCAGTCAAGTTGATACGCAGGCTGACCCGATCCTTGGTCAGAATTTCCTGGCCGCTAACTTCGATGGTTTTCAATCGCAAGTCCAGTACCTTGACCTCGATAGAGCGGTTGTATTTCCAGTAGCCATAACAGCCGGGCTGTAACACCTTTTCTAACTTACCGTTGACCATTAACAGGCCCACGTGCTCATCGGGAATCTCGTTGTAGTTTACCGCCTGAAGGGCGGTGCGCATTTGTCCAGCACGTACACCTCGCCCCAGTAAGCCCAGGACTTTTTTATCGATGGCGTATTCCTCAGAGATATCCACGATTTCCACCCGCACGGATTCACCGCCCTTCCACACAGCGCGAAAAGTACCCGGTGGCAAAATATCGACCAAGTGATTATCCCGGTAAAACAATCCCACCTGATGGTCTGACAATTCATAGGATTGCAGGTATTCACCAAGGATCTCACCATAGGTGTTTAACAAAAATTTGGCTTTGATTTCACCGAATACCACATCGGTAATATCGTAAGTTTCTGCCCGTACATCACCGGACAATAGGGATATACGATGGCTGCCAGGTGGCAGCACCCCTTCAAAACGGTTGCGGCGAAATAGCAACACTCGCTCGCTATCCGCAACATCCACGTTCTTCCATATTTTGAACAGAGATATCATGGTTCTTATCTTTTATTCCATTTCCATACTGCGCTACCCCATTGGGCCGCAAGGGTGGGGCCCGTCCAGCGACAGGTGGTAAACCGTTTGTGCCGAGCGGGGCCCAGCGGCAGAGGAATTACGATTTTCCCCACTTGGCTCCCCCTGAGCCTGCAGCCAAAATCCTTGGCCTGGAGACACAATCATAAATCTTACCGCTGGATCGCACAGGGCAGACCCACGATTAACGACACAGTTGCCAGAATGCCTCCGCAGTAAATCGCTAAATCCTATTTACCGTATCGAGAGGCTATCGGACCCCAGGTAGATTTTTAATGGGGAGTCGAACCCCAGGCTCTCGCCTCTTTCCAGGTCGTTTGGATAACGATGGGACTTTGGCAGGAATCGAACCTGCTACCAATCGATAAGTTATCGACTGCTCTACCAAATGAGCTACAAAGTAGGCGTTTGAACTTCTATCCCGTGGGTACACCTGCCGCCATAGGCGGTGGTGCCGGGCCGGGATTCAGAACCGGCTCCGCTGACGGGCTAAAGGCCTCAAACTCGGTTGCGGCAACCCGGCAAATTCGCCCGGCAACCTGCATGCTTTAGCAATTGATTTAGTTCGGCCGATCCCTGGCCTAAAACGCGTCAGCCTTTGACGCAAACCACTTGCTTGAGGGTGTAGACGATTTCCACCAGGTCTTTCTGTGCTGCCATAACCTTTTCAATAGGTTTGTAGGCCGATGGGGTTTCATCGATCACGCCCTCGTCTTTTCGGCATTCCACATCGGCGGTGGCCGCGCGATGCTCTTCCAGGGAGACCAGCTTTTTGGCCTTGGTGCGGGACATCACTCGCCCGGCCCCATGGCTACAGCTACAGAAGCTTTCTTCATTACCCAGCCCCCGCACAATAAATGACTTGGCGCCCATACTACCGGGAATAATGCCCATTTCGCCGGTACGCGCTCTTACAGCGCCTTTCCGGGTCACCAATACATCCTTGCCGTAATGATGCTCGCGGGAGACATAATTGTGGTGACAATTCACCGCTTCCATACGCGCCTCAAAATCCATCCCCAGGGCCTGCTTCACCGCGGTAATAGTGCGTGCCATCATCACTTCGCGATTGATACGGGCAAACTCCTGCGCCCACTCCACTGCCTGCACATAGTCATCAAAGTGCTCTGTACCTTCCGGGAAATAGGCCAGGTCACTGTCCGGTAAGTGGATATGCCAGCGCTCCATATCCCGCTTGGCTTTCTCAATAAAGTAAGTGCCTATTCGATTTCCCACTCCCCGGGAACCGCTATGCAGCATCAACCACACGCTTCCCTGTTCATCCAGGCACATCTCGATAAAGTGATTGCCTGTGCCAAGTGTCCCCAAGTGATTGATATTATTGGTATTTTTTAATACCGGGTGCCTCTCTTTGAGCAGTTCAAACTGGGCGGCCAGAGGCACCCAACCGGCAAGTGCATCGTCCGGTGGATTCTCCCAGGCCCCCTTGTCCCGCCCTCTCCCCCGGTGTCGGCCAGTACGTCCGTGGGGCACGGCTCGTTCGATGGCGCTGCGCACTCCAGCCAGGTTGTCCGGCAGTTGCGCCGCCGTCAGGCTGGTGCGAACCGCCATCATGCCGCAACCAATATCCACCCCTACGGCAGCGGGAATTACTGCCCCCAGAGTTGGGACCACACTGCCAATGGTGGCGCCTTTGCCCAGATGTACATCAGGCATCGCCGCGACCCATTTATGGATGAATGGCATCTGCGAGATATTTTTGAGCTGCGCTTTGGCCTCATCTTCAAAAGGCACACCCAGGGTCCAGGACTTAATCGGTACCCCACCTGCCTGCATTACTTCATATGGCATTGGTTTCATCTTCCACTCCTTTTGAAACCGCGCTTGGTATTCATGTGTTTCATTTAGTTATTGATATAGCGAATTGGGTGCCAACTTTTGCAAACAGCTGAAAAATACTTATAACTTATTGTTTTTTAACGATTTATTTTCTATCTCAGGGTTTTTTAGTAGATTTCTTGAGACAAGGGATTCATAAATATCTATCTTTTTTGATAGTTAAATCATATTTTAGATAGCATGAAGACAATCGCTATCAGTATTCTCGGTACCAGTAAGGACCGGCGCGGCAAAGGCGACAAGCGCTGGGATAAGTGGCGCCCAAACATTTCCATGTGCCAGCACGATGACCTATTGATCGATAGGCTGGAGCTCCTTTTCGACAACCACTCGAGAAGCCTGGCTGACCAGGTCACAGAAGATATTGCGCGGGTCTCTCCAGAGACCGAAGTGGTCCACCACCGGGTGAACTTCAATGACCCTTGGGATTTCGAGAGCGTGTATAGCAATCTGCTGGATTTCGCCCGCGCCTATAGCTTCAAGCCGGATGACGAGCAGTACCTGGTGCATATCACCACCGGTACCCATGTAGCTCAGATCTGCTTGTACCTGTTAACAGAGGCGGGGTATTTCCCCGGGCGTCTGCTGCAAACTTCCCCGGCGCGAAAGAACAGTAGCTTGCCGGGCGAATACCAAATCATCGATTTGGACCTGTCCAAATACGACCAGATTGCCTCGCGCTTCCAGAGGGAACACCAGGAGGGCACCACCTATCTGAAGGGGGGAATCGAGACCAACAATCTCGCTTTTAACCAGATGATCGAGCAGCTGGAGCAGGTATCGATTCGCTCCGACGCCCCCATACTAATTACCGGTCCCACAGGGGCAGGTAAATCCCAGCTGGCCCAGCGTGTCTTTGAACTACGAAAGCAGCGGGGCAAGCTGGAAGGTGGCCTGGTAGCCGTTAACTGCGCCACCCTGCGCGGCGAAAATGCCATGTCCGCCCTGTTCGGCCATCGTAAAGGCGCCTATACCGGTGCCACCACCCACCGGCCAGGCTTGCTTATGGAAGCAGATAAGGGCCTGCTGTTTCTCGATGAAATCGGTGAGTTGGGATTGGATGAGCAGGCCATGTTATTGCGTGCGATTGAGCACAAACGCTTTATGCCTTTCGGCTCTGATAAGGAAGTAAGCAGTCACTTCCAGCTGATCGCCGGTACCAACCGGGATCTGGTACAGCTCTGCCAAGAAGGTAAATTTCGCGCGGACCTGCTCGCCCGTATCGATCTATGGACCTACCGACTGCCCTCTCTACGAGAGCGTATTGAAGACCTGGAACCCAATATAGATTTTGAGCTGGAGGCTTTCTCCAGGAAATCCGGGCATCTTGTCAGCTTTAATAGAGCAGCACGGGAAAAGTACCTGAGTTTTGGGCGCTCCCGCGAGGCCAGCTGGTCTGCGAACTTTCGCGACCTTAACGCCAGTATCCTGCGTATGGGTACCCTCGCCGACGGTGGGCGTATCACGACTCAGGTAGTGGAAGAGGAAATCCATAGGTTGCGAATTAAATGGCAAAACCCACTCACAGATTCATCGCTACCCCTTGCCCGTATCGAAACACTGTTGGGGCGTGACCACATCGAGCAGATGGATTACTACGAGCAAATCAAACTAGCTGGGCTAATTCAGGTTTGTGCAGATTCCAATTCGATGGCAGAGGCCGGACGCAAATTATTTCAAGTGAGCCGCACCTCAAAAAAATCCAACAACGACTCACACCGGGTACGCCAACTTTTAGATAAATACGGTCTTAAATTCGACCAGTTTAATAAAACATAGAGGCCCTCTGGCATCTTTTTTTGTTAGTCTGATTCCAAAAGCCGGACGCTGGATCATGGAATGAGATACACCTATTTGACTCCGTTTATTTTCTTACTCAGCGCCTGTGAGCCAACCCAGTTCGCAGGTGGTACCGCCTTGCCAGATGGCTCTGTTTACAAAGGCGAGATGCTTAACGGTCTGTTTCATGGGCAGGGTCAGCTCGAATGGCCCAATGGCAGCTATTATCGTGGCGACTTTCGAGAAGGTCGCATGACAGGTGAAGGTGAGTTAACTGGAAGTGATGGCTGTAGCTATGAAGGGGAGTTCCTAAACGGAGAATTCCATGGCAAAGGCCGCTATAACTGTGATGAAACCGAATGGGCGGGAGAATTCCATGAAGGGGAGCTGCAAAGCGGTACTTTAAATTGGGATGAAGGTGGGAGCTATCATGGTGAATTTTTAGACTTTGATCCCCACGGTGAAGGCAAACTCACTGCAGAAGATGGCAGCTTTTATCAGGGCAGCTTTGAAAACGGTTTTTTAATACAAGGTAGCTATTCGGATAGCGATGGTCATCGTTATACCGGCAATTTCGAATACGGCTCCTATTCCGGCGAAGGTGAACTCACACAGCCCGACGGTACGATTATCCGTGCTACTTTCCGCTATGGAGAAGCAGAAGGTGAAGGTATGCGAATTATTGCCGATGCTGAAGGTAACAAAATTGAAGAGCCTGGTTATTTCTCCGATGGCACTTATTACCCCAGCGAAGACGCCTGGCGCGCACAGACGGATATTCCCGGTGCCCAAGCAGAAGCCAGGCTCTACAGTGAGAGTGAGCGCTTACATAATGCTATAGAAGCCCTCCCCTCACAGAGACCTGGCGTACGCGATACTTACACCCTACTGATAGGTGGTGACGGTACCTCTCCAGTATTTGCCAGGGAGCTGGACTGGGTGGCAGAGCGCCTCGATGAAGCCTTTAGCATTGACCAACGTATGCTACGCCTCAGTAACGGCGGCGGATACGGTTTCCCCCTGGCTACCCGCACCAGTATCCAGGAAAGCCTTAATGCAATTGATCAGTTAATGGACCCCAAAGAAGATTTACTTCTCATACACCTGGTCAGCCATGGTGCTCGAAATGGAGATTTCAAAATTGCCGAGGGGGAGATTCCCCTAAATGACTTCTCACTGAAAGATGGGCAACGATTGCTGGACAATATTAACGCCCAGTACCAGTGGATCGTTGTTTCAGCCTGCTTTTCCGGTCAATGGGTAGAAGCCCTACATAGCCCCAATCGGGTCATCTTTACTTCGGCCGCTGCGGATCGCAGCTCCTTTGGATGTAGCGATGATTCCGAGCGCACCTGGTTTAGTTCCGCACTTTACGGTGAAGCCCTCAATCAGGGAGTGAATAATCCTGAGACATGGTTTGAAGCCGCCAAGTTAAAAGTAACCGAGATGGAACAGGAACAGGGGATTAAAAGAAGCCGCCACTCCCTGCCCCAATATTCAGTGGGAGAGAATTTCCTAATGTGGTGGCATGGAAAAAAATCGATTTATTAATTTTGGAATTCCGGTACAAACCGACTAAAAAATTATTTTTGGTACTAATCACTATCTACCATAATACCAAGCGAAAGGAGATACCTTCTTGGAGTTCGCTAGCCTCTCTGTAGAGTTATTGTTTATTTTGTTTTTCGTCGCCGTTATTGCGGGCCTACTTGATACACTAGCAGGTGGGGGCGGCCTGATAACTGTACCGGCCCTTATTCTTAGTGGCGTCCCACCACTAGCTGCCTTGGGCACCAATAAACTACAAGGCAGTATTGGTACTGCAATTGCTACCTACATGATGCTTAGAAATAACAGGATCAGTTGGGATGGGATTAAAAATCTAATGCTATTTGCCTTTATTGGCGCAGCCATGGGCACAATAGCAGTACAGTTCATCAATACTGATGTTTTGTCATTTATTATTCCTGCTATTCTTTTATTTATCGCTATTTATTTTATAGTTTCTCCATCCCTTACTCATAGTAGTACTAAACCCAAGGTCTCAAGAAAGAAATACCAATATGGTGTGATCCCATTTATTGGTTACTATGATGGTATGTTTGGCCCCGGAACTGGATCATTTTTTGCCTTATCAGGCGTTGCCTGTAGGGGACAGGATTTACTAACCTCCACGGCCAATGCAAAACCTCTCAATTTTTCCACTAATATCGCATCTCTAATCGTATTCTTATTTGCCGGTCAAATTTTATGGGCTGCGGGAATCTTAATGATGATTGGACAAGTTATAGGTGCCTGGCTGGGATCTCATTTTCTATTTAAAATTAATCCTGGTTATTTACGGGGAATGGTAGTTCTTATGTGCGGTGGAATGTTAATAAAATATATCCGCTCTATGGGATGGATAGATTATATTTTCTGAAGGGTATGGAGGTGGCTGGAACTCAGAAAAATCAGATTAAACATTAAGATTTTGGATTGTTTTATGGAGCATCTAAAAAGATCTTTAATGAACTTCTTTTTTAAGCTCCATCAACTCCTTCTTGATCTCGGTGATTTGATTCGATA
Source organism: Microbulbifer maximicatervae (SeqCode) (assembly GCF_052467955.1). Taxonomy (NCBI): domain Bacteria; kingdom Pseudomonadati; phylum Pseudomonadota; class Gammaproteobacteria; order Cellvibrionales; family Microbulbiferaceae; genus Microbulbifer; species Microbulbifer maximicatervae (SeqCode). Next base: position 224,522 of record NZ_CP174329.1, read on the forward strand.
GCTTGCTCTCAAAATCCTCATTGATTATCGACATATACTGCTCAAACCGGCTCTGTTTTATTAGATATTCTAATCTCTCTAGCAATTCATCATTGGAAACTCTTCTCCTGGCTCGTTTCCTGGTAAATTTTATCAGTGGCTTTACCCAGTCAGGCAGTCGATAATAAGTATTTTGAAAACCTCTGCTCATGGAGTATCTAAAACCATTTTGCCGTATATAGCTAGATAGCTTTGATGGTAGCAACCTATAAAATAGATTTAAATATTTATCCATCTTATTGCAGTCAGAATACCACTCTTTCACCAAACTCTGCTTATCTCTGTCCAACTTCAGATTGCCCAAAGCTTCATTAAATTCTCTTTCTGTATATTTTTCGACTAATTTTGATTTGGTTAATAGAGAAATTACTTTTTTATCACCATAAAGCGGTCGTAATTCTATCAAATACAGCAACCAACACCCCAGAAGATCATTCTTATAATCCGCATCACTAGCATTTTTTGTTAAGTAGTCAAATACAAAATGGTATTGATTCACCAATCGCTGAACCATTAGATCACTTTTCTTTTCATCCATGTTGACTAAACTATACGACCCAATTTCTGGCAAAACTAATATTGATTTAGCCTTGACGGTTGTTATCCAATGTAGAGAGTGACCATTAACGCAGGAACCCAAAATAAATTCAGATATTTTATTTCCACAAACAAAGCCCCTGCGATACAACCTCCTGACATTTATAGAATTTATTTTTAAAACAAACCTGGATTTATCACCAATGGATTCTGAGAATTTTTTTAGGGGTTTATTATGGCTAAAAAATACTATATCCGGATTCTCACTATTGACTATATCCTGTAATTTAGGGATCAATGTAGGGCACCAACAATCTCCCTCATCGATAAATCCAACATACTCTCCTAAAGTATTTTTTACTCCAAATTCAAAAATTAGCTGGTCATCAATCTGTGAAGTACTCGGAATATGAATACTTCGAACTCTGGGCATTAAACCTGTAAAGTTATTAATCCGGTTTCGTCCATCATTTTCGCAAGAGTGAAGGACAAGAATCTCTATATCCTTGTATTGCTGTCGAATAATACTCTGCAGACAAGTATTGAGATAGACACCGCTAGACTTTGAAATAACGACAATCGAAATCATGCGCATACCACTGAAGTTCGGTAATCTAATACAGAATTAGCAGTATCTGGATCTTTGTCAAAGAGCATTCTCAAATCCGCATTGCTCAATGATAGAAAAGATCTTGTAAACTGAGATTGAAAGCTCCCCCTATACTCTTCGTCAAGATTACGCCAGCACCAGTTAAACAATGCTAACTTGCTTTTGACATACAAGTGGTAAAATCTATCTCTAAGATTAATATTCTTATTAAAGAAGTCTTCAACCTCATCAAAAACCTGTAATACAGATGTACGCCGTGCATCTGAAATATTTGAAAGCCTATTTCCTGTGGAGTCGACATTATGAATACAGAAAGGGGATTCAAATAATGCAATATCTTTAGCATTTGTGATCAAATTCCAATGTGCTAACACATCATTATGTACAGGCGTTTGTGAAAATCTAAGGGAAACCCTTTTCGCATAACTAGTTTTAATCAATCTATTCCAAGGGAAGGGTGTTAAACATAGAATTCTATCATGATCAAAAGTGGAAAAAGCCCTGTTACCAAAGGTTCTAAGCGCTCTGTAGAAAATGAAATTGTCATCACCTGCCATACCGAGATTAATAGTGCTTCCCGGAAATCTACACTGATAGGCCATCAACAAAACATCACTGTTAACTTTTACAGCAATTGAAACAGCTCGGTCCAACATATTTGGGAGGATTAGATCATCGGCATCAAAAAATAAAGTCAGCGGTTCAGCTATTTGATCGAGAGCACTATTCCTACAATAGCCTGCCCCACTGTTACCATCGTTTAAAATAATTTTATATGGGATTCTATTTTTCTGAAGAAAATCAGAGGCCAACCCAACGGTGGTATCTGAGGAATTATCGTCAGATAAGTAAATTTTTACATCAGTCGCATTATTATGAACAATAGAGTTCAACGTATTAACAATATTATTTTTTTCATTGTATGTTGGTATCACCACCCCAACTTTACTGTTAGGCATACAAATTCTCTTTATAATTCTCTCAAAGCAGCAGAGTTAAATGTAAACGCAATAAGTAAATTAATTTGAATATAATCAAGTCTGATAAAGGCTGTACCACTTAAAGTAGACAGATATACACCTTTTTTCAAACTTATTGATCGATGATTTGCTTAAGCTAGATGATTTCGGGAAGGCTAAGGTATACAGCAAAAGAATTAGACGCCTACTCAAGGAGCCTAGATTTACCAGAACCAACTCTTAGAGTTTTGATTAGGTACTATATGGCAAGAATAATATCTTCAATCGGCTTATCAAATGTTATTAAATCTTTATTTTTCTCATCTTTATAAAGCTTAATATAGGCTTTAAACATAGCTGAAGGTGATTCCTGCAAAAGTGAAATCAGATAATCCCTACCCTTTAACTCTTCGATTCTATTGCCGATATAGAAACCTACAAAATACAGAGGACTATCCCATACTGCAGAAAAACCCAAATGATAGATTTTGTCAAAGTCTAAACTTGAGTCAATGCATGCACGAAAAAGCATTGTTTCAAATAAAACAAAGTTACTATCTATTCGTTGTAAATTTCTCTTGAATTTTTTCTTAAACCATTCTGTGTACTCTTTTCCGTCTGTAACACTTAATGGAGAACCCACAATAGAGGCTATCCCCTCCAAGCGGGTTTGATTTAATATTTTCTCACAATTAGAGTCTGGATTTTTTCCCTTACCATAAAAATTGGACTGAGCAACGTGATATAACTCATGTGTTGAAAGCGTCAGTAAACCTTCATAGTCCCCTTTAAAATACTGCAGGGCAATATAAAAGTTATCATCTTGGGCCCAACCGTCAGAAGTTCCCCCGACTACTATAAAAATATTGGCATCAAAGGAAATATCTTTAGGAGAATAATCACCAATTCCCCTCTTTACACTATTTAAGTATTGCTGAGGATTGCGCTTTATTATCTTGAGTATATCTTCAACTTCGGACAATCGTTCATTTAACTGTTGAAATCTAAAGGGATCATTTTTAACTGGATTACCTTCAACAACGTCGATCAAACTAGACCGAAATGACTCAGTATTGGCTTTACTGTCAAATCTTGAGGTTTGATGGATCGTTGCTCGTATCCCCTGCAAACTCATTAGCTGATCTAATTGATCATCAGATACTTTGTCTCCAGATAAAATATCAACTAATCTATCAGCACTCTCAAAATCAATTGTTATATTATCGGTTACTTTCGCTGAGGAAAAAGCCGTAAGGCTTATCAGTGACAAGCCTAAAAAAATCACGCACTTAAAGATATTCATTTTACCTCTCGTAAAAATGTAAAGAAAAGAATAACCAGATATTTAATCTAAAAAGAATGCTTATTGTGTGATTATTAGACCTTTATTGCCTACACAACCTCCACTCCAAATGTGAGACAAAAATATTGCATTTTACGCCACTAAAGGAGCTTGTGTTTTCAGCTATCTAAAAGAAAGTTTTGCTTACGACAGAGGACATCTTGACAAGATTGAATCCCACCCGCAGATTGTGAATGGGATTCAGGGGAGGCTTAGGCAGACTTCTGTTCTTCAATAAAGCGCTGCATCTGCTCTTCCAGCATCGAAAGAGGCAAAGCACCATTACTTAGCAGTGCATCGTGAAATGATCGCAAATCAAACTTATCGCCAAGCTCTTTTTCCGCAAGAGCTCGCAGCTGTCGAATTTTAATTTCCCCCATCTTGTAAGATAGTGCCTGACCCGGCCAGGATATATAGCGATCTACTTCTGCACGTACATTAGCCGGAGAGAGGGATGTATTATTGGAAAGAAAGTTTAATGCCTGCTGTCGTGACCACCCCTGAGAATGAATTCCAGTATCAATCACAAGGCGTGCGGCACGCCACATTTCATAGCTGAGTCGTCCAAAGTGCTCGTAGGGAGTGGTGTACAGTCCCATCTCTTTACCCAGTCGTTCAGAATAAAGGGCCCAACCTTCTCCATAAGCGCTCAGGTAAAGGTTGCGACGAAAGTCCGGTACATTTTCAAGCTCTTGCGAGAGAGCATTTTGTAAATGATGCCCCGGTACAGCTTCATGCAAGGTAAGAGCAGGTAGCTCATACAGGGGACGCTGGTCCAGCCCGTGAGTATTCAACCAGTAGGCACCACCGCGAGTACCGCCAATGGCGGCTGGATTATAGGAGGCCGTAGTGTAGTTAGGTGCTATTTCACTGGGGACTGGTACCACACCATAGGGAGTACGCGGCAATAAGTTAAAGAACTCCGGCAATACATAGTCAATCCGCTTGGATATATAGGCCGTTTCCTTGAGCAGCTGTTCCGGCGTTTTAGCGTAAAACTGTGGGTCTGTGCGCAGGAATTGAGTGAATTCTGTAAAGCTGCCCTTAAAGCCTGACTCCTTGATCAGAGCTTTCATTTCCGCGCGGATTCTCTTCACTTCGGCAAGGCCCGTGCGATGAATCTCCGCAGGGTCCAGATCCAGGGTCACGTAGTAGCGAATATTGTGGCGATAGTAGTCGCTACCACCAGGCATCTGTTCAGCACCCAAAGTCTTTGTGGCCGCCTTTAGGTAGTCGCCCTCAAGGAAATCCGCTACCCGTCCAAATGCGGGAATAGCTACTTGCTTAATCACAGCTAAGCCCTGCTCTCGCAGACGCTTCTGCTCATCGGGCGCGATGTTTTGCGGCATCTCAGCAAAAGGCTTATACAAGCTGCTCTTACTGGGATCTTTATATACTTGAGCGCGTACCGTTGGCGCTATACCTTCTACAACGATTTTGGGCAACACAAAGCCAGAGCGAATACCTTCGCGCATATTGGCAATGTTCTCATCGAAGTAGCGACCAAATTCACCGATACGGGCAATATAGTCCTCGTAGTCGGCGATATCCCTCATCGCCAAACCACTATTTGCCTCAAGCGCACTTGCGTAAAAACTTGAGAAGGTGTTTAGGGGAATTCGGTCGAGAAACAGTTCCTCTTCCTCAACTGAGCTGGCAAGAACCCAAGAAAGAAGCTCGCTATTAACGCGGTCTGAAGCACTTAACTTACTTTGATCGATAGCCTCAAGGCGCCGGATAAAGGCCTGCTCAGCCTCTATACGACGTTGACGATCCTCTGCAGTTACCCCGGGCAGTTCCCGGTTGTAATCGGAAACGCCAACTCGCCCGGCAGTAATCGGGTCTTCTCTCAGCGTGTATTGCCAGTGATCGTTAAGAACACTTTGAAGCTCTTCTGTAGCAGTTGCTGCCCAGGCTGAGGGCATCAATAGGCTAGTGGCAATAAGCGGTCCTGTTAGGGACTTGAGGTAGTAGGTAAGTGATTTCTTGAATTTCACCCTTGGCTCCGTAGTGCTGTTGGTATCTAAAAAGAACAACAGAGCTTGCTCTTTTAGTTACCCTACAGAGTAGGCGTGGCAAGCTTGTACCAGCACTATACACGAAGGATGGATAATAGTGACTCAGCGGAATAGACATACCGCCACAAGCAGGGTGGAGGAGTATAATTTCCTCCACCAAGCGGTCAATCAGTTGGCTGGCAACTTAGGTGGCACGCGCATAACAGCGCACGTCATAGCTCCCACTCAGACCAATGGCATACATAGATGTATTCCAGAAAGAGTTTACAAACCAGTTGCGGAATGCATTCTTGGTTGGGAACCAGAATTCTCCAAAATTTGGGTCAAAAAACAACACATCTTCTGCTACCCAAGCTGCCATGGCGTGGGCACCCACCTTACCTGAAATACCGATTTTCTTGTAAGAGCCAGCGCTTCTCGTCGGCTCCCTAATAATTTCATCGGCAAGCGCTGCAGAGTTGCGCATAGTAGTTTGCCCACGATCTAAACGAGGGCCTGTGACCACGTGAATTTGGCGTTGACCATTTGGCCCAGCAATACCTACACCGCCATTATTCTGAAGAGGCAGAATATTGTGAGATTGCAGCCATGTCTCCGAGATCTGATCCTGGTTTGGTGCATTTCCACCAATCTGGTGCAAGGTCATCACATGGAAAAGATGCTGCTCACTCAATGTATTATTGGGGAAGAGCCAATTCCAAAGGCTTCCATCCTCTGCGTGAAATTTGATCCAGTGGGCACTCAGGGATTCACAGACCCCTCCAGCAGTATCCTGGTGTATGGTGATCTGTGCCTTCACCGGATCCAAACACTGACTGAAATTATATTGAAGAGTGCCACCGTGCTGGGCCACAGATCTCTGAACAGGACCAACCCTTGTCCCGGTAAGTGCAAGTACTGTTTTATCAAACCAAATCGGCATGTCCATCTCCCCTGTATTCACAATGTAGAAACACTTATTCAGCGATTAGTTAACTGCTTCTGAGAAGTGCTTTCCGGTATATGCATTAGATTGAAACAGAAAAATTACAGAGCAGATAGGTGTCCGTTTTTTTTTAAAATCGACTCTGGCACTCTTTTCTCAGGCCATAGATAGCAGTTCGAAATAGATTGAAGCGCTGGTATTTATTTGACTCTGGCACTATTTTTTATGGATAAGAATATCACAGCTATTTACGATTAATTCCATGTTAGAACAGACCCAACTACGCTTGCCAGTCAGATTACACAGGTCCTTTAATTCGACTCTGGTACTATTTTTGGTGCAAAAAAATTGACCTATGACATGGAAACTATCTAAATGGAAATATTTTTTTGTAGTTGGCGACAATTGGTTTTATCTTTCCAGAGATAGAGCTTATTACCTACAGATAATTACGACTTGAAAATAAGTCAATGATAAGAAGTGAAATAGGTAGAAGTGATAAAAATTAAAAAAGGCAGCCGGGTGAACCCGGCTGCCGAGCGCCCATGGGGGGAGGGCTAAGAGGAAAAAAATTGGTAGTGGATTGCTACTACTAATAGAACCAACAAAAACAGCTACTGCCAATTTATGTGCGGCGAGCGTAAGAGCGAACTTCATATCCACCGCTTAGCCCTACTGAATACATAGAGTTATGCCAAAATGATTGGGTAAACCAATTAAAGAAGGAATTTCTGGATTCGAACCAGAATTCACCAAAGTTGGGGTCAAAGAAAGTAATGTCCTGCGCAACCCAGGCAGCCATTGCATGACCTGCAAAAGTGCCATCAAGACCTATCTTCTTATAGCATCCAGCACCACCCGTCTGATCCAAAATAATCTCCCTGGCCAAAGCATTGGGAGAGAAAACGCCACTCTGGCCTTGCGCTCTACGGGGATTGTGAATACCCCGGATAGTATTTCCTCCCCGGCCATTCGGGAAAGCTCCACCAAATACATTTTGACTGGTAGGGAAGATATTTTGTGTGCTCAGCCAGGCTTCTGTAGTTCTGTCCTGGTTATTCTGTGTGCCCGCCTGTTGCAGGGTCATTACGTGAAATAAGTGCTGTTCATCCAGTGCACCCGCCGGCATTAACCAATCCCACAAGCTCCCTCCATCAGAGTGATACTTGATCCAAAAAGCGGAAAGCGCTTCACAAACACCACCGGAAGTATCTTCGTGAATAGTGATTTGTGCTTTTACCGGGTCCTTACACTGGCTGAAGTTGTATGTCAGTTGACCCCGATGATTGGCTACAGATTGTTGTACGGGGTTTACGCGTGTTCCAGTTACAGCGAGAACGGTTTTATCGACCCAAATAGGCATATTCGATCCCTCATTTTATGAGATAAAAACGCTGCACAAATCCTTTTTTAAAAACTGAAAATTTGTAGCGCCTGTGAATTGGGCGGGCATTGAACCAGAAAAGTTCCAGGGCCAACAGAGTATAAAAGCGCTTTTTAAATCGACTCTGACACTATTTTTTTATCCAGCGTTAATCTTGCCTGAATCCTACTTTGTTGAAATCTATTAGCCGATAATAATCTGGCAACAGACAATATTTAGCCGTTTCTAACTGCGAAGACAAAATAGAGATAAGAAGATATTATTACTTATAAATATTTATCATTCTTAATCTCAAATAAGACGCATAGCAATTTATAGAAAGTACACTTTTACAAAACTCATCAGTTTAAAAAAGTGGCTTGTAACAGCAAACTGCTAGAGTAGGTGTGCAAGTAAAAAGCTATGCAATAAATTGCATAAAAAACTAAGCAACAACGCCTGTGCCGGTCTCTTTGCCAGCACACTTTTAGCCACTCAATACAGCACTACTAAGTTGGTTGTGAAAAATTTAGGCAGGAATGACTCAACAGCAAAGTGGTAGGTAAGATGCCTCGACCAAATTCTGTCCCTAGGTCGTTAACTCCAGGGGATGAAATCCGGTCGAGGTTTGGCTAAGCGGTGTTAAACCTGCTCTACAGTCTGCTCAATACGTCCAAAGATAGATTGCCCTTGATCATCGAGCATTTCGATGGAAATAGTATTTCCAAAGTCCATAAATGGCGTGCTTGCAGAGCCACTCTGGATGGTCTCAATCATGCGAATCTCGGCAATACAGCTGTAACCAACACCGCCTTCTGCTACAGGCTTACCGGGGCCGCCATCCAACTTATTGGACACCGTTCCAGAGCCAATAATGGTGCCTGCACAAAGTGGACGAGTTCTGGCCGCGTGGGCGACCAGTTGCCCGAAGTGGAAGGTCATATCCACACCGGCATTGGGCTCGCCAAACTTCTCACCATTCAGATGGGAAACCAGTGGCAGATGCAATTTACCCTCGCTCCAGTTTTCACCCAGCTGTTCAGGGGTTACGCAAACAGGGGAGAAAGCACTAGAGGGTTTGGACTGGTAGAAACCAAATCCTTTGGCCAGTTCCGCAGGTATCAATCCGCGCAGGGATACATCATTGACCAACATTACCAACTTGATATGGGACAGTGCATCCTCAGCGGACACCCCCATAGGAACATCGTCGGTGATCACGGCAATTTCTGCCTCGAAGTCGATGCCAAAGCCATTGCTTTGCGGCATCTTTACCGGCTCGCGTGGATCCAGGAAGGTATCGGAACCACCTTGATACATGAGCGGATCGCTGTAGAAACTCTCCGGCACCTCGGCACCGCGGGCTTTGCGCACCAGCTCAACATGATTCACGTAAGCACTACCGTCGGCCCAGTGATATGCGCGCGGTAAAGGCGAAGCACACAGAGTTTGGTCAAAGGCTTCCCCTTGAATCTCGCCACTTTGCAGGCGTTCGTGTAGCTTCTCCAACTCGCTGCTGACTGATGCCCAATTGTCCAACGCACTCTGCATGGTGGGGGCAATATCGCCAGCTGGCACCATACGGGTAAGATCGTCGCTAACAACAACCAATTGGCCATCTCGGCCGGATTTAAGGCTGGCTAACTTCACTGTGCCTCCCCTTCAGTTTTTTCCACAAATTCTTCTTCCCCATGCATCCAGGCGGCGTGCCTTGGGGCTTTTTTAGTACGTGACCACTCTTCCAACATATCCTCAGCAACCCGCTTCAGCTCTTTGTGCATACCGGGCTTGGCGGTATTGGCGGCCAGCTCGATACGATGGCCGTTGGGGTCGAAGAAGTAGATCGACTGGAAGATAGTGTGATTGGTAGGGCCGAGTACGTCGACCCCGGCCGCTTCCAGTCGCGCTTTGGTCTCAAGCATTTCTTCCATGGATTCCACTTCGAAAGCGATATGCTGTACCCATTTGGGTGTGTTCTCATCGCGCCCCATCTCCGGGGAGTTGGGGATTTCGAAGAAGGCAAGCACATTCCCCATACCCGCATCCATAAAGACGTGCATGTAAGGGTCCGGCTCACCGGTTGAGGGTACCTCGTTTTCGGCAATGGCCAGCTGGAAGTCCATGCCGAGAAGATCGCGGTAGAATTCCACTGTCTCCTTGGCGTCCCTACAGCGATACGCCACGTGGTGAATGCGCTTAATGCCCATTGAAGCCTCCGTTATTATTCCTTTTCTTTAATGACGCCACGCTTGAGCTGGTCGCGCTCAATGGATTCGAACAGGGCCTTAAAGTTACCCTCACCAAACCCTTCATCTTCCTTGCGCTGGATAAACTCAAAGAATACCGGGCCGAGCATATTAGCGGAGAAAATCTGTAGCAGCAGGCGTGGTTGGCCGCCCTCAGTGGTGCCATCCAGCAGGATGCCACGGCTCTGGAATTCTTCAGTAGGTTCACCGTGCCCAGGCAGGCGCTCTTCCAGCATTTCGTAGTAGGTGTCCGGCGGCGGGGTCATAAACTCCATGCCGCGCTCTTTCAAGCGATCCCAACAGGCAATTAAGTCATCACAAGCAAAGGCGATATGCTGGATACCTTCGCCGTTGTACTTCATCAGGAACTCTTCGATCTGGCCGCCGCCACCAGCTGCTTCTTCGTTCAGCGGAATACGGATCTTGCCATCCGGTGCAGTCATCGCCTTGGACAGCAGGCCGGTGTATTCGCCTTTGATATCGAAGTAACGAATCTCGCGGAAGTTGAACAGGTCTTCGTAATACTTGGCCCAGTAATCCATACGGCCGCGATACACGTTGTGGGTAAGGTGATCCAGAGTGTGGAAACCACAACCTTCGGGGCGGCGCTCTACGCCTTCTTCCCAGATAAAATCGATATCGTAGATGGACTCACCATCTTCGTAGCGGTCAATCATGTACAGGGTCGCACCGCCAATACCTTTGATTGCCGGCAGGTGCAGTTCCATCGGGCCGGTATTCACATGAACAGGCTGTGCACCTTTACGCAGGGCCTCTTCGTAGGCGAACTTGGCATCTTTTACGCGGAAGGCAAGGCCACAAGCGGAGGGACCGTGCTCTTGGGCGTAGTAATAGGCGTGGCTGTCAGGCTCGTAGTTGGTGATGAAGTTGATATCACCCTGGCGCCACAACTCCACTGCCTTGGAGCGGTGACGGGCGATTTTCTCAAAGCCCATGGCGGTAAAAACGGTTTCAAGGATGCCTTTTTCCGGCGCTGTAAACTCTACGAATTCGAAGCCGTTAAGTCCCATCGGGTTTTCAAATAAGTCGGCCATGCGGTCCTCCATTTCTTATCATCGCAGCACTTCAAAGCGGGGCTGCGGATTGTGGATTTAAAGCGCAAACGAAGTTAGTTGCAGATGTAACTAATGTCAAGAAACTCTGGATCAGCTAAAAAATGAGTACTAGAAGAGTGCCTTTAGTCACCAGCCTCCAAAGCTGGCGCCTGGGAGAATAACCAGCTGGCAACGGGTCCTTGGACAGGATCGGGAGAGTAATCGGGAGCCGGGTGCGACACATTGGCTGCGTCACACCCGTGCACAGCCGACCTTATTTACGCGTGCATTTTCCGGTATCGGTACGACACATATGATCCTTGTGAAACTTGCCGGTCATCTGGTCGCACTGGGATTTGCTCACATCTCCAGCACAGGCATTTTCGGCATGCTGGCAGCAACCGGTTTCAGCGGTGCCCATTCCTTTATTGCCGTCCATCCCTTCATCTTTCTTGCGCTGTTCGCAGGCAGACAGGGTCAAAACCATCGCCGCGGCCAGTATCCCAATTGAAGCTTTGAGTCTCATAAAGGCCTCCTAAATACCCGGCTTAGCGGCCGGTGACATGGATATCGCGGAATCTGCCGCGCATTGCTTTGTGCGACCCGCGTAGATTTACCCGACATCTCCACCAGCTCAGGGATTTTGCGATTAGGCGCGCCATCCCATTATCACCCTGCAGATTTACCGGGCCATGCATTGACTGTAGCCCACACTGGCAGCGAAACCATCTGACTGACGGGACATTTACGTTAATTTGCCCCTGACAGCCCATCCAAATAACTGAATACCTTTTTGTATTTGTCAGAGCCGGTACAATCGGCCCCCGTTTGTCGGGTAAAAACCCCGCCTGAATGTATTTATTGAGGACCCCCTATGCTTCTCGCCGCTGCTGCCATCATTGCTGGCTTTATTGTGCTGGTCTGGAGTGCCGATCGTTTTGTGGATGGAGCTGCCGCCACTGCTAAACATTGCGGCATGCCCACACTGTTAATAGGCATGGTGATTGTCGGCTTCGGTACTTCCGCTCCGGAGATGGTGGTCTCAGCCATTGCCGCCTTGAATGGCAACCCCGGCCTCGCCCTGGGTAATGCCTACGGTTCCAATATTGCCAATACCGGTTTGATTCTCGGTTTCAGTGCCCTGCTGATCCCACTATCGGTACACTCAAAGATTGTGCGTAAAGAGCTGCCACTGCTGCTGGCAATCACCCTGCTCAGTGGTGCCTTCCTGTGGAATGACCGCTTGGAGCGCTGGGAGGGTATTGTTCTGTTATTCGGTTTCTTCGCCTTGATCGGCTGGAGCATCTTTTCTGCCATGCGCAATAAAGGTGACCAGCTTGAGGGAGAAGTAGAAACTGAGCTGGAAGACAACCCTATGCCACTCGGAACTGCCATATTTTGGTTGGTAGCGGGGCTGGTACTATTGATTGTCAGCTCCCGAATCCTCGTATGGGGAGCAGTAACCATTGCCGAATCTTTGGGGGTCAGTGACTTGGTGATAGGCCTGACTATTGTTGCCCTGGGAACCTCACTGCCGGAACTGGCCGCAACTTTAGTGGCCGCACGAAAAGGTGAGCACGATATCGCCATCGGTAACGTTGTCGGCTCCAATATGTTCAATCTGCTAGCGGTGGTTGGCATTGCCGGCACCATTGCTCCCATGAACAACGTACCCCACGAGGTGCTGTCCCGAGACTGGCCGATGGTTCTGGGCCTCACAATTGCCCTGTTTATTTTTGCCTACGGCTTCAAAGGCCAGGGCCGAATCAATCGCTGGGAAGGCTCCGCGCTACTAATGGCTTACCTCGTATATACCGGCTACCTGGTGGGAACCATTACCAAAGCTGCACTCTAATGATATTCGGGGTGGTGCCGCACCACCCCATAGTTACTGCCTGAACTCACCATAATTCGCCACCTCTGCGCCCATTTCTCTTCCCAAAAACTGACTAATATCTGCAACACCTTCCAAGGAAAAGTGCAGAGCAGCTAGATGAAGAGAAGCACCATTGGCAAAACCGTAGCGCTAACAGCCCTATTTGGACTCGGTGCAATTTACCTACTCAATGCCTCTTGGCTAGCGACAGCCCAGCAAGGAAAACCAATCCTGATTGCCCATCGCGGCGTCTACCAAACTTACAACCGGGATAATTTGACCCGTGACGAATGCACCGCAGTCCGTATCTATACCCCGGAACACCGCTATCTGGAAAACACTATTCCCTCTATGGAAGCTGCCTTTTCTCATGGCGCGGACATTGTCGAAATCGATATCCATCCCACCACTGATGGCGACTTCGCGGTATTTCACGACTGGACCATAGACTGCCGCACGGATGGAACAGGTGTCACCCGGGAACAGTCCATAAAGGGCTTAAAGAAGCTGGATATTGGTTACGGCTATACCTTTGATGGCGGCAAGACATTTCCCTTTCGTGGCCAGGGGGTGGGTTTACTTCCCACTTTAAAAGAGGTCTTGCTGTACTTTCCCGGCAAGCAGTTTCTGATCAATATTAAGAGTAATGATCTAACAGAAGCAGAACGATTGGATAACTATCTTCGGCAACACCAATTGCCTATTAATTCCCGGCTCATGGTCTACGGTGGCGATCGCCCAATTAAAAGGATACGGCAGTTGCGGCCAAATGCATTGGCCTTCAGCAAGACAAGCGCCAAACAATGTGCTTTGCAATATGCACTGTTCGGTTGGAGTGGCTACTTTCCCGAGTCTTGCCGGAACAGTATTGTTGTTGCACCCAATACTTGGCGATGGGCTTTGTGGGGCTGGCCCAATCGCTACTCTGAACGAGTGGCCAAAGCCAATAGCTTGGTGATGGCAGTGGACCATAAAAATGGCAAGCGGGGCTTGCCCGGTATTTACACACTGGAAGAGCTCAGTTTTCTACCCGAAGGATATAGCGGAGCTATTTGGATTGAGAAGATCGAGCTGATTGGCCCATATCTAAAATCAAGACAATAGATAACCTTAGCGTTTTCGACCTTTCTCCAGCCGTGCCAGATGCGCCTGAAGACGCTCTATTTCTTCCAGCAGCTCTATCGCTAATGCAGCGCCGGCAAGATTTACCCCCAGATCTCGCTCCAGGCTGTAAACCCGGCGCACACGGCGCACACAAATTCCGCTAAAGCGCCACTGCACTTCCCTGCTACGCGGCTCAATAATTCCCTCCTCAACCAAGGCAATAATGCGCTCCGCCGGTACACCACAAGCCCGACACAGTTCACTCAAAGTTAACTCACTCTCTTCATCCAGGAGAACACCGCTAAGCTGCTCAACCTTTTTAGGCATCACAATTATCCTCCCATGGACTGGCGGGGATTGAAGTTGAATGCGTCGCCAAACTGACGGTATGCCTCGCGTTCATTATCAGTAGTGGCTGGCGGCGTAACAGTTTGCATCACTATATACATATCCCCCGGCTGCTTTGCCGGGATACCGCGGCCCTTGAGGCGCAGTTTTTTACCATTGGTGCTGTTTGCTGGAATGGTCACTTTAATGGGACCATCGGGAGTGGGTACCTGAACCTTGGCTCCAAGCGTTATCTCCCAGGGAGCCAAAGGCAAATCCAGGTAAACCGTTTTACCTTCTGTATGGAAAAGGGGATGAGAGTTGAAAGCAATTTCCAGGTAGAGATCACCAGGCTTACCTTCTCCAATGCCAGGCTCACCCTGTCCAGCCAAGCGAATCTGTTGCCCTTCAGTGATCCCCTTGGGAATTTTTATATTAAGAGTGCGCTCACGCAGTTGCGGTCGCCCATCTGCACCCAATACCGAGTGCTTTAAGGTTACTTGGCGTGTACCGCCACGATAACTATCTTCGAGATCTACTGTGATGCGGGCATAGGTATTTTCACCCTGGGCACTGTAAGAGCGGCGCTGCCCTTGCCCATAAGCCTGACGAAACCCGCCGCGGCCAAACAAGCTTTCAAAGAAGTCACTAAAAGCTTCAGGATCAGCTTCGGTATATCCACCACCGTGAAACTCAAAACCCTGGTCCCAATTGGGGGGTGGTCGGAAATCCTGGCCAGACTGAAAACCACTGCCGAGCTGATCGTAAGCAGCTCGCTTCTCTGGGTCCTTCAATACTTCATAGGCCTCATTTACTTCCTTAAAGTGTTCTTCGGCGCCCTCCTCTTTGCTGACATCCGGATGATATTTACGTGCTAATTTCCGATAGGCACGCTTAATCTGTGCCTGATCCGCACTCCGATCCAGGCCGAGTATTTTGTAATAGTCCTTGTATTCCATGGCTTTAATAAAAGCCAAAGATGGTCCATTTTGCCATGCATAATTTAATTAACTAGCAGAAGAATATGTCAGTGATGAGTAAATCTGCCAACCTAATTTAAGAGTCATTAGGATGCGGAACAAACAGCATTAGGGTGAAGACACTGAGGATAATTATTAAACTTCAATATGGCGCATTTATACTTTAAGTCCAGCAGGCATACCGCAATACATATATTATATTTGACGCCGAATTAAATTCGGCGCCAAATACCACAGGTTAATGACCTGTTTCATACCACATATCAGCACTCACATACTCAATACTGCCATCAACATAGTGAATATATGCTTGGCCTTGATTTGTTGAATAGGCTCTTACTGTCACACTGCATGAGAGGCCTGAACTACAACCTTTTATCCAATTTATTCGATCAATAGACTTGGTTATATTCGTAATAGTCCATTTACCAGAGGTGGAATTTCCAAAACTAAAGTCTATCCCCGTGCAGCTAGAGGTGCCATTGCCAAAAACTTGACCTCCAGACTTTACATTGAGCTGACACACAAGATTAGCAGATAGCGCAGGCAACGAAATAGATGCACCCACTAATAGTAAACTTGCCAGTAATAATTTTTTGATATCCATATACCTAACCTTAAATTTAAATGTCTCTATTATTTTTTTAAGTAAACAACGAAATTGAGGTTATCATTGAACAGTTGCGCTTCCTATACGACTCCAAAAATACGCCATAAAAATAAGCTAACCAGTTATCAAATCAAGACAATTAAATTCCATTAATTCAAAAAAACAATGTAACCAAATTAAATCTGTAATTTTTCCGGATATGATCGATTGAAAATAAATCTGTTTTTACATGAGAGTACAATGGAGCTAATATTTCAGGGAAGCCACGTTAGTCAGCCTCCCTGGAACAGGACATATTGATTAGGCGTTAACGTTCAGCAGAGTAAGGATCTTCCGCATTTAAATAGGCCAAAACATCTGCTTTCTGTTCGGTTGAATTAAGCCACTTGCGAACTTCTTTAGCTTTATCATATAAGTCATCGCCAAATTTACTCCGATACATTTCAGAAAAAGTCTCTTGGGCCTTGTTCTCCCTGATCTTTTTCTGCCATTCATGAGTAACTAAAAAGTTAAGTGAGCCAGCAAGTCCTTCAGCTTTTAGTAAATCCCACTCGCCTTTATCTAACCAAACTCCACCGACAACAGTGCTGTAATCAATACGGTGCTCACTACTAGCAATAATTTTTATCTTTTGCATTATGGAGCCAGACACCGGGCACAAGATAGCTCGTTTAGTATCTTCGGCGACCACATCATTCAGATTACTAATATCTTCTGGAAATTTGTATTCAGGATTTTGTCTTTTCCAGCTTAAGTAATCTTCAATAAGAATCCAGTTACCCTCACAGGAAGAACAAGTATATCCACGAAATAACTCTTCGATAGATCCTGGTTTAAGAACGCCATCTTTACAGCTGGTACAGCGCTTCATATTTTGTACCTTAATAAAAAATAACCCGGATCTACCTATTTAGAACCGGGCTATAAGAATCATTTATTTCTAAAAACAATAGTTAATTTTGTACTATATAATTTAAAAAATGTACGTTGTTTTAACTATCAATCTCAGTAGTCTTATTGAGGTCGCCAACTCCAGCTTCTTTTAAGAGCGAGTCTACCAGCGGCGCCATAGCTCGGTGTTTTAGAGCACTACCCACCAGAGCCTCAGGCAAGCTTTGTCCTTTGGATTCAGCCTCGCCATCTAAAATGCCGCTGCTTGCTCTACCATCAACACCATTTAAGCCTTCAACCGAGATAATTTTCATTCCCTCAATACTTTCCATCGGCTTAACGCTTTCACGGATAATATTGGGAAGATTTTCGTGCAGACTGAGCACCTTCTTAAGTGCGATCTGGGCCTCATTAAGGCTATTGAAAGCTTCATTCATCAGGCGCTGCCCCTCAGCATCCACCGCATATTTTTCACGATCAGCTTCAACTTTAATACGAATAGCCTCAGCTTCAGCTGCAGCCTGCAAGCGCAATGCTTCAGCCTTATCCTCTGCAGCTGCTTTCTCTGCATCGGCCATTACCTTAATACCCGTGGCCTGACGCTCCGCTACTTTTTGAGCTTCGATAATTTCAATGCGCTTATCACGCTCTGCAACTTCAACATCCTGAGCCGTGCGAACTTGCTCTTCGGCTTTTACTGCTTCAGCTCGAGCTACGTTGGCCTGTTGGTCCGCAAGAGATTGCTCTTTGGACTTTTCTGCAACAGCAATTGCACGTTCCTGCTTGGCAATTTCCACTGATTTCTCTTTGGAAATACGCTGCTCATCAAGAATACGCTCACCTTCAATCTCTTGTTCTTTCAAGCGACGCTCTTTCTCGATTTCCAGCAACTTAGTTGCCTGTTCCGCAGCAATTTGGGATTGACTCACTTCACGCTGGGCTTCAATTTCAGCCTTGCGTGCTGCGCGTTCCTGCTCTGCTTGTTCACGGGCAATATCCGCCTTCTGAGCAGCTTCACGATTTTCCAGCTCGCGCTGCTGCTCCAGATGTGCGTAACGTTTTTCTTTATCAATTTCTAACTTTTGGCGTTCAGCTTCGAGGTTTTTCTTCTCGATCTGTACCATAGTTTCTTGCTCGACATCATTGACCTCTTTACGACGCGTCTCAATAGAGCGGGTCATGCTGGCGAGGCCCTCAGCATCAAACACATTATCCTGATTGAAGAATTCTTTATGGGTTTGATCCAAACCGGTCAAAGATACAGCCTCGAGTTCCAATCCATTTTTTAATAGATCTTCGGAAACTACCTGCTGAACTTTTTGTACAAATTGACTGCGCTGCTCATGCAATTCAGCCATTTCCATTTCAGCTGCTACCGAGCGTAACGCATCAACAAATTTACCCTCGATCATTTCTTTTAATGCTTCGGGGTCTAAAGTACGCAGCCCCAAAGTCTGTGCAGCATTGGCTATCGCATCTACATCCGGTTTTACACGCAGATAAAATTCAGCAAGTACATCAACACGCATACGATCCTTGGTAATAAGTGCTTGGTGCTCTTTACGGGAAACCGCCAGGCGCAAAGTATTCATGTTTACAGGAATAATTTCATGTAGAACCGGTAGTACCAATGCACCTCCATTCATTATGACTTTTTGACCACCCATACCAGTACGCACAAATGAGCGCTCTTTTGAGGCTCTTGTATACAGGCGCGCAAAAATAGTTCCAATAACAATTAAGGCCACTAGTACAGCCCCGGCAATAAATACCATAACCGGTAGGTTTCCTATCACTTCTAGATTCTCCATTTAGTTATTCTCCATAAGATGTATACTGCTGGGGCGTGTTACTCGAAAATGTGCTCCCAGCTCTTCAACCAGTAACACCTTATCCCCCTGATTAAATGTTTCACTTTCATCCGGTTCCACCATCACATAATGTGTAGTTCCGTATTCATCACTAAAACGTGCTTCTGCTGGTGAACCGATTTCTGCTTTACCGATCGTAATAATAGCTACACGGCCAATAAAGGAATTTCTCTCAACTGCCTCGGATTCATCACCCACAGCAAAGCGCCGCATAATGTTGCCAACAAAACGTACCTGAGGTAGCGCAAGAAAAAAGACTGCCACAGCAAGTAAACCGCCTGGCAATAAATATCCAACAAGAGACTCTATGAGCATTTGGGCTACTAGGCCGGTCACTCCAAAGCTAACCAGAAAAGTTACTAACAGTATAAGTGCAGGAACTTCACCGAAACGCAACCACCCAAGCAGCTTAGTCATCCCCCCAGACAACCCTGTATCTGGCACGTCAACATCAAAATCTGGTAATAAATTATCCAGTAAATCTGAAATACCAACACCAATCAATGTCATGATGCCTTCAAGAAGCGCTATCATAAACATTAAAATCAGCGCACCGGTAAAGATCAGGTTTTGGTCTTGCAATAAAAATATCATCAGCCCCCCGATTTAATCTTGGCTAAACGTTCTTTCACACGATTATTTCGCGCGAACTCCTCAAGTTCTGCTAATTTGCTGGCATCTATCCCAGAGTCAAATGTCGATATAGCTGTATTACCTACTGCTCGATTAAATGCATCGGTAGCTTGTTCTACCTGGGCTTTTGGCTTTCTATCCCTGCCATATTCATCCGCAGTAACTCTACTACTTACCTTTTTATTGACTGCAATAAAATCTTGTAACTGCTCACGCATTTCACGTTTCTTACCTTGCAGGGCAAGAATATAGGAACCTAGTTCCTTTATTTCTATCTCATTTTCATTGATCGCTTTTTCTAAAATTGGAAGTTGCGCCTCAATATCCATTTGTTTGGCAATGGCGACTCCAGCCAAATCATCACGACCTTCATTTATAGCAATATCAATTTGTTCAGCTAAACGCTTATGACGAGCATTTTCATCGCTTAACGCTCTACTGTTTAGATACTTGGATGCCTCCACCTTCCCTAGCTGATCTCGCACATCTGCAATTGCATCATCCACCTCCCGAATTGCCTGCTCCATCACTGACTCTGGTGCAGCGGCTTCAACCGAGTCCACGACGGCATTGGCGGACACAGAGATTAAACGTGATATGCGCTTTATAAACCCTTCACTCATAACTTATCTCCTGCTCCCAAATAGAAAAATCCACCTTATTATTGGCTACAAACTTCAAATGATGTCGAAACAGTGTCCAATCTCTCACCAATGATACTGTTTATGCTTTCCTGCTATGACGGCAAGACAATTTTTCCGCAAAGTATTACGAGTCTGCAGCAGAGTTTTTATAAGTAGCGCAATAGGATTGGAATCAATACTAAATTATATCAATGCCGTATTCTCTACGAGCAATTCCAATATCATTCAAATTAGTAAACTGCGATGACTTTTTCCCAAACAATAAGTCATTAATGGAAGGAACGCTTCTACACAGGAAAGTTATGACCGGGCAGATTTTTTTGCTCTGCCGAACCTCTCTCTACAGCAACCAATTTACGCATTTTTTACTTTGTGTGACAGCGCTACTGTGATCGATCGACACCATGGTAGGCATAGTCATCCGCCGGTAAACACGCCGAAATTTACTGGAGTTCATTGAGCATGACGTTCCTTTGCCTCACATGCATATAAATGTACACATACCAATAGAGTAGGTCAATCAATAGGAGGTAAAATGAGTGGATGACAAGTTTTTAAACGTGGGTCGCTTGCTTTTATGCTTTGCTTAAGTAGCAGCTATTAGCGCTGTAAAACTGAACATTGTGGTTGGTATACAATTCAAAAATCAATTACACGCTATAACAGCAGGCAAATAGTGACATAAAATCAACGCCAACTTATGGTTTTGAAAATATGAACGCGCCCGGCTCTAATTCATCCTTTAAGTGCTTGGGAAATCCTATTCTCAATGTCGATAGCTATAAAACTAGTCATTATCTGCAGTACCCCCCAGGAACATCACATATTAGTAGTTATGTAGAGTGTCGTGGCGGTGAATTTGCGTCGACGGTATTCTTTGGCTTGCAGGCGTTTATCAAGCAATACCTAAGCACCCCCATCAGTTTTCATCAAATTAATGAAGCTGAAAATATTTTAAAACCCCATGGACTGCCATTTAACCGTGATGGATGGAATCATATTTTAAACGACCACAATGGTTTAATGCCCCTTGAAATTACAGCGATAGAAGAAGGACAAGTTATTCCAGTAACCAATGTTTTAGCTCAGGTTGTTAATACCTGCCCCTCCTGCTTTTGGCTCACCACTTATATTGAAACTGCACTTTTACGGAGTATCTGGTATCCATCAACCGTAGCTACCCAGAGCCGCGAAATAAAGAAAATTATCTCACAGTATTTATTTGAAACAGCGGAAAATCTGGATACGCTGGAATTTCGTTTACATGATTTCGGGGCTCGGGGAGCCAGCAGTCTCGAAACAGCCATGCTGGGAGGCATGGCTCACTTAGTTAATTTTAAGGGGACTGATACGATATCCGGAATATTAGCCGCAAAAAGATTTTACAACGCCGCTGTACCTGGAGCTTCCATTCCCGCCGCTGAACACAGCACAATTATCGCTTGGGGACAGCAGCATGAGGAAGATGCTTACCGTAATATACTTGAGCAATTTTCTGGGGAAGGAAAAACTGTGGCTGTTGTCAGCGATAGCTACGATTTGTGGAATGCTATAGAGAATATCTGGGGGAAAAAATTAAAGGATAAAGTTACTCAAAGTGGCGGCACATTAGTAATAAGGCCTGACTCCGGCAACCCAGAGAAAGTCGTGATAGAAGCAATAGAAAGGTTGATGCGAATATTTGGCTCGCAGAAGAATAAAAAAGGGTATCGATTACTACCCCCCTTTATTCGAGTTATACAAGGAGATGGTATCACCCGCTTTGTAATCCCGAAAATTCTCCAAGCAATGAAAGAAAACAATCAAAGCACAGAAAATCTGACCTTTGGTATGGGTGGAGGATTACTACAAAAAGTTGACCGCGATATGATGGGGTTTGCAATGAAGGCCAGCGCTATCTGTATCAATGGCAGTTGGTACGATATTTTTAAGAATCCGAGAACCGGGCCCGAGAAAAGGTCCAAGGGTGGCCGCCTTGCCTTGATTCGCGGCGATGATGGTGCACTTCGAACTATTGCACAGAGCGATCTAAAATCAGAAGCTAACCTGCTGAGGCCGGTTTACCGCAACGGTATTCTGCTTAAGGACATTACTTTCGACAAAGTTCGAAGAAATGCTGCCCTCTGATTCCCGTTCCACCCTCACAACGTCTTACCCCTACGAAACTTCACTTTACCGAGCGAGTACTTTACAACTTTAGGTTGGTCCTGTTAGTTGTGCGTATCCAAAGTCTGACCTCCGTGCACACAAGGCCTCCAGCGTCAGTCGTAATAACAATAAGTACCCGAGAGAGTGCTCGTGCTCTCGTGGGGTAAAGGTAGCCAATGGAAAGAAGAAAATTCCTCAAGATCGCCGGCGTCGGCTCCAGTGGTATTTTGTTGCCTCTACAGGGCATTCAGGTCAGCGCGGAGCAGCTGCTCAATGAGGGCATGCACAGCTCCCATAAAAGACACCTGGCTGATGTAGTCCTGAATACCGCGCGCAAAGCCGGGGCCAGTTATACCGATGTGCGTATCGGCCGCTATCTGAACCAGTACGTTATGACCCGCGAAACCAACGTGGAGAATATCGTCAACACAGAATCCCTTGGCGCTGGTATTCGTGTGATCGCCAATGGTACCTGGGGCTTCGCCGCCACCAACGACCTTACAGCGGATGGCGTCGCCCTTGCCGCGCGCCAAGCAGTTGCCGTAGCTAAGGCCAATGCCAAGTACCAAACCGAGCCCGTGCGTTTGGCACCGGTAAAAGGCGTGGGCGAGGTTTCCTGGCAGACACCTATCGAACAAAATGCCCTGCAGGTCCCCATCAGTGAAAAAGTCGATTTCCTGATGGATGTTAACAATGGGGCACTCAAAGCTGGGGCCAGCTATATCCGCTCTTCCCTGTATTTGGTGAATGAGCAAAAGTACTTTGCTTCTAGCGACGGCTCCTATATTGACCAGGATGTCCATCGCCTATGGGCACCTATGCAGGTGACCGCTGTTGATAAGCAGAGCGGTGCTTTCAAGACTCGCAACGGTCTCAGTGACCCAGTGGGGAGAGGCTATGAATACCTGGCCGGTCACGACAAAGACAAGATTCGCGGTCAGACCACGCTCTACAAAGCTTCCTATGATATGGCCGAGGATGCAGTGCTCGCAGCCGAGCAAGCCCAAGCCAAGCTGTCAGCCAAGTCCATCGATCCGGGCAAGTACGATTTGGTACTGGAACCCTCACATCTGTGCCTGACCATCCACGAATCTGTGGGCCATCCTCTTGAGCTGGACCGCGTGCTGGGTTACGAGGCCAACTATGCGGGAACTTCCTTCGCCACCCTGGATAAGTGGCGCAGCGGTAAATTCCAGTACGGCAGCGATAAGGTCACTCTGTTTGCCGACAAGGTGCAACCGGGCTCCCTCGGTGCCGTCGCCTATGACGACGAAGGGGTTAAAACCAAGCGTTGGGACTTGGTGAAAGACGGCATCCTGGTGAACTACCAGGCTACCCGCGATCAGGTGCATATGATCGACCAAAAGGAATCCCACGGCTGCAGCTATGGCGATAGCTGGTCCAGCGTGCAATTCCAGCGCATGCCTAATGTCTCTTTGGCGCCAAGCGAAAAAGAATACTCGGCAAAATCCATGATTCGCGATGTGGAAAAAGGCATCTACATTGTCGGACGCGGTTCTTATTCCATCGACCAGCAGCGCTACAACTTCCAATTCGGCGGGCAGCTGTTCTATGAGATCAAAAACGGCGAGATCGTCGGCCAGGTTGAAGACGTCGCCTACCAGTCCAACACCCAGGAATTCTGGAATTCCTGCTCGGCGATTTGCGACAGCAGTGATTACCGCTTGGGCGGAACCTTCTTCGATGGCAAGGGCCAGCCGAGCCAGGTGAGTGCAGTCTCCCACGGCTGTTCCACCACCCGTTTTGACCAAATTAATGTAATCAATACCAAGCGCAAGATTTCCTGAGCGGCGCACAAGAATAAGTAATTGGAGAAAAGGCAATGGCCATTCTGAGTAGAAGTGAAGCGAAGCGTATTCTCGACAAGGTTTTAAAATACAGCCGCGCCGATGAAGCCAGCGCGCAGCTGGCCGGCAGCGAAACCGGCAATATTCGCTACGCGCGCAACAGCGTTTCCACCAGTGGTATCGTCAATGATATCGAGCTGGCCGTAGAGGCCCGTTTCGGCAAGAAATCCGGTGTGGCCACTATCAATGAATTCAGTGATGCCTCACTCGAAAAAGTGATGCGTCGCGCCGAAGAGTTGGCCAAGCTATCTCCGGAAAACCCGGAAGCCATGCCGATGCTGGGACCGCAGAAATATGTCAGCGTAGACGGCTTCGCCAAGTCCACTGCAGATATCACTCCAGACCAGCGCGCCAAGGCTGCGGCAGATTCCATTATTGCAGCCAAGGAAAAGAAAGTGGTTGCCGCAGGTTACCTGGAAGACCAGCGTTCTTTTGCTGCAGTCGCCACCAGTAAAGGCTTGTTCGGCTACCACGCTTCTACCTCTGCCAATTTCACTGTAACTATGCGCACCGAGAATGGCCTGGGTTCTGGTTGGGCCGAAAGTGACGTTACCGATTTCGGTGCAATGAATACCGGCAGCACCTCTTCTGTCGCTATCGACAAGGCGGTCCTGTCCCAGGAAGCCCGTGCCCTGGAACCGGGCAAGTACACCGTGATCCTGGAGCCCAATGCAGTATCCGGCCTAGTGGGTTACATGATGAGCGGCTTCGATGCGCGCAGTGCCGACGAAGGCCGCAGCTTTATGAGCAAAAAGGGCGGCGGCAACCGTACCGGCGAGAAAATGTTCGACAAGCGAGTAAATTTCTACTCCGACCCCACCAGCCTCGATGTGCCGGCTCAACCCTGGACCGACGGTGATTTTATGCAGCTGGGACGCACCGAATGGGTGAAAGACGGGGTAGTGAAAAACCTGGCGCGCAGTCGCTACTGGGCGGAGCAAAGCAAAGGCGAAGTGGTCCCTGAGCCCAACAACCTGATTATGGTCGGCGGTGATAAATCCACCGAAGAACTGATCAAAAATACCCGCCGCGGTATTTTGGTATCCCGCACCTGGTATATCCGTATGGTCGATCCGCAGTCCATGCTCCTGACCGGCCTCACCCGCGACGGCACCTTCTATATCGAAAACGGCAAGATCAAATACCCGGTGAAGAACTTCCGCTTCAACGAGAGCCCGGTAATCATGCTCAACAATATCGAAGATATGGGTGTACCCCAGCGAGTGGGTATGTGGGGCATGTCCGCCATGATTCCCGCGTTGAAAGTGCGCGACTTCACCTTCAGCAGCCTTTCCGACGCCGTATAACAGCCAGCACCCATCGAGGATAACGAAATGGAAAGAAGAAAATTTCTCCAGCTCAGCGGTGCCGGCCTGGGTGTTTCCATGTTGCCGCTGTCCGGCAATCTGGTCGCCGAGAGCAAACTGACACAAAGCGGTATTGATCTCTCGGTAAAAAAAGAATTTGCCGATGTCGCCCTGAATACCGCCACCAAACTCGGCGCCACTTATGCCGATGTGCGTATTGGTCGCTACCTGAACCAATACGTGATCACCCGCGAGATGAAAGTGCAGGACGTGGTGAACACCGAATCTATCGGCATGGGGATTCGGGTTATTGCCAACGGCACCTGGGGCTTTGCTGCCACCAATGACCTGACAGCCGATGGCGTCGCCCGCGCCACCCGCCAGGCAGTAGCTACCGCTAAGGCCAACTCCAAATACCAGCAGGAGCCCGTACAGCTGGCTCCGGTAAAAGGCCACGGCGAGGTGAGCTGGCAGACACCCATCCAGAAAAACGCTATGCAGATCCCACTGGCCGACAAGGTGGACCTGTTAATGGACGTGAACAAGTCCGCTATGGATGCCGGCGCCAGCTATATCAATTCCATGTTGTACCTGGTGAATGAGCAAAAGTATTTTGCCTCTACCGACGGCTCCTATATCGACCAGGATGTTCACCGTTTGTGGGCGCCCTTCTCGGTCACCGCAGTGGACAAGAAAACCGGCGGCTTCCGCACTCGCCAAGGCCTCAGCCAGCCGGTAGGACGCGGCTTTGAATACCTGGATGGCCGCGCCGAAGACAAGATCCAAGCGCAGACAGTGCTCTATCGCGATTCCTACGATATGGCCGAAGACGCACGCCTGGCGGCGCAACAAGCCAAGGAAAAGCTCACGGCTAAATCGGTCAAACCGGGCAAGTACGACCTGGTGCTGGACCCAAGCCACCTTTGGCTCACCATCCATGAATCCGTCGGCCATCCATTGGAGCTGGACCGCGTGCTGGGTTACGAGGCCAATTTTGCGGGCACCTCTTTCGCCACTATCGATAAATGGCGCAGCGGCAAATTCCAATACGGCAGCGACAAGGTCAACCTGTTTGCCGATAAGGTACAGCCCGGCTCTCTCGGCGCCGTCGGCTACGACGATGAAGGCGTGAAGACCCGCAACTGGGATCTGGTAAAAGACGGCGTACTGGTGAACTACCAGGCCACCCGCGACCAGGTACATATGCTGGGGCAAAAGAAATCCCACGGCTGCTGCTACGCCGACAGTTGGTCCAGCGTGCAGTTCCAGCGCATGTCCAACGTTTCACTGTTGCCTGGCAAGGAGGAGCTGAGCGTTGACGATATGATCAAGGATGTGGAAAAGGGCATTTACATTGTGGGTGCCGGTTCCTTCTCCATCGACCAGCAACGCTACAACTTTCAGTTTGGTGGACAGCTGTTCTACGAGATTGAAGACGGCAAGATTACCGGCATGGTGGAGGACGTCGCCTACCAGTCCAACACCCAAGAATTCTGGAATGCCTGTTCGCAAGTCTGCGACAAAGATGATTACCGCCTGGGTGGTTCCTTCTTTGACGGTAAGGGACAGCCGATGCAAACCAGTGCGGTATCCCACGGTAGTTCCACTGCACGCTTCGACGGTATCAATGTGATCAACACCAAGCGCAAGCTGGGCTAGCCATTGATCCAGGCGGGAGCTGGCCAGCAAACCAGTCAGCTCCCAGCATTGAAAGTAAATGGGTAGAAGGAAAGAAGGTGCTCCGTTCGAGACCGTATGAGGCATGGATGCCGATTACGAGCGTACAGGGATGTATTTACAGCGTGTCTCGAACGGAGCACCCTCTTTCCTTTGCTCTCAACAATAAAAACCAACGCAGTAACAGAGTTATCCCGTGTCCCTCACCCGCAAGGCTTTTCTTCAGCGCCTGATCCTGGGTAGCTGCGCCGCAGCGCTGCCGCTGGGCACACGCGCACAAAATACCGCACCGGGTAGTGCGCAGGAGCACTACGATTTTTATTTCACCCGCTTGATGTACGAGTCCGGTGACTGGGATGTGGATCAGCGCATGCCCTCCAACCTGCTCAATTCTCTGGTGGAGTACACCAATCTGAGGGTCGATCCCAAAGAGCACATAGTGCCGCTGGCCGATAAGAAAATGCTGCTGGCGCCTTTCTGCTACCTGGCCGGACACAAGCTGGTGCAATTCACCACGGAAGAGGCAAAGAATTTTCGCGATTACGTCAATCGCGGTGGCTTTGTATTTGTCGACGACTGCAACCACGATATCGACGGTCTCTTTGCCAAATCCTTCGAAGCGCAAATGGCCGAGCTGTTTGGCGAAGACTGCCTGCAAAAACTCCCGGACGATCACGACCTCTACCGCTGTTTCTTTCAATTCGATGAATTGCCGGTAACCAGCTTTGAATTAAATGGCTGGGGTGATGATCTGGTACACGACTACCTGAAAGCCATTGTTGTTAATGGCCGTATCGCAGTGCTCTACAGCAACAAGGATTTCGGCTGCGAATGGGACTACGACTACCGCAACAAACGCTGGCTCGCCATCGATAACACAAAATTTGCGGTGAACATTGTTATTTACGCACTGACGAGCTGATTATGCTGACCACCCTGGAAAATAGTATCGAACAACAACTGCACA
The DNA here is from genome assembly GCF_052467955.1 of Microbulbifer maximicatervae (SeqCode). Classification (NCBI taxonomy): domain Bacteria; kingdom Pseudomonadati; phylum Pseudomonadota; class Gammaproteobacteria; order Cellvibrionales; family Microbulbiferaceae; genus Microbulbifer; species Microbulbifer maximicatervae (SeqCode). The sequence continues at coordinate 252,519 of NZ_CP174329.1, forward strand.
GCCTCGACAATCTTCAACAGGAAATTGCGCGGGTGATTGTCGGCCAAAAACCCGTAGTGGAACAGATGCTGATCTGCCTGTTGGCTGGGGGCCACGCCCTACTCGAAGGGGTGCCGGGGCTGGGTAAAACCCTGCTGGTAAAAACCCTCGCCGATGCCAGTGCGCTGGATTTTAAGCGGGTGCAGTTCACCCCGGATTTAATGCCCGGAGATATTCTCGGCAGTGAGATCCTCGAAGAGGATCACAGCACCGGCAAGCGCTTTTTTAAATTCCAGCAGGGCCCGGTTTTCACCAATATCCTGCTCGCCGATGAAATTAACCGCACGCCGCCGAAAACCCAGGCAGCCCTATTGGAGTCCATGCAGGAAGGCTCGGTAACGGTGGGCGGTAACACATTGAAGTTGCCCAATCCCTATTTCGTACTGGCCACACAAAATCCCATCGAGCAGGCTGGTACCTATCCACTGCCGGAAGCTCAGCTGGACCGCTTTCTGTTAAATATTCATATCGACTATCCCGATGAGCGGGATGAAGTTGAAATCCTGCGCTCCACCACCGGTGCCAGCAGGGTCAAACCCAGCCCCAGCCTGGATGCAGAGCAATTGCGCGAAATGCAGCAACTGGTGCGGGAAATTCATGTTAGCGACGATTTGTACTGCTACGTGGCGGCACTAGTGCGCGCTACCCGTATGGAAACCAGCGGCAGCGATACCCTGCAACAGTGGATCAAGTGGGGCGCCGGCCCCCGCGCGGGGCAGGCTCTGATTCTCGCCGCCAAGGCCCGCGCCCTTTTGCAACGACGCCTCGCCATCACCCGCGAGGATATCCGCAGCCTGTTACTGCCAGTGCTGCGCCACCGGGTGCTGCTCAGCTTCCAGGCCCAGGCCGATGGCGTGCAGATGCCACAGCTGATTGATGAATTACTGACGGCGGTGCCGGAACCGGGCCGGGACTGATCAGCGTGGAATACCTGTCCCCCAAAACCCTGGCCAGTTGTCGCGATCTGGTATGGCTGTCGCGGCATATCGCCGAGGGCGTAATGCTCGGTGTGCAACACAGCCAGCGCCGTGGCACCGGCCTGGAATTTCACCAATACCGAGGTTATCAAGCGGGTGATTCCATCCGCCATATCGACTGGAAACTGTTTGCCCGCAGTGATCGCTACTATGTGCGCGAGACCGAGCAGGAGAGCCGTATGCACGTGTGCTTTGTGCTCGATACCAGCGCCTCCCTGAGCCAGGCAAGCTTTGTCGAGCCCAGCCTGAATAAACTGCATTACGCCAAGTGCTGGATTGCCAGCCTATGCTGGCTGCTCAACGCCCAGGGAGACAGCTATTCCCTATTGGCGTTTAACAGCCGTCGGACGGTTTATGTGCCCGAAGGCCAGGGCGAGAGCCACCAGCGTCAAATCGCTCTTCAGCTACAACAACTCGACGCCAGCGACCACTGGCCAGATCACACTCAACTGGCGCCACTGTGGCAATACTTTGAGCGGCCCTGTCAGGTAGTGTTACTGAGTGATTTTTTTGAACAGGGTAATGAGATCGGCGATTTTGCCGCACGCCTGCATGCCGCCGGCCGCCCCTGCCTGCCACTGCAATTGTTAATTGAGGCAGAACAGATTTTTCCTTTTGGCGGAGAGCTAAAGCTGCTCAATCCAGAAGTAAGCGCCAGTACTCCCGCTACTTTAGAAGTGGATGCCGAGCGGCAACGCCAGTCTTACCTGGATGCTTTTGCTCAAGCGCAGAGCGAGTTAAAAGCACGCTTTGCCACACAGGAGTGTTCACTGCAGACCGACCTTATCGAGCAGCCTGTGGAAAAGTCACTGCGGCAATTTATTCAACTGCACGGCAGGTTGTGCTGAGATGTTGTGGATAAATAACTTATTTCAATCCCCACAGTGGCTATGGCTATTCACAGCCCTGATTATTCCTATCGCCATTCATTTGCTGCGCCGAAGTAATCCACAACAGGTCTCCTTTGCTGCGCTGCAATGGGTACAAAGATATTCACAGAGTCGCGCGCGCCGCCCTATTGTGGATAACAAGTGGTTGCTGCTATTGCGCCTGCTAATCGTCGTACTGCTGGCAGGTTTATTGGCACAGCCGCTGATTAAACGGGAAATTTATCCCCAAGAGGGCGTGATACTGGTAGACCCCAGAATTGGGGCGGGCGAAGCGAATACATTTATCCACAATTCACTGCCACAGCTTGTCGGGGAAGGTTATAAAGTACTGTGGTTATCCCCAGAAACACCTTCCGTAACCTCACCCCCACCACAAAATGTGGACCTGTGGAAAACTCTATCAGTACTATCACGCCGGGCGGATTTGCGCAGGGCTCATATCCTGTTGATAAACAACGGGGTTCCAGCATCCCACCAGGCACTAAGAGTCAGTCCCCATTGGCAGTGGCACGGCCTCGACAAAACATCCATAGCTCCGAGCCCGGTATTACCGAGTATCGCTTTAATGGGCAAACCACCCAGCTGGTGGGCGCCAGTGCTGGAAGACTGGCAAAGCAATATGCCGGGACTATCGGTGCATATTCAGGAACAAGAAGAGACACCCAATGCCGAGCAGGCAGATTGGTTGATCTACACGGGCCCCGCTCCCCTGCCACAAGCCGTGCTGGAATTTGTTTCAGATGGCAGCCTGTTAATCACCGACAACAGCATCCCCCCTGCCGATAATCTCAACTTCGTTGCTGTGGATAACAGCCAGTCAGCTCAAGCGGCCTCAGTGGGACGGGGAAGTTGGCTGCGCTACGAAAGTGACTGGTACAGCGAGGCCTTTTATCGCCGCGCAGATTTACCTGAACGTTTATGGCAGCACTGGTCTGGGCAAGACTGGGCTCTGCAACACCAAAATCGTGGCCACTGGTCTGCCAATAAAGTAGTGGCAGACATAGCTGGGGCAGGCCTTCCTGTAGAAGACAGCGAGGTAGAAAACCGCCGTATTGAACAACTGCAACCCTGGTTAATAGCCGCCCTACTGTTACTTCTGGCTTTTGAACGCCTAATTGCCCTATCTCGTCCCCCAGCCATCATGGCAATCGATAGTAATAGGGAGGCCGACCATGCATAAGCACCAGTCCACCCTTAACGCTGTGCGCAGGCGCTGGCAACTGACAGCCCTGTGGCCCTATCTCTGGCTTGCCACTGGCCTCAGCCTTCTGGCGGGCTTGGGCATTTTTGTATTCGGCTGGCCACAGTGGCTATTGCTCGCCTGGCTCGGAATTATTGTTGTAGCAATTCTATTGGATCGCAGCTGGCGCCCAAGCCCTGAAAGCCTATGTCGACAATTGGATGGACAATATCCACAGCTGCAAGACAGCAGCCAGTTGCTTAGCCAACAGAAAACCAACCTAAGTCCATTGCAGCAATTACAGCGCACGCGTATCGAAACAGAGCTGCAACAACTGCTGGAAAGTGGCGACCGGTCGTTTTTCGGTCCAAAAAAACTCCGCAGTACCCTGACAAATGCTTTTGGTGCCTGCCTGGGACTATTGTTATTTGTACTGAGCGATTCTCACTTCACCGGGGATAAAACTGAGACCACGCAACAAAATACGGCTATTCCCGTTGCCGAAAAGCTCGCCATAACCCGCGCGGCAACCCATATCCAGCCGCCCGCCTACACTGGGCTCGCAGCCGACAGCCAATCCCTACAAGTCGACGTGCCGGAGCAGTCTGCGGTCGAGTGGCAACTTGAATTGAATCAACCGGTGCAAGGGCTGGAAATGCTGGCCGAAACTGAGCGCTTCGCCTTTTCTCCACTAGGTGATCTACCCAGTAAAAAATGGCAATTACAACGCACAATCGCTAAAGCAGACTTTTACCAGCTCTCAGTGCAACTCGCGGAGAGCCAAATGCTATTGCCGGAAATTCATAATATTCGGGTGCAAAAAGACAATGCTCCGGAGTTTACCTTTGAGGCACCCAGCTTGCGCGTCGATACGATTCAAGGCAGCGCTCAAAGTATTCCCGTGAAAGTAATCATTAATGATGATTACCAGGTGAGTTCTGCGGATTTATTGGTCACCCTCGCCAGCGGCACCGGGGAAAATTTACGCTTTCGCGAAGAGCGTATTGCTCTCACCAGTTTGCAACCCACTGCTTTATTAACAAACTCCTCGGAAGATAAGAAAGCAGCTCGCTACGATTTCCTCCTGCCCATCCACCAGTTTTCCATGGAAGCGGGAGATGAACTTTACTGGTATTTGGAGGCCAGGGATAACCGCGAGCCCAGCGCCAACGTTGCCAAGAGCCAACACTTTATCTTGCGCTGGCCGCAAGAAGAGATTTTCGGGCTGAGTGACAGCGAGGGGATGGCGATTAAGATATTACCGGAGTACTTCCGCAGCCAACGCCAGCTGATTATTGACACCGAGGCCCTACTAGCCGAGCGAGAGCAGCTGCATCCACAGGAGTTTCGCAAACGCTCCGAGGGTTTAGCCTATGAACAGAATTTGCTGCGCATGCGCTACGGCCGCTTTCTCGGCGAAGAGGATTCGGAAGCGGAGCATTCTGGCGCAGAGAGCGAGAAGCACGATGATAAAGAAGAATCCGAACACGGCCATAGCCACGATCATACAGAACAAGGTGAGCACCAATCACATGGCGAAGAAAATGCCACTCCCTTTGCACAGCGAGACTCCCATTTCCAACAGGCAGAGCGCATAGCTGCTTCTGCCGGACACCGGCATGACAGCTCAGAGCATGCCACCCTGTTCGATCCCCAAACCAAGGAGCTACTGCGCAACGCGCTGAATGCCATGTGGAGTTCCTGGCGCGACCTGTCGGTTATAGAGCCCCAAGCCTCCCTGCCCCACCAGCACCGGGCTCTGCGCTTTATCAAGGAGGTACAGCAGGCTTCGCGTATTTACTTACAAAGAGTCGGGTTCGAGGCGCCCCCCATAGACGAAAGCCGCCGGCTTAGCGGTGAACGGGAAGACGTAACGCTAGAAACTGTCGACAGTGCCTTTGAACAAAAACAAAGAGCACAGGTACTCGCCCTAATGGCCCAAGTAGACTCTGGCGCCGAACTCGATACCGATCTGCTGGTGCAGATAAATGAGCTAGCTGCAGAGCAATCAATAGATCTCGGCCTGGAACTGTCCAAACAGCTGCGTTTATACCAGCAGCGCCACCAGCAACCGAATTGCATTGATTGCACGAACTCCCTGAATCAGCTGCTCTATCAGCTACTGCCAGCACCGGAGTCTGCGCCTTCACTGCCTTTGCAAACTGAGGCCGACGGCCATTTCAGCCGTTGGCTACACCAGCAAGGGGAGAAATCATTGTGATTGATTTCTTGATACCCGGCCTGTGCCTGTTGGCCTGTTTAATATCACTCGTACTGTTGCGCCGCCGAGGTACCAAGCCGTTCGACTATGGCTTGCAATTGGCGATTTGGCTGAGTGCCTGGATGCTCTGGCAGCCGCCGGCGATCATTCCCACCGAGCGCAATATCTCTATCAACAGCAAACAGCTGGCGAGCTCACATCCAATGAATCTCAATGGTGTGGAAAATATCTCTCTCAGTGGGGAGCCACTCGGCCGCGACAAACTTCGGGACCTGGCACCGGTGCGTCTGGAGTTATCGAAGATCCTGGAATCTGATGGCCGCTGGGAATTGGACTGGCAGCGGCAAATTACCTTGGGTGATTCTTTAAAGTTAAAGGTTCACAACAACCAGCCACTGACTGAAAACGTAAAAATTAGCCTGCTCAATCCCTACGGCCATATTGAAGACAGTCTTGAGCTGAAAGTGGGAGAAACAATTCAGGCACAACTCACTGCCACTCCAAAACTCGCGGGCCCCCAGCTATACCGGGTACGGACGGAAAGCGAAGCCGGCGAAACCCATACAGATCCTTTACCCATCCTGGTGCGAGAACCGCTCCAACCCAAATTGTTATTGTGGCTGGCACGCCCCTCTTTTGAGACGGCAGCCCTCTCTCGCTGGCTGCGCCAATCCGGTGTAACAGCACAAGTGATGACCCAGTTGGCACCTGAAATCATAAGAAAAGAAACTCTCAACGGCCTTCCACTTACCGGGTCTGCAGATTTATTCACGAATGAAAGTCCCTTCGATTTAGTGATACTCGACAGCAGTTTGTGGCCACAATTTTCTGCTCTGCAAAAGCGTCAGCTCAACGAGCTGGCCACTACAAAGTCACTGTTGTGGTTAGTCAGTGACGATAGCTCTGAAGAGTTTCTCCAATACGCTGCTGCCCAATCCATGCCTCTACAAAAGGAAGAAGCCACCCACTTACATTCCGGCTTTGGCTACCAAAAAGCGGACAATCCGGAGATTCCCCCACTGCGTAATCTTGGCTTCAAAGTCACACAGCCCGGCTCCTACGACTTTTTACTGGGCAATGGAGAGCCCCCACTTTTCTGGGGGCGTTCGACTGAGACACAACACCTGGGGTTTATCCTATTTAGTGACAGCCATCGCTGGCTAACCAGTGGCTTTACTACTGAATTCGCCAGCCTGTGGAAGTCCATTATTGATTACCAACTCAAGCATTTGGGTAGTCAGCAGCCAGTAATCCTCTCCAATGAGTTACCGCGTACACAAGAACGCATCACCCTATGCAGCCCACTTTTTTCTGATCAGAGTCCATTCTTATCAGAGTTTCAAGATAGCTCCCGCTCTACCAAAGGAATCGCCGCAAGCAGAAGTTCCCAGGGTCAGTGCTACAGCTTCTGGCCCCAAAATTCAGGTTGGCACCAGCTTTGGACTGAATTGGAAGGGGAGTCGGTACTAGACTTCTATATCTTTGCCAAAGAGGACTGGCCTCTATGGCAGCAGTCCCTGAATGCCAGGGAAACCCAACTAATGGCTGCCGCACGTTTGGGGCCAGAAGCAAATAATCACGCAAACAGGGTTTTGTTGGGGCGCCAATGGCCGGCCCTTATATTGCTGTTACTAGTGTGTATAAGCTGGTGGCGGGAACGCAGGCTTTTGAACAGATCACGACCCTGAGGGCTGCACCGAGGGCTTATTTCCGGGCTTAGCCTCTTGCTTGGGAAATATCATCTGGTCGACGGGATACCCCAAAGCTTTGGCCTTCTGTAAAAACTGCTCCAACACATCCTTGGGCATGGTTGGGGTGCGGGACAATATCCACAGATAGGATTTATCGTAGCCAGATACCATCGCGTATTGGTAGTCATCCGATAGAGCAATCACGATATAGGATGAGTAAAAGGGGCCAAGAAAAGAGACTTTCAAATGGCCCACATTTTTCGGGCCGACAAACTCGGCCCTCCCCTCCGCCATTTGCCAGGCATCACGCGCTTTTGAATAGCCGGTATTGATCACCGCGACAGAACCATCATGGTTGAGACTGTAGTCGGCAGTTACCTGGGTCAGGCCGCGCTCGAATGAGTGATCCAATCGAGCAATCTCATACCAGTGACCTAAATATCGCTGTAGCTGGAAGTTTTGGACAGGCTCAACCCCCTCCGGCACCCGGGTACAGGCACCCAGCCAGAAAAAGGAAATCAGTAATACACCCAGTGAAAACAGCTTCATCTAGCCACTCCCAGCAAGCTCCCCTCAAGTCAGAATAGAAGGCAGGGGTTTCACAAGATCAGGATAGTTTCGGGAATCTGTATTTCACCCATAAAAAAACCACCGCGAGGGTGGTTTTTTTATCGCTGGACTGACCAACTTATTTTTCGACGAAAGCGCGCTCAATCACATACTCGTGAGGTACACCTGCGCGGGTCTCCTTGAATCCCCAGTCATCGAGGATATTGGTGAGATCCTTCAGCATTGCCGGACTGCCGCACAGCATAAAGCGATCTTCCTCAACACTCGGCTTGGGCACACCCAGATCGGTGAAAAGCTTTCCGGACAGCATGAGATCAGTCAGGCGGCCAGTATTCCGATAGGGCTCACGGGTAACGGTTGGGTAGTAAAGCAGTTGCTCGCGTACCATCTCGCCAAAGTACTCGTGTTCCGGCAATTCGTTCTCGATCTGCTCCTGGTAAGCCAGCTCAGAAACATAGCGAACACCGTGAGTAAGGATTACCTGGTCAAAACGCTCGTAGACCGTGGGATCTTTGATGATGCTCATGAAAGGTGCCAAGCCAGTACCCGTGGACAGCAACCACAGGCGTTTGCCCGGCAGCAGGTGGTCCGCCACCAGAGTACCGGTGGGTTTTTGGCTCACGTAGATCTCATCGCCCGGCTTAATCTTCTGCAGGCGGGAGGTCAGGGGGCCATCGGGAACCTTGATACTGAAGAACTCCAACTCGTCTTCGTAGTTGGCACTAGCAATAGAGTAGGCGCGCAGCAGTGGACGGCCATTGTCCTGCTGCAAACCGATCATCGTGAAATGTCCGTTCTCAAAGCGAAAACCCGAATCCCGGGTGGTCTTGAAGCTAAACAGTGTGTCGTTCCAGTGATGGACTTCCAACACCTTCTCTATATTCAATTTGGACATAAACTTAAAACCGGTTATTCCACGAGTCTCTTGATAGTTGAATTTTAGCCCTAGAAGATCTATTGGCAAAGTGGGATATTTCGATATTCCTTATCTATTTTAACGATCAACTGGAGATATCCCTTTGCGCTACACGCTCCGCCAGTTAGAGGTGTTCCTTGCCTGTGCCCATCACGAGAATGTCAGTCGTGCTGCGGAGAGCCTGAGTATGTCCCAGTCCGCAGCCTCCACAGCGCTGAAAGAGTTTGAACAGCAGTTTGAGTTGCGCCTGTTCGAGCGCACCGGTAAGCGATTGCGTCTCAATGAACTGGGACGGCAATTGTGGCCAAGGGCGGAAGAACTCCTGGAGCGAGCCCAGGAACTTGAGCAGACACTGGCCACTCACCGGGAACTGGGAAGCCTGAAGATCGGAGCCACCCTAACTATTGGCAACTACCTGACAGCCAGCGTGATGGCTCGTTATATGGAAGAGCAGCCCGGTACTCAAGTACAACTGGAAGTTGCCAATACCGCAGCGATTGCCGAGAGGGTGCTCAATTTTGAATTGGACCTGGGATTAATTGAAGGAGAGATCAATCACCCGGATTTGGAAATCATTCCCTGGCGCCATGATGAGCTGGTTGTTTTCTGTGCACCCAACCACCCTCTGGCAAGCCGCAAGCGCCTCGCCGATAAAGACCTGATCGGTGCGACCTGGATCACCAGGGAATCGGGCTCTGGAACGCGACAGACTTTTGAACGGGCAATGGCTGGCATACTCCCCAAGCTTCACATTTTACTTGAGTTACAACATACGGAAGCCATAAAACGAGCTGTAGAGACCGGACTTGGTATTAGCTGCTTATCCAGAGTTTCATTAGCTGAGGCGTTTAAGAGAAACTCCTTAATTGAGCTCCCTGTACCACAGAGAAATTTTCAGCGAGAGTTTTATTTTGCCCTACAGCGGCAAAAGTATAGAAGTGCAGGAATTGAACGATGGATTGAGCTGTGTAAACAAGCTTAATTAAAAAAAAGCCACCTCAAGGGTGGCTTCCTAACAACTGGCAACGATATTACTTAATTCGTACCAACTGTGATTTAGCCTCTTCCGGCACTTCGTCAATAGAAGCTATATTTAACCCACCGATCGGAGCAACAGCGGTATTTGACTGCAGAGTAACATGCGCAGATTCTGGCAGTTTCCACATTGCACCAGTTGCTGGGTCAACGATCAACCAGCCAATTAAACCACCAAAAAGAATATTACCGATGTACCAGCCATCCATACCCGCTTCAATCAAAAAGCTCTGTTCATTGTAACCAGCCATTTGGTATTTCACCGTATAGCTTGCAGAAGAAAAGAACCCATTAGATGCAGGCAGGGTAATTGTGTCAGGGGTTACACCACTATGAACATCCAAGCCCGCTTCATTAATGATAGTGAAGTTTGCACCGTTCGGAGTGCTGTTGATAGTTACCGGGTAGGAACTTTCACTCACGATACTTGCACAGCCAGTTACTGTCACCAATCCAGCAACAACAGCCCCCAAAGCGTATTTCTTAAACATATTTACTCCTAGTGTTATATATTTTAATTATCGGTAACTAGCCGATAGGTTGCGCAATTTAACATAGACCTATATTCATCTTACAAAAATTACGCACAATTCTTTCACAATTGAACTGTTAGTCGCTAATATCTAATTAGTACCAAATAGCTCTCCAAAAAAATCCCCTTCATACCAATATGGCCTAGCTTCAGAGTCAGCCACTTCCCTGGCAATCAGGTAGTTCACCTCGGTAAACTGTTTGGCCGCTTCATAGCTAATCTGCTCGTCAGCAGCATCTCCTGGCTTGTGGTATCGCTCACGTAAGAAAGCCATCTGTGCAGCAGTACCATCGATGCTGGAATCTTTGGCCTCCCTTCCAGTAATCAAGTAAATAGAAGGAACTCCGCGACGAACGAAATTATAGTGGTCACTGCGCACGAAGATAACTTCCTCAGGCATGGGGTCGGGACTGAGTTTTAGCCCGGAGCGATTTGCAGCCTGCTCCGCAATTTTCCCCAAAGATGAATGTTCAGCACCGAAAGCAATAATGTCTCGGAATGGATAGAGTAACATGGGCATGTCAAGGTTGATGTTGGCTACGATAGACGCCCGTGGCACTGTGGGGTACTCAGCGAAGTAATCCGATCCCAGCAAACCTTTCTCTTCAGCGGTAACAGCAACGAACAGCAGTGATCTGCGAGGACTCTGACCAGATTCAACAAATAAGCGTGCAGTTTCCAACATAACGGCAATACCGGCCGCATTATCCTGAGCGCCGTAATGAATTTTGCCATCTTCTTTTTTTCCAACATGATCCAGATGTGCGGAGAAAACAACATATTCATCTTTAAGGTGTGGATCACTCCCTGGCAACACCGCCACCACATTGGGGCTGGTTAGGTGCTCATGCTTAGAGCTGCTGATTAATTCTGCACGGTACTCAAGCGTGAAGCCTTTCGGGATCTTTCCTTGCTCAATATCGCTAAAAATACTTTCTAAGCTGCGCTCTGCGCCGTTAAACAGCTTGCTGCCCGCAGCGATACTCAGCATAACTCCCGGGTGCATGCCCGGGATTGCACTACCCGGTATATTGTTCTTTCTCACCCAGTCAAAAGTATCATCAAGGCGATGCTTAGCGTAGTAATCAAATGGGCGGCGCTTCTCCCGCTCAGGCGTATACAGGCGAACATAACCTACAGCACCATGTTTTGCTGCGACTTGACGCTTGGTGCGCGGAGAGGAGTAGTGAGCCCCCACTTCACTGGGCAAGCTCTGCGGGCGCCCGGCAAGTGCAACCACAATCTTTCCCTGCACATCTAGATCGGCATAATCATTAATATCGTAGTCAGGGGCCTCGATACCGTAACCGACAAATATCAACTCAGCGTTGAGTCCCGAGTGTTCACTCAACGCAGAAGGGGATGCGAGGAAGTCCTCACCAAATTGCATGGAGATTTCACTGTCTGAGCCTATCAGGACAAATTTAGGTTCATCCCCGTTCCAGCTGGCGCTACGAAAAGGTACTTCCTGAAAATAGCCTCGCTCTCCCGCTGGGATCAGTCCCATTTTTTTATACTGATCTGCCACATACTGTGCTGCTTGGCGATAACCCTCACTGCCAGTATCACGCCCCTCAAGCTCCGCTGACGCAAGGAAATTGATATCCTGGCGAATGTAATCACTATCTGCTGTGGGACCAGTGTTTTCAAAGCTTGAGGTGGTGCAAGCCACCAGAAGTGCCATAGCCAAGGCACCCAATAGACTCTTTATTCTCATGGGGAGTGTTACTTCTCAGGAAAAAAGCGTGATTGTTGATACGGACAGGTCGAATAGAATTGCGCCACAAACGTTAACATTGAGGTGCCTGCGAACCGTCGAGCAATTACCTATCTTACCACGATCTAGGGCAAACTTAGCCGAGCTATCTAAACAGTATCCTTATAGCAGTTGCTAATTTCGCCTATGCGGCTTTCTCAAAACCGGGGAACACCCGCCCCACCGCACATGCTACTTTTTCGTAGGCATTATCCGCACAAAAATCTCCATGAGCGGCAAGAAAATGCAAAAAAGGCCGTCTTAAGATTTGCTCGAAATCATTCCGCATCCAACACCTTGGATCTTTATCACTTGGTGTCATTCTCGCCCGCCAAGAGGGAGCTATCTGCATGCCCTGACGTATACCTGAAAACCTCAATAGGTTTTTACCAAGCCAATTGCACCCATGCCATGACTGCCAATACTGCAAGGCATCACAACTGACCAGTAGTCCGCCACTAAACGGGAGCCACAATACGGCTTCTGGAAACTGACTTTGGGAAAAGACAATAAAGCGCCCCCCCGGTATTGGACAAACATCCTCCTGTCGCAACACCTTATCTGCTTTTGGCGGATAAAAATCTGAGCCGCGCTGTGTCCAAAAGGTAAGATCAAAGTGGTCTCTGTAGTAGAGATCATCACGTCCATGGTGATAGCCGAGCCGTATCGCGTGACTCACACGCCCAAGATCTTTTAACTTTTCCTCCTGCTGTGGACGCAATCTGATGGGATTAATCAAGGTAAGGTGATCCTGCCAGCGAGCGATTCCCATATTGCGATTGATAGTGACCCCCGGCGCTAGTTTGATAGTTCCGGGAACATAAAAAAAATTAGGCAACAGTTGGCGAATCTCGCCGTGGGGCTCTGTGGGGGGATAGTTGATACGCACTGGCAGGCTACATATCAGCTATATTGAACTCGATTTCGAATACCGCGCAGAATTTTTACTGCAAATTCCGCGCGCTCATCAGGGACAAAAATGTGGTCACGGTGTAGTGTGGATACCACGCTGGTATCTATTCCAGCCTCCATTAATTCCTGGGCGACCACAGGAATAACCCGCACCGCATCAAGACCAGCCAGGATCTGCAAAGTGATTTGGCGAAAGGGGGCGCTTGCGGCAATATCTAATTGCCGAGCCGAACGTTGAGGCAGTATCACACTCATTCCCTCACCTTCTCGGAAGAAACACAAACTCTCTGACAAAATATCTGTAAACCGACTATCTGAAACCTGACAAAACACATAGATTTCATCGTGCAGCTTGGGATACAAAGTTCTCAATGCTCTCACTATGGATAGATCAGCTTTCATGCTTTCTTTGCCGTCTGGAAGTTTTCTCCAACCTGATTAATACGACCGGTTTCTACACGGTCGCACTGTTTTTGGATCAATCTTTCTGATTAATACCTGTCTTAAGATGAAAATAGTCCAACTCTAAAACTACTTTTTGTGGGCTCTCTATTACCCGGCAGAGTATTCTAATTTGGAAAAAATAAGATCACGCATTTTTTTAGAATTATTTTCCGAATAGAGCTGGCAGTTTAATAACTAAATATTTTTTAAGAGTTTTCCTGAAGCTTAGAGAAGTCGGATTTTAGCTGGTGGAAAGTTAAAAATATATTGATGGGATTAATTCTTATTGAGAGAAGTTGACCCAATGACTGTGAGAAGTTACGGATTTCTCAGCTCTTCACCATCAAATTCCGGTTCATTGGGTGCCGGAGTTGTATCCACTTCCGACGAATCCTGTTCAACCTCCCAGCTCTTCAGCACCGCATCAATATCCTTTTCCAGTCGCACACGGGGAAATTTGGGGCAGGGTGAATCTCTATCTGGATCATGCCATGCGGATAGGGGGGCTACAAAAACTACGTAGGATTTATGCAGGCGATTTCGCCCAATACTCACTTCTGTCCATGTTGTTTGCCAGGCAAACTTTCCCCTTACCGCATAGTCACTTTCGTAGGATTTTAAAGTGAGAAAATAGGGGTAAATCTTCCCTCGCTTGCAAATAATTCTGCGTCCGGTCTTTATATTGGCCATTTGAGTAAATGGATCAAAATACCAATTAATATCGTATCCAAATACGAATTGCATCTCTCCATTTTGCCTTAAAAAAGCGTAGGATCTCCCAGTGCCATCGGGCTTGAGACTCCAGACATGCCGCGCTTCACCATCGCGGGAAATCAGCCAGGCCCCAACCCATTGACTGGCATCGTAGCGTGATTTTGCATGCCAGCCTTCATTGAGTGTTTTTCGTTTCTCTTCACTGGCATTTGCACTTACGACAAAAATTAGCAGTGGCAGGAAGAGATAGAATTTTATCCATTCCCACCCACTACTCATCTTTTCCACGCACGGATTAAATATCGTTCGCACGGAATTAAGCTGCTAGCGACTGACAATATCCGGGCAACTTGCACCGGCCTTGGGGGTTCGCCAATCAGCCAACCGACGCTGAAAGCTCAGAAGTCCACCGCCCGCCTGCAGCCAATGACGGCCATCAATCACTGCAAAGAGGAGGGTGGCACGGCTCCAATCTCGAAATGCGACAGATACAACCCCGCCCTTACAGCGCACCGAGGTTCCCGTTTTAACTCGCACCCGGTCACCATCCAATTGCCAGTTAATGGCAAAACCATGGGTCAATAGGCCTTTGGCATTAAATCCATAGGCATATCCGGAGCCATCGGCATGCAGTTGCCACACTAATTGATCATCGCCTTCACTCACAACCAGCCAATTTCCCGCCCACTTTTGCTGGGCGGACTCCGCCGAGGCCCACATTGGTATCGCTAGGAAAATTGCTGTGATAAATGGAACAACCGGCTTGATAAAATGCCGCTTTGGTAAAAGACGCAAAAACTTCATGCGCTGCCCTACGGTATCGGCCCCAGTGCATTACAGGGGGCGGGTTATTCAAAAGACGACTGGGGAAGTCGCCAATTTTCCTTTCCGATTACGGGGCTAAAGCCTCACTTATCGGCATGAAAAAACGCTTCGGCGCTATTTTTCACATCCCTCGAAAAGTAAGGCTAGACGCAATTTACAACGGTGGCAGGTTAAACGTTAAAAATATTCAAATTTACGACAAATTCACAAAAAGAATGCCAAGTCATTTTTACCGGTAGTCCAACTATCTGGATTTTGCTTCGGAAAAATTCTTGTCTGCTCTCCACACCCGATACTTTAACTGCACGCCCTGTGGCAGATATATAACCATTGGCAACTTACTGCTATAAGGCAGCATCAAGCCATCACCGCGCACGGTGATAAATCGCCGGGATTCACTGCCTTGGGCACAGACCTTTTGCGTATCTGTGGTCGGGGTCAAATCGGACAGGACATAAAAGGGGTAACCCCAGCCTGGGAGTATGTCCTTACGCAATGGGGCGCTAAAGCTTTGCAAGTTGCATTCCGCGACTTGGCTTTTTCCCGGTATCAACTCAACCCTGAAGCGACTTTCATCGACAACCTTGGGCAGCTTGATAACGTGACGTAACTTGCCTTCAACCTCCTCTGGAAATGCATCCAGAGGCTCAGAACCGTGGCAATCCAGGGCCAGTAACAACATGAAGGCAGTGGCAACTAATTTTGACATGGTATGGCCTCACTACTGCGCCGGGAAATGGCGGACAAAACTTTTTAAAGTCTAGTTCGCTTTTGTCTTCGCAGTCCCCACCAGAGCAGCGCCCCCAAACCGATTGCCAAAGCAAACAGAGCGGCAGTCCATAGGTATCGCCCCTCCCCCATCGCAGGTGGCTCCAACTTGGAGTGGGCCAGATTGAGATCCGCCCGCAGATTTTGAAACGCGGCAATAACTTCTGTAGAACTGGCACCACCAATCAAGTCACCCCGCAATTGCTGCCATTGGACCTGAAGCTGCTCCACCAGTACCTTGTCACGAATCAGCAGCTCCTGTCGTAACGGCCTATACCCATCACGATAAGCCAGCATTAACTTACCGTATGCCGCTGTTATATCTCCTCCTCGATAGTCCGTCTCCGCCAGCTGCAGCAAGCCAATTGCGCTGATAAGAGGGGGGATCAGAGTGCGTACAAGGTGGGGGTTTCCGCGCCACCACATCAATGCTTGTTGCAGAGTTGGCTCAAGTTCCGCCGGTTTAGTGGTCGCCATTCCCGGGAGTCCCAGTAACCCGGGGTAACGGGTCGCCAAGTCGGAAGAGGGTGGCAACTGATTCGCCACTGGAAAAGCAGCGACAGTCACCGCTAATGCCCAGCGCTGTAGGCCGGTCAGATCTCCATCAATGTCGACTGTGTGAATAGAGTCAGTTTCTGGGTCCAGGGTGTTATAAAGATCATAAAGACTGAACCCCGCCATTCTCTCAAGATCATTGAGGGCTGGGCCTTCATTACTACCCTCACCGTCGACACCGTGGCAGATGGCACACCGCTGCTGATAAACAGGCATCATAAAACCCGGCGAGGGCAAAGAGTAACTGGGTGACCGCTGCAGCTGATACAAAGCAGCAAGGCGATCGGCGATTGCATTGGCTCGACGGCGCACCTCTGCGCTGGAATCCTTATCCTCAATCGCCTTACGCAAGTCCGAGAGGCTTTTCTGCAAACCCTGCCGACCAGGCCGATCGGGGAGTTGAGTGACCAGGCGCAGTACTTCTTCTACCTGTTGCTTCTGTAGTTCATACAGAGGAGTGTCCAGTCGCTGCCTGTTCTCTACGGCGTCGCCGTAGTCTACCGCTATATAGGAGAGAAGATTGCTGGCCTGAGCGGCCACAGTATTGCTGCTTGAAGTGTCCTGGGCTGAAACAGGTGCGATTAAGCCAGCTAGGAGGGTAAACAGTAAAATCCATTTGAATCCCATTAGTGGCTTCCGGATCGGGCAAGGTTGATCGATGTTAGGAGCCTCTCGACAGATTGCGGGGCACCTTTCTTAGGGTAGAAATAAAAAACCCCGCTCGAGGCGGGGTTTCTTCAATCGGAAAGCTTAGCCGCGATCCGCTCGCTCTTTGGCAATCAGGTAATCCGCCACTTGCAGCATCAGCTCCTGGCCATTGCTCTTACCTTTATATCCGGGGAAAGAGGAACTGATACGGTATTTGCCCGCAACAACTACTTCCGGGGTACCGGTCATTTTGTAAGCGCGCTGATTGGCCATGCCTTGCTTCACTTTGCTGTTGATAGCGAAGGAATTCATCAGCTTCGCAGCTTTTGCACCATCTTCACCATGCTTGTTAAACAAAGCCTCGATAGCCTTTAAGTCAGGCACCCAGTTGCGACCTTCGCGGACAGCCAGCATCTGGCGCTGAGTGTAGATGGTGTTAAAGATAGGCGTGTGCATCTTTTCCAGAACACCCATGGAATCTGCTACGTAGTAAAGACGAGCGTGTACATCCATAACCGGCTGCCAAATTGCTGGCAATTTCAGCAGCGCAACATCGCTGGGCATCTTTTCTTTCCAGCGCTCCAGAGTTGGCTCAAAAGTGAAGCAGTGGGCACAGCCGTACCAGAACATCTCAGTCACTTCGATCTTGTCGTTGCTCTTTTGTGGTACAGCCTGCGGCAATACTTCATAGTGCTGGCCCGCTTTAAACTCGCCACTTTCCTGGGCGCAGGCAACGAGGCTGAACATTACAGCAAAAACCATCGTGATCGGGGCGAGAAATGCTCTCATAAGTCTTCTCCAACTTTTATTTAGTGGTGCGAACGCCATCTAGCGGCGGGCTGTCGAGCCACTGAGGACACAATAGACAACGCAGATTATTTAAGTTCCCGGACCCTCGTGCAAGGAAACACTGCAAAAACTGCCTAGTACGTCTATGGAAAGCGGCTTTATGCTCAGGCGACAGGCACAAAAAAGGCCGGTTGCAGACCGGCCTCAGTGTACTCAAATCCTGTGACTATTAGTCAGTCAGGCCTGCGATATAGTTGGCCAGCGCCTTGATCTCTGCATCGGAGAGTTGCTTGGCCACGGTGCGCATAGTGCGAACTTCACCGTCATTGTTGCGGGTACCCGCACGGAATGCTTTCAGCTGGGCTTCGATGTACTCTGGATACTGACCGCCCAGACGAGGGTAACCGGCCGGTGCATTGCCCAGTCCAGCAGGTGAGTGGCATCCCATACAGGCAGGAACACCAGTCTCCATATTGCCACCACGGTAGATTTTACGTCCAAGCATCAGGCCGTCGACGTTCTCACCGTTGTTTAGCATCACGGAAATAGCCTCAGATCCGGTCAGCTGCATTGGCTGCGAGGCAAAGTAAGCGGCGATATCCTGCAGGTCCTGATCGTTGAAGTTGTCCAACTGACCGATCATTTGCGGCACATCGCGGGCCTTTTTACCGTCAGGTGTACCTTTAATATCTTTAAGCTGCTTATACAGATATTTTTCGCCGAGTCCGGCAATCTTTGGAAAAGCTGGAGCAATACTGTTACCGTCTGCACCGTGGCAGGCTGCACATTGAGCGGCTTTTGCCTTGCCCGCAGCAGCGTCGCCCGCAGCCAGCGCCAAGGGCACGGCGCCCAAGCCGAAAACTAAACCGAGTGCCAGAGCAGTGTTCTTGATAATGCTGTTCATACGTCGTCCCGTTGCGCGCTGAGAGATGGCGTTTCGCACCGCCCCCGATAGTCCTGCGACGCGAAAACGGCGGCATTATATACTTGCGCGCCAAGCGAGTGTACCGAATAAACAGACTTATACGATGTCAAATTCAGAATTTAAAGCCCAACCACCAAAACTGAACTACCGTTCCATACAATTTCTCACCAGTGCCCCCACCCTGACTGAGTGTCCGGAGGACTTTGGTGCCGAGGTGGCCTTTGCCGGTCGCTCCAATGCGGGGAAGTCCAGTGCCATCAATGCGCTCACGGAAAACAACAAGTTAGCGCGTACCTCTAAAACACCGGGGCGCACCCAGTTGATCAACTTCTTTCGCCTCTCCGACCAGCAGCGCCTGGTGGATCTGCCCGGCTATGGCTTTGCCAAGGTCGCCCGCAGTATGAAAGATGAGTGGCAGCGCCATCTAGCCACCTACCTTGAGAAGCGTGAGTGCCTGCGTGGACTCGTGTTACTAATGGACATTCGCCAACCCCTCAAGGAGTTCGATCTGCATATGCTCACCTGGGCAGTAGAGGCCGAGCTCCCAGTGCACATCCTGCTAACCAAGGCCGACAAGTTGAAGAACGGTCCAGCCAACAACACTCGCTTTGCAGTGGAGAAGACCCTCAAGGAGCAGGGACTCAATCACGGGGTCACTCTGCAGATCTTCTCATCGACCAAAAAAACAGGCCTGGACAAACTCGAGCGCAAGCTCAATGAGTGGCTGGAAATCCCAGAGGAAGCCGCACCCACCGACGATTGAACGAGCTGGGAGCCCGGGGGCAGCGCCCCCCGAGCAACACAAGCACTTCACTTTTTCCCACACCGGGAGAAAATTCCTAAAAGTGAACTCCGGGCACACCAGTTGCCGCTGCTTTGCGCTTCTGTTCGGGGATCAGGGAGCGAAGCAGTACCCGGTGCAGCCGTCGGCGTGCCCCCGGAGTTAAACAATGCAATTCCTCTGCATGTAAGTACCTCTGCGCGAGAAGAGCGGCAAGGGTTTCTTCGTGTATGGCAATCGTCAGCAGACGGGAATTGCCATCGGCATTCATCTTTTCATTCCCCTCAGTGCACTCTGTTTCCGCCATTGATACAGGCGGATATTCTGGCTGTGGAGAACTCTCGTACCTGCTGCTGTGTCTCTCCGGGGTAGAGTGAGCTGATGCAATCCGCCGCAACCCTTTGCTTATGGCTATCGCCCAACTCGCGGGCGAGTACTGAGCTGGCGCCGGCAAGTATGTAGTTTCGAAGTTTTTCATCACCCAGCTCCCGGTAGGCAGCCATTAACCAGATAGCGCTTTCACTAAAACGCGTTGCCGAAATGGCATAAGTTGGCCACTGCTTTTCCAGAAGAAAGCTGGCCAGATCGAAGGCGCATCCCAAATAAGGTATTGCTTCGGCATAATTGCACTCTTCAAGCAAAAGCTTGCCGCGCTCAATCCAATCGAGCCACGCCTTTTCCGCACGATCCGTGTCAGCGGTCAACCATTGGCGATGGTTGGCACACAAGTAACGTAAATTCACCGATAACCCCCCATATTTGATTTAACTTAAAGATAATGCGAACCATTATCATTTGCAAGCGCATTCATAAGCAACTTCTGCTTTCTGCTGTGATGGCGTCATTTACTGAAATAAAAAAAGCCGGCAGATGGGGGCTGCCGGCTAGGGGACAGTGCCCTTGGGGTGGGGCACTTGTCAGACGTACCCAGGGGGACGGGTACGCCTGAGGGTTCTTTTCATCCCAAAATTTCTTTACCTGCTTCGATAGTAGGCTGAACTTTCATGCTTCCCAAGCGCAGGTTTAAACCTTTAGGTTAGACCTATGCCATGCCCCCAAAATCGATTATGCCGGAAGTGGATAACAGGCAATGTAACCGTGGGACCCAGGGGTAACTGTGAAAAACCTCTGCGGGAGTCTTGGGGAGAGCCAATCTAAGGGCCTGCTCGCCGTATACGAAAACTTAAACTAGCTGAGCGGCTCATAAAACGATTTAAGGTCTTAACTCAAAAAGGAAAGGGCAGATACTCCGATGAATGAAATTGCAGAACTCTATAAAAGACATAAAAAAACCCCGGAGTTGGGGACCATCCGGGGTAGAAAAAGCTAAACGCTTTGGGGTTAGGGAGCAACAATGAACTGATTACTTGGATAGGCTCTCAAGCCCGATGGTTCCCGCCCCTTTGGTAAATAAGTGTAAACAAAATACGTGTTTTGGCGTCTCATACGTTCTTCTATGTAAAGGCGGTCGATTTTTATCAAATTGTTAACTCCGCCACTGGCCCATTGCTGTGCAGACGGCGAATACAATCTGCAATCAACGGCGCACAATCTATCCACTCACAGTTTCCTCGCAGCTGCGACTGAGGAAGAGAATTAGTCACCACAATTGATTCCACCGGCAAGCGCGCCATTGCTGTATGAGCATCGCGACTAAATTGTCCGTGGACACAAAACACTAAAATCCGCCTCGCTCCCGCTTTTATCACCGCGTCCACTGCCCGTGTAACTGTGTGGCCAGTAGCAAGTAAGTCATCGACGATAATGACCGTGGCATCCTTAACTTCCCCAATCAAAGTTCCCCCACTCAACAGAGCACCGCTACGATACTTCTCCACAAATGCGCTAGCCACCGGCACCCCCAATTGATCCCCAAGGGCCAAACGGAATTTTTCCGCACGCTTTATCCCTCCCTCATCTGGAGACAAAACAACCAGGGGACCCGGGTCTCCGGATAGGCGCATTCGCGCTACTTCAATCAACAGGGGATTGGAAACCAGGTGAACGGTGCGGCAGCGGAATGCGTTCTCAAAGGCCGCCAGGGAGTGAACATCCATAGTCACGACTACATCTACTCCGGCGGCTTCCAGAAAACTGGCTAGATAGCGACTCGGCAGGGGATCGCGCAATTTGGTTCGCCGCTCTTTTCGTGCATAGCAAAGGTAGGGGATGACCGCAGTCACTCTCGCGGCACCGGCATCGCGAAGCGCCCCAATAAAAAACAGGCAGCGCATAAGTTTCTGGTCAACACAGCTGCTGGTATCCGTGTAAAGGGATTGGACCAGAAAAACATCCGCCCCTTCCACGTCATCCAGTGGCCGAACTTTGTGTTCGCCATCATCGAATTGACGCTCTTCATGGCGAGATACCGGTTCACCGAGACTCGCGGCGACACGTCCAGCGAAGTCTGCTCCCACATCGAGACTGAATAACTTAATGCGGCTCATAAGCTCAGTACCCTGCCTGGCGCCTCACACTCGCTAAGCGCCTTGCCCACGTTTTAATAGAAGTATGGACAGTGGAATTTAGGATCTGGAGTACTGCGGGTGTTGCGGGTGTTGCAGTTGTTGCGGCTTGCGTAGATAGGGAGGATCAGGGCTGAAAGACAGGCAAAAAAATGCCCCGGACTTGGGGGAGTACCGGGGCAAACATCTGACTTCCTTGGGGGATGATGACGCATTCCAACGATCTTGCCTTTTTAGAGGGGCTGTCGCCGGAACAGTTCCACGGAATTTCAAAAAGATTGTAAAAACGCCTAACAAAACACAAAAATTGGCATTTTATTCATCCGTACCAACAAGAGCGCGCCAAATCATTCCGAGCAGCGCGCCCTACCTCAATTCTTAGATGGTTTCTTCAGTCAAATTAGTGCGCCTGATCCCAATCTCGGCCCTGCCCCAGATCCACAATCAGGGGAACGTGGAGTTCTGCCGCGCCTTGCATCAATTCAACAATGCCATCGGCCACAATTTCGACCTCATCCTTGGGTACTTCAAGAACCAATTCATCGTGTACTTGCATAATCATCCGGGTCGCCAGCTTCTTCTCCCTGAGCCAGTTATCCACAGCGATCATGGCCCGCTTGATAATATCGGCGGCAGTACCCTGCATTGGCGCATTAATTGCGGTCCGCTCTGCTGCTTGGCGCTGCATGCCATTGCGTGAGTTAATTTCCGGCAGATAGAGACGGCGTCCAAACAGGGTTTCCACATAGCCCTTTTCTGCGGCCTGTGCACGGGTATCTTCCATATAGCGCAATACACCCGGGTAGCGCTCAAAGTAACGGTCGATATAAGTTTGGGCGTCAGCCCGGGGGATATCCAACTGCTTGGCCAGGCCAAAAGCCGACATGCCGTAAATCAAACCAAAGTTGATCGCTTTGGCCCGCCGGCGCTGCTCATCAGTCACCTCATCCTGAGCCACTTCAAAGACTTCTGCCGCCGTCGCGCGGTGAATATCTGCGCCTTGAGCAAATGCATCCACCAACCCTTTGTCCCCAGACAGGTGAGCCATAATACGCAGCTCAATTTGGGAGTAGTCCGCAGCGATGATCTCACTGCCACCATTGATTCTTGGGTCAACGGTGAAGGCCCGACGAATACGGCGCCCCTCCTCTGTACGAATGGGAATGTTCTGTAAGTTAGGGTCACTGGAGGACAGGCGCCCGGTAGCCGCTACTGCCTGGTGATAAGAGGTATGTACACGACCGCTACCCGAGTCGATCATCTTTGGCAGTTTATCGGTGTAGGTATTCTTCAGTTTGGCCAGGCCGCGATACTGCATTATCAGTGCGGGCAGCTCGTGGTTGTGGGCCAATTCCTGCAATACAGCTTCGGCGGTAGAGGGCGCACCTTTGGGGGTCTTCTTGATCACTGGAATCTGCAGCTTTTCAAACAGGATCGCCCCCAGCTGCTTGGTGGAGCCCAGATTGAACTCTTCGCCGGCTACTTCGTAAGCCTGCTGTTCCAGCTCTCGCATTCGCTGCTCAAGTTCAGCACTCTGCTCCGCCAACATCTTGGCATCGATATAAGCACCGTTACGCTCCATACGTGCCAGAACTGGTAGCAGGGGCATCTCAATTTCATCGAGTACCTTTACCAGAGTTGGCTCTCGCTCCAGACGCGCACTCAACTCATTGTGGAGACGCAGGGTGATATCTGCATCTTCAGCCGCATAGGGGCCCGCTTTGTCCAGCTCGATCTGGTTAAACGTCAGCTGTTTGGCGCCTTTACCGGCAATATCCTCGAAGTGAACCGTGTTCTCCCCCAGGTACTTGAGTGCGAGACTGTCCATATCGTGACGGCTGCCAGTGCTGTCCAGAACATAGGACTCCAACATGGTATCCCGTGCGATGCCGCGCAATTCAATATCGTAGTTGGCCAGGATATGACTGTCGTACTTCAGGTTCTGCCCCACCTTCTTCTGCTGTGGATCTTCCAGCAGGGGTTTGAGTTTGGCCAGTACTTCGTCAAACGGCAGTTGCTCTGGTGCACCCATATAGTCGTGGGCCAGGGGAACATAAGCTGCACGATAGGGCTCCACCGCGAAGGACACCCCCACTAATTTTGCCTGCATATAATTGAGGCTGGTGGTTTCCGTGTCGAAGGCAAAGATGTCTGAACTCTTCAGTTGTTCCAGCCAGGCATCGAACTCCGCCATTTCTGTGACGATGACGTAATCGCGCTCAACGGCTTCCGCCATGGCTTCTTCAGCCTCTTCACTGGTTAGCTCTTCTAACCAGCCGCGAAATTCATTCTGCGTGAATAGCTCAACCAGTGCCTCTGTATTGGGCTCTGAATTGTGCAGTTCCTGGGGGTGATAAGGCATCTCCACGTCGGTTTTGATAGTGGCGAGCTTATAGGAGAGTTCTGCCGCCTCGCGGTGCTCCGCCATCTTTTTGCCGAGGGTTTTTGAGCCACGGAACCCCAGCGGTGCAATGGCATCCAGGTCGGAATAAATGGTCTCCAAGCCTCCCAGATTCTGTAACAGTGCCAGAGCGGTTTTCTCGCCCACACCAGGAACTCCGGGGATATTGTCTGATTTATCTCCCATCAGGGCGAGAAAATCGATAATCAGTTCTGGACCTACACCAAATTTCTTAGTCACGCCCTCGCTGTCCATTTCGGTATTGGACATGGTGTTAACCAAGGTAACGCCCGGACGCACCAGCTGCGCCATGTCTTTGTCGCCGGTGGAGATTATGACTTGCTGCCCCTGACTCTGGGCCTCCAACGCCAGGGTGCCGATCACATCATCAGCTTCAACACCGTCGACCACCAAGCGCGGCAATCCCATAGCGTCGATGATGTCGTGAATGGGCTGAATCTGCTCACGCAAGTCATCTGGCATAGGAGGGCGGTGGGATTTGTATTCGGCAAACATCTCATCGCGAAAAGTCTTGCCCTTTGCATCAAAAACAACCACTACAGGACTGCCTGGGTGCTCCTTGAGGTGGCGGCGCAGCATACTGATTACACCGCGCACCGCACCAGTAGGCTTACCCTGGCTGGTGGTCAATGGCGGCAGCGCGTGAAAAGCGCGATAAAGGTAGGAGGAACCATCCACCAAAATCAACGGGGCGGCTGAGGTGTTTTGTTTACTCATAGACGATGAATTCTTGCTTGCTTAGTTTGGCGTTCAGGACGCGCGGCAGGCCGATAGGATAACGCCCTTCGCTCTGTTTTTCCGCTTACTGATTCTTTCCCGCCAGACACCGTAGGCAACCTCTGCACAAAAGCCCACTCGACTTACCCCGCCGATTAAAACTATCGGCGCATCGATCTCACCAAATCTCCAGGCTTGGCTAGTCTTGCCGGTAGCGACCTTATGCGTTCGCTACTCCCCGGAAATCAAATTGTCACAGGCTGCCCCCAGGCAGTCAGGGATCTTTTATTTCCAAAAAACTGTGCCACCCGATGTTGAAGGAAGGATTCGAAAGATGAGAGGAGTGATGCGTGCCACCCTGTTGTTTGCCGCAAGTATCTTTGCCATTTCGGCAAGTGCCGGCTCGGATTGCAGTGGAGAGCATACCGCTGAAGCCGAGGCGACTGATGAAATACACTCACAGCAGTCTGAGGTAGAAGGCCATGAATTAATACTCAGGCAAGCTATCCGTGAAAGAGAGAATGATTTGCTGGAGAGACAAAAACAGCAGCTGGAGAAACTGCAAAAACAAGCGGAAAGAGATGCTGCCCGAGTAGAGAAACTACAGCAAATAACCAATCGTTCCTAGAAGCCACCCTACCAGATCCCGCCCCCTCCCTGGGTAGGCGGGATACTTGGTGCCCTCAAGGAGCCTCTGATTTATCCTTGTTGCGGTCGGGAACCTGACTCAAGCAAGTGCGGGCTTGAGACAAGAGGGACTCTATCAATTCCTTGTAATCAGCATTTTCACTCAACTGATCTCCCAGCAGATCCAAAGCGGCGTAACGCAGCCCCAAGTTTTCTGCCAACTGTTGATCTCGTTCATTAGCCGGCATATCTCCAAATAGACAGCCGTCGCCAATCTGTGACAAATCCAGCATTGCCTTGGCACCATAGCCCCCGCCACTGCCATCGCCCAGAGCGTGGGTTTTCACTCCTGCGGAACCAAAAAAGTGACCATAGGCATCGTGCGTAACAACGATGGGAACTTCGCGATATCCGTACAAGGCCCGATCGAGAACTTTCTGCAAGTTGGCCATCGAACTGGAAAACTGCCGTGCACGCCCCATAAACAGCTCCGCCTGCTGTGGCTGTAATTGCGCCAGGCGCTCAGCGATCTGCGCCGCAGCTATTGCCGCATTGCGGGGGCGCAACCAGAGGTGGGGGTCGGTAGCACTGGCTCCCTCATATTCAAGGGTCTCTATATCCAGAAGCTGCATTTGCCGGCCCGCTGGTAACAGCGCTGCCTGTTTTGCCAATACCCCCTCCATTTGCGGTCCCAACCACACCAATAGTAAGGCGCGCTCAAGTGCAGCCCGATCGGAAACCGAAGGGGCATAATGGTGAGGATCTGCTCCCTCAACTAGCACCCGAACAGGAATATCCTCACCGGTTATTTCCCGGGCGATCAGGGCTAAAGGGCGCACGCTGACGACCAGCTCTCCACCACTGTCGGATTCCGGTTTGCTACAAGCCGGGAGAAAGAGCCCGAATAGAAGCACCGTGGAGATTGTAAAAAGACGTTTGAAGGGATACATCAGAGACATTAGGCGGCGAAAAATTGCGATATAATCACAACCAGCGCCAAGCTGCCAGCCTGGTTGTCCATATCCGGTAAAGAAGGTATGGAAGCAAACATCTTAAAGACTTCCCTGCGGAGATTGAATTCTGAATCCACCCCAGCCGCTTATCACAGCTGACAATATCGCCCTTCAGGTGGGCGGCAGACAGTTACTTAAAGATATTACAGTCGAATTGTCCCAGGGGGAGATTGTCACCTTAATAGGCCCTAATGGAGCCGGCAAAACCACTCTCCTTCGCCTTCTGCTGGGGCTCAGCCAGCCGACCCAGGGCCGCGTGTGGCGACAAACTGGGTTGCGTATTGGCTATATGCCCCAGCGGCTTCATATCGATAGCTCAATGCCCATGTCAGTTGAACGCTTCTTGCAACTTGGCCAACCGGCCATGAAACCCGAGCAAGCGCAGTCGGCATTGGAAAGAGTCGGAGCAGGACAGCTTAGAGGCGCATCTCTGGCAAATCTATCCGGTGGAGAAATGCAGCGGGTCTTACTCGCCCGTGCCGCATCGCGCAAACCTCAGCTGCTTGTCCTGGATGAACCCACGCAGGGAGTCGATATCGGTGGTCAAAGTGAGTTGTACCAGTTAATTGCCACTCTGCGCGACGAGCTCGGCTGCGGTGTGTTACTGGTTTCCCACGACCTTCATTTAGTTATGGCTGCAACCGACCGGGTCCTTTGTTTGAACCAGCATATCTGCTGTCACGGACATCCGGAGCAAGTAAGTCGCCACCCTGCCTATCTGGAATTATTTGGGGACAAGGTCGCCCCCTATACCCACCAACATAACCACCAACATAAATTAAGTGGAGATATTGCGCCCGCAAGCAGCTGCAATCATCAACACACTCACACAAATACAAAAAACAAAGAGCAAAAATAAGTGGTCGATTTCGGCGAATTACTGCATAGCCAATTTCTCTGGTACGCCCTCGCCGCCGGCCTTATGGTCGCTGTTGTCAGCGGTCCTTTGGGCTGCTTCGCCGTGTGGAGACGCATGGCCTATTTCGGCGACACCCTGGCTCACTCAGCCCTTCTTGGAGTGACGCTGGGTTTTGTACTTCAAATTATGCCAACGGTGGCCGTCGGTATTACTTGCTGTGTACTGGCACTGCTGTTGATGTATTTACAGCAACGCCAAAAGCTCGCTGTAGATACCCTGCTGGGCATATTGTCCCACTCCATGCTGGCACTGGGGATTGTCACCGTCAGTTTCTTCAAGATTAAGGTGGATCTCTTATCTCTGTTGCTGGGAGATTTACTCGCGGTCAGTGGCCAGGATCTGGTACTAATGGCCATTGCCGCCGCCACGATCCTGGGACTGCTTTATTTCCTGTGGGAACAGTTACTGGCTTTCACCCTGCACGAGGAATTGGCTTCAGTGGAAGGTGTCCCTATCGAGCGATTACGGATCGCTCTGATGTTGATGCTGGCAATACTGATTGCGATCGCAATGAAAGTTGTCGGGGTTCTGTTAATTACCGCCCTACTGATTATTCCCGCAGCTACCGCGCGAAAACTGTCGCACACTCCAGAGCGTATGGCGGTATTGGCCTCATTGCTGGGATGCTTAGCGGTAGTACTCGGCCTTCTTGCCTCTATCCTGTGGAATACACCGGCGGGCCCCTCCATTGTTCTGGCCGCAGCACTGTTTTTCCTCACTTCACAACTGCGAGCCAGCTAAAGGTGGCTCGCAGGTTAATCTCATCCTAATTTCTTATTTTATTTCGTTATTTGTCGCAAATTGTCGCTTAAATCTACCTATTGGTGAGATGCCCGTCACCGTTTATCGCAATAAGCTGATGGTTAGCCGCTAGCTAATTGTGTCAGTTTTCCGTCGTTGCTAGTGTTGCCCGACGACCAGCCCTATTAGGCCGGTCACCAATAATGACAAAAAAATGGACTCACAACGATATGGAAAAGTTCTCTCTTCGTCGCAAGGTATTAACTACAGCCATAGTGGCGGCAACCGCTGCCACTAGCCCACAAACACTCTTTGCCGCCGAGGATCAGGCGATGGAAGAAGTTGCAGTTGTGGGTTCCCGTATTAGTCGAAACGCTGAATTTGAAACAGCTACCCCGATCCAGGTAATGGATCGCGACGCCATTGAAAAGTCCGGCTATACCAATCTGCAACAGCTTTTTGAAAAAAACCCCGCCGCAGGTAATGGCACCTTCTCAACCCGGGGTAACAACCAGGACTCTACCGCAAACGGAGCTGCCGCTGTAAGCCTGCGCGGTATGGGTGCTGACGCCACTCTAGTACTGGTAAATGGTCGCCGGGTGGCTATCAGCGCATTTGCCGAGAGCATTACTACCAACTTTGTGGATATCAACAGTGTGCCCCTCGCGGCGATTGAGCGGGTCGAAGTCCTAAAGGATGGTGCCTCCGCAATTTACGGTTCCGATGCCGTTGCCGGTGTGGTCAATCTGGTGTTACGTAGAGACTTTGAAGGTACTGAGGTATCCGTAGATTACGGTGGTGCCGATGGCTATGACGAGCAATCCATGTCCGCCGTCTGGGGTATCAATGGGGATGACTCAAACCTGACTGTTATTTTTGACCACCATAAAAACAGCCGCCTATCCAGCACCGAACGCAGTGGTTTGGATACTGCTAACCAATCCAGCCGTGGCGGTATGGACTTCCGCTCCTCCAGGGGCTATCCCGGTAGCTTTAATGTGGGCGGTACCTTTGTTTCCGACCCCAACTGTCCCGAAGAGCGCGATACCGGTGAAGTCTGTGTCTATGATTACGGCCCCTGGACTTTGATCACACCCGAAGCCGAGCGCACTGGCCTATTAATGCTTGGCCATACCCAGTTGGCCGAAGGCTTGGAGTTCTTTAGCGAGGTCGCTGTTCAGCACAATACCTCCGTAGCCCAGGGTGCACCCACCCCCCTCGATGGCGACGCGGGTCTCTATGTATTGGCAGATCATCCCAATAACCCATTCGGCGAAGATGTTGATATTTACCGCTATCGTACCGTGGATGCAGGCGCCCGCCAGTGGGATATCGAAACCGATAACTTGCGCGGTGTCTTCGGCCTGCGCGGCTCTGTCGCCGACTGGGACTGGGAGGCTTCTGTTCAGCGCTCCCGCAGTGAAACAACCCAGACCGGTGACCGCTCCCAAGGCTGGGTGCGTACGGACCTGTTACAGGAGCAGATTAATGCCGGTAACTACAATCCGTTTGGCGGGGTTCAGAACCCGGACTCAGTGATTGATGCCATCACCACCAGCCTGGTCCGACAAGGCAAGTCTGACCTGACCAGCTATAACTTCTCAGTCAATGGAGATTTAGTCGATACCGCCAGTGGCACCATCGCAATGGCCGCAGGCCTGGAATATCGGGAGGAAAAGGCTTCCGATATCCCTGATGACCAGTTCCAGCGCGGTTTGATCTTCGGTACTGAGTCCGTATCCGCCAGCGCCAGCCGGGATATCTCCTCCGCTTATGTAGAGGTAGCTATTCCCCTCCCCGCCAGGTTCGATCTGACTGTGGCCGCCCGCTACGATGATTACAGCGACTTTGGCAGCACCACCAATCCCATGGCAAATCTGCTGTGGACAGTAACCGACCAGCTATCCTTCCGAACCTCTTGGGGTACCGGCTTCCGCGCGCCTTCACTGGCACAGGTCGGCTTAGGCCCGTCACAAGAATCCTTATTCTTCGCTGATACCTATGGCTGTGAAGTTAACGATGCCTACTGTGCAAAGACCGACTACACCATTGTCTTCTCCGGCAACCCGGATCTGGATGCAGAAGAGTCAGAATCCTTTAACATCGGCGCTGTTTACGAGCCCATAGAAGACCTGCGACTGTCTCTGGATTATTGGAATATCACCCAGGAAGGTAAGATTGACGAGGTCCCCTTCGGCTATATCTACAGTCTCTATTGCTGGGATCAAGACAGCACTGTGTGCCGCCGCGATACACCAGTTGACGGCCAAACCCTTGGCGCTCTGCAATCTATCGACAGCAGCTTCACCAATATTGGTGAACAGGACGTATCGGGCGTTGACCTAAGTATTGTCTACAGCGGATTTGAGCTAGTGGGCGGAGAGCTTGGCCTGCGCCTGGATTACTCTTACCTGGCAGAATTTGAGCGTGTTGAACTGAACTCCAGCGGCGACGCATTTATCACTCGCGACCTGGCCGGTGAATACGAGTATCCACAACACCGTTGGAACGCTACCGCTGACTGGACCTTTGACACCTTCGGATTTAGTGCCGGGCTCAGCTACATTGGTGAATTCGAGGATACTCCGGATATCGATTTCGACGGGACACTCGACTATGACAGCAATAACTCCCGCACCGTAGACTCTTTCCTGACCATGAATATGCAGGCCCGTTATACCGGCTTCGAGAATATGGTGTTGAGCCTGGGTGCGGATAATGTCTTCGATGAAGAACCGCCCTTCGCTATCGGGGATGGCGACGGAGACCTTTATGGTTATGTACAGTCACAACACGATCCCCGTGGTCGCTTTATCTACGGCAAGATGACTTATAGCTTCTAATCACTATAAGTAGATCAGCACATAAAAAAGGGGAAGCTTACCGCTTCCCCTTTTCAATTTTCGCCGCTTTGCTTTTTCAGCCGCTATTTATTTGTTCTCTATATTCTGTCTAGCCTTCTTTGCAGCAGCCTCTAGGGAAATTCTCTGTTTAGCCATTTCCAGTCCCGCTTTACGAAACTCATGGATACCCAGCATAATACCGATCAATTCAAACAGTGAGACTGCTATCCCAATAAAAAGTAAGTAAGACTCTGGCACAGTTAGTTCCTGCGGGCCAATAGAGCCGTCACTTTGAAATAGATACCCAAAGTGAGCACGGTTGGAACCCAAAGGGCGGTAAATATGCCCTGCTCCTTATAGCCGCTAAACCATAAACCAGCGGATAATACCAGTGAAACTAAAACTGCCAACAAGATAAAGAAATCTGACGCCTTCAACACCTAGCAAGCCCTCTAATCTTCATCGAACTCCCAAAATCCTATTGCAGCCATCAGTAATCCAAGCACGGTGAGGGCCGCAGGAATTCGCAATCCCAATACGCCAAAAATATCTAACATTGAGGGAATAAAGGGAATAAAACCCAAAATTCCCCACATAAAGAATACACCGGCAATCGACAATCCAGTCCAACCCACCGTCAATCGTACTTTCTTAGATCGAAAATAACCGGCCAAAAGCATTTTCTGCATTAATAATACAAAACAAACGGGCTTTGCCCGTTTGAACATTATTGACAGAATAGTGCAGCCTCAGCTGGTTAGAGGAGTGTGAGTCTCATCCTTTATTGCGCTTGGCGTAATCTTCATTAGCTTGCCAAACTCTAACTAAATTTCCGCCTAGAATTTTTTTAATGTCCTGCTTGCTATACCCACGCTTTAGCAGACCTTCAACCAAATTAGGATATTGAGAGACGTCTTTTAAGCCGACTGGCAAGCTATCTCCGACACCGTCAAAATCCGATCCAATGCCTATATGATCCACTCCCACTAAATCACGAATATGGTCGAAATGATCAAGAACATCTTCCAAATCTGCATAAATGAACTTCTCAGCTGAAAGCTTATCGGAGTACTCCTCAACTTCCTTACTATCTTTGGGTAAACCCTTTTCTTTAACAAATTTCTCAACCTGATCAGTTATTTCACGATATGAATTCAGTGAATCACCACTAATAAAAGTAGAGCCAAAATTCACCATGATGATACCGCCGTTGTCAGCCAACGCCTTTATCATTTCATCATTCATATTTCGTTCAAATCCCGGCGTAAAATGCCTTGCCGAAGAGTGTGAAGCGATAACAGGAACAGCGGATAAATCAACAACTTGCCAAAAAGCTGCATCTGATACGTGGGAAATATCGATCATTACTCCCATCCGATTCATCTCTCGTACCAAGCGCTTTCCGAATGCACTCAAGCCTTCCCAGGGCCTGTTTTTATCATACGAGGAATCAGAGATATGATTGCTCTTTGAGTGGGCTAAGGTAATGTACTTCACCCCTCTATCAGAGAAATACTTTAAATTGGCAAGATCTCCCTCAATAGGAGCCCCGTTCTCTATACCCAAAGGTAAGGAAATTAAGCCGGCATCGACTTGCTTTTGTAGATCATTTATTGACTTAGGTATTGCAAACTTATCCGGGTGCTGTTTGACCATTGCCTCCACTTTATCAATCAAAGTATCTGCATACGATTTGGCAACACCCTCGTCCTCCTTTTCTGCAGGGACATAAATAGACATAAAGGGGGCATTTAGTCCACCAGCTTTAGCTCGAGGGTAATCAAAGTCTCCCTTATCCGTACTAAGTCCAACATCTTCTTCAGCTTGTTCGAGACGATAGGGAACATCTACATGTCCATCAACAATCAAATACTCTTGAACCAGCTCTTGAGCTAGATCTTTACCTTCACCTGCAAATACAGGGTTGCAAGTTAGTGCACATAATGTCCCAACTAAAAAATAATTTTTCAAATGACAATCTCCCTATTTGTATGAATATATCTAGAAAATTTACTGTAGATAGTGCTCATCTAGAATCACATTTCTTAAATACATTACTTTGATTTGTTAATCTACAAAGATTAAATCGTTGTCTTTCTTATAACTGCAGATTGGCTGAATCTTAGGGGTAACAATAAAACAATGATCCAAAGCAGATGATATATGGCCTAACCGGGTAACGGGTAAGGTAACAAGAGCATATGCAAAAGATTTACCCCCCAATGCGTCATTACGCATATCCAAAAATTCTGTCGCAATGTCCAAATCAATGCATAACAGATTGAGGCAACTATCAATAATAGAACTGCGGAGATATCTGTTGACCACCCTCCATGTAGAAGCACAAACACCGTAGCTACAACTGGTACGGATAACCAGCGCCAGCGCCCTAATAGTTCTTCGGTACCCCGCTGTAATATCCACCGGAAGAACCCCTCTTCAGAAATGCAAACAATTACCAAGTTTATCATTACCGCAACCGCGATAGTGCCAGTAAATTTTATCGAAGGCGTATACAGGAGTAGACCCAATGCAACGGGAGTAAATATAGCCAATAAAAGATAGGGTAAGTCCGTAACACGGAAAGTCTGCTTCATGCGCAACATAAAAGCCAATAAGGCAATAGCAATAACTGCTTTACCGCTGTTTATGCTGGCATAGATAAGATTACCACTTGCATCTGTATAGGGTGGCAATACCTGGATATGTTCACTACCGGGAAGCAAATTTAACCCCGATACCAGCATTAAAACTGCTACAGAAAGAAAAGACAACGCTCTCGGCCAACTGCTAGTAGACTCTATTGCTCGCAGGAAAATCCAGATTAAAGGGGCTATAAGCCCACTCCAGCCAAAAGGAATTATACAAAGTGATAGCAAGATAGGTGCAGCCCAAGGACTCACCATACCAGATGGTGTCTGATCTCCTCTTCTCCTTAAAGTAGCAACTTCATTTTGCATCGATTAGCCCAGAATTAATATCTAATTTGATAACAATAGCTCATGCGATTCCTTCACTATCCATTAAAGGTCGCTCGTATTGAACGATAGGTCAACTTCATTTTCGCAGGATCTAGAGGTGCCTTAAAAAAGGCGTGATAATGTCCTCTAGGATTAATTAATACAACTTGAGATCCATGATCGATAGTATAACCGCCCTCAGCAAGAGAAACTTTATTAAAAGGTACATTTAGCTGAGTGGCAAATTTCTTCAGCTTAAAAAAATCACCGGTAATACCACGAAATTCAGAATTAAAATAACGGACATATTGGCCCAACTGTTCCGGCTTGTCCCTACTTGGGTCAACCGAGACGAGTACTACGTCTGTAGATGCTCTGGTACTTTCGTCTAAAGTTTTATAAAAATTATTAAGTGTAGATAGAGTTGTTGGACAGATATCTGGACAGTGGGTAAACCCAAAAAATACCAGAGTCCACTTACCTTGAAAGTCTTTAGTATAGAAATCTCTACTGTCATCAGACAATAATTGTATATCTTCTATGATTCTTGGTCTCTGCAATTTTACAGTGCCATTAATTCTAAGTTCCTCATCAGTAATAATACGAGGCTGTCCGAGCTTATGTATAAATCCAGCAAGCACAGCAAGAATTAATACTAGAAGAACAATAACGGTAATTCTAATTCCACGTTTCTGTTTATCGATGGCAGAATATTGATTTTCCACTTTTCCCTCACACCTCGATTAAATAATGATCTAATAGCATGATAAAAAATAGTGCCATTAAATAAATTATTGAATATTTGAAAGTCTCCATGCCAGCATTGGGATCTTTTCCAATGAGCATTACAAGGCTCCAATAAACAAAACCAAATCCAAGTACGACAGCTCCCAGCAAATATAACCACCCAAACATCGCGGTGGCAAAGGGCAATAGGCTAACGGCCAGTAAAATAAAGGTATACAAAACTATATTTAGGTTTGTATAGGGTATTCCATGTGTAACCGGCAACATAGGAACATCAGCTTTTGCATACTCTTCTTTTCTATGTACGGCAAGGGCCCAAAAGTGTGGAGGAGTCCAAGCAAAAATAATCAATACTAACAACAATGCATGCCCATGCACTTCCCCAGTAACCGCAGTCCATCCCAGTAGGGGCGGAGCGGCTCCTGCAAGCCCGCCAATAACAATGTTTTGTGGTGTGGCGCGTTTCAGGAACATGGTGTAAATCACCGCATATCCGAGAAGAGATATTAAGGTTAGCCAAGCGGTAAGGGCATTTACAAAAACCAACAGGATAAACATTCCTGTCACACCCAAGATAAGAGCAAAAGCAACCGCTTTAACTGGCTCAACCCGTCCTTTCGCAATCGGGCGATTACTGGTACGAGCCATTTTTGTATCAATATGACGATCAACTAAATGATTTACTGCCGCGGCACTACCCGCACAAAATGCAATTCCCAAATTACCAAATACTAAAATATCTAGCGGCACCATTCCTGGAACAGCTAAAAACATTCCAATAACAGAAGTTAACAGCATAAGCATAACTACTCGAGGCTTAGTAAGCTCATAGTAGTCCCGCCATTGAATTTGATGTATTCCCGTGGAGTTTATGGCCATATTCGCACCTATTTTTATATTTATATACGCTTAGTATCTAATTAAGATTGGATACGGTAGTTAAACCTTCTCCCCGCTCTATTACTTCCACATCGACTACCTCTTGTTTATTTATAATGACGGCATTCATTGTGTATATTCGATAACAAAAAGTTAGCAAACTAAGAAGTAGAAGAGCTGCACCAGCATTGTGTGCCACAGCAATCCCTAATGGTAGAGACATAACAACATTTGCTATTCCCAAGCTGACTTGAAGAAGTAGTACCCCGGTAAGCCATAATGACCAACCTCTCAATCCATATCTCCAAGCTAAAACTGAAAGAATAAGTACAATTGCTGTTGTAATCAGTGCTCCAATACGATGGGCAAGATGTATGGCTGTACGTGCATCATTCTCTAATGCACCACCTAAATAATTTGGGCCAATTTGTTGAAAAATATTAAAGCCTTCTACAAAGTTTGCCTGTGGCCACCATTGGTTATGACAAGTTGGAAAATCTGGACAGGCTAAAGCTGCGTAATTAGAGCTGGTCCAACCGCCGAGTCCAATCTGTAGAATTACTATTGCAACTGCAGTCAGAGCAAGTAGCCGTAATCGCCTTATTCCCGGTAAATACCTCCCATGTAATTGTCTAGGTTTATCAGCCAACCTTTCACAGAGAATCCACAACATAGATAATGTTGCCATTCCACCTAATAGATGAGCAGTAACTACCTGCGGCCAAAGCTTCAAGGTTACCGTCCACATCCCAAAAGCAGCTTGCAGTATAATAATAATTAAAAGAATATGTGTTTGCTTAAAGGTTGGAGCTTGCCGATCTCTCCAAGCAAGATAAGTGAGTGATACAACGAATAAAAGTAAAGTTCCTGCAAAGTATCGATGAACCATTTCCGGCCAAGTTTTACTGACATCTACCGGAGAGTCCGGAAAAATCATATTGGCCGTTTTAATTTCTTTTATATCGTTCGGCCAGGTGAGATGACCATAACAACCAGGCCAGTCTGGACAGCCCAAACCAGCATCCACCAGTCTAGTAAATGCACCTAGAACAACAACTACGACAGCTAGTATACAGGCCGACCAGGTAATGATATGTCGCCAATTCTTAGGGGTTTCTTGTTTAGACACTACTGAAAATCTCCGAATACTAATCTTATTGCTCGTAGGAGTACTTCAATAATCTTTTTATATCTTTAAGTAATTGATTTCCGCTATGCTGCCGATCATAGGCCATCATTGCATAACCCTCCTGATCAACCAGCAATGCCTTGGTTGAAGTCACACCGTCATGATCAGTTTTCTGTACCAACTGCTTAAAGTTTTCATCATCCAAATTCACTATTTTTAGTTTCGGATGCTCAGTTTGTATTTGTTCTTGTCGTTTTTCATCCAAACTATCACCAACCACCAGTAGCCTCTCAACCCTATGAGCTTTTTCCCCCAGCCGAATATGAACCTGCCTACTTATATACAAGAGATCTTCACAATCTTTACCACAATCACTGTCACTTAATATTAGATAGCGCCATTTTGATTCTCCCTCTTGTGCCAGTGATTGCTGTTGTCCTTGAAAGGTGATTTTTATTTCAGTGATATCAAATGGGGGCTGCAATAATTCACCTTGATTAATCGTCTCTTTAGGCATGCCTAAGCCCGTATAGTAAACGACATAGGCAGCTGTAATTGGGAGTACGACGGATGCTAGCACTGAGAGTCCTTGAATGATTTTATTCGCTGGCTTCCTTTTGCTCAGATTTCTTTCAGGTGAAACTGGCTGACTATTTGATTTCATTTTAAAACTCCTTTTTCAAACTTCTACTCAATCTACGACGTAATCTAAAAATAATATTTGTGGCTGAATAAGCCCATAAAAGCCAGACAGCTATTGCCATCGTGAACCACTGGAAAGCATACGCTTGATGTTTTTCAGGGCCACTATTGAAAAAATTCCAATCAGTAATTAAAGCTGCACCTGAATCCGCAAACAAACGGATCGACCATCTATTGTTAACTAAGCCTATAGTCTCAATGAAATTTGAATTTATTTGTTGAATTCTATTATTAAAAACCGGGTCTAGACTAACACTCGAGGAGGATTCAGTATCGATGGGGTATAAGTAGCCCTGAAGTGATTTCACATCAAGTGAAGCTGTTATTTCAGGTAAGCTATCTCGGTCGCCAGTAGAGGGAATCCAACCTCTATTGACAAGCCAATCAGTACTTTCTGTTGAAAATACTTGTAGTACTTCATAGCCAACACGACCGTTTCTGGTTCTGTTATCCAGAAAATATATTTCCTTCTGAAAAACTCCCGCTAAAGTTACAGACGCATACTCTTGATAAGAACTTAGATTTGAGATTTCCTGCGGTTGCAGAGAGAGCCTACTCTCCACCTTTTGCATAAGTTCGACTTTCTGCTTTGCTCTATCAAGCTGCCACAATCCTAAAAAGATAAAAAGGATGAATGCACCCAGAGAAAATATCGTGATGGGCCAATTGCGAATCAGTGGTAAACTGATATCTTTCGCAGAAGCTGATGGAATATCTACTATCATGCGCAACTACATAAATAATGGAAAATAATAAAATGTGGCTAAAGATTGTTATTGTTGTCCTATTCCTTTCCGTACTTGCCAGTCTTTCAAGTGCACTTTTTTTTCTACTTAGAGATATGGGAACACCTCAATCCAAGCGCACACTCTACGCATTAGGTATTAGAATACTCCTAGCGTCACTCTTACTTCTTGCCATTTGGTACGGCTTTGAAAGTGGCATTTTGGCAAAAACGGCACCTTGGGCTGATAAATATTAAGAAAACAAAGGCTTTCTATTAATACGATAGAAAGCCTTGCCCACATTAAGCACCTAGAACATATACAAATATAAACAGCCCGACCCAAACTACATCGACAAAATGCCAATACCAACTTGCTGCTTCAAAGCCAAAGTGATCATCAGGTCTAAAATGATTGGCTATCACAGACCTTAACAACATGATCAACAACATAATTGTACCGAGTGTGACATGGGCACCATGAAATCCGGTCAGCATAAAGAATGTTGTACCATAGATTCCTGACTCAAGTGTTAACCCCAAGTGTTGATAGGCTTCGTAGTATTCTTTACCTTGTAGGAAAATAAACGCCCCACCCAATGCCACAGTGATTGCCAGTAATATATTGAAATTTTTCCTTTGATTCTTTTTCAGGAAAACATGTGCGAAGTGCACAGTTACACTGGAGGTGAGAAGTATGATGGTGTTCCATAGTGGCAAGTGCCATGGGTCTATCACATCTTTAGGCCCCATAAATTTTGCCGTTTCTCCGTTTGCTGCGGCGTCAGGAGTCACATATAGGGGCCAGCTACTTTCGAATCCCTCCCAAAGCATATTGGAAATTCCACGATCACCTTCACCACCTAACCAGGGAACTGTAAAATTGCGTATGTAATAAAGTGCTCCAAAGAATGCAGCAAAAAACATCACCTCAGAAAATATAAACCAGCCCATCCCCCAAACATATGATCTCTTTAACTGTTCACTGTTGAGCCCTGCCATATTCTCCTTGATTACGGCAGCAAACCAAAACCACAAAACTGCGGCCATCGCTAACGCACCGGTGAAGAAAATATAAGAGCTTCCTCCATTAATCCAATTTGCTGCGCCGAACGCTATTAGGAATAGACCTATCGTCGCAAAAATTGGCAGCCTGGATTGTTCGGGCACGTAATAACTGCTTTCACTAGCCATAATTTTTATCCCTCTCGCTCGGGGTCGATATCATTCTTATCGGTTTTATTGGCAAACCTTTCCGTTACATCAAACAACGTATAGGAAAGCGTTACAGTATTAACACTTGCGGGAAGATCTGGATCCACAATAAAACGTAGTGGTAATTCTGCAGTCTCTCCCGCTTTTAATTCTTGCTGGTTGAAGCAAAAACACTCTGTTTTATGAAAGTACTCAGCAGCTTTGAAAGGAACCATACTGGGAATTGCCTGACCAACCATATCCCTAGATGTCTTATTTTCTGCAATAAAAACAGTATCTTTAATTTCTCCAGGGTGTACTTTCAAAGACATTACACTCGGGCGAAATTCCCATGGCATATTTTCATTATTGTTTGCCACAAATTGCACTGTGACCAGCCTATTTTTATCAACCGCAGCTGGCACAGCTTCATAACGACCACCGGTTTTACCATTGAGTCCTGTGATTTCACAGAAGACATCGTAAATAGGCGGCATAATGAAAATTGCAAATACCAGCATGCTGGTCGCCACGGCCAGCAGCTTGAAAGTTACCTTTGCATTTGCTCCAACTTTCATAGGTCAACGTACAACCGGTGGCGTACTAAACGTGTGATATGGGGCCGGGGAAGCAACCGTCCATTCCAGTCCCTCAGGATCATCCCAAACCTGATCAGATGCCTTTTTTCCGCCCATTACAGTTCGTACCACATTAAACAAAAATACTATTTGTGCAGCACCAAACAGGAAGGCACCGATACTGGATATTTGATTGAAATCCGCAAATTGTAGTGCGTAATCAGGTATCCGACGTGGCATACCGGCCAGGCCAACAAAGTGCATTGGGAAGAAAGTTACATTGAGACCAATAAATGCCAGCCAGAAATGTACCTTGCCCATAACTTCGCTATACATATGGCCAGTCCATTTGGGCAACCAATAGTAAACACCAGCAGTAATTGAGAAGATTGCTCCAGGAACCAGTACATAGTGGAAATGGGCAACCACAAAGTACGTATCGTGATATTGGAAGTCTGCAGGCGCAATCGCTAGCATCAGACCAGAGAATCCACCGATGGCGAAAAGAATGATGAATGCAATTGCAAAAAGCATCGGGGTTTCAAATGTCATGGATCCCCGGAACATGGTGGATACCCAGTTAAAGATCTTCACTCCTGTAGGTACAGCGATCAGCATTGTGGCGTACATAAAGAACAGCTCACCAGCAATCGGCATTCCCACGGTAAACATATGGTGCGCCCATACGATAAAGCTCAGGAATGCAATTGCTGCGGTGGCATATACCATGGAGCTGTATCCAAAAAGAGGCTTACGAGCGAAAGTAGGAATAATCGCAGAGATAATGCCAAAGGCCGGCAAAATCATAATGTAGACTTCCGGGTGTCCAAAGAACCAGAACACATGCTGGAATAAAACCGGATCACCGCCACCGGCCGCACTGAAGAAACTTGTGCCAAAATGAATGTCCATCAACATCATGGTCACTACTCCGGCTAACACTGGCATTACAGCAATCAAAAGGTAAGCAGTGATCAGCCAGGTCCATACAAACAACGGCATTTTCATCAAGGTCATACCAGGAGCACGCATATTCAAAATGGTAGCGATAATGTTGATCGCACCCATGATGGACGAGGCACCCATAATATGAATGGCAAAAATGAAGAAGGTTACGCTGGGTGGCGCATATTCCGTTGAAAGTGGCGCATAAAATGTCCAGCCGAAATTAGGCGCTCCCCCTTCCATAAATAAGGTCGATGCCAACATTGCGAAAGCAAAGGGCAAAATCCAAAAACTCCAGTTATTCATTCTTGGCAGTGCCATATCTGGCGCACCAATCATCATTGGTATCATCCAGTTAGCCAACCCCACAAAAGCCGGCATAACTGCACCAAATACCATGATCAGACCATGCATAGTGGTCATTTGATTGAAAAATTCCGGCTGTACAATTTGCAAACCGGGCTCGAATAATTCAGCGCGTATAACCAATGCCATACATCCGCCGAGCAGGAACATCGCAAAACTAAACCACAAATACATAGAGCCTATATCTTTGTGGTTGGTCGTATAGAGCCAACGCTTTATACCGGGCTGAGGACCATGTGCCATTCTTAAATTCCTCCGGGCGCTTACTGCTTATTCTTAAAGTTGAGGATATCTACGGGTTGGACGGTATCACCCATCTCATTGCCGAAAGCGTTTCGCTGGTAAGTAATTACCGCAGCCAGGTCCACTTCTGATAGCTGTTCACCAAAAGCCTGCATTGCGGGGTTTACCGCGGAACCGTCGATAACGATGTCTAAGTGGCCATTGAGGGGACCGGTAGCAATTTTTGATCCAGCAATCGGCGGGAATACTCCGGGTACTCCCTGCCCGTTCGGCTGGTGGCAGGCGGCACATGTGCGTGTATAGACTTTTTCACCCTGAGCAAAAAGCTCTTCGAAGGTAAATGTCTTCGCTGTAAGTTCACGCATTTTTATGGCTTCTGCTGCACGAGAACTCAGCCAGGCATCGTATTCCGCCTGTGGCACTGCCTTCACAACAATAGGCATAAAGCCATGGTCTTTTCCGCACAATTCAGCACACTGCCCGCGATATATTCCCGGCTCCTCAATACGCGTCCAGGCATCATTGATAAAACCGGGGATTGCATCTTTTTTAACGGCTAGATCTGGGACCCACCACGCATGTATCACATCATTGGCAGTAATCAGGAAGCGGATTTTTTTCTTGACAGGAACAACCAGGGGCTCATCGACTTCTAGGAGGTAGTTAGCACCCTTAGGCTGGAGGTTATCAATTTGAGCTTTGGGAGTGGACAAGCTGGAAAAGAATGAAACATCAGTGCCACGATATTCATATTTCCACTTCCACTGATACCCGGTGATTACGATATTGAGATCTTCTTCCTCAGTATCGTAAATATCATAGAGCGTTTTGGTGGCCGGAATCGCCATCAGAATCAGGATGACGGTGGGAATAATAGTCCACACCAGCTCCACAACCGTGCTCTCATGAAATTGGGCCGCTTGGTATCCCTTACTTTTGCGGTGCCGCCACATGCTGTAGAACATGATGCTGAACACCAATGCCCCTATAGCCACACAAATCCAAAAGATCAGCATGTGTAGCTCGTAGGTGGTCTGGGCGACTTCTGTCACCCCCTGGGGCATATTAACCCCCCAGCGCTCAACGTCCTGCTCATTCGCTAACACCGCTTGTGCAGATAGCGAAGTAGCCAGCAAGGCGAACAGCCGATCAAAGCCTTTCAACATCGCCTACAGATCTCCGTGGTTGCGGGTCTCTCAGAGAAACCCGTAATTTTTATTTTGGCCACTGGCCTTCACGGATAAGCGAATTTTACCTGTATCAACTGCCTAACAGGATTAATTCCACACAAAATTTGTGGACATACTGTAGTAACACAAGACTACATACACTGGGCGAGGAGACCACCTCGCGTTACTGCCGTCAGTGCAACTTGTTATTCTTAGTAAAAGATTTTTTACTCCAGATGTCGTCGTCCGGAAAGGTACAACCAACAACCAGTTTCTTTATTTGTCGCAACTACTGCAGGTACAAAAGGAACACATCGACAAGAAAAAGTCAATCGGGATCATTTTTGAATAACGTTGTCGCTTTGTGAAAAAATTCGGTGATTAACAAATAAATTTAACCACTTTGATAGGATACTTTTCCACAAGTAGAAAAAAAGTCGCTCCAAATAGAGACATGGCAATTTATTTGGTGAAAGATGACAACTAATCAAGCATTAATAATGCTGCCACGAGAAGTATAAATCCTCGGGTTCAAGTGCCCCTGATTGCTTTTACACAGATTGACAACGATTTTTAATCTCTAATACTAAATTCTGACTGCTTCACACAACCAAGACAGATTAGTTTCAATAAGCTTGAGGATTGTCAGGCAGATCAATACAGAATCCTGTACTATCTACACTCAATAAAAATGATTTTTCCGCCAAATATTTCGTTTCGATTTTGTAAGCGTTATGAAATGAATTGCTAATAGCAGTATTGGGAGACCGATTTAGGAAAAGTAACTTATCAGCTCTGTACTGACACCATTGGTAGAATCCACCTGCACAGCTTTTCTTTTTCCGATTTCGGCTAGAAGCCAATCTATCCGTTAGTTGTTATGACTTATGCCTTCTTCTACAAAACTTGAATCCCAACCTATGTCTCGCGTCTGGAATCTGGCTTGGCCAATGATACTGAGTAATATTTCAGTGCCCTTACTCGGGATAGTAGATACCGCAATTCTTGGTCACCTCCCATCTGCAGAGTATCTATCCGGTGTAGCTATCGGGGCTAGCGTAATGTCGATGCTTTTATGGGCATTTGGGTTTCTGCGCATGGGTACTACCGGACTGGTGGCTCGGAGTACAGATCTTGGGATTCAATGGTTAGTACGTGCACTAGTATTAGCCATGGGGCTGGGAATCACTCTGTTTATTGTTGCCTCTCCTTTAATCTACTATATCGTTGAGTGGATGAATGCCAGTCAGGAAGCACAACCCCACGCACTGGCCTACCTACAAATACGTCTGTTATCTGCCCCCCTGGCTCTGGCAAACTTTGCCATTCTGGGTTTTTTTATTGGTCGACAAGATAGCCGTGCGCCTCTATATATACTTTTCGCTGCCAATCTACTGAACATAGCCCTCGATTTCCTATTTATTCTTGGCCTGGGCCTAGGGGCAAAAGGTGCAGCAGCGGCAACGGTACTCGCCGATATTTTTGCATTTCTACTGGGTCTATATCTTCTTACCAGGGTTCATGTTGATATCTGGGCCTATATACGCAAAGAAATTGGGCAGAAGAAACTTCTCCCCTGGATCGATTCATCCCC
This sequence comes from Microbulbifer maximicatervae (SeqCode), assembly GCF_052467955.1. Lineage (NCBI taxonomy): Bacteria > Pseudomonadati > Pseudomonadota > Gammaproteobacteria > Cellvibrionales > Microbulbiferaceae > Microbulbifer > Microbulbifer maximicatervae (SeqCode). Next base: position 296,664 of record NZ_CP174329.1, read on the forward strand.
ATGGATTAATCTTTTAAAGATAAATACAGACTTATTTATAAGAACCTGTTTGCTCTTGCTAACACTCACTTTTTTTACTGCACAAGGGGCAGCCCAAGGTGATAATGTACTTGCTGCAAATGCTATTCTTATACAGTTATTAATGATGACTTCCTATGCCCTGGATGGTTTTGCTCATGCTACCGAGGCCTTGGTTGGGGAATCCATGGCAAAGAGATCAACGGCTCTATTCAGAAATACCGTTCGCAGTGCAGGTTTGTGGGCCCTGGGAAGCGCTGTCCTGATTACGTTGGTACTAGTTTCAGGGAAACCCTTGATTCTATCCTTATTTACAGATATCAAACCAGTAATCCACCAAGCGGAACAGGTATATTGGTGGCTCTGTGCACTACCTTTATTAGCGGTTTGGAGCTATCAGCTCGATGGTGTTTTTATCGGTGCTGGGAAAAGTCGCGATATGCGTAATACTATGTTTATAGCCTCAGTACTGGTTTTCTTTCCCGCCTGGTGGTTTACAAGGGATTGGGGGAATGCAGGCATATGGTTCAGCTTGTTTTTGTGGATCGGAGCACGATCTTTAGGACTCATAGTATATTTTCAATACTACACTGTAACCAATTCCTGGATACGTAAATTACAGTAAAACTGTGGCAGGATATTTAGAGTTATTTTTTAATGTATAAATAACAGAATATGACAAATTTTGCGATTGAGAAATTAACTATTTCAGTCAGGATTACTCACTATCAAAATAGTAAATCTCTTATGATGCTACAAACACATTTAAAGCTATAATCTCAGGTTGGTAAATAATGAGCGGGCAAAGCAACAAATAATAAAACCCGCTCATATTTTTAATAGCTTGAAGACTGTACCTGTTTTTGCACTAGAATTTGCTTAAAATTTCCATAAAACGCTCCCTCCCCCTGTATAACAGCGCCATATAGGTCTTCAACCCTCTGCTTTAATTCTTGGCTATAAAAATATAGGCTGCCGTTTCGGACACTATAGGACTTTGGATTCTCAGCCATGGTTTTGTAAAAAAGGGATACTCTTTCCAGATAGGTATCTGCCTGCTTTTTGGAAAAATTACCTTGTTGGTAATTATCTAAAACCTGCGAACTGATTTTTTGAAGAGTTAATTCGCGCTCTTTATCTGAAAAACGAAAGGCTTTTAATTGCGTATTGATATCTCGCTTTAGGTCTTTCATATAGCGAGCTGCAGCTTCTGCTGATTCATATAGTGCGTGAATAGTCTTTTCCCGCTTCCGCAGAGCACCGCGATCTTTCAAGGTATATATATTGGAGATTTCCTTTTCGGAGAAATCGCCTAGGGGGCGAAAAATAGTGACATGTTGCAAATTGCTATTCCTTGTGAGCTTGTCACAAATCTTTATTGCATGTCTCCACTTTTCAAAAGATTCTCCTTTAAGGATTTGATCAGGTAAAGCTTTTACAGCTACTCCCAACCTATTTTCCTCTTCAATGTAAAAATCTGGATGGGCTTTCCAGTCATTTGCTTGTAAACGGAATAACGTAAGTATCCCCTGATTCACACAGCTCGCCAATAGGTAGGCAACTTGTTCTCTCTGCTGCTCTGTTTTTTTTCGATGGCGATCAAGGCCATAGAGACCTATGATCGCAACCGCAATAAAAACCACCAGTATAAAAAATATTTTTTTCACTTTTTACGGCTACTTGTGGGTTGGATAAGTTTCACTGGCTCCTCGTGAATATCTTTCTCTGTATCTTGGTTAACACGAGTAGACAGTTCTGTTGGCGCTGACTGCAATCGAATTTCATCCTTAAACCCACAGGCAACACATTCCCTATAATTTTTCCCATCCTTGTGATAGTTAATAATTTTATCCATTTCGCTACAGCGGGGGCACACAGCCCCTGCAATAAAGCGTTTTTTTACGATCTTACCAGACTCAGCCGAATCTTCTTTCTTCATCATGACTACTACTCAATATTTCATGATTGACTTATCCGTTACACAGGACTGATATTCAGCTCTTGCTGCTCGATACCAGAGTGACGCAATAGGGCATCAATTTGCGGCTCTCGTCCACGGAATTGAACAAACAGCTCCAGCGCATCACGGCTACCACCCTGTTCCAAAATACTGTGCAGAAATTTATTTCCCGTCTCTCTATTAAAGATACCATCTCCCTCAAATAGAGAAAAAGCATCTGCCGAAAGCACTTCTGCCCATTTATAGCTGTAATATCCTGCGGCATAACCACCAGCAAAAATATGGCTAAAAGCATTTTGGAAGCGGTTTTCTGCGGCGATAGGCACAACAGCAACCTCTGCTCGTACCTGATCCAGTAAAACCTGAACTTTATCGGCGGTCAATGCCTCTTCGCTGGCATGGAGGCGAAAATCAAAAAGTGCGAACTCCAACTGGCGTACTGTAAACATGGCAGACTGGAAATTTTTCGCTGCCAGCATTTTATTCAGTAAAGCTTCGGGAAGGGCCTCTCCAGTTTCGAAATGTGCAGAAATTATGGAAATAGCCTGGGGTTGCCAACACCAATTTTCCAGAAATTGGCTGGGCATTTCCACCGCATCCCAAGCAACACCATTAATACCAGAAACTGCTGCCACATCAATCTGTGTCAGCATATGGTGGAGGCCATGGCCGAATTCATGGAATAAAGTGGTTACTTCCGTGTGGGTTAAAAGTGAGGGGATATCACCTGCAGCCGGACTGAAATTACATACTAGATAAGCAATAGGCAACTGGAGTCCGTTGAGCGTGTGGCGACGACTACTTACTGTATCCATCCAGGCCCCGCCACGCTTTTTCTCACGCGCGAACGCATCCAAATAGAAACCAGCTATCTTTTCGCCATCTCTCAGCAGCCAAAAGAACTGCACGTCGGCATGCCAAGTAGCAACGCTGGTATCTTCTTCAACTGTGATTCCGAATAATTTATCCACCACAGTAAAGAGGCCGTCAACGACTTTGGCGTAAGGGAAATAGGGCCTCAATTCCTCTTGGCTGATGGCGTATCGCTGCTGTTTGAGCTTTTCTGCGGCCCAGGCCACATCCCATGGTTGCAACTCTTCAATACTGAGTTGGTCTGCAGCAAACGCTTTCAGCTCAGCCATTTCTCGTTGGGCAGCTGGCCTGGCTCGTTCTGCCAGATCCTGTAGAAATTCCAAAACCCGCTCTGTATTTGGAGCCATTTTGCTGGCCAATGACAACTCCGCATAGCTGTTCATTCCCAGTAAACTGGCCTGTTCAGCGCGCAATGCGAGAATTGCCTCCATCACTTCGGAGTTATCGTATTCACCTGCCTGGGGACCAACTTCGGATGCGCGACTAACAAAAGCCAAATGGACATCCCGACGCAGAGATCTATTTTCAGCGTGGGTCATAACAGCGAGAAAGCTGGGCCCCTCTAAGGTAATCAGCCACCCATCGAGGCCTTTTGCCTCAGCTGCATTCCGTGCAGCGGCAAGAGCAGTTTGAGGAAGCCCCTGAAGCTGAGCTTCATCATTTGTATGCCAGGTCCAGGCATTGGTTGCATCGAGGACATTGTTGGCAAATTGGCTGGATAACTCCGCCAAACGCTGACTGTTAACGGCAAACTTTTCACGGGCCTCTCCTTCAAGGCCTACACCACCAAGTTCAAAGTCTCTGACTCCCAGCTCCAAAGACTTCTTGCGTGCCTGTGGCCAGTTTACAAACTCGGGCGACTGCATTAATTGGAGGTACAGGTCGTAAAGTTCACGATTTTGCCCCTGCTTTGTCCAGTAAGCCGTCACTTTGGCTAAAGCGGCCTCATAGGGCGCCCGCCAGGGGCCACTTAGAACGCTATTCAGGTGACTGACTGGGGAGAAGGCTCGATTTAGCTGGTCTTCCGCCTGCTCCAGAGGCACCAGCGTATTATCCCAGCTGGGGGTCTCCAATCCCTGTTGAAGGGTTTGCTCACACGTTTTAATCAGTTCGGCGATGGCGGGTTCCACCTGCTCGGGCTCGAGATTATCAAAAGGCGGCAGCAGCGGGATATTCAACAGTGGATTGGACATATAAGACTCTGTGCTCGAATTAGGATAAAGCTATGATAGAGGATTCATTGTACAGGAGCTTATTTATGTCCCCACTGCGCAGCCACGATGATTCCCACGGCGAGAAGTTTCCAGAACTTGGCGACAGCGTATATATCGATCCGCAATCCGCAGTCATTGGTGACGTTACCCTGGGGGATGATTGCTCCGTATGGCCCATGGCCGTTGTGCGCGGTGATATGCATAAGATCCGCATCGGCGCGCGAACCAGTGTACAGGATGGGGCTGTTCTCCATATCACCCATGCGGGACCATTCAACGCCGACGGTTGGCCGCTGACCATTGGCGAAGATGTCACTATCGGTCATAAAGCCTGCCTGCACGGTTGTACCATCGGCAACCGGATCTTAATTGGTATCGGATCTATTGTTCTCGACGGAGCCATTATTGAGGACGATGTCGTACTGGCAGCCGGAGCACTGGTTCCGCCCGGTAAAACCCTGGAGAGTGGTTATCTCTACGTAGGCGCCCCCTGCAAAAAGGCGCGCCCCCTGTCTGACAAGGAAAAGGCTTTCTTTAAGTATTCCGCTGAAAACTACGTGAAACTGAAAGATCAGTATCTCCTTAAGCAGCAACCATAGTCACAGCCGGCTCCCCGCTATGCTTAACCTGAATATGGACCAGCTGCATATTTTTGTGCGCTCCTGTGAAGTCGGATCTTTTTCGGCGGTTGCTCGCGAAGTGGGCCGGGCTCAGTCTTCTGTAAGCAGCTTGATTCAAAATCTTGAACTCGACCTGGGGCTGACTCTATTTAACCGCGAAGGGAAATATCCCCAACCCACCGCCGCCGCTTTGGCATTACTACCATTAGCACGTCAATCGTTGGGGCAGTTGCAGCGCTTCCAACAAGCGGCAATTTCCTTCCAGCGGGGAGAGGAGCCCCAGCTCAATATATTATTTGAAGAGCTGGTAATGCCAGATCGACTCAACGATATGCTGGTAACTTTCAGCGAGCGCTTTCCGCATACTGAGCTTCAGCTCGGCAGTGTTACTGGGGAGGAAGCAGTCCAGCAGGTGACACTGGGTGAAGCCGATTTTGCCTTTGTCACCTCAAGGGATTCCTATCCCAGCTCGCTGGATACCAGTAACCTGGGACAACAGCGGGTACTTAGCCTGGCCTGCCCGGAACATCCCCTTGCCCAGAAAAAACAATCCTCATTGAATGAAGCGGCCCAGCACCGACAGATCACCACAGCACCAGAATCCCAAAGGTACCGTTGGCAGCTCTCTGCACAGACTTGGCGGAGTGATTCTCTGCTACAGGCCCTGGATCTGGCATGTAAGGGGGTTGGGTGGGTCAATGCGCCCTACGAACTGGCCCGGCCCTTTTTAAAAAGCGGCAGGTTGGTTGAGCTCAACTTAACCGGTTCTCTCAATACCTGGAGCCTCGGTGTGGATCTGCTCTGGTCCAAGCAGACGCCACAAGGCTTAGCTGCGCAATGGTTTGCCCGAGAGGCCCGGCGACTCTACGGTAACTTTTACAGCCCACCTATCGAAATATCCGATAGAAACTAATTTTTACCTATCAGGCTTTTACATAAGACTTGGCGTTGTAGGCCGATGGTCTGTGACTCAATCCGACTTGATTAGGAGCCAAACTATGTCGAAAGAGCAATACCTCCAGGAAATGGAGGCCTTCTCCCAAAAATACCGCTATGACATGGACTACTTGCGCGAGTTTCTTCAGGGCTCTCCTGAAGGCTTTGAAAAATTTAGAAATTTTCAGCCCCTATCCATGCACAGGGAGTTTTTACCTATTGATGTTTTTTGGGTGAGTAAGATAGCGGCAATGCAAGTAGCTGATTGCGGCATGTGCCTGCAACTGAATGTGCGTATGGCCCTAGAGGCTGGTGTTGAACCCCACTTGGTGAAAGCTTGTATCCAAGGCGGCAGCGGCCTGCCTGAGAACTTGCAGGACATTTTTGATTTTGCAACAGCCGTGGCCAGCTACAAAACGATCGATCCTGTTCTCAATGAACGGATAGGTGCACAACTGGATAACCGACAGAGAATCGAGCTGGGGGTCAGCGTCGCTACCGCGTCGGTCTTCCCCACAATCAAGCGGGCTATGGGATATACCCAAAGCTGCAGCCTGGTTGAGATCGAATTTAAACAGTGATGTGGCAGGCCTTGGCAACCAAGGCCTCCTCACTATTTACCCTGTAGCCGCAGCAGTGCCGATGCACCTATGCCGCCAATGGCACAAGCTAGAACGATAACCAGGGGCGTCATTTGTCCCAGTACCAGAGCACCGTAGTCATAACCTCTCTGCGGCAGAAGATACAACAGCATCAACCCTGCCGGCACCAGGGATAAGAGGAAGCCCCTTATTAACCAGGCGTTGCGCAAAGGCAACAAAAACAGCAGCCCGAAAACTCCACCCCAAACTACGCGCTGGTACAGGTAGGCATTGCTCAGGGATGGCGCCAAATCTACCCCTAGAAACTGGGTGAAGCCATACCGCCCCATGGCCCATAGCCCCACGGCATAGCAGAGCCCACCGAAACACCCCACAGCAAAACAAATCGACAGGTTTCGCACAATATCACGCACAACGCTTTCTCTCTTTTAATTATCGGTTGTCTGATTGAGGGCCCGGCGCAACTTGGCCATGATCGGCGCTGTTTCAGGACGTACACCACGCCACAGTAAAAATGACTCAGCGGCCTGCTCTACCAACATCCCAAGGCCATCAGCACTCTCTGCGCCCTGTCCACGCGCCCATTGTAAAAAAGGCGTTGGCTCGGCGGCGTACATCATGTCGTAAGCTTTACCATGACTGGCGACACAGCCTTCAGGAAGCGGCGGCAGCACACCGCCAAGGCTTGCGGAACTCGCATTGATAATCAGGTCGTAGCAGCCTCTCAATTCCTCCAGGCCGCCACCACTTAATTCGCCCAACTGGGAAAATTCTGCCGCAAGCTGTACCGCTTTTTCTGAGGTGCGGTTGGCAATATGTAAATGTGCTGGTTTTTCCGCAAGGATTGGCAGCAATGCTCCCCGGGCGGCTCCGCCAGCTCCCAGTAAGAGAACTTTCCGATCCTTAATTTCCCAGCCCAAGTTGGTACAAATATCAAATACCAGGCCGGTCCCGTCGGTGTTGTCGCCGAGAATCTTTCCACCTTCGGCCAGTGCCAAGGTATTCACCGCTCCCACTGACGCAGCCCGCTCGGTCAAGTTATCCGCCATCTCAAATGCTTGCAGCTTGAAGGGCACCGTCACATTGAGGCCACAACCACCCTCAGCAAAAAATGTTCGCGCGTAATCAACAAAGCCATCCAGAGGGGCAAGCAGTTTCCTGTAATCGATATCCTCGCCTGTTTGCGCGACAAAGGCTCGGTGTATCTCCGGTGAGAGGGAGTGCTCTATAGGGTTACCCACCACCGCATAGCGGTCACTCATGATTCCGCCCTTTTGCGCTCTCTCGCTGCCTCACGAATCTTGGCACTTTCATCGACAATTATTAAACCGTCAATTTTGAGGCCGTCGGCAGCTTCGGTGACTAAATAGCGGGTTTGTGAGCTGTACAGCTCTACCGCCTTTTCTTCCCCCTGCGGGTGTAACAAGGTCCAGCGCAAGCTCGCAAGGGTGCTGTAATTATTCAGCTCTATCACCTCGGTAACAGTGCCGAGAATCTGACAGACACCAAGGCGTCGATAAGCATTGAGGAGCTTAACCACCTGTTGGATAAACTCATCCCGTTCTACGGTGAGCTTTACGCCATCTTCCCGGTAGTAGTGCAGTGGGAAACGATAAAAGTCAGCAATCTGCTCAACATCTCCCGTTTCAAAATGCCGCCTGTAATCGAGAAACAGGGAGTTGATTCCTTCCAATCGCGATGGGTGCACAACAAACCTCCATTGTGACAAATTGCTTGGCTATACCCAGTCTCTGTGTGGCAGAAAATCAGTGTATAGCTTCTCTTCCGCAGATCCCGGCTCTGGTTGCCAGTCATACTTCCAACTCACCAGTGACGGCAAGGACATCAGAATGGATTCTGTACGCCCACCACTTTGCAATCCGAACAGAGTGCCACGATCAAAGACCAGGTTGAATTCCACATAGCGCCCACGGCGGTAGAGTTGGAATTCACGCTCGCGCTCACCGTAAGCAGTCTCTTTGCGCTTCTGCACAATGGGTAGATAAGCCTCCAAGTAACTATCGCCAACAGCGCGCATAAGCGCAAAAGCGTTGTCGTAGCCACCTTCGTTAAAATCATCGAAAAAGAGCCCGCCGACTCCCCGAGCTTCATCTCGGTGCTTCAGGTAGAAATATTTGTCACACCACTGCTTAAAGCGAGGGTATACCTCGCTGCCAAAAGGCTCACAGGCCTGCTTGGCCGTTTGGTGCCAATGTACGACATCCTCGTGATAGCCGTAATACGGGGTCAAATCATAGCCACCACCAAACCACCAGATGGGCTCAGCTCCTGGCTTTTTCGCCACAAATAGACGCACGTTTGCATGGCTAGTAGGCACGTAGGGATTGCGCGGATGAATTACGAGGGAGACGCCCATCGCCTCAAAAGAGCAACCGGCCAGTTCGGGGCGATTAGCTGTGGCTGACGGAGGAAGTCCATCCCCATAGACATGGGAAAAGTTCACGCCCCCCTTTTCAATCAGGTTGCCCTCTTCCAATACCCGGGTTCGACCACCACCGCCACCGGGCCTTTCCCAATTATCTTCGCGAAATGGTTGGCCGTCTTGTTCACTCAGGGCATCACAAATGCGGTCTTGTAGGCCGAGGAGATAGGCCTTTACTTCCTTGGTATCGATATCACTCATAGGCGAAAACTACGTCACTGTTTTGAAATTAAGCACCCGCCCTCAGTACGCGGCCACTTTGCAGATCGCGTATTTCACTGGGGGCGCTGCGGCCACCGGTTGAGCCGCCACCGACAAAGTCGAGATCGCGGCCGAAATAGCGCAGTACCTGGTATTTATTGCGGGCGGGTTGAGACCCGGCCGGGTTTGCTGAAGTGGATACGATAGCACCGCCAAAGGCGCGTGTTAACGCAGCGGTAAACGGATGATCGGTGCAGCGCAGGGCTACAGATTTATGCACCCCACAGACCCAGGAAGGAATCAGGTCCCGATGGGGTACAAGCCAGGTAACCGGGCCCGGCCAGCTGCGATCCAACTGTTCCTTTTGTCCATCACTGAGATCGCTGAGGAGGGGGGCAAAATGTGTTCTATCACCGGAGACCAGGATCAAACCCTTCTCAAGTGGGCGATGCTTGAGTTGTAGCAAGCGTCTGACAGCCAGCAGGTTATTGGGGTCGCAAGCCAAGCCCCATACAGATTCAGTGGGATGGGCAATAACACCACCCGCTGCCAGGGCGCGGGCAGCCTGTTTTACGGAAAGCGGTGAGTACTTCATTTTAACGCTAGTCTTACTTCCCTTTACGCAATTGCAAATCTTGTTTATAGGGAATGTCGAATGTCTCCAGAGCAACTTCCACTACAGGCAGATGGGAGTCCGAATCCATTGAAGTCGCAACACAAGGCTCACTCAATTCAACTCTCTTTACTATCGAAGCGGAAGGATGCTGGCAATCTAGCGGATTGCATTGATTGACACAAGATATTGCTTTATGCCCTAGCCAAGTTGCTCAAAAAACATCCATTCGCTTTTTTTCCAAGCTTAAGTACTTCATGGTTCTCGCTGGCATATTGGCGCCTAACCCTCAATTCAGCCACCACCAGCTTCCCAGCACTATCAGTCGCCGGCGCTCCCGAAATCTAGTCCTCTCCAGCTCGGGGATACCTAACGATTTTAGCTTCCTCCTATACTGGTCTTGATCTCGACTATTCTCAGATAGCGCCAAAGCCTTCTTAAAACTACGCTGATAACCCTTGGCTCCGGACTTTAGACGCGCCATTCCCAGTAGAAAATGAAAACGATGGTCTTCCTTCTTTATCGAAATTGCATCTTCAGCCTTATTGGCCGCCAATTCATACAACTCATCTTCGTAAGCTGTAAGCGCTTGACCGTACCAATAGTAGGGGTCCTCCTGTCTATAATCATGTAGTTTTACTGACAGAACATTTGCCATTTGAAGGTCACCCTGAGCCCGGAGAACTTTCTCCAGATTGCTCAACGAAACCAAGTTTGCTCCATCAAGCTTCAACGCTATAGCGTAAGAACTAATTGCTTGTTTGACCAAACTCGCTGAACGATATATGGCCCCCAAATTATTCCAAAGATCGGCTTCCTCTGGCGCCAGTAAAATTGACTTTCGAATATAAAGAAAGGCATTTTTAAAATCTCGATCTACAAGAAACTCCATAGCCAGGTTACTATAGAACTTTGCAAAAGCTTCCTTATCTTCCAACTCTTTTTGATGATATTCTGGATTGTAATCCGTAAAGTTAAAATCCAATATGCGTTGTCTACTACCAGTATCAGCTACAACATTAATGTGCTGGTAAATAAAGGTCTGTTGGCTCTCCAAATATCTCACTTCTGGAACAAAAACCTCATTGAATTTAGCATCCACTCCAAGTCCACGAATCATTGCAACTAAAAAGGCACTAAAGGCCATGCAATTTCCTCTCTGCTGATCAAAAACTTGTGCAGCATTGAGCGTGGCATCTGCATCGTAGAGAATTGAAAAATATTGACTCTGCAATTTATTTATCAGAGCATCCAACCTATCACTTTTTTTTCTGGTACTTATCGATTTTAAAAACAACCTCATATCATTATTCAATGCCAGGATATCAATATCAGGCAAATCAGAGTTACTTATAGAGGAACGCCAAAAATATGTCCCACTAAGCAACTGTTCTTCTGAAAATTCTTGAGAAATAGATATATCTGTTTTTTTTATTTGTGTAGAGCAGCCTCCCAAAACTAGAAAAATAAGGGATAAAGCTACTATGATCTTTTTCATAAGCATGCCTTTAATACAGTATTAAATACCAATCCATCAGGATATATTTTTAACACAAAAGACAAGCAAATGAATTACGTATCAAAACACCAGATTCAATTGCTGACCATCGCTAACTTGACGCCCGCGGCATAGTCCGGATGCACCTTGGAAAAGTGTGCCAATTGTCGCTGAATTATTTCATCCGGTACACCCGCCATCGCTTCTGCAATATTGTTATATAAGCGCTGTTTTTGTTCATCGTTGAACAAGTCAAAGAGCGCTCGAACCTGACTGTAATCATCATTGCCTTTGCGGTGGTCATATCTATCTGCCGCACCGGATATTGGTAACGGGGGTTCTTTCGCTTTTGGGTCCTCCTCTGCTCCAGAAAAACTATTCGGCTCATAAAAGGCATCCGGATTGCCACTGCGGATACCCGTGCTATTCATTTCACCATCCCGATAGTAATTATGGACAGGACAGCGCGGTGCATTCACTGGAAGACTCTCATAGTGAGTTCCCAAGCGGTGACGATGTGCATCGGCATAAGAGAATATACGCGCCTGCAGCATCTTATCCGGTGAGAAACTGATACCTGGCACGATATTGGATGGAGAGAAAGCTGCCTGCTCGATTTCTGCAAAATAGTCTTGCGGGTTGCGATTCAACTCCATGGTTCCCACCTCGATAGGTGGATAATCACCATGAGGCCATACCTTGGTGAGGTCAAAGGGGTTGTAGTTTGTTTTGCCGAGGTCTGCTGCGGGCATGACTTGAATCTGGAATGTCCACTTCGGGCATTCTCCGTTTTCTATTGCGCTGTACATCGCCTCCTGGTAACTCTCCCGGGAGCGCCCAATCACAGTTTCAGCTTCCGAATTGGTGAAGTACCTATGTCCCTGCTGGGTCTTGAAATGGAATTTCACCCAGAAACGCTCCCCATTGTGATTCCACAGGGAGAAGGTATGGGAGCCATAACCATTCATATGCAACGGAGATATGGGCAAACCGCGATCGGAGAACAGTATGGTCACCTGGTGGAGGCTTTCAGGGCTCAACGACCAGAAATCCCACATGGCTGTGGGGGAGCGCAAGTGAGTTCGTGGATGCCGTTTTTGTGTGTGGATAAAGTCTGGAAATTTGTAGGGGTCTCGTACAAAAAAGACTGGCGTATTGTTGCCGACCAAATCCCAATTGCCCTCCTCCGTATAAAACTTCAGTGCAAAACCACGCACATCCCGCTCCGCATCAGCTGCACCCAACTCACCGGCCACAGTTGAAAAACGGGCCAACAGTGGGGTCTCTGCCCCCGGCTGCAAAACCTGGGCACAGGTGTAGTTAGAAATATCACCAGTTACCCTCAAAACCCCATAGGCGCCCCAACCTTTGGCATGTACCGCCCGCTCAGGTATGCGCTCACGATTTTGATGCGCCAGTTTTTCGATAAGTTGATAATCTTGAATCAAAAGGGGGCCATCTGGCCCCGCTGAAAGGCTATTTTGATTATCGGGAACCGGAGCGCCGGCATCAGTGGTGAGTTTGGGTTTATCCGCCATAATTAGACTCCACTTTTGGAATCCACTGAGTATTAGCGCTGTCCCAGAACTGCGCGAATTGATCGGCGGCTACACCATCAAACAAGGGGACTCTTACTAATTCTTTCCGTAATTTCCGAGCAAGACCTTTAGAGACTCACTGGCTCCGCAGGGGTTTTAGCCAGTTTTTTCCCTTCCGTATAACGGCTGCTCTTCATTGTTAGCTGGTAAGACCCTGTGAGTTGCTCCACCAAGCCCTCTAACTCCAACTCCATCAATGCAGCCATCAATTCACCCGCCTCAACCCCGGTATCACGAGACAATAGCTCGATACTCCGAGGCCCTCCGACAAGCGCTCTGATGATATGTTGCTGAAGCTCGGGCAGTGGTTTAGCAGGGGGGAGATCACTGGATGTGGGCTCTGCAAGTAAACCGCCCAGCTGGCGAGCTACATCTGCGCTGGTTTCAACCAGTGTCGCACCTTCTTTAATCAGGTGGTGGCAACCCCTGGCCATTGGGTTGTGAATAGAACCTGGAATCGCAAAAACCTCACGATTCTGCTCCAGTGCTAAACGCGCCGTAATCAGAGAGCCTGAGCGCATCGCTGCTTCTACCAGTAATACCCCCATTGAAAGGCCACTGATAATCCGGTTCCTCCGCGGGAAGTTCTTCGCTTCAGCACTGCTGCCTATGGGCAATTCGCTGACCAAAGCACCGCCTGCAGCAAGAATGTCCTCCGCCAGGGGGCGATTATGTTTTGGATAAATACAGTCGACTCCACTACCCAAAACTGCGACCGTGGAGCCCGCTACCTGCAGCGCCCCTCTGTGAGCAGCGGCATCTACGCCCAGAGCCAGCCCGGAAGTGATAGCAAATCCGGAACCGGCCAATTCCGCGGCGAAGGCCCGGGCATTATCCAGACCCGCCACTGTGGCCCGACGGGCACCCACCATCGCTACCTGCGGTAGATTTAGAGCGCTTCTTTCACCACGAATATAGAGCACAGGCGGGGGGCGTGAAGTCTCCGATAACAGGGCGGGATAATCGGGATCGCTGTGACAAATCAGCTGCACGCCCAGGTCTGCGCAACGGGCCCGCTCGCACTTAACCCAATCGATGAGTTCACTGGCGGCAGATCGGCTGGAAAACCCCCGCCACTGGGTTTGGGCCCGCGGTGATAACTTTTCCAGAAGAGGTTGAGGAAACTGGTGGAGAGCCTCTTCGGCAGTGGCAAAGTACTCCAGTAATTGCCAGTAGCGAGCTGGGCCAATTCCCTCAAGACGCAGCAACGCCATAGTAGCGGTCAATGCATCCATGCGACTTACCATTTTCTGTTTTGAAGGTTGTGCGGCAGGGCAAACAGCAACACCTGCCGCGAGATTTTCTGGGATCGCTTAGGGGTTGCGCACCATATCCATCACTGCCAGCGGGCGACGGGCATCCAGTACCAGGGCTAGGCTCATTTTTTCAAAGGTGCGGAATACCATCAACTCACCAGCGCGGGTATCTGGGAGCTTCACCACGTCACCAGCAATACGGTCGCGTACTGTTGAACCCGCTTTGTATATCGCTAGGACGTTGCCGGGTTGCAAGCCGTCTCTGTCTCCCGAATTCAAGATAACAACATCAAACTTACCAATTTGGTTTACCCCTTCATCAACACCTACAATCACCCCATCAACCGTGACACCCGGTGCGCTAGGGTGGAACAGCGCATCAATTGAGCGCTCTTCTACGGGCATCAACCGATCTTCAAGACGAACCTCACGAGAAGTGTTACGCACGCCCATTGTCGCTATAGAAAAATTCGAGTTGTTATCCGGATTGCTATCTGGGTCCAGCTGCAACAGGTCTAAAGTACCTATGCCAAGTGCCTGACGCCCGAGGACTTCACCAGATACTGGGTCAGTATAAATAGGACCAGGGCGATAGAGCCCGTACGAAGGTAAAGGCGCCGCAAAATCACCGCGAGCGTAGAGGATATCTCCAGCACCCATCAAAATATGATTTTCTGACCCAGAAACTACATAGGGAGTCCCCTCAAAAGCACCGGGCTCTACTATACGAGTCCGCGATAAAAAAGCATTGATCGCATCCAGCGGAATCGCCGGAATTGCATCCTCAACTGCCTGGCGGCGGATCGAGGGCGACAGGCGGTTGCCATCAACCCCCGGCGACAGTTGATACGCCCGGGGGCCGCGTTGCAGCTGTAGCTGTGGTTGGCCGTCTATATAAACAAGGCGCAGGCTATCTCCTGGATAAATCAGGTGGGGGTTTTCCACCTGTGGGTTCACTTGCCAAATCTCCGGCCAGTACCAGGGTTGCACCAGAAACTGACTGGAAATATCCCAGAGCGTATCGCCCTTTTGCACCACATAAGCGTCGGGGTGACTGGGGTTCAGGCGAACCTGATCCTGTGCTTCGACACCAAGGGCAACCGCTAACAACGAGATCGCGGCCAGGATAATTTTTTTCATGGAAGCATTCCTATGCTCTTTATCGCTATAATTCTCAGCGCCGGGCCACTCCCGTGAAGGGAGCGAGACCGGACCCGGGCGCATAGCGCCAGCAAAAACAGGGGTCCACTCGGTAAATTTTGAGCGCGATCATAATGTTATCAGCGCACGTTCAACGAATACTAGAAGTTTGTCACAGGTGTTATGGCTAAACTCGAGATACTGGAATTTCCCGATCCGCGCCTGCGCGAGATCGCTAAACCCGTCGCTGAAGTGACCGACGCCCACCGCCAATTGCTCGACGACATGTTTGAAACCATGTACGCCGCGCCCGGTATCGGCCTCGCCGCTATCCAAGTCAATGCGCAGGAGCGCATTGTGGTAGTGGATATATCCGAAGACGGCAATGAACCTTACGGGTTTATCAATCCCGAAATCGAAGTGCTGGACCCGGAGATCCATCAGTACGACGAGGGCTGCTTGTCAGTGCCCGGTTTCTATGAAACGGTGGAGCGCCCGCGCAAAGTGCGTGTAAAGGCCCTGGACCGCAATGGCGAACCTTTTGCCCTGGAGGCCGAGGGATTGCTGGCGGTCTGTATCCAACATGAAGTCGATCATTTGGATGGTAAGCTCTTCGTGGATTATATCTCCCCGCTGAAGCGCAACCGCATCCGCTCCAAGCTGGAAAAGTCCCAGCGCCGCCGCGCCTGATCTGCGCCAGCCGCAGGAGCCTGGAGCTGCCGCCTTACGGCAGCTCTCCCACCCCCATTACCTGAGAGCAAGTCAGTGAATATTATTTTTGCCGGCACGCCGGACTTTGCCGCTGTGCACCTGCAAGCGCTGCTCGACAGCGAGCACAATGTCATTGCCGTTTACACCCAACCGGATAGGCCGGCTGGGCGCGGTAAGAAATTGCTCGCCAGCCCAGTGAAACAGCTGGCACTCTCCCACAATATCCCGGTGTACCAACCCCTGAGCCTGCGCGATGAGACGGCCCAGGCTGAACTCGCTGCCCTTGAAGCGGATATTATGGTGGTGGTGGCCTACGGCCTGATACTGCCGCAGGTAGTGCTGGATACCCCGCGTCTGGGCTGTATCAATGTGCATGCCTCCCTGTTGCCGCGCTGGCGCGGTGCCGCACCGATCCAACGCGCGGTGGAAGCGGGTGACAATGAAAGTGGCGTCGCCATTATGCAAATGGAGGCGGGCCTGGATACTGGCCCTGTTTTAGTCGAGAGCCGCTGCGCCATTACCGAGTCCGATAGCGGTGGCAGTTTGCACGACAAGCTGGCGGAACTCGGCGGCCCATCCCTCCTCCAGGCCTTGGCTCTACTGGAAAGTGGCAGTGCCAACCCTCAGGTACAAGACGATACGCAGGCTAACTACGCCAACAAAATTACCAAGGAAGAGGCGCAGATTGACTGGCAGCGCCCCGCTGCTGAACTGCATCGATTGATACGCGCTTTTAACCCCTTCCCAGTGTGCTGGAGCACTTATCGGGACAAGAAGGGCGAGCAGCGCCTGCGTATCTATAGCGCAGCCATCGAACAGGGCTGCCACAGTGATCAGCCCGGTACCATTATCTCCAGTGACGACGAAGGTATTTTAGTGGCCTGCGGCCGCGAGGCCCTGCGCCTCCAATTAATACAGCTACCGGGTAAAAAAGCGCTTCCCGCAGCAGAAATTTTGAAAGGCTACCGGGAGCAGTTCGCCCCGGGTACCAAACTGGGATAATTATGAGCAGAGATGTACGCGCCGAGGCCGCCCGAGTTATCGCCTCACTGCTGGAAGAACGTGGCTCGTTGGCAAGACTTCTGCCTGCCGCCGAGGACAAAGTCGAGGAGCGCGACCGCCCTCTGTTGCGGGAGCTCTGTTACGGCAGTGCCCGCACGGCACCGCGCCTGCAATTGATCGCCGCCAAGTTGCTGCGTAAAAAAGTCTCGGATATTGAGATCAATGCACTGATCCTGCTGGGCATTTACCAGCTCGAGTACACTCGCATACCCGATCACGCCGCCATATCTGCAACCGTCAATGCCGCACGCAGCCTCGGTCTGGACAGAGCGACCGGGCTGATCAATGGGGTGCTGCGCAACGCCCTGCGCAACAGTGAGCAGCTTCAGCGCAAACTGTCCGGCAATCCACAGTTCAGCTCTATGCACCCGGCCTGGTTACAGCAGCGGATTAAAGCCGCCTGGCCTGAGAAGGCGTCAGACATCTTCCGCGCCAACAATGCCAACCCACCCATGACCTTGCGGGTAAATACTGCCAAGATCTCGCGCGCGGACTATTTACAACAGCTCGATGAAGCCGGCCTCTCCGCCGAGCCCTGTACTATTTCCCCGGTCGGTATCACGCTGGTTGAGCCGGTTTCAGTCACAGTGCTACCGGGCTTTGCCGAGGGCTTGGCCAGTGTGCAAGATGAGTCCGCGCAACTAGCGGCGCTGCTGTTACAGCCGAAGGAAAATGCCCGGGTGTTGGACGCGTGTGCGGCACCTGGAGGCAAGAGTTGCCACTTATTGGAGCAGGAATCCAGCATTCAGTTGAGCGCGTTGGATATTGAGGAGGACCGCCTGGTGCGGGTCGAGGAAAACCTCGAGCGCAACGGGCAGAGTGCCGAGCTTATCTGTGCCGATGCCACGTCTCCGAATGAGTGGTGGGACGGGCAGCAATACGACCAGATACTACTGGACGCACCCTGTTCGGCAACCGGGGTAATTCGCCGCAACCCGGATATCAAACTTTTGCGCCGGGAAGAAGACATTGCCGAGTTAGTGGCTTTGCAGGGCAAGATCCTGCGCGCTCTGTGGCCCCTGGTTAAACCGGGTGGGCAGTTGCTTTACGCCACCTGTTCCAGCCTGCCGACGGAAAACAGCGAAGTCGTCGCAGCGTTCATTGCGGAGACAGAGGATGCGAGCGACAATACCCCTGAACTGCTAAACGATAAGCCCTGGGGCGAGAAACAAGTTGCCGGTATGCAGCTTCTACCCCAAACCGGCGGCGGTGACGGTTTCTACTACGCTCTGCTGAGCAAAGCTGAATAACGACGTCGCTAGTCGCGAGTCTCATCCGATATGAAAATTGTCATTCTCGGCGCCGGCCAGGTGGGCGGCTCTCTAGCGGAGGCCCTGGCCTCCGAGCGCAATGATATTGTCCTGGTGGACAGCGACGAGAAAACCCTGCGCGAACTGCGCGACCGCATCGATATCGGCGTGGTACTGGGCCACGCCTCTCACCCGGATATTCTGATGGAAGCCGGGATTGAGGATGCGGATATCCTGGTTGCAGTCACCAATAACGATGAGACCAATATGGCGGCCTGCCAGATTGCGCACTCTCTTTTTCGCGTACCCACCAAAATCGCCCGGGTACGGGCCTCTTCCTACCTGCAATACCCGGAATTATTCGATACCCAGGCCATCCCTATCGATGTACTGATCAGCCCGGAGCAACTGGTTTCAGAGTATATCTCCCGCCTGATGGAACACCCCGGAGCCTTGCAGGTGTTGGATTTTGCCGGTGGTCGGGTACAGCTGGTAACGGTTTTAGCCGTTCAGGGCGGGCCTCTGGTTGGGCACCAACTGCGCTATTTGCGCGAGCATATGCCCAAGGTAGATACCCGGGTTGCTGCGATTTATCGTCGCAACCGGCCAATTATTCCCCAGGGTGATACGGTGATTGAAGCCGGCGATGAGGTGTTCTTTATTGCCGCACGAGCAGATATTCGCGCGGTAATGAGCGAACTGCGTCGACTGGAACACGGTTATAAACGAGTAGTGATCGCCGGCGGTGGCAATATTGGTTTGCGCCTGGCCACTCGGCTTGAGAATCGCTATTCGGTAAAAATTATTGAGCAGAGCCACGAGCGCTGTGTCTTTCTATCCGAGGAGCTGTCTCACACCATTATCCTGCACGGCAGCGCCTCCGATCAGGAGCTGCTGCTGGAAGAGAGCATCGAAGATACCGATGTTTTTCTTGCCCTTACCAATGACGACGAGGCTAATATCATGTCGTCACTATTGGCCAAACGTCTGGGCGCACGCAAAGTGATGACCCTGATCAATAACCGCGCTTATGTGGACCTGGTACAGGGCGGTGAAATCGATATTGCCATCTCACCGCAGCAAAATACGATTGGCAGCCTGCTCACCCATGTGCGCCGAGGAGATATGGTCAACGTCCACTCCCTGCGTCGAGGTGCAGCTGAAGCCATTGAGGTTATCGCCCACGGTGACGAGCGCACTTCCAAGGTAGTGGGGCGCAAGATCGAAGATATCGACTTGCCCGAGGGCGCCTCGATTGGCGCCATCGTACGGGAAACGGAAAATGGCAGCGAAGTTTTGATGGCACACGATGATGTCATTGTGCAGAGCGATGACCACGTGATTGTCTTCCTTATCGACCGCCGCCAGACTCGCCATGTTGAACAACTGTTCCAAGTTGGTTTTGGCTTTTTCTGAGCAAATAATATTTTCGTTTTCCGGCGATAACGGTCTCCGCCGTCCAGATAACATTGCAACAAATAACGATAGGCTGATAGGCGCCAATGCGAATTGCGGTAATTGCGCGAGTTTTTGGAATTCTCTTGACGGTGTTCAGCCTGACTCTGCTGCCGCCGATTGGCGTATCCCTGTGGTATGAAGATGGTACTCACAGCGCATTTGTCGCAGCCTTTGTCATCACTCTGATCACCGGCCTGTTCATGTGGCTGCCAGTGCACGATTTGCGCGAAGACCTGCGCACCCGGGACGGGTTCGTAGTGACATCTTTGTTCTGGCTGGTACTGGGCAGCTTCGGTGCCCTGCCCTTTATTATCAGCCCACAGCCTGACTTGAGTATCACCGACTCTATTTTTGAATCCATCTCGGGGCTAACAACCACCGGCGCCACGGTGATTACCGGGTTGGACTCACTGCCTCCTGCCATTCTCTACTACCGCCAGCAGTTGCAGTGGTTTGGCGGTATCGGCGTAATTGTTATCGCCCTGGCCATCCTGCCGATGCTGGGTATCGGTGGTATGCAGCTGTATAAGGCAGAAATTCCCGGCCCGGTAAAAGATACCAAATTGACTCCGCGTATTGCCGAGACAGCACGGGCACTAATTGTTATTTATGTGATTCTTACAATCCTCTGCGGCATCGGCTACTGGTGGGCCGGCATGACGGTATTCGACGCCGTTGGCCATGCGTTTTCCACCGTGGCCAATGGAGGCTTCTCCACCCACGATGCCAGTATGGGTTTCTACGCCCACAACCGCGCGATCATGATTATTTGTATCGTGTTTATGTTTACTGCTGCCATTAACTTCGGTCTGCATTTCTTCGCATTTCGCAACAGGACCCTCAGCCACTATTGGCGCGACTCAGAATTCCGCTTCTACGTTATGTTGATTCTCGGTGCCGGCCTGTTGATCAGCTGTTACCTGTGGATATTGAATATCTTCTCCCCCGGCAACAGCCTGCTACACGGTTTCTTCCAGGTGGTCTCGATCAGCACCACTGCCGGATTCGCCTCGGAAAATTTCTCAGCCTGGCCAGTATTCTTACCCTACGTCCTCTTGCTGTTAGGTATTCTCGGTGCCTGCGCCGGCTCAACCTCGGGGGGCATTAAGGCGGTGCGCGGTATGCTGATTATGAAGTCCGGTATGCGCGAGCTGAATCGCCTGGTACACCCCAATGCGGTTATCCCTATCAAGATCAACCGGAAAATTGTCCCCGATCGAGTTACCGACGCTGTGTGGGGCTTCTTTGCGGTCTATGTTTCATCCTTTTTTATCCTCGCCATTATCGTCATCGCCACCGGTGAGGACTTTGTCACCTCCGTTACTACAGTAGCCTCCTGCCTGAGTAATATCGGACCCGCCCTCGGCGAAGCCGCTGCCCACTATGGTGCGGTTAATGAAGTCGCCAAATGGTTTCTTATCCTGGCGATGTTGATGGGACGCCTGGAAATTTTTACCCTGCTAGTACTACTTACCCCGGCTTTTTGGCGCCACTAACGACACAAGATGTCATGGCCACGCTAACGCGTGGCAATATTTTTTAATTTCTGCCACAGTTGCTGTTTACAGGAAGTAACTAATAAAAACAGGCTGTATGAGCAGAGATACTAGTGCGCTGCTCGGTCAACTCAAAATTGATCGGGAAACAGCGCCCGAACCCAGTTCCCCATCGCGCAAAGTTATATTGGCGGCATCTGTCGGCCTAGTTACTGGCATAGTTATAGGCCTTGCCGGCGCTTCTCTATTTGCAGAAGACAGTACACCAGTGCTCCCCCAAAGTAGCGAACCTCAAGCCAAGACTCTCAGCTTGATTCCCAGGGAGGAAAAATTTCACGAGACCATTCTTAATGCTTCCGGCTATATCACACCGAGGCGCATGGCTACGGTCTCTGCTGAAGTAATGGGCCTGATCAGTAGTGTGGATGTCGAAGAGGGAATGCAGGTCGAGGAGGGGCAGGTTCTGGCCCGCTTGGATGATGCCAAAGCGCGGGTCGCGCTGGATTTTGCCCAGGCACAAATTCAAGTGCTTCAAGCCAAGGAAGCGAGTATTCACGCGAAGTTAAAAGAGGCTGAACGCCAATATCGGCGTTTTGCCGGACTTCGAGACAAAAATTATTCCAGCAAAGCGCAGCTCACCCAAAGTGAATCCTCGGTAGAGGGGTTACGGGCAGACTTAAAAAGTGCCCGCGCCAATATTCAAGTCGCCATTCTTGAAGCTGAGAGGCAGCGAGAACGCCTGGCAGATCATATTATCCGCGCGCCTTTTGCCGGCGTAGTCACGACAAAAAATGCACAACCTGGCGAGATAGTTGCCCCCAGCTCTGCCGGCGGAGGTTTTACCCGTACTGGAATCTGTACCATCGTGGATATGAATTCACTCGAAATCGAAGTGGATGTGAACGAGGCCTTTATCGGCCGGGTCGCCAAGGGACAGAAAGTTAACGCCAACCTGGATGCCTACCCGAACTGGGACATTCCAGCTACCGTTATCGCCATCATTCCAACGGCCGATCGAGCCAAGGCAACTGTTCGAGTGCGAATAGCTATCGATGACAAAGATGCTCGAATCCTGCCGGATATGGGCGTTAAGGTGGGCTTCCTCGCAGGCGAGGCCGCAGCTCCTTAGCAAACACCAATAAAAACACAACAATATTTATAAGAGGGAATTTGAGATGTCAGAGGAAGTGTTGTTTCAGCTGAAGGATGTCAGCAAAAGTTTTACCAAGGGCAAAGAGACCATTTCCATTTTTGAATCCCTGAATATGGAAATTGATCGCGGTGATTTCGTTGCCATTATGGGGCCTTCGGGCTCCGGTAAAACAACGCTGTTAAATATGTTGGGCGGCGTCGATCAACCCAGCGGTGGAGAGATATGGTTTGACAGCGAGCGCATTGACTCCCTCAATGAAGGCGCCCTAACCCGCTGGCGAGCGAGAAATATTGGTTTCATTTTCCAATTTTACAATTTAATGCCGATGCTCAATGCCCAGCGCAATGTAGAGCTGCCGCTACTGCTGACAAATCTCTCCAAATCTCAACGCCGCCACAATGTGGAAACCGCACTGGCCCTGGTGGGGTTAAGTGATCGGGCAAAACATATGCCCAGTGAAATGTCCGGCGGGCAACAACAGCGTGTTGCCATCGCTCGCGCCATCGTTTCCGATCCAAAACTGATTCTGTGTGATGAGCCCACTGGTGACCTGGATCGTGCCACAGCAGATGAAATACTGGAAATGCTGCAATTGTTAAACCGCGATCACGGCAAAACCATCGTGATGGTTACCCATGATCCCGCGGCTGCAAGATACGCCAAGCGCACCCTGCATCTGGATAAAGGGCAATTTGTGCAGAGGGAAATAGTGGCATGAGTGATTTTTATTTGGTTTTTAAAAATATGACAAGGAAGCCCTTGCGGCTATTCCTTACTTGCTTTGCTATTTTTATCGCCTTCTTGATTTTCGGTTCGGTTACCAGCCTCAAGTCCGCATTAAATTCCAGCGTGGAATTATCCGCTGATAATCGTCTGGTGGTATTCAATAGAATTAACTTTACCCAGTCACTACCCATTGCCTATGTGCAAAAGGTTGCAGCCGTCGAGGGAGTGAAACATGTAACTCATCTCAACTGGTTTGGCGGTTATTTTCAGGAACCCAGCCGGCAGGTCGTTTCAATGGCTGTAGATCCAGAATCCTATTTAAAAGTCTATGAAGAAATTGTTATTCCCGAGGAACAAAAGCAGGCTTGGTTTAACAATAGGCAAGGGGCCTTGGTTGGGGAAAAACTCGCGCAGATTTACGGCTGGAAAGTGGGCGATAGGATTCCTTTATCCTCCAATATTTTTTCGCATAAAGATGGTGGCTACACCTGGGAATTTGTGATTTCCGGGATTTTTAAAGGGGATACGGAACAGTACGATACACGCCAATTATTGTTTCATTATAAATATTTTATGGAGACACAGACTTTCGGTGGCGACTGGATTGGCTGGATGGCACTAACAACCGATGATCCCGCCATCAATGAAAACGTCGCAAAAACTATCGATGACAATTTTGCCAACTCGCAGAGTGAAACCGATACCAGTACCGAGAAAGCCTTTAATAAAGCCTTTATTGAACAAATCGGAAATATTGGCTTAATTATTTTTTCTGTGGTGTTTACTGCCTTTTTCACCATATTGGTAGTGGTTGGCAACACTATGGCGCTAGCTATTCGCGAGCGTACCGGAGAAATTGCCGTATTAAAAACCCTGGGTTTTTCCAGCACCCGTATTTTCCGAATGGTGCTGTCGGAGTCCCTGTTAATTGCCTTTGTCGGCGGCCTTTCCGGCCTGGCCGCAGCCTGGCTGCTGGTCGAAGGGGTAAAAACCTTCCTTGCCCGCTTTTTGCCCAACTTGATTTTGGATGGGGATATCGCCCTGCAAGCCATTCTATTTATGTTGTTGTTGGGTCTGATTACCGGGCTGATGCCAGCCTTTCAGGCTCTGCGACTTAACATAGTAACTGCATTTAACCGACAACAATAAACTGGTGCCCCACTGAAACTACACAATGGTTTTCACTGGGGAAACCTTAAAGGAGAAGAAATTATGGGTTCTCTTATTGCACAAATTGTTTCGGTAACCCTGATGAATCTGGGCAGCCTGCGCCGGCGCCTGTGGATGTCACTGGCCATGGTATTTGCCTCGGCAGTTGTCGTCGCAATCCTGCTGGCGTTTCTCGCTATGGCCAAGGGCTTTGAGGCAACCATGAGTGGGGCCGGCTCCAGCCAGATCGCAATCCTGATGCGAGAGGGGTCTGCCAGTGAAATCAACTCTGTAATCCTGCAGGACCAGGTCAACCTGATTGCGGAATCGGCCGGTGTTGCCAGGGATACGAACGGCCCGCTGGTATCACCGGAGCTCTACGTTATTGTCGATGGCCTGAAGAAATCCACCGGCACCGAAGCCAATATCCCCCTGCGCGGTCTCAATGAAACCGGCATGGCCATGCGCAATAACATGCGTATGGTGGAGGGGCGAATGTTTACTCCCGGCACTAACGAAATGATTGTTGGTGAAGGGGTATTGCGTGAATTTAATGGTTTCGAAATCGGTAAAGAAGTGCGTTTTGGCAAAAACTTGTGGACAGTTGTTGGGGTCTTTTCCACAGGGGGTAATATATTTGAGAGCGAGCTGTGGGCAGATATCAAAATTATCCAAAGTCACTACAACCGCGGCAACAGCTACCAGTCAATCCGTTTGCAATTGGAGAATAACGGCGATCTCAAGCCCATTCAGGAAACCATCAAACGCGAGCCCCGCCTGAACCTGGAAGCGCAAACCGAACAGGAGTACTTCGCCAGCCAGGGTAAACAGCTGCAATATATCGCTACTTTTGGCTGGATCATCAGCTCTGTGATGGCGCTAGGCGCACTGGCCGGAGCTCTCAACACCATGTATACCTCGGTAGCGGACCGGGCTCGTGAAATCGCCACGCTGCGCGCGTTGGGATTCAGCAACTTCTCCGCGTTCT
This sequence comes from Microbulbifer maximicatervae (SeqCode), assembly GCF_052467955.1. Lineage (NCBI taxonomy): Bacteria > Pseudomonadati > Pseudomonadota > Gammaproteobacteria > Cellvibrionales > Microbulbiferaceae > Microbulbifer > Microbulbifer maximicatervae (SeqCode). The sequence continues at coordinate 321,629 of NZ_CP174329.1, forward strand.
GCGGCACTATTGCTGAGGCAATGGTTTTAGCCGTTGCCGGCGGGCTTTTGGGTTCCCTAGCTGCTTACCTGTTTTTCGACGGTCTCAACACCTCAACTCTGGGAGGCAGTTTTACCCAGGTGGTGTTCAGTTTTGAGATGTCCCCAGACCTGTTTGTGCAGGGCGCCGTATTGGCGCTGGTGATCGGTTTTATCAGCGGCTTCTTCCCAGCCTGGCGCGCGGCACGCATGCCGGTTGTGGTCGCTTTCCGGCACGCGACTTAAATAATTTTATGGGGGGGGCTTCTATGAAGAGCCCCTACTTTTTCTTGCGGTAAATTTTACTCTTGCCTTCCGGCTGTTTCCTGAAGCGCTTGTATTCCCACTGATACTGCTCTGGTGCCTGGGCAATACAGGCCTCCACTCCCCGATTCATCGCCGCCAGGGAAACTTTCTGCTCATCGCTATAAATGGCCTTTTCCGCAGGAACAAATACCAGCTCAAATCCACCTTCAACGCGCTTGCCGAAACCAAACACCACATGGCAGTTGGTGCGCTGAATCAAGTTGTGGGCGAGGGTCATCGTCAGGGCCGGGCGGCCAAAGAAAGGAGCAAAATCACCGCCCATATCCGGCTCCTGATCGGGAAGTATCAGGGCAAAATTACCGGCTTTGAGAGCCTTAAGTAGCGAGCGAACCCCATGTACGTTGGTGGGAACCATCTTGCCACCGGTCACTTCCCGCCCATTGCGAATAACCGGGTCCAAGGCTTCAATTTTGGGAGGCTGGTATAGCACTGTGCAGGGAGCCAGGGTGCCTACATGCAAGCCAAAAATTTCCCAATTGCCCGTATGCGGCATCAGTACAATTGTGCCGGTCCTGCCTTCTTCACTCCCGTCGAGCAAGTGCTGGTTGCGCACTCCCACAATCGCATTCTTACTTTTGGCCCAGGGGGTGTTCCATAGGGCCGCCATCTCAAAGCCGGTCATTGCAGTACTGATCACGCTCTCTCTGGCGAGCCGTTCGCGCTGCTTTGGGTCCATGGCCGGATAGCACAACTCCAGGTTTATACGGCTCAGACGCAGCCCCTCGGAGCGCGTCCACACAGCAATTTTGCCAACGAGTAAACCAAGGCGTCCCGACCAAGACAACGGCAGTTTGCCAATGATTTTCAGTGCCCCTACTGCAAGGCGCCCTTTAATATCCACTGAATTACTTCCTATCCACAAAAGCCATTTTGAGACGGCTATCTAGTTCGAGAATGAACATTGACACCTCCGAAGCGGCTATAGCGCTTTAAGCACAGGAGCCGCTGCCGCTATAATTGCGTCCCTTTGCCCACAGCAGATACTGATCCGGAGATAGCGGTGTCCAAGCAATACGATCTCAGTACCTTTCAGGGACTCATTTTTGCCCTGCAGGATTATTGGGCGCGCCAAGGGTGCGTCATTCTACAGCCTCTGGATATGGAAGTGGGCGCCGGCACCTTTCATCCAGCGACCTTCCTCCGTGCCATAGGCCCGGAAAACTGGAATGCGGCCTATGTACAGCCCTGCCGCCGCCCTACCGATGGCCGCTACGGCGAGAACCCCAACCGCCTTCAGCACTACTACCAATACCAGGTAGTAATGAAACCATCCCCGGACAATATCCAGGAATTGTACCTCGATAGCCTTCGCGCCATGGGCGTAGATCCCGCTGTCCACGATATTCGCTTTGTTGAGGACAACTGGGAATCCCCAACCCTGGGCGCCTGGGGCCTCGGCTGGGAAGTTTGGCTGAATGGTATGGAAGTTACCCAGTTCACCTACTTCCAGCAGGTTGGCGGCCTCGAGTGCTACCCAGTTACCGGCGAGATCACCTACGGTCTTGAGCGTATCGCCATGTATCTGCAAGGTGTCGAGTCTATCTACGATTTAGTGTGGACCCGCAACCCGGATGGCAGCCCCGTCACCTACGGCGACGTTTTCCATCAGAACGAAGTGGAAATGTCCCACTACAACTTTGAACACGCCGATGTGGAGTTCCTGTTCGCGACCTTCGATCACTGCGAGCGCGAGAGCACACGCCTGATTGAGCTCGGCCTGCCGCTCCCCGCTTACGAGCAAGTTATGAAGGCCTCCCACGCCTTCAACCTTCTGGATGCGCGCCACGCCATCTCAGTGACTGAGCGCCAGCGCTATATCCTGCGCGTACGAACCCTGGCCCGCGCCGTGGCACAGGCTTACTACGATGCGCGCCGCGCCTTAGGCTTCCCCATGGCAGATGAAGCACTGCGGGCAGATATTTTGGCGGAAGACATCGAGCAAGAGGAGAAGCAGTAATGGCTCAGGATTTTCTGGTAGAGCTGGGCACCGAAGAGCTGCCGCCCAAGGCGTTACACAAATTAATGAGCGCTTTCGCCGATGGTATTACCCAGGGCCTCAAAGGCGCCGAGTTGTCTTTTGGCGAAGTTAAAGCCTACGCAGCCCCCCGTCGCCTGGCCGTAGCAGTATTCGGTTTGGCAGATAAGCAGCAAGACAAACAAATTGAAAAGCTGGGCCCGGCTGTCAAAGCCGCTTTCGATAAAGAGGGTAAGCCCAGTAAAGCCGCTGAGGGGTTCGCCCGCAGCAACGGCGTAGCTGTTGAAGAGCTGGGACGCAAAGAGACCGACAAAGGCGAGCGCCTGGCCTTTATCAGCGAGCAAAAAGGCGCTGAAACCGAATCCCTGTTAGCGGGCATTGTCGAGAAAGCATTGGCTCAACTGCCAATTCCCAAGCGTATGCGCTGGGGGGCGCGCCGCGAGGAGTTCGTGCGCCCGGTGCACTGGCTCGTCATGCTGTTTGGCAACAAGGTAGTCAACGGTGAAGTACTCGGCTTAAAAGCCGGTAACACCAGCCGTGGTCATCGCTTCCACTGCAATCGCGAGCTGGAGATCCACTCCGCCCACGACTATGCACAGGTTCTGCGCGAACCCGGCTACGTAATGGCTGACTTCGCCGAGCGCCGCGAAGCCATTCGCGCCCAGGTGATCGCCGAAGCCAACAACGTCAATGGTGAAGCGGTCATCGATGACGATCTGCTCGACGAAGTGACTGCACTGGTTGAATGGCCTGTCGCCCTCACCGGTCGCTTCGAAGAGCGCTTCCTGGAAGTACCCGCTGAAGCCCTGATCTCCTCCATGAAGGAGCACCAGAAATATTTCCATGTGGTAGATGAAGATGGCCAATTGCTGCCTTTCTTTATCACCGTGTCCAATATCGAGAGCCAGGATGCCGCCCAGGTTATCCACGGCAATGAGCGTGTAATCCGTCCGCGCCTGGCGGATGCCGCCTTCTTCTTTGAGACCGACAAGAAGACCAGCCTGGAATCACGCCGCGAGAAACTGCGCCAAATCGTGTTCCAGCAGCACCTGGGTAGCGTCTACGACAAGACTGAACGGGTAGCCGCCCTGGCCCGCACCATCGCTGAGAAAACCGGAAGCAACGGCGATTGGGCCGAGCGCGCCGGCCGCCTGTGCAAGTCGGACCTGGTTACCGAGATGGTGTTCGAGTTTGCCGATATGCAGGGCATCGCCGGCTACTACTACGCCGAAAATGACGGCGAGCCGTTGGATGTGGCCAAGGCCATGTACGAGCAGTATATGCCCAAGTTTGCCGGTGATGAGCTGCCCGCCAGCGATACCGGCACTGTAATCGCCCTGGCGGATCGCCTAGATACTTTGGTCGGCATCTTCGGCATAGGCCAACCCCCCAGCGGCTCTCGCGACCCCTTCGCCCTGCGCCGCGCCAGTCTGGGTATCATCCGCATCCTCGTAGAAAAGCGTCTCGACCTGGACCTGCGCGAGTTGCTGGAATTGGCCCGCGACAACTACCCACGCACCGCCCTGGGTGAATATGACAAGGTGGTGGAGCAAACTCTGCAGTATGTACTGGAGCGCTTCCGCGCCCGCTACGAAGATCAGGGTATCGCCACCGAAGTATTTATGTCCGTTGCCGCGCGCAAGCTGTCGCGTCCACTCGATATCGACAACCGCGTGCACGCGGTCAACGCGTTTAGCCAGCTGCCGGAGTCCGGTGCTTTGGCCGCCGCCAACAAGCGCGTTTCCAATATCCTCGCCAAGTTAGACACTGCTGTACCCAGCAGTGTCGATGAAGCTCTGTTGCAGGAAGAGGCGGAAAAGGCTCTGTTCGCCGCAGTACAGGTTGCCCGCACAGAAGTCGAACCTCTGTATAGCGATGCGCTCTTCGCCGAGGGTCTGGCCGGTCTGGCCGGCCTGCGTGAAACCGTAGACAGCTTCTTCGACCATGTAATGGTAATGAGTGACGATGAGCAACTGCGCAACAACCGCCTGGCCCTATTGGCCCAGCTGCGCGCACTGTTCCTCGAAGTTGCCGATATTTCCCTGCTGGTTCCTGCCAAGTAATGACTTGCAGAGGCGGGGTGTTAAACCCCCGCCTCGCAAATCAGGGAGATAAGAATATGGCAATTATCATTCTCGGCCGCGACGGGGTGATCAACGAAAACCCCGATAAATTCGTCAAATCCGCCGACGAATGGCAGCCCCTGCCCGGCAGTATTGAAGCGCTGGCAGCGCTCAGTCAGGCCGGCCATCAACTGGTGATAGCCACCAATCAGAGCGGCCTAGCGCTGGGCCAATTTGACCTGGATGACCTGGAAGAAATGCACGCTAAAATGCGTACTCAGGTGGAGGATGCCGGTGGCGAAATCGCCGCTATTTTCTACTGTCCCCACGGCCCTGAAGATAATTGCCGCTGCCGCAAACCCCTAGCGGGTCTGCTGGATGCCATCGAGGCTGAATTTGATACCAGCCTGCACGACTGTTATTTGGTCGGAGACAAGCTGGCAGATCTTTATCTGGCGTTGGAGAAGGGGTGTAAACCCGTTCTGGTAAAAACCGGTGCAGGTGATCAGACGTTACAGCACCTGATCGAGCAGCCCGACCCCCGCCTGGCTAACACTTCAGTATTTGTTGATCTTTCGCATTTTTCTCAGTTTTTATTATCCTCCTAAACCGCTCCCTCTCTCTTTTCGCTAGATGATTCGAGCGTCCAATATCTAACCTGGCGCACTATTTTTGCGATCAGTTGTTCACCCAGGCGCCAACTTATTGAGCTGTATGGCGCATTCCTTTAAAAGCAACTAGCGGGAGGGCGAGCCCATTGTTGTATCAGCGATTCGTGCCAAGCCAGGGATGGGTGAGGCTTGAATGACGCTCTGAACATTCCTGTCGGGGAAAAGGAGTAATGCCCCCAGCGACGAGCTCTTTTAAGCCTTTTGTTGCCGCCTGCACAAAACAATAAAAGGGATACTCCAATGAAAAGACAAATTCTTACTGCCCTGACAGCCGGTATGTTGTTATCCAACAGCCTATTTGCTGAGTCAGCCACAAGTAAGTTTGCCCCCAGTCAGGAAAAACCAAAAAAAGTTTATATTGTTCAATTAGATAGCGAGCCTCTGTCTTCCTATAGCGGTACCATCCCCGGTTTGTCGGCCACCAAACCGTCCAACCGTGGCAAACTCGATCCCCAAAGCAGCAGCTACCGGCACTATTCCAATTTCCTTCGGTCGCGGCGGGAACAAGTTCTATCCACCGTTCCCAGCGCACGCACTGTTCATGAATACGACACCGCTTTTAATGGCTTCGCCGCCGTAATGAGCGAAAAGGAAGCGGCTGCTCTGCGCGGTCGCGCCGACGTTAAAGGTGTTTGGGAAGATGAATTACTAAAGCCCCATACTGACTCCACTGCGGACTTCCTCGGCATCACAGATATGCCCAGCCCATGGCTCTGGGGGATTACGGGTGAGGATATTGTTGTAGGTGTTATAGACACAGGGATCCACCCTGAACACCAGAGTGTCGCAGACATAGCTACACCGTTACAGGGCAACCTGGGGCCCCAAGTTCCCTACGGTTCAATACCCGAGAGCTTTACTGGTGACGGTTGCGAATTTGGTAACAGTGACCAAAACCCCAACGACGCTGCGTTTACCTGTAACAATAAGCTGATCAAGGCCAAGTCATTTTCCGATGCCTTCCTGACCAACAACGAATTGGCAGATTACGAATTCCTGTCAGCCAGGGATGCAGACGGGCACGGTACCCACACCGCGACCACTGCCGCCGGTAACTATGGCGTTATTACCCCGGATGGAAAAACCCTTACCGGAATGGCGCCACGAGCCCGCATCGCGGTGTATAAAGTCTGCTGGGACGCCCCAGATCCCGACGATAGTGGTTGTTCGTCGGCCGACTCCATGGCGGCTATTGATGAAGCCGTGGCCGATGGTGTGGATGTTATTAACTTCTCGATAGGTGGCGCCAGCACCACCTTTAGTGGTGCCGATGACATCGCATTTTTATTTGCCGCCGATGCCGGCGTTTTTGTCGCCACATCTGCAGGTAACAACGGACCCGGACCCGAGACTATGGGCACTCCTTCAGGAGTACCCTGGATAACCGCAGTCGGCGCCTCAGAGGATGACCAAAGCTTCGGTTTAGCCCTACAGATATCCTCGCCAGAATCCATTTCCGGAATTTATGAGGGGCGTGAGGGCAACAGCACCGTAAGCCTTGAAGAGGTTGGAGCAGTCTCTGCTGAGGTTGTTCTCAGCGAGCCGTTAGAAGCCTGTAGCGAAGTCACTAACAGTGAGTCTTTGGAGGGCAGTATTGCTCTAGTAAAACGTGGGGGTTGCTCCTTTACCGATAAATATAATAATGCTGCCGATGCCGGAGCCTTGGCTATCGTTGTTTACAACGACGGTACTGCAGACGATCGCATCAACCCGATTACCATGTCAGCCCCTGATACCCGCATCCCCGGAATGATGATCTCGTACTACGAGGGTGAAACTCTCGCAGCCAGCAGCGAAGTTTCTGGAGTTATCGATCCGTCTCAATTGATCCCAAGGGAAGACCGCGTCGCAAACTTTTCATCTCGCGGTCAAAATGGTGGTGCGCCGGATATTATCAAGCCGGATATCAGTGCCCCGGGGGTTGGCATTATCGCGGGAATTTCTCCGGTACTGAGTGGAGGAGAACTGTTTGGGGCTCTGAGTGGCACCTCTATGGCGAGTCCGCATGTGGCCGGTGTGATGGCGCTGCTAAAGCAGGCTAACCCGCACTGGAGCCCGGCAATGGCCAAGTCCGCATTGATGACGAGTGCGCGCAATGACCTGCGCAAGTCTTACGGACCAGCGGATGCAACACCATTTGATATTGGTGCCGGTGCCATAGTGCCCCGTGACGCCTTCAAACCGGGGCTGGTTTACGATGCGGGCTTCAATGATTATCTCGCCTTCCTATGTGGCGCTGAACTCCAACCCGAGATGGTTGATAGCGCAACCTGTGATGCGTTGACGTCCCTGGGATACTCTAGCGACTCCAGCGACTTGAACCTCGCTTCTATGGGGGTCGCAGACCTCCTCGGCAGCCAGACTATCAAACGCCGGGTCACTAGCGTCGCCCCCGGCCAGCGTTGGTATTGGGCATCTATCAACGCCCCACTCGGTATCGATGTAGATATCAATCCGAAAGTACTGCGCCTCAGGGAGGGAGAGAGTGCTGAGTTTGAGGTGACCTTCACCGCCACAGAGTCCGCCGAAATGAATACCTGGGTCTTTGGTAACCTCACCTGGCAATCCGTAGGCTCTCAGATCAGTGTGCGCAGCCCAATTGCTATTCGGCCTGTTCCTCTAGCTGCACCACAGCAATTAACTGGCAGCGGCACCGATGGCAACCTCGAACTCAATGTGGGCTTCGGCTACAACGGTGATTTCCAGGTGAATGTCACTGGCCTAGCGGAGGGTGAGGCCACTACAACCACTGTTGAAGATGGCGATGTTCAAGTAATTTTCTTTGATATCCCTCAGGGAACAGAGCTTGCGCATATCGCTATGTATGATGCCGATGTGGGCGACGGTAGCGGAAATGACGACCTGGACCTGGAAGTTTATGGCCCAGCGCCAAATTATCCCGAAGTCGGTACCAGCGGCAGCGCCACTTCTGCAGAGTCAGTTTCCCTGGCTAACCCCTCTCCCGGTCAATATGCAGCCGTTGTTGTCGATTATGCGACATCCGCCGGCCCCACCAATTTCAGCTTGTTCAATTTTAATCTGAACGGGGACAATGGAAATACCGCAGTGGATGCGCCGGCTCAAGCACAGATTGGCGGAACTGGGGTAGTTTCTTTGGAGTGGATGAACATTACTCCCAATACCCGCCATCTTGGTATTTTGACTCATGGTGACGGAGAAAAAGATTTTTCCAAAACCCAGGTCATGATTAATACTCAATAGGCCTCACACGCTGATAATTGATGGTAGGAAGTGAAAGTCAAAACCGGCCGGAGTTTGGCCGGTTTTTTCATTCGCAATTGAGTGCATTCTGCTGATGAATTAAAGCGCTCGCTATGTCTGGGGATAATCGACCAAAGTGCCAAAAATTTTTTGTCTTTCGATTGATATTCACAGCAGCAGAAAGCTTATACTCCGGTAGTATCATCAATCCAGAAAATTCTTCCTAAGCTAAAAAATAAGCTTCGGTAAAAAAGAATGAGTAAGTTCAGTTGATATGCGACTTAAAACATCAATTACGTTTTACTGCACTAAATATAAATCTCCCAAATTAAATATTAACAATTGTCTGCAAGTAATTAATAACTATATTTTTAGTGAAAACGCTTTCGATATTCACTAGGCAAAATACCCTTGTGCTTTTTAAAGGCTCTTCTCAATTGCTCTTGGGATTGAAACCCACAGAGTTTTGCCACTTTATCCTGTGACTGATTTTGTTCGGAAAATAATTGGCAAGCTCGTTCCACTCTTATTTGCTCTAGAAAACGAGCAGGCGTTACGCCAAGTTCTCGCACAAAGCTCCGGGCAAAATTCCGTGGGCTCATAGCCGCTTCCTGAGCCAGCCTCTCCACCGTTATAGGTTTCTTAATATTCTGGTACATCCATTCAATCAAAGTTGCAAAACGATCGCTGTTTATCTGATTTTCCAATCGCACACTAAATTGCTGCTGTCCTCCATCTCTCTTTAAGTAAAGAACAAGAATTCGAGCCAAGTTGAGTGCCAAGCCCCTCCCATGGTCCTCCTCGATCATCGATAGAGCCAAATCAATTCCAGCAGTAATTCCGGCCGACGTATAAACATTACCGTCGCGGACAAAGATGGCATCCGGATCCACTTCTACCTGGGGGAACCCCTGCAACTCAGGAACATCCGCCCAATGCGTTGTAGCACGCCGTCCATTAAGAATGCCTGCGTTGGCGAGCATCAAGGCCCCACTACAGATTGAACCAATACGAGCAACTTTTTTCTGCTGCTCAGCCAGCCACTCCAGAACAGAACTATTGGCACAAGCGCGCTGACAGGAGTCCGGTGGCATGCCGCTCACTAACAGGGTATGAATCCCCTCAGCTTCATGAAACGGAAGGTCTATAAAAACCTTAACCCCTGTCGAAGTCGTAACCGGACCAGACTCAAGTCCCACCAACTGAATATCATAGAAATCCTGGTTGAAACGCCCTTGTTTGCGCAACTGGTCATTTGCCAAGGCAAAAACCTCTAGGGGACCTGTGATATCCAGGCTAGTTGCACCCGGGCAGACCACCATGGCGACTTTCCTAGCTCCATTTTGCGTTTGTTGGTGCTTATTCATCTCGGCAGTTTTCCACAACGGCTGGGGATAAGAATGACTTACAGGCGCCAGATTCTGCCAGTTATAGCCAGCTTAGACACCCTGTTACACCAAATTGATAGTCATTTTCTCCGGTACTGACGTATAAACTTTGACGGATATGAGTAACCCTCGGGTGACTATTGGTTCTCAAAGCTCCGAACGAGCCATACATCAGCTTGCAGGCTTGACCTTCACTTAGCTGTCCGCACAATTGGCCCCTAATTTGTACACATCAACGGAGATCCCCTTTTGGTGGAGTTAATACTGAATCGAGGCGCAGAGCGCCGACTCAAGCGTGGCCACCTATGGATTTACAGCAATGAGGTGGACACTAAGCGCTCTCCATTAAAGGGAATTGATGCGGGTAGTCAGTGCCAAGTTCACGATAGCCAGGGCAAGCTGCTCGGCACAGCCTTTGTAAATCCGAGCCAACTTATTTGTGGGCGAATAGTCAGTCGCAATTCTGACTTTTCCACAGATGCTGTTTGTGAGCGCATACAAACTGCATTTGAACAGCGCCAACGGTACTTTTCCCACCCCAGCTACCGGATGGTATACGGTGACTCTGACTGGCTTCCGGGCTTGGTAGTGGATAGGTTTGGGGATTATTTAGTAGTCCAGGTCAGCAATTGGGGAATGGAGCGCTACCAACAAACGATTGTGGATAAGTTGGTAGAGATGGTTAACCCCAAGGGCATCCTGCTGCGCAATGATCATCAGGGTCGCGCAGTTGAAGATATGCCGCTGGTACACACCGTAGCCTTTGGAGATGTACCCGAGATGGTCCCGTTCGAGGAGAACGGCGTTCCACTTCTGGCCCCGGTACACCAGGGGCAGAAAACCGGTTGGTTTTACGATCACCGGGAAAACCGCAGGCTATTGAATCGCTGGGTCAACGGCAAAAAAGTATTAGATCTGTTTTCCTACGCGGGCGGTTGGGGTATTCAGGCACTGGCCAATGGTGCGGCAGAGGTAGTGTGCGTAGACGCCTCACAGCAGGCCTTGGACTGGTGTTTGCTCAATGCGGATCACAATGGATTCGCCGGCAAGCTCAAAACCATCCAGGGTAAAGCACTGGATGTCCTCAAAGGGTTGGTCGCAGAGGGGGAGAGGTTTGATGCGATTGTGCTCGACCCACCCGCTTTTATTAAGCGGAGGAAAGATCATAAAGCCGGCTTGGCGGCCTATCGCCATATCAATGAACTCGCAATGCGTTTGTTGGCGAAGGATGGGCTGTTAGTAAGCGCTTCCTGCTCTATGCATCTGCAATCCGATGAGCTTCTCGACTGTATCCGTGGCGCCGCTCACCGCTTGGGGCGCCCAGCCTCAATTCTGGCCAGTGGTGGTCAAGGGGCCGATCACCCTGTGCATCCAGCAATTCCGGAAACCAACTACCTAAAAGCTCATTTTGTACATCTCGGGGGAAACACCAATAAGTAGGTGCTCATGAACCCCACAAGGCCCCTGTAATGACCGGGGCCTTGTTCTCAGATCGATGAGCCTACTTCAGGTCAAAAGACATACTTCATGCCTAAAGTGGCAGTGCGGGGTCGATTTGCACGGGCGCCATCTGGACTGCGACTAATAATAACCTGCTCATCCAACAGATTATCCACTTTCAGGTAACCGGTCAGGTCAGCCATGAAATCATAATGCGCAGCAGCATCTACAACCCAAAGTGACTCGGTATAATCAAATTGGTCGGTATCTCCCCGGTTGCATTGGGTATTAACACACATCTCGTCCTGATAGGCTGCAGTCAGGTTCAAACGCCAAGCAGCGCCGCTATCCAGACCCGCAGATATCGCAAAGACATTTTCTGGGAGGTATTCGAGGTTGTCGCCGGCAAGCAGGTCATTACCGTCACTATCTTCACTGATTTCTGCATCAGTAAAGGTATAGGTTGCCCGCACCGGTAGTATCCAACCGTTTGTGAGCACCCACTCACTTCCAAGCGTAGCTTCCAGCCCTTTGATTTCTGCTTCACCCAACTGGTAGGTACCACTCTCGGCACCATTGGGACATTTCACCGCCACCGAGCAGTTTTGCACAGCATTTTCATAGTCACTGTAGAAGGCAATCAATTCAGCATTCAGGCTTCCGTTATCGAAGCGAGCACCCCATTCATAGTTTGTGGATAACTCCGGCCCCTGGCCATCGGCTGCACCTGCGCCGGGAGGGGCGAAGCCACGGTGCACACCTGCCAGCAGGCTCCACTGTTCGCTTGCCTGGTAAACAAGTCCCAAGCCTGGCAGCCATTCATCCACCTGATTGGAGCGATAGCTGCCCTTCTCTGTACGCTCAGCGTCGTTATAACGCTGCTGCTCGGTCTCTATATCCTCGTAGCGAAGAACAGCAGTGAGAGTCAGCTTATCGTTCAGCTGGATATCGTCGTAGATAAAGAACGAAGTTGCATCCGCGTCTTCAACACGGTTATTGCTGCTTTCTTCAGCGGTATCGGGAATATCTGTGCTCAGATACACCAATTTGCCATCAACCTGCTCATAGTTTTCCACAGGCTGGAATCTATCCACTTCGTCTTGATGCTGGCGCACTCCAAAGGACAGCTCATGACTAACAGAAGCAGTATTAAAGCGCCAATCGGCACTTATCTGCAGGCCCTTAGCCTCGTACTCACGATTGTTGTGCTTAACACCGAAGGTGTAATCTTCAGTGCCATCCAAAACAGCTTGAGGGTCTAAAACTCCATCAACACTGCCGCCGGTATTAACAGCATCTATCAAGTCACCCTCGCTGACCTTAAACCAGTCGCGTTTAAACTTGTTGTAGTAAGCCTGGGTATGCAGGGTAAAACTGTCACTCAGTTCGATACTGTGGTTCAGCTGGATAGTGCTGTGGCGATTCTGCATTTCATCCAGGGCGCTGATACCGTATCGACGGTTCGGATCTTTCTTAAAGTCGGCATCCGTTAGGCCCAGATAACTCATGCCAGACTCCTCTTCGGAGTACTGAAGCTTGATATCCAACTGCTGGCGATAAGTTGCGTCTCTATCGGAACTGATACGACCCTTTAATAGATAGTCTTCTTTAGCAATATCTGCGCTGCCGGCACTATCGATTTCTCTGAATCCATCTGCATACTGCTGCTGTGTTTCCAACAGCCAGCCAGTATTTTCTGTACTGGCGCCATAATGAGCATGCATACGGCTCTCACCGAATTCTCCGGCCTCTAGTTGCACCATACCTTCACTGGCAGTGGGGATAGGTGTGCTCAGCATATTGACTGCACCACCCACGGTGAATGGGCCATATTGCAGAGATCCGGGGCCTTTCAACACCTCAATTGCATTCATACGGCCCGCACTGGGGAAATAATAAGCTTCTGGTGCAGAGTAAGGAGCCGGAGCCACTAACACTCCATCTTCCATCAAGGAAATTTTGGCGGAGCGTCCCCCTTGGGCACCGCGAATCCCGATATTCGGACGCAATCCGTAGCCATCTTCTTCAAGAATGTAGACCCCAGGAACTGAGCGCATCATGCGATTGATATCTACAAACTCGAACTCGGCTAACTCATCAGCATCAACCAAGTGTGCAGAGCCAGGCAATTTGGAAATAGATGAGGAGTCGCCGATTACTGTTATGCTCTCCAATTGTTGCTCGGCTAAGGTCGGCGCAGCAATAGTAGTGGCTATCGTAAAGGCCAGGGGTGTAAATGGAATGTGCTTCATGAACCCTCCAAGGATTATTAGTAACCTTGAGTCATTGTTTTTATAAATACGAATGATTGTATTTTAATATTCCCATTACACTTTATTTACATTCTTCTTTTTGTTGTTTAGCGTCACGAACTTCGCTGGTGTACCTGCAACTTTAAGGTTTTGCTTATAAGCAGATGTTTTCTAGGATCTACTCTTCGATCTGACTAGCATTGGGCTCACGTATCCGCTTCGGGTGTGCCCATGATTAGAAAGGCAAAACTCAAAGAGCTGGACAGGTTGGAGCAACTTTGGCTACATGCATCAGCGAACTCCCACCCCTCCATACCCCGCCAGTTTTGGGTGGACCGTATAGCTCAATTTCGTAAAGACTGCCGTAGTGCCACTCAATGCCTGGTTTATACCGATCGCAACAACGCTGTCGCGGAAGCCTTTATCACGCTTCTTAGTGACGGTACCGTCACCCACCTCTGTGTCAGTCCTTTATTTACCGGTTGTGGAATCGGCACTAACCTCATTTCTGCAATTCGTGACCGACGCTATCCACTAAAGGCTGAAGTACTTCGTGAAAATCTTCGCACTCGATACTTTCTACAAAAGCATGGTTTTGTGGAGGTGGAGCGCAGCTATCACGTGGAGTATGGCCAGCATTCAATCTCCATGCAGTGCCCCAGGGCATCTGCAAGATAAAATTTGCCGCACTATGCCCATTGAATAGACTTTCCCTTATAACTGAAGCTTATTGAATCACTTCTTTTTATTGTTTCTACGCGACTCTTGAACCGGGTAGCATGCCTCCCATCATAATTTTCCTGAGCGCTGAATTTTTATGGGACGCAACGCTTCCAGCCAAACTTTACAGCCTATTCCAGAACGCACCTTTCATCACGATGCGGATCTGGGGTCCATGAACCTTCGTTTCGCTGGCGCCAAGCCAAGCGAAATTATGCAGTTCACCATGGAACACGCTCAGAACCCGGTGGTTTTTACTAATTTCCGCCCATTGGCAATAGCCTTTCTTCACTTGGTTACCCGCGCCAAACCGGATATCCCGGTAATTTGGGTGGACCACGGCTATAACACCCCGGAAACCTATCGCCATATCGAAAACGTGGTCAAATCTCTCGATTTGAACCTGCGCACCTACTCACCGAAGATGTCCGCGGCCCACTACAACGCCGTTTACGGGGGAATCCCGCAGCTGGATACCCCTGAGCATGACTTCTTCTCCAGAACTGTTAAATTGGAGCCGTTTAACCGCGCTATGCAGGAATTGCAGCCGGATGTATGGCTAAACGGTATCCGCCACGACCAGAACTCGCACCGCAAAAACCTGGATATTTTCACCCAGGGCAACCACGGAACTATTCGAGTGGCACCGATGTTCCACCTGAAGGAAATCGATGTGGAAGAGTATGTTTACGAGAATGATCTTCCCGATAACGATATTTATTTTGATCCAACTAAAGGTGAGGAGCATCGGGAGTGCGGATTGCTGTTGGAAAAATAGAATGGACTACTCGGCGAGGACTAGCGTACTTCGCCTATCTCTTTAACAAGGCCCTCTATCCCAGCCGTTTATAAAGTAAATACTTTTTACGTATTTACCGAATAATAAAATCTATTACAAATAGGCGAGTCTCGACTCGCTGTATTTTTTTCAAAAAGGAGACTCTTCTATTTACTTCCGCGTAAATCCAGAAGAGTCCTTAAATTACTTATCATGCGATAGGCTAGGCGACTGCCCCTTTTGCAAGATGACCTCCTTTTTCCATATATATTTTCAGGTCCTTCAGCATTTGCTCAAATTGAGAGCCAGTCATCTTCTTCACCACAGGACTCAACACGCCTCCTAAAGCATTTAACTCCATATTTGCAGTGAAATTCACTGTTGTGCCTCCACCAACAGAGGGGCTTAATTTAAATTGAGATAAACTCTTTTTAACGGGGAATCCCGGTGGCGTATTTTTGCTTTCAACCGAGACATCCAGTTCATAGTTTTTCTCATCAAACCTTGTAATAGTTTCATCTGCGACAAGACCCGACGGTCCCTTGTTTGTCAGCACACAAACCCGGCCTTCTACACTCGCATTTTCAACAGGTTTTCCCTCCTTAGCGAAGGAGTGAGGGATTAACGTCATCCACTCGTAAGCTGTATCAAAATCAACGGCGAGGACTTTCCAGACCTCATCAATTGGGCGGTTAATTGCGATTTCTCGGTTTACTTGGGCTTCTTTCATCTCTGATCTCCTGGGTTTCTCTACGGGAGTGCTATTGACGGGAGACAGATTACCTGGACACTATATGCAACGGAATACAGCAAAATAGGACAGTGTGTTGCATAAAGAGTCCATAGATTGGGGAGATATCCAGTTCTTTATCGCGGTAGCCAGGAGTAAGAGCGCTCGCAGCGTTGCTGACGACTTTAAAGTCAGCCATTCCACAGTTTCTCGCCGTGTTGATGCCCTGGAGGAAAAGCTCCAGGCCAAGCTGTTTTATCGCAGCTCCAAAGGCTACCAGATGACGGAGGATGGCAAAGCGATGCTCGACTACGCCCAATCGGCAGAGCAGTATCTAAATGCCGCGCAGAAGCATTTACAGGGGGGGAGTAACCAGCTCTCCGGGGAAGTTCGCATCACTATGCCGGATGTAGTCGCATCGCACTTAATTATCCCCTACCTAAATGACTTCTCACGTACGTATCCAGAGATCAACGTACAGCTACTGGTTACTAGCCACGTTCTCGATTTGGAAAGTCACCAAGCCGACATAGCACTTCGTATTCTCCCCAAAGGCGACGTCGATGTTTCGGATCGACTTGTTGCTCGCAAGCTCGCCGACCTACCCAGTTGCTGTTACGGTTCTCCGGGGTATATCGAGAAATCTGTACCTGACGATGGCCACTGGCTCGGCTGGAGTGGCGATGACGCCACATTGAATTGGGCCAAAGACACGCCCTATCCACAGATGCCTTATCAGCACCAGATTAATCACGGTTTGATACAGCTAGAGGCAGTTAAGAGTGGACTGGGGCTGGCCAGGCTGCCCTGCTTTCTTGCAGATGGTGCTGAAGGAGTCGTTCGGGTCCCTGGGGCAGCCCCATCCAGCCTGCATGAACTGTGGCTAGTCTCCAACCCAGAGCACCGCAATGTCATGCGTTTTAAGGTTTTTAGGGAGTTTATCGTGAAGTTGTTTGGCCGCCTGAATGATAAGTTAATAGGCAAGGCTTAACTGTATCGACTGATATTTTTCTAAAAGCGATGGGGTGTATTGTGACTTTAGTGATGGCTCAATACTGATTTACACGCTTTTTGGCCATAATTTGTGCTGGCCACTCCCCAATGTTCTGGGAGCTAATTGTCAGAGTGGATACTTGGTAATGGGGTAATCGGTTCATCCACTCTCATCACCAAGCTTTATATTGTCGCAAAGTAAGCTCTATTACTGCCTACTTTGCGCCTTCCCTAACTTCTACTAGATAGTTACATCCTTGTAGTTGAATTCACCAACACCTCACCTTCCGCGTAGAGTTCACAACGGTCCCTTATCTGGTACTGCTTTCGCTGTTCCTCACAGGCTAGAAGAGCACTTCGGTTCGCCTCAGCTTGGGTGCTTCCGCCATCTTCGTTAAAACCTGCCACAAATGCGCCACGATAGTCCGCAGCCATTGCCAGGGCTTTGTTTCCAGAGTACTTCCTGTAAGTTGACATTAATTGACCCAAACCACTGATCTCAGGCTCGAACTTCAACCCCTCTTCCTTCTCCAACTCATCCAGCATCGACTGCAACTGTGCCCGCGAACCCTCCTCTGTAATTTGCATGAATAACGGTTGGGAGACTTTTACGAAGAGATCTTTATCTCGGTCTAGGTAAAGCTCCAGCACATACCACCAAGCGATTCCTGTTTCTCTCGGTGCACGTAAATACGCCTGCTCTAGTATTTCCGTATACTTCTGGCGGGGATACCCTAAAACTTGCATTGTGATCGCCAGTTCATGCCAGTACGCGGGTACTTCCCCACTGGCATTAACTAGTTGAACATATTTATCCCGGATACGTTTCATATTTCCAGGGTTGGGGAACCCCTCCTCCGTCAAGGCAGCCGATAGATCATTTTTTGCCTGGGCTTCAAGATACCAGGTTTCTTCGTGGTACTGCGCCGGAATAGAGTTCAAGACTTCCTCAGCTTGGGAATAATTTCCTTCGCCTGTCAGAGCAATGGCCAGTGCCGAATTTAACGATGGGCTAGAAGCCTGCTTTTCATCTGCATAGGCAATATATTTCTCTAGTACTTCGGAACCCTGCTCTGAAATTGCCATGAAGTAGGCCAGCTCTGCGACTGCGGTACTACTGTCCATCAGGTTAACGGAGGGGGATTTAACGATACCTTTATCAGAAAGCTCCCCCTCGTAATAATTGAAATGACTTCTCGACAGTTTCTTATACTGCTCATTGAGTTCTTCAAAAGTCATTCCCAGAGCTTCAGGTAGGCTCGCAATTGGATCACCGCCGGCGTTGTAAGCCTCCAAATATTCATTTAAGGCTTTATTTCTATCCGTGTCGAAAATCATCCAGTGAGCTAACATCCATCCACTGGCATAAAGTGCCTCGGTATCTCTTACATTCAGAGAGCCAGGTGTGGCTGAAAGGAGTTTATCGAGAGACAACTCTCTCGCTCGATTAAGGCTAATCGCTCGATCAACCGGTATTTTCCCAAAGCTGTACTTTGCATTTTCATCAAAATCTACAGTGGAAAATACCTCAGCAATACCTTCACTAAACCAGTAGGGGTAGAGGTGCTGGCTTCCACTGTAGGTCAAAAAATGCGCATATTCATGAAACAACGTCTGACGGGCCGGATTGTCAGGAAGGGCACGATTTCCGTTTAGGTTTAGTAATGCAAAACTCCCATAAGCAGTATTATGGAACTGTCCAATGACAGTTCTAGATGACTCACTACCACTAACTCCTTTAAAGCTGAGCCGGTCATCCAGAGCGTAAATGGTCAGCTTCTGTTGATCTGCTGAATACTTGATATATCGTTTCGCGAAAATCCGAAATCGTTCTAAGTCTATTGCCAGCTTTTCAACTTGCTTGGGGTTGTCATTGGTAACGATCCGAAAATGTTCGGTTTCGATTTCATACCATTCGGAATTCACTAATTTTTGTGTGCTTGTGCAACCGTATAAAGCTAGTGCAATCACACCACTAATAGCTATCAAACGACGAGTATCGCCGAGAATAGAAGAGATGAAGTTCCCCATAAGTCTTATGGTCCGTCTAATTTTATTTGTTCGTAGAAATAGATAAGTAGGAAGGACATCTATAATTTTTTACTTTCTAAAAATACAGCAAAAATATTGCTTGGCCAGAATTTACTAAAAATTTTACTGTTTACTTTAATTGTTTGTCAGTAATTTCAGGCTTTAACGGAAGGGTAGATACCCGATCGGCGTGACGTTTTTGATAGGGGAAAAAGATCGAATTTATCGCGAGTTACTTTAAGTGGAGTAAATCCCACAGTAATTCCCCTTTCGCGGAGTTACTGTAGGATTTTCGGAAAAATGACAATTAGACGTCGAGGTTTTCCACCGCCAATGCGTTGGTCTCGATAAAGTCACGGCGGGGCTCCACCTGATCGCCCATCAAGGTGGTAAAGATCTGATCTGCTGCGATAGCATCTTCAACGGTTACCTGCAGCATACGGCGGCTCTCTGGGTCCATGGTGGTTTCCCAAAGCTGCTCTGGGTTCATTTCTCCCAGTCCTTTATAGCGCTGAATACCGTAGCCTCTGCGACTCTCGCCCATCAGCCAGTCCATCACTTCAGGGAAGCTGCCAACAGGGTGCTGCTTCTCGCCGCGCTGGATAAAGGCACCCTCTTCCAATAGACCCACCATTTTCTCCCCCAGAGCGCAGATAGACGCGTACTCGGCAGAATCGAAGAACTCATGGTTAATCAGGTAGTCACTACCGACACCGTGGGCGACGATATGGATATGGGGCAGGAATAGGCCGCGCTCGGTGTTCTCCTGAACCGTCACTTCGTGACGACGGGTTCCACCACTTTCTTCGTCACCAAGTTTCTCCTGTAGCTTCTCACTCCAAGCTGCGACTTTCTCCTGGGACTGTAGGTCTTCCTGAGACAAGCTGGGCAGGTAGATCATGCTGCGCAGCACTTCCTCAGGGTACAGACGCGACAGACGGTCGATTGTCGCCAGTACGCTGCGGTACTCGCCTACCAGGCTTTCCAGGGAGGCACCAGAAAGCCCAGGGGCATCCGGGTTCACAAACAGCGTGGCGCCTTCCAGGGCGGCGTTGGTGAGGAACTGGGTTAGAGCGCCCTCATCCTTCAGGTACTGTTCCTGTTTGCCCTTGGAGATCTTATACAGCGGCGGCTGGGCGATGTAGATGTGACCCCGCTCGATCAGCTCCGGCATCTGACGGAAGAAGAAGGTGAGCAACAGGGTACGGATATGGGCTCCATCCACGTCAGCATCGGTCATGATGATGATGCTGTGGTAACGCAGTTTATCCGGGTTGAACTCACTCTTGCCGATACCACAGCCCAGTGCGGTAATCAGGGTACCCACTTCGGCACTGGAGAGCATTTTGTCGAAGCGCGCTTTTTCCACATTGAGGATCTTACCTTTCAACGGCAGGATCGCCTGGGTGCGGCGATCGCGGCCCTGCTTGGCAGAGCCACCAGCGGAGTCACCCTCCACCAGGTAAATTTCAGATAGTGCCGGGTCTTTTTGCTGGCAATCCGCCAGTTTTCCGGGCAGGCCGGCAATATCCAACGCACCCTTGCGGCGAGTCATTTCACGGGCCTTGCGGGCCGCCTCACGGGCTTTGGCCGCGTCGATCATCTTGGTGACGACAGATTTGGCTTCCTGTGGGTTCTCCATCAGGTAGTCTGTGAAGTGGTGGCCCATCTCCTGCTCTACTGCCGGCTTCACTTCGGATGAAACCAGCTTGTCTTTGGTCTGGGAGGAGAATTTCGGGTCCGGAACCTTCACAGAGATAATCGCGGTGAGACCTTCCCTGGCGTCATCGCCAGTGGTGTTCACCTTGTCTTTCTTGCCCAGGCCTTCCCGCTCGATATAGCTGTTCAGGCCACGGGTCAGGGCTGCACGAAAGCCCGCCAGGTGGGTACCGCCGTCGCGCTGGGGAATATTGTTGGTGTAGCAAAAGATGCTTTCCTGGAAGCTATCGTTCCACTGTAATGCCACCTCTACAGCAATGCCGTCTTCACGCTGGCTCTGGAAGTGTAGAACCTTGTTAATCGGGGTTTTGTTCTGGTTGAGGAACTCCACAAAGGCACTCAAACCACCTTCGTATTCATAGACCTCTTCCTTACCACTGCGCTCGTCCTTCAGGACGATACGCACACCGGAGTTCAGGAAGGACAGCTCGCGCAGGCGCTTGGCCAGCACGTCGAAATGGAATTCGATATTGCTGAAGGTACCCTCTGAGGGTTTGAAGTGCACCGTGGTGCCGGTGGTATCGCTGTCACCCACAACTTCCAAGGGTGCCTGGGGCACACCGTGGTGGTAGGTCTGCTCGTGGATCTTGCCACCGCGACGGATAGTCAGCTTCAGCTCCTTGGACAGAGCGTTTACCACCGATACCCCTACCCCGTGCAGACCGCCGGAGACCTTGTAGATGTTGTCATCAAATTTACCGCCCGCGTGAAGGACGGTCATAATCACTTCTGCTGCAGAAACCCCCTCTTCCGGGTGAATCTCTGTCGGGATACCACGGCCATTGTCCGATACGGAAATGGACTCATCCGGGTGGATGGTTACACGGATCTCATCACAGTGGCCGGCCAGCGCTTCATCGATGGAGTTGTCGACCACCTCAAATACCATGTGGTGCAGACCGGTGCCATCGTCGGTATCACCAATATACATTCCGGGGCGCTTGCGCACCGCATCCAGGCCTTTTAATACCTTGATACTGCTTGAGTCATAGCTTTGCTGCTCTGACATTTATTCGCTCCATTAAACTTATTGTGCGGCCGAAGCTTCGGCACTGATCTTCCCATGTTCCACGTGGAACACTTTCGGGCAATTCCAAGGGGCATCTAGTTGCCGCCAGGGGCGGCTTGTAGTGCCCTCCTCAATTCCGGTTACAAGCACCTGGCTGGCACAACGCCCAACCCAATGCGCAAAAATCTGTTGGTTACTGTCATCCAGCTCCGCCGGCAAGTCATCAACCAGGAATACTGGCATATCTCCCTGCCTACAGACTACCTCCGCCATTGCCGTGCGCATTGCACACACCAACATCTTCTGTTGGCCACGAGATAGGATATTGTGGGCCGACTCACTGGCTACGCTAAAACGAATATCCGCCCTATGGGGACCAATACGCGTATGCCCCTGTGAAACATCTGATTCCCGTGATTCAGACAGAGCGCTACGCAGGTCAATTTCTTTACGCCAACCGCGACGGTAACTCATATCGACACGGCTCAATAAGCTCTGTGGTAACTCATCGAGAAGTTGCGAAACAGTGGTCTGCAATTGAGAAAACTGAGCTAATCGCAGATCGTTTACACGCTCGCCACTAAGGGCCAACTGCTCTTCCCATACGCCGATGCTGGCCTCATCGATTTTACCACGACGCAGGAGAGCATTTCGCTGCCGCAGTGCGATTTGATAATTTTTCCACTCTTGGGCAAATAAATGTTCCACGTGGAACACTGTCCAATCCAGTAACCGACGCCGAACGCCGGGGCCACCATCAAGTGCAGAAAAACTTTCACTGTTTATCAGTTGAAGGGGCAGGCAACTAGCAAGCTGTGAGCTGGATTCCGCTGGAGCCTGGTTTACCCTGATTCTGCCCGAGCCATCTGCGAGGCGCTCTACCCCCAAGTTAAAACCTGTATCGAGCTGGGCAAAAACCGTAAGCCCACCAGTATCATGCTGAATAACCGACTTATGCAGGCGAGAGCGAAAGGAACGACCGGTTGCCAGCATATGTACCGCCTCTAACAGTGAAGTCTTGCCACTGCCATTCGCACCACAAAACACATTAACGCCAGGACCCAGCTTGAGATCCGCAGAGCAGATATTTCGAAAATTAGATAAGAGAAGACGGGTCAGCGCCACAGACACCTCCCCCAGAGTGAAGAGCGCGATGCACAGGCATCGGTTTGTTTATCGGCTACCCCACCGAGCGGGGAGGTAGCCTCAATCCATTCAAAAAAGAGCAATGGGTGGGCTGCCTTACAGGCGCATAGGCATAATCACGTACAGTGCATCACCTTCTTCAGGTTGCTGCAGCAGAGCACTGCTATTGGCATCCGCCAGACTGATACGGATCTGGTCACTGTGAATAGCACCAGTGACGTCCAGCAGATAGGAAACGTTAAAGCCAATCTCCATTGGCTCACCTACGTAATCCACCATCATCTGCTCTTCCGCCTCTTCCTGCTCCGGGTTGTTGGCAACAATTTGCAGCAGCCCCTCAGAAACCTGAAGACGCACCCCACGGTATTTCTCGTTGGAGAGAATCGCCGCTCGGGAGAAGGCCTGGCGCAATCCCTGGCGATCCGCATAAACCACATTGCCCGCGCCTCGCGGCAACACGCGCTCATAGTCAGGGAATTTGCCGTCTACCAATTTAGAGGTAAAAGTAAACTGGCCACTAACCACACGAATATGGTTGTTACCCAGCACCACCTGTGCCTGTGCATCGCTGTCCTCAAGCAAACGACCCAGCTCGAGTACGCCTTTGCGCGGCACAATAGCCTGGATAGGCGTGGAGACATCCAGGCCGGGGGCATCGCGATCGCAGAGTGCCAAGCGGTGGCCATCAGTAGCAACCGCACGCAGCTGCTGCGGGCGGCATTCAAGCAGTAAACCATTCAGGTAATAGCGCACATCCTGCTGAGCCATAGCAAAACTAGTGGCTTCTATCAGGCGGCGGATCTCGCGCTGGGAGATATCGAAACGGGTCTGTGCACTGGCCTCTTCCTGATTCGGGAAGTCCGCTGCGGGCAGAGTCGACAGCTGAAAACGGCTGCGGCCACTGCGCAGTATCAGGCGCTCACCATCGCGCTCAAACTTTAGTTCAGCACCATCGGGCAGAGAGCGACAGATATCCAGCAGCTTGCGTGCGGGAACGGTCACCTCACCTTCCATTTCTACACCGTCTACACCGAGACGGCCGACAATTTCCACTTCCAGGTCAGTACCGGTCAGGGAGAGTTCCTGGCCCTGTAACTGCATCAACACATTGGCCAGGACTGGCAGTGTTTGGCGTTTCTCAACAACACCGGCCACCAGTTGTAACGGCTTCAGAAGGGCGTCCCGGCTCACATTGAATTTCATCGGTAGTTTCGCCTTGTTTTGTCAGTTATTCGATTAAGTGGTCAGCGACCGTGTCAGCAATTTAACGTCCTCGCGAATATCCGCGTCGGACTCCTGCAGCTCACGTATTTTGCGGCAGGCATGCAGTACTGTTGTGTGGTCGCGACCACCGAAGGCATCGCCGATCTCCGGCAAGCTGTGATTGGTCAGCTCCTTGGCCAGGGACATAGCGACTTGGCGGGGGCGGGCCACCGAGCGACTGCGCCGCTTGGAGAGCAAATCCGCCACCTTAATTTTGTAGTATTCAGCGACAACCCGCTGGATATTATCCACACTGACCAGTCGATCCTGTAGGGCCAACAGGTCTTTTAGTGCTTCGCGCACAAGGACATCGTCAATAGCGCGACCGGTAAACTGCGAATTGGCAATTACGCGGCGCAGTGCACCCTCGAGCTCCCGCACATTGGAGCGAATACGCTGCGCAATAAAGAAAGCGGAGTCGTGGGGCAAGTCCACACCCACCTGCTCGGCCTTCTTCATCAAAATAGCGACTCGGGTCTCGAGCTCCGGAGGCTCTACAGCTACCGTTAATCCCCAGCCAAAGCGGGATTTCAAGCGCTCTTCCAAGCCGTCGATCTCTTTCGGATAGCGGTCACAGGTTAGGATAATCTGTTGACCACCTTCCAGCAGGGCATTAAAGGTATGGAAAAACTCCTCCTGAGAGCGCTCCTTACCGGCAAAGAACTGGATATCATCAATCAGAAGAGCGTCAACAGACCGGTAGTAGCGCTTAAAGTCGCTGATTGCATTCAGCTGTAGCGCTTTCACCATATCTGCAACAAAGCGCTCGGAGTGCAAATACACTACCTTAGCATTGGGGTTGCGCTCCAACAGCGCGTTGCCAACCGCGTGCATCAAGTGAGTTTTCCCCAGACCCACGCCCCCATATATAAAGAGGGGATTGTAGGCGCCGCCAGGATTGTCAGAAATCTGTTGTGCCGCAGCGAGGCCCAGCTGATTGGACTTACCTTCAACAAAGGATTTGAAAGTAAAGTTGCGGTTGAGTGAGCTGCCGTGCTTGATAGCCCCCTCCACCTCAACCTGCCTGGCCGGCTGCTCCGGTATGGAGCGAGCCATACCATTCATAGCCGGTGGTCGCAGATCTGTCAGGGCCAGTTCGCCTGTCGTCATCTGTTCGGCAGTCACCTCCTCAGCCATAGCGGGATGAGGCACCGGCCTGCTGGCACCAAACCCAGATCCCAGCGGTGAAGTCACCGGAGGTGGCGCAGTGGCAACAGGCGGCACAGATACCGGTGGCGGTGCCACTGCCGGCTGCACCGGAGGTGGTGGCGGAGCTGGCGCCGATGGCACGGGTGTCGGTACCGGTGTCGGAGGGGCATTATTTGTTACATCGCCGCGCTGGAAGCGAGCCGGCCGGCGAGCGGTAATCTCGAGCGCCACTTGCAGAGGGCGTCCTGGTGCGAACTGTTGCACCAACTCGCGAATGCGGTTCAGGAATTTATTGCCAACCCAGTCCAGCACAAAGCGGTTCGGTGCGATCAGGCGCAACTCGCCCTCCGCACTAACGGGATTGACGCGCAACGGTCTGATCCAGGTATTGAACTGCTGAGACGGCAGCTCGTCCTGTAAACAGCTCGCGCACTGCTTCCATACGGATTCAGTCAAGAAACCCCCCAAAAAACCCCAAAATGGTAAGACCAAGGAGAGACGGCAAGGCCGGATTAGGAATCACCCGGGGCCATCAAATAAGATCGGCGCAGTATACCTTTCCACCTTTAGGTTATCCACAAGAAAGACTGCATCTGTTGAAAAAACTGCGCAAAAAGATCCACACAATCAAGGATTTGCACAACAATTAGACAATTGAGGTGGGAACCCTCTGAAAGTTATCCACAGTAAGCTGTGGGTATCTTGGGGTCAATCAGTGGGCATTCAGAGATACCCCTGATGACTCAACGACTTGTTTAGTTGGCGTAAAAAATTACAGTGAACTCGCACACCAATAAAAAGAATTTCCCTGATTAGCGCGTTGCTTTCACTGCTGGGTTTCTATACAATCCGCGGCCTTCGCAGCGCGTAGCTCCGTCTGCACCGGCTTTGTGCCGGACCGGAGTCCAGGCCGCGGCCGGGAAAGGTCCCGAGAAATTTTGAACACAAAGTCTCAGGTAGCAAGACTATGAAACGCACATTTCAACCAAGCAACTTGAAGCGCAAGCGCACTCACGGTTTCCGCGCTCGCATGGCAACCAAAAACGGCCGTAAGATTCTGGCCCGCCGTCGCGCTAAAGGCCGCAAAGTACTGTCTGCATAAGATCTCTTCCCTTTTAGAGATATCTCTTTATGCAGCAGGTGCGCAGCAGCTTCGGATTTGCCAAGACGCTGCGCCTGCTCAATGCGGCGCAGTATCGCTTGGTATTCAATGAAAACCAGGTGCGCGCCGCACACCCTCATCTGTTGATCCTCGCCCGTCCCAACTCCTTGGAACACCCGCGTCTCGGCCTCGTTATTGCTAAAAAGCATGTACGCAACGCCTCCGACCGCAACCAAATCAAGCGTATAACCCGGGAAACCTTCCGTCTGCAGCAATACGATTTGCCGCCGCTGGATGCCGTGGTGCTCGCACGCCCTGGGATCGCAGATCTGGATAAGGCCGAGTTGGCGAAACTACTGAATAAACTCTGGCGTAAACTGGCCAAGCGGGCTCGACAGCCGCAACCCCGACCATGAAGTGGATACTGATCAAGCTGATCCATGTATACCGCTACCTGGCCAGCCCCTGGGTAGGCAACCAATGTCGCTTCTACCCCACCTGCTCCCGGTACTCTGAAGAGGCCATTGAAACTCATGGAGCGATAAAAGGGGGTTATTTAACTCTGCGCCGCCTTATAAAATGCCACCCCTGGCACCCTGGTGGATTGGACCCGGTTCCCCCCACCAGACACAAGAACACGCTCTAGGTAATAAGATGGATTGGCAACGCTATACGCTGCTCGGCGGAATTCTCGCGGTTCTCCTGGCACTTATCTTCCAGTGGAACGCATTTCAAGAGCAACACACTCCTGAACTCGACCGCGAAACCGTCGTGCAGACTGGCGGCGAGACTGTCAGCCAAATACCCGCCGAAACACCCGCAAGCACCGGCGACAGTGATGTTCCCCAACTTCGCTCCCAGGTGCCCGCATCCAATGAAGGCAGCAGTACTGAGAGCAAGCTGATCAGTGTCACCACCGACGTTTTTGATCTGCTCATCAATCCTCGTGGCGGCGATATCGTCAAAGTGGCGCTGCGCAAACAGCAAGAGAAGTTGGATACCCCGGACCAACCCCTGATCCTGTTGAACCAGACCCGCAACCATACTTATATTGCCCAGAGTGGTCTTATCGGTAAAAACGGGACCGACAGCGCCGCTGGCCGCCCGGTTTTCAAGGTGGCAAAAACCGAATATGCGATGGTTGAGGGCGATGATACCCTGATAGTAGACCTGACTCTGCAACAGGAAGGCGCCAATATCACCAAGCGCTTCACCTTCAAGCGTGGAGACTACCTGATCCAAGTGGCCTACCTGGTGGATAACACCAGTGACAAACCCTGGTCCGCGGCCATGTTTGGTCAGATTAAGCGCGATGCCAGTGAACCCGCAACCGACACCGGTTTCGGTATGTCGCCTTTCCTCGGCGCTGCCATCCGCACCAACGAAAAGAACTACTTCAAGCAGGACTTCGAGGAGATTGCTGAAAGCCCCACCCGCGAAACCATCGAAGGTGGCTGGGTAGCTATGGTTCAGCACTACTTTATCAGTGCCTGGATTCCCCCCCAGGACGAGCGCAATACTTTTGAATTGAAGGAGCTATCCAACGGCCTCTTCCGCATGGGCTTTACCGCACCTCAAGTGCAAATCCCCGCTGCCACCCAAGGCGAGCTGAGCGCTTTTTTCTACGCTGGCCCGAAAGATGTCTACCGTCTGGAAGAAATCTCCCCCGGCCTCGATCTGACCGTCGACTACGGCTGGCTCTGGTGGATCGCCAAACCGCTGTTCGGTGTCCTGCACTTTATCCAGGAGCATATTGTCAGCAACTGGGGCTGGGCGATCATCCTGCTCACCGTATTTATCAAGACGCTGCTTCTGCCACTGTCCGCCGCTGGCACCAAGTCCATGGCGCGTATGCGCAAGTTTGCGCCGCAGATGAAAAAGCTGCAGGAGCAGTACAAGGATAATCGGCAAAAGCTGGCGGAAGAGACCATGAAGCTCTACCGCCGCGAGAAGATCAATCCGATGGGTGGCTGCCTGCCGATCCTGCTGCAGATGCCGGTATTTATCGCGCTCTACTGGATGCTCACCGAAACCGTTGAGCTGCGTCACGCGCCCTGGATTTTCTGGATTCACGATCTGTCGGCGAAGGACCCCTACTTTATCCTGCCGGTATTGATGGGCCTGTCTATGTGGTTTATGCAAAAGCTGAACCCGGCGCCCACCGACCCAACCCAAGCCCGCATCATGCAGCTGATGCCGGTGATGATGACTGTGTTCTTCCTGTGGTTCCCAGCGGGTCTGGTTCTGTACTGGATCGCCAACAACCTGATTACCATTGCGCAAACCTGGTATATCAATAAACAGGTGGATGCCGGTAAGTACTAACCAGTACCGATCTGCAGCAACACAATAAACAAGGGCCGCAAATGCGGCCCTTTTCCGTTCTGTCGAGTAAACTCAGCCGATGACACAAGAAAGCCTCAATCGCGACACTATTGCCGCTGTTGCCACCGCGCCCGGGCGCGGCGGTATCGGCGTTATCCGACTGTCGGGCACAAGAGCCCTGCAAATTGCCCAACAAATCTGCGGGGAAAAATCCCTCCAGCCCCGCTCTGCCCACTACCGGAACTTTACCCACAAAGAGCAGTTAATCGATCAGGGATTGGCACTCTTTTTCCCTGGCCCCAACTCCTTTACCGGGGAGGATGTGGTGGAGCTCCAGGGACACGGCGGTCCGGTAATTCTCGATCAGCTACTTCAAGCCGCTATCGAATTGGGCGCTCGACAAGCCCGCCCCGGAGAATTTTCCGAGCGGGCTTTCCTCAACGACAAAATGGATTTAACTCAGGCCGAAGCGATCGCCGATTTAATCGACGCCGGCAGTGCCCAGGCAGCGCGAAATGCCATGCGTTCACTACAGGGCGCGTTTTCCGAGAAAATCGAAGACCTGGTGGAAAACCTCACCCACCTGCGTATCTACGTGGAGGCCGCCATTGATTTCCCCGAAGAGGAAATTGACTTCCTCGCCGATGGCAAAGTGGCAGCTGATATAGAAACCTTACTGGCACAAATGGTGGGTGTGGAAACCCAGGCGCGTCAGGGCGCGATAATGCGCGAGGGAATGCGAGTTGCTATCGCAGGCCGCCCTAATGCAGGGAAATCCAGCCTGCTCAACACACTGGCCGGACACGACGCCGCTATTGTCACCGATATCGCCGGTACCACTCGGGATATCCTGCGTGAACATATTCATATCGACGGTATGCCCCTCCAGTTTGCCGATACTGCGGGATTAAGAGATGCCCCGGATAGAGTCGAGCAAATTGGTATCGAACGCGCCTGGGAGGAAATCCACGGCGCAGATAGGGTACTACTTGTCATGGATGCAGAGCAGCTCCACTCCCTGGACCCCACACGAGTTTGGCCAGAATTTACCAGTCAGCTGAGAGATCTCAACAAACTGACATTAGTACTGAATAAGATTGACCTCACCGACTACAGCGCTGGACTTCAGGCACACACTGAAGGCGTGCCAGTGATTGCCATTAGTGCAAAAACAGGTGCCGGGCTCGATGCGTTAAAAGAGCATTTAAAACAGAGTATTGGTTTCAGCGGCGCTGGAGAGGGAACATTCAGTGCCAGGCGCCGACACCTGGACGCACTGGGCCGGGCACAAGCTTTTATACATCAGGGCCAGCGGCAACTTCACACTAGCGGTGCAGGCGAACTGCTCGCCGAAGACTTACGCCAAGCCCAGCAGGCTCTGGGAGAAATTACAGGCACCGTCAGTGCCGATGAATTACTCGGCAAGATCTTCGGCAGTTTTTGTATCGGTAAGTAAACGCTCCATCCCAACTTCCAAGTTATCCCAAGGGGGAGGCTACTTTATCCTCCCTCGCTTCTCTCCTTCCAGCTTCCCAACATATTTCTCACTTCTTTTACACAGGCTTAACCCCGACTTTCAGGGCGGGTAAATTAAATCCCCAATTTTTCCCGATCTTATTAAATAGATTCGCGAAAAAATCTGGCAAAAAACTCTGCAAAGTAAGATATGGCGCCGATCGAGTTATACATGTCCACGGGGATTTCCCGTGGATATCTTTTCACTTGCTTCAATCACTTATAAATCACATAGATACAGCAACAAAACTCACAGACTTATACAATATTCACTCTTACGCACAATTAACCCCCAAGTCTTATCACCCTCTACGCACAAGCTAAAACCTGAAATTGCCAGGTGTGAGTAAAAAAGGGGATAAACACCTGCGTAAGCAACGAATGCTATGATGATAACTTTCCCGCCAGCACGAGGCGCGCAAAGTTGTCCCGGCTTTCCACAATCGTCTACCGGGGTTGCCCCCCCTTCAGCCAAGGGGTTATTGCCCATGTTTTCATCAGTGTAACCCATTGATTTATAAGTATTTTTTTTGTTTATACATGATTTGCCGGGCACTAATAAAAACAACTAAATCAAAAACCTCTCTCTAAGAAATACATTTATTCATTTATATAAACTTAAGAGAGTCCAAAAAATGAATTTCTCTGAGGCTAGCTCAAGACAGTTTGCTTAGAGAAAAAGCCCGATAGGCATGGAACTGGATAGTCTCCGTTTTTACAGCTTTTCAAACCTCTACCAACTAGAGTGCAGGAATATGCTTGTAGCCAATTGCTGACTCATACCTACTGCCTATAAAATGTGCGCCCCCAGTTGTAACCAGTAGCAGCCACTATGGAATTCCCTAAGACCTATGATGTGATCGTGATCGGCGGAGGCCACGCAGGTACCGAAGCCTCACTGGCAGCGGCACGTATGGGAGCTTCCACTCTGCTGCTGACCCACAATATCGAGACCCTTGGACAAATGTCCTGCAACCCGGCGATCGGCGGTATCGGCAAGAGTCATCTCGTGAAGGAAGTCGATGCCCTCGGTGGCGCTATGGCAACGGCAACAGACCTGGGCGGAATTCAGTTCCGGGTCCTCAATGCCCGCAAAGGCCCTGCAGTAAGGGCAACTCGTGCCCAGGCCGATAGAGCCCTGTATCGCGCCGCTATCCGTTCAATCCTGGAAGCACAGGAAAACCTGGAGATCTTCCAACAAGCGGCGGATGACCTGATTGTCGAAGGTGAACGGGTTGTGGGCGTTGTCACCAATGCGGGGGTGCACTTTCGCGCCAAGACAGTGGTACTGACCGCAGGGACTTTCCTCGGTGGGCGTATACATATCGGCTTGGATAACCACGCCGGCGGCCGCGCTGGAGACCCGCCCTCGATTGCCCTTGCAGATCGTCTGCGCGAACTGCCTTTCCGCGTCGATCGCCTCAAAACTGGCACCCCTCCCCGTATTGATGCCCGCTCGGTAGATTTCAGCGAGCTGGAGGAACAGTGGGGAGATAGCCCCACACCGGTGATGTCCTATTTGGGCAGCCGCGATCAGCACCCGCGCCAGGTCTGCTGCTGGATTACCCACACCAATGCCCGCACCCATGAAATTATCCAGGGGGGGCTCGATCGCTCGCCCATGTATTCCGGCGTGATTGAAGGGATTGGCCCGCGCTACTGTCCCTCCATCGAAGACAAGGTGCACCGCTTTGCGGACAAAGATAGCCACCAGGTGTTTATCGAGCCGGAAGGGTTGACCACCAACGAGCTGTACCCCAATGGTATTTCCACCAGCCTGCCCTTCGATGTACAGATTGAGCTGGTGCACTCCATCAAAGGCTTTGAAAAGGCGCATATCACCCGCCCTGGCTATGCAATTGAGTACGATTTCTTCGACCCGCGCGACCTTTTGCCGTCCCTGCAAACCAAATTTATCCAGGGGCTCTACTTTGCCGGCCAGATCAATGGCACCACCGGCTACGAGGAAGCGGCTGCCCAGGGACTCCTGGCTGGCGCCAATGCCGCCCTACAGGCCCAGGAGCGCGAAGCCTGGGCCCCGCGTCGGGATGAAGCCTACCTGGGCGTGCTTGTGGATGATTTGATCACCAGCGGCACTAAAGAGCCCTACCGCATGTTTACCAGCCGCGCGGAATATCGCTTGCTGCTCCGTGAGGACAATGCTGACCTGCGCCTGACCGAAAAAGGTCGCGAATTGGGCCTGGTCGACGATACCCGCTGGGCAGCGTTCAGTGAAAAGCGCGAGGAGATCGCTCGGGAGACCCAGCGACTACAAGATACCTGGGTGCACCCAAAGACGCCCCAGGCCGCCTCTGTAGAAACCAAATTGCCGCAGCCATTGGCGCGGGAATATAGCCTGATGGACCTGTTGCGCCGTCCGGAACTGGGCTATCAGGATGTGGCGGGCCTCAAAGGGGAAGCGGTAACCGACGAGCAGGTTGCCGAACAGGTGGAAATTTCGGCCAAGTACGCCGGTTATATCGATCGCCAGCGCGAGGAAATTGAGCGTTTGCAGGCCTACGAAGATACCCCGATCCCGGCGGACTTCGACTACAGCGATATTTCTGGTCTGTCCAATGAGGTCAAGCAAAAACTGGGAGAGACCCGCCCGGATACCCTGGCGCGGGCCTCGCGAATACCGGGCGTGACGCCCGCATCCATATCCCTGCTGTTGATCCAGTTGAAAAAGCGCGGGCTGCTGAAGCGCAAAAAAGCGGTATAAATCGGTTTTCCACAGGGTATCCCGCGAGGCCCTGCGGGGTTTGAATTTCGCGGGACTACTGGGGGATAGACCCATTTCTCACTCAATGGAACAGTTTCGTCCGCGCCTGTTAGAGGCGGCGGCACAGATGTCGGTGCTACTCAGTGACCGGCAGCAGGATCAGCTACTGGAATACCTGGCGCTTTTCGCCCGCTGGAACAGTGCCTACAACCTGTCCGCCATACGCGACCCGGAGCAGATGCTGGAGCGCCATATTATCGACAGCCTCAGTGTGGTAAATCTCTGTGGCGAAGGCTCTTTAATCGATGTGGGTAGCGGTGGCGGCCTGCCAGGGATTCCCCTGGCAATTGTGCATCCGGAGCGCGCCATCACCCTGCTCGACAGCAATGGCAAGAAGACCCGCTTCCTGTTCCAAGTCGCCAGCACCCTGCCCCTGCCCAATATCACGGTAGTCAATGAGCGGGTAGAAGCCTTTGTGCCAGAACTGTCTTTTGCCGGTGTGGTGTCCCGCGCCTTTGCCTCCATCGAAGATATGGTCAATGGCAGTGAGCACATGTTGGCACCCAGGGGTCGTTTTTATGCCATGAAGGGCAAGCTGCCTGAGGATGAGTTGAGCGCTCTGCCAAAAGGCATTAAGGTCGAGCAGGTGCACCGGTTGTCGGTGCCCGGCTGCGACGGTGAGCGACATATGATTCAGCTCTGTCGCACAGAGTAAGATGATAGTTTGGCGGGTTTGTCGCCCGCCCAATCCTGCTCCCCTATCGTGGGGCACAACAGCCGCCGCCCGAAGCCGAGCCGGCGTCGGGGCAAACGCACCCAGAAACAACAAAGGACAAGAATCTTGAGCAAGATATTTGCTGTGGCCAACCAGAAAGGCGGGGTTGGCAAGACCACTACCTGCGTCAACCTGGCCGCATCTTTGGTTGCCAACAAGCGGCGCGTATTGCTGATCGACCTGGACCCCCAGGGCAATGCCACCATGGGCAGTGGTGTGGATAAAAGTGACCTGGAGGTGTCCGGTTACGATGTGCTGGCCGCTGAATTACCCGTTGAGCAGGCCATTGTATCCACAGAGAGCGGTTTTGATTTGATCCCGGGCAACGGTGACCTGTCTGCGGCAGAGGTAGAGTTGCTGAATCTGGAGGGGCGCGAATCCCGCCTGCGCCGCGCCCTGGCTGCGGTGAGTAATCGTTACGACTACGTGATTATCGACTGTCCGCCATCGTTGAATATGCTGACGGTAAACGCCCTCTGTGCAGCTCACGGCGTATTGATTCCCATGCAGTGTGAATACTATGCCCTGGAGGGGTTGTCAGCACTGGTGGACACCATCACCCAGATCCAGCAGGCCGCCAATCCGGACCTGAAAATCGAGGGTATCTTGCGCACCATGTACGATCCGCGCAACAGCCTTACCAGCGAAGTGTCGGCGCAGTTGCAGGAGTTTTTCGGCGATCGTCTGTATCGAACCTGTATTCCGCGCAATGTCCGTTTGGCAGAGGCTCCCAGCTTCGGCAAGCCGGCGCTGGATTACGACCGACACTCGAAAGGGGCTATTGCCTACTTGGCACTGGCTTGCGAAATCAATCGCCGCCATCCCGCCAATCAATCTTCCAATAAGAAAAGCCGCCCTGTGGCGGAAGCCGTATAAGGGGTAATTACTATGGCCGCCAAACGCAAAGGACTGGGCCGGGGTTTATCCCACCTGATCAGCAATAAAAACAGCACCGCGATCGCCGAGGCTACCGGTGAAGCTGCAACCGAAACCGCCGTGGTCGATGGTGAGCTGAAGGAGTTGCCGATAGAGTTTTTGCAGCGCGGCCGCTACCAGCCACGCCGGGATTTTCCACAGGAATCCTTGCAGGAGCTGGCGGACTCAATACGCGCCCAGGGCATTATGCAGCCGATCGTCGTGCGCGGTATCGGTGAGCAGAGCTATGAAATCATCGCCGGTGAACGGCGCTGGCGCGCGGCCCAATTGGCGGGACTGGAGAAAGTGCCGGCACTGGTGCGCAGCGTTTCCGATGAAGCTGCCATCGCTATGGCGCTGATTGAAAATATCCAGCGTGAAGATCTGAATCCGGTAGAGGAAGCTGTAGCCCTCAAGCGTTTACAGGATGAGTTCAAGCTGACCCAGCAGGAAGTGGCCGATGCGGTGGGCAAATCCCGTACCGCAGTAACCAACCTTTTGCGACTGTTGAGTCTCAGTGAAGAGGTACGGACTTTCCTGGAGCGTGGCGATCTGGAGTTGGGGCACGCCAAAGCCCTGCTCGGTCTATCCGGTGCCACCCAGCGCTCTGCTGCGCGCCAAGTGGTCGAGCGCAGCCTTACCGTGCGCCAGACAGAGGCGCTGGTGCGCCGTTTACAACAGCCGGCTGCCCCCGCACCGGAAAAACCGAAGCCCGACCCCAATATCCGTCGCCTGACTGAGCGCCTGGCAGAAAAAGTCGGAGTGCCCGTATCTATCGATCACAACGATAAAGGCAATGGCCGCCTGGTACTCAAATACACCACTCTGGAAGAGCTGGATGGAATCCTGGCCCACCTGGGTTACGCCGAGGACTGAGGCCACAGGGAAATGCGCGTCCTAGTGGCGCGCGCAATAACTGTTGGCAAATACTCACTGCGGCGAGTAATTCCGTGCAAAACCTCCTGAAAATCAAATAAGTTGACGACATTTGCCGGTTGAATCGGCGATGCTGTTGCCGCATAATTCGCACGCCCAAATTTTGGGCGGACAGCGCAAAAAAAGTCGGCTTATCCCGTCTATGACAAAACCCCCGGTATTACGAATAGCCGCGGTACAGCTTCTGCTGATATCGGTGGCCAGTGCGGCACTGCACTTGAGCGGTAAACCGGTGACTGCGCTCTCCGTATTTATCGGCGGTGCCCTGTGTGCACTGCCCGGAGCATATTTTGGCAGGCGCGCCTTTCGCGATAGCGGTGCGCGCGCGGCCCATCGCGTGGTAGGCAATTTCTACCGCGCGGAAACCGGCAAATTTATATTGACCATGGCAGGTTTTGCAGCGGTGTTTGCCACCGTCAAGCCACTGAATGCCGCGGCGCTTTTTATCAGCTACGTCCTCTGTGTAATCGTGCAGTGGATTTTGGTAGCGCGCATGGTCCGCTAGCCGGTGGATAAGAAAAAAGAATTCTTACTTTTACGATTGTTGAGGAACTATGGCAGGCGAAGCTCAAACCGCGACGGGGTATATCCAACACCACCTGCAAAATATGACTTACGGCAAGCTGCCGGCCGGGTATACCCGCGCCGACGGTACTGTGCTGAATGAGTCTACTTGGACTATGGCGCATTCCTCCCAGGAAGCTGCGGATATGGGCTTTTGGGCCCTGCACGTAGATACTCTGGGTTGGTCTATCGGCCTTGGTCTGATTTTTTGCTTCCTGTTTGCCCGCGCAGCCAAGAAGGCCAGTGTGGACAAGCCCACAGGCTTCCAGAGCTTTGTGGAGCTGGTTACCGACTTTATCGACAAGCTGGTTAAGGAAACCTTCCCCCACCGCAACACTATGGTTGCCCCGATGGCTCTGACCATCTTTGTGTGGGTGTTCCTGATGAACCTGATGGACCTGGTACCTGTAGACTGGCTGCCGATGGCTGCCGCCAAGATCTCCGGTAACGATCACCTCTTCTTTAAAGTGGTTCCGACTACCGACCCGAACGCCACCCTGGGTATGGCCCTGGCGGTGTTTGCGCTGATGATTTTCTTCAGTATTCGCGAAAAAGGTGCCATCGGCTTCCTTAAAGAGCTGACTCTGCACCCTTTCCATACCGGCAAGTTGTTCTTTGACATCCTGCTGATCCCGGTGAACTTCCTGCTGGAAGCAGTATCCCTGATCGCCAAGCCGATCTCCCTGGGCCTGCGTCTGTTCGGAAACCTCTACGCCGGTGAAATGATCTTTATCCTGATCGCGATTGTCTTTGGCGTTGGCGTTCTCGGCTTTATTGGTGCGGGCCTCCTGCACATGGGCTGGGCGATCTTCCACGTACTGGTAATCGTGCTGCAGGCGTTCGTATTTATGGTATTGAGCACCGTGTACATGGCGATGGCACACCATCGCGACGATGAGCACGAGCACGATCAATAAGTTTTTAACCCTTTTTTCGACCTTTACAACAACTCTTTAACTTTGATTTGGAGAACACAATGGAAGCATTAGGTCTGGTTTACATCGCAAGTGCACTGCTGATCGGTCTGGGCGCCCTGGGCACCGCTATCGGTTTCGGTACTCTGGGTGGCAAGCTGCTGGAAGGTTCCGCTCGTCAGCCTGAACAGGCTCCGGCTCTGCAGGGCAAGATGTTCCTGATGGCTGGTCTGCTTGACGCGGTTCCGATGATCGGTGTTGGTATCGCTATGTACCTGATCTTCGCCGTAGCTCCTGGTCTGGTTTAATTACGCCGTTCCAATTGCCCTTAACCCTATTTAAAGAGCAAGAGGTGTCGGAGTGAATATCAACCTGACTCTAATCGGCCAGTCGATTACTTTCCTGTTTTTCGTCTGGTTTTGCTGGAAGTTTGTTTGGCCGCCGCTTTTGGGCGTGATGAAAGAGCGTGAGCAGAAGATCGCAGATGGTCTCGCTGACGCCGAACACGCACAGAAAGATCTGGAACTGGCCAAGCGCAAAGCTGCCGAGCAGTTGAAGGAAGCCAAAGATCAGGCTAACGAGATCATTGATGGTGCCAACAAGCGCGCCAACCAGATTCTCGATGAAGCCAAGCAAGCGGCTCAGTCTGAAGGCGATCGCCTGAAAACTGCGGCCAAAGCTGAGATCGACCAGGAAGTGAATCGCGCTAAAGAGCAACTGCGCAGCCGTGTGGCAGACCTGTCTGTCCTGGGTGCGGAGAAGATTCTCGCGGTCAATATCGACGCTAAGGCGCACGACGACCTGATCGATAAACTGGCAGCCGAGCTGTAAGCGAGGAACCCAATGGCGGAACTCAGCACACTGGCCCGGCCCTACGCTAAAGCTGCATTCTCTTATGCGCAGGAAGCCTCCCACTTAGGTGGTTGGAGCACTGCGCTGAGCACTGCGGCAGCGGTCAGCCAGAACGAAAAAGTGCGTGAGCTGCTGGATAATCCCCAGCTCACCAGTGAAGAGCGCGCAGATAAATTCCTGTCGATCTGTTCAGACGAACTCGGCGAGCACGGAAGGAACTTCATCCGGTTGCTGGCGGAAAACAACCGCCTGCAGCTGCTGCCGGAAATTTCCGAACTGTTCGAAGAGCTGAAAGCGCAAGCGGAAGCCACCCTCGAGGTGGAAGTTGTTTCCGCGCACGCCTTGAGCGATGCACAGGCGCAAGCACTGGGCCAAAAGCTCAGCGCGAAGTTTGAACGCGAAATACATCTGCACAGCTCGGTGGACGAGAGCCTGCTGGGCGGCGCGATCATCCGCGCCGGTGATACAGTCATCGACGGTACCGTACGCGGCCGTCTGGCCAAGCTCGCCGAGGCGATGAACTCCTAAATTACTCTCCCCGTTGGCGTCAGCCGGCGGGGACTTGAGGAACAGAGCATGCAGCAACTGAATCCCTCTGAGATCAGTGAAATCATCAAGAGCCGCATCGAAAATCTCGATGTGAGCACTGAAGCCCAAAATGAGGGCACCATTGTTTCCGTATCCGACGGCATCATCCGCATCCACGGCCTGGCCGATGTGATGTACGGCGAGATGATCGAGTTCGAAGGCGGCGTTTACGGTATGGCGCTGAACCTGGAGCGCGACTCCGTTGGTGCTGTAATCCTGGGCGACTACAAGGCGCTGGCTGAAGGCCAGAAGTGCCGTTGCACCGGCCGTATCCTGGAAACCCCCGTTGGCCCGGAACTGCTCGGCCGCGTTGTAGACGCGCTGGGTAACCCGATCGACGGCAAGGGCCCGCTGAACAACAAGCTGACCGACGCGGTAGAAAAAGTAGCGCCTGGCGTTATTGCCCGTCAGTCCGTTGACCAGCCTGTACAAACCGGTTTGAAAGCGGTTGATACCATGATCCCGATTGGCCGTGGCCAGCGTGAGCTGATCATCGGTGACCGTCAGATCGGTAAGACTGCTGTGGCGATCGACGCCATCATCAACCAGAAAGGTACCGGCGTTAAGTGTGTCTACGTTGCCGTGGGCCAGAAGCAGTCCTCTATTGCCAACGTAGTGCGCAAGCTCGAAGAGCACGGCGCTATGGATCACACCATCGTAGTAGCCGCTGGCGCCGCCGATCCGGCAGCGATGCAGTTCCTGGCTCCCTACGTCGGCTGTACCATGGGTGAGTACTTCCGCGACCGCGGCGAAGACGCCCTGATCGTATACGATGACCTGACCAAGCAGGCTTGGGCCTACCGTCAGATCTCCCTGTTGCTGAAGCGTCCGCCTGGACGTGAAGCCTACCCCGGTGACGTTTTCTACTTGCACTCCCGTCTGCTGGAGCGCGCCGCGCGTGTAAACGCCGACTACGTAGAGAAGTTCACCAACGGTGAAGTGAAAGGCAAGACCGGCTCTCTGACCGCCCTGCCGATCATCGAAACCCAGGCCGGTGACGTATCTGCGTTCGTACCGACCAACGTGATTTCCATTACCGACGGCCAGATCTTCCTCGAGACCGATCTGTTCAACTCCGGTATCCGCCCAGCGATCAACCCGGGTATCTCTGTATCCCGTGTAGGTGGTGCAGCGCAGACCAAGGTGATCAAGAAGCTGTCCGGTGGTATCCGTACCGCTCTGGCTCAGTACCGCGAACTGGCGGCATTCTCCCAGTTTGCCTCTGACCTGGACGAAGCTACCAAAGCCCAGCTGGATCACGGTGAGCGCGTAACCGAGCTGATGAAGCAGAAACAGTACTCTCCGCTGTCTATCGCGGACATGGCTGTTTCCGTTTACGCCGCCGACAAGGGTTACCTGAAAGAAGTAGAAGTTGCCAAGGTTCTCGATTTCGAAGCCGCCCTGCTCGCTTACATGAACAGCGAACACGCAGAGCTGATGGAGAAAGTGAACAGCACTGGTAACTACAACGACGAAATCGACGCAGCTTTCAAAGCCGCTATCGAGAAGTTCGTCGCTACTAGCAGCTGGTAAGAACTCCCTGGAGAGCGCGAGAGAGCGGCGTGTCCGCTCTTTCGGAATCTAACTTCCAGCGAACAAGGTAAATCACTATGGCAGGCGGAAAAGAAGTACGCACAAAAATTGCCAGCATCAAGAGTACGCAGAAAATTACTGCCGCAATGGAAATGGTTGCAGCCAGTAAGATGCGCAGGGCTCAGGATCGCATGGCACTGGGGCGTCCCTACGCCCAGCGCATACGCGCAGTGATCGGCCACGTCGCCAACGCTTCGGCCGAGTACCAGCATATTTACCTGCAAGAGCGCGAGGCCAAGCGGGTCGGTTTTATCCTGGTATCCACTGATCGCGGACTCTGTGGTGGCTTGAACGTCAATATGTTCAAAGCCGCTATTCGCGAGATGCAGGCGTGGTCCGAGCAGGGTGTCGACGTCGAAGTCTGCGCGGTAGGTAACAAGGCGGCCAGTTTCTTTAATGCCATCGGCAGCAAGGTTGTCGCAGCGGTACGCGATCTGGGCGATGCGCCCCAGGCCAACCAGCTGATTGGCTCAGTTAAGGTAATGCTGGACCGTTACGCAGAAGGCGATATCGATCGCCTGTTCCTGGTATCCAATGAGTTTATCAACACCATGTCCCAGAAGCCGCAGGTTGAGCAATTGCTGCCGCTGCCGAAGGACGAAGATGAAAAACTCATGCACGAGTGGGACTACCTCTACGAGCCGGATCCGGTTGAATTGCTGGATGGATTGCTGGCTCGCTACATCGAGTCCCAGGTATACCAGGCAGTAGTTGAAAACAAAGCCTGTGAACAGGCAGCGCGTATGATCGCGATGAAGAGCGCCACCGATAACGCCGGTGAGCTGATCGATCAGTTGCAGCTTGTCTACAACAAGGCGCGCCAGGCGGCCATTACCCAGGAACTGTCCGAAATTGTCGGCGGTGCGGCGGCGGTTTAATCCGCTGCCAGTAATGGTCAGCCTAGAAAGAATTTAAAGCTGAGGATCCGGAAATGAGTAACGGGCAAATTGTGCAAGTGATCGGAGCGGTCATCGACGTGGAATTCCCACGCGATTCTGTTCCGAATGTATACGACGCACTGGTGGTTGAGGACAAGAACCTCACCATGGAAGTGCAGCAGCAGTTGGGTGACGGCGTGGTACGCGCTATTGCCATGGGTTCATCCGAAGGTGTCAGCCGCGGTCTGTCCGTGCGCAATACCGGCGCTCCGGTTTCTGTACCGGTTGGCCTGGAAACCCTCGGTCGCATCATGGACGTGCTCGGCAACCCGATTGACGAGTGTGGCCCTATCGGTGAGAAAGAGCGCTCCTCTATCCACCGCGCTGCACCGACCTACGAAGAGCAGTCCAGCTCTACCGAACTGCTGGAAACCGGCATCAAGGTAATCGACCTGGTTTGCCCGTTCGCCAAGGGTGGTAAGGTTGGTCTGTTCGGTGGTGCCGGTGTAGGTAAAACCGTAAACATGATGGAACTGATCAACAACATCGCTACCGAGCACTCCGGTCTGTCCGTGTTCGCAGGTGTTGGTGAGCGTACCCGTGAAGGTAACGACTTCTACTACGAGATGGCTGAATCCGGCGTTGTTGACCTGGAAAACAAAGCCAACTCCAAAGTGGCGATGGTTTACGGCCAGATGAATGAGCCGCCCGGCAACCGTCTGCGCGTAGCCCTGACCGGCCTGACCATGGCGGAGAAATTCCGTGATGAAGGTAAAGACGTACTGTTGTTCGTCGACAACATCTACCGCTACACCCTGGCCGGTACCGAAGTATCCGCACTGCTGGGCCGTATGCCTTCTGCGGTAGGCTACCAGCCGACCCTGGCGGAAGAGATGGGCGTTCTGCAGGAGCGTATTACCTCCACCAAGACTGGCTCTATCACCTCTATCCAGGCGGTATACGTACCGGCGGATGACTTGACTGACCCGTCTCCGGCGACCACCTTCGCGCACTTGGACTCCACTGTAGTACTGAGCCGTGATATCGCCGCTAAAGGTATCTACCCGGCTGTTGACCCGCTGGACTCCACCTCTCGTCAGCTGGACCCACAAGTAATTGGTCAAGAGCACTACGAAGTGGCTCGCGGCGTACAGTCTGTACTGCAGCGCTACAAAGAGCTGAAGGACATCATCGCGATCCTGGGTATGGACGAGCTGTCTGAAGAAGACAAGCAGACCGTAGCCCGCGCCCGTAAGATCGAGCGTTTCCTGTCCCAGCCGTTCCACGTTGCGGAAATCTTCACCGGTGCACCAGGTAAATACGTTTCCCTGAAAGAAACCATTCGTGGCTTCCAGGGCATCCTGAATGGTGAATATGACCACATGCCGGAACAGGCCTTCTACATGGTGGGAACCATCGACGAAGCTGTGGAAAAAGCCAACAAAGCCAAGGGCTAATCGAGAGAGGCATATACTATGGCCATGACAGTACATTGTGACATTGTCAGCGCCGAGCAGTCTCTCTTCTCCGGGCTGGTAGAGATGGTGATTGTGAGTGGTATCGAAGGTGAGCTGGGTCTCTCCTACGGTCACGCTCAGTTGCTCACCGCTCTGAAAGCCGGTCCGGTGCGCATCATCAAGCCCGGTGGTGAAGAGGAAGTACTGTTCGTCAGCGGTGGCTACGCCGAGGTACAACCTAAT
The DNA here is from genome assembly GCF_052467955.1 of Microbulbifer maximicatervae (SeqCode). Lineage (NCBI taxonomy): Bacteria > Pseudomonadati > Pseudomonadota > Gammaproteobacteria > Cellvibrionales > Microbulbiferaceae > Microbulbifer > Microbulbifer maximicatervae (SeqCode). The sequence continues at coordinate 363,901 of NZ_CP174329.1, forward strand.
ATGGTGACTATCCTCGCCGATGTAGCCGAACGTGAGATCGATGAAGACGCCGCGCAGAAGGCCCGCGAAGAAGCGGAACACGCCCTGCACAAGGCGCCGTCCGAAGTCGACTACGCGCGCATCTCAGCCCAGCTGGCCGAAGCCGAAGCGCGTCTGCGTACCCTGCAGGCAATTCGCAAGGCGGCCGGTAAGTAAACAGTTCTTACCTACTCGTAAGGCCTGTTTTCAGGCGACAAAAAAGCAGCTTCGGCTGCTTTTTTTTTATCTATTTTTTCGAGTGACTCCTCTACGATAAAGAGCATTAATGTTGAAAACCTCTATTAGAAACTACTTATTAATAACCTTCCTGATGTACTTAATGGTTGGATGCGGAGGGGGTTCTTCTTCAGGCGGCAATGACTCTTCGATACCGAAAGAGGAAACCGGTAGTGAATACCCAAGCGCAAGTATTATCTTTCCCGCTAGCGACGGGCTATGGAGTGATAAAGAGCAGTTGGTTGTGCGTGGTAGCGCAAATGATAATGTTGGTGTTGCCAGGGTATCTGTAAATGGAATTGACGCAACATCGGATGATGATTTTGCAACCTGGCAGGCAGAAATAACGCTTGAGGAAGGCACTACGACTAGCATTAACATTGAGGTAACAGATATTAATGGGAATACCTCCCCAGCTGCTGCCTCAGTGAGTGTTAATAGCTATGACGGATTTAATAGCTACAGATTTTGCGGTCCGTTGGCATTTGATAGCGATAGAAATCTAGCGTACGCCTTTAACCCTACTAGGGTATTAAATCTGGAAAGCATGCAGGAAGATTATATTTCCTCAGAGTTCTCCGATGTGGTCGGAGCTGAATTTGACCACACTACGGGTAATTTCTTAATCATCCAAAATGATCAGTTAATTTCTATCGATCGTGAATTTAATAGCTTAAATATCATTTCCGAGTCAGGGGATGATTCACTGTCATTTGGGAGAAGACCACAAATTTCTATTGATATCAGTTCTGGTGATATCTATGTGCAAAATTATTTTCCGAGCTATTTAATAAAAGTAGACCCTATCACCGGGGACCGTGAAAAAATATCCTCTTTTAATTATGAAGACGGAAGTTCAGTAGGCTATTTCAATCAAGGTTTCGAAATTGTCGACGGACGATTTTTTGTTGTAAGTGAGGATGGATTACTGGAGTTAAATCCTGCTACTTGGCAGGCAACCGAATTATCAGGAGTGAGTGTAGGCTCGGGAGAGTCTCTACAAAACTTGACAGGCTTAACGATTGATTTGGAAGTCAACTTAGCTTATGCCAGTGATACCCACAGCAGATTGATTGAGATCGACCTAATTAGTGGTGATCGAAAGCTAGTGTCGTCAGAATTAGACATCGGTAATGAAAACCTGAATTTTGATGAAGCGAAAAATGGTATTATTGATACGGGTGAATCAATTCTAATTAGCGCATGCTCAACAGGGCATACTCTTTTGGTTAATAAGGAAAATGGAAGCCGAACACTAGTATCAAAAAGAATAAGAGGAAAAGGTCCCCTACTCTCGACAAATTCTGACCTAACATATGATGAGTACAATCAAAGACTTATTCTACTCAATCATAACTATGCAGAATCCCGATACTCTAAATATGAATATGATGATATTCACCAAGTAATAGCGATAGATCCACAAACTGGTGATCGGGAGATTATATCTGGTCCAAATAATGGAGAAGGGCTAGTCGAGGGTCACTTTCAAGATTTGGCAGTAGATAGTCGAAACGGAAATATCTACGTACAAGAAATAAATTCTCAAAGTATAATTAAAGTAGATCCAGAAACAGGGGAAAGATTGGTTATTTCTGGTCCTGGTGTCGGTATTGGAGAGAATTTTAATGGCCTTACAGGGCTATCTATAGATATTACTCGAGATAGAATACTCGCTATTTCTAGTAGCTCACTGATATCGATAGACTTACAGTCTGGCGATCGAACTGAAATCAATTCTTTCCCCGATATGGGGTTCTGGTATCCAAACCATATCTCAATAAATGCAGAATCTACAGAAATATACATTTCAGATATTCATGGGAAAGTTGTCGAGTTTAATCTGGAAAATGAAATAACAAAAATCATATCAAGTAATGAAATTGGCGCTGGAGAAAGTGTGCATGAATTAGGGGATTTGGCGTATAGCAGTGAAGGTAATCTAATATATGTAGAAGATTACAATCACACAGACAGCGATGATGAACCAGTTAACATGGAACTTTTGGCTATAGATAGAGAAACTGGAAATAGAACCCTGCTTTTAAGTGCCATACAACAAGAGTGGGAGGATATGCTGCTTACTCCAGCAGTAGATCAAGCTAAAAATGTTCTGTATATCTCTATGCCAAATCGAGGCGTTGCTGTTTTTGATGTTGAAACAAAACAGTATCTAATGATGTCACAATAATTTATTTAGCAGGTATAAGCTATATGAGCTAATACCTGCATATAAAGGACGATAAATACAATAACTGTCTCACTTGATAGTTAATTCACATATAAAATAGAAAGCTATATAGAGTACCTTGTTGCTACACTAACTAATGAAACTTTATGGATTCATATTAAAGATGTTTTCAACGATGAAGCACTTGGCATTTGGCGTATTGATTTTCACTTTTGTTGTTTTATATGCTCTTTCTAAAAATACACATGCTGAGGGTAGCCCCCCTACTTTGGGCGCTAACTTGAAGCAAACAGAACGCATTTTTTTGCATGGAAACATTGTGTCATCGACAGCTATAAATCCAGGTAATATTGTGCCAGAGCATCTAACGGATTTTGGATTTTTTCATTCCGGTTGGACAATAGATGAAATTGCTCAAGTTGCGTCATTCACCACTTTTGTAGACGTATATTACTATGACATAGATATAATGAAAGAAGCCAGAAGTCATGGATTAAAGCTTTGGATACAACTAGCACCTATATTTTTTGATGGTTATCCTACCTATAGGAAAAGAGAGGATTATCTTGAACGCTGGGAAAGAGCAAAGAGGCAGTTAGAGCCATTTAGCGATATTATAATGGCCTTTGACCCGCTAGATGAACCATTTTATCGCTCAAAATTAAGTAACATAACGCTTAAGCTCTATCTTGAAGAGATCGCTCAACTAGTTAAAGATAGTTTTCCAAAAGCAAAAAGAGCAATTACATTTATGAATGAAACGGTCAGAAGATCACGTTTTGAGGAAATGGTACCAAAAAAATATAATCTATTTGCTGTAAATTACTACGTAGGAGTAAGTTTTCAAAATAAGATAGTCGAAAAACTAATGACAAGAACATCACATTTAGATGCAAATTATTATCTTATCCCGAGAGCTTTTAAAACATCGAATAGAGCCTTCGGTAGCATTACAGAGCCACAATTAATTAGCCAGGCTAGGCAAGCTTATGACTTTGCGATAGGAAACCCCAAGGTAATTGCCATATACCCTTTTGTTTGGGAGAGTATGTTTGGCGATGGTGAAGAGTACTACCTTGGGGTTGATAACCTAAATCGAATACAAGAAGAATACCGAAAAATAGGTAATGCGATATCAAGCTCTAGATGAACTATTTTCTATTTCCCATTATATATGTGCTATGTATAGCCCTGTCATCACCGAGTACCTGAAGTGCAAATAATTTCTCTTCGAGGGTTCTAGCTGACTTCATTCTAAATTTCATTAAATCGGTTGATTTTAAATCAATTACGATAAAATCAGCTTCCTTACCCTTCTCAAAACTCCCGACTTTGTCATCAATATCTAATGCCTTGGCAGATCCCAACGTAGCAAGATAAAATGCTTTTAATGGAGAGAGGGTTTTCACTCCGGTGTTATTGCCGATGGATTTTTGTAGCTGAATTATCTTATAGGCCTCATCCATAGTCTCTAACATCGAGAAACTGGTGCCGGCTCCTACATCGGTTCCCAGGCCCACACTAACATTGATTTCTTCAGCTCTATTAAGCGGAAATAATCCGCTCCCTAGAAACAGATTAGATGTTGGGCAAAAAGCTATAGCGCTACCTACTGAAGCCATACTTTCCATCTCTTGGTCATCCAGATAAATACCATGAGCAAACACTGAGTGGTCCCGATTTAATCCATATATGTTATAAACATCAAGATAACTGTTTGCTTCTGGGAACAATGATTTTACCCAATTAATTTCATCCTTATTTTCGGAAACATGGGTATGCATATACACATCGGGATATTCATCTAGTAACTTAGCTGCCTGCTTAAGCTGTTCAGGAGTACTTGTCGGGGCAAATCTTGGAGTAATGGCATAGCTCAATCGATCCTTATTATGCCAACGTTCGATTAGCTTCTTGCTATCGGAATAGGCACTTTCGGGCGTATCTTGCAGGTATTCAGGAGCATTGCGATCCATCAGTACCTTGCCTGCAATTAGTCGCATGTTCTCCCGTTGAGCAACTTCAAAGAGAGCATCTACAGACTCTGGGTGAACGGTACCAAATACAAGTGCTGATGTTGTGCCATTCTTTAGCAACTGACTAATAAAGAACTCTGCAACTTCCTTCGCGTGTTCTTTGTCGGAAAATTTACTTTCAGTTGGAAAGGTGTATTCTTTAAGCCACTCTAATAATTGCTCGCCATGAGCCGCAATCATTCCCGTCTGTGGATAGTGAATATGAGAATCGATAAAGCCGGGAAGTATTAACTTGCCGCGATAATCTACAATCTCTGCGCCTCTTTGTTTTTTCGAAATTTCTTCTTCAGAAATTATCTCGGCAATTATTCCATCTTTGACAATTAATCCACCATTTTCAATATATTCATAAGCTTTACTAGTCTTCGCCGGGTCGGCTGTAAAATGAAGTATGTCACCTTGAAATATAGTTGTCTCTGCATAAACAAAGTTGCTAGAAGCTGAGAGTAATAAAAATAATTTAACTATGTTGGACTTTATACTGCTGCTTAGGGATAAAGTTTCGACCACCATTTCACTCCGTTAAAACAATAAGCAAACCTATATATTTAGCATTTGAAAGATAATGTGACAAATTTATTTCGGTACTCTCTAGAAGAACTGGAATACAAAACAACAAATTAACTTATATATTGAGTAATAACCTGCTTGAAAATACAAAAATTTGATTTGTATATTTTGTATTTGGAAAAAACTTAAGTAATTACATCTAAACTTGTACTTAAATCCAGATTGAAGGCTCTCAATCCATGTTTAAACACCCAGATCACGTAACAGTAGTTGTTACGAAATTAGAGGAAAGTGTCAGTTTTTTTGAATTGCTGGGTTTTGAGCTTCTACTCAAAAATTATCTAACTGGCGAGAAAGCGTCACGGTATCTCCAGGTGGATAATGTAGAAGCAGATCACTTTACGATGGTACTAAAGCAGTCATCTCCGAAATTTGAGATACAGCTACTTCACTACCGAAATCCAGTGGTTAAAACTAATCCATCACTAATTGACTTGGCAAGGCCCGGTTATAACCATCTGTGTTTAAAGGTAGATAATTTGAATGAAGCTTTAGAGTATTTATCGAAGCAAGGAATTAGTACAAGAAGCGGAATATTGGAGTATCAAGATAAAAAATTAGCTTTTCTCTTGGGGCCTGAGAATATAACTGTTGAATTAGCCGAGTGAATTATCCAAGTAAATAGATAGTACTTTTACTTAACAACTTGACATGTAAATCTCTCGAAGAAATGATACTTGCCTAGCTAAAATTTATGTCTCCACATAATTTCGAGATATTGACATGGCAAATGAAATCATCTTTTATACGAATCCTCAGTCGAGAGGCTGTATTGTTCGATGGATGTTAGAGGAGATATCAGTACCCTATCAAACCAAAGTACTTGAATATGGCGAAGACATGAAATCGCAAGAGTATCTTGCTTTGAATCCCATGGGGAAAGTTCCAACACTAGTGCACGACAACAAAATAATAACTGAAGCAGCAGCAATATGTGTCTACTTGGCAGATGTATTTTCCGATTCAGGTTTGTCTCCGATAAATAACGAAGAGCGTGCCAATTATTACCGATGGATGTTTTATTCGGCTGGACCTCTGGAGTCCGCCATTGTGAATAAATATATCTTTGATGAAGATGTGGCTAAAGATAAACAGCAAATGTTGGGTTACGGTAATTATAAATTGGCACTAGATACGCTTTCTAGTGCAATTAAATCAAACCCGTATATTGTTGGAGAACGTTTTACAGCAGCAGATGTATATATTGGTGCACAGCTGGGGTGGGGGTTACAGTTTGGAACTATAGATAAGCGTGAAGAGTATCAGGAGTATGTAACTCGTTTATCTCAGCGTAAAGCATTTCAACGAGCTCATGAACTTGATGCAGCTTTGGAAAAAGACATGAATATAAGTCCCGCTTAAATTTAAGTATAGTTTGAACTAAAAGGTCAGAAATTATACTTCTGACCTTTCTAATTTATCCCAAATACTAGTTTTCAACTAAAAATTCCGCTTTTTATTTGCCGAACAGCTCTGTTGAATCGAAAACGATCATTTCTGTCTATAGAAGTATTTTCATCCATCATATGCTCATAATCACTTTCAACTACTTTGAGATAATCTAGTGCTTCATCTTTATCCCCCTTCATTGCAATAAGATATGAGCGAGACAAGCACATTCTCAATTTATGAGCATCTGTTAGATGTTCTTTAGGATGATTATCGTGGAGCTTCAAGCATTCCTCTAGGCTAGCTTCGGTGAATGGGTCGTATTCAGCTACTTCCTTAGGAATTGGTTTTTTACACTTATAGATTGAACTTGAGAATACTTGCCCATACCAGTCGAAATAATCTTCAAGATATCCCATGGTTACTTTAATCCATGGTAAACGATCAAAGAAAAAATCTTGATTAATGAAAAATGATTCGCCCTCAATAAGCTTTGGCATAAACTCTGCTGAAACATGTTTATTTAGGTCCTGAGTTTTACATACATCAATAAAACAAATTTCAATTGGATTATCAGGCCAGGAAAACTCATTAAAATCACCGATATTTAGTTCAATCAATGATTGAAATGGAGAAATACTATTTTCTAGTATTGGAACAAAAGATTCACCAAACTTATAGGTTAGTGAGTCACACTCCCAAACACGATCCGAACCATTTGCAGGTTTAGGTAGAAAACCCAATTCATAACTACTAATAGGTTTACTATCCAATATATTTGAGTTTCTGTTGTTTGAAAAATCTGAGTTACTCATCAACCCATGTGCGAGAGAAACCACAGATGCTCCCATAAAGCTTCCGGCATCAACAATATACCCTTTTTGCTGAAAGTTTTTTGACGCCAATGAATAGAGTAATTTACGTTCCGCAATCGAAACCATCCCTGGTGTCTCAAATACGCTCTGGGGGACTTCAGTTTTAGAGAATGAAATTTCTGGGTGTACATAACAACCCCTTGCAATTTCCGCATCATCAATTTCGTACATTATTTTGCTCCGGAAATAATTGATTACTTAGCGTAAGCTACACAAAAAACAACATTTGTCTTCATTTCATCCAGTGTAATATCAGGAATTTCTTCTCTTACCCTGGTCTCTATTTCCGGAGTTAAACGCTCTAAAACATTACTATGGGAAGGCTGTAGTTCCCAGGTTTCGATATTAAAATACTTACGTGTTAATGCGCGTAATTCATCGATTCGAATGCGATTTAGATGTGTGTGTAAATAGTGGTCATGTGGCAAATGGCGGACAATATTAATATGGTTCCAATCACAAAACTTAAGATGATCTGGATTCCCTTCATCCAAAACTGATGGATTATGAGGAGGCATATGGTGCCCACTCCAGCCATAAAAGTTGTGATGCAGAAATATAATTTTCCCTCCTTTGGTTAACAGCCCCGCAATATCCTCGAATACACCCTCAATTTCCAATAGGTGCTCAGTGACATTGTGAAGGCAAACCGTATCAAAGGTCTTTATACCGACGAGATCGCGGGTAGAGCACTGGCGTAGATCAATATCCGGGATCAAATCCATGATGTCCTGGCCGGACATTGGAGCGTTAACCCACTTTCTTATCCTTTTATTGCGAACCCTCCTGGAGTCTAAAGACATTGCTGGGTCTACACCGGTATAACTGTTTGCTCCAGCACAGAGGTAGCCCATGGCATAGCCGCCAAAACCACAACCGACATCTAAAACATTGCACCCTTGTACATATTTATGTAATTTTCTTGGCCATGAGCAGTAGCCGAGTTCAACGGCACTAGTGATGAGATCCGAATCAAAATTCTTCAGTGCGTGGCGTATATTAGTGCAGTTGTGGAAAAATGCGATTTTAGCCTGTAATTCATGATTGTCCCAATCTTCTAAAGGTTCTATTTTCTTCAGTTGTTTTGCTGCCTTTGAGCGGGAAAGTTTTGAAAATGCAGGGTGAGAACGGGAAGTGTCTAAAATTTCAATCGCTTCCCTGGCGTTATTTTCGATTCGTATCAGTTTGACTTGGTCAAAGACTTTCAGAGCTCGTTTATGTTCTGGGTTGCACTTGATTGCTATTTTTATATCTTTTTCAGCTTGATCTATGTCTCCTTTAGCTATATTTAGCATAGCGGAGATTATTCTCATGCCTACATGGTGTGGATGTCTTGAGATGAAGGTCAGCGCATACTTATCACAATTTAGAATCGAACCATTTTTTGATTCGGCATAGCACAGAAAATAAGTAGCCGGATGAAAAGGGTTGAGATCGGCAATTGGACGCAATAACTCTCTCGCCAGGTCTATTTCTCCAGCTAATGCAGCTTGCTTCCCTTGTTCAAAGTTATCCAGCTGATTGATTTCTAAAGTAGACATTTAATTTTCCAAGTAATGGTAACCAGGTTTTTTGGCGTGGATATTGACTTGCATGCTGCAAATAGGTGCAGTTGCGCTCGATTTAAATCAAATATAATAAGATTGCTTATTATTGAGTACATGCTCGCAGCTAGCACTGATTTTCTTAAGCTATGAAAATATTCATAAATGTGAAAGTTGGAGCTGTCAAATAATAAATTTATTTTCTCTGAGAAAACTATTCAAGGTGCAATCTATAAAAGTTGGCGCGGATGCTAACTCGTATAATCGGTAAAGCTGGAAAGCCTGTGTTATAAATTGGATTTTGTAAGATTCACGTTATCCAATTAAGCAGCAGACGATAACACCTCAATCCTGAATAAATTGATCTGCCAACGGCCTGGTTGGCAAAACTTGTGGAGGTGGCTCTTTGAAACTGATAATAGTCGGTGGCGATGGCTTTTGTGGATGGCCAACCTCATTACATCTGAGTAATTTAGGTCATGAAATTATTATTATTGACAATTTTTCTAGAAGAAAAATTGATAGTGAGCTCAATGTAGAATCATTGACACCGATTCGAGAACTGAAAGAGCGTATTGATACCTGGTTTGAATTAACGGGAAAGGCTATTCGCTTTGTCGAGTTGGATGTTTCCCAGAAATTTAACGATCTTGTAAATCTCCTAGAGGAGGAAAAGCCAGATAGTATAGTTCATTTTGGTGAGCAGCGCGCTGCGCCCTATTCGATGAAAAGCAGCGCTACTAAAAATTATACGATCGCTAATAATATTTGTGGTACTCATAATATTCTCAATGCGATTGTAGAGACGCAGCTTGATATTCACTTGGTTCACCTCGGTACAATGGGAGTGTATGGTTACGGCCATGAGGAGCCCATACCAATACCTGAAGGTTACTTGGATGTAAAAATAGAGACAGTTGATAATCGTCAAATTTCAGACTCCATCGTTTACCCGCCTAATCCCGGCTCCATTTACCATATGACCAAGACGATGGATTCGCAGATGTTCCAGTATTATGCGAAAAATGACAGGCTTCGTATTACCGATCTTCACCAGGGGATTGTTTGGGGAACGCAGACTGAACTCTCTAGTCTGGATGAGCGTCTGATAAATCGTTTTGATTATGACGGGGACTACGGCACAGTCCTAAATAGATTTCTAATGCAAGCGACTGTCGGTTTCCCACTGACTGTTCATGGCACAGGTGGTCAAACTCGTGCATTTATCCATATCTCTGATACTTGCAAATGTATTGAGCGGGCACTTTTACATCCACCGGAACTCGGTGAACGGCCACTGATTCTCAATCAGATGGCGGAAACGCAAACACTTTCCGATCTTGCACAATTAGTTCAATCACTGACAGACTGTGAAATAAGTTATCTGCCAAACCCTAGGAAGGAGGCAGAGAGAAATGATCTCAATGTAAAAAATGATTTACTTCGTTCATTTGGATGGCAGCCTATTCTTATTAAAGATAGCCTTCTGCAAGAAATTACAGATATAACAATGCAATATCAAGATCGGGCTGATCATACAAAAATACCTTGCGTTTCCTATTGGACACAAGGTAATAAACTAGCCGATATTTCCTATCGGGAAAAAACTAGTGAAGTTACAGAAACCATTTCTTAGTGGGTAGCTTTAGCTATGTCTACGCGAATCCTTATTACTGGTGGATGTGGATTTATAGGTTCAAATTTAGTCAAATATCTCAATGCTTTGAGTTTATATGACGAAATTTTAGTTTTAGATAATGAGGTCACTGGCACTACTGCAGCATTAGCCGGAATACCTCATCAATTTATCAGAGGAGATGTTAGAAATCAGCGGGATGTAGATGAGGCAGTAAAGCATGCTGATGCTGTTATACACTTAGCTGCAGATACACGTGTAATTAATTCAATAAATAATCCAGTCTATAACTTTGAAGTAAATGTACAAGGGACAGTCAATCTTCTGGAAGCGATGCGAAGGTATGAGGTTAAACATCTCATTAATGCTTCTACAGGTGGGGCGATCATTGGAGAAGCTGATCCACCAGTACACGAATTAATGCCAGTGAATCCCGCATCGGCTTATGGTGCGTCTAAGGCTGCAGCAGAGGCCTACTGTTCTGCATATTCTCAAAGTTATGGATTATCAATAACTTCTTTACGATTCTCTAATGTTTATGGTCCGCTTTCCTTTCACAAAGGAAGTGTGATAGCAGCCTTTATTAAAAATATTCTGGAAGGACAGGTCTGTGATGTCTACGGAGATGGCTATCAGACTAGAGACTTTATTTTTGTAGGCGATCTCTGCCAGGGAATAATTAGGGCTCTGGAAAAGAGAGAAAATGGGGTATTTCAGCTGGGTAGCGGCCAGCCGACGTCAATTAACGAAGTAATTAGTTTACTAAGGGATGTCTCGGGCTGCCATGAAGATCTTGAAATAGCTAACCACCCTTTCAGGGCAGGTGAAGTGCGCCATAACTATACGGATATTACTAAAGCAAAACAGTACTTGGGCTTTAGGCCGGAGGTATCATTAAGAGACGGTATTCAAATTACATGGGATTACTTTGTCAATAAGGAGGATGTTCTGAAGCCTAGCCTCTCGCAGAGGGCCCTACAGAATGCAGATTGACAAATTTTCAGTAGAATCATTCCCTGATTTAAATACTTATGCAGGTTTTGAGTCGGACCAGAAGCTCAGAGTTTGTATAGCCACAGAAGAAATCCTAGGTCCGGTGAGAAATGGAGGGATTGCTTCAACCTACTATCACCTAGCGAAAGGACTGGCAGCACATGGGCACGAAGTACATGTGCTCTACTTAAAAGGCGAAACAGTTGAGAATGAAACACCTGAGTATTGGGTTGAGGAATATTCCAATTTTGGTGTTTCACTGCACTACTTGGTGCACACGGATGAAACAATAATCGGCCCCTCACAGAGTTGGCAGCGACGATATAGTGCGGCATACCGCTGGTTAATTGAACAGAGACGTTTTGATGTTATCCACACTTCCGAATGGCGAGGTGGATTAATTTATGCGTTAATGGTTAAGAAGTTGGGTTTGGCGTTTAAAGATACTTTATTTATTGTAAAGACATCGTCCCCGCACCTCTGGAATCGCCATTATCAAATGCAGCCATTGGTAAAAAGGGAGCTGTTACCAGCGAGTTTTGCTGAGCAGAAATGTGTTGAATTTGCCGATATGGTAATTGGTGGTAGCGCACATCTACTTTGCTTTATGCGCTATGTCGGCTATAAGCTGCCAACATCAACTTATGTTCAGCCAAATATTCTCGATTTTTCTGAAGTTCCCGTTGATGATAAACGCATTAATCGACAGCCTGGTGATGTAGTTCGCACTAACGAATTGACCTTCTTTGGTCGTTTGGAAATGCGGAAGGGATTGGAGCTCTTTTGTACCGCTCTGGATTTACTTGAGCGGACGGGGACTTGTCCTACCAGAGTTAATTTCCTAGGTAAATATGGTGAAGCCTTACCTAATCAAAACAATGAGAAGGTTGCGGACTATATTGAGCGAAAAGCATCTACTTGGAGTTTTGAAGTCAATTGCATCACAGATTATAACCAGCCGGAAGCTCTCTCTTTTTTATGTTCCAGGGATATGATAGCGGTAATGCCCTCCCTGATTGAAAACTCCACCATGGCAGTATATGAAACACTAGAGAATAATATTCCTTTTATTGCAACGCGAGTAGGGGGAACTCCAGAACTTATCGCAAAAGAAGACCATGAAAGTTGTCTTATCGCACCCTACGCATTTGAGCTTGCGAAAAGGCTAGAAGAGGTACTGAAGAATGGGCATAGGATTGCGCATTCCAGTTTTGATAACAATTATAACCTTCAAGTTTGGTATGGTTTTCATGCCTACTTAGCAGATCTTTTTAAGCAGTATAGTGGCGCTGAAGCGATCACCAAGATTACAGGCTTGCCCACCTTAACAGCTTCTAATGAGATGGAGCTACCGACCCTAGAAGTGGTTGTTCTATTGCGGGATACTGAGAGTGTTATGGAGTTTTCTGAGGCACTTTTAGTTGATAGACCCGACTCTATCAAGTTTTTATTAATTGATCCCTATCTTGAAAATATTGCTGAGAGAGCTTCTAACTTTCTATTGGAAGCCGGTCTCAATTGTAGTTTGGTGGATTTCATTGGATTTCCAGCAGGGATTGCACTGGCAAAAAGTCTTTCTGAAAGTACTCTAGATGCTTGCATTCTCTGTGATGGTACATCCTCTCGGTTAGGTGGAAAATTTTGTGGTGAGTTACGCAAAACTCTTCAAATAAATCATGAATTCATAATCACTAGCTTTTTATCTCTACCTGAAAACAAGGTGGTAATGCCGATAGGTGGAGATATCGTCTCTGAGATCAGCTTTGGAAATGCAATAGGCACAAATATTATTTGTATCCCAAAACTGGTATCAAGCAAGGTGGGGTCAATACTCCCTTATGATATTCGCTACGGTTTGGTACAAGAATATATTTTAAGGGCGAACAAAGAATTTGGGTTTGAATTGATGGTTATTCCTGAGTGCCATCTTCGTAGTGATTACTATTTAGAGGAATTGGAAGAATCTCGAAATAACGCTAACTCTGTCTACCTTCGCTCAATGTCGTTGATTGAAAATGATAATATTGCCTATCGTAAACTAGCCCTTCTTCCTTCAGCTCAGCCTATTGGAGCTAAATTAAGACCAGCACTTTATCGGGATAAGAATCGTTTGGATGAGGAACCTGTGTGGCTTTTACATGCCGACCGGCCTCGTAAAATGAAAAATCGTAATCCGAGGGTAGTTGTTGGTTTGGACGAGAGAAATTCCCATTTGCTCTGTGTAGCCAAAGGTCCGGGAAATAGGCAATTAATTGTTAATGGCGAGCCCCAATCAATTTCTTTGGAGCTACAAGATAATGAACTTACTTTACATAGATTCCCAATTCCAGATAAATGGGAAGAAGGTGAAAAATTTAATATTAAGTTTCTGTTAGAAGATCAAGAAATGACTTACACCCGTTTTATACGGGTTATAAAACTATCTAAAAATGTATTTGCAGCTATCTCTGGAAGTCCAATACTTAATGAGGTAGCTGTTGAGGAGATATTTAACCAAAAATATACCTGGAGTTTCTTCTCTAAAACAGAAAATAACACACCTGAAAACAATCAAGGGATAGATACCGAAGATACCACTTTATATGGGCAAGATCACGCAGAGGTAGGAGAGTTTGTAGACAAGGATTATACAGTAGAAGGTAAGGATGAGCCTGAACATGATATTGCAAAAATTATCCATGAGCAGGGAAAAATCAATGAAACTGAATTTAAACCCAAGTTTAGTTTTCAGGCTGTGATTCAAAAATCAGGTACTACCTTGCAACGTATATTTAAGGGATATACTGGCTCACCTATTAAGGGGTCAATTCCACCACGAGAGCTTTTTGCACTCGATCCACGGGTTCTTGAGGGATGGGCATGGGATAGAAGCAATATAGCTAAAAATTTAGTGATTGTCTTAGAGGTAAACGGAAACATTGTAGCTGAAGCCACGGCGAATCGTTATGTGGAACGTTTCGGTACTCGAAACCCGAAACTAGCTTGGTATGGATTCCGGTTCTCATTAACACCTGAAATAAAGCAGGAAAACTCAGAGATTACCGTACGTGTTAAGGAAAATGGACTTGTCTTACGAAATGGTCGATTGCGTTATCTTAAACAAATGCTAGTTGCGATCTAAGGTGGCTTGAATAATGAAAGAGCTTCACGAGGATTTACGCCTTGAAGCTGTTCAGAAACCTAAACGTATATGCATCCTAACGGAGGATATGTTTGGTCCAATAAAAAATGGTGGCATTGGAACGGCTTACTTTCATTTGGCTGTTTTTCTACAGAGATCTGGTCACAAAGTCACCATCTGTTTCGTTAATGGTCTAGCAAAAAATCCTGTGAAAATGAAAATCACAAAAAATTTTTTTGCAAAACTTAATGTTGAATTTCATGGTGTTGCACCGCAGGCACTAGCTAAAACGACAATGGCTCGCACTATGGCAATGCCCTATGCAGCCTATGAGTGGCTCAAGAGAAATGATCGCTTTGATATTGTCCATGTTTCAGAATGGCGTGGAATGGGTTATATAGCATTACTTGCCAAGAGTCTTGGTATTGCATTCCAAGATATACATTTTGCTGTTAAAGGTTCTTCCCCAACACTCTGGTCTGCCGAAGGTAATCAACAATTCCTTAAAGAGGAACGGCAATTGGGGTGGGTATTTATGGAGCGTAGAAGTGCTGAGATGGCAGATACTCTGATCTGTGGGAGTCAGCATTTAGTCTGCTGGATGAAAAATAATAAATACCGCCTGCCTGAGCGCAGTTACTATTGGCCAAATGTATTTTTGGACGATCTATTACCTGATAATGAAGCCATAAAAAATAGTAACTTAGAGACAAAAGAATGGGTGTTTTTCGGGCGTCTTGAACCTCGTAAGGGGATTATTCTTTTTGTGAATGCATTAAACACTCTTGCTAAAAGAGGGGTTAGATTACCATCGATTACTTTTTTGGGAGGACACTCTTATCGATTTGATGCGCGAAAATTCATAGAGGAAAACCAGAAGCATTGGAGTACAGAAGTCTCATTTATAAGTGATTGTAATGCTATACAGGCTGTAGAGTATTTGAGTGGAGAAGGACGTTTGGCTGTGATCCCAGCTTTGTTAGAGAATTCCCCGATTTCTGTCTACGAATGCCTTGCAACTAAAGTACCATTTATTGCTGCTGATACTGGTGGTACTCGAGAGTTACTTGATGACGAAAATGGAAAAAAAATCCTCTTTAAGCCAAATCATATTGCTTTAGCGAGAAAGTTAGAATTACATGCAAAGAAACTGCCTGCGCCGGGTATAAAACACCAGAGGCTTAAGAAGTCGTTAGATGTATGGAATAAATGGCATGGCCAAGAGCATTCAATTATTAAAAACGCCCGATCTTCCAATAGACATGATCCCTTGGTTTCTATATGCGTAACTCATTTTGAGCGTCCAGACTTTCTCTATCAAGCGTTAAAAAGCATTAAAGATCAGACTTATAAGAACATAGAAGTTATTGTGGTTGATGATGGTAGCCATTCACAAGAAGCGCTACACGCGCTGGAAATTATAGAAAGTCACTATCAGAAGAATGGATGGCAGTTTGTATACCAGGAAAACCGATATGTAGGGGCTGCTAGAAATACTGCAGCACAAAATGCAAGTGGAGATTATCTACTTTTTTTTGACGATGACAATGTCATGATGCCGGAAATGGTAGATAAGTTGGTAAGCGCGGCAACTTTTGCAGATATTGATTGCCTGACTTGTAGCTCTATCCGATTCAGCGGCAAGGGGGCACCTAATACTCCAGAAGGTAAGCTCGGAACTCAAATTCGTTTTATGGGGCCAGCTAGAGCTTGGGCAACGAAAGTAAATATAGTCGGTGATGCGACGTGTCTGATAAAAGCTTCTAAGTTTAGAGATCACGGAGGTTATACAGAGAGATATAGAACAGGTAAGGATGATATTGAATTCTATAGCAAGCTAATTTTAGCAAAGGAAAATGTATCCTATTATCCTGATCCTTTATATTACTATCGCACCGGTGACAACTCTATGAAATCCAGAAATCACCTTCAAGAAGAAGGGGATTTCAGGCAAATAAGTCCTTACCTTGAAGGGCTCGACTCGGAAGAGAAAAGCCTTCTACTACTAAGAAAACAGCAAAAAGATGCCAAAAAAAATAAAGGGGAAAAATATAAGCCAGGGTTTTTAAAGCGAACGATTCGAAAGCTGCGTAAATTCGCTAGGGTGAAAGTTTGAAAGTAGTTAAGTACATTGAAAGTGCTAGTGAAACACGCTTCCCCCTTATTTGTATCTTCCGTGATGAATTGGATATTCTCCCGGCTTTTCTCGACCACTACCGGTCTTTAGGTGTGACATGTTTCCACCTGGTGGATACGGGAAGTAGCGATAACTCGGTAAGCTATCTACTGAAGCAGAATGATGTCCAGCTATACGAAGTTGATTGTGGCTACCCCCAGGCAAACGCAGGTGTAGATTGGGTTAACAGAGTTGCCCGGGACTACTGTCAGGGAAAATGGACTCTTGTGGTAGATGCTGATGAATTTCTCTGGTTACCTGAAATTTTAGGTAAAGCTTCACTGAAGGTTACGACTCAACTTATGCAGAGTGAATTAGCTTTTGCTCTATATACTCCACTAATAGATTTCTTTAGTGACAACCTTCAAGGGAATGCATATGACATAAGAAATCTTTCTGAGTTAATGGAATCAACGCCTAACTATGTATCTTATAAAAACTTTAAGAAAAAAAGCATATTAGCTTTTCCTTTTTTTGAAATTCGCTCCAAAGCCAGAGCGCAAATATCTGGCATTTCTGATTATTTTGTTAAATCTTATAAAATTCCGTTGGTTTATTGGCGGACGGGTTTTCAATATTTACGTTCAACCCACTCATGTACGCCGGTTCCTCTCAGTAAAAATTGCGCTCATCTTCTCCATTTCAAATTCCGGTCCGGCTTTCAGCAAAGGCTTAGTCGGGAATTGCAGAACCCTGACCGGATGAATGCTGATGTATATCGCATTTCCAAGGCCATCATTAAAAATCAGATAACTATCCCGCAATACACATCGGATCTGCGCAAGATAGATGGATTCGGGGAAAGCGATTGGCTAACAAAGATGGATTTTGATACTGATTGGCAGAATGAAAATAAGTCCAAAAGCCACTATTTCGAACTGCTCACACAGCAAAAGATAGCCTCGGAGAGCTTTCTCGCCGATAACTTAAACCGTATAACCAAGTCTTTTAGTTGGCGACTGAGCCGGCCTTTACGCAGATTTCTGTTTCATCGGGGCATATTGCGACACGATCACTATCCAGAAAGGCTCGACCAGGATCATCCATTAGTGGATCAGACGATTGCCATCTATGAGTCATTTTGGTGGCTGGTTACGGGAATCTTTAGACTGCCTGTCGCAATCTATCGCGCCATTCTCTGGCATAAGCTTGGAGGACGTCGCCGGACCAGGTAGGGCTTTATACAAAAAAGGCCGGGGAGGTTTGTCCCCGGCCTTTTGTTTGCATCTCAGTTTGTGCCTGAGGTTAGTGTACCCAGTGGTGGCGTTCCATCTTCTCCTGTACCGCTTCTGCCGTAGGAGCGGGCATAGCACTGATAGGCAGGCGTTCGTGGAAGAATGCCAAGCGTTCGCCAGCCCCTACTTCGTTCATGGTTTCCGCCTCAAACACACGGCCATTAATTACCGTGTAGGTAATGTTCTCTGACAGGCGCAGGTTATCCAAGGGGTTGCCGTCAACCACGATCAGGTCAGCCAGCTTACCAGCTTCAATGCTGCCGATATCACCGTCCATACCCAAGTAGCGGGCACCATCGATAGTACCGGCACGGAAGGCTTCCCAAGGAGTAAAACCGCCCTGCTCCATCATCCACATCTCCCAGTGGGCTCCAAGTCCTTCGCGCTGGCCGTGGGCGCCGATATGTACGGTGACACCTTCGTCGCGCAGCTGCTTGGCCTGACGGGCCACATTAAAGTGGTTGTAGTGGGCATCCGGCGCAGTGGGGCGACGGATAGAGCGGGGGTTAACGATAAAATCGGGGGTAAAGCGGGTCAGGCGCTCGTTCTTCCATACCTCGGTGCGGTCATACCAGTACTCCTCACCCCAGAGACCGCCGTAGGCCACGACGAAGGTCGGTGTATAACCCACTTGGGTTTGGCTCCACAGCTGCTCCACATCGCCGTAGACATTGGCGATCGGCAGTGAGTGCTCGATACCGGTGTGCCCGTCCACAATCATGTTCATATTGTGCTGGTACTTACCGCCGCCCTCGGGCACTACCATAATGCCGGCTTCGCGGGCTGCCTGCAGCACTTGCTGGCGCTGGTCGCGGCGGGGCTGGTTGTAGCTCTTCACCGAGATGGCGCCCATTTCCTTGAGACGGTTCACGTGGAACTGAGCGTCCTCCAGGGAGTTGATCTTGGCTTTGTAGCCTGGACCTTTGGCGCCATAGAGGATGGTGCCGGTGGAGAAAATACGCGGCCCAGTAATCAGGCCGGCCTTTTGCATTTCAGCGGCGGAGAAGATCTCGCTGCTGTCATTGGAGGGGTCGTGAATAGTAGTCACTCCAAATGCCAGGCTGGAGAACAGGTTCCAGTTCTGCTGCGGGATAATTTCCTCGCGACCCTGAGCACCGTGGGCATGAGCGTCAATAAGCCCCGGTAAAACGGTTTTGCCGGTGATATCGATACGCTTCGCTTCGGTGGGAATCTCCACTTCCTCTGCGGGTCCCACGGCGACAATGCGGTTGCCCCGGAACAGAACCACACCATTGTCGATAATTTCACGGGTGTTTTCCGCATCGCGCATAGTGACAACCTTGCCGCCGGTGAGGGCAACGAGGCCTGCGCGATTGTCGAAGGACTGTTCAAAGCTCAGGTCGATGCCTTCAGAAACTGGCTCTGGCAGTTCCTCCGGAGCGCCGGCGACAAATTCGAAGGCGTCCTTCAGTTCACGCTCGAACAGTTTGGGGCCGTGTGCCCAGCCCAAAGTGTCGCTATCGGCAGACCAATGCAGGTTTTCACCGGCGCGCTTGGATACCTGGGTGACTTTGACCGCTTTGCTATCGGGGCCGATAACCTCGGATTTGCCGGTATGCATAAAGGGCGCGACAAAGGCTTTGAAGTCCTGGGTGAAGGCAACCCACTTGCCGTCCGGAGACAGGCGGAAGGAAGTAATCTCAGCGCCGTGCAGGTGCTCGCGCTCATCCTTGCCTTCCAGGTTGGTGCTCTTCAGCACGCGCTTGCCGCCGTCAGCGTTTTGGTACTCGGAGAAGTAGATACGATCCTCGCTGGCGCCGAAATGAGGCTCATAGCCGGACTTTACGACCCGGCGTTGCCAGTCGCCGTCGGCGTCTGCCAGGTAAATGCCCGGTTCCAGGGAGTACTCAGGGCTGAGTAGATAGCCACCGGTAAAGCGACGGTAGGCCACTGCGTCACCGCTTGGAGAAAAGCTTGGTTCAACGTACAAGCCCGGCTGCTTGGTGATGTTTTTACCGCGACCGTTGCGAGCGGAAACTACCCTCACATGGCCCAGGTTTTGGTCATCCCAAGAGACATAGGTGATCTCGCGACCATCGCGGGACCAGCTGGGATAGAATTCAAAGTGGTCGTCCTGGCGGGTCAGACGACGGCGCTCACCACTGGCGACATCCTGAATATAAATCTTGCCCAATGCCTGGAAAGCGACCTGTTTGCCGTTGGGGGATTTCTGCGCCCAGCGAATCATCTTCACATCGAAGGTTTCCGGCGCTACGTCTACCGGGAAGCGCACCGCATCCGCTACCTGTTTCTCAACTTTCACATGGGCCGCAATCGGTGCGACGCTGTCGCCGTTGATGGAGATGCGCAGGAATTTACCGCCAGTCCAAACGACCAATGACTCGCCATCGGGCATCCAGTCGTATTGAACGTAGTTGCCATGAGGGCCAAAGATTTCCTGCAGGTCGCGTTCGAGGCCGGAGTAAACCGGTGTTTCCAGTCCTGTATCCAAATCTTTCAGGAACAGGGAGGTCTGGTTGTCCTGGCGGCGAATAAAGGCCAGTTTAATGCCATCCGGGGAGGGTACAGGTGCTACTGCGCCACCGGGACCGGAGACAAAGGTCTCCTCTTCACCATCCTGGAGGTCATAGCGGTTGATGGCAAAAATTTCCTGGGTGGAGTTTTTGTTGTACTTCCACACGGTGCCGGGGGTGGTGTCGATGGAATAATAGACATAGCGCCCATCTGGGGAGAAGGCCGGATCGGCAATATTTTTCTGGGCGATATCGCCACCGATGCGCTCTTTCAGTTGGCGACCTTCACCCCCACCGTAGTGGTACATCCAGATTTCACCGGCGGCAATACTGCGGCCAGACATAAAGCCTTTACGCGCTACCAGGTACTGGCCATCGGGACTCCAGTTGGGCGAGTGCAGCAAGTTTTCCTTCTCTGTCGTGAGCTGGCGAAGGTTGTCGCCATTGCGATCCATCAACCAGATGTTGTCGGCGCCGTCACGGTCGCTGATAAATACGATGGTCTTGCCATCCGGGCTGAAGCGCGGCTGCATATTCCAGGCGATTTCATTGGTCAGGGCTACCGCCTCGCCGCCTGCTACCGGCACTGTGTAGATATCGCCGAGCATATCGAACAGGATGGTTTTGCCATCTGGGCTGATATCCAGGTTGCTCCAGGTGGTCTCGCGGGTGTCCAACTGGATCGGTTTGAATTCGTAGGGTGGCTTGTTGATATCCCAGGATTGGGCATCCGTCTTTTCTACTTTCTTTTCTTTAGTAGCTTCGAGAGCGCTCTCGGCTTCTGCCACAGCCCCCATCGGCAGGGTCAGTGCCAGGACAGCCAGAGCCAACAAATGGCGGCGCGGCTTGTTCTGCTTGGTGGTGTTCATTGAAATATCCCTCCGCCTGATTCTGTGTTTGGCGGCTATATTTGTTTTGTTAGGGTGAGTAACCGGTTGATTTCACAGGGGGTAAATTACCGGGATCAAAGCGGCGCGGCAATCTTAATACGTTGAATACCTGGGCCTCGGGGCGAACTGTTGTTCGCTTGAGTAAACCGGGTCTAGTGGCCACAATGCACTCAAATTTTGTAGATGATTGGAATATCCACCTTTTATGACTATCGACGTTGTGATTTTGGCCGCCGGAAAAGGCACTCGTATGCACTCTGACCTGCCTAAAGTGCTGCATCCTATCGGCGGTGTTCCCATGCTCGAGAGGGTAATTGATACCGCCATGTTGCTGGGAGAGGTGCAGATTACCGTGGTCATCGGACATGGCGCAGATCTGATACGTGATCGCTTTGCTGATCGTGGTGTCAGGTTTGTGGAGCAGGAGCAACAATTGGGTACCGGGCATGCCGTGGCCCAGGCTGTGCCCTATTTCCGCGAGGGAGCCACCGTTTTGGTGCTCTATGGCGATGTGCCTCTGGTCAGGGCCGGCAGTTTGCAATCACTGCTATCGGCAGCGGATCACGGACCTGCCCTGTTGTCAGTTGAAATGGCCAATCCTGCCGGTTACGGGCGCATTGTGAGGGATAACAGCGGCTGTGTGCAGTCGATCGTGGAGGAAAAGGATGCCGATGCGGATACCCTGGCTATCCGTGAGGTCAATACCGGCATTTTGGCAACTCCTGGAGCACTGTTGGCTCGCTGGTTACCGGAGTTGTCCTGTGACAATGCTCAAGGTGAGTACTACCTGACCGATATTATCGGTCGTTCGGTCAGTGAGGGTATTCCTGTAACGGGAGTAATTGCCAGTGATCCACTGGAAGTGGCGGGAGTAAATAGCCGTGCGCAGCAGGCTCAGATGGAACGCGCTTTGCAGCATAACCATGCGACCAGTCTTATGAATGCGGGGGTGACTTTATTGGACCCCATGCGTATAGATGTTCGCGGCAGCCTGGAGTGCGATACCGATGTCTCTATTGATATCAATTGCATTTTCGAAGGGACAGTTTCACTGGGTAAGGGGGTACAAATTGGACCTAATTGCCTGCTAAAAAACTGTCGCCTGGCAGATGGCACCAAGGTAGAGGCCAATTCCATTATCGAAGGCGCTGAGATTGGTGAGGCTTGCACTATTGGTCCCTTTGCACGTTTGCGTCCGGGCACAGAGCTGGCCACCGGTGCCAAGGTGGGTAACTTTGTCGAAACCAAAAAAGCCAAAATTGGTGAGGGCAGTAAGGTTAATCATCTCTCTTATGTCGGTGATGCCCTAGTGGGCGAAGCGGTCAATATCGGTGCTGGCACTATTACCTGTAATTACGACGGTGTGAACAAGTCCCTGACCGAGATCGGCGATAAAGCTTTCATTGGCTCTAACACGGCTCTGGTAGCCCCGGTAACTGTGGGCGCCGGAGCCACAGTGGGTGCTGGCTCCACCATTACCCAGGCTGTGGGGAGCGAAGAGTTGGCGGTAGCGCGCAGCAAGCAGCGCAATATTACCGGCTGGCAACGTCCGAGCAAGAAAAGCTAAATAACCCTTACCGTAATTGGGTTGCCCCTCGGAAACTATAATTCCGGCGGGCCTTCCCTCTCCACGCCTGTTGATAGCCACCCTATCCATTAAACTTGCGCTTCGGGAACAAAAGGAATGGCCCGATGCACAAGCCCAGATTACAGCTGCTTGCCAGTTTTGATATTGCTTCGCTGCAATATTTGGATGAACAGGGACAGACGACCCAAGCCCTACCGGAATTTGCCACCCCGGATACCCTGATTGCTTACTACCGCCAGATGACGTTGGCTCGTATGGTGGATGATCGCGCGGTAAAAATGCAGCGTACAGGTCAACTTGGTACCTATCCCTCAAGCCTCGGCCAGGAAGCTATTGGTGTTGGTCTCGCAGCCGCCATGGCCAAAGAGGATATCTATTGCCCCAATTACCGGGAGACCGCTGCTCTTTTGGAGCGGGGCGTCACTATCGAAGAGATCTACGCGATCTGGGGGGGCGATGAACGGGGGCAGAACTTTCGCCATAGCCGCGAAGATTTGCCCTTGAGTGTGCCTATAGCCACCCAGATGTTGCACGGTGCCGGTGTAGCCTTTGCTCTGAAATATAAACATGAGCATTTCGGTGAACCCATGCGCGTCGCTGTCTCGACCGGGGGCGATGGATCTACTTCGCGGGGAGACTTTTACGAGGCGATAAACCTGGCTGGGGACTGGTACCTGCCTTTAGTGATAGTGATCAACAACAATCAATGGGCCATTTCCCTACCGCGAGATGAGCAAACGGCCTGTAAGACTCTGGCACAGAAGGCTATTGCCGCCGGCATACCCGGCTTGCAGGTAGACGGCAACGATGTGATTGCCGTTCGTGAGGCGGTGGGTGATGCCGTGGAGCGGGCGCGCAGTGGTGCTGGCCCAGCTCTGATCGAAGCGATCAGCTATCGCCTGTGTGACCACACCACCGCCGATGATGCCAGTCGCTACCAGCCCAAAAAAGATGTCAGTGAAGCCTGGTCCCGAGAGCCTCTGCAGCGCCTGCGATCCTACCTGGAAAACTGCGGTGCCTGGGATGATGCGCAGGAAGAAGAGCTGCAACGGGAGCTGACCCAGAAGCTGGAGAGAGCGGTCCACATCTACCGGGAAACCCCCAGAGATGCCGCCACAGCAATATTCGACCACCTCTATGCAAAGTTGCCGGAGCCTTTTCTGGAGCAGTATCAACAGTTGCAGGGAGATAGCTAATGGCTGAGATAACTTTGGTCGAGGCTGTCACCCAGGCTCTGGCTTACGAGATGCAAGCAGACCCGATGGTGGTTCTATTTGGTGAAGATGTTGGTCTGAACGGTGGCGTATTCCGCTCTACCGAGGGGTTGCAGGCCAGGTTTGGCCGGGACCGGGTGATGGATACCCCCTTGGCCGAGACCATGATTGCCGGAATGGCTGTCGGTATGGCGGTGCAGGGCCTGCGACCGGTGGCTGAATTCCAGTTTATGGGTTTTATCTATCCCGGTCTCGATCAGATCCTTAGCCACGCCTCGCGCTATCGCAATCGCACCCGCGGCCGTCTCTCCTGTCCGATTGTCTACCGGGCCCCCTATGGAGGTGGAATCCATGCACCGGAGCATCACTCCGAGAGCACCGAGGCCCTGTTCGCCCATATTCCAGGTCTGCGCCTGGTGGTGCCCTCCTCTCCTGCACGGGCTTACGGTTTACTATTGGCGGCAATTAGAGACCCGGACCCGGTAATTTTCCTGGAACCCAAACGTATTTACCGAGCCGTTCGCCAGGAAGTACCCGACACTGGCGAGGCTCTGCCACTGGATCGCGCC
Source organism: Microbulbifer maximicatervae (SeqCode) (assembly GCF_052467955.1). Taxonomy (NCBI): domain Bacteria; kingdom Pseudomonadati; phylum Pseudomonadota; class Gammaproteobacteria; order Cellvibrionales; family Microbulbiferaceae; genus Microbulbifer; species Microbulbifer maximicatervae (SeqCode). The sequence continues at coordinate 388,678 of NZ_CP174329.1, forward strand.
TTTGTGTTGCGGGAGGGTCGCGATATTACGCTTGTCGCTTGGGGCGCCTCCCTCAAAGAGACCCTGCAAGCCGCAGAGCAGCTCGCAGAGGAAGGGGTAGAGGCTGAGGTTATCGACCCGGCCACCCTGAAACCCCTGGATATCCACACGGTAATAGACTCCCTGGAGAAAACCGGGTGCTGTGTCGTTGTGCACGAGGCGGCCAGGTTTTGTGGCCTGGGTGCCGAGGTGATCGCACAGATAAATGAGTATGCCTTCGATCTTTTAAAGGCACCGGTACAGCGGGTGACCGGTTTCGATACGGTGATGCCCTACTATCAACTGGAGGATGAGTATCTACCCGGAGTGCCGCGTATTTTGTCGGCCGTACAGGAAGTGCTGGACTACGCCAACGGAGGGCCACAATGAAGACTTTTACCCTTCCGGATCTCGGCGAAGGTCTCCCCGATGCGGTAGTGCGGGAGTGGCATGTCAAAGAGGGAGACACCATAGCCGCCCATGAAACTCTGGTGACAGTGGAAACCGCTAAGGCCTTGGTGGAAGTGCCGGCTCCTTGGGGCGGCACTATTGAGAAGCTATTTGCGGCAGTGGATGAGACTGTGAATGTTGGCGATCCCCTGGTGGGATTTATGGCCGAGGGAGAAGTCGCAGTTGAAAGCCCGCCCACTAAAGCTGAAGAATCGGAACAAGAGACTAGTCCTCGGGCCGACAGCGGCACGGTGGTGGGAAAAATAGAGCAAGGGCAAGGTGTGTTGGGGGCTGAGCGGGGGCCGGAGGTGGGCTTGAAGCGACTGGCCACTCCGAGAGTACGGGCCCTGGCCAGGCGTTTGGGGGTAGATTTACAGTTAATATCACCAGCGGGTGCACTGGTAACGGAAGCTCAGGTACGCACTGCGGCGGGGCCGGGAACAAAGGCCAAAACTGTGGCGAAGGGGCAGCATCCATCACCTGCCCGCGCTTCTGCCGTACAAACTACAGCCGTTGCACCCCAATTCGATTCTGAGTCCGAAGTCATGACGCCTGCACGTCGCGCAATGGGTTTGTCCATGAGCCGAGCGCGGGATGAGGTAAAGCAGATAACGCTGTGTGACGATGCGGATATTTCCAACTGGTGGGGTAGTGCTCCGGCGCTGCTGCGATTGATTCGTGCAGTACAGGAAGCTTGTGAGGCGGAACCTACCCTCAATGCCCTGTATCAGGATGATAAGCTGGCGCCGCAGGGCAGTATCAATATTGGCTTGGCAGTGGACTCTCCGCGAGGGCTCTATGTGCCGGTACTCAGGGATGTTGCCCAGCGTACTGATGAAGATCTGCTCCAGCAGGTGGCGGACTTTAAACACCAGGCCCGCGAGACCGGGATCGCCCAGCGAGACCTCCAGGGGGCAAGCATACTTCTCTCCAACTTCGGCTCCATAGCCGGTCGTTATGCCACTCCGGTAGTCATGCCGCCCACTGTTGCCATTGTCGGTGCCGGGCGGGTGTGCCAGGGAGTTGTGGTGGTCAATCGATGGCCGGCACTTCGCCCCCTACTCCCTCTCTCTATCAGTGCCGATCACCGGGCCGTTACCGGTGGAGAGTTGGCGCGCTTTCTTCAGACAATGTTGGAAACTTTGTCTCTCTAGCAGACAGTCTGAGTGGGTCCTATACCGGTATCTAATCAGTTGAGTAGTGGTTATTGATAAAAGTTGTGGGAACTTTAGTTTCGTTTTGCTATCTTTTAGTTTCGAAACGAAACTTGTATGCCTATGTCCAAACGCAACACTCAACAGCGCCGCCACGGCATTCTCCACTTGCTAAATGAAGTAGGAGAGACCAGTGTCGAGCAATTGGCGCGGCAGTTCGGAACTTCGGAAGTTACGATTCGAAAGGATCTGACGGCAATGGAAAATCACGGCTTGTTGCTGCGTCGCCACGGTGGTGCTATCCCAGTGCCGAGGGAGTTGGTCAATGAAGAAGGGCCCTCAGGGAGCAAGCGGGCCATTGGTCGAGTCGCTGCTGAACTGATACCGGATCACCATCGAATTGTGATCGATTACGGTCGCACCACGGCGGCAATGATTCCCGAGCTTGAAAACAAGCGCGGCCTAGTGGTGATGACCAACTCGCTGCATGTGGCCAATGCACTGCGCGAACTTGAAAACGAACCGACGCTGTTGATGACCGGAGGCACCTGGGACCCACACTTTGAGGCCTTCCAGGGGCAGGTTGCAGAACAGGTACTGAGAGGATACGACTTCGATCGCGCTTTTATTGGTGCCGATGGAATCGATTTGCAACGCGGTACCTGTACATTTAATGAACAAATTGGCCTCTCCCGCGTAATGGCGGAAGTTGCGCGGGAAGTGGTTGTACTGGCGGAGTCCAGTAAAGTGGGGAAGCGGATTCCCAATCTGGAATTGTCCTGGGAGCAGGTCGATATCCTGGTAACTGATGATGGCCTGGCGGATGCCGTGGGCCAAAAACTGGAGCAGCTGGGGATCCAGCTCATTTGTGCCGCTGAAGATAGGAGCGGAGGCGCTCAGCCTGAAATGTTAATGGGCGGCGAGACTCCCGGGTTAATGAGGAAATAATTATGTGCGGAATCGTAGGTGCGCTGGCACAGCGCAATGTGACGGGGATTCTTCTGGAAGGGCTGCGCCGCTTGGAGTATCGCGGTTACGACTCAGCCGGAGTCTGCTTAAGCAGTGGAGATGGCCAGCTGCAATTGCGCAAAAGCCTGGGCAAGGTCGCAGATTTGGAAGCCAAATTAAGTGAGGAGAGCGCCGAGGGCCATATTGGCATTGCCCATACCCGTTGGGCTACCCACGGTGTTCCCTCCGATGAGAATGCCCATCCCCATCTGTCAGGCCATATCGCTCTGGTTCACAACGGCATTATCGAAAACCATCAGGAATTGCGTTCAGAGCTTCAGGGAAAAGGTTATGAGTTTGAGTCTGAAACCGATACTGAAGTTGTGGTTCACCTTATTCACTCATTAAGTTCTGAGGGCCGCAGCCTGGTCGACTCTGTGACTGAAGCCACGCATATACTGGAAGGTGCCTACGCCCTCGCGGTTGTTAGTCATGAAGAGCCGGAAGTTTTGGCCTGTGCCCGCTCTGGTAGTCCGCTGGTCCTGGGAGTGGGTATTGAAGAGAACTTTATTGCCTCTGACCCTATGGCCCTGCGCCAGGTGACTGATCGCTTTATATTCCTCGAAGAGGGCGATGTGGCGGAAGTGCGTCGCGGTGGCATCGCAGTTCGAGACAAGTTGGGAGAGGAAGTCAGTCGCCCGGTGCACAAATTGACCGGCGGTCATGAAGCTACCGATAAAGGGCGCTATCGCCACTTTATGCAGAAAGAGATTTTCGAGCAGCCCCAGGTGGTCGCAGCCACTCTGGCGGGCCGTATCGGTGAGCGCTCAGTGTTGGCCCAGGCCCTTGGTGCCCGCGCCCAGGAGATTTTGCCCAAGGTGGAGCAGGTACAGATAGTGGCCTGTGGCACCAGTTACCATGCGGGTATGGTAGCCCGCTATTGGCTGGAGGACTGGGCCGGTATTCCCTGCTCGGTGGAGGTGGCCAGTGAACTGCGCTATCGCAAGAAAGTGGTGCGTCCGGGAACGCTGTTTGTGAGTATTTCCCAATCCGGGGAAACGGCTGATACCCTCGCCGCCCTGCGCCAGGGCAAGGACCTGGGCTACCTGGCCTCCATGACCATCTGCAATGTGCCCAACAGCTCATTGGTGCGAGAGTCTGAGCTATCGCTAATGACCGAGGCGGGCCCTGAGATTGGTGTGGCCTCGACCAAAGCCTTTACGACCCAATTGGTAGCCTTACAACTGTTCTGTATCGCCCTCGCCAAGGTCAATGGCCTGTCGGCGGAGCGTGAAGGTGAGCTGGTCAGCGCCTTGCACCAGTTACCTGAGCTAATGGAGAGTTTTACCGGTCTGGATAAGGTGGTTAAAAACACCAGCAAGGCCTTTGCAGAGAAGAACCACGCTCTTTTCTTAGGGCGTGGTGTCGAATTCCCCATTGCTCTGGAGGGCGCTCTAAAGCTGAAGGAAATTTCCTATATCCACGCGGAGGCCTATCCCGCCGGCGAATTGAAGCATGGCCCCCTGGCACTGGTGGACGGCGATATGCCCGTGGTTGTCGTTGCCCCCAATGATGAGCTGCTGGAAAAACTCAAATCCAATTTGCAGGAAGTGCGTGCACGGGGTGGGCAACTGTTTGTTTTCGCCAGCCCCAAGGCCGGATTTACCAGTGAAGAAGGTATTACCGTGGTGGAAGTTCCAGATTCCCCAGAGAGTCTGGCGCCGATTCTCTACACCGTGCCGCTGCAGCTATTGAGTTACCATGTAGCGTTGCTGAAAGGTACTGATGTGGATCAACCCAGAAACCTGGCTAAATCAGTCACGGTTGAATAACCGTTTACCTGCCGCAAAAGGTTTATGCACAAGCGAGTAAAGCTGTGTGAATTTACTACCTCTGATAGCGTCACCCTGCGTTATCTAGAGGCCGGCAGCGGCCCCATATTATTGATGCTACACGGCTGGTCCCAGGGGGCGGTGTTGTATAAACATCAGCTTGCTGGGCTCAGCGATCAGTTTCGTGTGATCGCGCTGGATATGCGTGGTCATGGTCAGTCTGACAAGCCCAATCATGGCTATCGAATTTCCCGCCTCGCCAAGGACTTGCAAGAGCTGATCTCAAGTCTGCAACAGGAACCCCTTCATTTACTCGGCCACTCCGCCGGCTGCTCGGTGATATGGAGCTACCTGGAAATGTTTGGTGGGGATAGGGTCAGTGCACTAGTGCTAATCGATGAACCCCCCTGTCTACTGGCAGATCCCGCCTGGAGTGAAGCGGAGCGATTGGCAGCTGGAGGCATACTGACCCCGGAGAGCCTCTTCCAGTTTGTGGATAACTTGGTTGGAAAACAAGGTGCTGAGGCCACCCGCCAAATTCTTATGTCTATGGTCACGCCTTTAATGGGGAAAACCCAACGGGATGAGCTGGTTGCGGTTAACCTGCAGTGTCCCCGTCGCTGGGCTGCAAAGCTTTTTGTGGATAACGTAACAAAGGACTGGCGGGATTTTATCCCCAGGATTGATAAGCCGACGCTAGTGGCTTTCGGTCGTGCCAGTCCACACCCAGTAGAGTGCCAGCAGTGGATTCACCAGCAAGTTGCGGGTTCCAGGCTTGAGATCTTTGATGTGGCGGAAGGAGGAAGCCATTTCCTGTTTCTGGAAGCAGCGCAAAAATTTAATGCCTTGGTGAGTAAATTTCTTCTCAAGTTTTCCACAGATAGCCATTTCCCCGTTCCCTAGTTCAGCTTTGTGGATAACTGTGGATAGAGTTATCCATAGTTACTGGAATTTAAAAAAATAATTGAAACAGCTTCTGCGAGAAGGCAGTTTTTCCTGTGGATATTCCTTTTTAAGATACCTTCACACTAGTTACCCCATTTGGAAAAGGATAAAACTGATGATGAAGGCCGTCGGTTATCAACAGTCTCTGCCAAGCAGTGATAAAGAAGCGCTACAGGATATAACCCTCCCCATACCGCAAGTCTCCGGCCAGGATCTGCTTGTAGAAGTACAGGCCGTTTCAGTTAACCCGGTAGATACTAAGGTGAGGCAGCGGGCCAGCCCGGATACCGGTCAGTGGAAGGTACTTGGCTGGGATGCTGTGGGCATAGTGAAAGCGGTAGGCCCGGAAGCGGGACTCTTTAAGGTTGGCGATAGGGTTTGGTATGCGGGCGATATCTCCCGTTCGGGCAGCAATGCCCAGTACCAGCTGGTGGATGAGAGAATCGTTGGTACTGCCCCCAAGACGGTTGGCTGTGCCGAGGCAGCGGCGCTGCCTCTCACTGCGATTACCGCTTGGGAAATGCTATTCGACCGCCTGCAAGTTGCGGTGGGTAAAGGGGCAAACAACAAGTCACTGCTGATCATTGGTGCCGCTGGTGGCGTAGGTTCGATTATGGTCCAGTTGGCCCGTTGTCTGACCAATTTGACTGTGATAGGTACTGCCTCCCGCCCCGAAACCAAAAGCTGGCTTGAAGAGCTTGGAAGCCACCATGTGATCAATCATCGGCAGTCTCTTAGCGAACAGTTAAGTCGCGAGGGTATCGATGGCGTCGACTATGTTGTTAGCCTCACTAATACCGAAGAGCACTTGACGGAAATTATCAAAAGTATCAGACCTCAAGGCAAGTTTGGTTTGATTGACGACCCCGCCTCCTTGGATGTTATGGCACTGAAGCAGAAGAGTCTGTCCCTGCACTGGGAGTTTATGTTTACTCGCGCGCTGTTTTCTACCGAGGATATGGTTGCCCAGCATGTTCTGTTGAATGAACTTGCGGAATTAATTGACCAGGGATTAATTAAAACCACTATGGGGCAGAATTTTGGGAAAATAAATGCAAATAACCTTTTAAAAGCACATCAGCTTATCGAATCCCAGGCTGCAAAAGGAAAGATAGTCCTGGAAGGTTTTTGATAGAGTAAACTCTCTCCTACTCAGAGTCATATCTATGACATCTGGGTGGGAATTTACTTTGAGTAAACAGTCCTAATTATTCAGTAAAAGAAACTAAGTGCAAGATACTAATTTTTCATTATTTGGCAGTAAATTTTTGCTTATATTTCTACCGCGCGAAAATAAACTGATAGAAAAGACATCAAAGTCACTTTTATATTTTTCCGCATTAAGCAGTCACCATTTTATTAAGTTATTAATCCTCGCATAGAAAATAAAAGTCATGCTATAACCATGCCTCGGCATTTTCCAAAGATGAGAGGGCCGCTAGGTGGCTACAACAGAAAAAAATAAAACAAAAACCGGTATTGATGCTGCTGTTATGAATGGCGACATCAATATGTTGCTTGGCGAGCCAACCCAGCCGCCAGAACAAGTTCGTGAAGAGCGTAAGAGGAAGCTGACGGCGGCTTTTCGGCTGTTTGGAAAATTTGGTTTTGATGAAGGCGTAGCCGGTCATATCACTGTCCGTGACCCGGAATATGACGATCATTTTTGGGTCAACCCCATGGGGGTTTCCTTTAAACAGATGACGGTGTCACAACTGTTGCTGGTCAATCATCAAGGAGAGGTGGTTGAGGGGGATGGTTACCTTAATGGCGCAGCCTTTACTATTCATTCTCACATCCATAAAACCCGCCCGGATGTGGTAGCCGCTGCGCACGCTCATTCCCTTTATGGGAAAAGTTGGTCTACTCTCGGGCGCCTTCTGGATCCCATTACCCAGGATGCTTGTGCCTTTTATCAGGACCACGGTTTGTTGGATACTTTTTCCGGCGTGGTATTGGAAATGGGAGAAGGTGCGGCCCTTGCTAAAGCCTTGGGTAACCACAAAGCACTGATATTGCAGAATCACGGCTTACTGACGGTGGGTAAATCCGTTGATGAAGCTGCCTGGTGGTATATCACTATGGAAAAAAGCTGCCAGGCTCAATTACTGGCGGAAGCAGCTGGGCAGCCTATTTTGATCGATCCAGAGGTGGCAATGCGAACCCGGGCGGTTGTGGGAACTGAACTGGCGGGATTATTTAGCTTTCAGCCTCTCTACAATGTAATTGCAAAAGAACAGCCGGATATGTTTGAGTAAAGAAACTCCAAAAACTCTGCCAAATTTGTAGAGTAATTTTTTGGAGCGCCGCAAAGCGCCGGTACTTTTTCTCAGAATTTATTCCCTGTTTTCTATTCTCGCATAAACTTCCTGATATTGAGTGAGCAGCACTAGGGAGAGATCTATTTCAATAAGGCGTCACAGGGAACTGTAGCGAGTAATGCACTATCTGGTTATTGCGCTGGTGCTGTTGTTAGTTGTGGCCATTACCCTGGTTATTGCGCGCCTGTTGCCTTTACCTATTCCACTGCCTCTATTGCAAATTGCTGCGGGAGCAATACTGGGTAGCTTTTTGGGAATAGAAATACCCCTCGAGCCAGAAATTTTTTTCCTGCTGTTTGTTCCGCCCTTATTGTTTATTGCCGGTTGGCGAATACCGAAAGGCGCCCTGTTTCGTGATATCGGTGCCATTGTTACCTTGGCTATTGGCTTGGTGCTTTTTACCGTTGTGGGTATGGGATATTTTATTTCCTGGTTGGTGCCTGTCATGCCACTGGCGGTGGCTTTTGCAGTAGCGGCAATTTTGGCACCGACCGATCCCGTGGCGGTATCGGTGGTCCACGGTGGAACTTCTATGCCACCACGGCTGGAGCATATCCTCGCCGGAGAGTCCCTGTTTAATGATGCCTCGGGATTGGATATTTTCCGTTTTGCAGTGATTGCTGCCCTCACCGGGACCTTTTCATTTCCCCACGCACTGGCTGGTTTTTTCTGGGTCGCTATCGGCGGTGTGGTTATTGGTGCTGGAGCGGCATTTGCCTGTGGATATATTTTGCGTCTGCTGGTCAGAATTGGCGGTGAGGACACTACTGTACAAGTTCTGGTGAGCTTATTAGTGCCCTTTGCGGCATATATCGCCGCCCATACTTTACAGGTATCGGGTATTTTGGCGGCAGCCAGTGCTGGAATTGCGACTCACTATACCACCTTACACGGCGCGGAAATGTCGACTACACGGATGGACCGCCGTGCAGTATGGAAAACAGTACAAGCAGTTCTTGACGGTATTATTTTTGTTTTGTTGGGAGAGCAATTGGTTCGAATTACCGGAGCGGATTTCTCCGGCGCGCGCCACACTGGTGACTTAACAATTATTTTTTATGTCCTGGCAATATTTGTTGTACTACTTCTCCTGAGATTTGTGTGGGTATGGGTCTCCCTATATCTCTCACGTTTTGGGCAGAAAGTAGAATCTTTTGGTACCCATTTTTTATTGGTTAGCGTGTTGACCATCGCCGGGGTAAGAGGGGCGATTACATTGGCGGGAGCCTTTTCCCTTCCCCTCGCTATGACAGATGGAAAGCCGTTGCCCGGCCGTGATTTAGCCCTGATTATTGCAATGGGCGTTATTTTGCTTTCCTTATTGCTGGCAAGTTTTTTATTGCCTGTTCTATTGCGCCGTTTACCCGAAGCCCCCAATTTTGCCGCTATCGGTGATGAAAAAGGCGCGCGAATATCTGCTGCCACAGCAGCAGTGAATCAGCTAATGAATATGCGTCATGATATTGATCGAGGCGAAAAAGATCGCGATCTCGCTTTTGAGGCGGTGGATCATCTTTTGGCTATTTATCGGCGGCGCATAACCCTAGGAGAAGATGAAAGCGAGGATATTATCTGGATGCGTTCCAGGGTTGAGCGTCATTACCACCTTGCCGCACTTTCTGCTGAGCGCGAACAACTGTTGGAATTGCGTGTCTCCAGGAAGATTGATGATGAACTCCACCGCAAATTGGTTTTGGAGGTCGATCTGGTAGAGGCGAGCTTAATTAACAAAGAATAAATTTTCTCTTGTAATAGACACGCTTAAATTGGTGAAAACTTGATATGGAGTTTGTAGAGCTGTGTTCAGTTAATGGGATTTCCCTTTTTCAGAAAAGAAAAATAGACAGTCCCCAGCGCGAGCCCCTGGGTAATTACTCAATCCCCTATCCCGCCAAGCAGGTGCAGTTCCGGGAGTTTAGCGAGGGGCAGCGTTTTGATTGGCACTGTGCCCCGCAGGCGCAGTTTATTCTTTATCTTGAAGGCAGGGTGAAGCTCACGACCAGCTCCGGTGAACAATATATCTTTGCTCCCGGAGATATCTTATTAGCCAATGATTTACACGGAAAGGGGCATATCAGCGAGAGTCTGAGTCCTGGCAGGGCTGCCATTGTCGTGCTTAATGACAACCCCTAGGGCCAATAAGCGGCTTACTGTTTTTCCATCTCGGGCCTGGCTTCTTCCCAGTAGTGATCCAGATGCAGGTCCTTGTCGCGGCGGTCTTGTTGTAACGCCTGTAAAAGTTGCTCGCGATAGATTCGGCTTTGTGCAATATGCTGGGACTCATCGCGCCAGTAGGGGAAAAGTGCCTCCAGCATACGCTGGTCGTGTTGCTTGAATTTCAAGGCGGCGCGGCGCGCCTGTATGGGACTGAGTCCCAATAGTTCCAGCGCCTTTTCGCCGATGGTCAGGGCCGAGTCCACGGTCTCGCGGAAGATATAGCGGACCCCGGCTTCCATCAAAGCATATTGGTGCATACGGTTGCGGGCCCGGGCGAGGATGGACACATTGGGGAAGTGTTTTTGCAGCTGGGCCACAATTTCCAAACAGGCGGCCTGGTCGCTCAAGGTCAGGATAACCAGCTTTGCATTTTGGGCTCCGGCGGCGCGCAGCAGATCCTCTCGCGAGGCATCCCCGTAGTAAGCCTTGATACCATAGCGGCGCACCAGATCCAGCTGTTCTGCATTGCGTTCGAGCAAAGTGGTATTGAAACCGCAGGCATTTAGAAGTCGCCCGGCGATCTGCCCAAAGCGCCCGTAGCCAATAATGATTACCGGTGAGCCGGAATCCACAGGCGGTGATGTATCTATGTTGGCGGGAACCTCTGGGCCGGTGACAAACCGCGGCTGGATAAACTGTTCGTAGATCAGCAGCAGCACTGGTGTCAGGGCCATGGTCAGAGCAATTTGAGCTACTAACAGGTTGCCGATGTCCGCACTCAGGACCTGAAGCTGGGTAGAGAACGCCACCAGTACAAAACCGAATTCACCGGCTTGCGCCAATGACAGCGCGAACAACCAATCCTCGCCCTTTGACATTCGCAAGGTGCGCGCCAGGGCAAACAGCACGGTAAATTTAACCAGCACCAACGCCAATGCTAATCCGATAAGCACCAACGGGTTGTCCGCGATCAGGGAGAAATTCAGGCTGGCACCAACGGCGATAAAGAAGAGGCCCAACAGCAGGCCCTTAAAAGGCTGTATATCCGCTTCCAGCTCATGGCGGAACTCGCTCTCGGCCAGCAGTACCCCGGCGAGGAAAGTACCCAGTGCCGGCGATAGGTCCAGCCAGGTCATTACCGCAGCTGCGGCAAATACGATCAGTAGCGCGCTCACGGTAAACAGTTCGCGCACTTGGCTGCCTGCCATTAGACGCAGTAAGGGACCGAGGAGGTAACGTCCGGCGAAAATAAAAGCCAGCATGGTGCCGATAACTGCCGATGCGTAATACCAACCACTCAAGCCACTTTCATGGGGGCTGGCAGCGGTACCTGCCAGCAGTGGCAATAGCGCGAGGATGGGAATAACAGCGATATCCTGGAACAAAAGTACCGCAAATGCAGCGCGCCCGCCCTGGCTTTTCAGCAGGCCCTTTTCACTGAGGGATTGCAATACGATCGCAGTTGAGGACAGTGCCAGGATCAGCCCGATAGCCACCGAAGAGCGCCAATCCATCTCGGAAAAGGCGAGAACCAACCCAGCGATGGCCGCAGCGGAAAACAGTAATTGGGCACTACCGGTGCCGAGGATAGCACCGCGCATTTTCCACAATTTCTTCGGCTGCAGCTCCAGGCCGATCAGGAACAGCATGAGTGCAACACCAAACTCGGCAACGTGCATTTCATCGCTGGCATCGCCGACCAGGCCCAGGGCACTTGGGCCTATGGCCACCCCGGCGAGTAAGTAACCGAGGACTGAGCCCAGGCCCAGGCGGGTGGCAATGGGTACCGCAATCACTGCGGCAGCCATGAAAATTACTGCCTCAATAAGGAAGCCGGAGTGTTCCATTTAATCGTTATCGCTATTTGGCTGTCGGTTGCTGGGGCTCGTCGCGTTCGGGCTCAGAAAACTCCCGGCTGCGACGAATCAATGGCGCTATGGTAGAGCCCTGTACGACGATAGAAAAGAGCACTACGCCATAGGTCATGACCACCCACAGGTAGCGAAGGTCCTGTCCCTGGACGAAGGCACTGCCGGCGGGAATCGACATCGCCAGCGCCAATGCCAGACCACCTTTCAGCCCTCCCCAGATCAAAATCCGGTTGGTATAGGGGTGGTACTTGCGGCGACTTTTTAAATACAGGAAGGGTATGCCGACAGCGAAAACCCGGGCGGTAAGAACAATGACAATGCCCACTGCCATCAACAGGTAGTCGGAAGGGCGCAGGTCGATTGTAATCAGGAACAGGCCCACCAGCAGGAAGAGCAAACCGTTGAGGAAGTCCTCGGTGATGCTCCAGAAATTATCCAGCTCGTGTTGGCTCACCCGGGAAAAGCCGCGCTCTCGGGTAAAGTTGCCAATAATAATGCCACTCACCACCATTGCCAGGGCGCCGGAGACCCCGAGTACATTGGCCAGGGAAAAACCGGCAGTGGGAATAACCATGGTCAGCATCAATTCCAGGCTGTGATCATTGGTACAACAAATAGCCCAGTGGAAAACGCCACCAATGATCAGTCCCAGCAATATGCCCCCCAGTGCCTCGATGGCGAATAGCTCAGCCACTGCCGGTACTGTGGGTTGGCCGCCTTCGAAAGCGAGTGCGTAAATCACCGCGAAGATCACGATACCGAAGCCATCGTTGAACAGGGACTCACCTTCCACCTGAATGGAAACCTGCTCCGGGGCCTTCAGGTTTTTCATAATTGCCAGTACGGCGATAGGGTCGGTGGGAGAGATCAATGCACCAAATAACAGGCAGTAAACAAAAGCCACCGGCATATTGATCAGCATCAGGAACCAGTAAAGAAGGGCCCCGACCACAAAGGTGGAAATGAGGGTACCGACAATGGCGAGAAGACCGATCTCCAGTTTCTGGTTGCGCAGTTCCAACAGATCGATATGTAAACTGCCGGCAAAAAGCAGAAACCCGAGCATTCCCTTGAGCAGAATATCCTCAAGGTTGAGCAGCGGCAGAAGCTGATCTGCCCAGGTGCGCAACTCCACCACCCCCAACTTGCCCAGGGCGGTGACCAATAGTGATAGGGCCAGGGCACCGGCGGTAATAGCGATTGTGGTTTGGGCGCGCAATACGTATTGGTTCAAGAAGCCCAGAAAAACTGATACGGCGGCAAGAAAACAAAAGGTGTAATAAACTTCCATGCCGTGTGTGGACTCCAGCGCTGAAATATTCTCGGATGGTTTAATGCCATTTTGGGGAGCGCCCCGGCGGCAATTTATATGATGGTGAGTGTGCCGTTATTGTAGTCGTGCAGAGGCTGCTCGATTTCCCTTGGAGTGGATCTAGGGCAACAGGATTACACCGGGGCGGGCCGCGCAGGCACAAGCGGCCAACTCCCTTTTATATGGGCGCGCAATTGTAGCGGCTCTAGGGCGCCACACAACTGCATTTTTCAGTTTTGCGCTCAAACGGATCGACTTCCCCTACCCACTAAAATTCATTAATGCCTTAGCTTTTTAAACATTACTTCATTACTTTCTAACTGCCAATTAGTAGATTCCTACTGACTATTGAAAATAAAAAGGATGATTATCACGCCAGTCTAGTGGTTTTTATCCCTCCTGAGTAAAGGCAGCTACCGACTATCTCATGAATTTTCACGACAGTGTCTACACTGGTTGATAGTCCATACCCATAAATGCGCAATTGAGGAAGTAGTAGTGAAGCATTCGATGTTGTGCGACACCTCAAAGCTGATCGGTCGGGTACTGATGTCGCTGATCTTTATATTTGCCGGCTGGAATAAAATTGGCGGCTACGAAATGACAGAGGCCTTTATGGTTTCCATGGGGATACCCGGCTTCATTTTGCCCCTGGTCATCGTTATTGAGTTGGTGGGAGGGCTCGCGGTGTTACTGGGGATATTCACCCGGATTTCTGCTTTTGTCCTTTTCCTGTTCTGTCTCGCTTCGGCCTTCCTGGTACACCTGTCCCCTGGTGATGCAACAGAAATGACCAGCTTTATGAAAAATATCACGATTGCCGGTGGTTTCCTGATTCTGACCTGTGCCGGTGCCGGTCGCTTTAGCCTGGATCATTGGATACGCGGTAAGTAGATTTCAGCAACAGTTGTAGAGAGGAATTCAAGCCAGTTTCAGTCGAGCTTCAGTGGGGAGAAATTAGCCGGGCCTATACTGCCTGGATATAGGTAATGACTCTACAGGATTACCATGAAGCTTTTTTATGCACCGGGTGTTTGCTCTCTATCGCCTCATATTGTCGCTTGTGAAGCAGGGATCAATCTGGGCCTGCAAAAGGTCAATCTAAAAACCCACGAGCTGGAAAACGGCGATGATTTTACAAGGATTAACCCAAAGGGGTATGTGCCGGCGCTGCAACTTGAAGGTGGGGAAGTGCTGACAGAAGGCCCGGCAATCGTCCAGTTTTTAGCGGAGCAAAAGCCCGACGCGCAACTGGCGCCACCAGTGGGCACCCTGGCCCATTACCGGCTTCTCGAATGGCTCAACTTCCTCAGTGCTGAAGTCCACAAGCTATTCAAACCACTGTTTTGGCATGGTACAGAAGAAGAACAGGAGGATTCCCGGGTTAGGCTTATCCGCTGGTTTGACTATATCGAAGGGCAGCTTGATAAAGACTACTTAATGGGAGACGGTTTCACGGTTGCCGATGCCTACCTGTATGTTCTCTCTCGCTGGCTAAAACATCAGCAGTTTGATATGCCCCGGTGGCCCCGGCTTCAAGCATTCCAAAATAGAATGGAAGAAAGGCCCGCAGTGCAGCGGGCGCTTCAGGAGGAAAGTTTAGAGCCGGTGTAAAGAGCTGCCATTAACGCGGGGTAAAGCGCCGGGTTGCAGGGATATCGGACTCGATCGGTTGGCGAACCTTGGCGACAAATAGTGCAGACAGCAGCGCTACAAAAGCACAGCCCGCCATAGATCCTGCAATAGGTGTCAGGGTTCCGGTGTGCAGGCTGCTCGCCAGTCCACCCAGTATCCCCCCGGTAATAAACAGGGCGGCGCCGTATAGCGCATTGGCACTACCGCTGATTTTGGGGAAGAATTCCAAATAACAGGCGGCGGCATTGGGGCCGGTAATACCGATACAGCTCATCACCAGTACCAGGGGAATCATCCACAGGGTAAGTTCTTTGACTCCTGTCATAGTTCCCAGCAGCAGCAGGCCGCAACCCAATAGCTGCAACACAATACCCGCCAGCAGGATATTGCGCGGCTCAAAAAAGTTCAGCAGGCGGATGTTCACCTGAACCATGCAAATAAGCCCGAGCACGCAGATACCGAAAAACAGTGGAAACTGATTTGCACTAACACCGAAGTAATCCATAAACACAAAGGGAGCGGTGGTGATGTAGATAAACATCGAACCGCTGACACAGGCCTGTGCAATCAGGAACCCAATAGCGCGGGGATTGCGCAAAACCTGGCCGTAGCTGCCCACGAGAGACTTTAGCGGCATCATCTGGCGGCGTGCGCGGGTAAAGCGGGAGACGGTCTCTGGTAGCAGCAACTGTACTAGTACGAGCATTGCAAGAGCGTACAGTAACAAAAAGACGAAAATACTTTGCCAGCCGCCAACGGCTAGTAGTGCAGAGCCGATCACCGGGGCGATCAGCGGTGCAATCAGCATGATGGTGCTAATCAGGGAAATAATTTTTGCCGCCTCACGGCCACTGTGTAGGTCGCGCACAATTGCAGCACATATTACTGTGGCAAAGCCGCCGCCAACTGCCTGGCAGAAGCGCAGGATAATCAGTTGGTCTACATGGTCGGTAAACAGGACTAACAGGGAGCTGGCTATATAGATACTGAGGCCGATGGTTCCTACAAGGCGCCGTCCCCAGCGATCTGATAATGGTCCGCCAAACAGTTGTCCGAGGGCAAAGCCCAGCAGAAAACTGGACACTGAGTACTGCATCCGCTCGACTTCTGTATCCAGGGCCGCCGCCATCGCCGGAATGGCCGGCAGGTAGCTGTCGATGGAAAAAGGTGTCAGAGAAACGAGTGCGGCCAGCCACACCACTAGCCAGCGCGGGGCTTTCTCGTCCGGGTTAGAAGCGATGGATGTCATTATGTTGCTCAGGTACAGCCTGGAAGGATCTTCCCGGCAAAGCCCAATTGGCGGGAAATGGCTTTGGTAGAAACGGGCGGGCACATTGTCCCTTGCCCGCTTTGGATATCAGGGAGTTTAGTGCTTGTCTTCCCGCAATGTGTACAGTCCCTGTTTCAGTTTCAACAGGTGCTCCTGTAGCTGAGGACCTTTGCGCTGGGCTACGCCGATAGCGAGGACATCGATTACCACCAGGTGGGCGATGCGCGAGGACAGCGGCGTATAGATCTCAATATCCTCTTCTACATCCACTTCCAGTGGGATGCTGGCTTGTTGTGCCACCGGCGAGCCGCTGGGTGCCAAACCAACCACCAGAGCGCCCTGCTCTTTTGCCATGCTCATGGAGCGAAGTAACGCCTTGGTGCGACCGCTCTGGGAGATAGCTACTACTACATCCCCCGCTTGCATGGACATGGCCGACATATTCTGGATGTGGTGGTCTGAGTGAGCAGCGGTGGCCAACTGTAGGCGGAAGAACTTGTGCTGGGCATCGGCAGCGACGGCACCGGAGGCGCCAAAACCGAAGAATTCCACCCGCTTGGAAGCGGCCATCGCAGTGACAGCGGCCTCGAGGGCACGGTCGTCAATTCTATCGCGGACTTTCAGCAGGGTATCCACCGTGGAGTCGAAAACCTTGCGCTTGTACTCGGCAATGGTATCCGTTTCCGTAACCGCAATCTGGCCGAAGCTGGGGCTGGAAGCCAGCTGCTGCGCCAGGTTCAGCTTGAACTCCTGGAATCCGGAGCAGCCCACGGCGCGACAAAAGCGCACCACGGTAGGTTCACTCACCTGGGCTTCAGTAGCCAGGTCGACGATGCGCATATGAATGATTTCATCGGGGTTGGCGAGAATATACTCCGCCACCTTGCGCTCTGATTTGCGCATGGATGACAGTTGTTCACTGATTCGTTGCGTTACTTCCGCCGGTTTCACAGGACTTCCTTCTCTATGCCAGATGGCGCAGTTTAGCCGCTGTGCCCTCTGCTGGCGAGCGACATCACATTACATTGTCAGGCGGGACAAAATCCTGTTTATTTACACAGGTCTTGTGCATCAGCTCTGGTACAATCTTCGCCCATGGACGTATCTCAGATTTTAGACCCCCTCAACGACGCCCAGCGCGAAGCAGTAGCTGCCGCGCCCGGCAATCAATTGGTTCTGGCCGGTGCCGGCTCGGGCAAGACCCGGGTGCTGGTACACCGCATCGCCTGGCTGATGCAGGTGGAGGGCGCCTCGCCCTACTCCATTATGGCGGTAACCTTTACCAACAAGGCGGCCCGCGAGATGCGCGCCCGTATCGAAGAGCTGCTGGGGGTGAATACCTTTGGCATGTGGGTGGGCACCTTCCACGGCCTGGCTCACCGCCTGCTCAAGGCTCACTGGCAAGAAGCCAAGTTGCCGCAGAACTTCCAGATTCTGGATTCCGATGACCAGCTGCGTCTGATCAAGCGGGTACAGGCAGATCTGGGGCTGGATGATAAAAAGTGGTCACCGCGTGAAACCCAGTGGTGGATTGGTGCGCAGAAAGATGAAGGTCTGCGCCCGCAATATATCAATGCCGGCGCCGATCCCTGGTTGCAGACCATGGTGCGAATCTATTTCGCCTATGAAGAGGCCTGTCAGCGCGGTGGATTGGTGGATTTCGGCGAGCTGCTGCTGCGGGCCCACGAGCTCTGGCTGAATAACGACGCTATTCTGGCCCACTACCGCCGGCGCTTCCCCCATATTCTGGTGGATGAGTTCCAGGACACCAACACGATTCAATATGCCTGGCTGCGCCTACTTGCCGGTGAGCAGTGCCATATCACCGCCGTGGGTGACGATGATCAGTCCATCTACGGTTGGCGCGGTGCCAAGATCGAGAATATCCAGCACTTTTCCACAGATTTACGAGAAGTGCAGACGGTGCGACTGGAGCAGAACTACAGATCCACCTCCACCATTCTGAACGCGGCTAATGCGGTGATCGCTAATAACAGTGGCCGCTTGGGCAAGGAGTTGTGGACCAAGGGTGAAGAGGGTGAGCCCATCGCCGTCTACGCGGCCTACAACGAACAGGATGAATCGCGCTTTATTGTCGAGCGCATCAATGACTGGGTGCGCGACGGTAATCGCCGCGACAGCATCGCTATCCTCTACCGCTCCAATGCCCAATCCCGGGTACTTGAAGAGGGGCTTTTGCGCGAGCAGGTGCCCTACCGTATCTATGGCGGCCAGCGCTTCTACGAGCGCCTGGAAATCAAGAATGCCCTGTCTTATTTACGCCTGATTACCAACCGCGATGATGATACTGCGTTTGAACGGGTGGTGAATACACCCACCCGTGGCATCGGTGCGCGCACTGTAGAGATGGTGCGTTCTTATGCCCGGGAGCAGGGCTGCTCCCTGTGGCAGGCGGCCAAGCTGATGTTGCAGCAACGGGTATTGGCTGCTCGCGCCGGCAATGCCCTGCAGAGCTTCCTGGACCTGATTAACCAGCTGGCAGCAAATGCAGAAGATAAAGAGTTGGATGCTATTGCTGAGGATGTGATCGAAAACAGCGGTTTGCTGGAGTTTCACGGCAAAGAGAAAGGCGAGAAAGGCCAAACACGGGTGGAGAACTTGCAGGAACTGGTCACTGCCTGTCGCGGCTTTACCGGTGCAGGCCTGCCCGAAGGAGAGGAAGATGAAGAGGAAATTCCGCTTCTTAACCAGTTCCTCGACAGCGCTGCCCTCGATGCCGGTGAAGGTCAGGCGGATGAGTTTGAGGATGCCGTCCAGCTGATGACCCTGCACTCCGCCAAAGGCTTGGAGTTTCCCCTGGTATTTATGGCGGGTGTGGAGGAAAACCTGTTCCCCCACAAGATGTCGGCGCAGGAGCCCGGCCGCATGGAGGAGGAGAGACGCCTCTGCTACGTGGGTATCACCCGCGCCATGCGCAAGCTATACATTACCTACGCGGAAAACCGGCGTCTGTTTGGCAGCGAAACCTATAACAGCCCTTCCCGCTTTATCGGCGAAATTCCGCCCAAGTTTGTACAAGAAGTGCGCCTGAAGACCGAAATTTCCCGTCCTCTCTATCAGGCGGACTACGGCAAGGTAGGCCAGTTTTCCGACCCGGCGCCAGACTTCGATGATTTGCCCCCGCTGGTCCTGGGCGGGCGAGTGGACCATGCCAAGTTTGGTGAAGGAACTGTCATTGAGTTTGAGGGAACGGGTCCTCGAATGCGGGTGCTGGTTAATTTTGACGATGTTGGCGACAAGAGGCTGATACTTTCAATGGCCAAGTTGCAGCCGCTTTGAGTGATGGCTTGAGCTGGCACTAAGCATTAAATACTGAGTGCGGGAGCATGTCGGTACTGAGAGGCATGCAGAATTGAAAGTTAGATAGTGGTGAATGGATTCCAGCGATAGCGGGAATCCATTCAAAATACCAGGGTCAGATCACAGGGAACTTCCCCTGAGGACCTAAGTTGGCGACCAAAGCGTCTGCCGATAATTTGTACAATACAAAAATAACGATAATTTAGTAGCAATGAAAAAACTCAATTGGTACCCGGCCATCATTCTCGGGCTCTTAGCCCTGCTCGCCATTACCTTCGCCGCCCTGGTAGCTTCCCGTGCATCAATGGGTCCTGCCCAGCACTTTTCCGCAGAGGGCAATAAAGAGCTGTTCGAGTGGAAATTAGTTACTACCTGGCCCAAGAACTTCCCTGGCCTCGGCAGTGCGCCGGAGCGTTTTGCCAAGAAAGTCGAGGCGATGTCAGCCGGGCGTCTCAGGATCAAAGTGTACGGTGCCGGTGAATTGGTACCTGCCCTGGGCGTATTTGGTGCTGTATCGGAAGGCGCCGCGCAGATGGGACACGGTGCTGCTTATTACTGGAAAGGCAAGGTGCCTGCAGCCCAGTTTTTTACTGCGGTGCCTTTTGGCTTGAATGCCCAGGAAATGAATGGTTGGTTGCATCACGGCGGTGGTCTCGAACTCTGGGAGGAGATCTACGAGCCCTTTAATCTGATTCCACTTGCGGGGGGCTCCACCGGCGTGCAGATGGCGGGCTGGTTTAACAAACCGATTGAGTCGGTGAAGGATTTAAAGGGCCTAAAGATGCGTATTCCCGGCCTGGGTGGTGAGGTTTTAAACCGCGCAGGCGGTACTGCGGTGACCATTCCCGGTGGAGAACTCTACACCGCCCTCCAGACTGGAGTGATCGATGCTACCGAATGGGTGGGGCCCTACAACGATCTCGCTTTTGGTTTCCACCAGGTCGCTGAGTATTACTACTACCCCGGGTGGCATGAGCCGGGCTCTATCCTGGAATTTATCGTTAATAAAAAGGCGTTCGAAAAACTGCCTGCTGATTTGCAGGAAATAGTGCGAGTCGCCGCCCGTGAAGCTAACCAGGATATGCTGGACGAATATACGGCACGCAATAACCGGGCCCTCAAGGAGCTGGTAGAAGTGCACGGGGTAAAAGTGGAGCGCTTGCCGGAGGATGTTCTGTCTCACCTGAAGAAGATCAACAACGAAATTATGCAGGAGACGGCGCAGCAGGACCCGGAGTTTGCCCGTGTTTACAAAGCCTTTAAGGAGTTTGAACGGGATGTGAAGCCCTACCACGAGATCAGTGAAGAGGCTTACTACCAGGCGAGAGAGTTAAAGGAAGATTAGCGCCCAACTACTGGGCCGATGATATTGCCGGCTGTGTTGCTCTACAGCCGGCGAACTCGAAACCTACAATCAGGGCAGCGGCCTGGTACGGCCGGCATCGTCGATAGCGACAAATACAAACTCACCTTCAGTGACCTTGACCTGCTCACCGGAATCCACCCGCGTCAGCCAAACCTCAACCATGGTGCGAATCGAGGAGCGCCCTTCTTCGATAGCTTCCGCATAGCAGCTGACTGTTGAGCCAACCGGAACCGGGCGCAGGAAAACCATGCTGCCCACCGCAACAGTTGTGACACGGCCGCGCGCCATGGTTTGCGCGAGAATGGCGCCAGCGAGGTCCATCTGCGACATCAGCCAACCGGCAAAAACATCCCCCTGCGGATTGGTATCGCGGGGCATAGCCAGGGTTTGCAGGGTTAGCGTGCCTGTGGGTTGCGGATCTTCATCGAGAGCTGAAAGTGCGGACATCAGGTACTCACAGATTGTTAGAGTTATTGGTTTCCACTACTGGAATGGTGGCGCATTCTAGCACAATTTGACCAGTAATTGACCAGAATAAATTTAGGCCTTCAGTCTCCCTCGGTGCAGTTAAGGCACCGGGGGAGACTGGGCCTGTGGAACTAAAGAGTCTCGATAGCCAGCAAGTTATCGTCCGGGTTTTTGTCGATCATCTTGATGTAGGGATCAAAGCCGGCAATGCTCGGTTTACCCTTCACCTCAAACTCCAGCAAGGTGGTTTCTTCACTGATCTCCTGTTTGGCGAAGTAGAGCACATTATCTGAACTGGTATTTTTGTCAGGATCTTCTACAAAAATGGCGACATCTATCCAGTTCTTCATGGGTATCTCTTTTTCCTGACCATCTCCATCGGCTTCGTATTTACGTGCCTCCAGTTCCAACAAGACGTGATAATTGCCATTTTCCAATAGCTCGGAGGTGGCACTTGCGACCTGAAGGTCAAAGAGGACCACTCGCTCCAGCATATCGGTGATCAGCTCTTGCTGAGAGGCTTCGGCTCGGGCCCGGAGTCTCGCCACTAAATCCATGCTGGTGGGGTAGGGGTCGCTGGAGAAGCCCTTTTCTTTTAACAGGGAAGCCAGAACCCCATTGACGGCGTCTTCACCCATCGCATCCTTAAGGGCGTACATCGCCAGGGAGCCCTTGCGGTAGTGGATATAGGATTGGTTCTCGTTGTGGGTTAAGGGCAGCTCTTCGAGCAACTCGGTACCCCGCGCACTCAGATAGCTATCCAGCTCATACTTGAGGAAGCGGCGCATCTTTTCCGGGCCGTATTCCCGCTCCATCACCATCAGTGCAGAGTACTGCGCGAGGGTTTCTGATAATAGGGTTGCACCCTGCACATTGGCGCCAATCAATTGGTGTGCCCACCACTGGTGTGCCACCTCGTGAGCGGTGACATAGAAGACGTAATCAATTTCATTCGGGTCCCGCAGGTCGGCGACAAAGCCGATAGATTCAGAGAAGGGCACGGTGTTGGGGAATGCCTGGGCAAAGGTTTCATAGCCCGGAAACTCGACGATACGCAGCTGGCGATACTGGTAGGGGCTGAATGCCTCGCTGAAGTATTCCAGAGACTTTTTTACCCCCTCGACCATGCGATCCACGTTGTAGTCGTGGGGCTTGTGGTGGTAAACCTCGATCGCGACATCCTGCCAGCGGTCTTTGACCACGGTGTAGTCTGCTGAAAGGTAGGAGAAAAAGTTGTGAATGGGCGCGTCCATCTTGTAATGGAAATAGTGGCGCTGTCCCTCCTGCCAGTCTTTTTGCAGGTAGCCGGGCGCCAGAGCTATCTGCCCCAGGGAAGTACTGACGGTGGTTTCAAAATTGATCCAGTCGGAGTCGCTGCGCAAATAGGACTCCCGGTAGTGGCCCTTGTCCTCCAGTTTGGGCATACGCTGCGGCGGCGGTAGGTCGTGCTTCCTGCGTAGGTGGCGGTCGGTCAGCTCAGCATTGCCGTTGTAACCAATAAACGGCAGCGCTTCATCGTTATTAAAGAAGGTACCGTTTTGTACCAAGGTGGTGGAGGAGCCGGAGTTCATAAAGCCGCGATTGATCCTGCTTAAATCAAACTCCAAGGTGAGAGATTCACCGGGTTGCAGAGGCCGATCCAAGTTAAAGAAATAGTGGCCGAACTGCTCGTCCTTGTCGCGCAATGTGGCCTGATCCAGGGATAGCTGGTTCACCCTAAGGCCGCGATCCAGCCCGACAACCACCTCTTCGATCGATTCGTTGCGTTTATTAACCAGGAAGTAACGGCCGCGCACTTCATAGCGACGCTCATCGGGGAAGATATCCACATCGACTTTGACATCGGTGATATGTGGTGCGGGTTTGTCCTCCAGGGCTTTGTACTTCTTCTCGTAGTCTGCGGCCAGCTGCTCCCGATCCTTGCTGGTTTCGTAGTGATTGAGAATATTGGTATTGTAGAAAATAAAGGCGCCACTGCTGATAAACAGCACTAGGGCGGTGGCGGCAGTTAAGCGGCTGGATAGCCCCAGTTGGCAGCGCAGGGCCTTGATCCGGCTCACGAGTGGAGCCAGAGTACCGCGCTGCCAGAGTCCGTAGCTCAAGATTGCCAGTATCAGGCTGAAGTTGATCCAGTAAAATGCAAACCAAGCCCGCCCCTGCTCAAAGTGACCATAGCCATTCATGTCTGAATAAGGTGCCGCGTTCCAACCGGCGAACTGATAGAGATTGTGCTCGAAACCGAGGCCATCGAGAATACTGGAGCTAATCAGGTAGCCCACCATCAGTAACATACCGAGGAATTTGTTGCGGGTTATTACTTGGGCAAAGATCGATAGGATTGCCATCAGGTAGAAAGGCATCGCGAACTGGTACCAGACACCGTAAAAGTACAGGCCCGGCTCAAGCGTTGTGTACCCCTTGCTCAGCTGTACAGCGACAGTGGTGAGCATGCAAGCAATCAGGATGCCAGCCAGAACCACCAACATCGCAATAAACTTGCTCGCGACAAAAATCCAACTGGGTGTGGGCACAGCATCCATAATTTCATGGCAGCCGGCCTGGCGCTCCCGCCATACCAATTCAGCTCCGTAGTAGATCAGGATAATCAGCATAATCAGGCTGAAGGCGCCCTGGATCAGACTGACCATAGAGCGGGTTACCGGGTATACCGCAGTGCCAAATATCGCTTCCAAATTTAGGGATGCGCTCAATACATTGAGAATACCCAGTGCCAGGATTACCCAAAAGGCCAGGCTTTTTACCACCGCTGTGACTTCAAAGCCGCAGCGAGCGCGAAATTGCTGCCAAACTGCAGCCGTGCCAAACCTGGGAGTGACTCGCGGTAGGGGCTTGTTATAGCGAGGTGCCTCATTCTCTTCTGCTTCCACAGTGCGTCGGCGCGACCAAAGCGGTTTGCGTTCGGTAAATGAAAAACATTTATAGCCCAAACCTATAAATAGTAAGCTGGCCCCCAGCCATATTAGGCGGTTGATAAGATAGTTTCCCTCCAGCGCGATCATGGACGTATTGCGATCGAAAGCGGTCCAGTAGCGAGTTGCTTCCTGGAAGGCCGCGAGACCAAAGGGGTCGGCCAGTGCTGCGGCACTGTGATAGGCGGGTTCATCCATCATTCCCTGACTGGTGAAATAGAGCACCAGGAAGGCGATCAACCCCACGTAAGTGGCCATCATGCTGCGAGTTATGGCTGCCAGGCTAAAAAACATGGCGCTGCAAAACAGCATGCTGGGAAGGATAAGTATGAATAAGGTGTGCAGATAGTGGGAGATTTGGGTGGGCCCCAGGCGCTCTGGGTCCAGCCAGGGCATCCAGGAGCCGAGCAGCATACCCAGCGCCGCAGTTGAGAAAGCCAGGAAGGCCACGATAAATGATCCAGTGAAGCGACCCAATAAATAGTCGCGCTTACTGATCGGGGTACTGAAGACAATACCTTCCATTTTTATATCGCGATCGCGTAGCACCGGGTTGGCTGCGAAGGCGGCAGTAATAAAAATGCTGAAAACGCACATTATTAATAGGGTCAGCATAATCGCGTAGGGGGAGTTGATCAGGGTGTTACCCCCACCGCCGCCGATCTGTATGTTGTCGACGGTCATAGCACCAAAAGTCAGTAGAAAAAATACCAGGCTGGTCACATAAAATAGCGGCTGGCGCAGCTGGTACTTAAGTTCAAACTTGGCAACCGATAAAAACATGTTGATATCCTCCCCTGTCTCAGGCGGCGCTAGCCATACGAGAGGCTTGATTGCTGAACAGGGTGGAGAAATAGACATCTTCGAGGTCGGGTTGCAGCAGCTCGAAGCCCTCGGCCGGTTGGCTATCTGCCAGTGCGTGTACAACATGGCGCCCAGCTAATAGGCGAGTGGAAATCACATCCAAACTATTGCGGTATTCTTCCAGTGCAGATTTGTCGACGGTACGCCGCCATACACGCCCTGCTAGTTTAGAGGTCAGCTCTTCAGGTTTGCCCTGGGCCACAATTTGGCCTGCGGCGAGGATAGCCATATTGGGGCATAAATCGGCAACATCCTCGACGATATGGGTGGAGAGAATTACCACTACGTTCTCGCCAATTTCACTGAGCAGGTTGTGAAAGCGGTTGCGCTCCTGTGGGTCGAGACCGGCGGTGGGTTCGTCGACAATAATCAGGCGTGGATCGCCGATCAGGGCTTGGGCGATACCAAAGCGCTGGCGCATACCGCCGGAGTAACCGCTGAGGCTTTTCTTGCGATCCTTAAATAAATTGGTTTGGTGCAGTAATTCCGCCACCATCTCGCGGCGTTCTTTGCGGTTGCCAATGCCTTTTAGTACCGCCATATGATCGAGCATATCCTCGGCATTGATTCTCGGGTAAACCCCAAAATCCTGGGGTAGATAACCCAGGGTACTGCGGATTTTCTGTGGATTGCTGGCCACATCGATGCCATCGAAAGTAATGGTGCCGCTGTCGGCAAATTGCAGCGTGGCAATAGTGCGCATGAGTGAGGACTTGCCGGCGCCATTGGGACCGAGCAACCCAAACATCCCCTTGGGAATCTCCAAGTTGACGTTATTGAGAGCGTGTACACCGTTATCGTAGGTTTTGGAAAGGTTGGCAATCTTTAGCATTTCTTAATTCCCTTTTATTTTTTATTCGCCCTTGAATATCGCCAATAGTAGTTAATACCTTTTGATATTTAAGAACAGATACCCACAGAAAAGTTTCGATGGATTGGCGAGAGAGTTAAATGTCGAGCGCCAAAGTAACAGGAGGTGGTGGCTTGCTGGGGGGAATCAAGGTGCGTTGATAAATTTAAGGGGTGAAGGGTTTATAGAGTGTCTGTGTTGGTACAGTCGTCTGAGGCTGGAGATTGGCTGCAAGCGGTAGTGATTCAAAATGCTATCGTACCATTTGCAGCCTCAGGGGTTACTGTTGAACCACCCCCGGCAGCCAAGTGGCCAGGGCCGGCCATATCGCCAGCAGGCACAGCAGTAAAAGTTGGATGGCAATAAAAGGCGCTACCCCGCGATAGATGGCCGATGTGGCCACAGAACTGGGGGCCACCCCGCGCAGGTAAAAGAGAGCAAACCCAAATGGAGGCGTTAGGAAAGAGGTTTGCAAATTGATGGCAATCATAATGCCGAGCCACACCGGATCGACGCCCATTGCCAGCAGTACCGGGCCCACAATTGGTACCACTACAAAGGTGATCTCGATAAAGTCGAGGATAAAGCCCAGCAGGAAGATTACCAGCATCACCAACAGGGTCGCGCCGATTACCCCTCCGGGCAGGCTGTGGAAAAATCCTGTCACTAGTTCTTCGCCGTTGTAACCGCGAAATACCAGAGAAAATAATGAAGCGCCAATCAATATGGCGAAAACCATTGCCGAGACCTGAAGTGTACTGCGGCCGATTTCCCCTGCGCGTTTGAAGTTGAGTGCTCCGCGACTGGACGCCAGTAACGCCGCCCCCAGTGCGCCGACGGCGGCCGCTTCTGTGGGGGTGGCAGCGCCAACGATGATTGATCCGAGCACAATCAGCATTAAGGCAATCGGGGGCAAAAGACTGCGAAGCAGTTGGGCCTTATCCACTTCTGGAGGCTCGCTGCTCCCTGTGGGTTTGGGGCGACGGGCAATAAATAATAGATAAATGATATAGGCGGCCACCAGCAGTAAGCCGGGAATAATTGCCCCTACAAACAGATCCCCTACGCTGACTGGCTTGGGATTGAAAATGCCTGCAGACAGTTGTGCCTGTTGATAGGCATTGGAGAGGGTATCCCCCAGTAGAACCAGGGCAATAGAGGGTGGAATGATTTGCCCGAGAGTACCAGTGGCGCAGATAGTGCCGGTGGCCAGTTTGGGGGAGTAGCCATTTTTTAACATGGTGGGCAGTGACATCAGCCCCATGGTGACTACAGTTGCACCGACGATGCCAGTACTGGCGGCGAGCAGCGCGCCTACTACCACTACGGAAATGGCGAGTCCCGAGGGAGCCCCCATAAAGGCTTTGCTCAGATTAACCAACAAATCCTCGGCAATCTTGGCTCGCTCCAGTATTACCCCCATCAGCACAAATAGCGGAACGGCAACCAGGGTGCCGTTTTGCATAATGCCGTAGAGGCGATCGGGGAAGGCGCGCAGCAACTCAGCATCAAATACGCCATACACAATACCCAGGCCCGCTGATAGCAGGGCGGTACCCGCGAGGGTAAAAGCTACTGGGTAGCCGAACATAAGCAGAGCGCAGACGGCTGCAAACATCAGAAAGGGGATTAGCTCAATCACACTTCGGCCCCTTCTACCTGCTTCAGTACAGCTTTTGACGACGACATTGGAGTGGACTGTTGTTGGGGCAGCATCAATTGCACCAGGGCGCGAATAAACTGGGCCAGCCCCGCCAGAGCCAAGGTGACTGCAGACAGAGGAATCAGGCTCTTCAGTAAAAATACCCCCGGCAGGCCGCCGGCGTTCGCACTGTCTTCAAAAACTGACCAGCTATTCAGTACAAAGTGCCAGCTGCTTATAAATAGAAAGACGCAAAGCGGTAAGAGAAATATCAGATAGCCAATTGCATTGACCCAGGCTTTGGCCCTGGCGCTCATCCTGCGGTAGAAGACATCCACCCGCACATGGGCATCGGTCTGCAACGCATAGGCCAGCCCCAGCATAAAGGCGGCACCGTGCAGGTAAATCACAGATTCCTGTAGGGCGATAGAACCGGTATTGAAGCCGTGGCGCATCACCACAACACAGCTTTGTAACAGGACCATGGCCCATGTGAACCAGGACAGCAGTTGCCCGGTATGACTGGTCAGGCGCTCGAGTGCCT
This sequence comes from Microbulbifer maximicatervae (SeqCode), assembly GCF_052467955.1. Taxonomy (NCBI): domain Bacteria; kingdom Pseudomonadati; phylum Pseudomonadota; class Gammaproteobacteria; order Cellvibrionales; family Microbulbiferaceae; genus Microbulbifer; species Microbulbifer maximicatervae (SeqCode). Next base: position 416,576 of record NZ_CP174329.1, read on the forward strand.
GCGCGCTGCACAGCAGAAAACGCATGGGGGCTTCTCTCTTTACATCTTATTGTTATTTATGTTGCTCGAAGGTTAACCCTTTGCCCGCTCTCATGCCAGCAGGGTAAAAATACAGCTGTAACCTTTTTGTAATCTTTTGTTCATAGAATCGTCACCCGTTGTTCCTAGCATCGCCGCGTGAAATAAAAACACTCATCGGAGTTACACAATGAACAAGCAAATTCTGGCGACTTCTCTGGCAGCCCTGACCCTGGCAACTTCACAGGTTGCTATGGCAGCGCGCGATTACATTAGTGTTGTAGGTTCCTCTACTGTTTACCCGTTTACTACGACTGTGGCGGAGCGTTTTAGCCGAGCAACCCAGTTTAAAACTCCAGTCGTTGAGTCCACTGGTACTGGTGGTGGCATGAAGTTGTTCTGCCAGGGTGTTGGAGAAAGCACTGCGGATATCACCGGTGCCTCCCGTCGCATTAAGCAATCCGAATTGGAAATGTGTAACAGCAACGGTGTTGATGTTGTTGAAGTACAGATCGGTTACGACGGCATCGTTCTTGCGAATGCTAAGAAAGCAGCTCCCTTTAAGCTGACCCGCAAGGACATCTTCCTGGCCCTGGCTAAGGAAGTACCTAACCCAGATGGTTCTGAAACTCTGGTAGCCAACCCCTACAAGACCTGGAAGGACGTAAATCCAGCCCTGCCCAACACCAAAATCGAAGTTTTGGGCCCGCCCCCCACTTCCGGTACCCGCGATGCTTTCGCCGAGCTGGCAATGGAAGGTGGCTGTAAGAAGTTTGGCTGGATCAAAGCCATGAAGAAAACAGACAAGAGCGCTTACAAAGCGATCTGTCACAACGTTCGCGAAGACGGCGCTTATGTTGAGGCCGGTGAGAACGACAACCTGATCGTGAACAAGCTGGTTGCCAACCCGAACGCCCTGGGTATCTTCGGCTTTAGTTTCCTCGACCAGAATGCTGACAAGGTACAGGGCTCTCTAATCGAAGATCAGGCTCCTACTTTCGACTCCATCGCTGACCAGAGCTACCCGGTTTCCCGTCCGCTGTTTATCTACGTCAAGAAGCAGCACGCTGACGTGGTTCCTGGTGTTAAGCAGTTCCTGGCTGAATTCACCAATGAGCGCGCTTGGGGTGAAGATGGCTACCTGGCTGACAAAGGTATGATTCCTCTGCCCACCGAGAAGCGTCAAAAGATTGCTACTGATGTGCGCAAGCTGAACGCACTGAGTAATCTCGCAGCCAAGTAAAAAAATTCTGGAGTTGTACTGTCAAAGGGAATTGACGGCCAAGCTCGAAAGGGCTTGGCCGTTCTTTATAAGAAGACTCACAAATTGTCGCCCCCCTGTGATGGAACGCGGGGATAAAGTCTGGATAATGCCAGCGACGATATTTTTAGTACGGTAATTCAATGCAAACCCCCACACTGTTCGCACTTTTGCTGCTCCTGATATTAGTGGCCTACGGCACTGGCTTTCGCCGTGCAGTGAACGCTGCTCGCAGTCTTGGCGGCGTTCGCAATCTGGCCGCCCTGCCCAGTTACTACGGATTACTCACCGCCCTTTGGTGTGGTTTGCCAGCACTGATATTACTCTGTGGCTGGTTGGTGTTTGACGATTCGATCATCCGTGCGATGGTCATGAATAGTATTGCCGATAAGCCGGAGAGCATCTCCGGGCAGAACCTTCTCTACGCGCAGATCCAGAATCTCGCGGCGGGCCACCTGATAGGTGAAAAGTCGCCACAATTGCAGAGTGCTGCGGACTACCTCAGTCAGTTGCGTTCCAGCTCCAATAATTTACAGGCTTTCCTGAGTTTGGTGTTGGCCAGCGGCCTTGCCGCTTTTGCACTGCTGCGCTTTTCTCCCAAGCTGCGCGCTCGCGAAAAAGTTGAAAAAGTGCTGCGCACGGTGCTGATTGCCTGTGCCAGCGCCGCGATTCTAACCACTGTCGGTATTTTGTTATCGGTATTGTTTGAATCCCTGCGTTTCTTCCAGTCCGTGCCGGTGAGTGAATTCCTGTTTGGATTGCACTGGAGCCCACAGATGGCCCTGCGCGCAGACCAGGTGGGATCGAGCGGTGCTTTTGGTGCTGTCCCGCTGTTTACCGGAACCCTGATGGTGTCCGCGATCGCCATGTTTGTGGCGGTACCTGTGGGATTGATGGCGGCTATTTATCTGGCCGAGTACGCCAGTAAGCGCGTGCGTTCTCTGGCCAAGCCGGTACTCGAAATTCTCGCCGGTGTACCCACCGTGGTATACGGATTTTTTGCTGCCTTAACCGTTGCTCCATTTATTCGCGAGTTGGCCACTTCTATGGGCCTACAGGCCTCCAGTGAAAGTGCACTGGCCGCTGGCCTGGTGATGGGAATCATGATCATTCCCTTTGTTTCCTCTCTGTCCGATGACGTGATCAACGCGGTGCCCCAGTCCCTGCGCGATGGCGCCCTGGGTTTGGGTTCCACCCAGTCCGAGACGGTGCGCAAAGTTGTGATTCCTGCGGCACTGCCTGGCATCGTCGGCGGTGTATTACTGGCGGTTTCCCGCGCAATTGGTGAAACCATGATTGTGGTGATGGCCGCCGGACTCGCGGCGAACCTCACCGCAAACCCGCTCGAATCGGTCACGACTGTGACGGTGCAGATTGTGACTCTGTTGGTTGGCGACCAGGAATTTGACAGTCCCAAGACCCTCGCCGCTTTTGCTTTGGGCCTGATGTTGTTTATCTCCACTTTGGTGCTGAACTTTATTGCCTTGCACGTAGTGAAAAAATACCGGGAGCAGTATGACTGATCTTACTCAGGCGCAGGTTCGCGAGCGCATAGAAAAAAGCCTCGCCAGCCGTCATCGCAAAGAAAAGCTGTTTCGTGGGTTGGGTATCGGCAGTATTGCCTTTGGTGTACTCGCCGTACTGATTTTGTTCACTGACATTATCAGCAAAGGCAGTGGTGCCTTTGTGCAGACAGCTATCCAACTGGAGGTGCACTACGACGAGCAGGTTCTGGGCATCGATAAGGTCGATGATGAAAGTCTGACCTGGGCAAACTTCACCGGTGTTATTCGTCAGTCCCTGCGCGAACGCTTTCCCACTGTGACTGGTCGCAGTGACAAGCGCGAGCTCTACAGCCTGGTCTCCTCCGGAGCACCGTTTACCCTGCGCGATCGCTTAGCTGCGAATCCGGAACTGTTGGGTAAATCCGAGAAAGTCTGGCTGTCAGTCGATGACGATGTGGATACTTTCGTCAAAAGCCTGAAGGACTCCAAAGAGGGATTCCGTGGTCGCACCTCGGACCAGAAGGCCGGTTGGATTGAACAGCTGCTGGACAGCGGTGAACTGAAGAAGCGGTTCAATACCATCTTCTTTACCAATGGCGACTCCCGTGAACCAGAGCAGGCGGGCATCCGCGCAGCCTTGATGGGCTCCCTGTTTACCCTGTTGGTAACTCTGGCACTGTCATTCCCTATCGGTGTGGCGGCGGCGATTTACTTGGAAGAGTATGCGCCCAAAAACCGTTGGACCGATTTGATTGAGGTGAATATAAACAACCTCGCGGCAGTGCCTTCTATTGTTTTCGGTCTTTTGGGCCTGGCGATATTTATTAATTTCTTTGAGTTGCCGCGTTCGGCACCCCTGGTAGGGGGCTTGGTACTGACACTGATGACCTTGCCCACGATTATTATTTCCAGCCGCGCGGCTTTGAAGGCGGTGCCACCCTCAATTCGCGAGGCGGCAATGGGTATGGGGGCTTCACGTATGCAGGTGGTTTTCCACCATGTGCTGCCCCTGGCGATGCCGGGTATGTTGACCGGCGCGATTATCGGTATGGCCCAGGCCCTCGGTGAGACGGCGCCCCTATTGATGATTGGTATGGTCGCTTTTATTGTCGACGTACCTGCTGGGGTAACCGACCCGGCCACCGTGCTGCCTGTGCAGATTTTCCTGTGGGCAGACAGCCCGGAGCGCGCCTTTGTCGAGCGCACCTCCGCAGCCATTATGGTGTTGCTGAGTGTGTTGATTGTGATGAATACCAGCGCGGTATTGCTGCGCAAGAAACTTGAGCGCCGCTGGTAACAGAGCGCGGATTATCAGAAAGCGGGATATTATATGAGTACCATGACCCTGGATGCCGCCAGCCAAACTGATGCGGCGCAATCCGATGTTGCGGGTAGGCAAATGATGAATGATCGGGCTGATGTTAGAGAAACAGTTGGCCAACCCTTCTGTGACACCGCCAAGTTGCGTATGCGCAATGTGAATGTTTTCTATGGTGAAACCCAGGCGATCCACTCGGTCGGCCTCGATATTGGAAAAAATGAAGTGGTTGCCATGATCGGCCCTTCGGGCTGTGGCAAGTCGACGTTTTTGCGTTGCCTCAACCGCATGAATGACACCATTGAAGGTTGTCGCGTCGAGGGCGAGTTAAGTCTGGATGGTGACCCCATCTATGGCCCCAAAGTGGATGTGGTACCCCTGCGCGCCCGCGTCGGTATGGTATTCCAGAAACCAAACCCTTTTCCCAAGTCCATATACGAGAATGTGGCCTACGGCCCAAAAATCCACGGCATTGCCAGCCGCCGTGCCGATCTGGATGAGATCGTAGAGAACAGCCTGCGCCGCGCCGGTCTGTGGAATGAGGTTAAAGATCGTTTGGACAAGCCGGGCACGGGTCTGTCCGGTGGTCAGCAGCAGCGTCTGTGTATCGCCCGCGCTATTGCGGTGAGTCCGGAAGTAATCCTAATGGATGAGCCCTGCTCTGCCCTGGACCCGATTGCAACGGCGCGAATCGAAGAGCTGATCGATGAGCTGCGCCAGAACTACACTATCGCAATCGTTACTCACTCGATGCAGCAGGCTGCGCGGGTGAGTCAGCGTACGGCTTACTTCCATTTGGGGCATTTGGTGGAAGTTAACGATACTGAAACGGTGTTCACCAACCCCGAGCACGAACTCACTGAAGCCTATATCACCGGCCGCTTCGGCTAAGGTTCCTGCTCGGAGGGAAAACTATGGAAATGCATTTCGATCAACATATCTCACGCCAATTTAATGAAGACCTGGAAAGCTTAAAGACAGAGATGCTGGAAATGGGCGGTATGGTCGCCCGCCAGGTTGCCGATGCGGTTGATGCCCTGGCCAATGCGGACAGTGAGCTGGCCGAGGAAGTGCTGCGTATTGAAGAAGTCATCGATAAAAGTGAGATGGCCCTGGATGAGCATGCCACGCTAATTATTGCCAAGCGCCAACCGGCAGCATCCGACCTCCGTATGGTGCTGTCTGTCATTCGAATTGCCCGCGACCTGGAGCGCATTGGGGATGAGGCGAGCAAGATTGCCAAGATGGCCATAGCACTGACGGATGAAGGTACGTCGCCGCGCGGGTATACCGAAATCCGTCATATTGCCAATGCCGTGCGGAAAATGCTCAATGACGCCCTGGATGCCTATACTCGTTTCGATGTGCAGTCGGCTCTGCAAACTCTTGCTGAGGACCAGCAGGTTGATATGGACTACCGTACGGCCGTACGTGAGCTGGTGACTTACATGATGGAAGACCCGCGTAGTATTTCCCGGGTCATTAATGTGTTGTGGACCCTGCGCTCACTGGAGCGGATCGGTGACCATGCGAAGAATATTTGTGAGCAGGTTGTTTACTTGGTGGAAGGTGCTGATATCCGGCATGGGCACCAGGAAAATCTGCGCAAGTCCTAAAGGGCTTTGCTAATTTAAAAAGGTCGCCTAGCGCGGCCTTTTTTTTGTTGGAATCTAATTCTTAGTCGTCAGGTAGTACAGGGAATGAAATTTATCTTCGAAGTTCATCTACAAGATGGGTTTAAAGCTGAGGATTATGCCGATGCCTGGGTGCGTGCTTCCGAGATCATACAGCGCTCCCCGGGAGCGATGGGCACAGAACTTCATCGAAAAATTGATGACCCCAATGTGTTGATAGCCATTGCTAGCTGGCGATGTAAAAAAGATCGGGATGCTATGCAAACTGAACACAGTAAAAAAATTGATGAAATCATTGCCAGCGTGGCCCCTTTTGTAAAAATTAATCTAGTAGGGGAATTTTATGACCCGCAATGGGTCGTAAAAAATATAGAGGATTGATGTTAATCAGTTGAACCTGAATGAAGCCTGAATAAGTTTGCTTATTATAATTAAAATAAAATTTTTTATTTTAATGCTTTTAATAGATATGTTTGCGTTTCATGTATTACAGGTGATTACAGTTTTTATTTTTTGTTTTAAAAAAGTTATTCGTCGAAAAATAATATTCACTTTGCCGCAAATTTGACCTTAATTGCTTACCGTGTAATTTGCTGTTGTTGCGCACTTAAAAACTTTTGTTACAATCCGCAGCCCAATTTGGATCGCTACGTTAACGAAGGATTTATTCAATGAGATTCAAGCTTGCTGCTCTTCCCTTAATGCTTCTTGCCGCAACTGCTGGTGCCGAGGAGTATAATTCCATCACTACTTTGGATTATTCAAACCTGGATTTCGATGGAGCTGATGGCAATCAGTTTTCTGCTGAAACCACCTATTACTTCTCTGGTAAAGAGGCACTAGGTCCTCTAAAAGAGTTTGAATATATCAATAAGGCTAGCAATATATCTGCTGCTTACACTCACTACGATGTATCTAGCGAAGATTTAGATAACATTGCCATCGCAGGTGAATACTTCACTAGCTTTGGTCTGGTTTTAGGTGCGAGCCTAACTGAAACTGATGATGAAGGTGTTAATACAGCTTCTATCGGATACTTGTTTACTCCAAATTTCTTGGTAGAGCTGTCCCATACAGATTTTGATGGCACTGACGAGACTTTTGTTGAGCTTCGCTATAACCACCAATTGAGTGGTTCCGATTACATCGGTTTTGATTTTATCGCTGGCGATGATGCAGGTGTTTTTTCAACCAAGTACTTTGCTAACTTGGGTGGCGATCAATATGTGACCGCAGAATTTGCTTATGCCGATTATGACGATGGTGGCGACTACTGGCAGCTGGGTGCAGACTACTTCTTCTCCCAGAATACTTCTTTTGGTGCGAAGATTGACGAGAATGAAGATGTAAAAGTTGGATTCTCGCACTTCTTTAGCCGCAATGTTGCTGTTGAAGCTGGTTACAGCACTATGTTTGCAGATGGTCTGAATATCCGTAGCTTTGGTTTAAATACCTACGGTGTAGGTGGTAATGCAGATATTGATGTAGACAAGTTTGAGCTGGGTTTGACAGTTCAGCTGTAATTTGGCATAGAAAAGGGCTATCGTCGATAGCCCTTTTTGTGTCCATAGGTTTCTGAAAAAATAGGCAAATAAAATTTTTTGCTTAAAATTTAACCTTTGCCGGCTATCGCCTTAATTCTATTTTGAGCCATGGTGCCAATTTCCCCTCCAGCCCCGGCAGCCTCCTGATAGTGCTTGTAAGCACTTTGCTTATTTCCCTGCCTCTCATAGGTCTGGCCAAGGTAGTAGTGTGCGTAAGCGGTATCCAGATAGCGTAGTGATCTGGTTAGGTCGCCCTCTGCAGAGCTATAATTTTTTAATTGGATATTAGTGATTCCCCGCTTTAGCCAATACGAAAATAGCGCTGGATTCTTTTGAATGGCACTATCGTATGCCTTTCGGGCATTTTTATATTGTTTCTTTTGGCTGAGTAAATCTCCTTCTAGCGCAAAAAAGGCAGCTTCTTTGGGTTGCTGTTTTTGAGCTTTTCTCACCAGCTTTAGTGCAGAGTCAAACTTTTTATTATTGGCCGCGGCAACCGCATCGTCGTAATTCTTGTAAGCATCGGCATCGCGCTTTAATTGCGCTATGGCTTTTTGGTAGGCGGCCCGGTTGGTGATTCCCCCTTTGGGTAGAGATTGACTGTGCTTGATATTAGCGCTGACACGAGATTGGGAAGGGGGATGGCTGGCAAAGAGCGCTTCCAGTCCACCAGTTTGACGCCCCTCCGACAGTTCAACAAATTTTCTTTGCAGGCGTACGGCCCCCTGGGGATCATATCCCGCAGCGGCCATATATTTCATACCGTATTGATCTGAATCTAACTCATTGCCGCGACTGTAGCGGGCAATATAGGCGGAGCCCCCCAGTTGAGTCCCGGTGGCAATCAAGTCAGAGTAGCCAGAGTCCTGGGTGGCAGCTCCCACGATTGCCAGGCCTGCGCCCAATAATTGTTGTTGGGACATCGCAGTTGCGGAGTGGCGCGCAGCGGCGTGAACTATCTCATGGCTCAGTACGGCGGCGAGCTCAGCTTCGTCATCGAGTAACACCAGTAGGCCTCGATTGATGGCGATTTTGCCGCCGGGCAGGGCCCAGGCGTTGGGAACCGAGTTGTTCAGAACCACAAACTCGTAAGGTAGCTGGGGGCGGTCAGAGACCCGTGCCAGCTTTTGGCCAACCTGGCTGACGTAGTTTTGCAGGGCCGGATCAATGGTGTATTGGCCGCCCTGCTGTTGTTGGTTGGCAGTGTAGTGCTGTTGCCCCAGTTGAATTTCCTGCTGCGGAGATATCAGCGAAACCTGTTTCTCACCGGTGACTGGATTGACAACGCATCCTCCGAGAATCGTGGTCGTCCAAAACGCGACACATGCCGTAAGCGCTTGGGTACGCGAGATCATTGCCTCCCTCCCTGTATAATGTTGAGTCATTAGAATGGTTACTCATTGTACACAGTACAGGAACTGAGGTTTATGACGGCACTTCAAGTCATTGAGTTATTTGCGGGCAACAACCCCGAAGGTGAGCCTGTTGTGGAACGGCTACAGGTTCGTGTGAGCGAGGATGATAGCTGCCAACTGGTGCGATCCCCTGTCTTTATTAAGGGAATCGCCAGTGGGGATTACATTAAGGTCGATAAAGACACCCAGCAATTTGAGTTGGTAAAGCGCTCGGGCAATTTGGCGGTGCGTATTTTTTGTCGTGGCGATAGCACGGAGCTGTCTGATAAGTTGACCCCACAGCTGGAAAAGCTCGGGGGTGAGTTGGATCTCGAGGCACCGCGCGTATTGGTCTACAGCATTCATGTCAGCTGTGGATTCGATAAGATTGAGGAAATCCTCAACAGTGCCTGCGATGGGGCTAATAGCGTTTGGTATTACGGCAATGTTTATGACCCCAAAGATGGGCAGACACCGCTCAACTGGTGGCAGGACGTCCTAAAGCCAGAGTAAACATCCGCGATATATTTGGGTCAGCCACAATAGCTTGGTAGTGTGTGGTTGAGGCGATAGCGAAGCGAGAAGGCACCCGATGTTAATAGTTATTTCACCGGCGAAAACCCTGGACTATGAAAGTGATATTCCCTCACTGGAAACCACCCAGCCGGACTTTTTGAAAGAGTCAGCAGCCCTGATCAAAGAGCTGCGCGAACTGAGCCCGCAGCAGGTTTCCAGCTTGATGAAGATTTCAGATAAGTTGGGAGTCTTGAATTACGATCGCTTCCACACTTGGAAGCGCCCGTTTACCGATAACAACGCCCGCCCCGCCCTGCTCGCCTTTAAAGGTGATGTTTATACCGGATTGGAGGCGGAGACTATGGGTAAGCGGGACTTTGCCTATGCGCAAAAGCACTTACGTATGCTCTCTGGCCTGTATGGTTTGCTGCGCCCATTGGACTTGATGCAACCCTATCGCCTCGAGATGGGCACTAAATTTGAAAATGCCAAGGGTAAGAATCTCTATGAATTTTGGGGAGATAAGATTACCGAAGCATTGAATGCGCAGTTGCAGGGCGTGAAGAGTCGCGAGTTGGTAAACCTCGCATCCAATGAATATTTCAAATCAGTCAAAACCAAGCAGCTTGATGCTCAGGTGATCACCCCGCATTTTAAGGACCTGAAAAATGGTCAGTATAAGATGATTAGCTTCTTCGCTAAAAAAGCCAGAGGCATGATGAGTCGCTGGGCCATTGACCAGAGGGTAAAGAAGGCTGAAGAGCTGAAAGGGTTTGATGTGGCCGGTTATGTCTATAACCCGAATATGTCCACTGAGTGGGATTGGGTATTTACCCGGGATGAACCGCAGTGAGTAGTACTGAATTGCCGAATGCGCCCTCCTGCGGGCGCAATCGCGAGCCGATTCTCCAACAACTGACTCGCCTGTTGGCTTTAAGTCGCAAAGTGCTTGAGGTTGGCAGTGGTACTGGTCAGCACGCAGTATATTTTGCTCCGCATTTACCGCATCTTGAATGGCAAACTTCAGAGCGATCGCAACAGCTGGAGGCAGTAAAGTCCTGGCTGGCGGAGATACCCAATAGCAACCTGCCGCAACCGCTGGCGCTCGATGTTGGTGATTCTTGGCCCGAGATTTCGGCTGATGCTATTTTCACTGCAAACACCTTGCATATTATGTCGGCTGAACTGGTACAAAAGTTCTTTCTGCATAGTGCCGATGTTTTGGAGCCGGAAGGTTTGTTGATCGTTTATGGTCCCGTGAAAATTGCAGGAGAGTTTCTTGGCCCTACTAATGCTGATTTTGATATTGAGTTGAAGGAGCGTGACCCCAAGCGGGGGATTCGCGATCTCGAATGGCTCGATCAGCTGGCGGAGAGTGCGGGGTTCAGTCGCGTAGAACTAAATTACTTGCCAGCCAATAACCAATTAATGGTCTGGCGCAAAAGCGATAATAAGGAGTAACCATGCCCGAGTGGTTGGAAATAGTGGTAATCGTGGCTTTTGCCATTGGAGCGGTATTCTTTTTTGCCAAATACCGAGAGACAGCGGCGGCACTGCATGAGAGTGAGCGCATGAAAGCCCGTTTGTCGAATGACTTGAATCGCTATCGCGATGTGCCCAAGCTGCGCGCTCTGCGAGATGCCCTCATTGGTGTTAAGGCCCTGCCTACCGATGATGAGGGCAATGAGCACCTACTGCTGCGCGATGGGGATTTGCAGTTGCACCATTTGGTTTTGCGCCGGGAAGCAAACGCTCTGGGTAAAGAGGCCACGGCCAGCTATGTCAAAGACGGTAAAGAAGTAGAACTGCAGGAACTGGAGTAATCGAAAGCCGCTTTAATTAGCGGCTTCAGAACTCAACCTGGATGCTGGTTTTTGAGCCAGCTTTGCTGGCGGAAAGTGAAGCGTGAAGAGACTGCCCTGCCCGGGCGTACTTTCTACACTCATTTCTCCATTGTGTCGCAGCAACACATGCTTAACGATCGCCAGTCCGAGACCTGTGCCGCCACTATCCCGTGAGCGGCCTGGATCAACTCGATAGAAGCGCTCAGTCAGGCGGGGAATATGGATCGAATCGATACCGATACCGTTGTCCTCTACGGAAAAGTGCCCGCCTTTGTCATCCTGCCACCAGCGCAATTGAATCTCGCCTTCTTCGGGAGTGTATTTCACGGCATTTAAAACTAAGTTGGCAAAAGCACTGTGTAATTCGCCGGGGTCTCCATTGAGGTAGCAATCCCCTTTGCAATCAACTTCGATATGATGATGCCGATCGCCACTGAAGCTGCGCGCTTCCTGGGCCACCCTCTCAATCAGTTCTGGTACGGCTACAGCCATATCCCCGCTTTTGCGTTCTGAGGTCTCCAAGCGAGCCAATAGCAGCAGGTCATTGACCAGCGTACTCATGCGGCCAGTCTGCTCCTCCATTTGAGCCAGGGGTTTCCTCCAGGGAGGCGGTGCCATATCACTGCTTTGCAGTGTTTCCAGGTAGCCGGCAATTACCGTGAGGGGGGTGCGCAGCTCATGGGAAACATTGGCGACAAAATCCCGGCGCATCTGCTCGAGATTGTGTAAACGGGTGATGTCGCGAACAATGACCAAAGCCTCATCTTTACCGTAGCGGGTGACTTCCAGCTGTAACATGCGGGCTTCATTGCCAGGTGCGGGCAGAGTGAGGGGTTCTCCGCTGTTATCACCGTGCATATAGCTGACAAAGCCAGGGTCGCGGACAAAGTTGACTAATGACTGGCCGGAATCACTGGCTTGCAACCCAAGGAGTTCACCCGCTGCAGGGTTCCACCAAGCCAGGTTATCGCCGTCTTCCAGGGCTACAATGCCTTCGCGCAGTGCGCTGGTGCTGTCTTGCACTCGGCGCAACATCACGTGCAGCTTCTGCTTCTCGCGGCGGTGGCGCCGCTGCATACGGTAAAAGTCGTCGTAGATTTCGCCCCAAATACCAAAGGCGGTTGGGGCTGGGCCGCGTCTGCCGTTTGCCAGCCAGCGGTTGAAACGTTGCTGTTGCCACAGCACTGAGATCAGATAGCTGGCCAATCCCGCAATCAGGGCGATAGACCAGCTGCCGGAGGTGACACCGAGAATGGTGCATCCCAGGGCGATAATTACGAAACGCGAGAACTCGCCAATACTGCGATCCAACATAGAGTTGCCGTGTTGCCTGATAGATGGCGGCAGTGGCACAGCCTCTTCCGCCCGCATTCAATACCTCATGGAACCAGGCCCGCACCCGTTAAGCGCGGAGGTTTGATTCTGCAGGGATCGGTACCGATCCAGAGAGGATTGTCACACTTTTTCTGCGGTTTGCACAGAAAACCGATACCCGGTGCCGCGAACTGTCTGGATATAGCGGTCGTGGCCATCAATGGCCAGGGCTTTGCGCAGACGGCGGATATGGACATCCACGGTGCGCTCCTCCACATAGACATTCCCACCCCATACATGATCGAGGAGTTGGGTGCGTGTATAGGCGCGCTCCTGGTGGGAGAGGAAGAAGGTGAGAAGGCGAAATTCTGTTGGCCCCATATCCACCGGCTGCCCTTTGATAGTGACTCGGTGACTCAGTGGGTCCAATATCAGTGCGCCGGCGCTGAGGGGTTCTTCCGGGGTTGCCGGGCCCGCGCGGCGCAGTACGGCCTTTAAGCGTGCAACCAGCTCCCGGGGGGAGAAAGGCTTGGTGATGTAATCGTCGGCCCCGGTCTCTAACCCTTTGATTTTATTGTCTTCTTCACCTTTTGCCGTGAGCATGATGATCGGCAATGAGGTGGTGAGTTCATCGCGCTTGAGGCGCCTTGCCAGCTCTACCCCGGAAACATCCGGCAGCATCCAGTCGAGCAGCACTAAGTCTGGCTTCTCGTCGATAATCAGGGCGTGAGCTTCCTGGGCGTTTTCCGCCTCAAGGCAGCGGTAATCCGCCATTTCCAGTGCGACCCGCAGCATATCGCGCACTGCGGATTCGTCATCGACAATCAGGATCGTTTTACTGTGCATTTGCCTGCCATACCCGCTCTGTTGTCAGGGTTTCCCCAGTTATGGCCGAGGATTAAACGGGATTTATATGACAAATATATGACGCTCCACTTCTAGGGCCCACTCATCTTTCAATTCAGCAGAAAATGCAGCGATATGCCGGCGAAAATGGCAAACCCTACCCAATTATTGTTGATAAAAGCCTGAAAACAGCCCTCTCGCTCTCGGTCCCGAATCAGCCACTGCTGATAAACGAATAAACTGCAAACCGGCAATAGCGCCAAGTAGTAAAAAATACCGAGTGAGAACCTTGATCCAATAAGCAGTAGGGCAATTAGAACTAAAAGTTGTAAGGTTCCGGTGATGACCTTGTCCATTTCCCCAAACAAAATGGCGGTGGATTTAACGCCGATCTGAAGATCGTCATCGCGGTCCACCATCGCATAGAAAGTGTCATAGCACAGGGTCCAAACCAAGTTGGCGGTATAGAGCAACCAGGCCTCTGCTGGTACTTCTCCTGTAACCGCTGCAAAAGACATGGGGATTCCCATACTAAAGGCGGCGCCCAGGACCATCTGGGGTAGGTGTGTGTGGCGTTTTGCAAAGGGATAGCCGAATGCCAGAGCCAGAGCTAAAAACGAGAGGAGAATTGTGAGTGTGTTGGTGGTGAGTACCAGAAGGAAGGCGGCAGCGCTGAGGCTGGCGAAAAGCGCCAATGCAGACTTTGGCGTCAGTGCGCCGGTGGCCAGAGGACGCTCCGCAGTGCGCTTTACATGGGCGTCAATTTTGCGATCGGCGAAATCATTGACTGCGCAGCCAGCCGCTCGCATCAGGATCACACCGAGTGTAAATACGATAAACAAGTGGAAGCCCGGCCACCCCTCAGCGGCTAGCCATAGTGCGCACCAAGTGGGCCAGAGTAACAGCAGTGAACCTATGGGTTTATCCATCCTCGCTAATTGCCAGTAGGGCAGCGCGGTGGGCCAGCGTTGTGCGATCTGTTGGCTGATCACAGTGAATCCTCAGTTGCGATAGTTTTGGCTGCTTCTTGCGCTATGGGGTCACCTGTCGGTGTGAAGTTGGGAAGAAAAGCCTCTGACACCAGTAAAGGCTTGTCCCGCAGCCAGAATACCGAGCGGCGACCCCAGACTTCAGAATCCTTTTCCCCAAGTTCACGATCGGCGCAGCCAGGGGATTTCTGCAGCAAATTTAGGGTGATCTCCCCCCTGCGAATGTCCGGCTCACTAAACAGCAGCTCCCCCAGCGGGCGGGTATCCAGGCTGCGCAGATTGCGAGATTTTCCTTGCAGGCTGCGCTCGGGCAAAACGCTGCGGGCATACACCCAGGGCTGTCCGCAACCGTAGAGCAAAACTTCCCGAATCAGGGCCCGGTTACCATTGTGCAATCCCAGTACAAGGCATTCTTCAGGGCGAGGTGTCTGCCAACCCTGATACAGCACGCGAACATAAAAGTCCCCGTCACTTTGCTGCTTGAGAGCGGCGGTGAGTGATCCGGAATAGGTCAGCCAGGGCACCAGATTTTTGGGTGGTTGCTGCTGGGTTTCAAGAGGCAAACTCTGCCAATCGCCAGAGGGCACAAATGGTGATTGGTGCAACGATAACTCCGCAGTCTGGATAAAGGCCCCATTGTATCCCGGCCGGTGGCAACAGGTCTCTCCCTGTTGCATTTTTGCTCCCCAGCACGGCAATGGATATAGTGCTCACTGCAATGAAAACAACGATTCATAAAGAGAAGCTTGTTATGGGGCTTACTACCAAAATCTTAGTGGGAATGCTTGCGGGCATTGCCGTGGGGTGTTTATTTAATTACTTGAATATGAGCCAGCTGTTCGGTGCTGGTGTGAACAGTGCTATTAATCTCTATCTGACTGAAGGCCTGTTCGATGTTATCGGCCGTATCTTTATCGCGTCGCTGAAGTTGATGGTGGTGCCTTTGGTGCTAGTTTCTCTGATCAGCGGAGCCTGTGCCCTGTCGGAAGGCAGCCGAATTGGGCCGCTGGCGGGTAAAACCGTCCTTCTCTATATGGTGACAACGGCCATCGCCATTACTCTGGCATTGTGTCTGGCATTGATCTTTCAGCCTGGAGTTGGTGTTAATGAGACTGCAGCTGAAGCCGCTTCAACATTTGTGCCGAAGGAGTCCCCACCGCTTTCCGAGGTGCTGGTCAATATATTCCCGACCAATCCTGTAGCCGCTATGGCTGAGGGAAATATGCTGCAGATTATCGTATTTGCCCTGTTGATGGGCTATGCGATTTCCCGCTGTGGCGAACCGGGTCAACGTATTGCCGCTTTCTTTAATGACCTCAATACCGTTGTTTTGCGCATGGTCGGTGTATTGATGGTATTTGCCCCCTATGGCGTTTTTGCGCTGTTGGCGAAAACCTTTGCCGACCTTGGGTTTGGAGGTTTGGTACAACTCGGAAAGTATTTCCTGGTCGTGCTCTGTGCCCTGCTTCTGCATGCATTGGGGACTTACTCGGTGATTCTGAAGCTGCTGAGTGGGCTTAACCCC
This sequence comes from Microbulbifer maximicatervae (SeqCode), assembly GCF_052467955.1. NCBI lineage: Bacteria > Pseudomonadati > Pseudomonadota > Gammaproteobacteria > Cellvibrionales > Microbulbiferaceae > Microbulbifer > Microbulbifer maximicatervae (SeqCode). Next base: position 432,284 of record NZ_CP174329.1, read on the forward strand.
TTAGAGTTACTGAAGAAAATGTGGTCGACCATGGTTTTCGCCTTCAGTACCGCTTCCTCTGCTGCCACTATCCCGGTGACTTTGTCGACGGTAGAGAAGCGCCTGGGTGTGGATAATAAAATTGCTGCATTCACAGTTCCTCTGGGTGCGACTATCAATATGGATGGCACCGCGATTATGCAGGGTGTGGCTACGGTCTTTATTGCCCAGTTCTTTGGAATTGAGATCGGCCTGACCGGCTTTCTGACGGTGATCCTGACAGCAACTCTGGCGTCTATTGGTACAGCTGGAGTGCCCGGCGTCGGCCTGATTATGTTGGGTATGGTATTGCAGCAGGTGGGTCTGCCACTCGAGGGGATTGCCATTGTGATCGGCGTAGATCGCCTGCTGGATATGGTGCGTACGGCGGTCAATATTACCGGTGATGCGGTAGTAAGTAGTGTGGTGGCGAAGAGTGAAGGTGCCCTGGACGAAGAGACCTACTACGATGCCAATTACAAGAGTGTCAGCATTAACGACAACAACACAGTAGGCGCCCACTAGGGCGCTTTCCTCAAGCCTCGGCAAATCGGGGCTTGTTCTGTAACCAGCGTTTAATCAACTGTTGTCGCATGCCCTCTGTCAATTGAGGGGAAATAGCAATTTTTTGCACTTGCGGCAGCAGCTCAGCATCCCTCTGCAAGTCTGCGATACGGTGCTGGATCTCCCCTGTCTGACGGGTACCGAGGATTTCCCCGGGACCTCGCAGACGCAGGTCTTCCTCTGCAATAGCAAAACCATCACTGTGTTGACGCAACGCTTGCAAGCGGGCGCGGCCATTCTGCGATAGCGGTGTGCCGTACAGCAGCACGCAGTGGCTGGCGATGGAGCCGCGTCCGACCCTGCCGCGCAACTGGTGCAATTGGGCCAGGCCCAGGCGTTCGGGGTTTTCGATAATCATCAGGCTGGCATTGGGCACGTCGACGCCCACTTCAATGACCGTGGTGGCCACCAGCAAATCCACTTCCCCGGCCTTGAAGGCGCTCATCACCTGCTCTTTTTGCTCTGGCTTCAGGCGGCCGTGAACCAGGGCCACGCGAACGCCTTCGAGCATTTCGGCGAGCTCTTCAGCGGTGGATTCTGCGGCCTGGGCCTGCAGGCTTTCCGACTCCTCGATAAGGGTGCAAACCCAGTAGGCCTGGCGGCCCTCGGCGATGGCGCTTTGCACCCGTTCCATAACCTGGTCGCGCCGATCATTGGCAATGGCAACGGTGTTGATGGGTTGTCGCCCCGGCGGCAGCTCATCGATGATTGAGCAATCCAGGTCAGCGAAGGCGGACATCGCCAGGGTCCTGGGAATCGGTGTAGCGGTCATAATCAGCTGGTGGGGTTGCAGCCTGCCGGTAGCTCCACTTGCCGCCCCTTTCTCACGCAGCTCCAGACGCTGCTGTACGCCAAAGCGGTGTTGCTCATCGATAATCACTAATACCAGGTTGTGGAAAGCCACCTCTTCCTGAAAAAGTGCGTGGGTGCCCACCACTAACTGGGCATCGCCACTGGCGATCTTGCCCAGCTGTTTACGCCGCTCGGCAGCCTTTAAGCTGCCCGTTAGCTGAGCAACTTCAATACCCAGAGGTTCCAGCCAGTTACAAAAATTGATTCGGTGCTGCTCTGCCAGGATTTCTGTCGGTGCCATGACTGCTACTTGGGCGCCGGCCCCGATACCCTTGAGGGCAGCCATAGCGGCGACCAGGGTCTTTCCCGCGCCCACATCTCCCTGCAATAGGCGCATCATCGGGGTTTGCTGAGCCAGATCCTCAGCGATTTCCTCGCAAACTCTCTGCTGTGCTCCGGTGAGGGAAAATGGCAGACGCGACAAAAAGTCTCGCTCCAGGGATCGGTTAACGGACAGAGGTGGTGCCGCTACCCTAGCGCTATTGCGCCTCAACTCCAGCAGACTCAGATGGTGTGCCAGTAACTCTTCCAGGGCCAGACGCTGCTGGGCGGGGTGAGTACCTGCTGCCAGTTGATCTAGTTGGGTGCCAGCCGGAGGGGCGTGCAAATACAGCAAGGCGTCCCTGAGGGGGTAGCGCAGAGATTTGGGTAATAGCTCTGCCGGCAAGAACTCGGTAACAGCACCGTTTTTCAGTAGAACCAGTGCCTGCTCTACCAATCCTCGCATACGGGCCTGGCTCACACCCTCTGTTAGCGGGTAAACCGGCGTAAGGGTATCTGCGGTCTCCGCGTTTTCGATACCGACGATTTCCGTTTCCGGGTGGTAGAGCTCCAGGCCGTTGGCTCCGCGACGGGCCTCCCCAAAGCAGCGTATTCGGGTTCCTCGGGCAAAGCGGCTTTTCTGTGCGGCGGAAAAATGAAAAAAGCGCAGGGTTAAGGTGCCGCTGCCATCCTGTAATCTGACCACCAGGCTGCGGCGGCGGCCGAATACGACATCGGCGGCACTGACCTCCCCTTCGATTACCACATCCATACCAGCGGTGAGGCCGGAAATAGGCACTACCCGGGTGCGGTCTTGGTAGCGTAGCGGCAGGTGGAAAACCAAATCCTGTAGGGAGTTGATATGGAGTTTGGCCAACACCTGGGCAAATTTATCCCCCACGCCTTTGAGGGTGGTAAGGGGCAGCTCGGCCAGGTTGTTATCTATCCCACGGTCAGGTGACACTGGCTGATGGCCTCTCGCAGTATGTCGATTGCGCGGTGTCGGGGGAAGCTTGCCCGCCAGGCCAGTGCTACAGTGCGGCGTGGGCCCGGTGCGGTAAAGGGGCGGGTCTCCAGCAGGCCACTGGCGTACTGTGATGCGGTGGCGGCTGAGAGTGGCAATACGGTAATTCCAAGCCCTGAGGCCACCATATGGCGGAGTGTTTCCAGTGAGCTGCCATCTGCGGCTGTGCGTATGCTGCCGCCGCCGGCTTCTTTTTCCATGGTTAGTTGCAGGTGCGGACAAGCTTCCAGTACCTGATCGCGGAAGCAGTGACCCTCACCCAGCAGAAGCACATTGTCTTCAGTGAGTTGATCCGGGGAGATAACCTCCTGCTTTGTAAGTGGGTGCCCCGCGGGCATCAATACAACAAATGGCTCGTCGTACAGGGGTTGGGTGACAACGTCGGGCTCGGTAAAGGGGAGCGCGATAATGATGGCATCCAGTTCGCCCTTGCGTAGCCTCTGTCTCAGCGTGGCGGTATATCCCTCCTCAACATAGAGTGGCATTTCTGGTGCCAAATGCTGTAGTTGGGGAATAAAGTGTGGGAACAGGTAGGGCCCAATAGTAAAGATGGCGCCAACTGACAGGGGGCTCGCCAGCTGGTCCTTGCCGGCGCTGGCGATGTCTTTGATGGCTGCTGATTGTTCCAGAACCAGCTGGGCCTGGGCGACAATTCTCTCGCCCAATGGGGTTGCCTGCACTCGAGTTTTTGAGCGCTCAAACAGGGCGACACCGAGCTCTTTCTCCAGTTTCTTTACCGCGATAGAGAGTGTCGGTTGGCTGACGTAACAGCGCTCGGCGGCACGGCCAAAATGCTGTTCCTGGGCGAGAGTTACGATATAGCGCAGTTCATTGAGAGTCATGGTCGAGGCAATTAGATGGCCATTAGTAATAGTAATTATTCATAAATAATCGCCGCTGGCCAATACCCTGTCTCAATCTGTAAGCTGAGAGCGAATATTGGGAAAATTTACTAGTTTTGGGAATTCAGGTGGGATTGAGGCGCAAAATTTTGCTATATCTGTAAGGGGCACACCGAACGGAGATACGTCATGGGAGTTCTGTCCTGGGTCATTCTCGGGTTGATTGCCGGCGCTTTGGCAAAGTGGATTATGCCCGGGAGAGATCCTGGTGGTTGGATAGTCACTATGGTCATCGGCATTGTCGGTGCCTTTATTGGAGGCTGGCTCGGTGCCCTGATTGGGTTCGGTGGCCCAGTGACTGGTTTCGGAATAGGCGACATAATAACGGCTACGATTGGTGCGATAATTTTTCTTGCGATCTATCGCATGTTCAAAAGGCGTGGCAACTAGTCCGCCTTTGGGGAGAGCCTCGGCGGCGAACTATAAGCATTCCGAATTTGATATTTGCCCAAATGACCCCAGCACCTTAGGACTGAATAGCACTGAATCAAGGGAATAAGGTGGACAGCAAAGATTGTTCACCGGGAACTATATGACACAACAAGAAAAGCTTTGGATCCTTGGGTGTGGTGACCTCGGGGCGAGACTGGCACTGCATATAGACCGAAAGCAATACGCGGTTTATGGGATGCGGCGCAATCCCCTGGTAGCTCTGGCGAGTAAGCGCAGGGCAGATGTGGTGAATTGGCGCCGGGGGGATGCCACTAAGAAAGAGGATATTGAACGCTTGTTGTCTACGGGGGCGGATATCATTCTCGCAACATTTACCCCCACTGAGCACACGCCAACCGGCTATCACCGCGCCTATGTGGAAACGGCAAAGGCAGTCGCTGAAGTTGTTCCGCACCTTCCATCCCCACCGCGCTTGGTTATCTGGGTTTCATCTACTCGTGTTTATGGCCAGAGCGGCGACGACTTTATCGATGAGCAAACTTTACCTATGCCCAGTGGTTTTCAGGGAGATAGTTTGCTGGCAGCTGAAGAGATCATTCACAACGCAATTCCCAACAGTTGCATTGTGCGCTTTGCGGGAATTTATGGGCCTGGTCGAGATCGCTTGTTGTCGCAGGTTCGCGCTGGTCGCTGCGCTCCTCCCCAGCCACCGCAATATAGCAATCGCATCCATGTCGATGATTGTATTGGTTTTTTATTGCACCTTATTGAAAGGCACAAACAGGGGTGGGTCCCGGAGCCCCTTTATATAGGCGCCGATAGCCAGCCTGTGCCGATGTACGAGCTGCAACAGTGGTTGGTAAAAGCGATGGGATATACCAGTGCCCACCTGCGCGAGATTGTGCAAACGAGCGAGCGCCGCTCGAAAAAGCTCAGCAATCAGTTGATGCTGTCCAGTGGTTACGAATTGAAATATCCAGATTACAAGGTGGGCTATAGCGCTCTGTTGGAGTCGGAGGGCTGAGCTGCCCTCCTCAATTATTGCCACAGCATCGGCGAGAACTTCTTGCCTCAGGTCACCATAATTGCTTCGGCTTCAAAAAGGGCTCCCCGCGGCAACTCCTTGACGACGACGGTTGCCCTGGCGGGATAAGGCTCTTCGAAAAACTCTGCCATTATCTCATTTACAGCGGCAAAGTTGCTGCTGTCGGTAATGTAGAGATTGAGTTTCACAATATGCTGGAGCGATCCGTCAGAGGCCTCACAGACTGCGCTGAGGTTGCGAAAGACCTGGTGGACTTCATCGCTAAAACCTCCGCTAATCATCTGTTGTGTCTCTGGGTCCAGAGCGATTTGTCCCGACAGGTAAACAGTATTATCCACTTTTACTGCCTGGGAATAGGTACCAGCTGCGGCGGGTGCCCGGTCGGTTTTAATAACGGCTCGATTGGGCATGGGGTACTCCATTACTTATCAATATTGTTGAAAAGGAAGACCTATACGGAACTTCCGAATAATCCCTTACTTATTTGCGGGGCTTTCAGAAGTCGGTTAAATATATCGCGCTTTGAAGCCTAATGGCAGTTCCCAGTGGGATTCCCTTGTGTTCCTCAAGGGCGGGCGATGCGTATGACAGAAGGGAGGTTGCGCAGGCGCTTCATAACCCGTGCCAAATGTACACGGCCACTGACTTCTAGGGTCAGGGAGATCACGCTGTTGTGGGCATCCTTCTCATCCACATTGATCTGCTCGATACTGGCGCCCTCTTCCGTAATACGAGTAGCCAGTCGGGCAATAATCCCTCTCTCTGACTCGACTTCTACCCGCACATCACCGAGGAACTCCCCTGTCACATCTGGCGACCAGTTCACCAGCATGATATTTTCCGGGTGCTCGCGAAAATCACCGGTATTGCGGCAGGTGTCGCGGTGTACTACTACGCCTTTGCCCGAGCTGATATGGCCGATAATGGCATCCCCGGGAATGGGGCGGCAACAGCGAGCAAAACTGATCATCATGCCCTCTTGGGCATCGATCGTTAAGGGTGAAGAGATATTGCTGGCTTCAGTCTCTTCACTGGTGACGGGCGCGAGTAATTTAGCGGCAGAGAAGGCCACTTTACTGCCCATACCTATCTCTTCCAGCAGTTTGTCCAAAGTTGCGCATTTCGCTTCTTTGAGGCCCGCTTCTAATTGCTCTGGTGATAGCGCGTCTAGGCTCGTGTCGAACTTACTGAGTGCTTTTTCCAGCAGGCGCCGTCCCAGGGTAATGGAATCGTGGTGACGCTGGTGCTTAAGGAAGTGACGGATAGCACTGCGCGCTTTGGCGGTTACTACAAAATTGAGCCAGTTAGGGTTTGGCTGTGCAGTTTTGCGCGTGAGAATCTCGACTTTTTGCCCGCTCTCCAGAGGTTGGGACAAAGGGGCCAGGCGCTGATTGATACGCACGGCAACACAGGAGTTGCCGATATCCGTGTGTACGGAATAGGCGAAGTCCACGGCAGTGGCTCCTGCGGGGAGGTCGACGATCTGCCCTTTAGGGGTAAAGACGTAAACTTCATCCGGGAACAGGTCAATTTTTACGTTTTCAATAAACTCTAACGAGTCGCCGGCGCGCTGCTGCATCTCTAGCAGTCCCTGGACCCAGCGCCGTGCGCGCACTTGGCTGGTGCCACCGGTATTGATCACCTCATCGCCGGAGGCTTTGTACAGCCAGTGGGCGGCAATGCCACTGTTGGCCATTTCATCCATTTCCTTGGTGCGGACCTGAACTTCAATGGGCACCCCGTGCATACCCAGCAGCACTGTGTGCAGTGACTGGTAGCCATTGGATTTGGGGATAGCGACGTAATCTTTAAACTCGGAGATTACCGGTTTGTACAGGCTGTGCATAACACCTAGAACCCGGTAACAGGTATCCACACTGTCCACAATGATGCGGAAAGCGTAGACATCCATTATCTCCTTGAAGGACTTCTTCTTGGCGCGCATCTTTTGGTAGATGCTAAATAGGTGCTTTTCCCGGCCAATCACCAGAGAGCTGATGCCCTCCCGCTGCAAGCGCAGTTCTATAGCATTCTGAATTTGTTCCAGCAGCTCTTTGCGATTGCCGCGGGCGGCGACCAGGGCGGCGCGCAAGCGGCTGGCACGCAGTGGGTAGATGGCAAAAAAAGCGCGATCCTCGAACTCGATACGAACGTCGTTCATACCCAGTCGGTGGGCGATGGGTGCGTAGATCTCCAGCGTCTCGCGGGCAATACGGGCACGCTTCTGCGGTTTCAGCGCGCCGAGAGTGCGCATGTTGTGCAGGCGGTCGGCCAGTTTGACCAGAATCACGCGGATATCGCGGGCCATGGCTAGCGCCATCTTCTGGAAGTTTTCCGCCTGCTTTTCTGCAGGGCTGTCGGTCTCGAACTGGGTTAGTTTGGAGACCCCATCGACCAGGTCGGCAACCTCTCCACCAAACTGCTCAGCCAGAGCTGCCTTGGGGATACCCGTATCCTCGATCACATCGTGCAACATGGCTGCCGCCAGGCTCTCGTGATCCATATGCATGCCCGCGAGAATAGTGGCAACTGCCAGCGGGTGGGTGACATAGGGCTCGCCGGAACGGCGCTGCTGACCATCGTGAGCCTGCTCCGCGTAAAAATAGGCGCGGCGGACGATTTGGATCTGGTCGGGGGGAAGGTATGAGGAGAGGCGGTGGGCCAAACTATCTATGGTGTGCAATGCCGCGCGCGCCTCTCATAAAACTCAAAAAGTACCCAGTAAGAGACCTGATCAGACTTGCTGATCTGTTAGGTAGTTGGGGGCAACGATAGGAGCAGGTGCCTCTTCGCGTTCCGGCTCGTCGAGGATGGCGGCATCCACCAGGCCCTCTTCGATTTCGCGCAGGGCAATTACCGTGGGCTTATCGTTTTCTTCGGGAACCAATGGATCCCTGCCGCCTGTAGCGATCTGACGGGCGCGTTTGCTGCCGACGATAACGAGCTCGAAGCGGTTGTCCACATGCTCAAGGCAATCTTCAACGGTAATACGTGCCATAAACTTTCGTTTCCATTTGCTGTGCCCGAAGGCAAATTCTGTACAGGGGACCGGCTATTTTACCGGACCGGGAAATGTATGCAATTCGATCAATTGGTTCAGTGGCGCAACAGTGCCTGAAGTAGATCGCCGTGGCGCAGTTGCTGCAGCTCTAAGCGCTGTCGCTGGGCAACGATAATGGCACGCAGCTCTGTTAACGCTTGGTCGAAGTTGTCGTTGATTACCAGGTAATCTGCGGCGACATAATGGGTCATTTCGTCGATGGCCTGGTCCATACGGCGATCAATGACCGCTTGATCGTCCTGACCGCGTCCGGTGAGGCGCTCGCGCAGGGCTTCCTGGGACGGAGGCAAAATAAAAATACCCACTGCATCAGGGCGCAGGCGACGAACCTGTTCGGCCCCCTGCCAATCGATTTCCAGGATAACATCGCGACCACTGGCAAGAGTCTCTTCGATCTCAGCTTTGGCGGTGCCGTAATAATTATCGCCATAAACTTGGGCGTGCTCAAAAAAAGCATCGCGCTCCAACATTGCCAAAAATTCTTCTCGCTCGACAAAGTGATAGTCAACGCCGTGAGTTTCGCCTGGGCGCATGGCACGAGTGGTATGGGAAACCGATACGGTAACCTGGCTGTCGCTGTCTACCAGCGCTTTGACCAAGCTGGTTTTTCCTGCACCGGAGGGAGCGGAGACGGTGTAGAGGGTTCCTGTTTGCACAACTGATCCTGTTCGCGAGCAAAGAGCCCATTATAACCGAAGCTTGCGTCTGGAGATGAAAGAGTGTCATGAAGGGACAAGGCTAGCCCCCGACCGGAGTGGGGGTATCTGTTGGGAGATTCAGGGCGCGTTACCACCTGCGCGCCTGGGCCCGGCCGGGATAGCCTCGCGGGAGTTTCTCAATCACCGCCAACCACCTGTGATTAAGGGGACCTCCCTGTTGTTAATCGCTAACGAAAGTGACTCTATCCTCTTTGCGCCGGGTTGCCAACCACCACCATACCAAAGAGCTTGCGAGCAAGTAGGATATGAAGAGTGGTACATATGTATTGTTTAGTAGCGGAATAGCGCAGATGAGTGCTGCGAGTCTCAAAGTTTCGAGGCGCCCTGAAATAGGATGACCATCCAGTATCCTACCATTAATTGCCAGGCAAATAATCAAGGCAATAACCGAGCCCATAAGTTGCCAGAAACTCAATACGCTGGTGAACCAGAGGAGAGATAAGGTTGTGGCGGTGTAACAGAGGTGTTGTGCGAATGCGTAGTTGCGCAAACCAGGGCTAATTTCAGGGTTGAAACGTTTAAAGTTTGTCAGATCGGTAGAGGCTACTGGCATGGATTTTTCTACATCTGCGGGCCTGTAGCCGGTGGGGCGGAACCAAAGAGTGCACTTGTCCCACCAGCTTTTCGTATGCCAGGCATCAATTGCCATGCGCTTTAAGTGTTGTAAATTGGCTGCTACAGGATCAAAGGTATTCAGGGGCTTACGCACACCGTAAAGACAGGGCTCAGTTTCGAGTTCCTGCTGGTAGGTGCCAAATAAGCGATCCCAAAGTATTAATATTCCGCCGTAGTTTTTATCTACGTAGACAGCGTTCTGGGCGTGGTGTACCCGGTGATTCGAGGGGGTAATGACAAACCACTCCAACCAGCGGATCTTGGGTATTTTTTGTGTGTGAACCCAAAACTGGTAAATAAGATCAATTGCGCCGGCGACAATAACAATTTCTGCCGGCAAACCAATCAATAGAAGTGGTAGATAAAATATCCAATCCAGCTGTAGCCCCCCCGAAGACTGGCGCAATGCTGTGCTCAGGTTGTAGTCCTCACTCTGGTGGTGCACCAGGTGTTCTGCCCAAAAGATGTTTACCTCGTGACAGATACGGTGCTTCCAGTAGTAGCAGAAGTCGTATGCGAGAACCGCCAGGGCCAGGTGCCAGACATTGTCGATAGACCAGTTGAAACCAACCCATTGATAGTAGGGTTGTAGCAACGTAAACAGCGGGATATAGATAACGAGGAATAAGCTTTTATAGGTAAGCCCGATAATACGATTGAGAATCCCCGTGCTGAGATTGCCAATAGTGTCATTCAGCCTGTAGAGCCCCCAGCCTTTCCAGCGATCCAGGGCGAACTCCATAAGCATGGCGGTCAGAAAAAATGGAATAGAGAAAGTAAGCAGGTCCACAGAAACCCCATATTTTTATTATTAGATAGCGTATCTATTGAACTCTGCCACACGGCTACTGGGCCGCATATGCCAGTGATGTATGGATTCTGAAATCAGTCAGTATTCGCTGAAGGGATTTTGACGTAATTAACTTTCAGGTTTACAAAAGTGGTGCCTGATTGGCACTAACCAAAAGATTGGCAAGAGCATGCGATACGTCGAATTGGTACCACGGCTAGGTGCGACTTTCGATGTTTAGTCATGGTTTTCTTCGTGAAAGGATTTTCTTTGGAGTTTATAAATAGAAAGACCGGCAAATGCCGGTCTTTTTTTACTCTGAACGGGTCGCTATTTACTCGCTAGCTTCCGCTTCCAAAGTCACACCGCTGTAGGATTCATACCCATAGACACTGATGTACCAGGTGCCGGAATCCGGGTTGCTAATGGTGCAGCTCTCCTCGTTACCCCAGAGGTATGGACGACAGTCATATCGACGCAGGGTAGGATAGTTACCGTGGCGCACGTAGAGATCAACTTCGCCGGAGCCACCGGACATCTCTATAGTAAGGGTGGAAGTCCCAGACTCAACATCAATGGTGAAGTCATTCCAGCTGCCCTGGCTACCAGAAAGGTTAGTTTCTGTCCAACCTGAACCATTGCTGCCACTGTCGTCATCGTCGTCGTCGCCATTACCACTATCGTCGCCGCTCGCCATAGCTACAGCTGCTGCCGCGTCCACAATACCGGAGCCGCAGTTGTTGCAAGAAGAGGGGAAGCTGCGAGCAGTGCTGGTGAGGATCGACTCAACTTCATCCGGAGTAACGTCGGGGTTAACCGAATAAATCAGCGCAGCTGCGCCGGCGACATGGGGGGCCGCCATACTGGTACCCTGGCTGTAATAGTAGCTATCGCTGCCCGCATCGGTAGAGCCGTTGTTGTAGGTGGAAAGGATACCGTCGGAATCGTTTGCGAAGCTCTGTGCGCCACCGGGTGCAGCGACATCAACTACATTGCCATAGTTGGAGTAATAAGAGCGGCCGCCGGTACGGTCAGTTGCCGCAACGGTAATAACCCCATCACAGCTGGCGGGCGAGTATTGGCTTGCGTTGGCACCACTGTTACCAGCGGCGACAACCACGGTAGCGCCGAGGCTGCGCGCAGTGTCGATAGCACTTTGCGTGGTAGTGTCGCAGCTACCGCTACCGCCGAGGCTCAGGTTCAATACTTGGGCCGGGTTTTGGTTGCTCGGTAATCCGCTGACAGAACCGCCGGCACCCCAGATGATTCCGTCGGCAATATCCGAGGTATAGCCACCACAGCGTCCAAGTACGCGCACGGGCACGATCTTCGCATCGTAGGCAACACCGGCGATACCCATGTTGTTGTTAGTAACCCCGGCGATAGTGCCTGCTACATGGGTGCCGTGCCAGCTGCTATCGCTCTCAGAGGTATCGTCGCAAGTGCCGGCTTCATACCAATCACCTGGGTCAGTGGGATCGTCATCACGTCCATCTCCATCTACGGAGACGAAAGTGTCAGAAATCATATCGTAGCCTGGCAGGATATTGTCTACCAGATCGGCGTGGGGGAGATAACCGGTATCGAGTACGGCAACCACTACGCCATCGCCCTGGGTAACGTCCCAAGCTGAGGGCAGGTTCAATCCGCCGGTGGACTCGTAGTAATGCCACTGGCTGAGATAGCTCGGGTCATTGGGCTCGGCCATCGGTTTCATAATCAGGTCCGGCTCTGCGTATTCCACATCCGGATCCTGTTTCAGGCGATCGATGATCGCGCTTACTTCAGCTCTACTTTTACGGCCTTCCAGGCGCATTACCTGGGCGCCAGTGGCCATACGGCGGAGGTGGCGCATCTTGTGGCCGGCGCGACGGGAAGCTTTTTCGACCGTCTCTGTGGCCATGGTGGCCGCCTTCCCAACTTTAGCGCTCTCCTTGTACTTTACGATGATGCGGTCGGTTAGCAGTGTTTTTTCCGCGTCCGCTGCGTGAGTAGCGAAAGGGGTAGCACACAGTAACGAAAACGCACTCGCCAGAGTCGTCTTTTGCAAAAGACTTTTCAATGATGATTTCATTATTGTTATATCTCCGAGATATTTTAAATCCGGCTATCAGTATTCCGATAGACCGGAGACTCCTGAAAAACTCCGCACTAACAAAATAAATTTGCTTAACGGATAGGCCTAGAAACTGTCTTTCTCACAGTCGGTAAGTCAGTTTGACCAAAATTGGTACCAAAGTTTCAAAATGGTACTTCTTTATAACGTTCGTGAAATTATTATCCTCAGCTTAAGCCTTTAAATTTGTGTGGCTTTTGGCGACAAATTTATAAGTTTTGGGAAAAAAATCTGATAGTGAGAATTTATCTACGGGAGAGATGTGGAGGGGTTCACAGGGGGAAATTGGTTAATAAGCGAATATTTTCAGATAAAAGAATTATCGTGCGTAGAAAAGATGAATCGCTAAACGCTTCTTAGTGACGTGTACGTAGCATTTACGTAGCTTGGCTTTGGGGCCTGTTTCCTGAGGGTACCCCAGTAATGAAAACCTTTGCTGGCTACTACTGGGGTTTGAGGTTGAAAGGTTGGTGTTAGGACTTGTGTTTATCTGGCCTTGCTATAACTGGGAACTTTGGCCCACAGCTTTGCAGCCAGCAACCCAAAGATAAATCCAAATAGGTGGGACTCCCAGGAGATAAAACCACCCCGTGGCAAGACACCGAAAATAAGCCCTCCATAAAGGACGGCTACCACAATAGATATTAATAAACGGCTAAATTTCCTACTGATAAATCCCGCAAGAAGCAAAAAGCCGAAATAGCCATAGATAACTGAGCTAGCTCCCAAATGATTGCCCCTGCCAGCAAAAAGCCAAACGGCCAGTCCGGTGGTGATCACAATGAACAGGGTCACTTTAAGGTAAGTTTTTACCCCGTACTGCAGCACTAAGAAACTGAAGATGCACAGAGTGAATATGTTCGAGAAGAAATGCCAGCTATTTCCATGCAGTAATGGTGCAGAAAAGATATGGGGGAGGTGGTTGATTGAGCGGGGAACAATACCAAAGTAATTAAGCGATCGGCCGCTAAGAATATTAATAATTTCAATTGCAGCAAGCACTAAAAAAATAGCGCCGACCCACTTCAGGTTTTGTCGCATAAATATTCCTTAAAAGGTGAGCTATCACAAATCCCCCTGTCTGGTGGTAGAGGGGCATCCGCAGTCTCGGTGAGAATGCCCCAGAGGATTACTCGATGTTTTGTACTTGCTCGCGCATCTGCTCGATCAATACTTTGAGCTCTACCGCAGCTTGGGTTGTGTCGGTAACCACAGACTTTGAGGAGAGGGTGTTGGCTTCGCGATTAAACTCCTGCATCAGGAAATCCAGCCGCCGGCCGATTGATCCACCGCCGGCTAAAACCCGACGTGTTTCAGAAGTGTGCGCACTGAGGCGGTCGAGCTCTTCATCCACATCAGCCTTCTGGGCCAACAGGACGATCTCCTGCTCGAGCCGGTCCTTGTCCAGCTCCACTTGCAACTCTTCCAGGCGGCTGCGCAGCTTGTCTCGCTGTGCCTCAAGGATTTGGGGAAGCAGTTCTCGAACTTTGGCCACCTGCTCTTCGATTCCCTTGAGTCGGGCCTCAATAAACTTGGCTAGCTCAGCGCCTTCGCGTTCACGGTTTGCGCGCAGCTGTCCCAGTGCCTCGCGAAAAGCCTCCAATATCGTTGCCGACTGTTGATCGGTATCCGCCTCCGGTTCACTGATAACACCGGGCCACTGGAGAATTTGCAAGGGATTGAGCGGTTGAATATCCTCGCCACCCGCTACCTGTTTTGCCGCTTGAATCAGTGCCTGGGCGAGGGGTTGATTGATTTCCAGCCCAGTGTCTTCGGCGCTATTGGTCTTCAGGCTCAAGGTCAGTTCAATTTTGCCGCGGGACAGCGTCTTGCGCAGCGTATCGCGCAGTTGTGTTTCCAGGGAGCGAGCCGCTTCGGGCAAACGGAAATGTGGTTCCAGGTAGCGATGGTTGACCGAGCGCAGTTCCCAGATAGCGGTGCCGTTTGCGTAATTGGCCTCGGCGCGTCCAAAGGCTGTCATGCTGCGCACTTTGTTCTGTTCCCGTTGACTGGCCATAGCTGATCCCCTACAGGCGTATTAATCGGCCCGGCATAATAACACAGCGTTTGGATAGCCATGCTGGGGTATATAATGCGGGGCTTTCATTCAATATTTGAGGTGGACTATGCAGCGTCCCAGTGGCCGCGCCCCTGCGCAATTGCGCCCGGTAAAAATTACCCGCAACTATACCCGTCATGCGGAGGGGTCTGTGTTGGTGGAGTTCGGTGATACCAAGGTTTTGTGTAATGCCTCTCTCTCCAGTGAAGTCCCAAGGTTTTTACGCGGCCAGGGCAGCGGTTGGATTACTGCAGAGTACGGCATGTTGCCACGCTCCACAGGCTCTCGTATGCCCAGGGAAGCGGCCAAGGGCAAGCAGAGTGGCCGCACCGTGGAAATTCAGCGCTTGATCGGGCGCTCACTGCGAGCGGCGGTAGACCTGGAGAAGCTAGGTGAGAATCAAATCACCGTCGATTGCGATGTTATCCAGGCCGATGGCGGTACCCGAACCGCAGCAATCACAGGTGCTTGTGTGGCACTGGTTGACGCCCTGCGTCATATGCAGAGGGAAAAAATCATTGCCGAAGATCCGCTTAAGAATATGGTAGCGGCGGTATCAGTGGGAATTTATGAGGGGGAGCCGTTACTGGACCTGGATTACCCGGAAGACAGTTCAGCGGATACCGATATGAATTTGGTGATGGCCGAAGATGGCGGCATGATCGAGGTTCAAGGCACTGCAGAGGGTGAGCCATTTACCGAAAAGCAGTTTGCTCAGATGCTGGGGTTGGGCAAGGCGGGCATCGATGAATTGATCGCTTTGCAAAAGCGGGCGCTGGACGAGTAAAGCAGCCACCCCTTGGTTTGTATCCGGCCCTCTCTCAATAGGGAAGGGGCCGGAACTCCGTGCGATTCAGACTTCGATTTCGTAGTCCATGATGACCGGCAAGTGGCTGGAGAATTTCACATTCTTATTGATTGCACCGTACTCAATGCGATTTTTTAGACCGTGAGAAACGATCTGCATATCAGTACGCCAGCCATCTCCTTCTCCGACAGTACCGCTGGGCCACCAGCTAAATTCGTCGGTATCTTTTACTACACGGCGAAAAGCATCGACATAACCAACATCATTAAACAGTTGGTCCAGCCAGCGCTGTTCGTGACGCATAAAGCCGGGAGAATCCTGGTGATCCTGCCAATTCTGTACGTCTGCACGACGGTGAGCCATGCCCCAGTTACCACAGAAAATAAAGTCGCGGCGTTTGCGGCTTATTTTTAGCAAGTGCGCCTGCATGTCCTCAAAGAATTGGACTTTTTTCTCTAACGACGTCTCATCTGAGGCGACTGGCGCGAGCAGGGAGCCAACGCTCAGTCGCTCGAAATCCGCCTGTAGGTAGCGGCCGTACATATCCTCACCATTGGCGAAGCCCATGCCGAATATGATGGCTTTGGGCTGGCTTCGGGTGTAGATAGCCACACCATTTTCGTGGGGAGTTCCCGAGTCGAAAAAGTAACTGTAATAACCGTCGGGGTGAAATATTGGGTGGTCCAATTCGGGCTCGAGAGAGCGCAGGTCCTGAAGGCAGATAATATCTGCGTCCTGCTCCGCCAACCAATCGTAGAGACCGCGTTGGGCGGCCTGATGAACGCCGTCTACCGACAAGCTTACTATTCGCATTATTAGCCCCTTACCAGCGGACTGTGTATCATTAGAAACATTATATGCATGCCTACCCCCGGGAATGCTACGGGGAGGTCTCCCTTCACCTTAGCCAATAGTTAACAATTTTCCATGCAGCAATATCAGCGCGATTTTATCCAACTTGCCCTGGATCATCAGGTTTTGTGTTTCGGCGACTTCACATTGAAGTCGGGCCGTCAAAGCCCCTACTTTTTCAATGCCGGCCGTTTCCACACCGGTGCTGCACTGGCAGCGCTGGGGCAGGCCTATGCCGAGGCGATAATCGCTTCGGGAGTGGAGTTCGATGTCATTTTTGGGCCGGCCTACAAAGGTATCCCGCTGGGTGCGGTGACTGCTGTGGCTCTAGCCCAAAAGGGGATCGATAAGCCTTTCTGTTACAACCGAAAAGAAGCCAAGGATCACGGTGAAGGCGGAACCTTAGTGGGTGCGCCGCTTAATGGCAAGGTTTTGATTATCGATGATGTTATTACTGCGGGCACAGCCGTGCGCGAAGTGATGCAAATTATCGAATCTCATGGCGCAGAGGCGGCGGGAGTTGTGATTGGTCTCAACCGCCAGGAAAAGGCTAGCGAAGATTGTGAATTCTCCGCTATTCAGCAAGTTGAGAGACAGTACAATATTCCTGTGGTCGGCATCGTGCAGTTAGACGATGTGATCAGCTTTCTCGAGCAGGAGTCGAATGATAGCGATACTCTGCAGAAAATTGTGGACTACCGGCAGCGCTACGGTGTCGCGGGTCAATAAATATTGCCCCCCCTAGCCGTGGGCCGGTTAATTCAGAGAGAAGAGCGATGCGAGTCGCCCCTTTAGTACCTCTATTGGTCAGCACCCTTTTGATGTTGGCTGTAGAGGCTTATGGTAACAATAGCCGGGTTTTGTATCGCTACACTGATCACCAGGGAGTCCTGGTGATCAACGATGCTATTCCACCGGAATTTGTTCCAAATGGATATGAGATTCTCACTCTTACCGGTCGTGTAGTTGAAGTAATCGCACCGCAGCTCAGTCCCGAAGAGTACCAAGCCCAGCTTAAGTTGGAGGCCCAGCGTGAGGCGGATCGTAAGTTGCTCAAGCGCTATAACAGTATTGCGGATATTGAGAGTGCTCGGTCGCGCAAGTTGGCTGTCGTAGAACAGGATATGGCTATCATGCGGTCAAATATCAGCAGTCTGCGCCGGCAAATTGCCCAGGAAGAAGCCTCTGCTGCACGAACGCAGCGGGGCGGCCGTGAGGTGGCTCCCGAATTGTTGCAGAGAATTGCAGATCTACAAAAAGAAATGAAAGTGCTTGAGGAGCGCCTCAGTCGGCGTGCGGCTGAAGCAGATACCATAGGGGTTGATTTCGATAAGGCGGTAGCCCGCTACACAGAGCTTAATGTTGAGAGCTAACTGATTTTTCAATGCCTGAATAATTTCGGAGGGCTACCGCTAAACAGCCCTCATGAGGAAATGGTTATCTGGCTGCCGCCACTGTCTCACGGAAGAAACCAGCCGTTAATACGGGCCACTGTTCTGCCCAGTACTCTGTAGGCTTACGCTTAAAACCGCTGCGCACGTATTGGACGATACGCCCCTCCGCGCTCGCCAAAAGCAGGTTGGCAGCACCACCGAGAGGAAGAGTTGGGCGCAGGTGTTCGCGCAACTCGGCTTCGCGCAAGATCTGTCTAATTTGGGTTTCCAGTCGATCAAATAACTGCAGGATTCGTCCATGCAGCCTTTCAGTTTCACCGGTAAGCGCGTCGCCTGTGAGCAGGCGAGTGATTCCAGGGTTTCGCTCACAGAAAGCTAGCAGGAGCTGCAGAATTTTCTGGCAGCGATTGAGAGCCGAGGGCTCCTCCTGCAGGATCATTGCGATACGGCTGAAAATGGTCTCCTCAATAAATTCGATCAGCCCTTCAAACATCTTGGATTTACTGGGGAAGTGACGATATAGCGCGGCTTCAGAGAAACCAACTTCCTTGGCCAGTGCTGCTGTTGTAATACGTGCGCCGGGACTGACTTCCAGCATATGTGCTAGAGCTTCCAGGATTTGTTGACGCCGATTGATTTTTTCGCTGCTCATTGACTGCCTTTGGTCCGCTTGGGGGGCGGAATTTAGTTTTGCTCTTGTCGTCTTATTTTGACGGCGGCGGAATCCTACCGATTCGCCGGGCTGTCTTCAATTGCCAAGGGGCTAGTGGTCCACAGTTTGCGCTTCTATGTTGGTAATCAGGGTACCCACGCCTCGATCTGTAAATATCTCGAGCAATATGGCGTGGGGCACACGGCCGTCGATGATGTGAGCGGAATTTACCCCATCCTGAACAGCGTCCAGAGCGCAGGTGATTTTTGGCAGCATGCCGCCATAGATGGTGCCATCCTGAATTAAGCTCTCTACTTCATTGGTAGTCAGTCCGGTGAGAACCTCCCCCTCCTTATCCTGCAGACCGGCGACGTTGGTGAGTAACATCAGCTTTTCTGCTTTCAATTCCTCGGCGATTTTTCCAGCGACGAGATCGGCATTAATATTGTATGAAACCCCATTGCCGTCGACTCCGATCGGCGCGATAACCGGGATAAAGTCGCTGTGAACCAGCATATTGATCACATCAATATTAACTTTCTCGACTTCCCCTACCTGGCCGATATCAATGATTTCAGAGGCATGTAGTCCCGCACTCTCATTTTTTCGGGTCAACTTTCGCGCTTTAACCAGCAATCCGTCTTTACCGGTGATACCTACCGCGCGGCCCCCATTTTTGTTAATCAAATTGACGATCTGTTTGTTGACGGTGCCCCCTAACACCATCTCTACAACATCCATGGTTTCGCTATCGGTGACTCTCATTCCGTCTACGAATCGGGACTCAATACTGAGCTTGTTTAGCAGCTGCCCGATTTGAGGTCCGCCACCGTGCACTACCACTGGGTTCATACCTACCAGCTTCATCAGGATAATGTCTCGCGCGAAACTGTTTTGTAGTTGCTCATCCACCATGGCGTTGCCACCGAACTTGACCACAATAGTTTTGCCTGTAAAGCGCTGGATATAGGGCAGTGCTTCATTGAGGACCTGGGCACTTTTCAGCGCAGAGTTTAGATCTAGGGACATGGGCAGTTCCTTACACAGGGCGAAAGGGAATCAGGTTTGGGGTCCTGAATTGAGTCGCCAACGATTTAAAGCAAATGTGGTGGATTGTTTTCTAAGCAATAGGGGCAGTGGCCCGATGGCGGCGCAGTCTATTCCGCCGTTTTATCTTAATCGAGCAGCTGCCAGTCGGGTACAGTAATTGCGGGAGCAATCTTTCTGAGCTGTCCCATCACCTCAGTACGGATGCGCTCCAGGGCCTGTTCATTTTCAGCCTCAAAGCGCAGGGTTAGTGCGCTAGTGGTATTGGAGGCACGTACAAGCCCCCAGCCATCGGGAAACTCTATACGCAGGCCGTCGATAGTATTGATATCGGCATTGCCAAAATTCCCCTTATCGCGCAGCTGGTCTATCAGTGAAAACTTCTCAGTTTCCTCTACTGGTAGCAGGATCTCAGGGGTGCTGTGCATTTTCGGCAAGGTGTCGAGGAGTTCATCAAGACTTTGTTCGCGCAGTGCCATAATTTCTAGTACCCGCGCAGCAGCGTAGATACCATCGTCGAAACCAAACCAGCGGTCCTTAATAAAGATATGTCCGGAAAGCTCGCCGCCCAAAATGGCTTTGGTCTCCAACATCTTGGCTTTCATCGGAGAGTGTCCGGTCTTCCACATAATGGGGCGGCCCCCATACTGGCTGATTAGCTGGGATAAACTGCGACTGCTCTTAACGTCGAAGACAATATTTTCTCCCGGATTGCGCGCAAGGATATCCCTTGCCAGCAACATAACCAGTTGGTCTGCCCAAGCGATACGGCCGCTGCTTGAAATTAGGGTAACACGATCACCATCACCATCCAGGGCCACGCCCAGATCTGCTCCTGTAGCCAGAACCTTTTCAGTCAAGGCTTCGAGGTTTTCTGGCCTGGAGGGGTCCGGTGCGTGATTGGGGAAGTTGCCATCCACCTCACAATAGATCGGTGTTACTGCACAGCCGAGCTGCTCAAAGAGGCGGGGAGCCAGGTTAGAGGTGGCGCCATTGCCAGCATCGATAACCAAGTGCGGTTGCCCGGCGAGGGCGACATTATTGAAAACTTCATCGATATATTTATCGGTGATTTCTTGCTCCCGATTGGCGCCTTCCCCACTTTTGAATGGGCCTTTTTTCATCAACTGGTAGAGCCCCTGTAGCTTGTCTTCCGCCAGGGCGCGACCTTTCAGTACGATCTTAAAGCCGTTGTATTCCGCAGGGTTGTGGCTTGCGGTAACAATGACCCCGCTACTGGTATTTTTTCCTTTCGCACAAGCGTAATAGAGAAGTGGTGATGGAATCAGGCCGAGATTAATAGAGTTGCAGCCACTATCTAGAATTCCCTCAATCAGGCACTGGCTAAGTGTCTCACTGCTATTGCGTCCATCTCGGCCAACTAGTAAGAGATGTTCTCCAGCGTGCTGTGCCAGGGTGCCGAGCGCTCTACCTAGTTGATAGGCAAAAGGTTCGTTGATTTCCTGCCCGGCGATTCCACGGATATCGTAGGCACGGAAAACATGCTGGGGATACTCAGAGGTCAGAGGCAGCTCGGGCTTGTCATCGTCACTTTCTGGCAAGTCCTTTGAACTATTTTCTTTTTCTTCGCTTTCTGAGTTCTCCGAATCAGAGTCCGAGATACTGGGTGCTGAGGCCAAGCTCTGCGGCAGAAAATCTGTATTGGAAGCCTGTGTAGTTCCTCCATCAGAGGCTTGTGGGTGTGCCTTATTAAGCTCGCTGCCACTAGCATCCTTACTTCTTTCCCATGGGGCTCTCGAATCGCGAGGTAGGAATTTCAGTAGGGCGAATAGGCTCACCAATATTCCAATACCGGCTCCGATGTAAATCCAGGATGTGGGCAGACTGTGCTGTTCGACAAAGGTTTGGGAGGGACTGAAGTGGAGGCTTAAATAGCTGTCCTCAAGTTGCTCTACAGTGTTGTAGCCTTTTCCTATGCCTGCGCGCCACAGTGTTTGTCGGTGGGCATCGGGAAACTTCTGCATTAACTGAACTTGTCCATGACTACCGCCCAGACTTTTTAAAATGTTTTCCAGCACGGAAAAGGGTTGGGTAGCCAGTAGTTGTTCATTTTCCAGGGTGATAACACTATGAAGTTGCCAGCTATTTTCCACACCTGTACGCAGTACTTCCATCGGTTGCTCAGGTGTTTCCTGACTGCGCTTTAACAGATCGATCAAGGCAAAGTTCAGGGAGGGATTTTGCCCTGAGCCCACTCGAACCTGTTCGGAAGAAAAGGCCTGGAGGGATACCTGCTCAGGTAGTTTGGTAGATTCAATCAGTGTTGCTGCAGGGAGCTTCCTTGATCCAAGGGCCTGCAGGCGCTTCGAATAGTCTGCGACGTAAGACTGCACGACTTCAGCTAGTTCGGCAGTTTTTTGCTTGGCGGCTAGCTCAATCTGCGAATGATTGTGGGGTATTACAAGATACTGGATTAACAGATAGGCACCGCCCAGCCAAGCGACAACTACTAATAATAACGGTAAAAATAACCCTTTCTGCATGGTACCGCCTGGTTTCTTTTTGTTGTTGGAGCCCACAGATATCCCTGATTTGAGCGTAAATGTTGTCACTGAGCCTTGGAGGCGATGAGTTCAATGAGCTGTCGGGCTAGGTCGGTCTTTAATGCGGGAGCCAGTCGGCTCTGACCATCCGCATCTATCACAGTGACAGCGTTGTGATCGCTGTTAAATCCCGAATCCGATTGGCTCACATCGTTGGCAATGATCATATCGAGGTTTTTCCGCTGCAGCTTGCTCTGGGCGTGGGCGAGAACCTGTTCTGTCTCTGCGGCGAACCCGATAGTGAAAGGCCGTAGCTCAGTACGCGTGGCTATGGCTGCAACAATATCGGGATTTTTGATGAGGGCAATTGCATCATCATCTTGCCCGTCTTTCTTTTTGATTTTCTGCTCAGCGACTTGGGCCGGCCGGAAATCAGCAACGGCTGCTGCACTGATAAAGATATCGCAGTGATCGGCGGCACTTTTGGCGGCCTCATACATATCCTGGGCGCTGATAACATCGATACGATTGACCTTTGGCGGCGTATCCAAATTTACGGGGCCGGCAATCAACGTCACTTCGGCACCGGCACTCTGCGCCGCCGCAGCCAGGGCGAAGCCCATTTTTCCAGAGCTGTGGTTGCTGAGGAATCTCACTGGGTCAATGGCTTCCCTGGTAGGGCCGGCAGTGATTACTACTTTGCGGCCCTGCAGTGAGTGGCTTGTGTGAAAAAGGGATTCAGTGTGTTCCGCCAGGTTTTCTGGTTCCAGCATACGGCCGGGGCCCACGTCGCCACAGGCCTGGCTACCCGCGCCTGGGCCCCAGAATATGACTCCGCGCTCCTTTAGGGTCTGAGCATTGGCTGAGGTAGCTGCGTGGCGCCACATGGCTTGGTTCATGGCTGGTGCCAGGGCCAGGGGGGCTTCGCTGGCCAAACAAAGGGTGGTTAAGAGGTCATCAGCCATACCGGCAGCCAACTTTGCCATTACCTGGGCACTGGCTGGAGCAATCAGGATAAGATCAGCCCATTTCGCCAGTTCGATATGACCCATAGCGGCTTCTGCCGAGGGATCCAACAAGTCTGTATGCACCGGGTTAGCGGATAGCGCCTGAAAGGTCAGTGGCTGTACAAACTCCTGTGCTCCGGCGCTCATTACCACTCGGACATCGGCACCGCGCTCTTTGAGCCGGCGAACCAGGTCGGCACTCTTATAGGCGGCAATTCCACCGCTGATACCTAAAAGTATGCGTTTGTCGGCCAGAGAGGACATAAATGCTGTTTCCGATTTGGTGCGAGCCGGTAAGATTAGCATTTCTGTGTCGTTTCTTATAAGACTGCAGTAGTGCTACAAAGGTGCAGCGTGGAAGAGGTGTTCAGTAGATGTGCGATAGATAAGACACTGACTAACTGGGCTACAAATGAAAATAAAGGACTGGCCGGCAGGTGAGAGGCCTCGGGAAAAGCTGTTGGAGAGAGGGGCTGAAGCCCTGTCGGATGCAGAGTTGTTGGCAATTTTTCTGCGCGTGGGGCTACCCGGCCTCTCAGCAGTGGATCTGGCCAGGAGACTTCTCAATGATTTTGGTGGCTTGCGCCCTCTATTAGAGGCCGAGCGAGATGACTTTTGCCGCGCGCGAGGGCTCGGCGACGCCAAGTTTGCACAGTTGCAAGCGGCGCTGGAAATGGCCAAGCGGCACTTGGCGGAGACGATACAGCACGGCAGCGCACTGTGCAGTCCCGGGGCGGTCAGGGATTACCTGGCAATCCAGCTCAGGCACCGGCGCAGGGAAGTGTTCTGCTGCCTCTACCTGGATAATCAACACCGGGTGATCGCTTTTGAGGAGCTGTTCGAGGGGACTCTGAATGCAGCGAATGTCTACCCGCGCGAAGTAGTACAGCAAGCGCTGTTGAAGGGAGCTGCGGCGGTTATTTTGGCGCACAACCACCCGTCTGGTGTCAGTGAGCCCAGCCAGGCAGATATCTGGATTACCGAGCGTTTGACCCAGGCACTAGAGCTGGTGGATATCAAGGTTCTGGACCATTTGATCGTCGGTGAGGGCAAGGCGCTATCCTTTGCAGAGCAGGGATTGATGTAAAGGTGTCGTTCCCGGCGTTGAAATGTTGTACAAAACTTGCTCCCTACGGGCTCTTTTGGTATAAAACGCCGCTCTTTGCGGCCGGGCCAGATTCTGCACAGGTTCCGCCGCCATCCAGGAACCGGATTAGAATCCCGATTTTTATGTTCCCGCACTACCTTTTCCTCTTCAGGATTGGCGCCATGCGGGCACAAGCGTTTTGAAGAGGCCAACAGATGTCCAAGGTATGTCAGGTAACCGGTAAGCGTCCGGTCACCGGAAACAATGTATCCCACGCTAAGAACCGCACCAAGCGTCGCTTTGTGCCGAACCTGCACAGCCACCGTTTCTGGGTTGAATCCGAGAAGCGTTTTGTGAAGCTGCGTGTTTCCGCGAAAGGCATGCGCGTTATCGATAAGAAAGGTATCGACGCTGTGCTGACTGAGCTGCGCGCCCGCGGCGAAAAAGTGTAACGGCTGTAGCCCAGCTAATAGATTGGAGATAGAGCAATGCGTGAGAAGATTCGTCTGAATTCCAGCGCCGGTACTGGCCATTTCTACACCACTACCAAAAACAAGCGCAACATGCCTGAGAAAATGGAGATCAAAAAGTACGATCCCGTTGTACGCAAGCATGTAATGTACAAGGAAGGCAAAATTAAATAATTGCCTACCGCTACTGTACAAAAAGCCCGGTTCTAACCGGGCTTTTTTGTGCGTATTGGAAATTGAGCAGCCAGTTTACACAGGGTAACTCCAGAAGATGCCAGAGCTCCCAGAAGTAGAAACCACTCTCAGAGGCCTGCAACCTCACCTGGAGGGGCATAAAATTCGCTCCGCAAAAGTGCGCCAGCACCAGTTGCGCTGGCCCGTGGAAGCAGACTTTGAGCGCCGTGTCCGCAATGCCCGGATACTGAAGCTGGAGCGCCGCGCCAAGTACCTGCTGGTGCACACCGATAAAGGCTGCGCTATCTGGCACCTGGGGATGTCTGGCAGCCTGCGAATGGTCGAGGCTGCACAGGCACCGGAAAAGCATGATCATATCGACTGGCGCCTGGATAGTGGTCTCACACTGCGTTACCGCGACCCGCGCCGTTTTGGTGCCCTACTGTGGACAGTGGCGGACCCACTGGCCCACGACTTACTCAGCCATTTGGGCCCAGAGCCTCTCTCGGAAGAATTTAGTGGTGACTATCTGTTCGAGACTTCGCGCAAGCGTAAGCAGTCTGTCAAAACCTTCGTCATGGATGGCCGTATCGTTGTGGGGGTGGGTAATATTTACGCCAGTGAATCTCTTTTCCTGGCGGGCATTCGCCCAGATCGACAGGCCGGTTCTATTTCCAAAGCCCGATACCAGCGCTTGGCTGAGTCCATAAAGCAGGTTCTCAGTCAGGCAATCGCCCAAGGTGGGACTACCTTGCGGGACTTTATTGGCGGCGATGGAAAACCTGGCTATTTCGCCCAACAGCTAAATGTTTATGGCCGTGCGGGTGAGTCCTGTCCCTCTTGCGGCCGAGCAGTCAAAGATATGGTTTTGGGCCAGAGAAATACCTTTTTCTGCTCTAGCTGCCAACGTTAAATCGCATCCTTCTGGCAGCTTTAGGCAATACTAATATCATCGTATTGCCGATAAGGAGCTGCTTAGTGGTCATGATATTGCCTTTTCTTACGGTCACCCTGTCGATTTGGGCCGTTTGGAATGGTCGTCGCGGCTCTGCAATGGGCTGGTGGTTGTTGACCTTGCTAATCTTCATTATGTGGTGTGGATATCATATGACGCGAGCACTGTCGCTGTCTTTCTAGGGACCGTGCCCATGATGGTGTTTATGGTCAGAAGGCTGGATAGCTTGGCGCTGTTAGCGGTAAGCATAATCCTATGGATTGCCTTGATCATGGAGTTGGTATCTCACCAACACCCCTGCCCTCTCTGTCTCTTACAACGTGTTGCCTTTGCCATGATTGGCATGGGATTGATGTTGAACCTGCGCTTTAGTATTCGTGCAGAGCATTACGGCGTTGTTATTCTTTCGTGTCTGGCCGGTCTGGCTGCTGCTGTCAGGCAGGTATTGCTGCATATCACCCCTGGCGATCCAGGGTTTGGCAGCCCAGTATTTGGCTTACATTTATACACTTGGTCTGCGCTGATTTTCTTTGTCTTACTGATCTACTGTGGCGTTGCATTAATGTTTGGCTTTAAGCGGCGAAGTTTTGCCACGAGAGAGTTTACTTTGATTGAAAAGTGCATTGCCATCTCGTTCTTCACTGTCGTGTTGGCCAATTTAATCGCGGTTCTCCTCGAGTGCGGTCTGGGTCCCTGCACCAGTGGGTCATTTGGGTATCACTGGTTGTGGTCTCGAGGTTAGGCACACAAATGTGTCCGAGCTTTCTACACTTTTCCTGATAAGACCCGAGTCCCGGGGAATTGCGGAAAACTGTGAGGTATCCCTATGCGCCTGGCCTGCCTGCTCATTTCACTATTGTTAATTGCTTGTGAACGAGCTGAATCCCCCTCGCCGGCCACCAGTGTTGAAACCGCCCAGCACGTTTTAAGGAATGCGTATATCTATACCGTCGACCCGGCCCGCAGTGTTGCCTCGGCAATGGCTATCCGCGATGGGCGCATTGTTTATGTGGGTACAGATCGGGGGGCAGAAGCCCTTGTAGGAGAGGGAACAAAGGTCACTGATCTCAGTGGAAAAATGGTATTGCCCGGTTTTATTCAGCAAATACCTGATGTTGGTATCAGTGACAGTTTGGATTTATCCACATATAAAACTGTAGAGGGGTATGAGAATAGCGTTCGTAAATTTATTCAGGCCAACCCCGAGAAGCAGCTTGTCGTTGGCAGCGGCTGGCGTCATGTCATTTTTGCACCACACAGACCACATAAAGCAATATTGGATCAAATAAATGATTTGATCCCCATTATTCTTTTCTCAGAAGATGGCGCCAGTGTATGGACTAACTCTGAAGGTATTGCCGCAGCTGGGATTGATATGGAGTCTAATTTTTCTGGGGGCGGTAGAATCGAAAAAGATGAAGATGGTCTTCCCATCGGTATTTTTCATGGTCGTGAAGCGGTGGAGGTTTTTTCCCGTCTGATACCCGTAAATAATGAGGGTGAAAAACCAACTCGAAGTTTTTCAGAGATTAAGAATATTGCGGCCCAGAGAGGCGTAACTACTTTTTTTCAGGCTGTAATGCCGCTCAATGATTTAAATAAATATCTCAGCGCTTTCGATCGCCCACTATCGTCAGAGAAATTGAGTTTGCGTATCCGGGCATCCTTTGAAATAGCGATGGATGTTACTGGTAAAAAACTTAGAGAATTACAGAAGGTTGCAGAAAAATATTCTGACGATGATTTCAAGATCAATTCGGTTAGCTTGAAAGCTGACAAGTTAGGTTTAGGTGATCAACGTGATTCAGGTCTATCGAGTGAACTTATTTCCAAGATAATTGCTCGTGCTAATTCATATAATTTCCAGTTTTACCTGGATGCTAAGAGTAATAAAGAGTTGGCAGATCTACAAAAACTCATACAGATATCCCTGGATGGTGGCAGGGAGTTGGGATTGCGTAACACCCTGCTTAATATCAGTTCGGATAATGCTGGGAGTGTATTGTCAGCTGATAAGGAAAAACCGATTTTATTGCTGTCAGTAGCAGCGCGCTCAAAAGTTTCTCCAGATGATAAAAGTCAATTAACTGAAAGTCGAAAATCTAATACAGAGCCTCGTCATATAGCCGTGGTTATGGACTCGGGATATGTTGCCGGGCGAGAGGTGTCACCAATCCAGAACATCCATGCTGGAGTCAGTAACCAGATATCATTGGAGACAATGATTGAAATGTTCACTTTTACCGGTGCTGTTACGAATCACCTGGAGCAGGATACCGGTAGTTTGGAGGTGGGAAAGTGGGCGGACTTTATTGTTTTGGACAAAAACCTGTTTTTAATTCCGCAGCGAGATATTGGTAGTGTCCGGGTGATACAGACTTATTACAAAGGTCAGAAAGTCTATGACCGCAGGCGCTAAGGAGAGGAAGAAACCGAGGGGAAGTGCGCCCCTCGGTTGATCAATGTTAACGCCCTTGGGCGCTGCCCTCGCGGCGGGGGTCGGCTCCCCCGTATAGCTTGTTATTTTGCAAAGCGATTGCATGGATACCGCTGTTGAGGCCCCTTTCGACAACCTCGTGCCCACGGACTTCGAGTTTCTCGATAGTATCGGGGCTGAAAAAGCCGGGCTCCAATTCGACCCTCTTACCGATAGCGCCGATATTTCCCGCAGAAATCGCTTCGGCAATCGGCATATTCAAGCCCAGATGGTAGAGAATGGTGCGCGCGGTGTAGTCAATAATTCGTGAACCGCCGGGGGAACCCACCAGAAGGCGCATGCTGCCATCTTTGTTGAAAACGATGGTGGGGGACATGGAAGAGCGTGGTCTCTTGCGCGCTTGAATGCGGTTGGCCACCCGCTCCCCACTACTGTTTTTTGGAGTGAAGGAAAAATCGGTGAGCTGGTTGTTGAGCAGGAAGCCCTTCACCATCAGGCGCGACCCGAAGCCGGTTTCAATACTGGTCGTCATACTGACACCATTACCGTAGCGGTCGACAATCACTAAATGACTGGTGTTGGGCAACTCTGGCGACTGGGCCATCACCCGCTTCACCCCGAGTTCGGCCGGGGTACCCGGAGTCGCAGCTGTGGCGGAGTCCGGGTCGATTAACTGCGCGCGGCGAGCCAAATAATCCCTGGACACCAGTGATTTACTGGGTACTTGGACAAAGTCGGAATCACCGGAGTAGGTGTTGCGATCGGCAAATGCCAGTTCCGAAGCTTCGATAAATAAGTGGGTGAGCAGATCACTGCCAGGCTCGAAGCGCTCCAGTGGGAATTGTTGCAGCATGCCCAGAATGCCGCCTACTGTGGTACCTCCGGACGACGGGGCATCCGCACCGCACACACGATATTCGAGAAACTCCGAACACAGGGGCTGGCGCTCCTTGGCCCGGTAGCTAACCATATCTTCGAGGCTCAGGAGCCCTGGGTTGGCGCTGTCATAGCGCACAGCTTTGACGATAGCCTTGGCAATGTCGCCGTGATAGAAGGCATCCGCACCGCCCTGGGCAATGGCCTCCAGGGTTTCCGCGTAAGCCGGGTTCTTCAAGTTGTGACCCACCGGCAGGGGCTTACCATCACTGTTGAAGAAGTAGCTGGCAATTTCCGGTCGAGCAGCCACCTTCGGCATGCGCAGTAACAGCTGGTGAAGGCGCGGTGATATCTGAAAGCCGGATTTGGCCAGGTGTATGGCCGGCTGAAATAACTGCTCCCAGGGTAACTTGCCATCGCGCTCGTGAGCCATTTCCAGCATTCGCACAACACCGGGAACGCCGACCGAGTAGCCGCCGATTACAGACTCAAAAAATGAACGCGGCTTGTTGTCGCGGATAAAGTAATTTTCGTCTACCTGAGAGGGGGCTGTCTCGCGCCCGTCGTAGTACTTGAGCTTCTTTGCCGCAGCGTCATAGCTAAGCATAAATGCCCCGCCACCAATCCCGGAGGATTGTGGTTCTACCAATCCCAATACCATCTGAGCGGCAATGGCGGCATCCACAGCACTGCCACCCCGTGCGAGAATCTGCTCGGCAGCTCGGCTGGCGTGGGGGTTGGCAGTGACTGCCATATAGAAGTTGGCCGTTGAGGACTTAACGGCAGTGCGACCGGTATCAAACTCCGGTTGTGGTTCATCGGCAAAAGCGAAAGCGGGACTCAGAACCAGTGCAAAGGCGGCGAGAAAGTTGCGCACGTAACACTCCGCGGATTGTGGATAAATCCGCTCGAGTGTATCAGAAATAGCCAGATTCAGGCTTAACGAAATTTCTCTTCCAGCGCGCTTTGTACAGCAGCCGGAACAAACTTGGTGACATCGCCGCCGAGAGAGGCAATTTCACGTACTAAAGAGGATGAAATGTAGGACAAATGTTCTGCCGGTGTCAGGAACAGGCTTTCCATATTGGGCGCTAACTGGCGGTTCATATTGGCCAGCTGGAACTCGTATTCAAAGTCGGACACCGCGCGCAGACCGCGCAGTACGCCATAAGCATCTACCTGGCGCACCAGGTCGGCGAGCAGGATATCAAACCCAATGACTTCGACATTGGGCAGGTGACCGAGAACTTTTTGTGAAAGTTCTACCCGCTCCTCTAAGGTGAACAGGGGGTTTTTGCGATTGCTGGCAGCCACAGCCACGATAACGTGGTCAAACAAGCGGCATGCGCGCTCCACCAAGTCCAAGTGACCATTGGTGATAGGATCGAAGGTTCCGGGATAGACGACTTTTTTCATACGCCAGGGCTTAAATGCGGGCCGAATGGGATGCGAATGGTAAACAATTTACGGCTAAGGTCAAAACCGAATCTTTTTATTCTTCCCTAAACCGATGGGCCGGTGCGGCGAAACAAGCGCATACACACTTGTCCCGCACGTTTTTCTTTTTCCTGTTCCCAGCCAGGTACTGATGCAACCGCTGTGTCTCGCGGTGTTTCCACATAGATTAATGCATCCTGCGAAAGATGGCCGGACAGGGCGCCTAGAGTTGCCTGCCAAAGATTGTCAGCAAAAGGGGGATCGATAAATACGAGGTCGTATTTACTGCCATTACTTCCGAGGAACTCTTCTGCACTACAGTTATGGACTTTGGCTTCCCGGGCGTTTAACTGTTTTAACTGTTCCGCCAGGGTTCGCGCAGCGCGAGTATTCAGCTCGACAAAATCTACCGAACCGGCGCCTCGGGATAGCGCCTCCAGCCCCAGGGCTCCTGAACCGGCAAAGAGGTCCAGGCAGCGGGCGTCGGGCAGGTAGAACTGCAGCCAGTTAAACAGAACCTCCCGCAGTCGGTCGCCGGTAGGTCTCAAGCCCTCCACTGGGGCAAACTGTAATTTTCGCCCGCGCCACTGTCCGCCAATGATGCGTAACTGTGAAAGGTTTTGCGGGCTTTGCTTTCGGGATGAACTTCTGGCCAAGGTAACTCTCTACTGGGGGCTTAGCGATGCTAAGATTAGCGTCTTTCTGCAAGCGGTACATCCGGACATACGAATGATTTTTGACTTCCTGCGCAAAAAGAAGAAGCGAAAGCCCGAACAAAGTGAGCCCCAGCAATCCCAGGCGGAGGTCATTGCTGCGTCTGAAGAGGAATCATCGGCGCAGAGCCCAGAGCCTTCAGCGCTAGAGAAAGAGCCCTCAGCGCTGGACAAAACGCCCTCAGACATAGAGGAAAAGTCGCCTGCCCAGGGAGAAACTTCCGCTCTGGAGGAGGCAAAGGCCCCTATCGATGAACCCACTACCCCAGCTTCTGCCCCCCAAGAGGAAAGTGCCGGCTGGGCGCAGCATACCGATGCAGCGGGCGAGCCGGAGGCCGTTGTCGAAGCCCCCCAGGTGGTTGCAGCAGCAGAGCCTGTAATAAAAGAAGAGGCCGAGAAGCCAGCCCCGATTCAGCCCGAGCCAGCTCCAAAACCCAGAGCCAAAGAGCAGCCGAAACCGGAAGCCAAAAAGAAAGAGGGCTTCTTTGCACGTATGCGTCGCGGCCTCAGCCGCACCAGCAACCAGTTTGTCGAGGGGATGGGAAACCTGTTCCTCGGGGCCAAGGAGATCGATGAAGATCTGCTGGAAGAACTTGAAACACAGCTGTTAATGGCAGATGTGGGAGTTGAGGCCACCAGCGAGATCGTCGAGCGCCTGACCGAACGGGTATCCCGTCGGGAACTGGCCGATGGCGATGCACTTTACAAGGCATTGCAGCAGGAGCTGGCGGACTTACTCGATAGTGTTGATGCTCCCCTGGAAATCGATATCAGCAAAAAGCCTTACGTCATCCTGGTAGTGGGCGTAAACGGTGTGGGTAAAACCACAACAATTGGCAAGCTGGCCCACCGCTTCCTCGGTGAAGGCAAGTCAGTGATGTTGGCTGCTGGTGATACATTCCGTGCCGCAGCCGTTGAGCAGCTGCAGGTTTGGGGGCAGCGTCACGATGTACCGGTTGTAGCGCAGCATACCGGTGCCGATAGTGCGTCAGTTATTTTCGATGCGGTTCAGTCTGCCCAGGCGCGCGGCGTCGATGTGGTAATTGCCGATACCGCCGGGCGCCTGCACACCAAATCCAACTTGATGGAGGAGTTGTCCAAGGTGCGCCGGGTGATGGGCAAACTGGACCCCAGCGCGCCCCACGAGGTGCTGTTGGTACTGGATGCTGGCACTGGCCAAAATGCAATTAACCAGGCCTCTCAGTTCCGTGAGGCGGCCGGCGTTACTGGCTTGGTGCTGACCAAATTGGATGGTACTGCCAAAGGCGGCGTTATCTTTGCCCTGGCTCGTCGTTTCGGCATCCCGGTGCGTTTTATCGGTGTGGGTGAGCAGGCGGAAGATCTACAGCCATTCCGCGCTCGCGAGTTCGTATCCGCCCTGTTTGGCCGCGATAAGGCCTGATAGTTCGCCTAGGAAATAACAAGAACAACAGAAGCCGTGATCACTTTCGATAATGTGAACAAGCGTTACGCATCGGGGCAGGATGCCCTGGTGCGAGTCAGCCTGGAAATCCCCCGTGGCGATATGGTGTTTCTCACCGGTCACTCCGGTGCGGGTAAAAGTACTTTACTGAGACTCCTGACCGCGATTGAGCGCCCTACTAAGGGCAGTATTCTTGTCGCCGGACAGAATCTCAACCGCCTGCGCAATGGCCAGATCCCCTACTACCGCCGCAACCTGGGTATTGTCTTCCAGAATCACCAGCTGCTATTCGACCGCAGCGTTTTTGACAATATTGCCCTGCCCCTGTCTGTTGCTGGTTGCAATAAGCGCGAGGTAGGGCGTCGGGTTCGCGCAGCTCTGGATAAGGTCGGCTTGCTGCACAAGGAAAAGCAAAATCCCATTATGTTATCTGGTGGTGAGCAGCAGCGGGTTGGGATTGCCCGCGCAGTCGTCAACAAGCCCGCGATACTGGTTGCCGATGAGCCCACCGGCAACCTGGACCCAACTCTCTCGCAGGAAATCATGCAGTTGTTCGCCGACTTTAACGCTGTGGGGGTTACGGTGCTGGTGGCGAGCCACGACTTGGAGCTGATTGCACGGATGCGCCGACGGGTATTGACCCTACAGGCTGGCCAATTGATTTACGACGGAGTTCCGAGCCGTGAAGTACACCCAAGCTAAAGCGCAACGGCAGGCCAACCCTGCCGCAGACAAGCGTGTGCGTAGCACCGGCGCTGTTGTTGCGCAAACAGGGCTGGGCGATCGATGGAATAGCTGGTTGGGGCACCACCGTGAGATGGCTGCCGACTCTGTCAGTCGATTTTTTAGCGCACCCATGGCCAGTGCAATGACGGCGCTGGTGATTGCTATTGCCCTGGCCCTGCCGGCGGCATTGCAATTGGGATTGTTGAATTTCCAGCGTGCGGTGGCCGGTTGGGATGGGCAGCCACAAATTTCTGTTTTTCTACACAAAAATGCGAGACCGGCTGCGGTTAATTCCCTGGCCGACAAATTGCGCAGTGATCCCGCTATCGCGGAGGTAACTTATGTCTCCCCGGAAGATGCCCTGGCAGAGTTTGAACAGGCCTCGGGGCTTGGGGATGTATTGGTTGGCCTGGATGCCAACCCCCTGCCGGCAGTGCTGTTGCTGCGGCCAAGGGATGCGAAGGACGGCGATAAACTTCAGGCTTTGGTGGAGAATCTGAGAGCCCAGGCACTGACGGATTCAGTGGTCTTGGATCTTGCCTGGGTCCAGCGCCTCGCCCAGATCACCGAACTGGGACAGCGTCTCTCCGCAGGTCTAGCCCTGTTATTGGCGCTGGGGGTGGTATTGGTGGTGATCAATACCATACGACTGCATATCGAAAGTCGCCGGGAGGAGATTCTGGTAGTAAAGCTCGTCGGCGGCACTAACGCGTTTGTGCGGCGGCCGTTCCTTTACAGTGGCATTTGCTATGGACTATTTGGCGGGCTGTTGGCGTGGCTGTTGCTTGCAGGTGGTGTGGCTATGTTGTCTGGGCCAGTTGAGAGTCTGTCATCAAGTTATGGCAGCAGCTTCGAATTGAGAGGGCCGGGAGCCAGTTACTTCTTTCAATTAACGCTGGGGGCCTCCTCGCTGGGCCTATTAGGAGCCTGGCTTGCGGTAGCGCGACACACTCGCAAGATAGAGCCTCGCTGACCGATCAGTCTGATCAAGAAGGGTAAAGTGTTCTGGCAAAGGGAACCTGAGGCGTAAAAAGCCCCTCTAATCCCGCGAAATACAACAGAATACGGTAGTTGTTGGCGGGCTTTCTTATCTGCCCGTGCAAGTGCTACACTGAGTCCAGCTTGTCGCCGGATACAGTATCCGTCGGCAGCAGCCGGTAGGATCGGCCGACTAATAATGACAGGAGAGACCTGAATGGGAACCAGCCTACAGCCAGTGCATACGCTGTCTCCGGGCGCCAACCTGGGAGCTTATATCCAGACCGTCAGTGGTTTTGACGTACTGACCGCTGAACAGGAAAAGCACCTGGCAGAAGACCTCTATTACCGCGAAAATCTCGATGCTGCACGCCAGCTGGTCATGTCACACCTGCGCTTTGTAGTGCATATCGCCAAATCTTATTCCGGCTACGGGCTCAATGAAGCCGACCTGATTCAGGAAGGTAATGTCGGTTTGATGAAGGCCGTCAAACGCTTCAATCCCGAAAAGGGAGTGCGCCTGGTATCCTTTGCGGTACATTGGATTAAAGCTGAAATCCACGAATTTATCCTGCGCAACTGGCGTATTGTCAAAATTGCCACCACCAAGGCGCAGCGCAAATTATTCTTCAACCTGCGCGGTCAGAAGAAAAAACTCGCCTGGTTGACCAATGCAGAAGCTAAAGCCGTCGCCAAAGACCTGAATGTGGATGTTACCCAGGTCCATGAAATGGAAGGCCGCCTGGCTGCACACGATGCGGCTTTTGATGCGGGTGTCGATGACGATGACGATACCGCCTGGCAGGCACCGGCTCACTACCTGGAAGACCGCAGTTTTGATCCGGCCGCCCAGCTTGAGCGGGATAACTGGCAGGAAACCAACTTGACCAGCCTCGCCAGTGCTATGGCACAACTGGATGATCGCAGCCGCGATATTATTCAGGCCCGCTGGCTCAGTGAGGAGAAATCCACATTGCATGAGTTGGCTGATAAGTATGGTGTTTCCGCTGAGCGAATTCGCCAGCTGGAAAAAAATGCCATGAAGAAAGTGCGTGCTGCTATGGAAGCCTAAATCGGCGTTCTGGTACACGGGTAGAAAACCGCGCAGTAGCGCGGTTTTTTTTGTCCCGCCTGTTACAGGCATACCTGTCACCACTGGGTAAAACAAAAAGGGAAGGTAATGGCCAAACTCTATCTGCTGCTGTGTGCACTCTTTGGCGCTAGTGGCGTGGCTCTGGGGGCGTTTGGGGCTCATGGCCTGCGCGGCAAGGTGGCAGAGAATCTGCTAGAGGCCTATAAAACCGGAGTCCAGTACCAGATGATTCATGCCCTGGCGCTGTTTGGTGTGGTGCTGCTAGTGCAAAACTGGGGAAACCGTTTATCGCTGACCCTGAGCGGTGCTCTTTTTACTTTCGGTATTATCTTCTTCTCCGGCAGTCTCTATGCCCTGGCACTGGGAGGCCCCCGATGGCTAGGTCCAATCACCCCTCTCGGCGGGCTGATGATGATTGCCGGTTGGGTAGTCCTGTTTTTTGCCGCATTTAATTTCTCTAAGTAGCCACCTTTACTGGGCTTACACTCAGATACCGAGCCCGAACAAAACATCAAGATATAAACCGTTTCGCATAAGAGGTCGCGAACAATGCAAGACGAATCTGCGGAAGATTTTCCCTACCGCACAGAATTTAAGAAGAAATCTATCCGCAGCTATGTGATTCGCGCGGGGCGAATGACAGAGGGGCAGCGCAATGCCTTTGACAATTATTGGGGGCAGTATGGACTCTCCCTATTTGATGGACCTCTGGATCGCCAACAGGTCTTTGGCCGCGAGGCGCCACTGGCGTTAGAGATCGGTTTCGGTATGGGGGATTCCCTGTTGGCCATGGCTGAAGCCGAGCCAGATAAGGATTTTATTGGTATTGAAGTACACCCGCCGGGGGTTGGCCGGTTGATCAATAATGCCGGCAAGGCAGGTATCAAAAACCTGCGTGTTTACATGGCCGATGCGGTCGATGTCCTAAACGATTGTATTGCCGATGGGAGCCTGGATCGTTTCCAGCTGTACTTCCCTGACCCCTGGCACAAGAAGAAGCACCACAAGCGCCGGATAGTGCAGCCGGAATTTGTTCGCCTGATTTGCAGCAAGTTAAAAACCGGTGGCCTTATGCATATGGCGACAGATTGGGAGAATTATGCCGAGCATATGCTGGAAGTATTGCAGGGGGAAAACCTGCTAGAAAATACCGCCAGTGAGGGTGATTATGTTGCCCGGCCAGAATGGCGCCCAGAGACCAAGTTTGAGCGTCGAGGGCAGAGACTGGGGCACGGTGTTTGGGATCTGGTATACCGCAGGTTACCTGGTGAAGCGCAGCCGCTCACTATCTCTGACGTAGATGCGTCAACCGCTGAAGAGTCCAAAGGCGAATAATTCGCACTGACGATCAATGCTTGCCACCGGTGCTAACATGGCACCAGTGGCATGCAACAGCCCACCTCTATTGTTAGAAAAACTCATTCCAGTTTTTCTTGGCGGCTTCCCATCGGCGCTTGTCTTCTACAACATTCAGGTTGCGGATGGTGTTACTGTCATAGGACATCCAGTCCGACAGTTCAATATTATTTTGGGTGCCCGCAAAATAACGCATGCGAAAGCGGCGAATAAATTGGTTGGGAATAGCCATAAAGGCAACTTCACGTCCCTGGGTGACAGTGGAAACCTCTACGCATTGGTGGTTTCTTTTATCGAGCTCATAGATAAAACCGGTAGTGGCTAAGTCACCCTCATTTGTTCCATGCACAAAATAATACCTTTTTGGGCAATAAGTTTTGTTGTGCCAGGCAAAGCGCGCAACAATATTTGCATTGGTAGTGGTTGAGATGACTTGGTTAGATGCTCCGGTACCCAGGTGCGGATCAAAGCGGCCATTTTGATTCATCCAGGGAAAGAATCCCCCGGCTTGCCACAGCTTCTGTGGTGGGCGGGTATCGCCACGGTATAACAGCGTTGTCACTGTGTGCAGATTAAAACCACTGCGGCTAAATCGGTAATTAAATAGTGAGAAAGGGACGTCCAAATGGGCTTCGATGTTGGATATTGCTCTCCTCTCAGAGCTGAAAGCTTCACTGGCTTGTCGATACCAGCAGTAAGCTCCACCGAGTAAAGCTAAAACGGCATCTTTACGGCGTGTTATTCCATCGCTATCGAGTAGCTTGGTGGGTGTGGAGGGATCAAATCCAGTAAGCCAGGTATATAGGGTTTCCACTAGTACTTTGGCGACACGGGTAATCCTTCCGTAATCATTTGTTTGAATTTGTACTGCCTGGCTCACTAATTGGTCGATCCGGGTTAGTCCATCACTACTGCGCTTGTGATACCACTTACTGTTGCTATTGGAATTATTTTGGAAGTCCTGTGCGTACTCACGGATACTTTTGGGGACATAGCAGGTGGTTTGTATGTTTTGTGGGTGAACCAAGTTCCTAACATAGTTATCGATATTGGGTGCCAGCAAGGGTTAACTCTCCTGTCTTTATTACTGTTTTTCGCCACTAGCCGTCTATGCTTCTAGTGGTGCTGTGATTATCGAATTTTATTTCCAATAAGAACCGGATTCAGGAAGCATCGCGAAAACAAAACCGAATTATTTTTATTAATAGATATTGATGTTAATAATAATTTGGGGGGTTGATCAAGGAAGGAATCTTGGTGTTTCTAATGAGAAGGCGTGACCCTCTGCTTTCATTTCTCTATAGCCTGCCGTTTATCTTACTCTTTACAGTTTCTGAAGTCCGTGCTGATTTTGTTGGAACTTTAAACCTCTATGTTAATGGGGGTAAGCATTGGTTTGATGGTGACCGCCTACAAGGCACGCCATTTCGCGGTTTTGAAATGCGAGATACCTCAGGTGTCGGTGCCGGTTTTGGCTTTAACATGACAAATCATTGGGCGATGGAAGGGGTTGTCGACTATTTCGTCGTGAGTGTTGCGGATACGCCCGAGAAAGTAGATGTGTATAACTACCGCATAGATCTCCTATATCAATTTGGAGGGCAGTTCTGCGGTAATTTTTGTTGGCAGCCCTATGTCGCGTTTGGCCTGGGTGAAATGCGTATTAATTACGACCGGCGTTACCGTAAAAAACACTGGCATCCAGATGACCCAAAGTATGTCTATGATCCGGATCATCCCTACGACCCATACTATCCCTATCCTTGGGATTGTCGTAAGAAATTCTATGTCCCTGAGGATCGGCCAGACGGCCACCATTATCCCTACCCGCCTTACCATTGTGACTGGCATGACCGGCAAAATATGGTGAATGTGGGAATGGGAATTAAATATCACCTGGGGCCCCGTTGGCAGGCCCGCGCAGATATACGTCTTTTCCAGGGGGTCGAAGAAGGTGGTGTCGATGGTTTTGCCAGCTTGGCGGTCGGCTATCAATGGCTTGAATATCCGGATTTTTGGTATGACGAAGATGCCGATGGTGTTATTGATGCCACTGATCAATGTCCGCAGACCCCAGTGGGAATCGATGTGCAATTAGATGGCTGCCCGCTGGATACAGATTTTGATGGTGTACCCAGCTATATCGATCAATGCCCAAATACACCGATTGGTATTGCAGTGGATGAATACGGTTGTATTCGTTAAGGGCAACTAAAATCGATTTCTTCAGCGGGCGGCAGAAAAGTTCTGAAGCCCGCTGAAGATATTGTTTAAAATGATTTTCTATAAAATTACTCGCTGCGAATTTCTTCGAGCTTCTCAGAAATTTCCAGCCATTCCATTTCCAGTTCTTCCATTAATTCCTGCTGCTCCGACTGCTCTTTATTAAGTCGAGCTATTTCCTCCTGCTGGCCACCGCTATATAGCGCTTCATCGGCAAGTTTTTCCTGTACTGCGACCAATGCCTTTTCTGCCGAAGCCATCTGTCGCTCAATATTCTTGAGTTTGTTGGTCAGGGGTTTCAGTTGTTCGCGTAGAGCGGCGGCGGCGCGCCTTTGGGCCTTCTTATCCTCAGGGGCTTTTTCCTCTGTGCTTGTAACAGTGGAGGCGCTCTCTTCTTTGCGTTTCTTTTCCCGGTTAAAGCCGAGCAGCCACTGTTTGTAGTCATCAAGGTCACCGCTATAGGGTTCGGCGCGGCCATTGGCCACCAGAATAAATTCGTCGGCAGTATTGGCCAGTAGATGACGATCGTGGGAAACCAATATGACGGCACCGGGAAACTCCGCCAGCGCCAGGGTCAGGGCGTGGCGCATTTCCAAATCAAGGTGGTTTGTCGGTTCATCGAGAAGCAACAGGTTAGGTTTTTGCCAGGCCAGTAGTGCCAGGGCTAAACGGGCTTTTTCACCGCCGGAAAAGCCCCCTACCGTTTCGAAAACCCGATCGCCGATAAAACCGTAGCCGCCGAGAAAATCCCGCAGCGATTGCTCCGAGGCATCGGGGCTCAGCCTTTGCAGGTGCAGCAACGGGGAACCGTTGCTATCCAGTGCTTCCAGCTGATGCTGGGCGAAGTAGCCGATGGCCAAGTGTTCGCCACATTGGCGCTCGCCTCTGAGGGGGGCGAGTGTGCCAGCCAGGGTTTTGATTAGAGAGGACTTGCCCGCACCATTGGGGCCGAGCAGGCCGATACGGCGTCCCGGTTGAATGCCCAGCTGAACGTTCTTCACCACTATTTTTTCGGCATAGCCAATATCCGCCTCGCGCAGGTCGATTAACGGATTAGAGGTTTTCTCTGAGGATGGCAAAGTAAAATGAAAAGGGGAATCCACATGGGCTGGGGCAATCAGAGCCATCCGGTCCAGGGCTTTCAGGCGGCTTTGTGCCTGCTTGGCCTTGCTCGCTTTGGCGCGAAAGCGCCGCACAAAGTCTTCCATATGTGCGCGTTCGGCTTGCTGTTTTTCAAACTGTATTTGCTGCTGGGCCAGGCGCTCAGCGCGAGCGCGCTCGAAGGCACTGTAATTGCCGCTGTACAAGACCAGTTTTTGCTGTTCAAAACTGACAATGCCGTCGACCACTGCATCGAGAAAGTCGCGGTCGTGGGAAATAATCAGCAGGGTACCGGGGAAGCGTTGCAGCCACTGTTCCAGCCAAAGGGTGGCATCCAGATCCAAGTGGTTGGTGGGCTCGTCCAATAGCATAAGATCTGCGGGGCACATCAGGGCACGGCCCAAATTGAGGCGAATACGCCAGCCACCTGAGAAGCTGCGAACGGGGCGCTGTTGCTCTTCGTGGGAAAAGCCGAGCCCGTCGAGAAGTTGCGCGGCGCGCGCCGGGCCACTATAGCCATCAATACTGGCCATGCGCTCGTGCAGTTCTGCCAGTTTGTGACCGTCGGTATCGCCGCTCGCTTCGGCCTCTGCCAGTTGCTTTTGCAATAGCCGCAACTCGCTATCGCCGTCTAAAACGTAATCCAGTGCTGACTGCTCACTAGCTTCTACCTCTTGAGCCATATGGGAGATACGCCAGGTGCTGGGGAGGTCTACCCGCCCTGCATCGGTTTCCAGTTGTCCAAGCAGCAGTTTGAACAGAGTTGACTTGCCACAGCCGTTGGCACCGATAATTCCGACTTTGTGGCCGGGGAAGATTCTGCAATCTGCGCTGTCAAGCAAGTCGCGCTCACCTCGGTGCAGAGAAACCCCTTGTAAATTGATCACTGGAAAAACCTCATATGAATAGGCCGATGAATGCTAGGCTATTGAACAGACCCGGACTCCACAGAGACTGGGGCACTATGCCGATCAGCAAAGGGTCGGGATTTTAACGTGACAAATACTTCACCTCCATCTTCCCCCAAGGAAAACCCCCTCTGGCAGTTCAGCTTGGACTTTTATGCCTATCAGGATGTTGAGAAGTTCCTACTCGACTGCCAAGACAGAAATGGCGCTGACGTGTGTCTTCTGCTGTGGGCGAGCTATACAGCCGTTTGTGGCAAGGAAATCAGTGAAGAGGGATGGAGAGTCGCAGATCGAGGCGTTGCGCCGCGCAGGCGAATGATTCGCAGTGTGCGACACCTGCGTCGTTGGTTGGGGAGTTTGCGCCCCCATTCCCAGCGGGCCTACGCACTGTGTAAACGCTATGAATTGAAGCTGGAGCAGTTACAGTTGGCTGCGCTGTGGAAAATTTATGTTGAGGACTGGCCGGGGGATCGTTCTGCACTGGAGCTAGCATCCCAGCAATATGGTTTGCAGCAAAAAGATCAGGCCCGCTGGGCGGGCCTGATCGAAAGCTACTTGGCTCACAGGGGGGCAGCGGGTTAAACCACTGTTACACCCCTCTGGGCACTGTACTTTTCTGGGGTCGCCGGTAATACAGTCGTGAAAAGTACAGTGCTCAATTAAGCAGCACTATATTTGGCTGCGAGGAGTCCCAAGACTACTCGCCGCTGGGTTGCTCTGAAGAAAACAGGCTGTTTGCCGGAGTGCTAGGAGTAATCGTTGCTGCTGGGCGCGGAGTATCCACCGGTTTCTGCTGCTCAGCTGGAGCCATGGTTTTTGAATCGTCTTTGGGCTTCTCTACGGTTTCTGGCTTGCTGGCAGTCTTCACCTTCGGAGTTTCTGCGCTTGGCTTGACTGTTGCAGGCTTGGCTTCCGTAGAGGGTTTGCTCGCCGATGGTTTTTTGGCAGCAGCAGTTTTAGCTGGAGCTTTCTTCGCTGGAGTTTTTTTCTCGGCAGTAGAAGCTTTCTTGGCTGGCGCTTTTTTCGCAGTAGTGGAGGCTTTCTTTGCGGGAGTTTTCTTTACCGCTTTAGTGGCAGCGGCGGTTTTTGCCGGCGCTTTCTTGGCACTAGTTTTCTTTTCTGTGGCTTTTTTTGCCACTGTCTTTTTCGCTGTTTTGGTGGTGCTGGTAGTGCTTGCTTTAGTGCGGCTCTTTGCTGCGGTTGCTTTAGGAGCGGCTACTTTTTTTGAGGTGGTAGCTTTACGGGCTTTTGGCTTGGATTTGTTCAGCAGTTTTTCTGCTTTTACACCGGCCTTACGTACAGCTTCGGCAGCTTTCAGCTCGGCTTTTGCCTGGGACTCAGTACCCTTTGCTTCGGCGTGTGATGCCTTTGCTTGCTGGAGTACTTCGTTATGCTTTTCTACATTGGCCTTGGCGGTTTCTACACGCTTTTGTGTGGCAGCTGTCTTTCGTGTCTTGGCTGCAGTTCTAGCGTCTACTAGTTTGGTTTTCGCTTTAGCTAATTTTTCTTTTGCGGAAGTCAGTGCTTTTCCGGCTTTTAAAACACTTTTGCCGGCATCGGTAACTTTCTTGTTGCGGGCTTTGTCCAGCTTGACGGTTAGCTTGGAAATTTGTGCTTCCAGTTCTGCGACTGAATTGACAGCTCTTTGTTTGGCAGCCATGAGTAAATGTCCTGACGTTTATTATCAATTGGAACATCCGGACAGTGTACGGATCAGATCTATATGAAATAGACATATTTAAATCGGGGATCTGAACACTGTAAATTGTTCTGAAACTGAAAAGCACCTCAAACAGTCCGGAACAATAACCGGCGACTGGTCGATAATAGCGCTGTTTTTAAAAAAAATGTATGCCGTAAGCAGCGAAAATAGTGCTGTAAATGTATTTTTTTCTCGCTGGTCCCTGGAACCTTGAGGTGGAATGTGGTGTCCTGCACAGTGTGCGCGTCATCGGTATGCACTTGCAGTCGCCTTAGGTTAGACTTGAGCGGACTGGCGGAAAAGGTGCGCCTGGAGGCTAAGGGCCGAATCAGGATTACTTGATAAGCCGCCGCAGGCATTGACCCAGGGTCAAGCGCGAATCATTCAACGCAATACGGACAAAGAGACAACACCCATGAATAAATACCCTTTGGCTGCAGCAATTGCCCTTGGCCTGGCGCTGACCGGCTGTAACGAACAGGGATCTAAGCAGGAAAAAGAAGTTGCCCTGGACACCCAGGAGAAGAAGGTCAGCTACATCATTGCCGAAGATATGGCGAAGCGCCTTGAAGCTCAGGATGTGAAATTAGATCCCCAAGTGGTGATGATGGCTCTTAAGGATGTTTCCAGCGGCCATGAATCCCGTTTGACTGAAGAAGAAAAGCA
The DNA here is from genome assembly GCF_052467955.1 of Microbulbifer maximicatervae (SeqCode). Classification (NCBI taxonomy): domain Bacteria; kingdom Pseudomonadati; phylum Pseudomonadota; class Gammaproteobacteria; order Cellvibrionales; family Microbulbiferaceae; genus Microbulbifer; species Microbulbifer maximicatervae (SeqCode). The sequence continues at coordinate 475,292 of NZ_CP174329.1, forward strand.
GCAAACTATCGCTGCCTTCCAAGAGCAAATGCAGAAGAAGCAGCAGGAAATGCTGGCTCAGCAAGAGAAAGAATTCAAAGAGACTGCTGATAAAAACCTGCAGGAAGGAAAGGCTTTCCTCGAAGAGAATGCCAAGAAAGATGGTGTTGTTACCACTGATTCCGGCCTGCAGTACAAAGTGATTACTGAGGGTTCCGGCGGCCAGCCCAGTGAGAACAGCACTGTTGAAGTGGACTACAAGGGTACCCTGATTAATGGTGAAGAGTTTGATAGCTCTTACGCCCGTGGTGAGCCGGTCCAGTTCCCAGTTAATGGTGTTATCAAGGGTTGGACCGAAGCGTTGCAACTGATGAAAGAGGGTTCCAAGTGGGAGCTTTACATCCCCTCCGAGCTGGCATATGGCCCGGGTGGTGCAGGCGGTAAGATCGGCCCTAACGCAACGCTGATTTTTGAAGTGGAGCTGCACAAAGCCAATGTTGGCAAGGAAGATGGCGCCGAGAAAAAAGAAGAGAAAAAAGAAGAGCCCAAAAGCGAGTAATTAAATTTACTACTTTGGATTCAATAAAGGCGCCCAATGGGCGCCTTTATTTTTTACCCTGAAAAATCAACAGCAAAAATATTCGATTAAAGGCGCCGGCTCCCCATCGCCTTTACAATGATGAATTCAGTTTTTTAGACCAGCTGGTTTTTATGGGCTGTGTGCAAAAGTGCGATCATTCGATCCTCGGAACTAAAGCGGGTTTCCAGTGCTTCCCCCAGCTGTGACAAATCTGGGTTCAGGCTGGATAGATCGTCGGTTTCCTGGTACTTATCATTGAAATCGACAGCGACATCAGTGGTCACATCAATATCCCCATAGAGTTCCCGCGCTTGTTGCAGCCCCTGTTTATCATCAAAAGCCTGGCCTTCAAGTATGAGCTGTTCGTATACCTCAAAGTGTCCCGCAGAGACGTAGTCCACCAGCAACTGGCAAAGATGACGAACACCGTTCTCGGTCTCCGAATCCCCATCGTTAAACTCTTTCTTCTCAGATAGATGGTAGTAACTTACCAGCAGGATTTGTCGGGACTGTAGCCAGCGGTCAATGATTTCACTGACGCCACCCCAGCGCTCGCGCGCAGATTTACAATTTTCCAGCATCTCCAAGAATCCTTTGGTTACTGTTGCCGTGATAGCCAGCTTTATTGCTGATCCCGAAGGCCCTAAGAAGATAGGAGATTCCCCCGCCGACGGCAAGGCGCAGAGTGTGATCTACGCCAGAATACAACGATGCCTGCGGCGATCTTCGGTGGAGGAAATCTAGGGTGTTTTATCCACTGATAATGAGCGGCAAAATCAGCGCTGTGAGCGCACCGCAGGTACCCATCGCCAACGCTGCACAGGCGCCGCACAGGGCGCTGATTTCTAATGCCCGCGCGGTCCCCACCGCGTGGGCATTGATGCCGAGTACGATACCGACAATGCGCTCATCGTGAATATTGAGCCTACTCATTAGAGCTGGGCCAGCGATAGCACCGACCACCCCGGTCAAGACCACAATTGCCGCAGTGAGGCTGAGAGAAGCGTGGATTGTTTCCGCCAGGGCCAATGCGATGGGTGTGGTAATAGATTTGCCGCTCAACGCCAGTAGCACTGACTTGCCTGCGCCAAATACCAAGGCGATTAATACCGCTATAACCGGGGCCAAAATCGCACCCACAAAAATAGTGACAAGTAGCGGCCAACCGGCTTTGCGGATAATCACTAGATTTTGTTTGAGAGGGACAGCCAGGGCAACAACTGCTGGACCTAACAAACTGTACAGTAATGCACTGGAGCCCTGATAACTCTCATAGGGGATATGGAGAACACTCAATGTTATTGCGGTCAAAATGCTAGCGCTGATGATAGGGTGCAGCAGAACAGTCTTGTAGCGCCGGTAAAGGGTAACGCCGACAAGAAAAGCGATGACATTCAAGGGCAATACAAAGATTGGGCTCGCAAGAAATTCATTCACTCCCCATTACCCCCAGAGCGAATCAGCAATTTCTTTAATAGCTGTGCGCAAATAGCGATACTGATCAGTGTGCCAATCACAATAGCGGCGATTAAGGCTAGCCAGTCGGATAGAGTCAGGCCCTGGAAAAAAAATACCCCGACAGCCGCCGGTAGCAATAACAGCGGCAATAGGTAAAGCAGTTGTGAGCTGACTTTGGCAAGGCCTGCGGGAGCCCCACCATTGAACACGAGAATCACCAGTAGCATCAGCATCCCTATGACAGATCCCGGAATGGGTAGTGACAGGCTTGAGCTGGTGAAATTGCCCAGCCAGGTACAGGCAACCAGAATGGCAGCTCCCCCCAGCCAGCGGAGTATGTTGTGCAGCGTGGATTTTGACATGTAGGAAATGGCGGCCGGTAAAGCCGCCGGAGATTGTTAAGCTCTGCGGAATGCTTGCCAGCCACCGAACAGGATCAGACCGGCAAAACCGATAGCGGCCCAACCGGGGATACTCAGGCCCATCATGGTCCACTGTACTTCAGCACAATTGCCATCGCCGCTCAGCAGTGCCTTGAGCACATCGGCCATCGGGAAAACTTCAATCATATAGCTGACGCTTGGACCACAGGCCGGCACTTGGTCTTCCGGCAGGCTTTGCAGCCACAGTTGGCGACCGGCAAAGTAGAGACCGCCCATTGCCCACAGGGATACCAGCAGGCCGTAGACACGACGGCCAATGGTGGCAGGGTTGTGCAGGAATGCGATCAACGAAACTACACCAACACCCAATAGCATTACCCGCTGGGTAATACACAATTTGCAAGGCTCCAGCCCCTGCACGTACTCGAGATAAAAGGCGGAGCCGAGTAAAAAGGCCACCATTAGGAAGACCAGAAGAAAAGTGATGCGCGGGTTGGGTAAGGTCATGGTAATTCGGGTCCTGAATAGTGCTGTCGAAAGCGGTTCGCTTCGAGATTCAAGTCGGTTAATAGTTTATTGAAATTGCTTTCCAGTTTGTTCCGCCCGGCGATAAGTTCAGGCAGTAGCTCCTGCAGTGCTACCGGGCGGCGCAACCGCTGTCCAACCCGCTCCAGGGTCAGCTCGATTACCCGCTCCTCGCGGTAACTTTGCAGCAGTTTAATTTGCTCGGCGCGCTCAATAAATGCCATTGCGCGTGGCGGAATATACCGGCTGTCGAAATGAAAGTCTCTCCAACAGCGCCGGCAAAACTCATCCAGCGCTTCAGGGTGCCACTGCTGCCAGTTTTCTGCCAACAGGTGATCAAACCATATATCCAGTGCGATACCGGCATAGCGACGCCAGCGCGGGTCCAGTTGTGACAGGGCATCCCGGTAGGCCGGGTGAGCATCGGTGATGGCATCGATGCGACGGTGCAGGCGAATACCATGCTCAATATCCGTTGGCCAACTGTCATCCAGGGGACCTTTAACAAAGTCCCCCAGGAGCCCGCCCAGTCGCCAGCGCGGATTGGGCCCGGACAGTAACAGGTGTGCCAGATAGTTCATAAGCCTCGCTCAGGCTGCGGCACTGTATCAGCCGCTAGTCCTGGCAGCAGTTGTATTGGGCATAGTAACGGCTCAGGAATGTTTCAAAAGTACCGCTATCCTGCGCTTCAATTTCTTTTTGCTTGAGCAGTGAGGTTTCTGCCTGTTGTAAGAAGTCTTGCAGATAGTCGCTGTCCAGAGGGCGCTCCAGGAAGTAGCGGCGGTGCTGTTCGGCTTTATCCATAGCCCACTGGGAAAAGGTAATGTTTTGTTCGCGCATCTCTGCCAGTATCTGCTGTGCCGGTGTGAGGATATCCCCTTTCACCTTGGCCTTCTGCACGCCCACTGAGCCGCGGTATTGCGAGCCGCCCCAGGCGTTATCCAGCAGTTCTGCCACTGAGTCGACCTCTTCCAATAATTGGGTGGCCCAGTCGCTCAGTTTACGCTCGCCACCGTTATCCAGCAGTGTTAGTTCCGGTTCGTGACCCCGGTAGACGATACGCTGTTGGTTCTCCTGGGTACTGCGGTAATCGGCATCACTGGTTTTGGGGCTGTCAGTGAGCAGGCAGTGCAGCAGGAAGCTATCGAGAAAGCGCATCTGCTGGGCGTCAATTCCCAGGGGGGCGAAGGGGTTCAGGTCGAGACAGCGCACTTCAACATATTCAACACCGCGATTATCCAGGGCAGACAGCGCTGTTTCGCCGCGTTTGGCGGGGTTTTTGGGACGGATCGGTGAGTAAAACTCATTCTCGATTTGCAGTATGCCTGTGGACAATTGCTGGTAGTCGCCGCCTTTATTTTTAACCCCCATTTCCTGGTAGGGGCCGTAGGAACTGCTGATCGCTGAACAGAGCGTAGATAAATAGCTGCGCAGGTCGTTGTAGCAAACCACTAGTGACTGCTGCACGTTGCTGTTGTAGCCCAGGTCGCCCATACGCAGGGACGTAGCGTGGGGCACGTGCAGAGTGTGGTCATCCCCATTGAAGGGCTCAAGACTGTGCTCGCGGCCATCGACAAAAGAAGCGCATACCGCAGGTGCGGCGCCAAACAGGTAAATCAGCAACCAGTAATTGCGGCGGAAATTACGAATTAGATCGAAGTAGCGACGGGTTTTAAAACTTTTTAAATCCTCACTGCTGCCTTCGATTTCATGCAGCCACAGCCAGAACTCTTCAGGAAGCGAAAAGTTGTAGTGGATACCGGCGATAGTCTGCATGGCGCGGCCGTAGCGCAACCCCAGGCCCAGCCGGTAAATAGTTTTCATTGTGCCGCTGTGAGAGCTGCCGTAGCGGGCAACGGGAATATCTTTATCTTCGCCAATCGCACAGGGCATGCTGTTAACCCACAGGCGCTCGTCACCGATCTGGTTGTAGGTGTAGCGGTGGATACGGTCCAAGACCTGTAACGCTTCCTCTGGGGTCGCTACTGGCGGCGTAATAAATTCCAGTAGGGCCTCAGAGAAGTCGGTAGTAATACTTTCATGGGTAAGTGCGGAGCCCAGTGCTGTGGTATGCGGCGTTTGCGCAAGGGCGCCATCGGGAGCGACACGCAGGCTCTCTTTCTCGACACCGCGGAGGATGCCTTTGAGCAGTTGGGCTGGTTTGGCTTGCGATAGCGCGGCCAGGTGGGAAATGGGCACTCGAATCTCCTTGGTACTACCGGAACGCTTCTTTATCGCTGCCATCTCGGGCGACTCTCTGTGCCGGTGCTGAATGTTCTGGCGCTCAGGCGGCGGATTCAGATTTGTTTTCGTCAGGCTGTGCGGGCGTTTCAGCGGGCGCTGGTTCCGGGGCAACCTCAGGCGCTTCTTCCGGTGCGGCTTCAGGCGCAGGCTGGGGTTCTATCTCCGGGTTGGCCTGCTCTGGCAGTTCCTCAGGTGTTGAGGGGGTGATTTCAGGGTCACCCTGACTCACATCACTGGATACCGGTGCCAGAGCTTCCTCGGGGATCTGGGGGTGCCCCTTAATGCTGAGTTCGCACAGTAGCAATTCAATGCGTAGGCTCACATTGCGAGTGTTAGCCTCGAACATCTGGTTGATAGCGACGTCTTTATGCTCGCTGCGAAACAGTTTGTTCGGCTCGCGGCCATCGGTCCATTCGCCGCTTTTACTCAGGAACTGCTGGTGCTGATTGGTCAGCACGTACACATGACTCATTATGTTGGGCAACTTTGATGCTGTGACAGAAAGGCAGTTTAGCGACGGGGGCTTTATGGCTCAAGAACTCCGTTAGAGCGAAAGCGGTAAATGCCTGCTCTAACGGGTTAAGTGAGGAAATCTGTGATCTTTACAGGGTTTCCAGGGGATAGTTGTCCGGGTAGGGCAGGCGCGCACAGCCACTGTCTACGGCTGCTCGAGCTACGGCCGAAGCCACCTCAGGCAGTAAACGCGGGTCGGTTGGCTTGGGCAGGATATAGTTGGGCCCGAAGCTGAGTTCGATACCGCCATAACCTTCGCGCACTGAATCCGGTACCGGCAGGTGGGCAATTTTGCGGATCGCCTCGATCGCTGCCAGCTTCATCTCTTCATTAATGCGCGCAGCACGAACATCCAGGGCACCCCGGAAAATAAACGGGAAGCAGAGGACGTTGTTAACCTGGTTTGGGTAGTCGGAACGGCCTGTGGCCATAATCAGGTCGTCGCGCACACTGTGAGCCAACTCGGGCTTAATCTCCGGGGTGGGGTTAGAGCAGGCGAAGACCACCGGTTTTGGGGCCATGCGCTGTAGCTGCTCGGCGGAGAGCAGGTCCGGGCCGGATACCCCGAGGAATACATCCGCACCGGCGATGGCATCGTCGAGGGTGCGCATATCGGTATCCCGTGCCCACTCACCTTTGTAGGCGTTGATATCCGTGCGACCCGAGTGGATAACCCCACGGCTGTCGAGCATGGTGATCTGCTCTTTGCGCGCTCCGGCAGCCAGCAGCAGTTTGCAGCAGGCGGTCGCAGCGGCACCTGCGCCCAGGCAGACCATATGCACTTCACTGATTTTCTTACCCTGAATCTCCAGAGCATTGAGCATACCGGCAACGGTCACAATGGCGGTGCCGTGCTGATCGTCGTGAAAAACCGGTACCGGGCAGCGCTCGATCAGGGTCTCTTCAATATGGAAACACTCTGGCGCCTTAATATCTTCGAGGTTGATACCGCCGAAGGTGTTGGCGATTGAGGCCACGGTCTGAATAAACTGCTCCGGGCTGCTGGCATCAACTTCGATATCTACTGAGTTGATATCGGCAAAGCGTTTAAACAGCAGTGACTTGCCTTCCATCACGGGTTTTGAGGCCAGCGGGCCCAGATTGCCGAGACCGAGAATGGCACTGCCATTGGAAATGACTGCTACCAGATTACCTTTGCCGGTGTATCGATAGGCTGCTTCTGGGTCCTTGGCGATTTCTCGCACCGGTTCGGCGACGCCGGGACTGTAAGCCAGGGACAGGTCTTCCTGGGTTTCGGCAGGGGTCGTCAGTTCTACTGAAAGTTTGCCGGGACTGGGGAGCGCGTGGTAATCGAGCGCTGCCTGGCGCAATGAATCCGTCATTTGGGGGCTTTTCTCTCGAATACTGTGGACAACACTTAAGTGTTATCCCGGTTACTGCGGGGGCCAGAGAATAACCGAGGGAAGCTTGGCGCTACAAGCGTGAAAATCTGCAATATATGGTACGGACTTCTATTTTTATCGTGCTTGTCGACGATTTTCGGGATAAATAGCCGCAATATTTTGATTTATAAGGATAAAATGGTCGCCAATAGCGGTAAGGTTAAGCGATTCAAGTCGATTTTGATTTTGTACACAGACGCTTACGGCTGTTGGGTATGATGGGGAATGAATAGATACAAAAAAGGCACCATCGCAGTGCGAGGTGCCTTTTTGGAATGGACCCTGCCGCAAGCGGCGGGCCCACTCGAGCGAAGAGCCCGGATTATTTGCCGATACGGCTGCCGAAACGCTTCTTGAAACGGTCAACACGACCACCAGTGGTAGCCTGCTTTTGCTTGCCAGTGTAGAAAGGGTGGCACTGGGAGCAAACGTCGATTTGCAGGTCTTTGCCCAGAGTGGAACGGGTTTTTACAACATTGCCGCAGGAACAGGTAGCGGAGATGTCGGTGTAGTTAGGATGGATATCTGCTTTCATGATTGCCTCTTTTCGAAACCGCCACTCGATCTTTTGCCGAGCACGGCATCGTCATTGGTGCAGGAACCAGTATGGTTCCAGGCTGTTTAAAAAGTCGGCGCATACTATCAGATTAATGTCGCGGTTCAAGCACAATTGGGTGGCGAAATAACTGAGGATGGCCACTTGTTAGCATTGCACAACAGCTTTGATAACAATTGACCTCATTAATTCCTCTGTGACGCCTAAGTCGCCAATTCGGCCTTAACAGTCATTATCCCCGACGAAGCCCTGCAACTTGCCACATCTGCCATTACACTAGCGCCTTTTGTTTGAGTGAGTGGGGGCCAGGTGCAGGAGTCAGTCCAACAAAGAGTCATTTTAAGGCTGGCAGTGCCCGTGCCCCTGAGGCGCTTGTTTGACTATTTGCCGCCAGAGGGGCTGTCGCCGGAGTCACTGCGGCCCGGCCAGCGCCTCTGGGTGCCCTTTGCCGGGCGCAAGTTAGTGGCAGTACTGTTGGATATCGTGCAGGAGTCGCCACACAGCAGTTTGAAGCCAGCGCTGGAACTGGTGGATTCGGAGGTTCTGTTTGGTGATGGCAGCCGCAAGCTGCTGGCCTGGATTGCCGACTATTACCAGGCGCCCCTCGGCGAGGTCTACGCCGCTGCCCTGCCCGTGGCACTGCGCAAAGGTAAGCCGTCTGATCATTGGGCGGAGCAGTGGCTTCAGCTCACGACAGAGGGAAAGGGCTTGCCGAAAACTGCACTGGCGCGCGCCCCCAAGCAGCAGGCTCTGTTCCAGTTGCTGTTGAGTGATGGCAAGCAGAGCCGAACCCACCTTAAGACCCTCGGCCACAATACCCCCGTGATCCGCGCCCTGCAGGATCGCGGCCTGGTGGAGTGGATTCCAGGCCCTACCGTACCTGCGCCGCTACCCGCAGCAGAGAGCACATCGGCTCCGGAGCTGAATAGCGAACAGCAACAGGTGCTCGACAGTATCGATTGCAGCCGCTTCTCTGCCTCACTGCTGGAGGGCACCACCGGCAGTGGCAAGACCGAAGTTTATCTGCGCCTGATGCAGCGGGTCCTGGATAGCGGCCGCCAGGCATTGTTACTGGTGCCGGAGATTGGGCTTACGCCGCAAACGTTGAGGCGTATTGCTGCACGATTTCCCAAGCACAGTATTGCGGCGTTGCACTCAGGCTTGGCTGACGGCGAGCGCGCTCAATCCTGGTTGGCGGCAGCGGGTGGGCAGGCAGATATTGTGATCGGCACCCGCTCAGCCATTATGACCCCCCTGCCCAGGCTCGGCGTTGTGATTGTCGATGAAGAGCACGATGCCTCTTTTAAACAGCAGGACGGGGTGCGCTATTCGGCCCGGGACTTGGCCGTGGTTTTGGGGCGCAATAATAATGTGCCGGTGGTTTTGGGTTCGGCCACGCCCTCTCTGGAGACCTTGCACAACGCTTTGAATGGGCGCTATCAACACCTGCATATGCGCTATCGCGCCGGTGATGCCAAGCCACCGCAAATTCACGTAGTGCCGACACTGCGGGAGCCTCTGGAAGAGGGGTTTTCTTCCCAGGTGCTGCGCCATATCGGCGATACGCTCGCGCGGGGTGAGCAGGCCCTGGTGTTTATCAATCGGCGCGGCTTTGCCCCCGCGCTGACTTGTGATGATTGCGGCTGGCTGGCGGATTGCCCACACTGCTCGAGCAAGCTGACTATGCACCGGCGGCAACGCCAGTTGCGCTGCCACCACTGCGATTACCGCCGCCCGCTGGTTGATAGCTGTCCACAATGTCACAGCCGTTCGATCTCGGCCCTGGGTGCCGGCACGGAGCGCAGCGAGGAACTGTTGGCCCGTCGCTTTGCCGACTACCCGGTGATACGTGTGGACCGGGATACCACGGCGAGCAAACAGGCGCTGGATAAATTGTTAGCACCGGCGCGAGAGGGGGAGCCCTGCCTGTTGCTGGGAACCCAGATGCTGGCCAAGGGGCACCATTTGCCCAAGGTCACTTTGGTAGTGATCCAGGATGCCGATGGCGGCCTGTTCAGCGCAGATTTCCGCGCGCCAGAGCGTACCGGCCAGTTATTGGAACAGGTGGCGGGTCGTGCGGGGCGCGGCAGTCTCAGTGGGCGGGTATTGGTTCAGAGCCGCTTCCCCGAGCACCCGCTTTTACAATTGCTGCTGGAAAAAGGCTATGGCGCTTTTGCGCGCCAGTTGCTGAGGGATCGCACGGTTGCACAGTTGCCTCCCGCGAGTGCTATGGCACTGGTGAGAGCGGAGTGTGAAGAGCCTGGTTGGGCTGAAGAGTTTCTACAAAATGCGCGACTCTTTATGCAGTCCCTGGCACCCCCATCGCCGCAGATCCAATATCTGGGGCCGGTGCCGGCACTACTGGAACGCAAATCCGGGCGCTTCCGATTTTATATTCAGGTCACTGCACAAAACCGAGCCCACTTACAGCCGCTGCTGGCGCGAGTGTGTGCTTGGGCGGAGGGCAATAAAAATCGCCGCCTGCGCTGGGCTGTGGATATGGATGCGCAGGAATTATCGTGAATATGCGCTGGGTTACGCGCCTGGCACTAAATTGGCGGTACAATTCACAAACCGCTAAAACCTTGCAGGGAAGAAATTTTCGATGAGCCGTCGTACCAGTAATCGCCGCAGTAAAAAAGCCGCAGGCAAACCCGCATGGGTTTGGTTTGTCCTGGGGAATTTTGTCGGTGGCTTTGCGGTGGCCGTACTGTTTCTTCAGGGCATGGACAAGGACAGCCGGGGAATAAGCAGCATTAAGCCAAAGGCGGTGCAGCAGCGAGAGGAAACATCGCCTCAACCGCGTTTTGATTTTTATACAAAATTAAAAGAAAACGAAGTCACGGTACCCCCGCCCAAAGTGGCACAACCGGCGCGCCGCAGTGACTCCACCAACAATTCCCAGAGCAGTAGCTCATCGGAACCCGATCGCAGCACCCCGGCACAGGTATATATCCTGCAGGCGGCGTCGTTTCGCGATGCTTCTGAAGCGGAGCGCCTGCGCGTTGAGCTGACCCTGGCCAACCTGGATGTTAAAGTGGAATCGGCCACCGATAACCGGGGTACCTGGCACCGGGTATTGGTGGGCCCTTACAGCAACCGCTCCCGGATGGCCAAAGCGCGCCAAACATTGGCTGAGCATCGCCTGATGCCGCTGGTGCTAAAACGCCCGGCGACCCAGTGACCATCAATTCCGTTTATTAAGGTGTGTTGCCCTACTCAGTAATTGTGACCTCTCTTATTGAAATCGGCGCGTACCGTCCTCACTTACCTAGTCTGAAGACAATTCCCCGGCGCGGGCACTTCGATGCCCGCTGCCAGAGTACACGCGCAATCCGAGAGGTCTCCATTGGAACAGTATCGCGGAACTACTATTTTATCCTGTCGCCGCAACGGCAAAGTTGTGATTGGCGGCGACGGCCAGGTGTCCATGGGCAACACCGTTATGAAAGGCAATGCGCGCAAGGTGCGTCGCCTGTACAAAGATAAGGTTATTGCCGGTTTTGCCGGTGGTACTGCAGACGCTTTCACTCTGTTCGAACGTTTTGAAGCCAAGCTTGAGGCCCACGGTGGCCAGCTGACCCGCGCCGCTGTGGAGTTGGCCAAAGATTGGCGTACCGACCGCGCCCTGCGCCGCTTGGAGGCCCTGCTGGCGGTTGCCGATTCCACTGCCAGTTTGATTGTGACCGGTAATGGCGACGTGATTCAGCCGGAAGACGACCTGATTGCTATCGGTTCCGGTGGCCCCTTCGCCCAGTCGGCAGCCCGCGCGCTGCTGGACAATACCGATATGGATGCCCGCTCTATTGTGGAGCAGGGGCTGAAGATCGCCGGTGATATCTGTGTTTACACCAACCAGAACCACACCATCGAAGAACTGGCTTATTGATTACCGGGTACACCCTAGAGTGACCGGCTGGCGGGCTGTTTAGGCCCCCGCAAGAATTTTTGCAGGAATTTGTATGTCCCAGATGACACCCAGAGAAATTGTCCACGAACTCGACCGCCATATTGTCGGCCAGCAGGAGGCCAAGCGTGCGGTAGCCATTGCGCTGCGCAACCGCTGGCGCCGTATGCAGGTTAGTGAGGACCTGCGCGCCGAGATCACGCCGAAAAATATTTTGATGATCGGCCCTACCGGCGTGGGCAAGACGGAAATTGCCCGCCGCCTGGCCAAACTGGCGAACGCGCCCTTTATCAAGGTAGAGGCGACTAAATTTACCGAAGTGGGTTATGTCGGTCGGGATGTGGAGTCGATTGTCCGCGATCTTGTCGAGATGGCGGTGAAGCAGGAACGCGAGCAGGCTATGGCTGGTGTTGAGCAGCGCGCCATGGACGCCGCAGAAGAGCGCATCCTCGATGCCCTGCTGCCGCCGGCGCGCTCCACCGAGCCCACCGATAAGGATTCCAGCACTCGCCAGCTGTTCCGCAAGAAGTTGCGCGAAGGTGATCTCGATGACAAAGAGGTTGAGGTGGATCTGGCCGCTGCGCCCATGGGCGTAGAAATTATGGCCCCTCCCGGTATGGAGGAGATGACCAACCAGCTCCAGGGCATGTTCTCCAATATGTCCCAGGGCAAGACTCGCAAGAGCAAGCTGCCGGTCAAGCAGGCCCTCAAGCAGCTCACCGACGAGGAAGCGGCCAAGCTGGTCAACGACGAAGATGTTAAGACCCGTGCGATCCGCGCTGCCGAACAGAATGGCATCGTGTTTATCGACGAAATCGATAAGGTTGCCAAGCGTCAGGAGAGCGGCGGTGCCGATGTTTCCCGCGAAGGGGTACAGCGCGACCTGCTGCCACTGATTGAAGGCAGCACGGTTAACACCAAGTACGGCATGATCAAAACCGATCACATCCTGTTTATTGCCTCCGGCGCCTTCCACCTATCCAAGCCCTCGGACCTGATTCCCGAGTTGCAGGGTCGCCTGCCCATTCGCGTGGAATTGAATTCGCTGAGCTCCGCAGATTTCGAGCGTATCCTCACCGAGCCGTCCGCTTCCCTTACCGAGCAGCAAAAAGCATTGCTGGCCACTGAGGGGCTGGAACTGCAATTTAGTGAAGACGGTATTCGCCGCATCGCGGAAGTGGCTTTCGAGGTGAATGAGCGCACCGAGAATATCGGTGCACGCCGTTTGCATACGGTATTGGAGCGCTTGCTGGAGGAAATTTCCTTTGATGCGGGCGATGGCAATACTTCGCTGAACATTGATGCCGCCTATGTGGACAGCCATTTGGGCGAGTTGAGCCAGAACGAAGACCTGTCGCGTTTTATTTTGTAAATCAATGAAACCGCAAAAAATCCGATTAAATCGCGCAGAGAAAAGCCTGCACCTGGTATTTGGCGATGCTGAATTTACCTTGCCGGCAGAGTATCTGCGCGTCTACTCCCCCAGCGCCGAGGTGCGTGGCCACGGTGCCAGTGAACCGGTGCTGGTCAGTGGCAAAATGCATGTGGGTATTGATACGGTGGAGGCGGCTGGCCGCTATGCGCTAAAAATCGATTTCGACGATGGCCACGACACCGGTATTTTTACCTGGGAGTATTTGCACGAACTAGCTGAAAACTATTCGTCCAACTGGGAGGCTTACCTACAGCGCCTGCGCGATGCTGGCCAGGGCCGCGACCCGGATGAGAGTGTGGTGAAGTTTATCGGCTAGTGGCAAATTGATCGGTAATGACAACCGCTCCCCAGGGGGCGGTTTCACCCTTCTCTCCCTCTTAATATCTCCCCACTCTTCTCAATAATTTATTACCGAAATAATCAATTTTTGGTACGTCTTTGCCAAATATTGCCAGCTTTAGGTCATTCTTTGATATTCATTGATTTTCAGAGCAAAGATATTAACAACGTAACCGGCGCGTAATTCTTTTGTCACATTTTGGAACTCTAATGCTCGCCAAATTAACGAGTTTCGGAGGCCCCCATGGCAAAAACAATTGTCCGCGCACTGAGCGCCTTTTGTCTGATTCCTCTCGCTTCCGCTGTTTCAGCGGCAACCCTGCCCGACTACCAAACCAATAGTGCCTGGTACACGGAAAGTGCTGACCGGTTGGAAGAGCGCGCTTCGCTTTCCCGCGAGGCAAAAACTGCGAAGAATGTAATTCTGTTCGTCGGCGATGGAATGGGCATTTCCACACTAACCGCCGCCCGTATCCTTGAAGGCCAGTTAGTCGGTGAGAGCGGCGAAGAAAATGCACTCTCTTTTGAAGAGTTTCCGTATACCGCACTGATTAAAACCTACAACACCAATCAGCAGACTCCGGATTCTGCCGGTACCATGACCGCCATGATGACCGGTGTAAAAACTCGCGCCGGTGTAATTAATATCGACGGCGATGCGCTGCGAGCTGATTGCGCCAGCACCGAGGGTAAGGAATTAAATACCTTCCTGGAAATGGTGGAGAGCCGTGGCAAGGCCACCGGTATTGTTTCCACTGCGCGTCTGACCCACGCCACGCCCGCAGCCACTTACTCGCGCAGCCCGGAGCGCAACTGGGAGTATTCCGCCGAGGGTGATTGTTCCGATATCGCCTCGCAGATGGTTGAGATGTCTGCCGGCGATGGGATCGATGTCATGCTCGGCGGTGGCCGCCGCAACTTTGTTACCACTGATAACGATGGCAGGCGCGAAGACGGCCGCGACCTGACCAGTGAATGGCTGGAGCGCTATGACGGCGAGCAGACTGCCGTGTACGTGGAGAGTGGCTCCGAGATGGAAGGCGTCGATATTGCCTCCACCGATAAGCTATTGGGGCTCTTCACCAGCAGCCACATGAGTTACGATGCGGACCGCATCGCCAAGGACAGCGATGAGCCGAGCATTGCGGAGATGACTGATACCGCCATCGAGCTGTTGGAAAAAGACAGCGATGGCTACTTCCTGATGGTAGAGTCCGGGCGTATCGACCACGGCCACCATGCCGGTAATGCCTATAACGCCTTGCACGATGCCATCGCCTTTGCGGATGCGGTACAGGTTGCTTTGGATAAAGTGGATCTTGAAGACACCTTGATCCTGGTGACCGCCGACCACAGCCATGTGATGACTATCGCCGGCTATCCGACTCGCGGTAACCCGATACTCGGTAAAGTGGTCGAGAATGACAGCAGCGGTGCCGCAGAAGCGGAAGAAGGTCTTGCTGCGGACGGTAAACCTTACACCACCCTGAGCTATGCCAATGGCCTGGGTTATGCCGATTTAGGTGAAAATACCGACGCGGATGAGCGCTACGATATCGCCGCCGATACCGGACGCAAGGATCTCTCCGGCGTGGATACCGAAGCGCCGGGCTTCCACCAGGAAGCAATGGTGCACCTGGAGTCTGAGAGCCATGCGGGCGAGGACATCAGCTTGCACGCTATCGGTGCCGGCGCCGAGCGGGTACAAGGTAGCCTGGAGCAGAGCGCAGTCTTCCACGTGATGACTGCTGCGACCGACCTGTCGCTGACAGAAGAATAACTGGGGGTAATTCACCATGAGACATTTTAAGAAAACAGTACTGGCTTTCTCTGTCGCCCTACTGGCCACCGCCTGTAGCGACGACAATTCAAACTCTGACGACGTAGTGGAATTACCCGAAGAGGAGCATGTCGGTGTTTCCTCTGCTCAGAGCAACAGTAGCTGGTTCCAGGAAGCCCAGCAGGCGATCGAAGAAGCGAGCGCTGTAGAAATCAACAACACCCCCGGTGCCGCCAAGAACATTATCCTGTTCGTTGGCGATGGTATGGGTATCTCCACAGTGACCGCCGCCCGTATCCTGGCAGGTCAGC
This sequence comes from Microbulbifer maximicatervae (SeqCode), assembly GCF_052467955.1. Classification (NCBI taxonomy): domain Bacteria; kingdom Pseudomonadati; phylum Pseudomonadota; class Gammaproteobacteria; order Cellvibrionales; family Microbulbiferaceae; genus Microbulbifer; species Microbulbifer maximicatervae (SeqCode). Next base: position 490,705 of record NZ_CP174329.1, read on the forward strand.
AGCAGGGCCTCGATGGTGAGGAATACCAGCTGAGCTTTGAGAAAATGCCATTTGCCGGTCTGGTCAAAACCTACAACACCAACCAGCAAACCCCGGATTCTGCCGGCACTATGACCGCACTGGTAACCGGGGTTAAAACCAAGGCCGGTGTATTGAGTGTTGCCGAAAATGTTGCGCGGGGCGATTGTGCTGCCAGCCTCGAGTACCCGCTGACGACGGCAATTGAGCTGGCTGAAGACCTGGGCAAGAGCACCGGTATTATCAGCACCGCGCGTATCACACACGCCACTCCGGCGGCTACTTATGCCAAGGTGCCTGAGCGCGGCTGGGAGGAAGCAGCCCCGGATGGCTGCACCGATATCGCCACTCAACTGATTGAGTTTGAAGCCGGTGATGGTATCGATGTAGTGATGGGCGGTGGCCGTCGAAACTTCCTGCCCAGCGATATTACCGATATCGAAGGTGAAGCGGGGCGCCGTGAAGATGGGCGCAACCTGGTGGATGAGTGGAAGGCCCGTTACGACGACGGTGTAAATAATATTGCCTACGTTGAAGACACTACTGCTTTTGAAGCCGTAGACGCCTCCGCAACTGACAAGTTGTTCGGCCTGTTTAATTCCTCACATATGGAATTCGAGGCTGTTCGCGAGGACGACAAAGCTGGTGAGCCCTCCCTGTCAGAAATGACCGCTAAAGGTCTCGAGATGCTGCAGAAAAATGAGGACGGCTACTTCCTGATGGTGGAATCCGGTCGTATCGACCACGGTCACCATGCCGGCAACGCCTATCGCGCCCTAACCGATGCGGTGGAATTTGCCGAAGCGATTCAGTACGTCATGGATAATACCAGTGCAGAAGACACCCTGATTGTTGTTACTGCGGACCACAGCCACGTGATGACTATCGCCGGCTACCCCACTCGCGGTAACCCGATTCTCGGAAAAGTGATTGGCAATGACGGCAATGGCGAAGCGGAAACCTCCCATGCCCTGGCAGAAGATGGCCTGCCCTACACGACTCTGAGCTATGCCAATGGCCCGGGCTACAGTGCCGGTGATGGCGGAGCGCGTCCGAGCCTGGTGAGCACAGACACTGCCGCCCTAGATTACCAGCAGGATGCCCTGATTCCCATGAGCAGTGAATCCCACGCGGGTGAGGATGTGGGTGTTTGGGCGCGCGGACCGGGTGCGCACCTGGTGAGCGGCACCAACGAACAAAACTTCCTGTTTCACGTAATGGCACGCGCTGGCGGATTATTGGAACAGTAATTCCATCAGCTATTGGTGTGGATGGCATGTTCATCCACACCGACACTTTCCCCGGTCAGATCTTGAATTGAGGCTTGGGGAAGAGCGCCTCACAGAGTGCTTCGGTCTTTTTCATTAGTAGGCTTTGTCGGTGCCGGATAATTTTTAGCACCGTGCCAAACTCACTTTGCAGCTTGTCTCCCTGAGTGATTACCAGCCGTGCCAGCAAATGGAGATCACGCCAGTCACCTAGCACTTCTCCCAACTCCTTTAGTGACTTGCAGCGCTCGCCCACAGTGAGCGGATAACGCTTCCTCAATAAGCGGCTCTGGTACCAGTGATCCTTGGCTCTCTTACGCAATAGATGCAGGCGGTTTGCATTTTTGTGCCTGCGCACTTTACGCCATGCGCTTGCGGCTTTTCGGTAGCCGCGCAGGTAACCGGCTTCCGCATCATGCCAGCCGAGCTGTTCAAGCGGCCACGATGGAATTCTTATTTGACCTTTATCGAGGAGTTTCAATGCCGCTTGAACCGCTGAGTGGTTTTGCTCTGCCTGGATCAGTTCGTCGAGGAGATGGTGTAACCGGTGAAAGTGATGTGGCGGTGCCAATCCCAGTAAAGCGATGCGCAGTGCTGTGAGGTCGCGGGTGTGGGCGAGAGTGTTTGCCAATTTTCTGTAGTGGGTATTTTCACGCTGAAAAGTGCTACTGATTTGTGGGCGGACCAGGCGCAGTAGCGCACGAATTTTCTTGCAGCGTTTGCGCAGTTCGTGGACGGCAGTTTCCCCTCCGTTGCAGCGCAAGTATCCGTTTGCCGCCGTTACTTCTGCTTGGGCGATAGATTTGATTTGCTCGGGAAAAGGAGAGTCACATTGGAATTGGTAGCTCATAGAACAGTCCCGGGTGATCCCACTAAATTTTAGTGGTTTCCGCTCTGCTTGATTTCAAGCGGTGCCCCACTGGCTCCGGCAATGTACAATGGCCTTTTAAAGTTTTCGCTCAGCAGGCATAGCATGAAGGATCGCAAGACCACCCACTTCGGCTACCAGGAAGTGCCGGTGGAAGAAAAGGCCGGTCGTGTGGCAGAAGTGTTCCACTCTGTAGCAGCCCGTTACGATGTAATGAACGACTTGATGTCTGGAGGTGTTCACCGCCTCTGGAAGCGCTTCACCATCGAATTGTCCGGGGCCCGACGGGGCCAAAGTATTCTCGATATCGCCGGGGGTACCGGTGACCTCACCGCGCGCTTCTCCCGTATTGTGGGTGCCAGTGGCCAGGTAGTATTGGCGGACATCAACGAATCGATGTTGCGAGTGGGTCGCGATCGCCTGCTCGATCGGGGAATCGCCGGCAATGTGGTGCCGGTGCAGGCGGATGCCCAGTATTTGCCCTTCCCGGACAATACCTTTGATTGCATCACGATCGCTTTCGGCCTGCGCAATGTCACCGATAAGGACCTGGCGCTGCGCTCCATGTTGCGCGTGTTGAAACCCGGTGGCCGACTGTTAGTGCTGGAGTTTTCCAAGCCCCAGTCGAAGCTGTTGGAGAAAGTCTACGATCAGTACTCTTTCCGCCTGTTGCCATTTATGGGCAAGCTGGTTGCCAATGATGCGGACAGCTATCGCTACCTGGCGGAGAGTATCCGCATGCATCCAGATCAGGAAACCCTCAAGGGGATGATGGCGGATGCCGGTTTTGTCGATTGTGAATTCCACAATATGACCGGCGGAATTGTCGCTTTGCACCGGGGCATCAAGCCCTGAAAAACTGCATAAGCCTATTTTTTCTCTGAGCGCAGGCACGAGGCCGTAAACCGCCATGAGCGACCCCACTTTTCGCGCGGGCTTTGATGCCGTGCTGGAAACCACAATTAATGCTGCCCTCCAGTATGACCCGGCGACACGAGAGCGCCTTTCCGCACTGGATGGGAAAACCATGGCGCTAGATTTAACCGCCCCGCAACTACAGTTTTGCCTGTGTATCGAGGGTGACCAGGTGCGGGTGCGCCAGCACTGGGAGGGGGAAGTTACCACCCAGTTGAGCGGCTCAGCGCTGTCTTTTGTACGCCTGATCAAAGACCCGGATGCAACTCCAGCCGGACTGGGGGTGTCAGTGAGCGGCTCCAGTGCCCTGCTGGCAGAACTGCAGTGGATCATGAGTGACCTGGATATCGATTGGGAAGCGCCGTTGGCGCAAGTGGTTGGCGATATTCCCGCCCACTCAATTGGCAATGTCCTGCGCGATGCTGCCCGCTGGTTAGGAGGCAACCTGAATCGGGCGCCTGAAGTGGCGGTGGAGGCTATCAGTGAGGAGTGGCAGCTGACCCCGCCCCAGGCCCAGTTCGAAGCATTTGTCGAAGACCTGGCCGAGGCCTCTCTAGCTGCTGAACGGCTCGAGGCGCGCGTGCGCTTGCTGGAAGAACAATTTTCCCGCAGGGAGGCCGAGTAGTTTTGCCAGTTCGTCGAAGTCTCACAATTACGCGGGTTTTTCTGCGCTATCGTCTCGATCAATTATTGCCAGCCGAGGAGCGCCCACTGTGGTTGCGGGGATTACTGCTGCCGGTGAAGTTGCTGCCGCAGTCCAAGATGCCACGGGGCGAAAGGCTGCGCCGAGCCTTGGAAGAGCTGGGCCCCATTTTCGTTAAATTCGGCCAACTTCTCTCCACTCGTCCCGACCTGCTACCGCCAGATATTGTCGAGCAATTAGATTATTTACAGGACAAGGTGCCGCCCTTCCCCAGTGACCAGTGCACGGCTCTGATCGAAGAAGCCCTTGGTGCCAAGGTGGATGAGGTCTTCGCCAAATTTGATCAGCAGCCACTGGCAGCGGCTTCAGTTGCACAGGTGCATGCGGCTGAATTAAAGAGCGGCGAATCGGTAGTCGTCAAAGTACTGCGCCCGGGCATTGATGAGGTAATCCAGGAAGACTTGAAGCTCCTGGGGGTGATCGCTCGTGGAATTGAACGCTTTGTGCCCGAAGGGCGCCGCATGCGCCCGGTGGAGGTGGTTGAGGACTATCGGCACACGATTGAAGGTGAATTGGACCTAACTCGTGAAGCGGCCAACGGCACCCAGCTCCGCCGCAACTTTACCAACTCCCCGCTGTTGTATATCCCCGAAGTGCACTGGGATTACACCCGCGAAAATGTCCTGGTGTTGGAGCGCATCGACGGTATCCCCGTCACCGACCTGGCCCAGCTTCGCGCCCAGGACACCAATATGCAGCTGCTGGCTGAGCGCGGTGTTGAGATCTTCTTTAAGCAGGTCTTCGAGTACAACTTCTTCCATGCGGATATGCACCCGGGCAACATTTTCGTTTCCAGGGAGCACCCGCAGCGCCCGCAATATATTGCGATTGATACCGCAATCGTCGGCAGCCTGACACGGGAAGACCAGTACTATTTGGCGCGCAATCTCCTGGCGATGTTCCGCCGTGATTACCGTATGGTGGCGGAGCTGCACGTGCAAAGTGGTTGGGTTCGCTCCGACACGCCGATCAATGCCTTTGAGTCTGCTATTCGCTCGGTCTGTGAGCCCATTTTTGAAAAACCCCTGGGAGAGATTTCCTTCGCTCGGGTGTTGATCAGTCTGTTCCAGACTGCGCGCCGATTCGATATGGCGGTACAGCCACAGCTGGTACTGTTACAAAAGACCCTGTTGAATATCGAAGGTTTGGGTCGACAGCTTTATCCGCAGCTGGATCTGTGGAAGACTGCTCATCCATTTTTAGAGCGCTGGATGCGCGATCGAATCCACCCCAAAACAATTGTGGGTGAGATAAAGCGCTACGGTCCGGAGTGGCTTGAGAAATTCCCGCAGATGCCACAGCTGGTGTACTCAGCTCTGGAGCAGTCGCGGGAACTGGCGCCCCAGTTAGAAGTAATTGGCGAGCAGCTGGCGGGCTCGCAACGCCGAGGCTTGCGCCAATATATTCGGCGGGTCGCCGGAGTTGTGTTGGGCGTTGGCGCCATCGCTGTCAGTAAGCCGGAATGGCTGGCTCAGTTGCCGCCGACCGGTTGGGTACTGGGCGTTGCTGCACTAGTGCTACTGCTGTGGCCCTAGGGCGCTTCGGCCTACACTGGAACTTCTAAGGATTGTTAGACATTGACTCAAATTCAAGCAAAGGCCGGTTTTCTCGATAAAGTCAGCTGGAACAGTGATGGCCTGGTTCCTGCGATTGCCCAGGATTTCAAAACCGGGCGGGTGTTGATGATGGCCTGGATGAACCGTGAATCGCTGGCGCTCACTGCCAGTGAGGGTTACGCAGTCTACTGGTCCCGATCCCGCAAGGGCCTGTGGCGCAAGGGAGAAACCTCTGGTTTCCTGCAGAAGGTGCGTGAATTGCGCCTGGATTGTGACGGGGACACCGTATTAATGTTGGTCGAGCAGGAAGGTGGAATCGCCTGTCATACCGGACGCAGTAGTTGTTTCTATCACCTCCTTCAAGATGAAGAGTGGCAGGTGAATCAGCCGGTGATTCAGGACCCGAAGTCCATTTATAAGTGAAACAATTATGAAAGATGTGCTGCAACAGCTCGATGCGGTGTTGGAAAGCCGTAAAAATAGCAGTGATGCTTCTGAGTCCTATGTGGCCAGTTTACATAGCAAAGGCCTGAACAAGATTTTGGAAAAAGTCGGTGAAGAAGCCACTGAAGCTATTCTTGCAGCAAAAGATGCACAGAGTAGTGGCGATAATCGAGACCTGGTTGCCGAGACAGCGGACCTATGGTTTCACTCGCTGGTCATGCTATCTCACTTGGGCGCTGATTCTCAGGACGTGGTTCGAGAGCTTGGGCGCCGATTTGGTCTTTCTGGCCTGGAAGAGAAAGCTGCGCGAACTAAGTAAAATTTGAATCACTTGTGGCACCACCCCTGATGGCGGGAGTGCCCGGTAAGAAACTCAAGCCATCCTATTGAATGTAATGGAGACAATTATGGGATTCGGTGGAATTAGTATCTGGCAGTTGTTGATTGTCCTGGTCATAGTCTTACTACTGTTCGGAACCAAGCGTTTGAAAAACCTCGGAGGCGATCTGGGTGGCGCAATTAAGGGTTTCCGCAAAGCGGTTAAGGATGAAGACAAATCCAAGGATGCTGATGAAGACAAAGATGTCGAGCGTCTCAAGCACGATGAGGAAGAGAAGCCAGGCCAAGACAGTACTGTCAAAAATAAAGATAAACAGTCTCAGGACAAATAATCGGCAACGACTAAGGCGAGTGTCACTCTGTGTTTGATATCGGCTTTTTAGAACTATTGGTAGTTGCTGCCGTGGCCCTGTTGGTGGTTGGCCCTGAGCGACTGCCCGATGCGGTGCGTACCACTTCCCGCTGGTGGTCCGGTTTGAAGCGGACCTTACATAGTGCTCGCGAAGAATTGGAGCGAGAGGTTGGAGCCGATGATATACGGCGTGAACTTCACAACGAGCGCATTATGCGTGAGATTGAGGAGAGTCGTCGTGAGATGGAGCAAACCTTTAGCGAAGCCAATAAGGAAGTTCACGACGCGCTTAATCAGCCTGAAAAACCAAAAGTTGCAGGGACACCAGTAGAAAAACAGGCAGCTGGAGTCAACCATCCTGAGGCACCAAAACCTGAAAAGGCGATAGAGGAACCTGCTCATCCTCGTGCAGAGCAGGAGGATTATTTGCCAGAACAGGATGAAACTGCCGAGGAGTTACAGGACCCCGAATACCCGGAGCATTGGCATGACTTTGGGGACCCGGACCTAAACCCGGACCATCCTGAAAACATCGATGAAGATGAAGAAGAAAAACAAAGCGAGAAGAAAACATCGCAACAGGAAAAAGACAGCCAGTCATGAGCGATCAGTCCCAAGATAAGCATCAGCCTTTTATCGACCACCTGATCGAACTGCGTGATCGCCTATTGCGAATCCTTTTGGTCGTATTGGTCTTATTTGTCTGCTTGATGCCGTTTGCGTCTGAAATTTATAATTTTATTGCCCACCCACTACAGGAGCGTTTGGCGGGTGATGTTGGAATGATCGCTACAGAGGTGACTTCCACGTTCCTTACTCCGTTCAAAACGACCTTTATAGTTTCTTTTTTTATTGCAATCCCTTTTGTGCTTTACCAAGTTTGGTCATTTATTGCCCCGGGGCTGTATAAAAATGAAAAACGTATTGCTATTCCATTATTAATTAGTAGCGTCGCACTTTTTTATATCGGCATTGCATTTGCGTATTTTGTGGTCTTTCCCCTTCTGTTTGATTTCTTTGTTGGAACTGCTCCAGAAGATATTAAGGTAATGCCAGATATGCGCAGTTATCTGGATCTGGTGCTGAAGCTTTTCTTTGCTTTTGGTTTTGCTTTTGAAATCCCTATCGCGACAGTCCTGCTGATCTGGAGTGGCGTAGTGGATGCCAAGACCCTGGCAAGTAAGCGCCCTTATGTGATTGTGGGATGCTTTTTAATTGGGATGCTACTGACACCGCCGGATATAATTTCCCAATCCTTATTGGCCTTCCCCATGTGGCTATTGTTTGAGATTGGCATTTTATTTGGGCGTTGGATGAAGTCTTCACCCAAAGATAAGCCTGCTACCTGAGATATAAAAAAGTCACCACTGGGTTTTCAGCGGTTAGCTTCACAGGCAGCGCTTGAGGTATTGCAGTTGCGCTCTCGATAGGGTTACTCACCTGAGAGCGCTAGCGATACGGGTACAACGCCGCACTCTCTTCTCAGTAGTATCAACTCCATCTCTTCCATGACAAGAAGCTTGATGACACGGTTATTTCCCAGCTGCAGGGAGGTTGACCACCCTACCGGCTGTAGAATGCCCGCTATTAGATACCAGATCGAAAGATAAACGCTAAACTAGCTTGTGCTTGGTTGCTTACAACAACGATGGAAGCCTAGCTATTTATTGGAACCGGTTGCTTGTGCTGCGATGCGTTCCTGCTCGGCAACAGCTTTTTCAACATTGTTGCGAACCAAGCGAACGAAAAACGCTGCCATCAGGAATATAAAGGCAATAACGGCCAAGCTGAGAAGGCCAGAAAAGCTGGTAAACAGGTCAATTAAAGCATCCATTTTTCTCTCCAAATAGGCTAATGCTTCACCTATGCAGTCTAGGGAGCTGTAATGGAAACCTCTTGACCTAAATCAAGCTGGATCGACTTATTGTAAGAACAACGGGTTGGTCAACGCAGGGTCAGGGCTGCTAGCAGGCAGAGTAAGGACGCGCCACATAAAGAATAAAGATCGCTATTTTCTCGCCTGTCAGGCAGAAGCAGCAAAAGCGCCAAAGGTGGCATAAATAGTGCTATCAGCCCCGACAAGGGGTCGCGACTAAAACCAATAAATAGCAGTCGCAACCAGGCAACAGCACCTAAAACCAGCGCAAATACTGTTAAGACGGCTGCCACTGGTGACATGGAATAACCTTTTGCACATGGAATCGTTTGACTGGTGGGTTTCTCTAAGAAAAATACTAATAGGAAAAAGAGTGTATATCAGTATTTCTGATCTTAGATTTTTAGCGCGCCCCAGAGTTTGGCTGCTCGTATTAGTATTGTTAGGGCTCTACGGGTGCGAGACTGCGGGCTATTACTTCCAGGCTGCAAGCGGTCAATTGCGGATACTCTCTGCCCGGCAGCCGATTGAAGAGCTGGTTCAAGACGGCAATGCCAGTGATCAACTCCAGAAGCAATTACAGCTCGTTCAGGAAATCCGTGCCTATGCAGCACAGGAGTTAAAACTACCAGTGGGGCAAGCCTATAGCTCCTATGTGCAGCTCGATGATGAGTACCCCATATGGAATGTCTTGGCCGCCCCAGAGTTTTCCCTGAGCCCCAAACGATGGTGTTACCCCATAGCCGGTTGCGCTAGCTATAGGGGCTACTTCCGCAAATCAGCGGCTATTGCCAAAGCAAATAGCCTGCGCAACCAGGGTTACGATGTCTACCTGGGAGCTGTTCCGGCCTACAGTACCCTGGGTTGGTTTAATGACCCTGTGTTATCAAGCTTTGTGAATTGGACACCGGAGAGACTAGCCGGACTCTTATTTCATGAGTTGGCCCACAGAAGAGTTTATGTGCCGGGTGATACCCGCTTTAATGAGAGCTTTGCTACAGCAGTGTCCGAAATTGCCCTACCTGATTGGCTTCGTAGTCAAGGTCTCTCGAGTTCTGCTGAGGAGACTAAGGCTCAGGCACTGGCGGTACGACAGTTAATGACAGCGACGCGTAAAGAGCTTCAACCAGTTTACCAATCCAACTTGCCGGACGAGGAAAAGCGCCAAGAAAAGGAGGAAATTCTGAGTCGATTGAGGCGTTGCTATTGGCGTATGGCAGCAGAGTGGTCTTACCCCGCGCGCTACCAGGCATATATAGAGAAAACCAATAATGCTACTTTGGCTTTGGCTGCAGAATATGAATCTTTAGTTCCAGCTTTTCGTCAGCTTTATATTGATAGTAATGGCTGGGAAGATTTTTATAATGCGGCTGAAAGATTGGGTGAGCTTGACCGCCAAGAGCGAGAGCAATATTTATTGGAATTAGCTAATGGATACAGAAAAAAGAGGAACAAGGCGCCGACAATGGCTAAATTTGACTCTCAGTTTTGTATGCGACAGGGGGGGGAAGTTCTATAATTAGCTAGCTCTAAAAATTATACTAATTTTCAGTTTTAATCTCCTATTTTAAAAAGCATAATCTAACTCAACATGGTACATGCTTAGAAATAAAAATAACGTAGAAACCCCACCTTTTACTTAACAATTTTTATTTTTAGGCGTATATTTAATTTTATTTTAATATTTGAAACTAGTCTGGTCGTTAAAAATTACTTATTTGTAATTTTTCAGCGTAGAAGTTTATGAAAGTAACAAGAAATATTAAATTGGGAAGGTGGATTTTAAATGAAGAGCAAGGTTATTTGCTATGTGGTGAGAATAAAAATCAGCTGGACCATATACCACTTCAGGTCTTATTAGAGTTAGTCAATCATCAAGGCTGTCTGGTGACTAAGAAGCATCTGTTAACTACAGTTTGGGCTAATAAGGTCGTAGGGGATGAAGTACTTACTGTGGCTATTAGTCAAATTAGAAAAGCTCTAGGAGACAGAGCGAAGCAACCGGAATACATTAAAACTATTTCAGGTCAGGGGTATCGCCTAATTTGTACGGTGGAGGATATAGAGTCAAATAACAAAGCTTATGATGTAGATAGCACTTGGCGGTTCAGTAAAAAGTATATTGTAGGATTGATCGCTAGTATTTTTGTATTTGTTGGGCCTTTACTATGGCTTTTTTTCCATGTAGATCCTGTTCCATCATTATCCACTTCTCAAAATGAGAAATTCCAACAGGGACGCTATCTTTTAACATTACAAGAGCAAGCTAAGTGGCGACAAGCTCAAACTTTATTTGAGCAAATAATAATAGAAGCTGAGAGATTCTCTCCTGCTTACCTAGCTTTAGTAGAGAGTAAGTTATTAATCGATCAAGCGAACACCCAGCAACTTTTAAATAATTCTAAAACATTGAATAAATTAGTTGATAAGGCGATTGATCTATCGCCATCTAACGTGGATGCTTACCTACTTAAAGCTCGTATTGCTTTTCACATCGAATGGAACTTTGATATGGCAGATAAGTATTACCAAAAAGCTTTATCACTGGAGCCGATGAATGGGAAAGTTCACCATGATTATTCACAGTTCTTGTTAGCTAGGCGAGATTACCCTGAAGCGCTGCAACATGTTTACAAGTATATAGACTCAGATCCCTCAGCTTATTCCAAGCCAATGGTTGCTTGGATATATAATATGTCGGGAAAGTATAAGGAAGCAAATGAAGAGCTAATTAAAATTGCCAAAATCGCTCCACGCTCAATAGCGTATCACGTATCAGCGCACTCGACGCTTGAGAATATGGGGCGAGATGCTGATGCATTTATTCATTTAAAGGCTATCTTGTCTCATGTTGGCTACAACAATGATGACTTGAGAACAGTAGAAGAAAAATTCCAGGTGGGCGGCCTTGCAGCAGTAAATAAGTGGCTATTAGATATAAAGCAAGAGGCAGCTGATATTGGCCAGTATAGACCTCCATTAGCTTATGCGCGATATGCTGCTACAGCGGGAGATATAGAGAGAACCCTATACTATTTGCAGCAGGCTATTGAAGAAAGACAGTTGGAAGTGTTGTGGGTTAACACTGACCCGAAGTACGAGTTAGTAAGATCTCTTCCTGCTTATATCAAATTAATGAGAAAAGCCGGGCTGTCTGAGTAAACTTCTAAGAGTTTAATAGGATATAAGTAAAGCTAACATATTATATACAATTAATTGAAGCAAGTTCCGCCTTTTGGAACAGCTGATAGTTCATCTCCTAATATATCCTGTATTAGTTGATTCTCGTGCCACATAAAAACTAACTGTTATTCCACAGACCCGCTATAAATTATTTGGGACTTTGGATCCTATGATACATGTTTAAGAAGGTATGAAATAGTATTTATATAGATATGACCTTTAGCTTGAAGCGATAAGCTAATAGTTAATTGGTGCTAATGTGTTAGTTAGGCCACCTTAATTAGAAAATTTAAGGATTTCTTAGATATTTTTCAGGTATTTTTGTCAATCATCTTTTAAATTCCAAGTTGATAATTTGGAGTATTAGTATGGATCGTATAAATAAAATTAAGTTGTGTGTATGTATAGTTTTACTTTTATTTTCTTTTGATCTACATGCGCATAGTACTTGGCGATATAAAATGCCCGGTCCAGTTGCAGGAGCTCCACTTGTTTTAGATGATCAAATTATCGCCACTGGTGGATCACTTGTAGTGGGCCTTAATAAGGAAGGAAAGCTCCTTTGGCAATGGAATCTAGGCTCTACCACCGCTGCATCGGCAGCTACAGATGGAGAATATCTATTTATTAATGCAGATAATGGCCTTCATGCATTAAGTCTAGATGGGGAGCCCTTGTGGTATTTTAAAAGTGAGGACAATGAAAATCTTATTGATGGCCGTCCTATGGGGTGGGGAAAGATATTTGTTCCAGATTCTTGGAGCTTTTATAGATCTTCTCCAATAGTAGCTGGTGGTAAAGTTTACTTTGGTAATCAGCGAGGTACGTTTGCTTTGGATGCTAAGACTGGTAAGCAATTGTGGCACCTTAGTACTGGAGTTACGCATACTACTCCGGCTATATACAAAGGGATGCTAGTTGTTGGGTCGTGGAATAATAAGCTTTATGGCATAGATATAATTAGTGGATCTATTATTTGGACTTTTAAAGGAAAGCAACCGTACGGCCAGGTCATATATGAGGGATTCAATCAGTCTCCGGTGATTTATGATGGTACTGTATATATAGGTAATCGCGATACCTATTTTTATGCCGTTGATGCTGAGACGGGGAAGCAAAAGTGGAGTTATAAACACCCTACTTCTTGGATTGGTTCTCCAGCAATTGAAGAGGATGGAGAGCTTTATTTTGGTATGTCGGATGGTTTAACACTGATAAGATTAAATGCAAAAAATGGAAATCAGAGTATGAATTTTAATGCCAATTTTTTTATCTTTGCTAAACCTCAAATGACCGATACTCAGGTTTTTGTTGCCACAATGGCTGGTCAAGTTTTTGCAGTAGATAAGAAGAGTAGTAAAGGACAGCTACTTTTTTCTACACCAGATTGTTTAAAAAAATGTGAAAGTTTGATTAAGCCAAGCGGGGGGATGAAATATATAAATGATACCTCTGCAGACGGTATGGCTAGGAATGTTGAGTATATGGTTGATGTGGCTGATTCACTCCTGAGTATGACATACAGTGACAACACCCTTTATCTGGGGAGTGCCAAAGGTCACATTTATGCATTAAACCCACATATAGAAATTACTCATTAATATACAAGTTAGCCCATTAAAAAATAATCTAACCACTACGAATTGCTAAAATTTTTTGCTTGTTATAGGTATACAAAGATTTATATTTAATCATGCCCCCGAACCTCTCTTGATAGTCCATTGACTAGCCAGTTCAACTAATGAGCTGGTTTTTTTTGATTAAACATCTGATAAAAAAGGATGCGCAATTATTAAATTTTATCTAACAAAGCAACGCTAATATATAGTGTCAGGTGATTTTCATCCGTAGTAAGCAGATGATAACAATGAGTTTTTCATAATAATATCCCTACTCTCAAAATAATTGAGAGATAGATATATTTTTTTAACTTCTAGACTAGCAGGGTTTTACTAGAAATATACGTCCTTAGAGAGTACGCCTTAAGTAATCAGTATTTTTAATAACAATGAGTATCTGATTATTGAAAGTTCAAGCTAAGTAGAGTGGGCCTTTGTATATGGAGAGTGGCAACTCAATATGATCCTACCCACCAACAACGGACACACCACTAAGCGACTAGTTGTTCCTCAAACGCCTCAGGGCTGAGATAGCCATTGGCGCTGTGTAAGCGATTTCGATTGTAGTCTATTTCTATATACTCAAATACGGTTTCCCGCATGAGGCACCTTGTAGGAAAGCGGTTACCATGGATTACTTCTACCTTAAGTGAGTGGAAGAACGTTTCTGCGCAGGCGTTATCATAGCAGTTACCTTTGGCGCTCATGCTGCACCGCAGATCATAAGCTGTAATTAAAGATTGATAATCTTTAGAGCAATATTGGCTTCCCCTGTCAGTATGCACGATAACATTTGTAGGTTTCTTACGTCGCCATAAAGCCATTTGAAGGGCGTCACAGACCAATGTAGCTGTCATCGTTTCTGACATCGCCCAACCAATAACCAGCCGACTATATAGGTCTATCACTACAGCCAGATATAACCAACCCTCTTCTGTTCGTAGGTAGGTAATATCCCCGACCCATTTCTGATTCGGCGCTTCAGTATTGAAGTTCTGCTCGAGCAGATTTGGGGCCACTGGCAGACCATGTTTTGAGTAGGTTGTGGCTTTATATCTCTTGGCGGCTTTAGCCCGTAGGCCCTGTCGACGCATGCTGGCAGCAACTGTTTTTTGATTATATTTACTCCCCTCACTGGCCAATTCCCTCGTCAGGCGAGGGGCGCCACTACGTTCTTTACTGGCTATAAAGCGCTGCTGTACCAAACCATCAAGCTCCATTTGGTACTGCTGGCGCTTGGATTGATCGGCCGATCTTGACACCCAATCGTAAAACCCACTGCGAGATACGCTCAATACCTTAGCCATCGCTTTGATGCTGAACTTATGCCTGTGCTTTAGCATGAAGGCGTACCTCATTTCAGGCTCTTTGCAAAGTACGCTGCGGCCTTTTTTAAGATCGCCAGCTCCTCTGCCTGCTCAGCCAGCTGCCGCTTAAGGCGAGCATTCTCTGTGGCCAGCTCTCTCTCGGCATCCCCTCGGCTCTGATGTAACTTAGCCTTGCTTCGCCATCCGTAAATCTGGGAAGGATGTAACCCAAGCTGTTTAGCGGCAACGCTTACCCCTACCTTGACCGCCAGTGCTAGGGCATCTTTTCTATATTCCTCTGAGTATTTTTTACGAGTGGTTTTGGTTGATTTACTTGATCGTGTCATAGGGCACCTCTGCTGCGTAGTTTATCGCTTAAGAGAGTGTCCGTCTTTGGTGGGTAGGATCAATACTCTATCGCCTCATTTTTTTCCTAAAACCTATCGCGGCCTCTAACATATCTAAAAAATGTACCAATAGTTTAGAATACGCTATTGGCTCTAAGATACTGTTGTTTATAGGATTTTATGTTTTTTTAGAATTTTTTTAGGACTTTTTTGTTTTATTTCAGGTCTTTTTATATTCTTGTTTTTAGGATAGATACATTGCTCGTAGTCAAAAAATAATTGGCATTTTGGAATTTGTATTTTATTGCTGGAAAAAACTGATGGTGGGTGAAATAAAATATGAAAAACATATTTGTTGATGGCATCAAGAAATCGTGCAAGGTTTTGAGGTGATTCATTGGCTTAGTTTTTTGTCATGGCTGTTTAAGGGAGTATCCAATATATGTTCGAATATAGATGTACCAAAGTGATGGGATTGATTACTGCTCTTGTTCTATCTGGATGTTGGAATAAAAGTGAGGATAGTAATTATAGGGATAGTAATATTCCAACGTCTGATAATTACTTATACATCCAGGGGGAAGTGATTGATGGACTGCCAACAGGTACAAAGCTTGAAGTTCTTGTTGGTGATAATTTGGTCTATACCACAAATATAGATCATGATAGATATTCAGTTGAAATCAATTTGGATAAGAGCAACACTGATGGCTTGGTAAAGCTTATTGCCACTTCCGAGACTAATGAGAGAATTAAGCTTGTAAGTACATTGGGATTCTTACATGCGCTTCAGGAGGATGCAGGTTCTGATAGAACACTTGTTTATTCCGAAAATAAATTTGTCCAAATTAGTGGAATATCAACAGCAATTTCAGCGACATTAGATAATTCAACTAATGAGTCGTCAGGCTGGAGTAACATTACTAGGCCTATAGAGGCAAGTGAAATTTTTGCTAAAGCCACTATGATTAAAATGTTAGTAGAGCGTTCACAGAAAGGAGTGGCAATACCTTCAGATATTCAAGATACTTTCCAGCTAGCATCAGATTTTAATCTCTCTTCGAAATACATTAGCCTCTTTAGAAAGGCGCTTAAAGATATTTATCAGGAAGTACAGGCAGATATATATGAGAGTGGAAAGTATTTGCATGTAATAGATGAAAATTTAATAGCGGATACTTATTATGTTGATAATGGAATATTAACACTTAATGTAGACGGTACTGGAGAGTACATTGAAAACGGTGAAGTGGTTGATCTTACCTGGGAGAAAACACAACAAGGCGTTGACTTGGAATCAGACAGTAGCATTGTTTTTACCGATACGATTTTAGTTGAAGGCCAAAAGATTGAGTTTGAGCGACACAGACAGATTAATAGAATTTCATGGATGTTCAACTCTACTGCTCAATCGATGTTTGTTTTTGAGGTAAATGACAGATTTCATTACCCTAGTGGAGAGCTTCAGGATTACATGGAAAATGGGTATGAAGCTGTTTCAGGCGCTCGAGCGAGTAATTTAGTAGACCCGAAAGATTTAATAAGCATTGGTAAAGTGTATAGCATGCCTATACCAAATAGTCGCGGGGAAATCGCTGGTAGTGTTGATAGCGAAACCCCACGATTTAGTTTTAAGGCGGTGGAAATAAGTTTTTCTGGAGACTTCTCGAATGGTGGAACCGCCAGTATAAAAGTACCTTCAATCTCAGCTTCCGGAGAAGCTCTCTATACTGAGATATCTGCTACTTGGCAGCTAGATAATAATAGAATAGATTTAAACTTCCTTGATGGTTCAAGTCTTGAATATTCAATTCTTAGTTTATCTAGTCATGGCTTTGCTAAAATTCACGTTATTTATCAGTCGGAACAAGGAGAGAAAAGCACTTATTCTTCATATGTTTTAGAAAAAGAGGGAGTTAGCTGGTCAGATATAGATATACCAGGAATATACACTCTTCCATTGAGCTTGTTGGATAATCTCAGTAATTACTTCTACGACTTTTCATCAAATGGAACCCTAGAAATTGTATCTGTCCAAGATCTTAATTTAAACGGGAATATTGACGATGGAGAGTACAGCGAGGTACCTGCTTATTGGAATATTGATGATGGGGGACATCTTACAATAAGAGTTTATCAAGGAGCGGAGGGATACTGTTTGCCTGAGGCTTTGGATATCACTGATAGTATTTGTACATTAACTGATGAAATAAGTTGGGATCTGTACCAGATTTATAACATCGATAGTTTTGGTGTTAGGCAAACTGAAAATAGCTTCTATAAGCCATTTGGTTCCTATGCAAATAGTATAAAAACTCGGGAGATATTATTAAAGTATGGAGATATCGATAATATACGGCTAACGAAAGTGCCAGAAAGACCATTTAAAAATTAACCAAATATCTATTTGGCCTACAAGAATAATATGGACATACCTTAAAGGTTTGTATTTTATTCTTATGCTTTTTTGTGCGATAACACAAGCAACTTTTCCGATCAAATCAGTTGGCTATTAATATGTTATGGAAGTGAAGTTATAATTTTTATTTACTTAAAATAAATCTTTAATAGTTTATTCATGTCTATTCGGCTTTAGCGTCGTACGCGGAAAAATAGATACTTAAGGCCTTAAGTCACAATGAAATAGTTGCTTTTAAAAAATTGCCGGGTGAGTTTCTTTTTTTCTAATGGAGGCAATTTTAAGAATTCTTAGTAGATAAATTTAAAGTGATAATAAACTAGTAAAAGGGTTAACAATGAAAAATAATCTAATATCTATTGCCGTTAAGAGTGTTATTAGCTTGACAGGTGCAGCAATAATATTCCCTTCTATACCTGTGCTCGCTCAAGAAGATGCAGAATTGGTTGAAGAAATCGTTGTAACCGGGTCACGTATTAAGCGTGCAGATTTGGATAGTCCAAGCCCGGTAACTGTACTCGGGCGAGAAGATATGAAAATATCTGGCAAAACTGATGTGGGAGCTTTAATTCAAAGCTTGCCTTCAATGTCAGGTTCGCCGTTGGGAACAACTATAAATAACGGCGGTAATGGGGCTGTACAAATTAACTTGCGTGGACTGGGTGCTAACCGGACACTAAATTTAGTAAACGGGCATCGCTCAGTAGATATGGGGGACTATCAATCCATTCCTTCAGTTATGATTGAGCGGATTGAGATACTCAAAGATGGAGCTTCTGCAACTTATGGTGCTGATGCTGTTGCTGGGGTTGTAAATATCATAACGCGAAAGGATTTTGAAGGAGTTGAGGTTGAGCTTCAGAATGCCGACTTTATGGATGTAGACTCGATTAGCCAAAATAGCGTGAGTTTTATCGCTGGTCGAGAGTTTGATAGCGGAAATTTTGTTTTTGGTGCAGAGTATATATCTCAAGAGGGTGCTTACCAGTCTGACACCCCCTGGGACATTTTCCAAGATACATACTATATTTTTCCGGAAGGTGGTTGCGAAAGTAATCCGGTTAATTGTTTTCCCGACGGGTCTTCACGTATACCGGAGGGCCGACTCAATATTGGCGGTTCCGAGTACATCAACTTGGGAGATGGCTTAGTTGCAGATGATGGCCGCACCTATAACTATGCTCCCTCTAACTATATTCAGACTCCGTTTGAACGGTACAACGTCTTTGCCGAAAGTAATGCTGAAATTACAAACAATGTGCGATTTATTTCCGAGGTCCGTGTAAATTATCGTGAGTCGGCTCAAGAATTGGCACCGATTCCCTATGATAGCCGCCCTGGGTTTGATCCGGCCTACAACGGTTACTTTGACTTCGATGGTGATGGTGTTTTGGAAGCTTACAATGGCATTCACCAAGATAATTATTATTTATCTAGGGCATTGGCAGATGCAGGAATTGATAACCAGCCAGCTATGGATGTGCGTCGTCGTGTGGTAGAGGACCGCCGCATAATGGAACAAAGGGTCCTCCAAATACAGGGAGTGTTTGGCTTCGAAGGTAATATTAACGATTACGACTGGAAAATCAGCTACAACCGAGGCTATCGTACTCGAACGGACATTAATACTGGACAATTTATTGGGGCGAGGTTAGCAAATGCACTTGGCCCCTCAGCAGATCTTGATGGTAACGGTGTTCCCGAATGTTATGCTGATATTAGTGATCAAAACACATTGATAAGTGATTGTGTACCAATCAATATGGTTGATGGGGCGGGTACAATTACCGATGAAATGCTTGCTTATGTGAGCTCAGATCTCACAGATCATAGGGTAACTACCCAAGAGGTTATCGACCTTAGTATTAGTGGCAATGGATTTGAACTTCCTGGGGGGGCAATGGCGTGGGCCCTAGGCGGAGGGTATTGGGCGCGTTCATTTGCCCTCTCTCCAGACTCGGGTAAAGCAACCGGCGATGTCACCGGGTCTGTAGGGGCGGGTACAGAAGGCTCTCTGTACAATACGAATCTACTTGCTGAGGTACATCTTCCGATATTTAATAATGGTGTTCAATCTGTCGATGTTAAAGGTGGATTACGCTACGACTCCTATAATATATTTGGTAGCGATACCACTTGGCAATTGGGTTTGGATATTCAGGTGCTTGAAGAACTCAAATTGCGTAGCACTTACGGAACGGTTTTCCGTGCCCCGACAATTACTAACTTATTCGGGGGGCGAAATGATAGTGCACCATCAGCTATTGATCCGTGTGTTGTCGACAGTATTAGCCAGCTTCCTGCTGGTTGCATTCAAATATCGGAGCAGGAGGATACTCAGCTTCCTGCAACAGTCGGTGGCAACGAAGAGCTCCTGCCTGAGTCAGGGAATACATTTACGCTAGGCCTTGTCTGGATACCGGACTTCACCGGGAATGCAGATTTGAGCCTCACCTTGGACTACTGGAAAGCAGAAATTGATGCAGGTATCAGTTCTTATGGTGCTCAGTACATTTTGGATCAATGTCACATAGAGCAGGTAGCCAGTTACTGTGATCTCATTACCAGAACTAGTGATTATACGATTCAAAATATATTGAATATAAATCAAAATGTTGCCGAACAGGGAGCGGCTGGAATTGATTTCGAAACTCGATACTCTGTAGATACCGAATTTGGACAATGGGATGCTGTCTTACTTTGGACCCACTTGATTGAACGTACCAAAGTCGCTTATCCAGGGGCGGAGGCTATCCATTTAGAAGGACGTGCCACTGATAGCTCGGCACAAGATGGAGGGACTTACGCAGAAAACAAAATAAACTATTCCCTATCCTGGAATTGGAATGATTTCAATTTAAGTTACCGTGGTGAATATATAGGCGAGGTGAAAGGAGATCTTAAATATGGTCCCTACATGGATGATATATGGCTAGACTATAAGCAAGATATAAAAGCCCAGCTTTATCATGATCTTGTTGCTTCATATAATTTTAGTAATGGTATGGCTATTTCGGGCGGAATCACTAACCTTACTAACGAAGCTCCCCCATTTATAGATATTGGTTTCAATGCAAAAACGGACCCTTCGGTTTACCGCACATTTGGGCGAGGCTACTACTTGAGGCTTAGCCATAAATTTTAAGGAGTGGTAGCTGCCACAATTAAGGGCCGTATTTACGGCCCTCCTCATCTTCATGAACTAATTGATATTTAAAAAAATACTAAGTCCCGCTCTCAAAGGTGGCTATAAATTGTGTTTTGGCCTAAGGAACTCCTGATGAACTCAATTGGCAGGCTGGTAATTCTTGTCAACAGCTATGAAGAAGCTATTACCTTTTATTGTAACAAATTGGGGTTTGAAGTTTTTATAGACTATCAAGCAAAACCACATCGATTCGTTCATATTCGACTTCCGGAACAAAGAGATATGGGCATATGGTTACTTAAGGCAGATTCTGAGAGTCAGCTGAAGAAAGTTGGAGCACAAACTGCTGGGCAGCCTTGCGCCGTTATTTACACTGAGAGCTTTGACCGAGAATATAAGAGGCTTGTAAACAATGGCGTCCACTTTAGCAAGCCCCCCACCTCTGACGCAGATGCGGAGTTTGCTCACTTTGAGGACCTGTATGGCAACGAATTTATTTTAGTTGAATTAAAAAAAGTAGGATCCCTGGAATAGACTTTAACTTGTCACTTTTGGTGCTTTTATAGAATACGCGAAATACGGTCTTGTACTAAGAATTAAAAAAAGGGGACATTCCAGGAGTACACCAAACTAAAGGAGTAGTCAGTTGTATTTTGCTATGAAGTTGTATATCGATACCGATGACAATTTTGGACTATCCAATAGTCTCTGCACAACAGTGGGAAGCCGATATGATATTGCTGTATTAGGTATATTTCTTCATGTAAAAGAGGAGTGAGCCCGGGGAACTCTGACTATAGAGGTGAGGAAAGCTGAGAAAGACTAAACTTAAAGATAAAGAATTATGTATTATAGAAAGGATGAGGCACTTGAAGCACCGCCTGATTTATAAAAATATTTTTAGGGATTAAAAAATACGTTATCGAGAGCTAGTAAAAACACTTCAGGCTTATTTCTACGGGCAGGTTTTACCAGCCTGCTTATTAGAATATGGCATCTTTTGATTTAAGATTAATGCACCTTATCTGCTAAAGCAGGGCTTTTGTCACATCCAGCATCCGATTCGCAAATCCCCATTCATTATCAAACCAAATCAAGATCTTGGCTAAGCGATTCCCCGCTACACGAGTTTGGCCTGCATCAATAATCCCCGAACGCGGGTCGTGATTAAAATCACAGGATGCGAGGGGTTCTTGGGTGAAGCCAAGTACACCATTAAACTCAGACTCAGAAGCTGATTTTAATAGGGCATTAACATCTTCCCGACTTACTTCTCTTTGTAGTGAGACTGATAAATCGATAGCAGAAACATTGACAGTGGGAACGCGCAGGGCCTGCGCCTCAAATTTACCTGCCAAGTTAGGCAGTATCCTCTCAATACCTCGTGCCAAAGCAGTATCAACCGGGATAACAGAGGTTATCGCTGAACGTGTTTTTCTCAAATCAGTATGATGATAGGCATCACTTACCGGTTGATCATTCATCGCAGAGTGAATAGTGGTAATGACTCCAGCCTCAATACCGAAGGCTTTATCCAGGGCGGCGATAACTGGAACACTGCAATTAGTTGTGCAGGAGGCTGCTGAAATTACCCGTTCCTTGCCCGTCAAAATATGGTCGTTCACTCCGTAAACAATCGTGGCATCGACATCCCGGCTGGCGGGTTGGGAAAACAATACTTTCTTGGCTCCTGCGGCAAGGTGCAACTCCGCGCCTTGTCGCTGCTTAAAGCTGCCGGTGCATTCCAGTACGATATCTACTTGATCCCGTCGCCAATCCAGATCTTCTAACCGCTCGCAATGAGTTACGGCAATAGAATCTCCGTTAACCACAAGGACATCTTTATGCACGGAAACTTCGCCTGAGAAGCGGCCGTGGACAGAATCGTATTTTGTCAGGTGTGCAATGGTGTCGCAGTCAGCCAGTTCATTGATGGCGACTATTTGTAAGTTATCGCGGGCGCCAGACTCATAGAGTGCGCGTAAAACGGAGCGGCCGATACGGCCGTAGCCATTGATGGCAATTCTAGTGGTCATAGCACAACTTTAGGCAGGAGAAAAAATGTCAGCTAAGCGTCCCCGCGCGGCGCTGAGCCAGTGCCGCACGGGGTTGATACCTAAATGATATTCAGTGGAGAAAACAGTACTACTTCAGCAGTTTTTCTACCGCTTCAGCCACATTGTCCACAGTGAAACCAAAGTAGCGCATCAAGTCGCCGGCAGGGGCAGATTCGCCAAAGGTTTCCATACCGATAATAGCGCCATCGAAACCGACAAACTTATACCAGTAGTCTTTGTGGCTCGCTTCTACCGCTACTCGTGCACGTACAGAAGAAGGCAGTACGGACTCACGATAAGCCTCTTCCTGCTCCATAAACAACTCGGCACAGGGCATGGAAACAACGCGAACTTTCTTGCCGACCAGTTTTTCCTGGGCCGCCATTGCCAGCTCTACCTCGGAGCCAGTGGCAATAATAATGGCCTCAGGAGTACCCTCGCAGTCGGACAGTACGTATCCGCCGCGCTCAATCTGAGCTAGCTGTGCGCTGTCGCGATCTTGAGGAGCCAGGCCCTGACGGCTAAAGACCATGGTGCTGGGGCCTTCTTTGCGCGCGATAGCCATCTTCCAGCTCACAGCGGATTCAGTGGCGTCACAGGGGCGCCAAGTGTGCAGGTTCGGAGTGGCGCGTAAGGCGCTGAGCTGTTCTACTGGCTGGTGAGTCGGGCCGTCTTCGCCCAGGCCAATAGAGTCGTGGGTGTAGACAAAGACCACACGCTGCTTCATCAGTGCGGCCATGCGCACAGCGTTGCGGGCGTATTCCATAAACATCAGGAAGGTAGCGCCGTAGGGCACGAAACCACCGTGCAGAGCGATACCATTCATAATGGCGCTCATACCGAATTCGCGCACACCGTAATAGATGTAGTTGCCGGAGGCATCTTCGGCGCTGACGCCTTTGGAGCCTGACCAGATAGTGAGATTGGAGCCGGCCAGGTCGGCGGAGCCGCCGAGGAATTCGGGCAGCAGTGGGCCGTAGGCGTTCAGAGCGTTTTGGCTGGCTTTACGGGAGGCGATCTTCTCTGCACTTTCCTGGCAGGCTTTGATGTACTCATCTGCTTTGCTGAGGAAATCTGCGGGCAATTCACCGCTCATGCGGCGCTCAAATTCGGCTGCCAGCTCCGGGAATTCTTCGCGGTAATCGGCGAGGATATCTTTCCACTCGTCTTCCTGGGCTTCACCTTTGGCTTTGGCATCCCAGCCAGCGTAGATATCTTCGGGGATTTCAAATGGGCCGTGGGCCCAACCGAGGGTTTCGCGAACCAGGGCGATCTCTTCGTCACCCAGCGGTGCTCCGTGACACTCTTCGCGCCCTTGTTTGTTCGGGGAGCCGAAGCCGATCACGGTTTTGCAGCAAATAATGGTGGGTTTATCGGTAACAGAGCGAGCTTCTTCAATAGCGGCTTTGATAGCGGCGGAATCGTGGCCATCCACATTGGGGATTACGTGCCAGCCGTAGGATTCAAAGCGCTTAGGCGTGTCGTCGGTGAACCAGCCTTCCACTTCACCATCGATGGAGATGCCGTTGTCGTCATAGAAGGCGACCAGCTTACCCAGGCCCAGAGTGCCGGCCAGGGAGCAGGCTTCGTGGGAGATACCTTCCATCAGGCAGCCATCGCCCAGGAATACATAGGTGTGATGGTCTACCAGTTCGTAGCCGGGGCGATTGAACTGGGCACCCATTATCTTTTCTGCCATTGCCATACCAACAGCGTTGGTGATGCCTTGGCCCAGTGGGCCGGTGGTGGTTTCTACACCAGGGGCATAACCGTATTCGGGGTGGCCCGGAGTTTTGGAATGAAGTTGGCGGAAGTTCTGCAGCTCTTCAATCGGCAGGTCATAGCCGGACAGGTGCAGCAGGGAATAAAGCAGCATGGAGCCGTGACCATTGGACAGTACAAAGCGGTCGCGATCGGCCCAGCTGGGGTTGGCCGGGTTGTGCTTTAAGTAGTCATTCCACAGCACCTCGGCGATATCCGCCATACCCATGGGCGCACCGGGGTGGCCGCTTTTGGCTTTCTGGACCGCGTCCATGGACAGGGCGCGAATGGCGTTGGCCTTTTCAGCGCGAGAGGGAGTAGAAGACATAAGAAGAGCTCTCTGGTTTCTTAGCTAGGGTGCGGCGCTGCTCTGCCGGCAGATTCCCGCAACAACAAAATGGTGGCGTATTTTCCCGTAAAGGGCGGCCCCGCGCAAAGCTTTGGTTGGGGATTTGTTGTTGAGTGCAGCAACAAACTTCTAATTCTATGCATTAGGCGGCGCCATTAACATCTATATCAAAAATATTTAATAAAGCTATATCAAAACATTTTGATATAGGTGTGCTCCCCTGCTAGACTTCGCCCCATGTCTGAAAATGAGCCAGCACCCGAACTGAGTCCAGCCGAGGCAATTCCTCAGTTGGCCTTGACCCTGAAAGCCGCCGGAGATCCCCTGCGGCTCGAAATTTTGCGCCTGCTTAGCCAGGATTCTTACAGTGTTTTAGAGCTGTGCCGAATCTTCGATTTGCGCCAACCGGCCCTGAGTCATCATTTGAAAGTGCTCGCCCAGGCAGGTCTGGTAAACAAGCACCGCGAAGGTAATAACCTTTTCTACCGGCGCACTGCAGCTACTCCACTGCTGGCACAGCTATTTACAAACCTGGATCATTTGCCTCTGGCCGATGTGCGGGTGCAGGCGGTATCCCGGATTTCTGAGGAGAGAGCGGAAGCATCGCGACGTTTCTTTGCCGATTACGGCAACCGCTTTCGCGAGCAGCAGGAATTGATTGCCAGCTATGACGTGTACGGACCACAGGTGGCTCAGCTGCTCAAACCTGGTCGTCATGCCTTGGAAGTTGGGCCTGGAGAAGGTGAATTTCTACAGGAGTTGGCTCAGCGTTTCGCGACAGTGACAGCACTGGATCTGTCTTCTGCAATGTTGGAGCGGGCCCAATCTTTTGCCGATGAACAGGGTATTAAAAATATCGAGTTTGTCTGTAGCGATACCCGCGCTGCTGCGGCACGGCCGGCCAGTGCCGACACCATCGTGGTGAACATGGTGCTGCACCACACCCCTGATCCGGCACAAATTTTTCACGATTTGCACGGCGCCCTAAAAAAAGGCGGGCAGCTTTTAATTGCAGAATTGCAAGAACACAGCCAGGACTGGGCCAGAGAGGCCTGCGGAGATTTATGGCTGGGTTTTGCTCCAGAGCAGTTGAGTGACTGGGCCGCGACTGCCGGCCTGCAAGATGGGCGCAGTATTTATAGTGCCCTGCGCAACGGCTTTCAGATCCAGATAAGAGAGTTTATTAAGCCCTGACGGGGGTTTGTCAGGCACAGCCTGAAGTTAAAAGATATTCAACCGCTGCGGCGGGACAATGGAGACCTCAAAATGAGTGAATACAGACTGTTTACCTCAGAATCCGTATCTGAGGGACACCCGGATAAAATTGCCGACCAGATTTCCGATGCTGTATTGGATGCTCTACTGGCCCGTGACAAGCAGGCGCGGGTAGCCTGTGAAACCCTGGTGAAAACCGGCATTGCTGTTATTGCCGGCGAGATTTCCACCTCTGCCTGGGTGGACCTGGAAGAACTGGTGCGTAAAGTAATCACCGATATCGGTTACACCTCCTCTGACGTGGGTTATGACGGTGAGACCTGTGGTGTTATCAATGTGATCGGTAAACAATCTGTGGATATCGCACAGGGTGTAGACCGCGCTAAGCCGGAAGATCAGGGCGCTGGGGACCAGGGTTTAATGTTTGGTTATGCGACCAATGAAACCCCCACCTTTATGCCTGCACCGATCTACTATTCCCACCGTCTGGTTGAGCGCCAGGCTGAAGTGCGTAAATCCGGTCTGCTTCCCTGGTTGCGTCCCGATGCAAAAAGCCAGCTGACCTTCCGTTACGACGAACAGGGTCGCCCCTGTGCGATCGATGCGGTTGTTCTTTCAACTCAGCACAACCCGGATGTCAGCCAAAAAGATCTGCGCGATGCAGTGATGGAGTTGATTGTTCACAACACCTTGCCGCTGGAATGGCTGCATAAAGACACCCAGTTCCATATCAATCCGACGGGCAACTTTGTTATTGGTGGGCCAGTTGGGGACTGCGGTCTCACCGGGCGCAAGATTATCGTTGACACTTACGGTGGCTCTGCTCGCCATGGCGGCGGTGCATTTTCCGGTAAGGACCCCTCCAAGGTTGACCGCTCTGCCGCATACGCAGGTCGCTATGTGGCTAAGAACATTGTCGCAGCAGGTTTGGCCAAGCGCTGTGAGATTCAGGTTTCCTATGCCATCGGTGTCGCCGAGCCGACTTCCGTAGCAATTAATACTTTTGGAACCGGTTTGGTACCAGAGGATAAGCTGGTCGAGCTGGTGCGCGAAAACTTTGACCTGCGCCCTTTCGCCATCTCCAAATCCCTCGACCTGCTGCACCCGATGTATCAGTTGACTGCAGCTTACGGTCACTTTGGTCGCGATCCGTTTACCCACACTTACAACTGGATCGACAGCAACGGCCAGGAACGCAGTGAGAGCTTTACTGCTTTCCCATGGGAAAAAACCGATAAAGCAGATGCGCTCCGCTCCCAAGCCGGCCTCTAAGTTTCAGAAATAAATATTCATGCCCGCGCCAAAAGCGCGGGCACACAAAATATGCTGGGTACCACTCGGCAAGCTGATAATTTTTGGACTCAAAAACGATGAATCAAATGAGCACTGAATTTAAAGATTACAAAATCGCGGATATTTCCCTGGCCGAGTGGGGGCGCCGTGAAATTGAAATTGCAGAAGGTGAAATGCCGGCACTGATGACTCTGCGTGAGAAATACCGCGCAGAGCAGCCGCTGGCGGGTGCCCGTATCATGGGTTGTATCCACATGACGATCCAGACTGCAGTGCTGATCGAAACTCTGGTCGCGCTGGGTGCTGAAGTTCGCTGGTCCTCCTGTAATATTTTCTCCACTCAGGACCACGCCGCTGCCGCTATTGCTGCGCGCGGAATCCCCGTATTTGCCTGGAAAGGTGAAACTGAAGAAGAGTACGAGTGGTGCCTTGAGCGCACTATTGGTGCCGATGTTGCCGGCTGGCAACCCAATATTATTTTGGATGACGGTGGCGACCTCACCGAATTGCTGCACCGCGAATACCCGCAACTTCTCGATGCTTGCCACGGTGTGAGTGAAGAGACCACCACCGGCGTACACCGCCTGCAGGATATGCTGCGCGAAGGCACCCTGAAGATTCCTGCGATCAACGTCAATGACGCTGTGACCAAGAGCAAGAACGACAATAAATACGGCTGTCGCCACAGCCTCAACGACGCCATCAAGCGCGCCACTGACCACCTGCTCTCTGGTAAGCGAGCGCTGGTTATTGGTTACGGCGACGTAGGTAAAGGTTCCGCAGCATCCCTGCGCCAGGAAGGCATGATCGTACGGGTTTCTGAAGTGGACCCGATCTGTGCGATGCAAGCTTGTATGGACGGCTTTGAGCTGGTTTCCCCCTACATCGACGGCGTTAATACCGGTACCGCTGAGGGTATTAACAAGCAGCTGCTGGCCAATACAGACCTGATTGTTACTACAACTGGCAACGTAAACGTTTGCGATGCCCACATGCTTTCCGCCCTGAAGAGTGGTGCGGTGGTTTGTAATATTGGTCACTTCGATAATGAAATCGACACCGCCTTTATGCGTGAAAACTGGGAGTGGCAGGAAGTTAAGCCGCAGGTACATAAGGTAGTTCGCAATAGCGAAACCAATGATCACTTGCTGCTGCTGTCTGAAGGCCGCCTGGTAAACCTTGGCAACGCTACTGGCCATCCGAGTCGCATCATGGATGGCTCTTTTGCCAACCAGGTTCTCGCCCAGATCCATTTGTTCAAAGAAAAGTTTGCCGACTTACCGGCAGATCAAAAAACTTCAGCGCTGTATGTAAAAGTACTGCCCAAGCACCTGGATGAAGAAGTTGCACGCTATATGGTTGAGGGTTTTAGTGGTGTTATTACCCGTATGACCGAGCAACAAGCTAACTATATCGGTGTTTCAGTTGAAGGTCCGTTCAAACCTGAAAGTTATAAGTACTAATAGCCCCTAACTAAAAGGTGCCGGCATCGCCGGCGCCTGAATTGTGCGGGGTTGGAGAAATATAATGAAAGACTCCATTCGCATAAGTTTCGAATTTTTCCCTCCTAAAACGCCAGAGGGTCGCGAGAAGCTATACAAAACTCGCGAAGCGCTCCAGGCATTTAATCCTGAATTCTTTTCTGTTACCTATGGCGCCGGTGGTACCACGAGAGAGACAACGTCGAGTATTGTGACCAATATGCGGCGAGATGGTATTTCAATTGCCCCTCATTTATCGTTTGGTGGTGATAATGAAGAGACAATACTGGGTTTGTTAAATGAATATAAAGAGGCGGGGATTAATCGAATAGTTGCACTGCGTGGTGATATGCCGTCGGGCATGGGTGCAGTGGCGCAACTGGTTTATGCGAATGAATTAGTCGCCTTTATTCGTCGACATACCGGTGATCAATTTCATCTTGAAGTAGCTGCCTATCCAGAGATCCACCCGGAGTCGAACAGCTATGATGACGATATTCGCTATTTAAAAGGTAAATTTGAGGCAGGTGCTAATAGCGCACTGACTCAATATTTTTATAACCCGGATTCCTATTTTTACTTTATTGATCAGTGTGAAAAGGCGGGTATCGATGCGCCCATTTATCCAGGCATTATGCCGATAGCTAATTTTGCCAACCTTGTGCGTTTCTCTCGCAATTGTGGTGCGGAAATCCCAAGATGGTTGGTTAAGCGCATGGAAAGTTATCGTGACCCAGAGGATGTTAGGAAGCTTGGGTTAGAGGTTGTAACCGACCTCTGTGAGACCTTATTAGAGGGTGGCGCACCGGGCTTACATTTTTATACGATGAATCAGGTTGAAACTTCTACACATATTTTGAACGCCCTTGGTTTAGTGCCCAGATAGATTTGACTTGAAATAGGAAGATTTTTTGCCGTAGGGAGGGGCTAAAACTTATAGATATATTTTCAGGGCATTATTAATGCGTAAGTATAACCCTCCCACGGAGCCTTACCTTTCCGTGGTTTATGAAGATTCTTACCTACTGGTAATGGACAAGCCAAGCGGGCTCCTCAGTGTACCTGGCCGGGATCCTGCCAATAGGGATAGTTTGGCAAGCAGGGTTCAGGAGCGTTACCCGGAAGCACTTACAGTACACCGCTTGGATATGGATACTTCGGGGTTAATTGTAATGGCGCGCAATGCTGAAGTGCATAAATCTCTTAGCGCACTGTTCCAAACTCGCCGGGTTGATAAAACTTATTATGCTCGAGTATGGGGTGTACCAAAAAGTGTTAGCGGCGAAGTGGATTTACCCCTCATTTGTGACTGGCCAAATAGACCAAGGCAAAAAGTAGACTTTAAGGAGGGAAAACCGTCGCTGACTCGCTGGAAAAAAGTTTCAAGTTCAGGTAACAGCAGTTTAATTCAGGTAAAGCCAGTTACTGGTCGTTCACACCAAATCCGGGTGCACATGAAGGCTATAGGGCATCCTATACTGGGAGATCGGTTTTATGCTCATTCAGAGGCATTATTATCGGCGCCGAGATTACTTTTACATGCTAGTAATCTTGATTTTTTCCACCCCATTATCGGCAAGTTAATTAGCTTTAAGAGTGAGTTAGGTGAGGTTTTTGAGAGAAACCTAAAAAAAACTGATTTGAATAGTGGAGAAAGATCTAGGTTAGCTAAATCGTGATCGGGAACCTTTCGACTTTGCTTGGCGACTGATTTAAGTATTATCGAGAGAGGCCCTAAGTGAATTACTTAGGACCCCTAAATCCTCTAGGTTTTATTGTATTGAATAATTAAACCCGACATAGAAGCTGCGACCTAAGGTGTCATACATGCCTGAGCCTTCACCAGTTCCAGAGAGGCCCGAGGGTGGCTCTTTATCAGTGAGATTATTCACACCACCATATACTTCAAGATCTGAGAAGGTGTAGCGGGCCTGAATATCGTGATACCGCATACTTGGGGTCTTGTATGGACCTTGAAGGTCGGTACGATCATCCGTTTGAATCAGTAGCATATCGGCGATATAGCGACTGCGCCAATTTACCTGGAGCTCACCATAGTTGTAGGTGAGGTTCGTGATGTAAGATTGACGAGGGTCGCCTAATTCACCATCTACTTTATCGGCGGTGCTTGGGTCTTCCTGGAATGGGTAATCATCCCGATCCAATAACTTCGTGCCCACCAGGCTAAAGTCTACGGAGCCCCAGTTTGCATCGGCAGAGAAAGGTGCGGCTAAGTCAAAGCTATAATCAAGCTGATAGTCAATTCCTCGAGCGGTTAAGCTGGCGATATTCAGCCCGGTAGAAGTGATAGAAATAATTTCGCCGGTCTCTGGATCGCGAGGGGCCAGTGAGCAGTACACATTGTTGATGCTAGCGCTATCGACACAGCGGTCCACAATGTCTTGACCGGAAATGTAGGAAATAGCATCAGTAATCTCCATATCCCAGTAGTCGAAGGTCAGGGATAGGCCGGGAATAAAGCGCGGGGTTAACACCACTCCATAGGTGTAAGTATCTGCGGTTTCCTCGGTCAGTTCCGTGTTACCACCCGAATAGCCTGGGAGGCGTGCGGAATCTGTCGCTGAGTGATAATCGGCTGCAAGCCCTAGGTCCGCGCAGCGCGCGGCCCTTTGGGTTGGGTCGCTCGCATTATCGATCTTGTCGTAGCTACAGGGATCTTCGACAGGGAAGAAGTTCTGGCCCAGTGGAGAATACAGTTCTTCGATACCAGGGGCTCTTACAGACTCAGAGATTGTCGCACGGAGGCGCACATCTTCCGTGATTGTCCAGTCAAGTGATGACCCCCAGGTGGTAGTGGTCCCAACAGTGCTGTAGTCGGAGAAACGCGCCGAGCCATTCAGCACCAGGCTTTCTACTAGTGGTACATCCGATATCAGAGGGGCAGAAAACTCGCCATAGACCTCGGTGACATCATAATCGCCAGAGGTAGCAGAGAGGGCATTCATGAAAGTCTCGCCATCCTTGATTACTTGGTCGTAATCTACTTTCGAGGTCTCCTCTCGATATTCTGCACCGAAAGCCGTGGAAAATGCGCCGGCCGGTAATTCAAACAGATCTCCGGTGATATTGGCGGAGTAGATAGTTTGCGTCATTTCCTCTGTTGAGCCGGTATCTTGCAGCATAAAGTAATCGATTGCTTCTTGGCTGTTTAATCCGGAGCCGAAGAGATTGATCGGTATACAGCCGTTGGCCTGGGCCTCCTCACTGCGGCAAACCACTTCACCAGTTGCGGGATCTACGACAGCATCAACGGCGTCAAAATAGCGCTCATTATGGCGGTTGTTGGAGTAGTCGACCTCTGCATCGTAACGGCCATAAATTGCGGATAATTCATAGTGCCAGTCTCCGGCGAAGTCCCCCTCAAGGCCCAGCACATAGCGCTGTACTTCCCGTTCAGCAACGTCACCGCGCAAGCCTAAATCGACATTGTGGCGGTTGTACCAGAAGCTGTCCATACCGGCCTCATCCAGAAGGCCTTTAAGCTCAGTTGGAATAAAGGCGTTATCAGCGGAGATAACTAAATCGCCAAGGTAATCGAAGGAAGCTGTACTAAATGTGATGGCTTTACTGAAGCTGTATTTCGCTTCAGCAAAAACACGCATACTCTCATTGATATCAAAATGCGCTTTTGAGAAGAAGTTTTGCGACTCAAGCTCTGGGTACATTTGCGTACTGTTTGTGAAATTAGAGCCATCTCCTCCAATAGAAGTTGATTCTCCTAGAGGCGCTTCCCCCGGGTTAAAGGCAACAAATTGCCCGTCCTCAGTAAAGGTATAAGGCCCTGATTCCATGCCCATAATAGGTATATAGCTGTCAGGAAATTGCCAAACAGTTGTAATTGGATGGGCTCCCCAAATTACTCCGGTATCGCTCAGAAAATTGTTGGTGGTGTTATAGACAAGAACTGAGTCCGGGATACCGTCATTGGGCTCTGCATTAGGGTCATCCTGCCAGCCGGGAGATCGCGCCACCCAGGGTCTGTCTTTGCCGAAAACTTCAGCGGTCTCTGAGTGTTGGAAGCTTAGGGCCACATTACCGCGCCCATCGGCAAAGTTGCTACCCCAGGTTACGCTATATTCACTCGCCTCACCGCCGTCCAGTTCTGGCTGCATATGATGTACACTGACTTTAAGGCCTTCAAAGTCATCACGGGTAATAAAGTTAACAACCCCTGTTACAGCATCGGCACCGTAAACAGCTGATTGGCCTCCAGTAACTGTATCGACTCTTGCTAAAAGATCTTCGGGGATTGTATTAATATCGACTGCAGAGGTTCCGATACTGGAACCGACGTGGCGGCGGCCATCTTGTAATACTAGGGTACGTGAAGTGCCCATTCCACGTAAATCCAGCAAGCTTAGGCCTGAGGTGCCGATATAGCGGCCAGCATTACTATTGCTGAAAGTAGAACGCAGTGCGGGGAGTTCGTTCAGAAAATCCCCAAGGCTGATAGCTCCACTATTTTTGATATCTTCAATCGATACGGAAGTAATGGGGCTAGCAGTTTCGAGGTTCATCTTCTTGATACGAGAACCCGTAACTACAACCTCTTCTAGGGCCTCAGATTCACTAATATCAGTATCGATTTTATTTTCTTGTGCGAAAGCGGGTGCCCCACCGACGGCAAAAATAATTGCCGCACTCAGAAAGTTCAGTTTGAACTTCTGTTCCATAAATTCCTCCAAGGATCCAGTGTGTAATTGTAATTTTGTATTCCTGCATGTTTTTATTGCATCAATATGATTGCAGGATATAGGTGATAATAACGCTATCCTCTGTGAGTCTCGAGATCCTCAAGAAAAATGGAGTGTCTATCATGTTTTTTTGATATTTGTTGGTTATTTATTGCCGAGAATTTGTTTTTAGTGTGTTGTTTTTGTGGATAATTCGGTTTTTTGGGGATGTTTAGTTCTGGGTAGATTGCAAAGTAAGTTGCTTTTTTAGTGTTGTGGCCAATATTTATGTAGATGCGCTAATCTAGCATGATTAAAAATCATGTTTTAACGAGTGTTTTATTTAAAACAATATGCCGAAAGTGAATTTTATGACACTTGTGACTTTCTGAGGGGGGTAAGATCAAATTGACTTTAACAATATTTGCGTTACCCCTTTGTTGGCTGTTTAGTTACTCCTAAATCATAAGCTGCTGACTGTAGGTTGGAAGCTATACTGTACTCATGAGTATATGCACGATCCATTTGCTCTGCTTACCCGCAGATCGGGAGCAAGTGCTAAAGTTGGATTAAATCTGTGGTGTTTCTGACCCCCTAATATTTAATAGATCTCAGTATTTTATACTTCTTCAAGGTCCATTTAATCGCGTTTTTTTGAGTTAAGTGTTGAAACTTAATCGGCTCTTTCGATGATTTTGGGATGAAAATGTTTCTAGTGCTTATCTCACTTAAATTTTCTTGAAATATTATTCTGAGCAGCCAAGAAGCTCTCTTTTGGAGTTCACCTCTACATTTGTATTATGACCGATCTCAATTTTTAAGGCTTTACTTTATTTGGATATTTTTTTCTGGGGATGGTGGGGTTGGCTTGTAACTTTTTTTCTGGAAAGAAAAGTATATCGAGTGTGCTGATTTGTACTTTATTTTTCCGTGTACCCTCTTTTAGGGTGAAATTATATTTCAATATATTTTAGGGGGCTATTTAGAAAAATATTTTCTTAAGCGTCATGATCTTTATTTGGGTGGTGCTAGAAGGCAATTTTTTATTTTTCGTATAGGTTATAGTGAGTTTAGCCTAGCCATAAGTCAGACAACTATAAATTGCCTATTTGCCAGCTATTATTTTATTGGTTTACTTTGTATTTAAGTGGCTAATTTTGATATAGCAAGTTAAGGGCGACAATGTCACCCTTAACTTGCTATATTTATTTTTTATTCTTCATTGCCGCCATCAAAATATCACCCATGCTGCCACGGCTATTACCTTGGCCCCCTTTCTGAGAGCGGTTGCCCTGCTGCTTGTTATAGCGTTGGGCTTGGCGGTTTTCGCGCTGGTCACCCTTTTTAATACCGCCACTACCCTGCTCTCCGGGCTCGTCAGATAAACGCATGGAAAGGCCGATACGTTTGCGGGCAACGTCCACTTCCATCACTTTAACTTTGACAATATCACCGGCTTTTACGACTTCGTGAGGGTCTTTAACGAACTTCTCTGAAAGTGCAGAGATATGTACCAGGCCATCCTGGTGAACACCGATATCCACAAAGGCACCAAAGTTGGTGACGTTGGTAACGGTCCCCTCGAGTACCATTGCCGGGCGCAGATCTTTAATTTCCTCTACGCCCTCTTCAAATTTGGCCGTGCGGAATTCCGGGCGCGGGTCGCGACCGGGTTTTTCCAGTTCGGCGATAATATCGGTAACGGTAGGTACACCGAATTTTTCGTCGGTATAGTCTGCTGGGTTCAGTCGGCGGAGGAAGCCGGAGTCGCCGATAAGGCTGTTAATTTCACGGCTATTTTTCTCGGCAATGCGTTTAACCACGATATAGGACTCGGGGTGCACACCGGATTTATCCAGCGGGTTTTCACCGTTATTAATACGCAGGAAGCCGGCGGCCTGTTCAAATGCCTTGGGTCCTAAACGCGGAACTTCCATCAGTTGCTTGCGATTTTTGAAAGCGCCGTTCTGGTCGCGGTAGCTGACAATATTGTTGGCAATAGATGCAGTCAGGCCGGAAACCCGAGCCAGCAGCGGTGCAGAGGCGGAGTTCAGCTCAGCGCCGACACCGTTTACACAGTCCTCAACCACGGCATCCAATGAGCGAGCCAGTTGAGTCTGGGAAACGTCGTGCTGGTACTGGCCTACACCAATGGACTTGGGTTCGATCTTCACTAGCTCTGCCAACGGGTCCTGCAGGCGGCGGGCGATGGAGATAGCTCCACGGATAGTAACGTCAAGATCCGGGAATTCCCGCGCAGCAAATTCAGAGGCGGAGTAAACGGAAGCACCGGCTTCGTTAACCACAACTTTTTGAGCCGTCAGCTTATATTGCTTAATGGTTTCCCCGACAAATTTGTCGGTCTCGCGGCTGGCGGTGCCGTTGCCAATGGCGATCAGGCCCACATTGTATTTATTACACAGGGCGGCAATAACCGCTGCAGACTCCTGGTGGCGATTCTGTGGTGGGTTGGGGAAGATGGCGGTGTGATCGAGTATTTTGCCGGTGGCATCGACCACGGCGACTTTGACCCCGGTGCGCAGGCCTGGGTCGAGGCCGATGGTGGCTTTTTGCCCAGCCGGAGCTGCCAGCAGCAGATCTTTCAGGTTGCGGGAGAATACCTTGATGGCTTCCTCTTCTGCCTTCTCGCGCAGTTCACCCATCAGGTCAGTTTCCAACGCGGTCAGCAGCTTGATTCGCCAGGTCCAGCGCACTACTTCGCCGAGCCATTTGTCCGCAGGGCGGCCTTCATCGGTGATATCCACATGGCGGGCAATCATGGCTTCGCAGGGATGGCTGGCGGTTGGGGAGCCCCCCTCTTCTTCAGCGAGGCCCACGCTGATGGCGAGCACGCCCTCGTTGCGGCCGCGGAATATAGCCAGGGCACGGTGGGAGGGCACCTTGGACCAGTCTTCGGCGTATTCAAAATAGTCGCGGAACTTGGCCCCTTCCTCTTCTTTGCCTTCGAGCAGTTTGGATTTCACCTGCCCATCGCGCTTGAGGAATTCACGCAGCTTGCCCAGCAGCTCGGCATCTTCGGCAAAACGTTCCATCAGGATAAATTTGGCTCCATCCAGAGCGGCTTTGATGTCTTTGACGTGAAGGGTGGCGTCTTCGTTGTCGGTGTTGAGGTATTGCTCTGCTTCAGCTGCGGGGTCGAGGGAGGGGTTGTTGATCAGTGCATCGGCCAGCGGTTCCAGACCAGCCTCGATGGCGATTTGCCCTTTGGTGCGGCGCTTGGGTTTGTAGGGGAGGTAGAGGTCTTCGAGGCGATTCTTGGTGTCGGCACTGTTAATTTGTTGTGACAACTCTGGAGTTAGCTTGCCCTGCTCATCGATGCTTTTCAGGATGGCAGCGCGGCGCTCTTCCAGTTCGCGCAGGTAGCGCAGTCGGTCTTCCAAGGTGCGCAGCTGGGTGTCGTCCAGGGCCCCTGTCACCTCTTTCCGGTAGCGCGCAATAAATGGGACTGTGGCTCCTTCATCGAGCAGGGATACTGCGGCGGTAACCTGTTGTGGTCTGACATTGAGTTCTTCGGCGATGCGAACGTTGATATCCAGCATTTGATGTTTACATCCGTTTTCCGGGAAATTTCGTACCGTTAAGGGCGATGTTGGACCAGTAAGTAGCCTTTCAGTTTCCGTGGTATTTGGCGGGTAAACGAGAGGGCCCTTACAGGAGTAATTTTGGGTCGGCATTATGCGTTACCCGAGCGCAGCGAGGAAGGTTTGCGGCAGGACACAAACTTGTGCGGCAGTCTGCATCCAAATTGCCTCTTATGTGCGTCGAACTCCAGTAGAATGCGTACTAACTAAAATTTGACCAATTCAGGTCAGGGAACGGGGTAGAGGGTACCTGTGAAAGTCTCGAGTAAAAACAAGCTGTTATTCATTGTATTGTTAGTCGGGGTGGCTGTTATTGCTGCGGTGGTTGTATTGAAACCGAAGCCGGAGGAAAAACCGCCAGAGGTGGTGGTACCGCCAATGGCCGATGTTCTCTATATAGAGCCCCGTCGCCAGACACTATTGGTACCCAGCCAGGGAACCGTTCATGCCCGCCATGAAATCGATGTGATCGCGCGAGTCGGTGGTGTGATCGAAAGCGTGGATGAGGCATTTGTTCCCGGTGGCTTCTTCAATAAAGATGCCCGTTTATTACAGCTTGAGCAAGCAGACTATCGCTACCAGGTCACTCGCGCAGAATCGCAACTGGCAAATGCCAAGTCCGCCCTGGCTCAGGAGCAGGGCCATGCCAAGCAAGCTAAGCGCGAGTGGCGTGACCTGGGATCTGAAGCGGCCAATGCCCTGTTCCTGCGCAAACCCCATCTCGAAGCTGCCCAGGCTGCAGTGGAAGCCGCGAGAGCTGACCGCGACCAGGCAAAACTGGATTTGGAGCGCACATCACTCAAAGCCCCCTTTGCAGGTCGTGTAGTTGAGACTTTTGTCGACCTGGGACAGTACATTACCCCCGGCACTCCTCTGGCAAAAATTCACAGCACCGGTATCGCTGAAGTCCGCCTCCCTCTGACCGACCAGCAACTGGCGTTGCTCGATCTTCCCCTGGGGAAAACTATTGAGAATGGCCCCGCTGTGCGTCTGAAAGCTGTTGTGGCTGGACGTGAGCACGAGTGGCGTGCGCAATTGGTGCGAACCGAAGCGAGTATCGATCCCAACAGCCGCTTTATTTTTGCTGTTGCCCAGGTGCAAAAGCCCTATGAAGGGGATGTTCCGCTGATGAATGGCCTGTTTGTTGAGGCGGATATTGCCGGCAGAACCTTTGATGATGTTGTGGAGTTGCCCCGTCAGGCGCTGCATGAAGGGGATCATTTGTTGGTGCTGAATGACGAGAGTCAGCTGATCTACAAAACTGTTGAGCTGTTACAAACCATAGGTGACAGAATCTGGCTCCGTGGGGATATCGCAATGGGTGACCGAGTGATTGTTTCAAGCTTGGGCTACTCCCGTGAGGGTATGGTCCTTACCGCTAACCCCCTCAATGAGCGGCCAGCGGGCCTGGGGAGTCTTCATGAGGATTCAGCAGATCCCTCTACAGTATCCGCTGCTGGTGATGCCGGTGGTGTTAGCAATGCTTCCCAGGGAGGCAAGTAATGAGCGGAATCATCCCGTGGTTTGCGCGCAATAGCAAAGCCGCAAACCTGCTGATGATTATGATAATCATCGGCGGAATCTCTGGCCTTATGAGTATCGACCGGGAGGTGTTTCCCTCGCTGCAGCTGGGGATTGTAGAGGTTAATATCTCTTACCCCGGCGCCGGTCCGGCAGAGGTGGAGCAGCAGGTAACCGTTCGGGTTGAGGAAGCTATCTCCGAAGTAAAGGGTATTAAGGAGGTAAATTCTGCTTCCCGACGGGGTAGTGCCTCTATTGAAATCCAGGCGATGGATGGCTACGACGAGCTGCGATTGCTCAACGATATTAAGGTTCAGGTGGATAGTATCAACACCTTTCCCGACGGTATTGAACGTCCCGTTATTCGCTTGATTGAAGCCAACGCCGAGTTAATGATGATCGCTATCGGTGGGCCAGTTTCTGAGCGTCAGCTCAAGGAAACCACCCTGGATTTGCGCGATAAGCTCAACCTGATTTCCGGTGTGCGCAGAGTTGATGTTTGGGGTGATCGACCAGACGAGTTATCCATTGAAGTTTCCGAGCTGGATTTACGTCGTTACAACCTGAGCTTTAACCAGGTTGCCGACGCGGTACGCCGCTCCTCCCTGGATTTGCCTGCCGGCATGGTGCGCTCGGACCGCGGTGATATTCAGGTGCAAACTCGTGGCCAGGCTTATACCGCCGAAGACTTCGAGCGTATCCCCGTAGTTAGCCGTGCCGATGGTTCTGTATTGTTACTGCGCGATGTAGCGACAGTGCGCGATGGCTTTGAGGAATATAACAACGTTATTCGCTTTAATGGCAATCCAGCCATGAACCTCCGCATTATTCAGGGCGAGCCCCTGGATGTGGTGAAAACCGCTGAGCGAATCAAAGCGTTCCTGGAGGAGACTCGCGAGCAATTGCCTCCGGGTATGGAATTGGATGTCTGGTTCGACTTCTCCAAGGCATTTGAAGGCCGCATGAATCTGCTGACTATTAATGCCCTGAGCGGTTTTGCCATGGTGTTTGTCATGCTGATGCTGTTCCTGCGCCCGGCACTGGCCATGTGGGTAACCGTGGGCATTGTTGTCGCTTTCCTGGGTGCTTTCTGGCTGTTGCCGGTGACCGGCGTCAGCCTAAATATGCTGTCACTGTTCGCCTTCCTGTTAATACTCGGGATTGTGGTGGACGATGCCATCATTGTGGGGGAGGCAGTGCATGCTGCCCACGATAGAGGCGAATCTGGCTTAGCTGCAGCTGAGCAAGGGGTGAAGCAGGTAGCTTCCCCGGTAATTTTCGCCGTGACCTCCACCATGGTGTTCTTTATCCCCATGCTGTTCCTACCCGGCGTTACCGCACAGATGATGCTGGCCTTGCCGGTGGTGGTACTGCTGTGTCTGGTCTTCTCCCTGGTGGAATCCCTGTTGATCCTGCCGGCTCACTTGGTGGGCATGAAGCCAGAGAAACCTGCCAAATCGACTTTGGGAATTAAATTACAAAACGTACGTAGAAGTTTTGCCGGTGCGATGAAGACGGCCGGAGATAAGTACTACCTACCTTTACTGGAAAAGTCCCTTAGCAATAGCCGCACCACAGTGATGAGCTTTATGTTGGCACTGGGTTTGTCGATCGCTGTTTTCCAGAGTGGTTATGTGGGCTCTTCATTCTCACCCCAGGTTCCCTCCGATTTATTGCGATTGCAAATTTCTATGGCCTCGGGTGAACCCTTCAGTGAAGCTGAACGGGTAATGGAGCAGGTACTCACCGCCGTTGATAAGTTGGAAACCGATGAGGGGATGCTGGAGCAGAACAAGGGTGAGTCTTTCTTGCAGAACTCTCTGGTTTTCAATTGGCGTGGCAATAT
This sequence comes from Microbulbifer maximicatervae (SeqCode), assembly GCF_052467955.1. NCBI lineage: Bacteria > Pseudomonadati > Pseudomonadota > Gammaproteobacteria > Cellvibrionales > Microbulbiferaceae > Microbulbifer > Microbulbifer maximicatervae (SeqCode). The sequence continues at coordinate 530,886 of NZ_CP174329.1, forward strand.
TTATGTAACCTTGCAGCTTACCGATGGAGAGATGCGCGATGTCACCTCCGAGTCTTTAGCGTTGCGTTGGCGCGAATTGATTGGCGAGCTGCCGGCTAGCGTCGAGGACATGAATATTGATGCGAGCATCAACAATAGCAGTAATGGTATGAGCCTGAACCTGAGCACTGCCTCAGGGGATATGGGTGAACTGCGCGCTGCTGCTGATTTGGTTAAGGAAAAACTGGATAGTTATGTCGGTGTTTATGATGTGCGGGATAACCTGACCAGTGCCCGTCGCGATATTGAGATCCAGCTGAAACCCTATGCCACTACGATGGGTATTAACTTGGCAGACGTGGCCAGGCAGGTTCGTCAGGGTTTCTACGGTGAGGAGGTTCAACGTATCCCACGTGGTCGTGAAGATGTTCGCGTAATGGTTCGCTACCCCATGGAGGAGCGCGCCAGCGAAGAGCAGATGGACCGCATCCGTATTCGCACCAACGATGGGGAGGTACCCTTCTCAGCGGTGGCCGAGGCAGTTTACGTGCCGGGCTATACCACGATTCGCCGCAACGATCGCGAGCGCACCGTGCGGGTATTTGCCGAAATAACGCCGAATACTTCCAGTGCGCAGGATATCCTTAAGGATATGCGCGAGACCCTGGTACCAGAGCTGGAGCGCCAGTTCCCCGGTTTCTCCCTGAGAACCGCTGGGGAAATGCAGGAAGAGGAAGAGTTTAACGGTGCTATCCTGGCCTTCTTCGTATTGTCCCTGTTCGGCATTTATGCGCTGCTGGCGATTGCTTTCCGCTCCTACTCTCAGCCGTTGCTGATCCTTACTGCTGTGCCGTTTGGGTTCTTCGGTGCTTTAGTTGGCCACCTGTTGATGGGACACAACATCAGCATTATGTCGATGCTCGGCTTCCTCGCAGCGGCGGGTGTGGTTGTGAACGACAATCTGGTATTGATGGATCGTATTAATCAGCTGCGCGCTCAGGGTATGGCGGTGATGGATGCGGTAGTACACGCGGGCCGGGATCGTTTCCGCCCGATTATCCTGACCTCGATTACTACCTTTATCGGTCTGGTACCGATTATGTTCGAGCGTTCAATCCAGGCCCAGTTCCTGATCCCGATGGTGATCAGCCTGGCATTCGGCGTTCTGTTTGCAACGGCGGTGACTTTGATTTTGGTCCCCAACCTGTACAAAGTTATTGAGAAGTTACGCCCGAAGCACAAAGTTGCAGTAGAAGACGATACCCCGGTCTCATTGGAGACTGTGTAGCGCGGGTACCCAGGCGCAATGGTGGATCGCCTTCACCATTGCGCCTTTGGGGTATAAATGCCTAAACTAACTGCCAGCAAAATGCCGACATTCCTGTCGGCTTTTTTATGGTGTTTGAATAGGATTCTCCCATGCGCATCCCGCGTATTTTTTCCAAGCAGCCTCTGGCTTCCGATCAAGAAGTAGACCTGGATGAGCTGGCTTCCCGTCACCTGGTAAAAGTACTTCGCTTGAATGCGGGCCACCCTTTAGTTCTTTTTGACGGCAATGGCGGTGAGTACACGGCGGAGTTGATCGAGACCGGCAAACGGGCGCGCGCGCGCGCGGGAGAATACTGTGCAGAGGATCGCCAGTCACCGTTGGCACTGACCCTGGCGATCGGTATTTCCCGTGGCGATCGCTTCGATTGGGTGATACAGAAAGCCACTGAGCTGGGAGTGGCGGCGATACAGCCGCTGTTTACCGAACGTTGTGAAGTGAAGCTGTCCGGGGACCGCTTACAGAAAAAACTGGGTCACTGGCGCCAAATTGCTATCAGTGCCTGTGAGCAGTGTGAGCGCAATCGGGTGCCGGAGATTGCCGAACCGATAAAGCTGGCGCAGTATTTACAGAGTGAATCTGCTGAAGCTGAGCCCCAAGCCAAGTTGGTACTGCATCACCGCACCGAGCTGGATCTGCGCCAATGGCAGGCGGAGCGCGGTACACCGGAATCCGCCCTGCTACTGGTAGGTCCAGAAGGCGGGCTATCGCAGGTGGAAATCGATGCGGCACTGGCGCAGGATTTTATGCCTCTGCGTTTGGGACCAAGGGTGATGCGCACTGAGACAGCGCCGATAGCGGCATTGTCGGTATTGCAATTTCAATGGGGTGATTTGTAAGTCACTGAAGGATTGGACTCGAGAGTATTCAGGGAGAGAAGAGCATGATAAAAGCATTTATCTGGTTGTTGGGCATTGTCATCGTTGTGTTATCACTGGCGATTATTGCCAAGCCGAAGCTGGCACAAAGCCTCAGCGAACGGCTTAACGAAACTGGCTATGCCCTCTCCGCCTGGGCGCGAATTATTATTGGCCTGATCCTTTTACTAATTGCAGACACTCGCCATTGGTATATTTTGTTCAATGCTCTCGGCGTACTGGTGCTATTGAGTGGTGCCTATATGCTGCAAATTGGTTTTGAGCGGGGCAAAGAATTAGCGGTTAAAATTTCCCGTGGCAATGAAAATTTCCTGCGTATTAGCGGCGTCATCGGTGTCATCCTCGGCCTGATGCTGCTCTCTGCGCGTTAACGATGTAGGTTCCCATGTCTTCTACCGATTTAATTATTTTTGACTGTGATGGTGTGCTGGTAGACAGCGAGAGCATCGTCTGTCGCATATTGGCAGAAGAAATGAATCGCCTGGGCTTGCAGACCACCGCCGAGGAGCTGGACGAGCAATTCAGCGGCCGCCCGGCCAGGGACTGCTTGTTGGAAATCGAGAAGCGCTTTGGCGGACCACTACCGGATAATTATTTTGGCAATACGGAGCGGCGTATCCGCGAGGCGTTCCAGCAGGAATTGCAGCCGGTTGTGGGTATCGAAGGCCTGCTCGACCAACTACAACAGCTGGGGCTGCGCAGCTGCGTGGCCTCCTCGGGCTCTCACCAGAAAATGCAGCTGACACTGAATAAGACCGGCTTATACGATTATTTCGACGGGCGGATTTTCAGTGCCGACGATGTATCCCGGGGCAAGCCCTGGCCAGAGCTATTCCTGCACGCGGCAGATGCCATGGGGGTGGCGCCGGAGCGCTGTCTGGTAGTGGAGGACTCCATTGCCGGTGTCTCTGCGGCGGTCTCTGCAGGTATGCGCGTGGTTGGCTACAGTGCCCATCCAGTAAGGGGCCCCCAGCTGGAACAGCAGGGTGCCCGGGTAGTCACTGACATGATGGCAGTTCTCAACTTTATTTAATGGCCACAGTGGCTGAGACTTCCGGTTGATCAGCGCTTTCGCTGTTCTACACTGAATTTGACGTCGAGAAACCGGAAGCTGTACCTATGGCGGGTAAATTCTTGTCTGCCAATTGTCTATTCTTATTGGCCTTTACTCTGGTGGGCTGTGACCAGTCCGAATCCTCAAAGAAATATACGCTCGAGCCTGTCGATGGAATACAGTCAGGTGACAGTGAGAAGACTGCCCGAGAAGCGGCGCCCTTTGCCGATGAGCTGGTGAGGTTTTTACGGGGAAATAATCGGTCCATCGGAGACACGTTCCGCCTGCGCCTGGAGTTCGATCCCGGCGGTTTTGCCCCCCGCATAGAAACCATTGCCGATCTGGAAGCCTTGCTGGTGATCATGCGCGATTTTTCAGAGATGCGAATCTCCATTGAGGGGCATACAGACAGTGGCGGCGATGCGAAGAAGAATCTCAGCCTGTCCCAGCGCAGAGCGGATTGGGTAAAGCATTTCCTGATAGAGCGGGGCGTCTCCGCTGACCGTATGGAAGCCCAGGGCTACGGCGATACTGATCCGATTGCGGATAATGAGACAGAGAAAGGCAAGCGGGAGAACCGCCGCCTGATGATCCGGGTACTAAATTTCGATCGTGTTCCCAGCAAACTGCCGAGGCGCTAACCCCGAGCAGCTTGCAGGTGAAGAGCTAGCTTAGGATAGTGTCTCAGCTAGAGGCATTACCCAATTCCTCACTGGAATTTACCGGCGCCTTTGGGGCTTGGTTAGAAAATATTTTCTTCATCAACTTTCCGGTTTGACGCAATCCAATAATACTCTGCGCTGTGAGCATACCGGAGATCATTGCACCGGCTACGCCGCAGCTCATCACATCCTGTCCGGTAAGGTAGAGCCCTTTGACCCGGCTTTTGGGTCTCAGCCAGGATTGCTCAAAGCGGTTGGGATCGTGATCCAGTCCGTAGATCTCTCCCCGTGGGTAGAAGCAGAAATAATCCGTGGATAACGGGGTTGAAAGCTCGTAGTAATCGATTTCCCCACGCAACTGCGGCATGTGCTTATACAAGTGCTCCAACAGACGCTGGCTAAATGCCTCCTTTAGATCCTCGTAATCATCTCCCCGCTTGCCCCAAGGCTTGTCGTGCCACTGGGCAAACCAGTCGTAATTGGCCGGTGCCACAATTTCGATGGTGGCGCGGCCCGGGTAGCGCTGGGTAAAGGTGGGGTCTTTCGCAGACGGGAACGAAATATAGACTAGCGGTATCTCCTTATCCTGATCGTCGATAAAGGCCTGCATATCCTCTTCGTACTGATCGCTGGAATAGATCCAGTAATTAGTCTTGGGCAGGTTTAATTCTTCCGCTGTTTTCTCCAAGCCAATATACAGACACAGGTGAGACATGGATCGGTTGACGGTGTCCAGGTCGCGGATATATCCCATGCGCTCACTGGTACTGCGCGGCAACAGCTTCTCGAAGGTATTAAATACCCCTGCGCCGGAGACAACTAATGGTGCTTCGATCTCATGTCCGTCAGACATTCTTACACCGCGAACCTGATCCCCATTCATCAGGATGGTTTCCACCTTGGCATAGGTAAATACATCTCCACCACTGGCCTGAATCTGGGGAATAATCGTTTCGGAGATTTTGCTGGCGCCGCCGACAGGATAGTAACCGCCATAGAGATAATGTTTGGCGATCAGGGCGTGAATAATAAAGCTGCCCTCGGATGGGGTCATGCCATTATCACCCCACTGCCCTGTCAGCACAGAGATCAGCTTTTCATTGCTGGTGATTCCACTGAGAACTTCGCGGGTGGTTTTATTGAGCCAGGCGGGTTCGCGCAGTTTTCTCCACAGGCGAATAAAAGGTCCACACCAAGAGGGCAGCATTTTTTCCATTGCCAGTCGCTGCATGGCTTTAGCAACTACATTCAGCCGTTGCAGGTACTCCTCGATATTCGCGCGCTCATCGGGGAAGTGGCTGACCAATTCTTCGATAAATTGCTGGCGGCCGGCTTTCAGGTCGTATTGTTTATCGCCAATACAGATGCGGTCATAGGTGCTGTCCATTGGCGCCCAGTGCAACTGGTTATTGGAGATAAAGTCGAAGATCTTGCGGGTCATAGTGGGGTGTTTGCCCACATCGCCGATATAGTGGACGCCGACATCCCACTCATAACCATTGCGGTCATAGGCGTGGGTGTATCCCCCGGCAGTGTAGTGTTGCTCAAGGACAAGTGCTTTCTTGCCCATGGCACTGAGCATCGCAGCACAAGTCAGACCGCCAATGCCTGAGCCAATGATAATGGCGTCGTAATTGCCTTCCAGGCGGCTCGGGCGATAGCGCCGACCAATACGCAGCCGGCTCGGTTTTGGGGCACTGCGCTTCTTCTCAGGGGTCTCTGTCATGATGGCCTCGCCACTATTGTATTTATTCCTCAACCATAGCGCCCCCTATCGAGCTATGCAATAAGTTGCATATTAATATTCTGTTTATCTACTGTGCACCTTTATATGTTTCGTATACACTACATATATAAAGTATATCAAGGTTATGGTTATGGGCATCGTCAAGATATCCGATGAGCTACACGATGAGATTCGCAAAGCCAGCACGGTGATGGCCCGCTCAATTAATTCCCAGGCGGAGTACTGGATCAAGATTGGGATGTTGGCGGAACTGAATCCGGAATTAAGCTACAGCGACTTGTGTAAGAAGTTGCTGCGCAATCAGGCATTAACCCTGGAAGAGCTGACACGTGAGTGAAATAAAAATTAAGACTCCCGATGAGCGGCAGTTAATGCGCCAATCGGGTCAATTGTTGAGCCGTGTATTTGCCATGCTGGACTCCTTTATTGAACCGGGGGTCTCGACAATGCAAATTAATGAGCGGGTAGAAGAATTTATTGTCAATGAACTCAATGCCCGCCCCGCCAGCAAAGGGCAATATGGTTATCCCTACGCCCTGAACACCTCAATCAACGAAGTAGTCTGTCACGGCATGCCAAGTGATAAGCAGCTACTGCGGGAGGGAGATATCATTAATGTGGATATTACCCTGGAGAAATCTGGCTATATCGCGGATTCCAGCAAAATGTATAGCATCGGTACCGTGACCCCTATTGCCAGAAAACTGGTAACCACCTGCTATGAAGCTATGTGGGCCGGTATTGCCACGGTAAAGCCGGGAGTTACTTTTGGTGATATCGGCAATGCAATCCAGCGCCATACCGAGCGCAACGGCTTCAGTGTCGTACGGGAATATTGTGGCCACGGTATTGGCCGGGAAATGCACGAGGCCCCGCAGGTTCTTCACTTTGGGCGGCCTGGTTCCGGTGAAGTTTTGCAGGAGGGAATGACATTTACCATTGAGCCCATGATCAATCAGGGAAATCGTAAAACCAAACTTAAGAAAGATGGCTGGACTGTAGTAACTAAGGATAAAAAGCTATCGGCTCAATGGGAGCATACGATTTTGGTAACCGGTGACGGCCATGAAGTGCTAACGCTTAGGGATGAGGAAAGACCTTCCAAGATCAAATAGATATCAATAATAACTGCTGGGTAAATAAAGAAGGGGTTGCGAGATAACAGATATCCGCACTCCCTGATGTTTTTAACAGGGTGAGTTATTTTAGGTAGTCAGGTTTGGCCATTGGCATTGCTCTGCACGACATTTTAGCGTGTTTGGGCACTCGAGGTGAGATTGATGTGATGGTAAATTCTGAACTCCTATTTCCTCTCAATATTATTTTTTTGATGTGATAAAAAATCAGCATTGCTGGATTTACCCCCCTCCCCTAACGCATTAATTTATCATCAAATGACTCCTGTCCTCATAAGCAAAAATACGATGCCGCTGATGAAGAATGGCCTTGATGCCAAGTTGTGGCCTTCTTGACATATCCGCAGGAAACCAAGATATACTGTATTTTCATACAGTATGCTAAGTGGTTGATTATGCGCCCCAGAGTTATAGTTTTTGATAGTGAACCGATTCGTATCTGCCGCTATAGGTCCAGTTATGACAATCGCCCTATGTACGCGATTAGTATTTTGAACTATGAAAAGTACGTACGTCGGTTTTCTGTTGCTGTGGGAGTGGATTTGCGCAAGGAATTGGAGTTAACCTTGTGCCAGATGAGAGGGATCGAGAGTAATTTAAGGTGGCTGTCCGAATATACTGAAAAAACCAGTTCAGCGGGATAAGTGGGAGGCTCTGGGTGTGTAGTGTCTTTGATGTCAGTGATCATGCGGGTATGGAGCGTTTTCTCGATACCTATGGCATTCGGGGTGCCGGACATATGATTTACGGTAGGCGCCGGAGGCCCACCCAGCAGGTGTCTATTGTAACTACTCGGAAGGGTTCTGCTGAAATAGAAAATGCCATTTGGCATCTCTATCTTGAAAGGCATGGTGATACTTGGCGGCCCCATAAAAAATACTGGTCCATCAACAGTAATTGGAAGAAACTGGACTCCAGACCGGAATATCGAAAATCCCGCTGCTTAATTCCGGCTACCGCCTGGGTGGAAAGCCAAGGTGGCAAGCACCCGGTGGAATTCAGTTATGGTGAGCCTTTTTTCTTTTGTGGTTTGTATAAAATCTGGGGAAATTTGCTCAGTTGCTCAATCATTACTTTGGACTCCCACCCAGCCACTAAGCGCTACCATGAAAAGTCACTTCCCATGATTGCGCCCAATCGCCCAGATTTTGTAGCATCCTGGTTAAATTGTGCGGCGGCGACAGAAGATTTTAGCCCTTTCTTAAAACCATCCATTGAGTACTCGGGGAAAATACTGACAGCCCACCCTTTGTTGCGGGCAACTTCGACTGAGTATATCGGTGATCCTATCCCCGTAATTGGATAATTATTTACTTTTTGATACAGAGCAATCTAAATTATACTTCCTGCGCGGCGTATCAATTAGCTTCTGCCTTGAACTTATACTTCTTTCGTGAGGCGCAAAATATGCGCTGGTTTCATCTAGAAGATCTACATAACGATTAAGCCGATGTATTTGTTTATGGTTTAAATTATCTTGAACAAGAATTGCATTGATTTCTATGCTAGCCAGCTCCTTTGCTGCTATATCTTCTGGCAGGCCACTGCGAGTACATAATCCATAAGTCCCCTCAATAAAGTGTTGCCATTCCTCTTCGATATGTTGAGAAATTCCGGATGAAAATTTTGGGTTGCTGGATTCGTATCCTAAATTTCGCAATAGAGCTATTTTAGCCATGTATCGATTAGCAAAGCATTGATAAATAGAGTTAAAGTCTTGCTTAGCCTCTATGATACCAATCCAGCTGGCGTAGCCTTTTGCAAAGTACTCAACTGCCTGTTTTTCGAAGTGGGGTCCAAAAAAGGATTCACACTCCCATTGAATATTGAGCTTATAGGAGGGCTTTGGCATAACACCCTCATCCTGGTAGCGCTGCAATTGTAGTTCGCTGATTTGAGTAGCCTGAATAAGCTGTTCTTTGGTTAGGAAGTGTTTATCCAGATAATTTACCAATTCCACTGAATGTGCTCCAAGGTAGAAATCGAATGAAATTCTAGCGCCTGGAGCACTTAATACTTCGATGTGAGTCGAAGCATCTTTTCCCTTTTAACAGGTCTTGGAGAATTTATTCCTGCAGGAAGAGAATATCCGTTCTAATAATATATTTGATTCCTTGGGTGATTGGAGTAGAGCTGTGAATTCTGTGTAAGGGATGCATTCCATGGGGGAAGCACAGTACGGCTCCGGCAGGTGTGCGGATATCGATGTCTAATAAAGAGTCCCGGCTGGGTTGTTTTAGGGGGTCATCTGCATTCACCCTGAATCGGGTTGCACCACCTTCAAAATCTTCACTCAGCAGTACTAAAAACGTCATTTCACTATAGCGATCGGGGTAGCCATTGGTGATCAACTGGTTGTTGTCAATGCGGTTACCGGGCCAGGCGCCATCGGTGTGGAACTGGAAGAAATCTCCCTCACCATAGCGATAAAAGCGGAAACGCCGATTGATGCCGACAGCCTCTCTTCCACCAAAGTAACCATTTAAGTCCTGCGCCAGGTCTCGGCATCGCTGCCAGATCAGCCGCTCTGTAACCTCGTCAACCACCCAGGTCAGGTTGTCGTTATGGCGGACCTCCCGGGGCAGGGAGACGGCTGCATCCGGTAAATACCCCACCGCTTCAGTGAAATCAATCAGCCGTTGGCATTCCTCTTTTGAAAAGACATTGAGCAATTGGAAGGCTCCGGGTACCTCGGCGATATCTCGTCGTGAAACCGGTTGCGGTGCTTGATCGGCCAGCGCTGCCGGGTTTTTATTGCGAGTAGCCCAGGTGGGTAGAGCCGGGTGTTCTGCTCCGGGTTCGCGGGCGATAACAAAAAAGTCATCCAAGTGGGTGACAGTATCAATACTTTCAGTCGTGGACATCTGCTGTACTTCTATAGAAAAACTTTTAAAGGACTTAGCGGTTTAAAACGGTAATTTGTGCAAACTGCCGGTGCCCTTCAGCTCCACCGTGGAAGCCAAAGCCACTTTGCTTGGCGCCCACCCAAGGTGAGCCGCCGGCTCCCTGGTTGATGCCAATCATTCCCGCTTGCAGCTGGCTGGCGACTTGCTCGGCCTGTTTGCTTTCACCAAACACAACCGCACCGAGACCGTAAACAGAGTTATTGGCCCGCTCGACCACATCGTCTACTGAGCTAAAGCGGTCGATGGCTACGATAGGCCCAAAAGTCTCATCATCTTCCACCAGCATGCCCGGTCGAATATCGCTGATAACTGTGGGCGGAATAAACGGCACCTGTGGATCGCGCTCCCCTAGAAGAAGCTTTGCGCCTTTATTCAGGGCATCGTGGATATGCTCCACTACCTTTTGATGTTGGCGGTGATTAACCAAGGGGCCGATATCCACCTGTGGCTCCTGCCACCCGCCGACACGATACTGCTTCGCCAATGCCACCACGGCATTTTCGAATTTATCGGCAATTTTTTCGTCCACATAAATACGCTCTGTGGAGGTGCACATCTGGCCAGAATTCTCAAAACTGGAGCCAACGGCAAATTGTGCAGCCTGGGGAATATTGGCGCTCTGCAACACGATCATCGGGTCATTGCCACCCAATTCCATAACCAGGCGTTTCAATGCCGGAGCGGCATTGGCCATAATTTTTTGGCCCGTTGTTCGCGATCCGGTAAAGGCGACCATATTGATGGGGGATTTCACCAGGGCTTCACCGGTGGCGCCATCGCCGTGAGCAATTTGTAAAATGTCCTGAGGCAGGGTTTGATTGAGTGTTTTCACCAATAAGTCAGCGACCAATGGCGACTCTTCTGAAGGTTTTAAAATCACAGCGTTGCCGGCGATCAGCGCGGGAACTATCAGGTTATTGGCCATGGCTAGTGGATAGTTCCAGGGGGAGATAACCGCGACAACGCCCAGTGGCCGATATTGAATTTCGCTACCGCCACTGCGTTTTGCCCGCAGGGCCTCGCCGGCATCCCCCGCTAACCAGGCACCGCCTTGGACTACGCCGCCGGCTTCATACTGTGCACGCCGGGCATCTTTGCCCATTTCACGGCTGATAAGTTGTGCCAGCTCTCCCTCTTCCGCATTCAGTTTTGTGTAAGCCTGCTGAAGTAGTTGTACCCGCTCCTGAAGAGATTTACTCGACCACACTCGCTGCGCTTTGTGGGCTTTCTCCACCATGTTCTGAATATCTTGGGGCTTGCTGACAGGTAGCGATCCGATGGCCTCTCCGGTTAGTGGATCAATCGATCGAAGTATATTTTCCATAATGAGGTCTCACTCAATCCGGCCACTTTATTGAGTGGCCGGGTGTTTTCTTAAAAGCGTTGGTGTTATTGGTCAAACAGGACAATAGTGCGAATTTCCAGGCTGGTTCTGCGTGGTGCCCCTGCACTTCCCGGCAGGTCGAAAGCGCAGTGGGGAACACCGGTTACATCACCTCGGTGCTGGCTATCGAAGACCCGCAGTAAAATGCCTTCGCCGGGCTGCATGTCGCTAAACCAAATCCAGCGGTGAACCGGGTTGAAACTCAACACCGAAATCTGCCCTTTTCGCTCTGGGTAAATTAATCGCATATTGTGGAAATCACTGGCGGCGACAGTGCGCAGGTCCACCATTGCCAACGGTGACTCCTGCACCGGGCGCAATAGGGGCAGCCAGAGATTAATAAACTGGTAGCGCGGATAATCTGATGGCTTGTATCCCCGGGCCTCCAGGGTTTCCTTTAGCTGGCGCTCTGCGGACCAGGGTGTGTAGTCGTTGTGCACCAATTTCACAGGTGATCGGCGACTGCGGCTCAGCTCCGGTGTCGCATCAGTCGATGGTTGGGCTCGCAACGTGTGATCAAAGGTCAGTACCTTTGCTGCACCCAGGTGAGCGCCTATCCAGGATTCAATAGCTGGATACCATTGGGTGCGAATCAACTGGTCGCGCTCCTCAGGGCTGGGGCTACTCCCTGAGGGTTGGTCCAGCGCGTGTAGCGCATCATCCAGCTGGCGCAGGTTTATGCCGAGCATGGGGCGTACCAGCTCAAACCCCTGGTTATCGAGACGAAAACGCTCCCCGGCGGTTTTCAGGGCGCGACCATCGTAGATGTGAACCTGCTGGGAAATAACATTCTCGACCAGATTGGCGGGCCCGGGGCCCTCTGAACGCTTGTCGTACACCAGATCGCTACTGGGATCAGCGTAGTGAATAATTGCTGTAACTAATTGATCCTGAAAGGAGGATCGGGCTGCGGTTTGCATAGTGAACTCTCCCCCCACCGAAGTGGATGCCATACGGGCCAATCTACTCACAATGCTAGGGTTACGTGGATACAATGAAAACCAAGTAACAGTTGTGAGTGATACAGGTTTGAGCAGAAATCATCGGGCGAACCCATTGGAGAGGCTGGAGTTACGTCAACTTCGCTTAATGAACGCTATCTTGCGGGAACTGAACTTATCCCGGGTGGCTGACCAACTGGGTGTGAGCCAGCAAACAGTCAGTGAACAATTGAAACGCCTGCGGGAAATCTTTGATGACCGGCTGTTTATTCGCACCAGCAACGGTGTTATTCCCACCCCCCTGGCCGAGCGCCTGGCTCCCAAATTGGATGAGATCCTGAACAATGTCGCGGCGCTGCTGCGTACGGATGAATTTGATCCGGCACAGCATCGGGGCATCTTTACCATCAGTGCAACGGACTTTGAGCAGCGGGTGGTACTGCCGGTTCTCCTCAAGCAACTACGTCAGCAGGCTCCAGATATAAAAGTCGTGGTGCTTAAGTTGGAGATTGATCGCATGGCCCAGCAACTGCAAACCGGTGAAGTGGATCTGGTGTTTAGCACGCCGGGATTTGTGCCGGATAACAGCCCCAGTATGTTGTTGTATCGAGAGCGCTACGTCTGCGTATGCTGCCAGCACACCGATATGCCGCACAGCGCCAGTCAGCCCTTGGGAATGGAAGAGTTGGCAGCTTTGCCACAGCTGGTGGTATCACCTTCCAGGGGGGATCTGCGGGGCATGGCGGATAGTTGGTTTGAGCAGTTTGGTTTGGAGCGCAATGTGGTGCTGTCTGTCCCCTCTTTTGCCGCCGCAGCCGAGTGCATTGCCTCTACCAATACCGTTGCCTTTTTGCCCTCGCGACTGTTGCCTGATCCCCGACTAAAAACACTGCCTATTGTCGAACAGCCCCCGGGGTTTGATGTGATTGCCGCCTGGCATACTCGCAGCAGTCAGGACCCTTTGCACAAGTGGATTCGCACCCTGTTAGCACAACAATTTCCCAGTAATTAGTGAGGGAGGCAGCGCTGCTAAACTTGAGCACTCCAAGGATTCAAGTGGTGATCGTCATGCGTGCAGCATTTTTTCTGCTGATATTTTTAAGCGCTTCTGTTTACGCTCATACCGATTTTACCGAGCAAATGGGTATCCCCCACTTATTTGCCAAAGACGCACTGGTTGAGGAAATTAAAAAAGTGGATTGCACCCTCTCTGAGGGGCGCAAGACCCAATGCTGGATGATTGTGGTAAAGGCTGAACCCGAACATAAAATGGGGCCCTGGTGCCCACGCAATGTTGTCGACCCAATTACGTCTGGCGGCATGATGTTTATCAAGCAGCAGATAGTGCCGATTGATGGACCTTTCGTTAAAAATGCTGCGACCTTTTTCTCTGATCCAAAATGGAGCCTATATGATCCTAAAACTGGGGCGATAAAGATTACCGATTCGAAGCAGGCTTGCGAGATGGCCGCGCGGCCTGATGTGGCACCGCAATACAACAATTACTGTGTGGAGTGCCTGGCCAGCTATATGGGCCCGGATTTTCATACCCGCTACCTGATCCCCGTACAGCCCGCCAAGGCCAAGTCAAAGCAGAATCCCGATGGTTTTTCCGGTTATGGAGTCGCTTTTAATGGGGTTAAATTTGATATTGCCGCACCCATTGGTGCAATTTTAGGTGCACACACCTTAGCGCCAGTGGATGCCTGTGGTGGTCATGTAAACCCCCACGTGGGTTATCACTACCATGCTGCCCTGGGTTGCAGCCAAGCCTACCCGTCTGCCGCAAGTCATGCTGCGATTGTCGGTGTCGCCATAGATGGCTACCTGATCTATGCGCGGGAGAATGCCGATGGCCGCGAGCCCGATGACCTGGACGAATGCCGTGGCCATGAGTTTGCCGGCCTGGGCTATCACTACCACGCCAACCTCGCTGCAGAAAACGATATCCTGCATTGCCTGAAAGGGGAGAGAGGTTGTGCCCTGACCGGCAATCAAAGCCAGTGCGATTTCTCCCACCGGGGACCTCCGGGACCACCCAGGCGTTAACTCAGGCCCGATTGTTGCTTCAAATAGTGAAAGACGAAGAGAGGCTCAGCACTCTTTTTGGTATTGATATCAATAAATGGCGTCGAATAACTGTCTTATATGCCCAGGACTTGATCTGACCGCCAGGTTTCCTTAATGGCCCTGGGACATAATGCCTCTAACTATTTCAGGTAATCCGGAATACCAACAATGAGCAATGGTACAAATTTCTATCTGATCCGAATGGTGGAATCCCTCGGTGTGCTGGTGCGCACTCGCCTATGGATGCAGATAGTGGTCGCCATGATCCTGGGGCTAACTGTCGGCCTGCTGCTATCTCCTGAGGGGGCCGCGCTGGTGAGCCAGGATCTCAGTGCGGCATTGGCCAGCTGGTTTAAGCTGCCGGGCTCCATCTTTCTGAATATGATCCAGATGGTGGTGATACCGCTGATTATGTCCTCAATCATCCTGGGGCTCAGTGGCAGCGGGAATGTCAGTCAGCTTAAACGGGTCGGGCTGCGCATCGCCCCCTACTTTGTCGGCACCACCACCGTTGCGGTGATTATCGGGATTATCCTGGTCCAGTTGATCCAACCCGGCGACTATATCGATGAGTCCCTGCTTAGCGCCGCTACCGAGTTGCAAGTTGCGAGCGCCGCCCAGGTGATGGAGTCCAAACCGCTTCCCGAGCGTATTGCTGAGTTGATTCCCGCCAACCTCAACGAAAGTATTGCCATGCGCAATATGTTGCAGCTGGTGGTCTACGCGATTTTCATTGGTGTTGCCGTGATGCTGTTGCCGCAAAAGCAGCGGGAAACAGCGGTATACGCCTTTGGCATTATTCAGGAGGTGGCACTTAAAGTGGTTGGCTGGGCCATGCTGTTTGCGCCCCTGGCCGTATTTGGCCTCCTGGCAGATATTGCTATTCGCGTGGGCCTCACTGCAATTTTGGGAATGTCTGTGTATGTGGGCACCGTGATTCTGGGACTACTTATTCTTCTCAGCTTTTACCTGATAATTGTTTCCCTGGTGACCTCCGTCGGCCCGATCACATTTTTGCAGAGAATTAGCGGAGTGCAGCTGCTGGCATTCTCCACATCCAGCTCTGCTGCGGTAATGCCGCTGTCAATGAAAGTTGCAGAAAGTCCCCTGGGAGTAAAACCATCCATCGCCAAATTTATTGTGCCCCTGGGCGCTACTGTGAATATGGATGGCACGGCGCTCTATCAGGTAATCGCAGCGGTGTTCCTAACCCAGGTATATGGCATTGACCTGACAACCGCGCAGCTAGTGGGGCTGACAGTGACTACCGTTGGCGCTTCAATTGGTTCTCCCAGTACGCCGGGCGTCGGTATCGTAATCCTGGCGACAATTCTGGCCGGTATTGGTGTCCCGCCGGAAGGTATTGCGCTGATTCTGGGGGTGGATCGGATTCTCGATATGTGCCGTACAGCAGTCAATGTGACCGGGGATCTGACAGCCTGTCTGGTGATGGACCGCTTGTTAGGCAGCGACAACCTGGAGGAGGAAGCCGCCCAAACGGCCTGACTGTTAAAGTGATGGCTTAAATGAGGGTTCCCGGTTTCTATTGCTGCATAACTAGAATTTCCAGAGTACGAGGGTCTTTTTGACCTTCGTAGTATTTCTCCTGGACTGTATCAAATAAAGTTCTGCCCTCTTCTGCCAATGCAAATAAGGCCATAGAAAATTTCATCTTAAAATCTTAATTACTTCTAGTGTATCTAAAGGAAGCTTGAAATAGAGAAAAAGTGGCATATGTAAAGTATGGGTGATCTTTATAAAATGAAAAAAACAAATATAAACTATTCAATATCGTAACAGTCATTATATTTTTTTTCAGAATTTATCTGATTGAAAAATATTTATAAATACTAAAAGTAATTTTTAGAGATAAAATCCCAAGTCTGTTCATACAGTAATTGATGTCCCTTGGGATTTGCATGGAGGCCATCCTCTGAGAGAAGAGTAATAAATTCCTGATCTCGCCATAAATTGTCAAACTCCAGTATGGGGATCATTTCGGCAGTGGCAGATTCTCTCATAGCTTGGTTATAAAGGTCCGCATCAGCCTGATAGAAATAGCTATCACTATTCCGAAAGGGAGTGGTTCGTTGCTCATCGAACGGAATACCTGTCATTAGGAAGGACGGAGCGATGGTTTTAGACGTTTGTAACAGCTGTCGCACTGTTTGACGGAAAGAGTCCAGCGCTACAGAGTTCTCAGCCTTTGGTCCCCCGATACGGCAAATATCATTGAAACCAGGATATATCCCGATTAAGTGTGGCCTTCTTGGGGGCAGTTCTCGGGAAAGTCTTATGGCTAAAGAGTTCGCGTTCTCTCCGAATATTCCCAGAGCGTAAACTATATTATAGGGATCTAAAGTTTCGAACCGAAACCGGAATCGTTGAACAAATCCGCCTAGTTCTGTATCACCTTTTCCATAGATAGAACTGGAGCCAATAAAGACAATTTTTTTGGGGACTCTTCGTGCCATAGAAAGTCACTAATTTGACTAAACTTTGGATTTTATTTGCCGTTACCATTATAGACATCGATCAGGTCCAGGTTGCATGCATTAGAATCAAATCGTGATTTCTAAAAGTTGAGAGTCCAAGGCTGGGGTAGGAATAGCCTTGTTAAAAAACAAATAGAAATTGAATGGAGAGAGTTCTAAGGTGGGCAGCAGATTTATAGTTTCTTTGGGGGAAAGAGGTGCTGATCGGTTCGGCTTAAAATGGTGGGGAAAATTTAATATGGGTAGAGTGGTAGATTCTGTGAGTATGGATACTACAGCTTATACGCCAATATAGTGGTTCAGATAATGATTGCCATCCAGCCTTTCGATCATAAAAAAAGCCCCATCCTTGCGGGCAACTAATGTTGGACAGGAACTTTCAGTATCTCGAAAGTACGAAGGTCCTTCTGTCCTTCATAGTATTTTTCCAGCACCTCTTCAAATAGCTTGTCTTTGGGATCGGCGATAGAAAATAGCGTCATGGATGACTTAAGTTTTACATCATCCGGTGAGCCGAATATCTGGTAAGCGGAGTAATTATTCAGTTGCAATAACTCCTTGCAGCACTCTTTGAGCCTGGGGCCGAGCACAGGGTGCTCCAGGTAAGCCCGGGCTTCATCCAGGTTTTTAATTGCAAAATGTTCGGATGTCGCGCTATGCCCCAGGCCGGAGATTTGGGGGAATATATACCACATCCAGTGGGAGCGCTTATGACCGCTATGCAACTCACTCAGGGCACTTTCATAAGAGCTTTCTTGCGCCGTCACAAAACGCTCAAGGTGAAATGGTTGGGCCATGCTTTGATTCCCTTTATTCTTAATCCTTTGTAGGCCCAAGGTTAGCAGTAATAAGGATGAATGCGAGAGGATGAACTGCCTGACGGCAGAACTTCCACCAATTAATTGATATTCATCATGATCTCAGCAAGGGCGGGCTCCTTGGCTCCAACAGGAGAATCTCCCAATAGTTTCTTCATATCGGCATAGGAAAGCTGAATTAGTCGATGTATGTCATTGGAAGTGTCAGCAGTACAAGGAAAACTACCGCTGACAAAGACGGAAATTGAATTTGTTCGCTGAGTATTAAAAATACGAATTTCCCGCCTGAAAAAATCATTGCCGCGACAGGATGCCGCTCTTCCTGATGGAATACTATTGCCTGCGGGAACGCTTAGCAGTACTTCTTTAGATCTTTCTTCAAAGGGGCCACGTCTATAGATCAACATTTCTCGTAGTCCTTTAGACACTGGATGGTTAAACTCCAGACCGCTAATTGCGTCGATAACCTGCAAGCTTTCAACATCGTAGTAGCTGTGAGCTTGTCGATCGAATGGACCCTTTAACCCATAGAGAAGCTCTCGCAAACGTCGGGAGACTTGCGACTTGACGGGCTGCTTTTCAATCTCTCCAATAAGTTCAGGATCGGTCGGCAAATAGAAATTACCAAATTCCTTTAATAGGGCCTTGGATTCACGACTTGCTTCCTCATTTTGGAACAGCTTATCGAGTAAGGCTCGAATTGAAACTGATTGGTTGTTATCATCAATTTGTAGTTCCAGCTCATTGTTTCCTATTTTCACCCGTAGGGAACCATTACGTTCACTTTTATAGAGTAAAAAACAAAAGCTCAAAACAATAAGAGCAATGATACTTCCATAAATAAAATGAACACTCTTATTCGGCTTCCCTGCTGGCATATATACCTCTGAAACTTAGCTATAACTTTTTTGTGGTTCACTGCTTAGGTGCAAAAAGCCGCGCATTCTACAGTAGGTAGGGTGTTGGTCCAATTAAATATCTATCTTACGCTTGATATTTGTGATTGAAATGGTATTGGCCGAAAAGTTACAGGCTGAGATGGTTAGGAAAGGAAAGGGAAGTGAAATGGTTCAAAATACTGTTAAGCTGATATTTATCTTTAAAAAATACAATTAACATCAGGGTGCCTTCTTATTGCAGAAAGTTTAACTTCGTTGAATGTTACAGCGTAATGGCGCGATTTTTCTGGGGTGTATTTTAATTGTTGAATTTTTTCAAGTTCTGTAAGCTTAGGCTCAAAGTCAGCATTGTCTTTATAAAATTTCAAGCTTACTAAAGTGGATAAGCAGTTTAGATATTTTTCTTCATCTAAACCTGGGATATTCGCTATTTTGCTTCCCATGTAGCTTTCTGCCATCAAGGTTAAATTGTTATTTTTTAATTCATTGGTTGCATGTTCTTGAGCTAGTGCTCGGGCTTCATTGAGGATGTTGTCATTGCCTTCTTTTCCGTATAGAAAGCTGTAAATTGATGAGAATAAAATAAGCATTAAAGAGGCTGTGCCAACTAGTATATAGTTCTTCATGTTGTATTCTTTTGTGGTTACAATTCTCTTGGTAAAAGACCAACGGATGTATACATATATTCTGGCTTGCCAAGAAACCTGATAGATTCTTCGGCCTCTTTAAGAGGGATTAGTATTGGGTTTTTATTTTTCTCAAAGATAGCTACATATCTTGAGTTTACTTCTATTTTTTCTGGTTTCCCACAGCTTGATCCTTGCCGGTGAACGCTAATGAATTTAGGTTGTGGATCTCCCCATCCATATAAAACTATAAAACCAGTTTGTGCGTCGTATGGATGGTTGGTGTAATGATGATCAACATGGATTTCAACAATAGCGATATTACTAGAATTTTCAATTTGCTGAATAAAATAATCTTTTTCAGGTTTTGGGTATACGTATGTAAATTCTTTATCTGGAGACAGTGGGGGAATAGCGATCTTCTTTTGAATGATTGGCGCACATGCAGTAGATAAAGAGGGGGAAGTGACAAATATAAGGAGAGATATTTCTTTGAGTGTCATTGTTCTGATCCATCCCGTCTAATTGTTGAAATATAGAGGTTGATATAAAGGCTAAGTTACTATTCTTCAGATATTTTTCTAGTTGAAAATTGATTCATTGTTAATGGTCAAAATAGGTAATATTTTCTCACAGTTTCTATTTTCAAGAGCGGAGATAATTAAACATTAATTTGCCCAGATAATACTTATTATAGGTGCTCCTTAAGTTAGATGTCACTTAGCGCTAAGGCGTGGTAGGACCTTACTAACAAAAATAATTGTCAGAATAGATGAAAAGGGGAGGGTTTCCATCAAGCATAATCCAATAATTAATGAGGTCGAGAAGAAATAAAGCAATCTCTTAAAAAGCCGCACTTTGAGGTAGAAGGGGTGAAAGGACTCATGAAGAGGGTGGGGGAAAAGGGTCGAGGGGTAAGCTTTCTAATCCTAATGAGTTAAAAGCAAAAAGAATTTTTAAGGTGAAATGGGGATTGGTGGGGTTAACAGGGCTGGATGAAAAGCAGGCAAGCGTAGCAGAAGGGTGGGTGATTAATAAGTATGCCCTAGATTTGAAAGCCGGAGTTTCGTAGTGAATCAAGCATAAAAAAAGCCCCATCCTTGCGGATGAGGCTTTTTAATATGGTGCCCGGAGGCGGAATCGAACCACCGACACGGGGATTTTCAATCCCCTGCTCTACCGACTGAGCTATCCGGGCTTTGCGATCTTGCTGGGCTTCCCCTGCGTCGCGAGGCGCGTATTAAAGCCCTTCCCCGGGTCAGAGTCAACCCCTTGATTATAAAAAAGTTTTTTTTCTTTGCCGGGGAAGCTTCGGGGCCTTGTGTTACTGCTGTTCCGGCGGAACGTAACCGTCGGCTGCGTCGTATTCCTCGCCGCTCAAGAACTTCATCATCTGCTCGCTCAAGTAGGCGCGGCTTGAGGGTTCCATCATGTTCAGGTGCTTTTCGTTAATCAGCATGGTCTGGTGGGACATCCACTCCAGCCAGGCTTTTTTGGAAACGTTCTCGAAGATATCCATGCCTTTGGGGCCGGGAAAGGGCGGTGCATCCAGACCTTCCAATTCCTCTTGGTACTTGCGGCAGAATACGGTTCTGGACATGGACTCCTCCTGGTTTTAGTCGGCAGTGGTCGGCGTGAGCAGGGGAGCCTGCAGCGCCAGTAGTTGTTTTGCCAGCTTGACGATAGGGGCGGGTAGCCCCAGTTCCTGGGCCGCACGAGGGCGGTTTAAACGCCGCAGTTTATACCAGCCAGCGCCGCTCTCCGCCACCTGTGCTGGGACTTTGCTCAGTTGTACCCACACCGGGGAAATATCCAGGTGAAAGTGAGTGAAGGTGTGTCGCAGGGTCGGCAGGGTTTGGACGTCACTGGCACGCCAGCGCTTTGCCTTGAGCCAGTCGCTGGTATTGTCGGCTTCAGGTGGGCTCCAGAGTCCTCCCCAGATACCGCTGGGCGGACGCTGTTCCAGATAGATTTCACCTTTGTGTTCAAGCAAGAGCAGGGTGGCACTGCGCACCGGCTTTTCCTTGCGCGGTTTCTTGCCGGGGTAATCCTGTGGGTTGCCCTGGGAGTGAGCCACACAGGATTTTTTCACCGGGCACTCCTCGCAGCGTGGTTTCGAGCGGGTGCACAGGGTGGCACCCAGGTCCATCATCACCTGGGTGTAGTTGTTAACGCGTTGGTTTGGGGTATAGGTCTCGGCCAGTTGCCACAGTTGATTGGCAACCGCTGTCTGTCCGGGCCAGCCCTCCACTGCGTGAAAACGGGCCAGCACCCGTTTGACGTTGCCATCGAGGATCGGCGCCCTGAGTCCCATACTGATACTGGCAATAGCACCAGCGGTGGAGCGGCCTATGCCACTCAATTCGGTCAGTTCCTCTACGTCCTGGGGAAACTCCCCGCCGTATTCCTCTAGCACCGTCTGGGCGCATTTGTGCAGGTTACGGGCGCGGGCGTAGTAGCCGAGGCCGCTCCAGTGAGCCAGGACTTTGTCCTGGGGCGCGCGGGCGAGACTTTCTAGGGTGGGGAAGCTCTGCATAAAGCGCTCAAAGTAGGGAATCACCGTGGTGACCTGGGTCTGTTGCAGCATGATTTCGGACACCCAAACCCGATAGGGGTTGATGTCTTGCTGCCAGGGCAGGTCTTTGCGCCCGTGTTTGTCGAACCATTTCAGGACGGCATTTTGGAACTGCTTTGGGGTCATGGGGATACTGCGGGCTGGAATCTGTGGTTGAACGCTGGAGTTGTGCACCGGGCGGGCCCCGGTGCACTTTAGCGGGGCCTTAGCGGCCGAAGAGATTTTTCAATTTTTCTTTCAGTTCGTCGACCTTTTCTTCAACTTTATCGCCATATTTCTTTTCGGCTTTGTGCTTCAGTTCTTCCCGCAGCAAGTCGTCGAGGCGGCGGCTGTCGGGTTTACAGGTGCTGATGTTCACATCGTCGAAGTCGCCCTTGCAGCGCAGCGGCAGCGGGCGATTGCGCCAGCGCTTGTTGCGCACGGTACAGCCGTCGGCGGAGGTGCTCTCTCCCACCAGGGCCAGGCCGAGCTTGAAGTCGAAGTCCTGTTTCTTCAGGTCCACCTCTCCGTCACCGGTCAGGGCGATATTTTCGATACCGGCGAGAATTTCGCTCACATCCACCTGGTCGCCTTTCACCGCGATGGTGGCGCGAAGGTCCTGCAGTCCGGTGCTGTTGGGCCAGTCCCGAGTGGGCATTTCGGTATTTTCCGCGTAGCTGAACAGCTGGCACATGTTTTTCTCCAGGTTGAATGGAGAAATTGACATTTCCTTGCTGGAAACCTCAACGGAGGCGCGCAGGTTTTTCTCTAAGGCTGTGGATGTTTTACCTTTGGTGCTGGCACTCCAGTTAACGCTGGCTTCCCCAGCCAGCTGGACGTCTTCACTGGGGAAGAGGGCAGCTTGGACCTTGCCGATATCGACATTGGTGAGACCGCCGCGCATTTGCGCCTCGGCGGACTGGGCGCGAGCGTTGAGCTGGCCATTCGTGTTCAGCTGGCCACCATAGATATCGGCACTCAATTTTTGCAGTCGGTAGAGGCCGTTATCCACAGTGAGTTGGATTTCCGGGCTGTCCATTTGCAGGTCAGCGGCTTGCAGTTGGTCCAGTGCCAGGCTGATATTGGCGTTGAAGCCGCGCAGGTCGCTCAGTGGCAGGGGTTCTGCCGCGGGCGGCTTGGCAGCTACTGTTCTCTTTGGTTTTTCTGCGGTTTCAGTTTGATCGCTCTGTGCCGCCTGCTCTCCCTGCTTTTTGCCTTCAGCGGCGGGAGCTTGCGCACTCTGTGCTTCCACTCCCTCGGTTTGTTTTGCCGAAGCGGCTCCAGCCTCATCTTCGTTCGAAGGGGGCAGATAGTTATCCAGGTTAAAGGCGCCGCCGCGCAGGTTCAGGTCCAGCCCGGGCATTTCTGCGTTGCGCAACTGGGCGTTGCCGCTAAAGGTGACGTCGTCCAGTTTCAATTGCAGCGGTGTCAGGTCGAGCTTTTGCTCGGTACCTTCCACGCTCGCTTCGATACTCAGCTTTTGCAGTGCCGCTTTATCGCGGGTATCGATTTCGGTGCCCGTCAGTTCAAACCAGGGGCGCAGAGGGTCGGCATTGGCGTTGACGTTTAGTTGTATACGCCAGGGTTGGGTGTTGCTGTCCCTGCGCAGGTAGCCGCGCATATGTAGGCTGGCCTTGGCGCTGTTCTCAGAGGTGAGGTCTACTTGTAGCGGTTGCAGGCGCAGCCCATTGAGGCCCTCGTCCAGGGCGAGGGTACTATCAATTTTTAGCTTCAGTGGGTGTTTGAGGTCGCTGCCGGTAAGGTCTGCTGCGGCAGTGAGTTTGCCCGGCTCGCCACCCGGTACCAGGTTAATAACGCTTACCTGCAGGTCTTGGACTTTGTACTCTTTGTTAGTCTGGGCATCGCTGTAGAGCACCACGCCCTTCTCGATACGCAGCTTTTGCAGGCTCAGGTCGACCTGTTGTTGTGATGGCTCTTCCTGTTCCTTGGGGATAGAGAGTTTGGGAGGTTGCTTGCTCTGAGCTTCCAGGGCCTCGCTAATCAGCTCCCAGTTGCCGCGCCCTTCTTTGTCGACGGTGAGCTCAATTTGCGGAGCTACCAGGACTATCTCCTCAGCCTCTACTTTGCGTTGCAGTAGTGGCTTGAGGGCCACGCCAATGGCAATTTTTTCTGCTTTCACCAGAGTTTGTTTTGGCAGCTTTAATGGTGCCAGCTGTACATCTTCAAGTTGCAGGCCGAGCTTGGGCCACAGCTGCCAGCCGATATCACCTTCCAGTTGCAGGGAGATGCCCTGTTTGGCAGCGAGTTTTTCTAACTGGGGTTTGTATTGGTTGATGTCGAGTCCTGCTAACAGCCAGGCGACGGCGCCAGCGAGTAGCAGGAAAACGATTAAAAGTGCGATAAAAGTGCGCTTTATCCAGGCCATGGAGAGCATTGTCCCTGTGTATTTGTCGTGTGGTGTCACGCATATGACGCCGCAGCGCGGCTCGATGTTCCCGCGCACTTCTACAAATAGGTTATGCCGGAATTGTAGGAGATGCAGCCCCGCGAGGCTGGGAAAGCACTGCGGGGCCATTGAAGCAGGTGTTTATTAGAAAATAAACCGCACACCGGCTTCGACGCTGCGACCAGCTTCAGGAGCGTAGTCGCGCAGTAGTGAGGTGGAGTTGCGAATTTCTTCGTCGAGCAGGTTGCGGGCGCTGGCGAAGATCACCGCGTCGCTGCTGCCGATGTTGAAGTTGTAGTGGGCACTCAGGTCCATACGGGTATAGCCGTCGGTTTCTTCTTCGTAGGCGCCGGCGCGATCCTGGTCCGCAGCTTCGACTGTGCGCCATTCCCAACCCCACTGGTCGTACTCTGCTCCCAGGGCGAGACCCAGGCGCAGGGGAGGCATGCGCGGCACATCGGAACTCTCACCGGCGATATCTTCGTCGAAGCTCGCGCGCACAACATCGCCAAACAGAGTCAGGTAGAAGTTGCTGCGCAGGGGAAATTTCACCGAGGCTTCAGCACCGTAGAAGGTGGCATCGCGGTTGCCATAGGCGTAGATGGGCAGCTCTTCTTCAAACAACTCATTGGTGTTTTGCGCGTAGATGTAATCGCCGATGCGGTTGTAGAAGACGCTGGCTTCAATCTGCGCTGCATGCCAGCCACTGGCCGCTTCGTTGTGGTGGTGATAGCCCAACTCCAGATTAATGGATCGCTCTTTGTCCAGTTCACTGTTGCCAATTAAGTATGTGCCCTCGGCTAGGTGCTCGCCGTCGGCAAACAGCTCTTCGGCTACCGGGGCGCGTTCGGAGCGGGTGGCACCGACGCTGATATGCTGGTGCTCTTGCAGGAAGTACTGCAGGGTAGCGCTGGTGCTGAACAGGTTGAAGTCACGGTCTTCTTCGTACTCAGGATCGACATCGACACGCTCAATACGCGCGCCCAGGTCCAGGTGCCAGTTGCCCCATTCGCGTTCCTTCATGGTGAAGAGGCCGGCGCTGCGGGTGCGGGAGGGCTGGATAAATGCCCCTTCGTCAGAGGTAAAGTCTTTATCGGATAACTGCAGGCCATAGGCGCCACGCCACTCGCTACCGCTGTCGTGGGTGATTTCCAAGCGCCCTTCCCAGGCTTCGTTGGCATAGCGGGTACCGGCTGCGTCCTCTTCCAACTCTACGTGCTCGTAGTCGTTATAGCCGATACGCAGGCGTAACTTGTCCCAATAGTTGCTGTTGAAGCGGTGCTCGCCTTTGAGGTCGTAGCGAGTCTGCGCCATATCGATACGCACAGCTTCGACTTCGCTCTCCTCCTCATGCTCTTCGTGTTCCTCGTGATCGTCCTCGTCGTGCTCCTCATCATCGTGGTGGTGCTCGTGAGTGCCGAGAGGAATGCCGTAGTTGTTCTCAAGCTTGTTTACTGACAGACCGATATAGCCACTTTCAGTAATCCAGGAAACTCCACCGCTGTAGCTGTGGGCGCGGGCGTTGGTGTTGCCGACGTAGCCGTCGGTGTTGAATTCTTCCTCGTGCTCGCCTTCGTCCTCGTCGTGTTCTTCGTGTTCCTCGTGCTCGACAATAGCGAGGCCGGGAATTTCCGTGTCGTCATTTTCGCGGTAGACACCGTCGAAGTACCAGGCCAGCTGCCCGGCACCGCCGGTAAAGCGGAATACCGAGGCATCCTGGTTGTTGGCAGTGTCGTGGCGCATCTCAACCGCGCCTTCAACTTTCTCGGGTACGTCAGTGGGGATGCGACCGTCGATAATATTTACCACCCCACCGATAGCGCCGCTGCCGTAGCGTAGTGCCGCCGGTCCGCGCAGTATCTCGATGCGCTCCGCCAGTAGAGGTTCGATACTGGCGGCGTGATCGGCGCTGGTGTTGGAGGCGTCAGAGACATCCAGGTTATCGTTCAGGATCTTCACCCGGTTGGCGCTCTGGCCGCGAATAACCGGTAGGCCCACGCCACTGCCAAAGGAGGCGTTGGCCACTCCCGGCTGGTTCTTCAGGGTTTCGCCCAGGGTGGCGGAAGCGGCTTTGCGCAGGGTCTCGCCGGAGAGCACCGATACCGGCGCAGCTACTGCGTCGGCGGGCTTATCCAGGGGAGATACGGTGACGTTAACTTCTTCCAGTTTGTTGCTGTCTTCTGCGGCGCAAATAGCGGGCACGGCCAAGCTGGCAATAGCCAGGGCCAAAGTATTGAACTTAGTCATTGTTTTTAATTCCTGTCACAGGCGGACAATGCCATACGCGCTCCAGCGCGGGCATTCACTAAAAAATATCGGTTTTTGGGTGTTAGCTGAGTGACAGGAAGAAGGGAGGGGCGCGCGCACTCTGGCGCTCTGGCTGGCGATCGCGCGCGGTTGGCGCAGAGGGCCGTTCATAGTGACTTTGGGGCTCAGCCTGTACGAGCAATGGCTCGCTGCCGAGTGCTGCAGGTGAATGCATGCAACACAGGTCACACATCTCTACCTGGGTATCGCCCAGGTGGAAGTGCTCCGCCCACAGCGGCTGAGCTGCTACTACGGCGAGTAACAGGAACAGGCTGGCCCAGTAATGGGATTTTCGGCGCTTTAGAGTAACCATGCGGTGCATGATAGAGCTAAACAATTACGAATCAAGTTTCATCTGACACTAGAGAACCACAGGGGGGGTCATTCATCCTATAATTTGCGCCCTCTGTCTTATCGTGCAAATAAGGATCGCTTTCGATGCGTACAGCTAGCGTCACCCGTGACACCCTGGAAACCAAGATTCAAGTCAGCGTTAACCTGGACGGCCAAGGTCATGGCAAGTTCGCGACTGGGGTTCCTTTCCTGGAGCATATGCTCGATCAAATTGCTCGCCACGGCATGATCGACATGGACATTAGCTGCGATGGCGATATTCATATCGATGACCATCATACGGTGGAAGATATTGGCATTACCCTGGGCAAAGCCATTACCGAAGCGCTGGGGGATAAAAAGGGTATGACCCGTTACGGCCACAGCTATGTCCCATTGGATGAGGCGCTTTCCCGGGTCGTAATCGACTTCTCCGGTCGACCCGGCCTGGTTATGGATGTGCCTTTCACCCAGAAGCGGATCGGCAACTTTGATACCGAACTGTTTTTTGAGTTCTTCCAGGGCTTCGTCAATCACGCGCTGGTAACCGTACATATTGACTGCCTGCGTGGCCACAACGCTCACCATCAGGTGGAAACTGTATTTAAAGCCTTTGGCCGCGCCCTGCGAATGGCGTTGACTCCGGACCCCCGTATGGCCGGCACCATGCCCTCCACCAAAGGAGTCTTGTGATGGGTAAGATCGCAGTACTCGATTACGGTATGGGCAACCTGCATTCGGTGGCCAGTGCCCTGAACAAGGTGGCGCCGGAGGCCGAGGTGGTGCTGGCGCAGACGCCGGAGCAGGCCGAGGACGCAGAGCGCCTGGTGGTGCCCGGTGTGGGTGCCATTCGGGATTGTATGGCAGGGTTTGTCGAGGCGGGTTTTTCGCCGCTGCTTCGCGAGGCTATCAGTGTGGGTACCCCGGTGCTGGGTATCTGTGTGGGTATGCAGATTATGATGCACCACAGCGAGGAGAATAATGGCGTTGATTGCCTGGGGATTTTCCCGGAGCCGGTGAAATTCTTCGGCGACAACATTCCCCCGGCGCAGAGTGCTGAACGGCTCAAGGTGCCCCATATGGGCTGGAACAGTGTTCAGCAGCGTCAGCCGCACCCCCTGTGGGCCGATATTGCCGATGGCAGCCGTTTCTACTTTGTCCACAGCTACTATGTGCCGGCTGCTGAAAATCTGGATATTGCCGGGCAAGCCGAATACGGCATTCCCCTGGCTGCCGCAGTTGCCAGGGAGAATATCTTCGCCACCCAGTTCCACCCGGAGAAGAGTGCCGAGGCTGGCTTGCAGCTGCTAAAGAACTTTGTCCACTGGAACGGCCGGGCTCAATAGACCCAGCTCACCGATCACACTGAAATTACTGCCGACGTAAGAAAAGACATGATTGTAATTCCCGCGATTGATTTAAAAGACGGCCAATGCGTGCGCCTGCGCCAGGGCGAGATGGATGACGCCACTGTATTTTCCGATGATCCCCTGGCGACAGCCCATCATTGGGTGAACGAGGGAGCCAAGCGCCTGCACCTGGTGGACCTAAATGGTGCCTTCGCCGGCAACCCGGTGAACGGTGAAGCGGTAACTGCTATCGCCAAACAGTTTCCCGATTTACCGGTGCAAATTGGCGGAGGCATTCGCGATTTGCATACTATCGAGCGCTATCTGGATGCCGGTGTGCAGTGGGGGATTATCGGCACTGCGGCGGTAAAAAATCCCAAGCTGGTGGAAGAGGCGTGTCGCGAGTTCGAGGGCCATATTATTGTTGGACTCGATGCCAAAGATGGTTTGGTCGCAACCGAGGGCTGGGCTGAGGTCTCCGAGTTGAAGGCGACAGAACTGGCCAAGCGCTTTGCCGATTGTGGTGTCAGCTCTATTGTTTATACAGATATTGCCCGCGACGGCATGATGCAGGGCGTCAATATTGAGGCGACCCTGGAAATGGCCCGCGCAGTGCAGGTGCCTATTATTGCCTCCGGCGGTGTCAGCAGCATTGAGGACATTGAACAGCTGTTGGATGCCGGTGAAATCTACGGTGCGATTACCGGCCGGGCGATCTATGAAGACAAGTTGAACCTGCGCGAAGCGCAGCAGCTTTGCGACCAACGGAACAAATAATGGCTCTGGCGAAACGTATTATTCCCTGTCTGGATGTGGACAACGGCCGCGTGGTGAAGGGCGTTAACTTTGTCGATATCCGCGATGCCGGCGACCCGGTGGAAATTGCCCGCCGCTACAACGAAGCGGGCGCGGATGAAGTCACTTTCCTCGATATCACCGCCACCCATGAGCAGCGCGATACCATCCTGCACACGGTGGAGAAAATGGCCCATGAGGTGTTTATCCCCCTCACTGTCGGCGGCGGTGTGCGCACCTTGCAAGATATCCGCAATCTGCTGAATGCCGGTGCGGACAAGACTGCAATCAATTCAGCGGCGGTGAAAAATCCCGAGTTTGTACGCGAGGCCGCCGAGCGCTTTGGCAGCCAGTGTATTGTGGTGGCCATTGATGCCAAGCAGGTGGGAGAGGGCCGCTGGGAGATCTTCACCCATGGCGGGCGCCAGCCCACTGGCATCGATGCTGTGGCCTGGGCCCGGCAGATGGCCGAATACGGTGCCGGCGAAATCCTGCTGACCAGTATGGATCGCGACGGCACCAAGAACGGTTTTGACCTGGCCCTGACCCGGGCAGTTACTGAGGCGGTTCAAGTGCCAGTCATTGCTTCCGGTGGTGTGGGAGATCTACAGCACCTGGCGGATGGCGTATTGCACGGCGGTGCGGATGCGGTATTGGCTGCGAGTATTTTTCACTTCGGCGAATACACCATTGCCGAAGCGAAAGCGTTTATGCACAGCGCAGGGATTGAAATGCGCTTGTAGGTAGGTGTAGGTCTTGCACGGCGGGCCCAGGGCCCGCCGCACTCTGCTTACTGCTGTTCGTCTGCGCGGGCAAGGCGCTCGCGCAAACCCCTGTCCCTGTGAGCGTAGAGATTGAGGCCCTTGAGTACATTGAGGGCTTCGAAGATTTGGTTGTCGCGATCCATCCAGTCTTCCCGTTCTTCCTGTTCTCTCGAGCGGTCTTCAGAAGTCCGGTCGGCACCACCGTTACCGTTGTCCAGATGCCCGGCCAAATCCGCTTCAGTGGGTCTGGGAGAGTCGTCCAAGCGGGTGACTTTCACCCGCTCTACCACGATATCCGGTGTGATGCCCTGGGCCTGGATTGAGCGGCCATTGGGAGTGAAGTAGAGCGCGGTTGTCAGCTTGATGGCGCGCTCATTATTGATAGGGATTACCGTTTGGACCGAGCCCTTGCCGAAGCTGTCGGTGCCCATCACCACTGCGCGGCGGTGGTCCTGTAGGGCGCCGGCGACAATTTCCGCTGCAGAGGCGGAGCCCGCGTTGATTAATACAACTAGCGGAGCGCCTTCGGTTAAATCGCCCGGCTCGGCGGAATAGCTCAGGTTGGCGGCTTCATTGCGGCCTTCGGTGTAGACCACCAGGCCCTCTTCCAAAAATGCATCCGCTACTTCCACCGAGGATTGCAGCACGCCACCGGGGTTGTTGCGCAGGTCGATAACCAGTCCTTTCAGCGCGCCTTTCTTCTGCAACTTGATCAGCTCGTCGGCCACATCGGCGCCGGTGTCCAGCTGGAACTGGCTGATGCGCAGATAACCGTAGCCATCATCGAGGACTTTGCTGCGCACACTGCGCACGCGCACGGTGTCCCGCTTGAGAGTGACATCGAAAGGTTCTTTAAAACCTTTGCGAGCGATGGTCAGGGTGACACTGCTTCCTTTGGGCCCGCGCATCCACTCCACCGCTTCATCCAGGCTCACGCCCTTCATGGATTTGCCCGACAGGCGCAGTATGACATCGCCGGCCTTGAGGCCAGCGCGGGAGGCGGGGGTGTCGTCCATGGGGGTGACGACGGTGATATGGTCGTTTTCGATGCCCACCTCGATCCCGAGGCCGGCAAACTCACCGGTGGTGTTGGCTTGTAAATCGTCAAAGGATCGGCGATCAAGATAGGAGGAGTGCGGGTCTAGGCCTTGCAGCATGCCCTTGATGGCGTATTCCAATAGGGTGCGGTCGTCCACTTCCTCGATATAGCCCTGGCGAATTTGCTCGAAAACTTTGGCAAAGCTGCGCAGATCTTCCAGCGGCAGGCGGGCTTCAGTGTCTGCAGCCACCTGGGAATGGCTATCGCCGTCGGTCAAACCCATTAAAGGCAGGGCTGTCAGAGCGGCTGCGCCGATCAAGGTTGTCAGCGCCTTGGGGATAAACATGTTGTTGTGACCTCTGCCTTATTTCTTCGCTGCTTTGCGAAAGTGTAGACCGCAGAGATTGGCAGGGATTCTAAGCGGACGCCAAATTCTACAGTGTCACGATCTTAGTCGTCATAAGCCCAGGGGTCTTACACCTGGGTTGGCTCCCGCTCTTATTCTCTTTTGGCGATAAAAAAGCCGATACTCCGCAGCTTTTCGTCGTGGTGCTTTCTCATTTAATTAGCACAGCGGCGGGAGTCGTGAGATGAAGTGGGGAGCATTAGGCGGGTGTGTAATCCCGATCGCTGTGATTTGCGAGGGGGCTCTATAACGGGTGCGTGGAAAATGCCCGGGATTTTACGCCTCGTATTATGCCTTCTGTGCCAGCTCCGATCAGGAGCGGCACCAAACTGTAGGGTCCTGCGCTTTACCCCGGTGGCGAATTTCGAAGTAAACACCGCTATGGCTGAGTCCACCGCTATTGCCAACCCGAGCGATGGTGTCACCACTTTCCACCCACTCGCCAATATTGCGGGTGAGGGACTGGTTGTGGGCGTAGAGAC
This sequence comes from Microbulbifer maximicatervae (SeqCode), assembly GCF_052467955.1. Lineage (NCBI taxonomy): Bacteria > Pseudomonadati > Pseudomonadota > Gammaproteobacteria > Cellvibrionales > Microbulbiferaceae > Microbulbifer > Microbulbifer maximicatervae (SeqCode). The sequence goes on from NZ_CP174329.1 coordinate 562,244, forward strand.
TCATGTACTCCTCTCCATGATCCAGGATAACCAGCATGCCGTGGCCGCGCAGGTAATCGGAGAAAACCACGCGGCCGCGGTGGATTGCCCGCACCGGCTCCCCTTCATTGGCGCGCAAGGTGACACCTTTCCAAGTGATGCCATTGGCGCGGCGCTGTCCATAGGCATTGGCGCGGCGGCCATCAACAGGCCACTGCATCTTGCCCCGCTGGCGCGCAAAGGGCTTTTGCTCGCTGGGGTTTACCAGTGAGGCGATGGCGCGACCTACTTCGTCGATCAATTTTTGCAGGCGTGTGCGATCTCCTTGGAGCTGCTTGAGTTCACCGCTGCCATCGGAGAGCCGCGCCGCAAGTTTATCCAGCGTGTCCTTGCGATTCTGCTGTGCGACGCGCAGTTTGCTCTGGCGTTTCTGCAGTTGCTCTCGCTCCGCTTTCAGGGTCTCGCGCTCGCGCTCAATGGAGGCGGATACGGTTTCCAGTGAGGTGAGGGTTTCAAGGTAAGTGTCTATGATGCGGCTGCGTTCTTGGAGGAAGTAATCGTGGTAGCGGAGATGGCGGGCGACGTTCTGTGGATCTTGCTGGTTGAGCAGGAGCTTGATCTGCTCCTGTCGGCCTAGTCGGTATGCGGCGGCGATCTCCTGCTCGACCCGCCGCTGCATACTTCGTCGCGACTCTTGCAGTTGCTGTTGTTCCTGCTGGAGTTCGCGCAGCTTGTCCGAGCGGCTGCGCATATCCTGTTTGATCTTGTCTATGCGCTGGTGCAGCCCAGAAATATCTTTCTCGTTCTCTTCCAAATCCTTGAGCAATTGGTCGCGCTGGCCCCGCACCTGGTTGAGTTCCTGTTGCAGGGACTCAATGCGTTGCTTGATTTGCGCCAGGCGCGCCTGCTCATCTCCCTCTGCCTGGCTCCAGGCGGGCAGGGAAATCAGTGTGATCAGGAAGAGTACGAAAGTTTTCATCAGTCCATTTTTACCAAACTTTGGCCGGTCATTTCCGCCGGTTGTGGCAGATCCATCAACGCTAACATGGTTGGTGCTACATCCGCCAGACTACCTCCGTCACACATTTGCACATTGCGCTCGCCGATATAAACAAAAGGCACCGGCAGAGTGGAGTGCTGGGTGCTAACTTGGCCGGAGTTGGCGTCGAACATCTCTTCCACATTGCCGTGGTCGGCAGTTATCAGCACTTCGCCGCCGGCAGCCAGAGCGGCGTTTACGACGCGCTCTACACACTGGTCCAGGGCTTCGACGGCTTTTACTGCCGCCTCGAAAACACCGGTATGGCCGACCATATCGCCGTTGGCGTAGTTGCAGATAATGGCGTCGTACTCGCCGCTCTCAATCGCTGCTACCAGTTTGTCAGTGACGATTGGTGCATTCATTTCCGGTTGCAGGTCGTAGGTGGCCACATCCGGTGACTTGATCAGTTCGCGGGTTTCGCCGTTGTAGGGCTCTTCGCGGCCGCCGCTGAAGAAGAAGGTAACGTGGGCGTACTTTTCTGTCTCGGCGATGCGCAGCTGGGTTTTGCCCTCTGCAGACAAGTACTCGCCGAGGGAGTTGACCAGGTTTTCTGGTGGGAAGGCACAGCTGGCGTGGATATCGGCAGCGTATTCGGTCGTCATGACAAAGTCCGCCAGCTGCGGCTTGGCTTTGCGCTCGAAGCCGCTGAAGTCCTGCTCGGTAAAAGCGCGGGTTAACTGGCGCGCGCGATCCGGGCGGAAATTCATAAAAATAAGGGCATCGCCGTCCTGGATCGGAGCGGGCTTGCCAATCACCGTTGGCGCGACAAATTCATCGTTTTCACCGCGCTCATAGGCCGAGGCCAGCCCTGCCAGGGCATCACTGGCACTGTGCTCTGCTGTACCCAGGGTCAGCATGTCGTAAACGGACTCGGTGCGCTCCCAGCGCTGGTCGCGATCCATGGCGAAGTAGCGCCCGGCCAGGGTAGCCATATGGGCATTGCCGACGGAGTCACACACCTGCATCAGGCGCGCCAGGGATGGTTCGGCACTGCGCGGTGGGGTGTCGCGGCCATCGAGAAATGCGTGTACATAAATAGCGCGGGCGCCGCGCTGTGCCGCCAGGGTTATCATGGCGACAATATGGTCTTCGTGGCTGTGTACGCCGCCTTCGGATAGGAGTCCCATAATATGGACGGCGCCGTTATTGGCGATAGCCTTATCGACCGCAGTGGTGTAAGCGGTATTGCGGAAGAAGTCGCCGTCCTGGATGGCTTTGTTGATCCGGGTAAAGTTCTGGTAGACCACTCGACCGGCACCCAGTGTCATATGGCCGACTTCCGAGTTGCCCATTTGTCCATCGGGCAGGCCCACCGCCATCCCGGACGTCTGGATCAGGGTTTTTGGGCGGGTCGACCAGATATTGTCCCAAACCGGAGACTTGGCTGCGTGAATCGCATTGTGCTCGGGATTGTCGCTGTGGCCGAAGCCGTCCAGAATCAGCAGGACCAGGGGGCGTTTTTGCGGGGCTTGCGTAGCGGCCATAGCGACAGTATTCCTCTTCCAAGGGTTAAATTGCGGACGCGGATTTTAACCTGTGGGGCTGGTATTTCACCATGTTATTTAGCTTAAGCCGGATTACAAAGAGGCTGGGGCGGAGGGATTTGGTTGATTAGAATTTCGCCATGATCGTGTATACTCCCGCCGGCATTGGGCGCCGTAGCGCCCTATTGATTACCACTTGAGGATTTTGGGGGCGAAGTGGATTTTCTCGACTTTTTAGCTGAGCAGTGGCTGTTGGTCGGCCTGCTTGTGGCATTGCTTTACGCATTTGTTTTGACTGAGCGATTCAAGTCTGGCGAGCCGGCATCACTTCATGAAGTGACCAAGCTGATCAATAGCGACGGGGCCAAGGTGCTGGATATTCGCGATCGCAGCGAGTTCACTGCCGGTCATATTGTCGACTCCCTGCATATTCCCCACGGGGATGTGGCTGAGCGCATTGCCGAGCTGGAACCGTTTAAAGACAAGACCATTATTGTCGCTGACAAGATGGGGCAGCACGCAGGTCCGGTGGGGCGCATGCTGAAACAGAAAGGTTTCCAAGTGCGTCGCCTGCAGGGCGGAATGAGCGAGTGGGCTAACCAGAACCTGCCTGTCGTTAAAGGCAAAGGTTAACCTGAAGTATCAGTTTGACGGAGTTTTGTCATGCAGAATGTTGTCATTTATACCACCCGTTTCTGCCCCTACTGTATTCGCGCCAAGCAGCTACTGGATAGCAAGGGTGTCGCTTATCGCGAAATCCCTGTGGACAATAATCCCGGCTTGCGCGCAGAAATGGCTGACAAGGCGGGGCGCCGCTCGGTGCCGCAGATTTGGATTGGCGATAAGCATGTAGGTGGTTGCGACGACCTGATGGCGTTGGAGCGCGGTGGCCGACTCGACAAATTGCTGAAAGCAGCGGGATAAGCGGAAAACTGACGCGGCCGCCAACATGCGGTCCCCAATTTTTGCTATTTATCCGGTCTGGGCCTTGAAACGTTTTATCGAGGCCCCAACTGTTGAGTTATTACCGGAGTCTTTCTCACGGAAGGCATCAATAAACTTTTTATAATGAACAGGCTGTAACATGGCTGAAGAATTAAATGGCGCAGCGGCAAACGCAGAGGCTCCACAAGTACAATTTGCGATGCAACGCATCTACCTGAAAGACCTCTCCTTCGAAACCCCGATGGGTGCCGAGGTCTTCAAAAAGCAGTGGAAGCCCCAGGTTAATCAGGAGCTGAACACCAAGACCGCGAAGATCGAAGACGATCTGTACGAAGTGGCTCTGACCCTGACTATCACCGTAAAGCTGGAAGAAGACACCGCTTTCCTGGTGGAAGTAAAACAAGCTGGCCTGTTCGGTATCAAAGGTCTGGAAGGTCAACAGCTGGCCCAGGCCCTGAATACTGCCTGCCCGCAAATTCTGTTCCCCTACGCTCGCGAAGTGATCGATAACGCAGTAGTTAAAGGTTCTTTCCCGGCACTGATGTTGCCGCCTGTGAACTTCGACGCTCTGTTCGCTGCTGCCCTCGATAAGGCACAGAAAGAAGCAGAGGGCGCTCAAGCGAACGCTTAATTCGCTTTAGCCCAGCTGGCACGATAAAAAGGTCCCTTAGCGGGGCCTTTTTTTATATCTGTAATCTCCCCGGGGATAGCTTCCGCTTTACTGACTGCCCCTTCGCAACCGCAGCACAAACCTGGAGCCGCTTATGCAGTGGGATCTGCCAAACCCATTTATCACCAAAGTGACGGTTGGCGCCGAACATGTGGATGGTCTGAGTCATGCCAACAATGCGGAATATGTGCGCTGGTGTGAGGCCACCGCCTGGGCGCACAGCGCAGCCCTGGGTCTGGATGTCACGAATTATCAGCAGCTTGACCGGGGAATGGCAATTCGTCATGGCGAGTATGACTATATACTGGCGGCCAGAGAGGGGGAGGAATTGCTGTTTGGCACCTGGCTCACTGAGGTGGACGGGCGTCTGAATATGACTCGCCGCTTTCAGGTGTTTCGCGCCGCCGATAAGGCATTGGTATTGCGGGCCGAATGGCGGATGGTGTGCATTGAGCTTTCCACTGGCAAGCCAAAACGTATGCCGGCGATCTTCAAGGAAATTTACAGTCCGGCAGTGACTGCCCCGGAGGCTGAAAAAAATGAGTGAAGAGTTTGTATCCCTGACCAACAATTCAGGGGCGCTTAAGGACAAGACCATCTTTATCACTGGTGCCAGTCGTGGCATCGGCCGGGCGATTGCCCTCAAATGCGCGGCGGATGGTGCCAATATTGTGATTGCCGCTAAGTCGGCAGAGCCACATCCCAAGCTTCCGGGAACCATCTTCTCGGTGGCGGAGGAAGTGGAGAAAGCCGGCGGCAATGCCCTGGCCCTGCAGGTGGATGTGCGCGATGAGCAGCGAGTAGAGCAGGCTATGTCGGAGGCTGCCGAAAAATTTGGCGGCATCGACGCTGTGATTAATAATGCGGGCGCGATCAACCTGACCAATGTTGAGTCGACACCACCCAAGCGCTACGACCTGATGCAGAGTATCAACAGTCGCGCGGTGTATCTCACCGCCCACTTGGCGACTCCCTACCTGAAAAAAGCTGACAACGCCCATATCCTCAGCCTGTGCCCACCGCTGAATATCCAGCCCAAGTGGTTGGGGCCCTTCGCTCCTTACGCCCTGTCAAAGTTTGGTATGACCATTCTCAGCCTGGGTCTGGCAGAAGAGCTGCGTGAGGCGGGGATCAGCGTAAACACCTTGTGGCCGCGCACACTGGTGGCCACCGCTGCGATTGAGTTTGCGGTGGGTAGTCGTGATATGTTTGAGCAGAGCCGCAAGCCCTCAATTATGGCCGATGCGGCCTATGAGATACTGACGACTAAAGATGTCGCCTTGAGCGGTCGCCAGCTAATCGATGAAGAGCTGTTGGCAGAGCGCGGTGTGAAGGATTTCACCGGTTATGCCCACAATCCAGCCAATGCAGACAATTTAACCAAGGATTTATTTCTCGACTGACGCTGGCAGGGGGTATTTGTGAGCAGCGACAGCAAATTATTTAAAGACGCTCTCGGTGAAATGGGAGACGTTAAACCGCTGGCGCAGGAGCGCCGCGTCAATTTGCGCAAGGAGCCGAAGCAATCTGAGTCTATGTTGCGGGAGCGCCGCGCCGCTGCCACGCGCCTGACAGAGCGGGAAATGAACCCCCTGTCCGGTGAATATATTGATCTGGTAGAGCCATGGGATCCGTTGGAATTCAAGCGCGATGGTGTGCAAAACGGGGTCTATCGCAATTTGCGCCTGGGCAAATACAGCATAGATGCGCGCCTGGATTTACATCGCCACTCTGTGGAGATGGCGCGCAGGGCCGTGATGGAATTTATCCGTGATTGTGTTGAAGCGGATGTGCGCTGTGCCCTGATTACCCACGGTAAGGGTGAGGGGCGTAAGCAGCCGGCGTTATTGAAAAGCTGTATCAATCACTGGTTGCCGCAGCTGCATGAAGTACTGGCTTTTCACAGTGCCCAACCCCAACACGGGGGCTTGGGAGCGACTTATCTGCTGCTGAGAAAGAGTGAACGCAAGCGGCAGGAGAATCTGGAGATACATCAAAAACGCCGTTAAGGTTCTTTTGTAACTTTTCTGTCACTTATGCAAATTAAGATGCGCCGCTGAGGCTTTCCCCTCAAGAGTGCTTTTTTAGACTCCTAAAGCTCATCTTTTTGATTCTTCTTGATTGTCATTCTGGCGACCCAATGGGTCGCCTTTTTTATAGGGTTGGGCCTGGCGGTAGCTGCGGTCTACTTGTTCAAACTCAATATAGGCACTGCCATCGGTATTGCTGATCATCATCTTGTTACCCACGATAACAATCAAATCAGACTTTCTCAGGGCATTGAGATAATCGATCTCCAGTTCATCGCTGGGGTGTGCTCCCCCCATGCGCGCAATAGCGGGAATCCGCTCCCAGGTGAAAGCACCGCTGCTAGTGAGAGAAAATCGCCCCAGGTACGGATTGGTGCCACTGTTGCCCCTAACATAACCAAATTGATCGCATTTGAAAAAGGGTCTATCCCGCCAAAACCTGCTCCAGCTCAGGGTTGAGTCATAAGTGCGCCCGGAGTAATACAAGCTCGATAGCACCCACTCGTGCTCACAGGCAGACCAAGCCGATCGTTGGAGTTGGGGAATAGGGGGATTGGGGGTGCTACAGCCTGCAAGCACCAGGTTGCATACGATAATACTCAGTAGTAAGTAAAAAGCACGACGTGGCATGATGTCGTTCTCATTGATTTTGCGACATTTAACCTAAAAATTTACAGGTCTTCTGTGGCGGCGTTCAAGGTCCGGCCTTTACGTATTCTATATAGATATCACCGGAGGGGTCACGAAGTATCAAACGATTCCCGCGCGATTTGGTAAATGCCTGGCGAGTGGCGGCGAGGGCACCGAGGTAGGCATGCTCTTGCCGCAGCAAGGGTTCGGGGCCGCCCATCTTGGTAGAGACAAAGCTGGAGGTATCCCAAAGTAACTGCCCGTTATCGGTTACCTGCACCTCTCCCCGATAGGTGTTTACGCCACTCCTCCCCATGACATTGCCTTGGAGATTGCACACAAAGGTAAAGTCCGCAGGCCTCTGGATGTCGACCACCCCACCATTGACGCGCAGGCGCACCAGCTGCCACTTCTTACCACAGACTGCTCCCATACTGCCTGAGGATTGAACAACTTGGGCTTCTTCTATTCGGTTTGTTAGACATCCGCCGACAACTAATAGGGCTCCCAGAAGCCATATTTGTACCAACCTACTCATCGACGAATAACTCCCAAACACAAACCCTTCTCCAGCCCACACCCAAGCCAGCCACTTTTCGGCTTTCACAAAAGCTTAGTTGTTGGCTGCCGTGACGAGACGACAGCAGTGACAAGCTATGCTTGCACTGATGTAAAAAAATAGTATTTGGCCATCGATTAAAGGACGGTCGTCGATATGATCAGGCGCACCAAAATTGTTGCCACCCTGGGTCCAGCTACCGATAAAGAAGAAACACTTCGGCAATTAATCAAGGCCGGTGTGGATATGGTTCGCCTGAACTTCTCTCATGGAAAAATTGATGATCACAGGCGTCGGGCAAAATTTGTCCGCGAGGAAGCCGAGCGTCAGTGCAGACATATTGCCCTGCTGGGAGATTTGCAGGGGCCCAAAATTCGTGTCGGAAAATTCACTGATGGGCGTATATATCTGCGCAAAGGTGAAGAATTTATTTTGGACCCGGATTGGGATAAAGATAGTGGCAGTCCTGAAGGTGTCTGGGTTGATTATGAAGCACTCGCAGAAGACTGTAATGAGGGAGACCGCCTGTTACTGGATGACGGCCGATTGAGTTTGCGCATCAAAAAAATTATTGGTTTGTCGTTAAAAACTGAAGTTGAAAATGGTGGCTGGTTATCTGATAGAAAGGGAATAAATAAGCAGGGAGGTGGCCTTACTGCGCCGGCACTGACAGAAAAAGACCATCGGGATATCAAAGTTGCCGCCGAGTTACAGGTAGATTATTTAGCCGTTTCTTTCCCTCGCGATGCTCGCGATATTCACAAAGCGAGAAAGTTACTCAGAGAGGCGGGTGGCACAGCACATATTATTGCCAAAATTGAAAGGGCTGAAGCGGTATCCAATGATGCTCGACTCGAGAAGCTTATCTTGGCCAGTGATGCCATTATGGTAGCGCGCGGTGATCTCGCCGTGGAGATTGGTGATGCAGAATTAATGGGAGTACAAAAACATTTAATCAGCTATGCCCGCTATCTCAATCGGGTAGTTATTACTGCGACACAAATGATGGAGTCGATGATTTCGAGCCCGGTACCTACTCGAGCAGAAGTCTGCGATGTGGCCAATGCAGTACTGGATGGTACTGATGCGGTAATGTTATCTGCTGAGACAGCGGCAGGTGAATATCCTATTGAAACCGTTAAGCATATGGCTGAAGTGATTCTTGGGGCAGAAAAACACCGTAAAATTTATTCCACGCCGGAAAGCCTTCGCGGCGATTACCCTGCGGGTGATGCGTGTATCGCCATGGCCGCCATGATCATAGCGAATCATTGCCGAGAAATTAAAGCCATTATTTGCCAGACCGAAACTGGAAATACTGCGTTATTGATGTCGAGAGTATGTGCATTAATTCCTATTTACGCTTTTTGTCGGCACCAGAAGTGCTGCAATCGTGTAGCCCTCTACAGCGGCGTTGACCCTGTATTAATGGATGTTTCTAATATGGACGGCCCGCTGCGAGATCAAAAAGCAATTTCTTATTTGCTGGATCAGGAACTGCTAATTTCAGGGGACTTCGTTTTGATATCCCGGGGTTATCAACAGGATATTGGTGGTCACACCGATACCCTGCGTATTGTCCGCGTGCCCTGATACAAACGATTAAATTACAAATTCTTACAGTGCAAATAACTTACCCCGCACGAACACATCTAACCAGTACCTTGGTCTCCAATTCCTGCTCAACACAGCGAAACTTCTGACCGTCAAGGGTTAATGACTTTGGGCTTCCCTGGGGCGCGGTTGTCGAACAACCGGCAACTCCTGTCGCCAGGGCCACGGCAAGCAGAATAAGTAGTATTTTCTGCACCGCAGTTACCTCTTTGAGTGGTGTGAGTGACGCATTCCCGAAGAACTTGTTTATTCAGGGTAGAGGTAATAGCTGTCATTGAGATGTATAGCGCGCCAATTTGTTAAAAGTGGCGACAGTGAGCTTGGATGGTGAGGCTATTTAAGTGGGCGGTTGCACTGAGGTTGGCGATTAACTTACCCCGCTGCGTCTTTTGATGGTTTGCTACAGCGGGGTTAGTTACCTAATAAAGCTTGGAGTTAGCGTCTACCGCGATGGTGTCCACCGCGAACACGATAGTGGCCTCTATGGCCCCGGTAGCCGCGATAACCGCCGCGGTGATAACTTCTATAGCCTCTGTGATGGGCCCGGTAGCGGGCGTGGGGTGACCGAGGATAATAGAAACGGTTGTAGTAGGGCATTCCGCGATAGTAGTAGCGAGCCCGGTAGCGAGGGTGGCCGCGGAATGATGCGGATCGGTAACTGGCGTAGCCACCGCGGTAATAGTAAGTATTCACCGGAGTGAAACCAACGGTTTGGTAAACCGGTGTCCTGTAGGAAGTTAAATAGATATTACTCGAAGCGTAATAGTTGGGCGTGGCATAGGGATAAGCGTAGGAGGAGGTGTAAGCGACTTGCCCTCCACTAGGGCCACCGTAACTGGTGTAGGTGGTGTAGTAACCATCGGTGGCACAGGCACCCAGGGCTAGGGCTGTGCACACCGTGGCGGTGAGAATCACCGTTTTAACAGCTCTATTCATAGTGCTTTCTCCGGTAAGTGGAATTTCCCCCCGGAGAGGCCCGGCAGGGGCCAAGCCCCTAGGCGCGCCAACTAGGCGAGCACAGAATCTCAGACTTAGTAAGGTCTTGCGCGCGGCGGTGGATCGACAATTTGATACTGGGTATTTACAACCGCAGGCGGTCTCAGGCGATAAAAGTTGCCGTCCCAGTAGAAGTTACAGTGCTGCATATTGTGACAGGTGCCATCCGGGTGGCAGTGGGCATAGCGGCCACGCAGGTTGTAATACGTCTTGTTGTAATAAGGGCTGTATCCGTAATAACTGGCGGAACAATCGTTGCCTCCGCAGGGATAGCCGGATGTTCCATTACAGGCCGATAGAGCCAGTCCTGCTGCGATGGCGAGCGCACAACCTGAGCCTCGCAGCAATCTAGTGGGCAGCGGTTTCATCAAGACCTCCACACCTATTGGCGGGTAACACTTCTACATTCAGCCTAGCATTTTTGGCGCGTGAATCATCACGAGGCAGAGTAAATGTTCTAGCAAAGCTGAATACCGAGGCAGGTCTGTATTGGTTGATGGAAACTCTTCAGTTTCGATTTGATAGACCCACTTGTTCGGAGTCAAAAAAGGTAAGGTCGGCAGGCGGGTGAAACCACTAAAAATTCACGCATTGTGAGAAAAATGGTTCTCTCGCAATGCGCAAATCAAGCCGTGAAGGCTCTTTAACTTAGTGACTGCTGGGCAGGAGATTGGGGTTTATTGACTCTAAGTAGGCGCCGCTGCTCAGCAATTGCTTCGCCTCTTCAATATCCGGGGCAAAGTAGCGGTCCTTGTCATAGAAAGGTACTCGGGCGCGCAGTTTTGCCTTGGCGGCCTCCAGTTTTTCCGTGGATTTTAACGGCGCGCGGAAGTCCAGTCCCTGGCAGGCAGCGAGTAGCTCCACCGCCAGGATGCCACAGGTATTGTCGGCCATATCCCGCAGGCGACGGCCGGCAAAGGTGGCCATGGATACATGGTCTTCCTGGTTGGCGGAGGTGGGCAGTGAGTCCACGCAGGCTGGGTGCGCCATGGATTTGTTCTCACTGGCAAGCGCCGCTGAGGTGACTTGGGCGATCATAAAGCCGGAGTTCACCCCGCCATTTTCCACCAGGAAGGGAGGCAGGCCGGATAGGTTGCTGTCGATCAACAGCGCCATACGACGCTCGGACAGGGAGCCGATTTCTGCCAATGCCAGCGCCAGGTTGTCGGCGACCATAGCAACAGGCTCCGCGTGGAAGTTACCGCCGGAAATAATGTCGGAGTTATCCGGATTTTCCTCGTCGGTAAATACCAGCGGGTTATCGGAAACACCATTTGCCTCGGCCAACAATACTTCGGCAGCGAAGCGCATCTGCTGCAGACAGGCACCCATTACCTGGGGCTGACAGCGCAGGGAGTAGGGGTCCTGCACTTTTTCACAGAACTGGTGGGAATCACCGATCTGGCTGGTTTCTCCGAGCAGGTCCCGATAAATTGCCGCTACGTCACGCTGAGCCTGTTGGCCGCGGGCGTTGTGAATACGATCATCGAAGGGGCGGCGTGAGCCTTTGGCTGCTTCCAGGGTAATGGCACCGGTTACCAGGGCGCCGGCGAACAAGTCTTCACTGGCGAACAGGCCGAGCAGGGCAAAGGCGGTAGAAGCCTGGGTGCCATTTAGCAGGGCGAGCCCCTCTTTGGGAGCCAGGGTAATGGGCTCTAGCCCCGCAGCTTTGAGGCCTTCGTGAGCACTCTTGCGCTCGCCCTTGATAAATACTTCCCCTTCACCTAGAAGTACCACGCTCATATGAGCCAGGGGCGCCAAATCGCCAGAAGCGCCGACAGAACCTTTCTCAGGGATAGCGGGATATACACCGGCATTGACCAGTTGCATTAAAGCTTCGATAACCTGCGGGCGCACGCCGGAGAAGCCGCGCGCGAGCGAGTTGATTTTCAACACCATCAGCAGGCGCACGGTGGCTTCACTCATAAAGTTGCCGGTACCGGCGGCATGGCTCAGAACAATAGCGCGCTGCAGGTTTTCCAGGTCGTGCTTTTCAATGCGGGTGTTGGCCAATAAACCAAAACCGGTATTAATTCCGTAAACCGTGCGCCCCTCGGTAATAACCTGGGCAACAGTGTGGGCAGAGGCTTCAATAGCGGGGTAGGCGCTTTTCGCCAGGGACAGCTGCACCGACTCGCGGGCTACGCGGCGCAGTTGCGCAAGGCTCAATTGACCGGGATCGATTTCCAATTGATACATAAATTCATTCACCAAAAAATATTTACTGCTTAGCAGGCTGTTGAAAAACAGCCTGCGCGGGCGGTGCGAAAGCGCCTGCCGCAAAATCAAGCACTGCAATTGCTTGATTTGAGTGCCCATCTTTGTGGACATGTGCCGCAAAGATGGCTTGAAAAAGTCGCTTGTTGGCTTTTTCAACACCCTGTTAGGCGCCGGCGGCGCAGCCCGATAAAAATTATTCGGGCTGTAAAAGATTTCCGCCGGCGGTATTTTTATTGCGGTAAAAAATCAGTCGTTCAGCATGGGCAGGTCCAAGCCCTGCTCTTTTGCACATTTTTTTGCGATCTCGTAACCGGCATCGGCGTGGCGCATTACGCCGGTGGCGGGATCATTCCAGAGAACCCGCTCAATACGTTTGCGCGCAGCTTCGGTGCCGTCACAGACAATGACCACACCAGAGTGCTGGGAGAAGCCCATGCCTACGCCACCACCGTGATGCAGGGATACCCAGGTAGCGCCGGAGGCAGTGTTCAGCAGGGCATTCATCAGCGGCCAGTCGGAGACAGCGTCGGAACCATCCATCATGGCTTCAGTTTCGCGGTTGGGGCTCGCTACAGAGCCGCTGTCGAGATGGTCGCGGCCGATTACTACCGGTGCTTCCAATTCACCGTTGGCTACCATCTCGTTAAATGCCAGTGCCAGGCGAGCACGATCTTTCAGACCCACCCAGCAGATACGTGCGGGCAGTCCCTGGAAATGAATCCGCTCGCGGGCCATATCGAGCCAGTTGTGCAGCTGCGGATTATCGGGAATCAGTTCTTTAACCTTGGCATCGGTCTTGTAGATATCTTCCGGGTTGCCGGACAGGGCCGCCCAGCGGAAAGGACCTACTCCTTCACAGAACAGAGGGCGAATATAAGCGGGTACAAAGCCGGGGAAATCGAAGGCATTTTCCACACCTTCCTCAAGAGCCATCTGACGAATATTGTTGCCGTAGTCGAGGGTTGCGGCGCCGCGCTTTTGCAGCTCCAGCATGGCTTCAACCTGAACCGCCATAGATTGTTTGGCTGCCTTAACTACTGCGGCTTCATCTTTCTTGCGCATCTCCGCAGCGTACTCCATGGTCCAGCCCTGGGGCAGGTAGCCATTTAAAGGATCGTGTGCGGAAGTCTGGTCGGTAACCGAATCCGGCAGAATATTGCGTTTTACAATTTCCGGGAAGATATCTGCTGCGTTGCCCAGCAGGCCAACGGAAATGGCTTCGCCTTTTTCCATCGCGGCTTCAATCATTTGCAGGGCTTCGTCGAGGCTGGTGGCTTTTTTGTCTACATAGCCAGTGCGCAGACGGAAATCGATTCGGGTTTCGTCGCACTCTACTGCGATCATGCAGAAACCGGCCATAGTCGCTGCCAGTGGCTGAGCGCCACCCATGCCGCCGAGGCCGCCGGTAAGAATCCATTTGCCTTTCGCTTCGCCATTAAAGTGTTTGCGTGCGACGGCGGCAAAGGTTTCATAGGTACCCTGGACGATGCCTTGGGAGCCGATATAAATCCAAGAGCCGGCAGTCATCTGGCCGTACATGGCCAGGCCTTTTTTATCCAGCTCGTTAAAGTGTTCCCAGTTGGCCCAGTGGGGTACCAAGTTGGAGTTGGCAATTAATACCCGGGGTGCATCGGCGTGGGTTTTAAAGACTCCGACAGGCTTGCCGGACTGCACCAGCAGGGTTTCGTCGTCTTCCAGGCGCTTCAGCACTTCGACAATCTTGTCGTAGCACTCCCAATCCCGCGCGGCGCGGCCGATACCACCGTACACCACCAGGTCCTCCGGGCGTTCAGCTACCTCGGCGTCCAGGTTGTTCATCAACATGCGCAGGGGAGCTTCGGTGAGCCAGCTTTTGGCATTGAGCTCACTGCCGCGAGGCGCGCGGATTTTGCGGCTGGGATCGTGGCGTTTGTCGGTAGACATAGCTTCCTCGTCAATTTTTCTCGTAAAAAAATTCACACGTCCCGGATTTGATTGTTTCTTTTCCCAGGGCGCGCGGGATAAATCAATAACTAGAATCTCAGTTGTGCACCGAGGCGGTATCGATTGCCTGGGTGAACCAGGCGCGCGAAGCTCACGGTGCCGGCACTGCATTTAGTGCGCCGCCAAACCTGGAGGCACGCATCTCCGGGGGCAATTTCCAGAGCGTGGGCGATAGCGGCTTCCGCAGCTATGGCCTCGACGGTTGTATCGGCCTCGGTCAGCGGTGCGACTTTGGAAAGGTAGGCGTTGGGGGTGGTGTGGGCGAAGTCCTGGTCCAGGTAATCTGGAGCCAGGGCTGGATTGGTAAACCGCTCTTCCCACTGCACCGGCAAGCCGTTGTCACAGTGCACAATAATGGAGTGAAACACTTTTGCCTGTTCGGGCACTTCCAATGCCAGGGCTACATCGGCGCTGGCGACACAGGGCTGAGCTAACAGAATGCGGTTGCTGTAACTGTGCCCCCGGGCCGAGATCTCGTCGGCGATATTGCGCACTTCCAACAGTGAGCTGGCGGGCACCGGCTCGGCGACAAAAGTACCCAGCCCCTGGGAGCGCATCAGAACGCGCTCATCGGTTAACTCGGTGAGTGCCCGCCTTGCGGTCATCCGGCTCACACTGAATTGCTGTGCCAGTTGGTTTTCCGAGGGCACCTGGGAATGAATTGGCCACTCGCCAGACTCAATTTGTTGGCGGATATGGCGCTTGATGGCCGCGTATCGGGGTTCACTTGCAGTATTCATAGACTCAGGTACAGTGCTTCCGTGGCTTGTATATTGTTGTATATACAAGAATGGTTGCGGCTACTATGGTTTCCCTGCTGCGGGCTGTCAAGTCGAAGAGGGGAGCTGTATCCTGCCCGTTACTGGTTTGTCGGTCATCGGGCCGAGCATCTATGGTTTAAAAGGAAAAGCGTGCCGCTAAAAGCTTATGTCAGAACGCTGTGATTTGCTGATTACCAATTTGAATGCCGCCACAATGGACCCATCCATTGCCGGTGGTTACGGTGTTATCGAGGATGCTGCAATTGCGGTAACCAAAGGTCGGATCGTTTGGATTGGTCCCCGCCGGGATCTGCCCGAGTGCACCCCAGACCGCATTGTTGATGGCGAAGGCCAATGGGCAACTCCGGGCCTGATCGATTGCCACACGCATCTTGTATATGGAGGCCATCGCGCAGGGGAGTTTGCCCGTCGCCTGGGGGGAGAGAGTTACGAAGAAGTGGCTCGCTCTGGCGGGGGTATTATTTCTACCGTGCGGGCGACACGGGGTGCCAGTGCCGAGAACCTGTATAAGTTGGCTGAGCCCCGTCTGCACGCCCTGATGGCCGAAGGCGTTACAACCGTGGAAATTAAATCCGGTTATGGCCTGGACCTGGATACTGAACTAAAGCAACTGCGCACCGCGAGACGCCTGGCGCAACACAACTCAGTGGAAATAGTAACGACCTGTCTGGCAGCACACGCTTTGCCACCGGAATACGACGGTCGTGCCGATGAATATATCGATCTTATCTGCGAGCAGATATTGCCCGCTGTAGCCCGCGAGCAATTGGCCGATGCCGTGGATATGTTTTGCGAGACGATTGGGTTTACTGTCGATCAGTGCCAGAGAGTTATCGATGCAGCGAAAAAACTGGACCTGCCAGTAAAAGTGCACGCCGAGCAGCTGGCGCGTACAGGGGCCACTGAAATGGCGGCAAAGTCCGGGGCATTATCGGTAGATCATATTGAATACATCAGCGATGCGGATGTCCGGGCCATGGCGGAAAGCGGCACCGTGGCCGTCCTCCTGCCGGGTGCTTTCTATACGCTGCACGAAACCCAGGTTCCGCCTATTGAAAAGTTACGCGAGGCAGGGGTTTGTATGGCATTGGCTACAGACCTTAATCCCGGGAGTTGTCCAATCGCTTCCCTGCGTTTGATGATGAATATGGGTTGTCAGCTGTTTGGCTTAACTCCGGCAGAAGCTCTCGCAGGTGTTACCCGTGCAGCCGCTCGGGCATTGGGTTTGTGTTGTTCTCGCGGTGTACTGCGGGAGGGGCTTCGAGCAGATATTGTTCTTTGGCCGATGGATACCCCGGATCAACTCGCTTATGAAGTCGGTGCGCTAAAGCCTGCAAAAATTTTCTTGGGAGGTCGCGATGTTACAACTTGCTGATATGCAATTATGGAGCGGTCGCACTGATTCTGAGGATGGGCGAGCGGGTGAGCGTTGGCACCAGCGGATTTCTCCTTTGCAGTTAGATGATGCTCCTGGCCTCACAATTCTAGGTTTTGCTTCAGATGAAGGGGTACGCCGAAATAAAGGGCGTATCGGTGCAGCGAAAGGTCCGAGAATCCTGCGTCTGGCTATGGCTAACCTGCCGGCAACTTTTGATGCGCCCTTATACGATGCGGGTAACGTCAGAGTCGAACGGGAAGACTTGGAGTCTGCCCAATCGCTATTGGGTGCCCGTATCAATGAGTTGCTCGGTGCCGGTCACTTTCCACTGGTATTGGGAGGCGGCCATGAAATTGCTTTTGGCAGTTATCAGGGGATTGCCCGCTGGATGCGTGAGCATCACCGCGAGAGCAGCCTGGGTATTATCAATTTTGATGCGCATTTGGATTTACGCACTCCTGCGCCAAAGGGGTCATCGGGCACGCCATTTTTCCAGATTGCGGAGCAGTGCAGGATAAATGGTCGCGAATTTAATTATCTCTGTGTAGGTGCGGCGGATAACGCCAACACACCTGCTCTCTACCAGAGAGCTGATGAGCTGGGTGCCCAGGTTATTCGGGATCGTGAAATCAGTAGTTGGAATCTGAATACGGTTCAGGCGCGAATCCGCGACTTTATTGAGAAGGTGGATTTTGTCTATTTAACGGTATGTCTGGATGTATTGCCGGCGGCAGTAATGCCAGCGGTGAGTGCCCCCTCTGGCAGGGGGGTTTCCATGGAGTTTCTGGAAGTCTTGCTGGATACCGTTTTGGAATCCAATAAAGTTTGTTTGGCGGATATCGCTGAATTTAATCCTTATTTCGATATTGAGGATCATGGTGCGCGTACCGCGGCCCGCCTGGGATTTCAAATTGCAAATCGTGCGGCCAGAAAAATCCCCTGAGTATTTTTAATAATACAGCGCGGCCACTATGGCTTTGGAGGTCGCGTTAACTTCAGTATTAGAAACCACTATTTTAATCTTTATCTACAGCCGTAAGTGACTGGCAGAAAGCTCCGCTTTTGTAGTTGATATGATCAAAGATCTTGAAATTAATCACTTAAAAACCCTGGAAATACTATTCAGGGTTGAAAGTATCTCCCTTGCCGCAGAGTATCTGCAGGTTTCGCAGCAAGCTGTCAGTTTGCAGCTGAAGAAGATTAGAAAAATAGTTGGGGATGATCTATTTGTGCGCACTGGGCATGGGATGGCTCCCACCAGTTATGCAAAATTTATAGAGCCACAGATTCGACAGGTGCTGACGTTACTCAGTGAGATTCCCGCCCCGGGTTCTCTTGATTCAAGCCAGACTTCCCGGACCCTGGTGATCTCTGCTACAGATTACGCGCAAAAAGTGGTTGTTGCCGAGTTGATCGAAAGGGTCAGGCAATATGCGCCGAAAGTGAAATTTATTGTCACTAATATTGAAAGCGTCTCGCTCACCCAGAAAATGCATCAGGGAGAAATTGACTTAGCTTTCACATCAGTGGGGTATGTGCCTCATGGAATTAATACACAGGTGCTCTTTAATGAGCGTTATGTCTGTGTATCGGCTAATCCTATGTACAGTTTAGATGAGTTGGTCCCTATTGATCAGTTGATGCAATCTGATTTTGTGATTACATCGCCAGGGGTTGGAGGCTTGCGCGGTTCAGCCGATCGTTGGCTAGAGGGGCAAGGTCTAAAAAGAGAGATTGTTGTTTCGGCGCCCTCTTTTTATATAGCCCAGGAGTTCTTGAAAAGGACAGATACCCTGGCCTTTATTCCCTCTAGGTTGATGCCTTGTGAGGGCTTGGTGGAAATTACCTTGGACAAGTATCCACCTGGCTACGAAGTTGTAGCCGCCTTTCATCCCCGAGTGGAAAATGATCCATTGGTAAGTTGGATTCTCAATGATCTGCACCAACGGTTTTCTAAGTCAATGGCTTCCTGATTGTATCCGTAACAAGCTTTACTCCATAGCTTTGGCAAAGCTGCCTTTCTACTATGATTTTTTCAAAAGCTAGAAAGCGTACAGGTCTGTTATGAGTATTCTGAATATTAATCCTTCTTCACTTTATGATGGCAGTTCTTCCTGCCTATCCCACGCCCGAGTCGATACCAAAACAGGCTTGGTATTTGTATCGGGTCAGGTGGATTGGGATAGTAATTGTGAAGTTAAAAACAAAGGGGTTGGTGCTCAGGCGGAAAGCGCCATGCAAAACTTATTGACAGTATTGGATGAGGCCGGATCGTCGGTAGAGAACCTTTTGCAGTTACGTATCTATGTGCGTGGAGAAGTTAGTGAGCATCTGGGGGAAATAGTCCCTGTGCTATCTAAATATTTGGGTATTACTCGCCCGGCAATCACGGGAGTGGGAGTCACATCCCTGGCGTCGCCAGAGACATTGATAGAAATTGAGGCAGTGGCTAAAACACTGCTTTAGGTACCTGAATAAAAAAGCCCCGCATTGCAGGGCTTTTAAGTTTTACTTGAGGTGTTCCCTAAGCTCGGATCCCGCTTGATCAAGTGCATCCTGCACTGCGGGTACGTCACTCAGGGCATTTAGTAGGCCGTAGTCGTGAATCATGCCGTTATAGCGAACAGCGGTTACGGTCACACCAGCTTCGTTAAGTTTGCGGGCGTAAGCTTCCCCTTCATCTCTCAGCACATCCATCTCAGCAGTCTGCACCAGAGCGGGAGGCAAGCCGACCAACTGGGATTTACTTGCGCGCAGAGGTGAAGCATAGATCTCGTTGCGCTGTTTGGGGTCGGTAGTGTAGTTATCCCAGAACCACTTCATCATACCCTGTGTCAGGAAGTGATCATGGGCGAACTGCTTGTAAGAAGCGTTGTTGAAGTTGGCATCGGTAACCGGCCAGAGCAGCAGTTGGAATTGCAGATCCGGTGTTCCTTTCTCTTTCGCCATCAAGGCAACCACGGCTGCCATATTGCCACCGACACTGTTACCGGCCACGGCAAGACGGGACCCGTCGACACCGATCTTTTCGCCATTCTCCGCGACCCACTGGGTAGCCGCATAAGCCTGGTTAATTGCAGTCGGGTACTTGGCCTCTGGAGATGGGGTGTAATCCACATATACCGCAGCGGCGCCGGAGCGTTGAACCAGATCGCGGATCAAGCGTTCGTGAGTTGGGTAGTCACCCAAGACCCAGCCTCCGCCGTGGAAATACATAAAGGCGGGAATCTGGCCCCGGGTGTTTTTCGGTTTAACGATAGTCAGTTCCAGCTTTTCGCCATTAACCCTAATGGTTTTCTTGCTGACTTCAGCGGGCGGCAGTTGCGCACCCTCTTGGGCTCCGACCAGGACGGCGCGGGCATCTTTTGGTGATAGTTGCTCAATGGGTTTGCCGCCACCTTGCGCCAGTGCTTGAAGGAACCCCTGGGTATTTTGCTCAACACCAGGGGAAATAGAAGCAGACGCAGAAGTCATACCAAGAGCAAAGAAAAGGGGTAGTGCCAGCTTGGAAACTTTTAAGCCATTCATAACGGATACCTTCAATTCTCTACCGGTTGCTTAAGAAGATATGTGCAGGCGCACATCAACATTGCCTCGGGTTGCATTGGAATAAGGGCAAACTTCATCGTGAGCGGTGTTGGCAATTTTTTCTGCCGTCGCTTGATCCAGGCCAGGAAGATCGATATAGAGGTCAATATCCAGACCAAACCCCTTACCCTGGGGACCGATTCCAACTTCAGCGCGCACAGTGGTTTCTTCCGGGACTTTTACTTTCTCTTTACCGGCGACAAACTTAAGAGCGCCAATAAAGCAGGCAGAGTAACCCGCAGCAAACAGTTGCTCTGGGTTGGTGCCATCGCCACCGGGGCCGCCAAGCTCTTTGGGAATACTGAGCTTGACGCTTAACTTCCCATCTGATGATTGAGCTTCGCCATCACGGCCGCCATTTGCGGTTGCTACTGCGGTGTAAACTGTTTGCATTAACCTGTCCTCATTGATGTGTGTTTGTCTGTCAGAAGCCGCCTGGAATGGAGTCCAGTCCTTTTCCCGCTGGATTTATTGAGCTGGGGGTAGTAGTCCGGATTTCTAAGTCAGCTTCTAAATAGCGCGTCAGCTTGGGCGCCAGATAAAGTTATTGCGATAACTATTATTGCGATAATTAAATGTCGCTATAAGGACGATAGCTATAACAAATGGAGTCAAAGCGGGGGCCCCGCTAATGGCGGGGCGATAAAAAGAGGGGAAGATTAGGGGTTCGCTAAATATTGGCGAAGCGTCTCTATTTGCGTCTTTAGCGCCCGTGCAGACTGAGGATTCAAGCCGCAGGCATTCAGCACTTGAGTGGGAATTGAAGCAGCTTCTTTTTGCATCGACCTACCGGCATCAGTCAGCTCGATAATGACTCGACGCTCATCCCCCGGGTCTCGGTGGCGGTTGATCAGCTTTTGATTCTCCAGTCGTTTGATAACTGGCGTTAGGGCACCTTTATCCTGGCCAAGCCGCAGACTCAGCTCCGTAGCGGTGATTCCATCGTCTTCCCAGAGCACCAGCATCATCAAGTACTGGGGGTAGGTTATTCCCAGTGTCTCCAATAGAGGCTTGTACATCTTGCTCATTGCCAGGGAGGCAGAATAAAGGCTAAAGCAAAGTTGGTTATCGAGTTTTTGGTCTTCGTTTATGGACTTGGCCATAGGCACACCCTACTTACCGGTGGCAGTTTTGCGCCAGTGTAGCGCAAGTATGGACTTACCACGCTCCTTCATTGTTCCAGAACCGACACATACTGCCAATCGAGAGCAGCGAAACTTTTTGTAAGGTTTTATTTGAAGCCGGTACAGTAATTTGCATAGACGATGGAGTGGCCGGTGGAATTACGGGATCAATTATTTCAACAAGCGACTACGGAATATACCGAAGGGGTTTCCCGGCTGGTACATAGCTATGTGCGATCAAAAGCCGAGCATGATGACCTGTTACAGGAAATCTGGCTGGGGCTCTGGCGGGCCCTGCCGACATTTCGCGGTGATGCTAGCTTAAAAACCTTTGTATATCGTATCGCACATAACCGCTGTGTGACCGAGCTGACCCGTAGGAAACCTTATCATGGGAGTGATGATGAATTACTGGAGCTTGAGGACCACCAGCCGGGCCCGGCAGAGCGACTGGTAGCCGAACGCAAGTCCGAACAGCTGGTTCGTGCAGTGCAGAAATTACCCTTAGGACTCCGGCAGACATTGACTCTTCGCCTGGAAGGCCTGAGCTATGCGGAAATCTCTGAAGTTCTGGGTATTACCGAGTCCAATATTGCAGTGCGGCTCAACCGGGCAAAAGAGCGTCTCAATATCTGCCTTTTGGGAAGTGAAAAATGAATGAATCAGACACAGAAAAACAATGGCTAGAGCTGGAAAGTATCTGGAAGGGGCAACAGACTAGTGCAGAAATCCCAACTACAGTGCTGAATTGGGTGCGTCGCCAGGAGCGACGAATGCGATTGGCGGTCGCTTTTGAGTATCTTCTTGCCATAGCTGGGGCTATCTATTTGCTTGGAGTAATTCTTGCGAAGAACTACCCAGATACCATGTACCGAGTAGCTTTTGCTATTGCGACGCTTGTTTTGGCAATAGTATTTTCGATAGTTAATCGGCGAGGTCTATGGGCCCCACTAGAAAAATCGGCAAAAGCTTATGTTGAATTAGGTCTGCTGAGGCTTAGGCGAAAACGTCGAGAAGTTTATTTCAGCTGGTTATTCCTGATCCTGCAGATATTTATTATCAGTATGTGGGAACTTAGCAGGTTTCTTCGTGGAGCGGCGGAACCTTTGGTCCGTAATCCTCAAGAAGCACTCATAGTATTGTCTGGGTTGGTTGTGGCTCTCGCTTTATATAGTTTTTATATTTATCGGCGCACAGAAAAAGAAGAGAGAGTATTAACGAGCTTCCAGGAAAATTTATAAATTAACTGTAAAGAAAAAAATCCTGACGGGACTACAAAGGGGAATACATATAAACGGAGGATTGAATAATGTTTACAGATGTGGAGCAATTACTAAGTGGTTTTTCAGCGTTTCTTAGCGAGTTAAGTCTACTCAAAGCTTTCCTGTTTCTTGTTTTCTTTTTGGTTGTCTGGTTTCTTCCTACATTGATTGCCTTTTTCTTCAATCGGAAGCACTTCGGAAAGATCTTAGTAGCTAATGTTCCTGCCGGTCTTTCCTGGTTGGCATGGTTTGCGTTACAGGCTTGGGCTGTTACCGGAAAAATGCGTGGTAAGAAAGGAGAAGTAAGTGAGTGCGCTGGTGTGCAGGGAGAACGCCCTGCCGCTGGTAAGCTTATCAGTAAATGAGTGTGTGTTTGAGATTCGAGCTACTTCATTAAGTAGCTGAATAATCCCTGATGATTACCTACACTCAAGTGTTGAGCATCTTTAGTACGATTTTTAATCAAAAACT
>NZ_CP174329.1:595000-1780000 GCF_052467955.1 Microbulbifer maximicatervae (SeqCode)
AACCCAGACCGCCAGCTAAGGTCCCAAATATCAGTTAAGTGGGAAACGATGTGGGAAGGCCCAGACAGCTAGGAGGTTGGCTTAGAAGCAGCCATCCTTTAAAGAAAGCGTAATAGCTCACTAGTCGAGTCGGCCTGCGCGGAAGATATACCGGGGCTCAAACTGATAACCGAAGCTGCGGATGCTCTTAGGAGCATGGTAGAGGAGCGTTGTGTAAGCCGTTGAAGGTGGATCGGGAGGTCTGCTGGAGGTATCACAAGTGCGAATGCTGACATGAGTAACGATAAGGGAGGTGAAAAACCTCCCCGCCGGAAGACCAAGGGTTCCTGTCCAACGCTAATCGGGACAGGGTTAGTCGACCCCTAAGGCGAGGGCGAAAGCCGTAGTCGATGGGAAACAGGTTAATATTCCTGTACTCGCTATTACTGCGACGGAGTGACGGAGAAGGCTAGGCCGGCATGGCGATTGGTTGTCCATGTTTAAGGTTGTAGGCTGGGGACTTAGGCAAATCCGGGTCCCTAAGGCTGAGAACTGATGACGAAGCCCACTTAGTGGGTGAAGTGGTTGATGCCCTGCTTCCAGGAAAAACTTCTAAGCTTCAGGTAATAGTGAATCGTACTCTAAACCGACACAGGTGGTCAGGTAGAGAATACCAAGGCGCTTGAGAGAACTCTGGTGAAGGAACTAGGCAAAATGGTACCGTAACTTCGGGAGAAGGTACGCCGGTTTTGGTGATGGGACTTGCTCCCTAAGCTGAGGCCGGTCGAAGTGACCAGGTGGCTGCGACTGTTTATTAAAAACATAGCACTCTGCAAACTCGTAAGAGGACGTATAGGGTGTGACGCCTGCCCGGTGCCGGAAGGTTAATTGATGGGGTTAGCTTCGGCGAAGCTCTTGATCGAAGCCCCGGTAAACGGCGGCCGTAACTATAACGGTCCTAAGGTAGCGAAATTCCTTGTCGGGTAAGTTCCGACCTGCACGAATGGCGTAACGATGGCCACGCTGTCTCCACCAGAGACTCAGTGAAATTGAAATCGCTGTTAAGATGCAGTGTACCCGCGGCTAGACGGAAAGACCCCGTGAACCTTTACTACAGCTTTGCACTGAACTTTGAGCCTATTTGTGTAGGATAGGTGGGAGGCTTTGAAGCAGCGACGCTAGTTGTTGTGGAGCCGTCCTTGAAATACCACCCTGGTATGTTTGAGGTTCTAACTCTGGTCCGTTATCCGGATCGAGGACAGTGTATGGTGGGTAGTTTGACTGGGGCGGTCTCCTCCCAAAGAGTAACGGAGGAGTACGAAGGTGCACTCAGCATGGTCGGAAATCATGCAATGAGCATAATGGTATAAGTGCGCTTGACTGCGAGACAGACATGTCGAGCAGGTACGAAAGTAGGTCATAGTGATCCGGTGGTTCTGTATGGAAGGGCCATCGCTCAACGGATAAAAGGTACTCCGGGGATAACAGGCTGATACCGCCCAAGAGTTCACATCGACGGCGGTGTTTGGCACCTCGATGTCGGCTCATCACATCCTGGGGCTGAAGCCGGTCCCAAGGGTATGGCTGTTCGCCATTTAAAGTGGTACGCGAGCTGGGTTTAGAACGTCGTGAGACAGTTCGGTCCCTATCTGCCGTGGGCGTTGGAGATTTGAGAAGAGTTGCTCCTAGTACGAGAGGACCGGAGTGAACGAACCTCTGGTGTTCCGGTTGTCACGCCAGTGGCATTGCCGGGTAGCTATGTTCGGACGGGATAACCGCTGAAAGCATCTAAGCGGGAAGCCTCCTTCAAGATAAGATCTCCCTGAGGCCTTGAGCCTCCTGAAGGGCCGTGGAAGACTACCACGTTGATAGGCTGGGTGTGGAAGCGTTGTGAGGCGTTGAGCTAACCAGTACTAATTGCCCGTGCGGCTTGACCATACAACAGAGATGGTTACTAACGACTAGCTAAGCTAGCGGATTGTGAGTTAGAGACATACGATCGCTTGCGGTGTATTACTACAGATTGTTTTACCGACTTATTTGGGGTTATCGCCGGTCAACAACATGACCGAGGCAAACAGCGATAACGCGGCAGGCCAAGCACTTTGCTTATAAGACCAACGCCAACCCAAGCCAGTTTGCCTGACGACAATAGAGTTGTGGAACCACCTGATCCCTTGCCGAACTCAGAAGTGAAACGCAACATCGCCGATGGTAGTGTGGGGCTTCCCCATGTGAGAGTAGGTCATCGTCAGGCTTCTAATCCGAAAAGGGCCACCCAACAGGGTGGCCCTTTTTTTATGGCTGAAAATATTTAAAAAAACAAAAACAAAAGCTAAAAAAATAAGAGAGAGAAAGCAGAAAATACTTAGTAAAAATTAAATAGAAAAAATAAAAGTAATTCTGAAAAACTTTAATGCTCCACTTTCTCTTAAAAAGTCAGTCAGTAAATAAAAAAGAAAAAGCTAAAATTACCTGAGTACCTTAAACAGACGCTCTCCTAAAAAGCCTATAAAAATAGGTCTTTACCGACCTCCGTAGCAAACGCCTTTGCGTTCACTCAAAAAATAATCCAACAAAAATAACCCTCGTAAATACCAGAAAAGTACCCATACCACTCCCGCCAAAAATTAAAATTAGCCCATAAAAATATCGGTGATTTTTTAGTCTCTGCAGTAATCCCCTGTAACCACGGGGCCTGTAGCCCGTTTATTAAAGTTATGCACAACTCTATCCAGACTTTCTGTTAGTAACGTTCTGATCCTACTTTTAGTGGATAACCTGACACTTTTTCCGTTGGTTTTTTAATCGAATTATTTCATTGCACGAAATTAAAGGCTTCCAGACCTCTATCCAAAAGTTATGCACAGTACTATCCAAGAATTCTGTTAGTAACATCCCTGTAATGAAGAAAACATCTAAAAAGTTCCATTTTTACGATCTATTATCCAGTGTTGCAGTGGATAACCAGGACTGACTTTGCAGTTCTAAAAAGCTCGCTGGGGTATGCTGTTAAGGAAGCATTCTATTAACGACAAATTCCTCCGGGAGGCTTGCTAATGAGAGTTCTACTTTTAATTTCCATGTCATTAGTACTTTTAGCCGCTGGATCGCTAAGGGCGCAGACGTTGGTAGTAGGAAATAAATATGAGGGCACAGTGAGTTTTATTGACCTAGCTTCCGGCCAAGAGGTTAAGAAACCGGAAACTGGAGGTTCGCCCCATGAATTAATAGTGTCGCCGGATAAATCTAAAGTGGTGGTAGTTTCTTACCTTGAAGATGGCTACGTGGGAGAAGAGCTGAATGTATTCGATATCGCGAGCGGTAAGCGCCTGAAAAGAATTGATATCAGTCCGCACAAAGGCCCTCACGGTATCGCTTGGCTGGGCGATAGCAATAATGTGATTGTTACAACAGAAGAAACCAGCGACGTGATAAAGGTGGATGTGACTGAAGGAAAAGTATTGGGTGTTGCCCGTACTGATCAAGTAGGTAGCCATATGCTTGCACTATCCCCTGATCTGAAGACCGCCTACGTTACTAGCCGGGGGTCGGATACGTTTAGTGTAATTGATACAGAGACTATGGAGTTGAAATCTACAATACCGGCAGGGGATGGGCCGGAGGCGGTGTGGGTAAGCCCCGATAATAGCGAGCTATGGATAGGAAATAATCAGTCAGAAAACATCTTTATTTTCGATACTGAAACGTTAAAGCAAAAAGAAACGATAGATGTTGGTTTTCTGCCTATCCGAATCAGGTTTCACCCCGAAGGCGAAGTGGTAGCTGTAGCAGACTTAAATGGTAATCGTATACTCGTGTATGACGCCAAGACCCGTAAACAGTTACATGAGATTGATGTCGGCAGCGCAGGGGCCAGACAGCCAGCATCGCTATTTTTCTCTCCGGACGGAAAGTTTTTGTTTGCCGGTTCTCAGAGAGACGGAAAAGTTGTTGAAATAGATACCGCAACTTGGAAAGTTAAGCGTATATTTAATGCGGGACAAGGGTCAGATGGTATTGAGTGGAGCCCAGTAAATATTCAGCAATAAATATTCCTGAGCTCCACAGTTAAAATAATTAATCAGGTAGGAACTGTGTAGATTTTTAAGTCCTGAAATATTCCATCAATCGAATAATAATTTGGAATAGTTTCACTATGCACTCCACCTACGCGTTCTGCTACAGCTATGCTGGCACTGTTTTCAGATAAGCAGTGAATTTTCAACGCTTGAATATCGTGCAGATCTTTCAAGTAGCTAGATATTTTATTTACGATTCGAGTCACGATTCCATTGCCATGGCAGCTTTTACATAACCAATATCCTATTTCTGCATTTTGTTTTTTAAGGTCAATTTCCTTGATACCAAAGATCCCGACTACCTTTTCTGAATAGTGGATCTTGTACCAGGATGCTCCGAAACTATTGCTGAATATTCTGTCGTTAATGTATTTTTTTGTGGTTGGGAGGTCGATAACGAGCTTTGCCCAATAGAGATATTTCTCTAGCAGTGGTCTGTTATGTTCAATTAGGGCAAAGATGATTTCTGTGTCGCTATCCAAAAGTGGATCGAGTTTGATATCACTGTTTACTACTATAGGCTTTTTAGTCATCCTTTTGCCTCTCCATTTTTAGCGATATTTTTTAGTCATTGGCAGCCTAACCAACGGGTAGAGTTTTCCTGATTAGGTGAAACAACAGAAAGAGCCTGTGGAAGGTCTCTAGGTTTCCAGCATAAAAGTTACCGGGCCGTCATTGACTAGTGAAACCTGCATATCCGCTGCAAATATTCCAGCGGCCACTGGCGTAAATTGGGCTTTGGAACTTTTAACGAAATAGTTGTAGAGCTCCTCCGCGTATTCTGGTGATGCGCCGCGACTAAAGCTTGGGCGTAAACCTCTATCGGTTTCGGCAACTAGTGTGAACTGACTGACAATCAGGAGCCCACCTCCCGCCTTTTGGAGGTTGAGATTCATACGCCCTTTATCATCGGGAAAAATACGGTAATTCAGGACTTTGTGCAGAAGCTTATCTGCACTATCGGTAGTGTCCTGGGCTTCGATACCTAGCAGCAGGAGGATACCTTTATCTATGGCCCCAACGGCCTCTCCCGCTACATTAACCTGGGCATGGCTTACCCTTTGGATCAATCCTTTCATCTCACTTCTCTCTGCTGCTCTGGAACCGATCGTCTAAATCGCCTAGATTAGCGGACTGTTACCAGTAGAGAAACCGAGAATAACGGTATGAAGAGACAGCTAGTGGCACTGGTTGCCGGTGCACTTGCTGCGGTGAGTGTTCACGCAGCTGATAGCTATCCGGATAGTAAGCCGGGTGCTCAAATTGATGAATATTTTGGTCAAAATGTGGCTGACCCCTATCGCTGGATGGAAAAAATGTCCAGTGATGAGGTAAAGAGTTGGGTGGCCAAACAGAATGACCACTCATTACCGCGTTTGAAGGACCTTCCCGGGTGGCAGAAAATCAATGACCGGCTTGCAGAACTATGGCGCTACGAGCGCTACGGTGTTCCGTACAAGAAGGGCGATAGCTATTACTACAGCTACAACACCGGTTATTGGGATCAGAATGTTTTCTATAAGGCCTCTAGCCTGTCCGCTGAGGGCGATACGGTTTTAGATCCACGCACCCTAAGTGAAGATGGCACTATTGCTGCCAAGCGCCTCAAAGTCAGTCCAAAGGGCCGCTATCTGGCTTACGGTATCTCGGATGGTGGCACTGACTGGACCGACTATCGTATTCGCGACCTAAAGGTAGGCAAGGATCTGAAGGAACAGCTGACCGGTATCAAGTTTAGTGATGCCAGTTGGGCGCCGGATGAGTCCGGTTTTTACTATAGCCGGTACCCGTTTAACAGAGATGGCACGGCGGATGATAGCAAACAGGTAGCCGTATATTTTCACCGACTGGGAGATGCCCAGGAAAGTGATCAACTGGTCTATGAAATTACTGATCATCCCACCCGCAATCCAGGCGCGACGGTGAGTGACGATGGCAACTATCTCCTGTTTGGCATCTTCGACGGCTATGACTCGAACGGCTTTTACTATCGCGATTTACGGGATGAAAGCGGCAAGGTAGTTAAGCTTCTGGATGACTGGGATGGCCTATACCAGTATCTCGGAAATAAAGGGAGCACCTTTTACTTTGAGACCAGTGCGGGGGCGCCGCTGGGCCGTGTAATCGCTATTGATCTGAATAAGCCGCAACGCAAACACTGGCGCGATCTGGTGCCGGAGACGACTAGTGCCCTGCAGAGTGCCAGTTATATCGGTGATCGCTTTGTGCTTCACTACCTGGAGGATGCGAAATCGCGAGTGCTGGTGACCGATACTAACGGTAAGAAACAGTACGAGCTGAAGCTGCCAGGGGTGGGCTCAGTGAAGGGGTTTTATGGTGAGCCGAATGAAGTTGAGACCTTCTACGCTTTCTCTAATTTTATTACCCCGCCGAGTATCTACCACCTGAATGTACAGACTGGTGAAACCAAACTGTTCAAGCAGCCAAAATATGCAGCAGACTTTTCCGATCTGACTGTGAGTCAGCATTTCTATAAGAGTAAGGACGGTACCCGGGTGCCTCTATTCCTCGTGCATAAGAAGGGAATGAAGCGAGATGGCTCCAACCCCACGCTGCTTTATGGATATGGTGGTTTTAACTCCGCTCAGTTACCGCGATTCTACAACCGCTTTGTCGGTTGGTTGGATATGGGCGGCACCCTGGCACTGGCCAACTTGCGCGGTGGTAGCGAGTACGGCAATGCTTGGCACCAGGCGGGTACCAAGACGCAAAAGCAAAATGTCTTCGATGATTTTATCGCTGCAGCTGAGTGGCTGATCGAGGAGAAAGTCACTTCTCCTGAAAAGCTTGCTATCAGTGGTCGCTCCAATGGTGGACTATTGGCGGGGGCAACGCTGGTACAACGACCGGATTTGTTTGCGGCGGCATTACCGGTAGTCGGTGTCCTGGATATGCTGCGGTATCATACCGCTTCCGCTAATGCCCGGCAGTGGTCGAGCGATTATGGGCTTAGTGAAAATCGCGATGAGTTCAAAGCGCTGTATGCCTATTCTCCGGTCCACAACACCCGTGAGGGCACCTGCTATCCGGCCACGCTGATCACCACTGCCGATCGCGATGATCGAGTGGTTCCCTGGCACAGCTACAAATTTGCGGCAGCCCTACAAAAAGATCAGGGCTGTGACAAACCAGTCTGGCTTGCCGTAGAGACTCGGGCTGGGCACGGTGCAGGCAAGCCGGTATGGATGCAGGTGGAAGACTTCGCCAATCAGTGGAGCTTCCTTGCCTACCAGCTGGGCATGAAAATCGAGTAGCCTTTCCAACTAACCCAACAAAAGTAATAGCGGGATCAATCAATAAAACTCCCGGTAGGACGATTGCAAAGGGGTTTAGTTTTGCGGCGGTGTCACTAATGAAGTTAGTGTGCCGCCCACTCTGTCGGAGTGGTGGTATCACCAACCGGTCTGCCCTTCCGGAAGGAGGTGGCTTCGATAGAGCTAATCACTGGGTATGAATAACGATAACAACTCATCCGGTGGATTTATGAAACACGCATTTGTAACCGGGGGAACCGGTTTTCTCGGCGCTAATTTGGTAGAGCAATTGGTTGGTGATGGATGGAAAGTTACCGCCATGCATCGGCGCACCTCCAATACCGATATGTTGCGCTCTCTGGGCGTCAATCTGGTTGAGGCCTCTCTGAATGACCCTCAGTCCCTTCAAGCTGCAATTCCAAATAATGTCGATGCGCTTTTCCATATGGCGGCTAATACCAGTATGTGGCGCGGCGGTAATGCCCAGCAGTGGAAAGATAATGTTGAGGGGGCGGCGAATATTGCCAAAGTTGCCAGGGAGAAAAATGTAGGGCGGATGGTGGTGACCAGCTCAATTTCTGCTTATGGCTACCATAAGGAAAGAATTACTGAAGAAAGTGATAAGCTGGCAGATGACCCTCATCATCACTATCTGTACACGAAAAAAAGAGAGGAAATTTCCGTTCGCAAGGAAATTGAGCAGGGCCTGGATGCGGTATTTCTAAACCCTTGCGCTATTGTGGGTAAATACGATACCACCAGCTGGGCGCAGACCTTTTTTCTGATTGATAAAAATCAATTACCAGGTGTTCCACCGGGCTGGGGTTCTTTTTGCCATGCCGGTGCAGTAGCGCGAGCCCACATCGATGCGGTTGAAAAGGGGCGGTGTGGTGAAAATTATATCTTGGCCGGAACGGATGCCAGTTTTTTAGAATTTTTTGGAAAGATCGCTGAGTTATTGCATAAACCTGTACCAAAACGCACCACACCGGCATTTCTAATTCAATCTATCGCCTGGTTTTCCGATCTCTGGTCTCGTGTGAGTGGGCAAGAGCCGGTTATTACTCCTGAAAAGGCCACGTTGGTAACGCGGAGAGTCGTTGCTAGTAGTGCTAAGGCTGAACGTGAACTCGGTTATCAATCGGGGGTGGCTTTGGATACTATGTTATGCGAATGTCGCGATTGGTTAGTACAGAACAATTTGTTGGAGTCGAAGTGAATCGTAATAATATTATTTTTGGGTTAGTTGCCTTGCTTTTGGTTTTACAGCTTATTCAGTATTACTTTTTCTCCGGCGCAAGCTAGTCATAAAAAGGAAGTAATGATGGCGGAAAAGCGCTGTGACTGGTGCCTGTCTACACCACTTTATCAAAATTACCATGATGAGGAGTGGGGTAGGCCGGTTACCGATGACCAGATCCTGTTTGAGTTTTTGTTGCTGGAGGGGGCCCAGGCGGGCTTATCCTGGATTACAGTGCTCAATAAGCGGGAGAATTATCGTAAACTGTTTAATAATTTCGATGCTGAAAAAATTGCTCGGTACACCCCTAAAAAGGTAGAGAAATTACTTCTCAACCCGGGAATTATTCGCAACCGGCTCAAGGTTGAATCGGCCATCAAGAATGCACGGGCAACCCTCGAATTGCGCGATCGCGGTATATCCTTAAGGGATTTTCTCTGGCAGTTCACCGGTGGAAGAGTGATTGTTAATCGCCCCCGCTCCATGAAACAGGTGCCGGCCACTACAGCAGAATCTGATGCGATGAGTAAGGCGTTAAAGAAAGCGGGTTTTAGTTTTGTGGGATCAACCATTATGTACGCGCATATGCAGGCAACTGGAATGGTCAATGATCACTTGGAAACTTGTCCGGCTCATCAGCGTTGTGTCGATGAGGCGCAGAATTTAGGTTTGGCTTGAATTTAAAATAGGGATTTATTTTCGGGGATCGATGAATATTAATAGCTTACTCAATGAGTATTGGCCCCAAGTAACTGCATTATCCCTAAAGTTGGCGGCCGCACTACTGATAGTTTTGGTGACGCTGTTTGTGGCCCATCTTGCCCGCCGAGCGGTTGATCGTCTGCCGGACCGGTTTGATGTTATCTTGCGCCCAGTACTGCGCAGTATTTCGAGCTGGGCGGTTTATATTGTTGGCGCACTGCTGGTATTGGATGTATTTGGTATTAACACTACCAGCTTAATTGCTCTACTCGGCGCTACTGGTGTGGCAGTAGCCTTAGCGTTGAAAGATACCCTGCAAAATATTGCTTCGGGGTTTCTACTACTGGGATTGCGGCCGTTCCGCGTTGGGGATGTGATTCAGTTCGGTAACATAATGGGCACTGTTCGCGAGGTAGGGCTATTTACTACGTAGCTGGATACCACGGATGGGCTGCGTATTATCGCACCCAACAGTGCTATCTGGGGGCAAGTGCTCACCAACTTCAGTCGCAATAAGACTCGCCGTATCGAGATTGTGGCGGGTATCGCCTATGGCGATGACATTGATCGCGGTCTAACAGTATTACGTCGCTTGGTAGAACAGGAACCCCGTATTCTCGCTGAGCCAGAGCCAAGTTTCGCTGTTAAGGCGCTTGCTGACAGCGCGGTAAATTTACAGTTGCGGGCCTGGGCTGCCAATGATCAGTACTGGGATGTTTATTGGTCCCTGATGCAAAAGCTTAAGCCTGCACTGGAGGCAGAAGGCTTGACGGTACCCTTTCCCCAGCGAGAGCTACATATCGTGGACCGGGTCACAAGCCGGCGTTAGTCTATTACCGCAGGGTCACTTGTGGCAATATCCTGCTCCAGGTATTGGGTCCACCTAGTCCAAAATCTCCGATTTGCCTCAACTCAACGCAAACATATGGCGTTCTGGGGGGCATGAATCGACACCTCACCGAATTCGTGTCAAAGTTAGCGGCGTTTTTTTGTACAACTTTTGATCGAGATAGGAAGATGCCGATAAAGCTGAACAACCCACTGATCCCCAGCCTGCTGGCTGTCGCTATCCTTGCGGGCTGTCAGGGTGACAAGAGTACCCAGACTGTAGCTAACGCAGATAAGCCCCAAAATGCGGTTGCCGAGGCCTCAGTAACTGTAGATGCGGTTGCCGAAACCAAGCGCCTGACTGAGTGGCTGGATGAGCGTTATGAGGAACAGCTGCAGTTCAGTCCGATTCAGCTGTCCTACCTGGGCCGCAAAGACCACTACGACCAAATCGACGATATGAGTGAAGCCGCAGAGGCTCGCCGCTTGGTTTGGCAAGAGAAAAGTGTTGAAGAGCTCAAGAAGAATTTCGACTACAGCAAGCTGACCCAGGAAGGGAAAACTTCCTACGATATCTGGATTTATCAGTTTGAACAGGCCAAGGCCGCTGCGCCGTTTATCCGTCACGGCTACATCTTTGAGCAGATGGGAGGTGCACAATCGCAGTTGCCCAACTTCCTGCTGAACTTCCACAAGGTCGACAACATTGAAGATATGCAGGCGTATATCACCCGTATCGGTGGTATCTCCCGCGCGATCAACCAGCTGCTTGACCGCGCCAAGCTGTCGTCCAAAGAAGGTATCCGCCCCCCGCGCTTTGCCTATGAAGGTGCGATTGATCAGTCCAGTAAATTGATTGAAGGCGCGCCGTTTACCGATGGTGAAGATGCACCTCTGTGGGCCGGTGCCAAAGGAAAGATCGCTGAGCTGCTCGAAGCCGGTACTATTGATCAGAAGCAGGCAGACAAGCTGACTGCGGAAGCACGCAAGGCATTAGAGACTGAGTTCTTCCCCGCATATCAAGGGCTGGTTACCTGGCTCAAAGCGGATATGCAGAAGGCCTCAGTAGAGCCTCAAGGTGCTAGTAGCTTGCCCAATGGTATGGCCTACTACAATCAGCGCCTGGCCAATACCACAACTACGGACCTAACTGCCGACCAGATCCACAATATCGGCCTGGAAGAAGTGGCGCGTATCCGTGGTGAGATGGAAACTATCAAGAAGCAGGTTGGTTTCGAAGGTAGCCTGCAGGATTTCTTCAAGTTTATTCGCGAAGATGGTCAATTCTACTATCCGAATACCGATGAAGGACGCCAGGGCTACCTGAATGACTCAACCGCGTTCCTAGACAACATTACCAAGAAATTGCCGGAATACTTTGGCCTTCTGCCGAAAGCTGAGTTGGTAGTAAAGCGGGTTGAGTCTTTCCGCGAACAGGATGGCGGTGCCCAGCATTACTACCCCGGCACTCCCGACGGTTCCCGCCCGGGTATTTACTATGCGCACCTGTCCGATATGAGTGCCTATTCCACGACTGATATGGAAACTGTGGCCTACCACGAGGGCAACCCCGGTCACCATATGCAGATCTCAATTGCTCAGGAATTGGAAGGTATCCCGCAGTTCCGCACTCAAGCTCACTTTACTGTCTATGTAGAGGGCTGGGCGCTGTACTCTGAGAAGCTTGCTAAAGAAATGGGGGCCTTCGAAGATCCCTATAACCTGTTTGGCCACCTGACGGCTGAAATGTGGCGAGCCATTCGCCTCGTTGTTGATACCGGCCTGCACGCCAAAGGCTGGAGTGAAGAGCAAGCGGTGGAGTACTTCCTGCAAAACTCCGCAATCCCCGAGACTGCAGTTCGTTCCGAAGTACGTCGTTACCTGGCGTGGCCGGGCCAGGCGACCGCTTACAAGATCGGTATGCTGAAGATTCAGGAGCTGCGCAAGCAGGCTGAAGATCAGTTGGGTGATAAATTCGATATTCGCGGATTCCACGATACCGTGCTGGGTGGCGGTGCTTTGCCAGTGCCCGTATTGGAGAGCCGCGTAGCCTCTTGGGTAGAGTCAGTTAAACAGTCTTGAGTAGTTCCGTTAATTTTTTTAAATAAGCCGGGCATAGCCCGGCTTATTTTTTTACTTTTTCTTTCTAGGAATAGTGGTGGTCGTGAAAATCTGATCGTCTTCTTTTGGGAGAATGGTAGGCAATAGAATTTATATTACACCTACTTTAAATCATTCAGATGTCTAATTATTTTCTCTAGGCTCCTCTCGTTGCCCTTAATGAGTTTATTGGAGTAACTTTTAAGGTGATGTAATAAATCGTGGTCAAATATCCCGACAAAAGGTTTATTGATATCAACGTTTAGGAAGTCGTATTCAATCCGCCCCGATTCTGAAATGATTTTCGCAACTTCTAGCATGTAAAGTTGATTTTTATCCATTGATCTCTGAATGTTTGCCCAAGCATCACGGGCCCAGTGAATACGTCCCCATTTTCTTAGGGAGTGATACTTCATGTTTGAGCTCAATAGTCTGGGATAACCTGAGCACAAGACCAGAACGTAATATTTTTTATCGGGAAAATCGCGGATAATGTCCCTTAGTATCAAACTAGTTGGATTGTTTAGGGCTATTGCTGCATCAGCAAACACACTACCAGAACTATTTTCTTGTGACGTCGCAAAATTCAAATGGGAAGATTTAAAGTTGGCGTTCATTCCTTCAAAGGCCACAGGGGGAAATGCGGTTTCTGCACTGGCTGCTGCGGTCATTAACTGATACAGGCTATTAGTCGGTAAATTGTATACAGTTTCCCCTCTATTTTTGAATAGACATACCTCACCGCTTTCAATATTGAGAGCGGGGATGATCACATAGTTATCCAAATCAGTAAAATCTAATTCCTTTGTATAGTATTTTTCCATAATCTCATGTAGGCGTTTTCCAAAATAAGAGGGAGAGAAAAGCCCCGCACCTGTAAGTGCTATGTGGTACCACGGAGACTTAAACAGGTAGCCAGTTACGCTCTTATATACATTTATCAGGTAGTCTAAATGAGATATTTTTTCACCAAAATGATTTGGGATGGCGTTACCTGGTATATTAATTCCGGTTACAATAACTGCTCCTGTAGAAACGCCTGCGAAAATATCAAAGACCTCATTAATCGGTTTTTTAGATTGTTTCTCAATATGCTTAAGAACATAGAGGGGGATGAGACCGCGAACACCACCTCCAGTTACAATTAGAATTTTTATCGTATCTTTGTCTTTCAGGTAGTCTAAATTTTTAATTGATTTTCTTGAAACAGGATTCCTGCTGAAGGTTACTGATTGAGGAAATTGGGTGTTGTATATATAGGACATTAGGGCGTAGGCACCAGATACTGCGGCCAGAGTTAAAACCATTTTCTTCGTCAGTTTGGTGGCCAGTTTCAGCATGCTTACTGCCTTGATTACTTATCTGACATATTGTGACTGATGATTTATTCCTACGTCTGAATTGTAATGTGAGATATGAAAACAACTTGCTTTAATTTTTTTCAGGTGAAGGGAAGAGAAAGCTCCTCTAAGAAATTAAAAAACTATAGAGTTGCATTTGCGAGGTTGAGAGAATTATAGTTATTTTCAAAATTATTTAAACTTAGCAGAAATATAAATGAAAAATATAGCTTTGTATCTGTGTCTATTAGTTGTGCAAATAATCACAATGCCGTTTTGCGCTAAAGCTCTCTCTGAGGGGATGCCTACGGATATAACTATCCGCGCCAAGGCCATGGATGCCAAATTTATTGGTTCTTCCATCGGTGGTGCCATGGTTATTATTCGCGATGCAGATTCTGGGGAAATCCTTGCCAAGGGGCTTACCCAAGGGAGTACCGGTGACACCGCCAGAATTATGAAAACGCCTCGAGAGAGGTTTCAATCTATCGCCGATGGCGCCGCACATTTTACCGCTACACTGAATATCAGTGAGCCGGTGTTTCTGACGGTGGAAGTTCTTGCGCCGTATATCAAAAAGCAGGCCCGAGTGGCGGCGCAGACACAGACTTGGCTGGTTCCGGGAAAGCCTATTTCTGGTGATGGGCTGATTGTGGAAATTCCGGGAATGTTGGTAGATTTACTCAGCCCACAGACCCATCTCTATTCAGGTTTGGACCAGAGTCCCTTTGATATTCGCGCTAATGTGGTAATGATGTGCGGATGTTCACTTACCGATGGTGGGCTTTGGGACGGCAGTAAGATAGAAGTTGTGGCATTGGTTAAAAGAGATGGCAAATCATTTGCTCGAGTGCCGCTAGAGATACAGGAGACTATGAATACCTTTAGTGCACCTTTTGCGACGGATTTGCCAGGTGTTTATGAAATTGTGCTATATGCCTATGATCCCAAGACTGGAAATACCGGTGTAGATCGGGGGAGCTTCATTGTGCGCTAGGCAAGTGCGGCAAGCTGTCTGAGATATGGATTTCTATGGATATTCGGCAGGCTACAGAGTATGACCTCGAAGGCATGTGGAGCCTCTTTAGTGTTGTGCGAAACAGAGGGGATCTGCCTTTCTCGCATAAGATCAGTCGAGAAGTGTTTTCTGCTCAATGGCTTAATGACGACTTACAGACTTATGTTGCCGAAGAGTTACCTCACCTGCTGGGGGTGTATAAATTAGGGGTTAATTTCCCTGGTATTCATAGCCATGTCGCGACAGCCAACTTTCTCGTGCACACGGATGTGCGCGATCGCGGTGTAGATCGTGCACTGGTCCAGCATGCAATCGCCAGGGCCCAGGACGCCGGCTATTTGGAAATGCAGTTCAACTACGTTCCCAGCGACAATGAGCCCGCAATAACCCTTTATACCGAGCTGGGCTTCACTATTATCAAAACGCTAGATAGAGCATTTACCGATCCTTTGGGAAGGTTACAAGATGCTTATGTTATGCAGCGGTTTTTACAGTAGTTCGTCGGGTTATGGACCGGCAAAACCCAAAACACCAACAGGAAAGCCGGGAAGCGCTAATTGAGGAGCATCGACCGGAGCGTATTGAGGCGCGCTTGCGAAGTCGTCCACAGTCACAGTGGCTCTCTGATTTTGTTTTGGGAGCGATAGATGGCTGCGTAACTACCTTTGCCATTGTTGCAGGCGCTTTTGGTGCAGGCTTCTCCGAAGCGGTTGTGCTTGTGATGGGCTTTGCCAATCTTATCGCTGATGGTTTCAGCATGGCGGTAAGCAATTATGAAGCTGCCAGTGTGGAGCGTGAGCAACGAGCCGCGGCTATGCGTACAGAGCGTCAGCATATTGCTTTAATTCCCGAGGGAGAGCGGGAAGAGATCAGGCAGATTTTCTATCGAAAGGGATTTCGAGGTGAAGTTCTCGACAATATTGTTGACACTATCACCGCGAATCAAAAGCTGTGGATAGAGACAATGCTGGCGGAAGAGTACGGTATAAGCCGCTTAGAGCATAAGCCTCTGGGGGCGGCACTGATAACCTTCGCCGCTTTTTTGTGTGTAGGTGCTATCCCCCTGTTGCCCTACCTTTTCCACAGCCTTAATCCCGCCGAACAATTTTATGCGAGCGTCGTTCTTTCGGTCTGCGCTTTTTTTGCTATTGGCTTGTGCAAAGGATTGGTGTTTTCCCACCACCTGCTGGTGGCGGGCTTAAAAACTCTGTTTTTTGGCAGTAGCGCAGCGGCCCTGGCACTCGCCGTTGGCTATCTACTGCGTCACTTGGTGACTTAATATTTATGCGGCTACCACTTTGTTGCGCCCGCCATTCTTGGCTCGATACATACGTTTATCTGCTTCGGCCAATAGCTGATTGAGTGGCTTGCCATTGGTGCTGCCTTCGACGACTCCGAGACTGATTGAGATTTTTACCGGGCGTGTATAGCGGCGACTGAGGGTGGATACTCTGCGACGAAGTTTTTCTGCAAGGACACTGCCGCCTTTCAAGTCAGTATTCGGCAATAGCAATAAAAATTCTTCGCCGCCCCAGCGTGCCACAATATCCTCAGACCGGGTGTTACTTTTCAATATCTTGGCAACATCTTGTAATACGCGGTCGCCAAAGGAGTGCCCGTAGGTATCGTTGATCGTCTTGAAGTTATCTAAGTCACCAATAAGGATGACATATTGATCTTTCAGCTCAGCATTCCGGCGCTCTAATTCATGAATGGCGCGAAATGCTTCTCTGCGATTCGCTAATCCGGTCAATGTGTCCGTGGCAGCATAAGTCTCCAATTCACCTGTTAATCGCTGGAGGAGCTGTTGGGTTTGGTGACGGCTACTGTCAAGTAATGCAGTTAGAGCCGTGAGTGCACCAAATACTGCAATAAAACGCGCACGATAGGCCGTATCATATTTGGCCGTGAGCCCTGGGAAATCCGGATAAAACAGGATTGCTGCCGTAGCGAGACCTATGCCGAGCAGTGCAGTGGTGCCGGTTTTATAGCCGTAAAGGTTGATAAATCCGGGGACCAGCATAACTGCCCACATCAATCCGGTATTGTTTACACCACCAGTCATTAGTAAGTAGAAATACAGCGCCAATAAAAGAATTCCCACCAATAATGGCGTTTTCTCGGTAGGACCGATGATATTGACAGTGATATACGCAAATAAAATAACCACCGCGACGATAAAAAGTGTCGATGCCTGCAGGATATTAGTTGCAGTAAGGGCGATGATCGCCATGGCTCCGGTGATAGCCATAGCGAATATCAGCATATAAGAGGAGGCCAATATCCGTCTGCGCAGATCTATGCGCTGCACTTCATCAATAGAGGTGGATATCGCGGGGTTTTGATTGTTATACCCTGAGCTCATAGTCATTCCCGTTGCTATACCGACTGCAACCTTCCGCTTGCTCGGGACCGTCCTGCATCATACAACTATGCTGGTAGCCACTGCCGGAGTGAAGCAATGGTGAGTATAGGGGGAATCTGTCACCGACCAAAGTAGCAAGCTACAGTATCGGTAACTCAAACTTTAGAACTGAGAAATCGTGACACAAATTCAACTGACTTCTGGCGATATCTTGACGATGCGTGGAGATGCTCTGGTGTGTCCGGCACACAAGCATCTTATTCGGGGGCGGGGGCTTTCAGCGCAGATTTATGCCCAGTGCGGGACTCGGTTACCCCCCCAATGTGCCAATCAAAGAGCATGCCCAGTTGGTGAAGCTCGCGTGACTCGAGCCTATGATTTACCGGTCGATTACTTATTGCATACTGTTACGCCCCAGTGGAGCAGTGGCGATCAATGGGGGAGCCAGGCCATAGTTCTGTTGAGGCACTGCTATGAAAGTGTTTTAGAGTTGGCGATAGAGCGCGGCTGCAAAACGATACTGTTTCCGGCATTGGGAGCTGGCACTAACCGCTTCCCTCACGAGATTGCAGCACATCAGGGGTTGGCCGTTTTACGCGCTTATGCCTCAAGGTTCGAGAGACTCACAGTTTGTTTGCACTCACAAACTGCATTGGCGCAGTGGCAGAAAGTTGAGCAGCGCTTTTATGGCCATCATTGATGTGTCACGGGTAATTGAATGGGATACAACTTATTGTGTTAATTATTTAGTTAAGCACTATTGATTCCATGCAGTTAATGGTTCCTTCAATAACCTAATGTGGCGTATATACAGTAGTTCTGCGGTGCAGGCAGATCGAACCACGGCATGCCAGTCTAACAAGCAATAACTTACCAAGTCGTCTTCTGATCTCATGAATTGAGAGTTATTCAGGTGCTATACAGTCTTTTCTAACTCTTCCGTTGATTATTAAGTGCTATGGCTCCATCTAACTATTTAGTTCTAACGTGCTAAATATTGAAATCGTTAGTTGTAATGAGTCATCTATTCGCTAAAGATAGTTGTCAATAATTTAATAAATATGCATTATTTTTATATGTATTTTTTAAGCCTAAAAATTTTAGTAACTATGGACCACTGCAAAGTCTGCATACAAGAACAAAATATCTATGAAGGCATAGGGCATAGATGTGCTTTGTGTCGGGGGTGAGTGCCCCCTAAAATGAAAAGAAATCCTCTTTTTTTACAGTTTCCCATGCCGCCTATGAATAGCCAGCGCGTTATTATTCACTGTAAGTAGGACTGGATTGTCATTCTGCTTACCACTTTCATTAGTGGCTCTTATAGTTACTTCTTATTTTAAATTTTTAGTATCTCAGCGAGAACAGTC
The DNA here is from genome assembly GCF_052467955.1 of Microbulbifer maximicatervae (SeqCode). NCBI lineage: Bacteria > Pseudomonadati > Pseudomonadota > Gammaproteobacteria > Cellvibrionales > Microbulbiferaceae > Microbulbifer > Microbulbifer maximicatervae (SeqCode). Next base: position 613,300 of record NZ_CP174329.1, read on the forward strand.
TTTATCTGAGAACGCTATCTTGGCAGGCCTTACTACTGAGGGATATATTTTATCAATGCGGTCAGTAATGTTTGTTTCTATAATATTGTTTGCGACCTTCTTTAAGCTGCTTACACACTTAATCCCTAAGCCAAAATAGAACTTGATAAAGAGTTAAGTCTAAGATATTGGGGACTATAGGTTGAGGCAATCAATTCGTAAAAATTTTAGAATCCTATCGTTTTTTTATCTTTGATAGTCTTGGGGATAAATAGTTATTTTGTTGCCAGCTCCAATGGAGTGAAATTTAACTCATTATTTTCCCTTTTTCCTAAAGAGTATAATTGGAGTCAAATTCAGGCGGTTGAAACAGCTACTGGCACTGGTCCGGCACCTAGCCGCTGGGTTCCAAAATACATTTTAAGAATGGATGATAAAAAATTAGTTTAATTGATTACAAGCTGCAGAGATTTATTGCCTCTTACACCAGGCTCAGAATTTATCTTCGAGATCAAAATCAAATTAAGTATGAGCAAAATCTGACAAATGATGGAATTCGTTGGTTGAGAAATAATTTGCCAAAGGATGGCTTTGGTGAAGTGATGCATATCTTACAAGGTGCGCCGTAATAATTATTTTAAGCGCGGACTAAATAATAAATAGAAAGGGCCCGATAAGGGCCCTTCTATTAGAACAAACATTGAGCCACCTTCCCTGAGAAGGCGGCCAAAGTGTATCCAGGTTACTGGCAGGAACTCGCTTCCCAGTACTGGGGAGCGTTAGCCGGGGACCACCAGTTGGGTCCAAAGGTAGACACGTAAACCTGGCCTTCGAAGGTTACTAGGTCGCCAACTTGATAGCCTTCGTCACCAGCATATGGCTGCTGGAATTCGGGGCAGGAAGCGGTCTCACCTGAACCTTGATCGCTGTCGGTGTTGTCATCGGAACCGTTATCGGCGTTGTCGTCAGAACCGCTATCGGAGCCATTGTCGTTGCTATCGCCAGAGCCGCTGTCGGAACCATTGTCGGAGCCTTCGCCCTCAGTTTGACAGGTGGTTTCGGTCCACAGCGATGGCGCGGAACCTGGAGACCACCAGTTTGGCTCGTGGGTGGACTCGTAGGCGACTCCTTCAAAGACAACAACGTCACCGACTGAATAACCTGGGTCGCCGGCATAGGGCTGCTCAAACGCGACGCAGGCGCTGCTTCCGCCATTATTATTGCCACCGCCACTTCCGGTGTCTCCAGTGTCTCCGGTGTCTCCAGTGTCTCCAGTGTCTCCAGTGTCTCCGGTGTCTCCAGTGTCTCCGGTGTCTCCGGTGTCTCCGGTATCGCCAGTGTCTCCGGTATCGCTATCACTGGAGCCACCCTGTCCGAAAACTTCGAGTGCGGCATCGAGTAGTGGATACTGGTATTCATTGTTCTCCAATAGCATTCCACCGCGTAGCTGCCAGATCATCACGCCACCAAGGCCCTGGTCGAGCACATATTGGGCGCGTGCGGCGATAGAAGTCGTATCTTCGAAAGAGATAAAACCGCCATCCTCAAACCAACCATAGTGGGTGACGGCCTCGGGATCGTAAGCGGTCTGGAATGAAGAGTCGCTCTGCATTTTCTCAACGATCTGGTAGTAGCGCGTCTCGGTGTCAGAGCCCCAGTGAGCGACGTCTTGTCCGGAGGCGGCTTCACCGATTGCGGTGGCGCTAGCTACGCTGCGGCCGTAGTGGGACATACCCAGGGTGATCTTCTCAGCAGGAATATTGCCCTCAGTCATCCACATATTGCGGCAGCTGTCTGCGTCGAAGCCTTCGTTGACCTGGCCTTCATAGGGGTACAGCGGCGAGGTATGCTGGGCTACGGTATCCCAGTCGCCACCAAAGTCATAAGTCATCAGGTTGACATAGTCGAGGACTTCGCCCACAGCAGCAAAATCATAACCCTCTTCTGCAATCGAGGGGCCACAGGCCACGGCAGCGGTCAGTTCCAGATTTTTGCCGGTCTCCGCTTCAACCTCATCAAAGCGCGCGCGCAGCTCTTGCAGCAGGGTGGTGAAGTTTTCTTTGTCGATCGAGCGTCCGCCGTTCGGTGCATAGCCGGGGTATTCGAAATCGAGATCGAGACCATCGAAATCCCAGTCAGTAAGCAGTGTCACTGCATTTTCGATAAAGGCTGCACGTGCGGTGTCGCTCTCCATCATCTCAGAGACTTTGTGGGAGAGGGTCCAGCCGCCCATAGACAGGATCGCCTTGGCACCGTCGTCATGTACCGATTTTACAAAACCTGATTCGTGGTCATTCCAGCCCTGGCAGACCGCGGGCTGAATACTGGAATCGTATTGGCTGTAGGGGTGCCAGAATTGCGGCGAGCATTTTACGGGACCATCACCGGCGCCGCCGGAAAATGATTGGGCGCCCAGGCCGTAGAAAACGTAGGGGTCTGTAAAGTAGATGTTGCCGTCTTCGTCATTCCAGGCAAAGGCGTACTGAACGTGAGTGAGCTTGGAGAAATCCACGTTGTCATGGGTGAAGGATGAGTCGGCCCAGTATTCCCAGTCGGCCCAATAGGCAGATACACGTTTTTCAGTTTCTTGCGCGTTAACATTACCGCTTATTGCGATTGCACCAATAAGAGCCGCAAGTGTTTTGAATTTAAATCTAGGCGCAAGCCTGTGCTCACTACAGTTTTTTTTTGAAACCCTTGTTCGGTCCTTAGGTGGCAGGAGAGAAAACATTCGATTGACCTCCCATAGGTCTTATTTATTTATAAAAAATTAATTGTTGTAACTGGAAAGTTGGAATAAAGGAGCCTATAAAAGTTCCGTTTGAAAAATAGAGAGACAGCGCACACAACAATTTTTTCTGGAGATAATTTCCCTGTTGACGCTTTAAAACGTGATGCAGGTGGGGTTTATTAAATTAATTTAAGGGGAATCTTAGCGGAAATGAGCGATTGAACTGTTCTAGGGTAAAGTGGATTCACTGAACTGGCGACAGTGAAATTTGGAAATTAAAGTTCGACTTTTTCTTTATTGTTGAATTTTGTTTTATTTAACTGTCGAATAAAAGGATAAGTTTGTTTCTGGTGGTAGGGGCAAATTTCCAGTTGTGGGCACTGTCAGAGGTTCGGTGAGTTGCATCACTGTATATTTGCCAACTGGGTAAGTTTTCTGATGGTAAACTACAGATTGATACCGGTTTTTTTTAGTGGGTCATAACGATGAGTCTCTGTCATGATATGGCAAAAATAAAAAAGGGCCCAAAGGGCCCTTTTTAAAGTTGAAGAAAATACTAATTATTTCTTCGCGCGCTTGCGCATATTTTCCTGCAAGATTTTCTTGCGCAGGCGGATAAAGTTAGGAGTCACTTCTACCAACTCATCGTCTTCGATAAATTCCAGAGCCTGCTCAAGGGTGTGACGAATGGGTGGTGACAGAGTGAGTGCATCGTCAGTACCTGACGCGCGCACGTTGGTGAGCTGTTTGGCCTTGGTAGGGTTCACCACCAGGTCGTTGCCACGGGAGTGAATACCGACGATTTGGCCTTCGTAGACCTCTTCGCCGTGGCCCAGGAACAGGCGACCACGATCTTGTAGTGCGAACAGACCATAGGCGAGGGTTTTGCCCTTGACCATGGAAACCAGTACACCGTTGATGCGCTTGGCCACCTCACCCTGCTTCACCGGACCGTAGTGGTCGAAGATACTGGTCATAATGCCAGAACCACTGGTGATGGTAAGGAATTGGGAGCGGAAGCCGATCATGCCGCGCGAGGGCACGATAAAGGTTAGGCGCACGCGACCTTTGCCATCGGGCTCCATATTGGTGAGATCGGCCTTGCGCAGGCCCAGCTCTTCCATAATGGGCCCCTGATGAGGTTCCTCAACATCGATAACCACTTCTTCATAAGGCTCGTGGATCTCTCCGTCGACCTCTCTCTGCACCACTTCGGGGCGGGAAACGCCCAGCTCGAAACCTTCTCGGCGCATGGATTCGATCAGGACAGACAAGTGCAATTCGCCTCGGCCGGAAACCTTGAACTTATCAGGAGAGTCGCCTTGCTCTACACGCAGGGCCACGTTGTGAATCAGCTCCTGGTCAAGACGCTCTTTGATGTTGCGCGAGGTAACGAACTTGCCGTCCTGGCCAGCAAAGGGGGAGTCGTTGACCTGGAAGGTCATGCTTACGGTGGGCTCGTCCACGCTCAGGGCGGGCAGGGCTTCTGGAGTATCCAGATCGCACAGGGTATCGGAGATATTTAGCTCACCCACACCGGTGATACACACGATATCGCCAGCACTGGCTTGCTCCACTTCTACACGCTCCAGGCCGAGGTAACCCATAACCTGCAGGACCTTGGCTTTGCGCGAGTTGCCCTCGCGATCGAGAACTACCACTTGCTGGTTCGGCTTCAGGGTACCGCGAGTGATACGGCCAACGCCGATTACGCCTACGTAGCTGGAGTAGTCCAGAGCGGAAACCTGCATCTGGAAGGCGCCGGTGGGGTCAACCTTCGGGGGCTCAACCTTGTCCACAATCATCTGGAACAGCGGCGTCATATCGTCGGCCAGGTCGGTGTCGTCGAGACCGGCGATGCCGTTCAGGGCGGAGGCGTAGACAACCGGGAAGTCCAACTGCTCGTCGGTGGCGCCGAGGCTGTCGAACAGGTCGAATACCTGGTCCATCACCCAGTCGGGGCGAGCGCCGGGGCGGTCGATCTTGTTAATCACCACGATCGGGTTGAGGCCCTGCTCAAACGCCTTCTGGGTTACGAAGCGAGTCTGCGGCATGGGGCCATCTACTGCGTCTACGAGCAGCAGAACTGAATCCACCATGGACAGTACGCGCTCTACCTCGCCGCCGAAGTCGGCGTGCCCTGGGGTGTCGACAATATTGATGCGGTAGTCATTCCAGCGGATAGCGGTGTTTTTCGCCAGGATGGTGATGCCACGCTCACGCTCTTGATCGTTGGAGTCCATGACGCGCTCGGCGCCTTCGTCGCGGCGGTCGAGAGTGCCGGACTGGGACAACAGCTTGTCCACAAGGGTGGTTTTGCCATGGTCTACGTGGGCGATAATCGCAATATTGCGCAGATTCTCTATCACTGGGGGCCTCTGGGCGTTAAATCTTGGTAAGTCGGGGCGGGGGCCTGCGGGGTTTCTACAGCAGCATTCCGGCCAAAGGCGGCGATTATAGGGGGGCCGCATGACAATTGGGAGTGATTTTGAGTAAAAAATCACCGCCCCGGGGCGCTGATCGCTTTAAAACCCGCGCGGGCGGTAATTGCCCGCGCCTTGAGCAGAAGTTACTTCTTAATGGTTTCCGGTCTGTGGGGAATCAGCGGGCGCAGCACGCCCACATTGCGAAAACCTTCGTCCAACAGGTGTGAGGCGTGCAGGCGGCTCATAACGCCTTTGGAGCAATACAGGAGGTACTCACGCTCTTGGTCCAGGTGGGCAAAGCTGTTGTTGAGACGGTAGAAAGGAATAGTCTGCACCTCACAGCCAAGCTCCAGTGGATCCAGCTCCTCCTCATCCGGGTGGCGGATATCGATAACCACAGCGCTGCCCGGCTCTTCGCGGATCTCCACATCCGGTGCTTCGCCATCGACTTCTTCGATCACCTGATCAATATTTTGCATCACCCGATTGCTGATAGCGCGATCGAGGACGGTGAAATCGAAGCGGTTTTCCTCGGACTCCACTTTTTCAATCTTGGCGCGGGTGGTGGGTTTTACCGAGATAACGCCGCAGTATTCCGGCATATTGGCGGCGAACTCTTCAGTGCCGATGGCCCGGGAGGTGCGGATAATATCGGTCTTGTCGGTGGTGATCAGTGGGCGCAATACCAGGGTATTGGTAACACTGTCGATCACCGACAGATTTTTCAGGGTCTGGCTGGAAACCTGGGCGATGGCTTCACCGGTGACTACGGCGTCCACCTCCAGTTCCTTGGCGATCACATCGGCGGCGCGCAGCATCATGCGCTTCAAAATGACGCCCATATGGGAGTCGTCGACCCGCTCGAGAATCTCTGCCACGACTTCGTCAAACGGCACAGTGATAAAGCGCACCCGATGGGAAGCACCGTATTTGTTCCACAGGTAGTAGGCGACTTCTTTCACGCCCAACTCGTGCTGGCGTCCGCCCAGGTTGAAGAACAGGAAGTGGGTGCGGATACCGCGCTTCATGGTCATGTAACTGGCCACGGTAGAATCGAAGCCACCGGATACCAGCGACAAAACCGGGTCTTGCGTGCCCAGGGGGAAGCCGCCCAGGCCGGGATGCTGCTCTTCGATCACGTTGAGCTTATCGTGGCGGATCTCCAGCTTAACGGTGATGTCGGGGTTTTTCAGTTTGACTCCGGATGCCTCGGTGTTCTTGTTGAGGCCGCCGCCCACGTACTGCTCCACATCCAGGGATTGGAAGTCGTGTTTGCCGGTGCGCTTAACCCTGACGCAGAAAGTCTTGTCCTTCAGGGCGTCTCCCCATACCGACAGGGTTTTCTCGTACATGTCATGCAGGTCGCCCAGGGGGAACTGGCGCACGCGGGAGAAGTTGGCGATGCCGGGGGTGTGAGAGAGCACCTCTTCGATACGTCCACCCAGGTGGGACACAGCATCGGGCGCGATCACATCGATCTTTTCCCAATCCTTTCGCACCTGGATACGGTCGTCCAGCTGGCGCAGCAGGCGCTGCAGGTTGTCCTTGAGCTGGCGCGACATGCGCTTGCGCACAGGGTTGCTCTTGATGGTGATCTCTGGAAAAAACTTGACGACAAAGTGCATGGGAATCCGTGGGGTACCGCATGTTGATAGAAGGTGCGGCATTATAAACTAGCCGGAGCCAAGTTGGTTGTGCACTGTTTGCGGGCGAAGCGAGAGCAAGTATGTTCTATTTTGGTGCGTATTTATGTGGCTGCTCGGCCACAATACATCTATCCTGGCTGCGTCAGCACTTTGCTGGGGCTCGCACCGGCGCCAACCGGGACTATGAGGCGATTGCCCTAATTTGGCACACTCCTTGCTTTATTTCACGCCAGGTAGAGAGTGAATGCCGGCAGCGACAGCAAGGCATAGCGACCAATTACTTTTCAAGACCTGGAGGACTGCAATGTCAGCGAAAACGCTCGGTTTGATTAATGAAAGTGAAGCGAAATGGATAGACCTGCGCTTTACCGATACCAAGGGTAAAGAACAACACGTTTCCATCCCTGCGTCGGAAGTTGACGGTGAGTTCTTTGAAGAAGGCAAAATGTTCGATGGTTCTTCCATCGCCGGTTGGAAGGGCATCAACGAATCCGACATGATCCTGATGCCGGACGACGAGACCGCTTTCCTCGACCCCTTCACCGATGAGAGCACCGTTATCATTCGCTGTAACATCGTCGACCCAATTACTGGTCAGGGTTACGAGCGCGATCCTCGCTCCATCGCATTGCGCGCTGAGGAATACCTGAAGTCCACTGGCCTGGGTGACACCGCTCTGTTCGGTCCCGAGCCCGAGTTCTTCGTATTCGACGACATCACCTGGGGTGCCGAAATGGGCGGCGCCTTCTACAAGATCAACTCCGAAGAAGCAGCCTGGTCCTCAGGTCACAACTTTGCAGAAGGCAATATTGGTCACCGTCCCGGCGTTAAAGGCGGTTACTTCCCGGTTCCTCCGGTGGATTCCCTGCACGACGTTCGCGCCGCAATGTGTTCTGCGATGGAACAGATGGGCCTGCGCGTAGAAGTGCATCACCACGAAGTGGGTACTGCTGGCCAGTGTGAGATCGGCGTTGCCGCCAACACCCTGACTAAGAAAGCGGACGAAGTACAGATCCTCAAGTACGCTGTACACAACGTTGCCCACGCCTACGGCAAGACCGCGACCTTTATGCCCAAGCCGCTGGTTGGCGATAACGGTTCCGGTATGCACGTTCACCAGTCCTTTAGCAAGGATGGCGTAAACCAGTTTGCCGGTGACGCCTACGCTGGTCTGTCCGAAGCTGCTCTGTACTACATCGGCGGTATCGTTAAGCATGCTCGCGCCCTGAACGCGCTGTGCAACGCTTCCACCAACTCTTACAAGCGTCTGGTACCTGGCTTCGAAGCGCCGGTAATCCTGGCTTACTCTGCGCGTAACCGCTCTGCGTCTATCCGTATTCCTTTCGTGCCCTCCCCGAAAGGCAAGCGCATCGAGACTCGCTTCCCGGACCCGACCGCCAACCCATACCTGTCTTTCGCCGCACTGCTGATGGCGGGTCTCGACGGTATCAAGAACAAGATCCACCCTGGCGATGCTGCGGACAAGGACCTGTACGATCTGCCGCCGGAAGAGTTGGCTGAGTACCCGACTGTCGCTTCCAGCCTGGAAGGCGCCCTGGATGCTCTGGATCAGGATCGCGAGTTCCTGACAGCCGGTGGTGTATTCACTAACGATGCTATCGATGCCTACATCGAGCTGAAGCGTGAAGAAGTAGAGCGCCTGAACATGACCACTCACCCGGTTGAGTTCGATATGTACTACTCCGTGTAATGGCGACCGGCATCACGATGATGCCGTCGAGCTGTTCTCGAAAAGCCCGCGCCACCCTGGTGCGGGCTTTTTTATTGCGAGTACACTGTCAGTGGAAGTGAATTGAGTGCCGCTATGCGGAGGCTCAGGAATATCCCATTGGCCCGATCTGGGAAGAAAGGAGCGTCCGCCCTGCGGTCGAAAACACTATGGCAAGGTTTTGGCAATTAAAGGCCCTGTTACTCGCAATGCCTCTGGTGGCAGTTGCGGCTTCTCAAGAGAATGAAGAGGCTGGCGCGATCTACAAAGTGGTTGGGCCCGATGGCCAGGTCAGTTTTAGCGATACACCACCGGCAAATGGCAACTCAGAGAAAGTGGATTTAGCCCCAATCAATATTCAGCCAATTGCGCTGCCCCGCCAGCTGCCCACAAGAAAGCTGTCGCCCAAAAGTGATGATGGAGAGTTGGGGCCGGTATCGATTCGAATTGTGAGTCCAATTAATGAGGCGACTATTCCGCCAGGGCAGACACTGATAGCGCTTCAGGTGGATGTGGCCCCCAATTATCCAGAGGGCGCTAGCTTTTATGCGGTTATTGATGGGCAGCGCTGGCAGGGAAGTTCGGCTGGTAACTCCCTGGATATCTCCGCCCTGGTCCGCGGTACCCATACGCTCAAGGCGGTTCTGCTAGGGCCCAAAGGGCAAGTATTGGCCCAGTCGCAAACGATCACAATTCATGTCAAGCGCCCGATAGCTCGGGGGTGAATGTTTGAGGGAGTGCAAAGCTCCCGCTACCCCTTACTTCGCTCTAAAGTCCGCCTGCCTGTTTTTTGACCTATGCACCTTAATGGTGCATTCTCTCTGTGGTCGGCGGCATCCTATTTCTGAGACTGAATACTCGCAATGCCGTTGTTGCTAATCGCGCACTGATTGTGTCCGGTTGAAGCTGCTTCCGCCTACAAATGCCAGCTTATGCGCCATTTTGGTTTGCTTTTTGCACTGACTAGATACAGCGCTAGTTTGCTGGGGGTGACCAAAGGGAGTTTGGTCAGAGCCTCGGAATGAATCGGAAATTTTGTGAATGCTGAATGATCGCCAGTTGCGCCAATTACTCGATAGCCTGACTTCCGCAGTGTTGGTGCTGGATGAAAACTTATCGCTTTGCTATTTGAACAATGCTGCTGAGGACTTGTTTGCCGCCTCCAGTACCCGGGTTAAAGGCTCGAAGTTGGAGGAGGTGGTGCGAGAATCTCCCACTGCCTATGAGGCTATGCGGGAAGCATTGCGCAAAAATGAGAAGTATACAGTGCGCCGGGCCAGTTGGAGGTTGAACAATCTTGAAACCCGGACCGTGGATTACTCAGTCAGCCCGGTCCCCGAGTTTTCTGTGCTACTTGTGGAAGTGCAGCCGATGGATCGCCTGTTGCGAATTGCCAGGGAAGATGCGCTGCTCAGTGCCCAGGAAACGACACGAAACCTGGTTCGCGGTATGGCCCATGAGGTCAAGAACCCCCTCGGTGGTATCCGCGGGGCGGCACAACTATTGCAGCGCGAGTTGCCGGACCGGGAGTTAGACGAATATACACAGATTATCATCGAGGAAGTGGATCGCCTGCGCAATCTGGTTGACCGTTTATTGGGACCACGCCAGCCGGTAGTACTGGAGCCGGTTAATGTGCACGAGGTTCTGGAGCGGGTTGCCCAATTACTGGATGCAGAGTGTATCGGTGAGCTTCAAATTCGCAGGGACTACGATCCGTCTATTCCCGATGTTCCCGCCGATAGCGAACAATTGATTCAGGCGCTGCTTAATATTGCCCGCAACGCCATGCAAGCCATCGATGAAAGTATTGGCCTCAGTAGTGGGGAGATGGTATTGCGTACGCGTATCCAGCGCCAATTCACCATTGGCCGCCGCAACTGCCCATTGGTCTGCCGTATAGAAATTGAAGATAACGGCCCGGGCATACCGGAGGAAATTCGCGAGCGGATATTCTTCCCGATGATCTCCGGCCGCGCCGAGGGTTCAGGTCTTGGACTTTCGATTTCCCAGAACATTATCAATCAGCACAAGGGGTTGATTAAGTGTGACAGCCAACCCGGCCGTAGCATTTTCCAAATTTATCTGCCCCTGACTACCGAATTAGCTAATACAGGAACCTAGAGAATGAGTAATCGCGTTTGGATTATTGACGACGACAGATCAATCCGCTGGGTGCTGGAGAGAGCGCTATCGCGTGAGGGAATTGATACCCAGTGTTACGAGAGTGGCGACCGCGCCCTGGATGATTTCTATAGCGATTCACCGGATGTAGTAATCAGTGATATCCGCATGCCGGGCTCCGATGGCTTTAAATTGTTGCAGCGTTTCCAGGCTGAACGACCGAGTCTGCCGATAATTATTATGACTGCGCACTCGGACCTGGATAGCGCGGTAGCTGCTTACCAAGGGGGAGCCTTTGAATACCTGCCTAAGCCATTTGATATTGATGAGGCCGTAGCGGTAACCCGGCGCGCATTGATGCACGCCAGTGAACAGAGTGCTGAAGAACGGGTTGAGCCGGAAAATGGTCAGGGTAATAAAGAAATTATTGGAGAAGCGCCGGCGATGCAGGAGGTCTTCCGTGCGATTGGCCGTTTGTCTCACTCCAATATCACCGTTTTAATCAACGGTGAATCCGGCACCGGTAAGGAGTTAGTGGCGCAGGCTCTGCACAATCACAGTCCGCGCAGGGATAAGCCATTTATTGCATTGAATATGGCGGCTATACCCAAGGACCTGATGGAGTCTGAATTATTTGGCCATGAAAAAGGGGCCTTTACCGGTGCCAGCTCCCAGCGTGCCGGACGTTTTGAACAGGCCAATGGTGGCACCCTGTTTCTAGATGAAATTGGTGATATGCCCGCAGATACGCAAACCCGGTTATTGCGCGTGTTGGCTGATGGTGAATTTTACCGTGTCGGTGGCCACACCCCGGTCAAAGTGGATGTGCGTATTATTGCGGCGACTCACCAGGATCTGGAAGAGTTGGTATGTCAGCATAAATTTCGCGAGGACCTGTTTCACCGCCTGAATGTTATTCGCATCCATATTCCAAGACTCGCGGATCGCCGTGAGGATATTCCGCGATTGGTGAGGCATTTCTTTAATGCTGCGGCAAAAGATCTGGGGGTGGAGTCAAAGATCCTAACCAAGGAAACTGAGGAGTACCTCTCTGGGCTGGATTGGCCTGGTAATGTACGACAACTGGAAAATACCTGCCGCTGGATTACCGTGATGGCCTCTGGGCGCGAGGTGCATATTGAAGATTTGCCACAGGAGTTGCATCAGCAGGGCGCGACGACAGAAACACCGGCAGACTGGCAAAAAGCACTGCGCTTGTGGGCTGACCAGGCCCTATCCTCTGGGCAGCGCGAAATTTTAAATGAGGCTGTTCCCGCATTTGAAAAAGCGTTAATAGAAATTGCGCTTAAGCATACTGCTGGGCGTAAACGCGATGCAGCTGATCTATTGGGATGGGGTAGAAATACCTTGACACGGAAGCTAAAAGAATTGGAGATCGGTGGGGAATAAAGAGAGTTTGTGCTTGGGGAAAATTTTTCTCCAAGCACATTTTTCAATTAAAATAGATTGCAGCTGGTTTTAGATATCTACTTTTTTAAAGCGGCCAATGAAGCCGTTTTTATAATCTGTCTGGCCTTCTTCTAGTCTTGAAGAGAAGATTTCAAGGTAAGATTCAAGATAGTAGATATCCTCATCGGTATTGATAAGTCGTAATCGCCTTTTTTTCCATAGTATGCAGTCTTCAGATTGTCCCTCGCAGGATGGCAGGTAAGCAGCAGTGGAATTCTCCTCCGTTTCCAGATTTGGATCATAGTAGTGGTTCGAAACTATTGAGCCGTCTGCTGCTATCTCCCACGAGCCTTTGCGTTCATCCGTCATCCAGTCATAGTCAGAAAATGGATTGAATGGATCGAGAGGGTAGGTAAATTCTTGTTGAATAGTTCCATTATCGGAATAAACGACTGCCCAAATATTGGGAGTTGGAAATGAAGTGTGAGTCTCCACTCTTAATGGAGGAGCCTCAAGTAGTGTGTCATCTTCTTCAACCAAAAAACTAGAAAATATATCTGTTGTGCCATCGCTACCTGTGCTAACGGCAATGACCCTGGTCGCATTTCCGAATGTACTCATGGGAATGTAACGTGTTTGTTGGCCACTTTCGTAGTTTATGACTAATTCATTAGTTAGAACTGCTGAAAATGTTTCTTCTTCTTTTAGGTCCGGCCCAAATTTCTCTTTACCAGTATTCTCAGAGTCCATGCTGAACTTTCCAGAGAAGTATTTGCAGTTGCAGTTTTGGTGGAAATTTGGATGGTAAGTTTTAGTTGAAAAGTGACTGGGAATTGATTCCCAGGAGGCGGAATAACTTGTATTTATGGTGTTTAAGTATCTTTTTTCGCTGTATTCATATTGCTCCCCGCTCTGGCTTGTACAAGTGCTATTGAGGTTGATCTCCAGTACCTGGCTATATGGCGTCGAATAAATATGCCTTGTATTAAAGTTGCTGTTTCGAATATCTATACAGTTATGAAGGCTGAACCTGCCCCAGCTTACTCCGTCAGCTATTTGTCCATTAATGTCACCGTCCTCATCCAGTGACAGAGTGAACTCTCCAATTCCAATAAAATTAGCTGTGCCGGAATTTTGTAATTCTTCCTTGAGTTGTATGACCCCGGGTATTAAATTGTCGCTGCCTGAGCTTCCAGTCAAAAAGATTGTTTCTAAGGATTCATTCAGCCTGTAATTCTGTTGGTGAGAGTAATTATTGTCTAGGATTTTCAGTAGAAGCTCATCTGCATACTCTTGATTTGATTGAATTATGTCTTCTATATAGGCTTTTGAGAATGAATAATCTCTGATGAAGTCTGTCGTATTTGAATATCTATCTTCGAGAAAGAAAAAGTTCGTGTTGTCTGAGAACTCTTCATTAATTGCACCTTTTAGGAATATAGCTAAATTAATAGCATCCTCCATAGGCACTTCGAAAATATGTTTTTTTAGGCCTTCAGTGGTTGTGATTTCACTGTTGTTGTTTGATATCTCTGCAAGGTTGGAGATCGACGCTGATAAGCTGTTTAACACTAAACCCGGGTTATTGTTGAGGTAGCTTACTTCATTATTTATTGCTTGGCTCGAGAGTTCACTAAATGACCCAGCATAGGATTTAAAACTGTAACTCCAGTCATCTGAGACCGCACCCTGCGCAATTATGGTTACTAGCTCGTCGCTATGGTCGCCTTCTATTTCAACCGTGAATTCATTGTTGTTTGTTTGCTCGGCAGTAAAATGGCTTTCGCCAATGCTGACTGTTATTTCTGGAAACTCAGAGAAGCTTTCGTCAAAGACTCCATGCAGGGTAATTGATGACTCTTCTGGTGCCGGCTCTGGGCTAGATGAATTGCTTCCTCCTCCGCTACATGCACTAACAAGAATCGATGATGCTGCTAGTATTGTTAGGTGTCTGGTCAGTTCCTTCATAACCTCTCTCTATATTCAATATTAATTATTGGCCGTATAATACCTTTGTGAAGTTAAATTGCACGGCATAATAGTGGTACGCATGCATTAGGTTGCAAAGCTAAGTTTTCCTTTTATTTTTTTATGAACTTATAGGGTCGATTAACTCAGCTATTATTATTTTTATTAAATGCTTAATGTGAGTAATCCACAGGTGTTATATGACTCGAGATGAATTGAAAGTCGTTGATGACGTTCCATTCTTGTTTTGGGTAAAAGATAAAAGTGAGAAATATATTTGGGGTAATCAAAGGATATGCGAATTGGCCGGAGAGGATGTGGTTGGTAAAACTGATGTCCAATTGGCCTGGGCAGAGAATGCCAAAGCGTTACGTGAAGCTGACCAGCGTGTATTTTCCTCAGGGGAACCCGATTACCTTCTCGAGCATGTCGTTCAATCTAGCCTGGGTGAAGTTAATCTAAGTGTGTGTAAGTGGCTGGCGGATTTTGAAGGAGAGCAATGTTGTTTTGGAATTTCTTTTTCTATTAAGAAGTGATTTTGCAATACAAATAGCCCAAAATTTGAGCTATTTGATATTTATAGTAATTGATCTGGATTACCCTTCAGGTTGAAACTTTTTTAATTCCCAATTCACCAAGCGTTCGCGCTATATCCTCTGCGCTGGTTGTCGGTTTAATATCTTTGTCAATTTTTTTAATTCGTCCATCTTTACCGATATAAATGGTAACGCGACGGGCGATATTCATTACGGGAATAAGTACATCGTACGCTTTAGCCGTTTCACCGGTGGGGTCACTGAGTAACGGGAAGTCCGCTTCGCTCTCTTCAGCAAATCGGGTGTTATCGTCAAGATCATCTGTACTGGCCATAAAGTAGGTGACTTCATAATCTTTGATCAAGTGACCGTTTTGGGCGAGCGATTTACACTCTATGGTGCAGCCACGGGTGAATGCCTTGGGAAACCAGGCGATCACAACAGCGCTTTTGCCTTGGAGGTCCGCCAATGTGTGGGTTTGGCCATCAGACCCCTGTAGAGTGAAATTTGGCGCCATTTCACCAACTTCCAGAGCGAGGCTGGGAAGGCTGATAAACGCCGTAATTAAGAGGGTCAGCAGATATTTCACGAATATTTCCCTTGTAGTTTACCGATACGCCTATGCTACTGCCCTAAGGCCTAACTGGCCAATAGCTCTGCTATAACTGCTATGCTTAATGCGCCAAAGTAAGAATATTGGTGCGTCAATGCACCGTTATGGACTTGCCGTTTTGCAGGGGCTTAAATGCGCTTTGACAGCCTTTTCTATACTCTGCCCCTTCCACTGATCTATACCATTTCAGTTGCCGTAGTGCTTTGCGCTTTAGCTGTGGGGATTTATCTGGGGCAGCGGCGGGTAGTGAATGCCAGTATCAAGGAGGATTCTTCCCTGGGCAGTGCGGTAGCTGCCACTTTGGGCCTGGTCGCATTCGTTTTGGCATTTACCTAAGGAACCTCTGAATAACCCCGTAATGCCTCTGCGGGTCTTGAAGGCTGCAGATGTTAGGCGCAGCTCGCCGCGAATGGCTCAGTCCTTTGCAAGAGCTGCAACGCAGCAGCTGTGGCCTTCAAGGCCCGCCCTTCGGGGCTTGCAGAGCGATTCACACTCCGCGTTGCGACTTCTTGCAAGGTCTGGACATTCCTGCGAAGCCGCGCCTTGATTGTGAACCGCTCTGCATGCCAGAGGTATCACGGAGTTATTCAGAGATTCCTTGATATGACAGCCGACCGATTTAATGAACGCAAGGCATTGCTGTTGCAGGAGGTCAATACCATCCAGGCCGCATATTTAAATGCGAGCTTTCTGCAATTGGATAAGCAGGATAAGGCGCGAGACCTAATAGCTGAATATGCAAATCTTAGGGATATTGACCCATCAATCGCCGTCACTCCGGAAGATGTAGCTCGCAGTGAGGAAATTCACCAGGCTCTTTGGCGTATGATCGAGGCGCACATCGCACAGGATTACAACGCCGATTATTTACGCCAGTTTGCCGAGCAGGTTAACGGGATGGTAGATCTGCACCGCGCCAGGGTTGTGGTTGGGCTGCAATACCGTATACCGGGTCCACTCTGGCTCTCCCTGTACTTTATGACCATTTTGGCGATGCTGGCAATTGGATACCAGTTGGGTATAAGTCGCGGGGGATCTGCTCAAGTAGTTATAGCTTTGGCCCTGACTTTCTCAACAGTGATTTTACTGGTGGCGGATTTGGATCGGGCAAATGAGGGAGCACTGTTGGTTGATCAGTCGCCGATGAGCGATCTCAATTTGCAGCTGAAAGAGCTACAGGAGGCTGCCCCCTGAGCTGTTGTGCGAGTTGACTTTGCATATTAATAGGATGGGGCGGAATTAAGGATTTTCCGCCCCGGGGAACAGGTTAAAGATCTTCAGGTTTTTGTGGCATTAAGACATCTTCGGGATGCACAAACTCACGCATAAAAATCTCCCAGAAGGCGAGAAATAGTGCGGCGAGTAAGGGCCCTATCGCAAAGCCACTGATTCCAAACATAAACAGACCGCCGACAGTGGAGAATAGTACTAAATAGTCGGGGAGTTTTGTGTCTCGACCCACCAATATTGGGCGCAACAGGTTATCTACCAGGCTAATCACGGTGAAACCATAGGCGAGTAAAATCGTTGCCTTCATGGGTTCGCCAATAGCATAGAGGTAAATAGAAGCGGGGAACCAGATCAATGCGGCACCGACGGCGGGCAGCAATGACAACAGGGTCATTAAAACACCCCAAAGGACCGGTGCCGGTAGGCCCAGCACCCAGAAAATAATTCCGCCCAAGCCGCCCTGGGTAATAGCGACTACCAGATTTCCTTTGATGGTTGCGCGAGTGACTTCAGCGAACTTTGCCAACAAAAGGTGCTCGCGCTCATCACCCAGTGGCAGGGCGTGGATAATCAGGTTTACCAGTCTTTCACCATCGCGAATCAGAAAGAAGGTGAGGTAGAGCATTAAGCCCAACATAACGAAAAAGTTAACAGTATTCTGTCCGACCTCAATCGCATTTTTTGCGACGAAGCTACCGGCATTCATCACTCCACCCATCAGGCGCTGCTTGGCCTCCTCGACATCCACGCCAATACTCTCGAGCGTGCTGTTAACCCTGGGGAAAGCACTGCGAATCTGCTCAAAGGATTTAGAAACATCAATTTGTCCTTCCTGGATCCGGTGATACAGAGTTACCGCTTCATTAATAAAAGAGGTGGCCACTACCAATACGGGTATCACCAATAGAACGATACACATAAACAGGGTTAGCAGAGCCATTAAATTAGGCGAATTGGGAAAGCGCTGCATCAGCAGACGGTACACGGGGTAGAAAATCAGTGCGGTGGCACAAGCCCAAAAAATAGGGGTAAAGAAGGGTTTTATTAGGAGTAAAAAAGCTACGCTGACCAATAATAAGGTCAATATAAATGAGCGCCTTTCCAGTTTTTCTTGCACTGCGACTTCCTCTGCTTCTCTTTCGGCAGCCCAGTGGTAGGGCGCCTAATTTTTGCTCTATCTAAGCAGATGCGGTGGGGTTTTACCAGCGCCTATATCCGCACGTATCCACGTGAAATCGAATGCCCCGATAGATTCCGAGGCCCATTTGCCACTCGCGGCCGTTGCGCTTGTGGATATCCCTCAGTACGGGTACCAATTGCTCTCGGGAGAACTTCTTTTTCGGAACTATATCCAGCCCGCAGAAATGCAGATGTTTACTTCCCTTGGAACCCCCGGCCTTACGGTTGTAATCCACTGTGCGCCACCCGGAGACCACTGTTACTGGGCCGACGCGGGGCACTATTTCCCGCTCGATTACCCGCAGAGTATTTACGATGCCCCACCAGAGTTCCTTGGGAGGGATGGCGAATGCGGGTTCGTCCAAATCCTGCCAGTCACTGCCCTGACGCAATAGTTCATAGGGTTGCACAACCTGGTCAACCCGGTTGGAGCGCAGGAATTTTTTGAGTTGAGTAAAGCGTGCATGGTTATTGCCTTTGCTCAGGAAGCGGCTGAATGCCCTCTCGGAAGCTGCCGGATAGCCCTGTATATCGTAAACCTCCGGGATCATTAGCAGCGGTAGGATATCGATAGGGGATTTCACCCGGTCATCAGCCTCGCGCGCTCGTTCGTAAGTAAAAACAAATAGACCGGTGAGAATCGCCAGTGCGATTGCCCCAATGATGATGATCCGCCGGCGCAGTTGACGCTGGCCGATTTCTACGCACTCTTTGTTACTTTGCATAACCATCGGGCAGCTCCCTCAATTACCAGGTGCGATAGCCACAGGTATCGACATGAAACAGGACATCGTTAATCAGGCCCATCCCGACATTGCTATCGGGACCGAGGCGTGCGTCCAGTGTGCTTAGCTCTTCAGCGAGTTCGTTTTTACCGATATTGGAATTCGGAATTAAGTCCAGCCCGCAAAAGTCACGGTGGCGGGGCTGGTCTTCGGTCGCAAGTTTTCGGTTGTAGGCATCAGTGCGGTAAGCGGAAACCACAGTGACAGGGCCAATTAGCGGTATTACCTGATCTCGCACCAGGGTGAGGGTTTTCACAATATTGGACCACTGGTCCCTGGGCGGTATGGCGAATGGGGGTTCCCCCAGTTCCAGCCAGTCCCCTCCCTGTCGCAGAAGATCACGAATAGGAAAAACCTCGGCGACACCCCGGTCCCGAAGCAATTGATTGAGTGCTTGTACGCTGGAGCGGTTACTGCCCTCTCGCAGGAATTTGTTAAAGGTCTCCTCGTTGGCGAGGCGATAGCCACGCTGCTCGACATAGGACTTCTCTTGCGAGGAGAGGAATAGATAGAGCCAGAGGGTAAACAGGATGGCACTGAGTATTAAAGCGAGGGCACTGACGACCACCCGATTCACTCTTTGCCCGGGCGGCTTGTGTGGGAACAGAGTTTCGAAGCGAGTAAACGAGTTACCTGCGGACATAGTGCTCGCGATTGCTGCTGAGAGAGTTATTCCACCGACGCTAAAATCGTCGGCGCCTGTTTACTCACTATAGCCGCAAAAATCGACGGGCCGGGGGCTTGGGATCAGCCACAAAAAAAGCCGCTGCTCCTGAGGGAGCAGCGGCTTTTGGGTCACGGACAGCGCACTGTGCCCGACAACCTCTAATTAGGCTTTAGGGCCTGCATTTTTAACGTCTTCGCTGACATTGAACTTCTCAATGTTCTCGGCGAACAGCTTGGCCAGCTTGCCTGCCTGATCGTCGTAAGCAGCTTTGTCAGCCCAGGCTTCACGAGGGTTCAGGTAA
The DNA here is from genome assembly GCF_052467955.1 of Microbulbifer maximicatervae (SeqCode). Classification (NCBI taxonomy): domain Bacteria; kingdom Pseudomonadati; phylum Pseudomonadota; class Gammaproteobacteria; order Cellvibrionales; family Microbulbiferaceae; genus Microbulbifer; species Microbulbifer maximicatervae (SeqCode). The sequence continues at coordinate 632,624 of NZ_CP174329.1, forward strand.
GACTTGTCCACGCCGGGCACTTCCATCGGGATATCCAGGTTCAGGGCATCCAGGTGCTCAGTGGCAACGCCTTCCAGGGCGCCGCTCTGGATAGCGGCAACGACAGCGCGGGTTACCGGAATCGGGAAGCGCTTGCCGTTGTCGCCGGAGCCGCCGGTCCAACCGGTGTTTACCAGGTAGACCTTGGAACCGAACTCTTCGATGCGCTTCATCAGCAGGTCTGCGTATTCGCGCGGTGCACGGGGCATAAACGGCGCGCCAAAGCAGGTGGAGAAAGTCGGGTGGATACCGGCCTCTGCGCCCAGCTCGGTGGAGCCTACGCGGGCGGTGTAGCCAGACAGGAAGTGGTAAGCCGCAGCCTCTTTGGAGAGGATGGATACCGGTGGCAGTACGCCGGATACATCGCAAGTCAGGAAGATAACGTTCTTTGGCTCGCCGGCGCGGTTTTCCAGCTGACGCATTTCGACGTGTTCCAGCGGGTAGGAGCAGCGACCGTTTTCAGTCAGGCTGGTGTCGCAGTAGTCAGCAGTGCCGTGATCGTTGGTTACCACGTTTTCAACGATGGCACCGAAACGGATGGCATCCCAGATTACCGGCTCATTTTTCTGGCTCAGGTCGATGGTTTTCGCGTAGCAGCCACCTTCCATATTGAAGACGGCACCCTTGGTCCAGCCGTGCTCATCGTCACCGATCAGGTAGCGCTCGGGATCTGCGGACAGGGTGGTCTTGCCGGTACCGGACAGGCCGAAGAACAGGCAGGTATCGCCATCTTCGCCGACGTTAGCCGCGCAGTGCATGGGCATCACGTCTTTTTCCGGCAGCAGGAAGTTCTGTACGGAGAACATGGCCTTCTTCATTTCGCCGGCGTAGCGCATACCGGCCAACAGTACTTTGCGCTGGCCGAAATTGATAATTACGCAGCCTTCGGAGTTGGTGCCATCGCGCTCGGGCTCACAGACAAAGTGAGGAGCGTGCAGGATTTGCCACTCTTCCTTGGACTTGGGGTTGTACTTTTCGGCGCGGATAAACATGTTGCGGCCGAACAGGTTGTGCCATGCAGTTTGGGTGGTCACTACCACTGGCAGGTAGTGATCTTCATCCTGGCCCACATGCAGGTGCTGAACAAAAGTATCGTGACCGGCAACAAAAGCCTCTACACGATCCCACAGGGCGTCAAACTTATCCTGCGGGAAAGGACGGTTGACGTTGCCCCAGGCGATGCTGTCGGCAGTGGAGGGCTCTTCTACAACAAAGCGGTCAGCCGGGGAGCGACCGGTGCGTGCGCCGGTTTCAGTCACCAGAGCGCCTGTATCTGACAGCTTGCCCTCGCCGCGCGTCAGAGCCTGCTCTACCAATTGTGCCGGTGATAGGTTCTTGAAGACCATCGCGGAGTCGTCGATCTGTGCCATTCGTGGAATACCCGTGAAAGTTGGACAGTAAATAAAATGGGGCTGCCCAAGGTTTAGACAGCCGTAGAAAATTTTGGGGGCGCATTATTGCAAAATTCAAAATATGCGGATACCAACTATGGCTATTTTGTAGTCAATGACAGCGCTGTCATGGAAAATAATGTCGACTTAAATTTAGGCAATTTATGGCCGAGGCCTTGATTATTCTTTTTCTGAATTTAATAGGGGGAGTAGAGGGACAGGTGGCAGGGCTGCGCTGAGGATTCGGCGGTTGCGCAGCCCTGCGCGGATTAGTGAAGAGTGTGGGGGGGAGCGTTGAGCAGCGACTCAATTTGATCCCGGTCAAAGCGGTACTGGGTGTTACAGAATTGGCAGTCCGCGATAATCTCACCCTGCTGCTCTTCCAGCAGGCGGTAGACATCCTCTGCACCCAGGGAAACCAGCGCGCGGGCGCTGCGCTCTCTCGAGCAGCTGCACTTGAAGCGAATAGTGTCGGTACCCAGGGTCGCCGGCTCCAATTGGTGGAATAGGCGGTGAATCAGCTCTGGGTGGGGAACGGTAAATAACTCCTCGTCAGTTACGGTTTCTGCCAAGTGAATCGCTGTTTCCCAGGCGTCCTGATTTTCTTCTTCCGTGGCGGCATTATTGCCCGGCAGAATCTGCAACATAAGACCGGCGACGGTATTGTCACTGCTTTCCAGCCATACGCGGGTAGCCAGCTGTTCCGATTGCTTAAAGTAGTCTTCCAGGCAGCCGGCCAGGTTGTCCTGCTCCATGGGAACCACACCTTGATAGCGCTCACCGCGCTTTGGCTCAAGGGTAATGGCCAGGGCTCCACGGGGGCCGATCATATCGCGCAGGGTGGCGGTTTCGTCGATTTGTGCACCCTCGGCAACCCGGGCGATGCCGCGCAGGTCGCTGTGGTGAGTGCACTCCGCCATAATCATCGGCACATCGCCTTCGCCACGGGCCTGGAGGCTCAGGACACCTTCGAACTTCAGTGTGGTTGAAAGCAGGCTGGCTGCAGTGAGGAACTCCCCCAGCAGGCGGGCTACTGGCGTAGGCAGCGGGTTGTGTTCCAGTACATCGCGGTAGGAATCAGTAAGTGTCACCACCTGTCCGCGAATATCGTGTTTGGAGAAAATAAAGCGTTCCAGCTGATCGGACATAGGTCGGGGGCTCTCGGTATTAAAACCGCAGGATTTTAGAGGTGGATATGCCTAAATGGTAGCTGTCGCTGATCATTGCTGGTGCAGTAGAGGAAGAATGTAAAGCGCTACCCCTTTATCACAATGGGTCAGCGCTTATGGAGGAGGGTAATTAGCCGCAGTAGTATTTAATTTCCCGCTGAAGCTTTTCAGCTATTTGCTGCCTCTCCCGCTCGGTGCGACGAACCTCTTTGCCGTTATTGTCGAGAAACACAACCCGCCCTTGAATGGCTTCAAGGTCATTGCGAGCCTTGTCGCAGGCTTTCTTCATCTTTTGCTGCTTTTCCTGTTTCTCGCGCAATTGGCGCTCGCGGTATTCATCATCAACCTTTTGAGAAACTCTCGATCTCGTTGCGGTTGTTAAAATAGGCCGCCGACTGCCATTGGAGCCAATAGAATTGATCGGGGCCAGATCCCCCGAAACATCCTCGGCTTTGGCGTCAGTCGGGGGGCGATCGCCAAAGTGTACCCGGCCACTTTCATCGACCCAGCGGTACATCTCTGCGCTGCTTGCGGTTGCACTAGCGGCCAGTATAAGGCCGCCTATTACGGAACGTAGACACAGTAATTTCACGGCTACTCCATGCCCTTCTATATTTCTATTCTTCTTTATTGGCCAGCTGGCTGAATAACCCCTGCGAATGACGCTGGGGGATATGGTAGGTCTGCAGTATCAGAGGCTGCTGTTCCTGGGCCTCTGCCGAATCCAAGACCATCCGATATCCGGAGCGGTCGCGCAAATCTACAAAGTCCTGCTTGTTGCCTTCCATCAATTGAGCGAACTCGTCGAAGTCCTTGATGCTGTGGCCATTTACTGAGTCGATAATCCAGTTCTTCCAGTCGTGGTAACCGAGGTTCACATTGGCAGGCAGTACTTTCAGGGCGACGACCAGCTCGCGGCGTTCCTCGTCACTCCATTGATTGCGGGCATAGAGGTAGTCAATAGGCGCCTTGGAGTGCCAGTTTTTGCCCCAGCGTTTGATCAGGTTCATATTCAGGGGCACAAAGACAACACCGCCGTAGATATAGTAGCGGGGCTGGCGGTCAAATTGCTCTCCCAGCACCATAGCGCGTGAAGGAGGTGTTGCGGCCAGCGTGACCTCAGCGGTCTGCTCTTTACCATCGCGGGAGAAGCGCACCGGTAAACGTTCACCGACATGGTGGCGATCCACGGCGTAGTGGTAGTTGGTGCGCTGGTTTTCCCTCCACTCCACAGTCCGGTCAGCCGCTACTTTAAAGCCATCGACTTCAAGCAGGACATCGCCGGGATTAAACACTTCAGCTGCGGGGGAATTGTCGAACACTTTAACGACCATGGCGCCATCCTGGTCTTCCTCGAGACCGGCGGCCTTTTTCATCGATGGGCTTTCCAGACTCTGGGTTACCAGCCCCAGTTCGGGGAACCCTTGGTGCACATTGTCCTTGGCATCTTCTAAGACATGAGCGATCACGCTGGGGGGGACAAAATAACCCAGGTTTTCAGCGCTCTGGTTGGTTTGCATGGCCACGCCAACGATGCGGCCATTGGAGATAACCGGACCGCCGCTGTTGCCCGGGTTGATGGCCGCATCTATCTGGCCCGCCATCAGGTAACTTTCCGCATGGGCATAATACTGGTGCTCCACGCGGGAGAGTACTCCGCGGGTAATTGAAAGGGATTTGCCACCAATTGGGTAGCCGTAGACGGTGACCTCTTCCTGCAGGTCGGGCAATTTGCCCAGGGCCAAAGGGCGGGTATCGTTGAAAAAGCTTTCGTCATCGACGGTCAGCAGGGCGAGGTCGGCATCGTGGGAGACAAATTTCACTCGGGCGCGGAATTTCTTTGCATCGCCGTGGCGCTGTACCTGGATAAAGCTGCCGTTGGCCACCACGTGTGCGTTGGTCAGGATTTGCTGGTTGCGGATAACGGCACCGGAACCGGACAGCTGCTTGGGGTTGAGCAGGGCCCAGGGGTTGAAATAATCCGGGGCGGCGGCGGTGGTGTAAATCTTGATGATTGAGCGCTTGAGCTGCTCGTGTTCTCGGCTGTCTGCTAGGGCGGTTTGGGTACCGAGCAAAATCAGCAGGGAAATGGCGATCAGTCGTTTCATCATGGCTGTTTTCTATCCGGTTGGGTGGGGGCAGTTTAGCAGCTAAAGTGGGAAATGGCGGAAATTTCACCACTTTTGTCTGCCGAGTCTACTCTTGTTCCCGCAGGAAGCGGTGTATCTGGCGGCGTTGCTTTTTATTGGGTCGCTCCTGTTGTATCCCGGCATTGGCTGCCTGTCGCTCGGTTTTCTCTTTTTCCCGGCGGGCGATACTGTCTTCGGTCTCGCGGTATAAGGTGCGCGCAATCTCGGCGCCGCGCCGCTGATCCGATAGAGCGGTTACTTCAACTTCCAGCAGATCCCAGCCCTGGCGGATGCTCAGTTTGACACCGGCAGTGACTTCCTTGCTGGCTTTGACCCGCTGGCCATCGGCGTGGACTTTTCCACCTTCGATCGCCTGCTTGGCAATGCTGCGAGTCTTAAAGAAGCGCGCGGCCCAGAGCCACTTATCGATACGTACTTTTTCCATGGTTTCCTTGTGAAATCAAGCGGACCCGGTGTCCAGTCTGCTGCGGTTAAAAGCCATGATCTCATCAAAATGATGGATCGCCGGGAAGTTGGTGATTTCCCGTTTGGGCCCGCGGCTATCCGGTTGGCGAATACACAATAGGTGGGCGATACCGTAGTCCTGGGCCGCGCTCAGAACAGATTGGTTATCGTCGACAAACAGGGTGTTCTCCGGGTCAAATTCCAGGTTATCTCGCAGAGAGTCCCAGAAATTGGCACTCTCCTTGGCATGTCCATAATCATGGGAGGAGATGATGCCGTCAAACCAGCGGTCGATGCCGGTGATCTCCAGCTTGTGATCCAGCCCTTGACGGTGCGCATTGGTCACGAGGTAGGTGGGCTTTTGCAGTTGTTGCAGGCCGCTCAGAAACGCCTCAGTGTGAGGGCGCAGGGCGATGCGGGTCTCGATCTCGCGCAATATGCTGAGGATATCCAGCTCCAGTTTTTCCGCCCAGAAGTCCAGGCAGTACCACTCCAGCGTACCGCGGCGGGCATTGATCTCAGCCTCGAGCTTCTGCTGGGCTTCCTGCGGGTCAAAGCCGTGGACTTCAGCGTAACGCTTGGGCAGGTGCGTGAGCCAAAAATGATTGTCGTAATGCAAATCCAACAGGGTGCCGTCCATGTCCAGCAATACGGTATCAATACTTCGCCAATCGAGCATGGGAGCTATGTACCTCTTTGAAATGGGGCGGGAAGACAAGTTTAGTTGGCTTGCCACTGCCTTCCCGGATCGTTTGCATTATGCCTGGGCGCGGCGGATTCCGTACAGGATACACAGTTGCGCACTGTAGTAGGTGAGCATGATAGCGGCATCGGCTAGAGGTAGAGGGGTGATGAACTTGTTAATAGCAATCAATGTATCTGAAGTCATAAAGATGACAGCCCCGGCAAATAGCAGGGTGGCGTCACCCTTGTGCATTGCGGCTGCGACCGCCATGGCGAGGATAGCTAACAGGTACGCTAATACCGCCGGGGCTAAATCCCCAGCAGCAGGGAGGATAATTTGAGCCAAAAGCAGTGCGGCAATCACTATAGGCAGTATCCGAATAAGGTTGCGCCGATTGGGGGGCTCCGCAAAACGCAGGAAGCCCAGCGCGTAGATTAGCTGGGCAATAAGAAAAGCACCCAGTCCAAACACAAAGTGTTGGGGGAATTGCATTTCGAGGAGTACATCCCCGATGGCGGAGGAACTGAGGGCTAGAAAAGTGAAAAGCAGGGTTTTGCCCCGCAGCTCCAGTCTGGCAATCATCATTAGGCACAGTATCGGCAGCGCTTTTAGCGCGGGCATCCACAAGTTATCCAGCTTCCAGGTATCCAGAAAGATGAATAAAGTGGCACTGGCCAGGAACATCGGTACCAGGTAATTGCGAAAGTTGTGCTGGGGTGCGGAATTTTCTACGGACATAGGTACTTACCTTATTTTTATTTTGTATACCTCCCCATCAATTTAACGGTTTTCCTCCGCATCATCGATAGCTTGTACTCTCTAATTCCAATTGAGTTTTCTCCAGTGCCGGCCGCGGGACATTTCTGGGGTAATATGGAGCATCGAAAATACATGCCCGGCAGTTGTTTGCCTTGAGCACTAGTCATGGAGAGCCTCACTGATGAAAGCGGCCAATATTCTGGAAACAATCGGCAATACCCCTCACGTAAGAATCAATCACCTCTTTCGCCCCGATATAGAGGTTTGGATGAAGGTTGAACGCTTTAATCCGGGCAGCAGTATTAAGGACCGAATTGCCTTGGCGATGATTGAGGATGCAGAGCGTCGTGGAGCACTGCAGCCCGGTGGGGTAATAATCGAACCGACCTCTGGTAATACGGGTATTGGACTGGCGATGGTTGCTGCGGTGAAGGGTTATCGCCTGATCCTGACCATGCCGGAGTCTATGTCGGTAGAGCGTCGCCAGGTCATGAAGGCAATGGGCGCAGAATTGGTCCTTACACCTAAAGAGCGCGGTATGGGCGGGGCTATTGCTAAGGCGGAAGAGTTATTGGCCTCACATGCGAATAGCTGGATGCCCCAACAATTTAATAACCGCGCCAATGCTCAGGTGCACCGGGATGTTACCTCCAAGGAAATCTTGGCAGACTTTCCTGAAGGGCTGGATTATATGATTACCGGTGTGGGTACTGGCGGGCATATCACAGGCTGTGGCGAAGTCTTAAAAGAGCACTTTCCTAAATTACAGGTCTATGCGGTAGAGCCGGAGAAATCACCGGTGATTAGCGGTGGAGAAAAAGGCCTGCATCGTTTGCAGGGTATCGGCGCCGGCTTTGTACCCCAGGTACTCAATACGGAAGTACTCGACGGTACTGTATTGGTGAGTGAGGAAGACAGTTTTGAAATGGCGCGTCGTTGCGCATTAAAAGAGGGAATTTTTGTGGGTATCTCCTCCGGTGCCAGCCTTGCGGCCCTGAAAAAGCGCGAGGGGGAGATGGATGCGGGCAGCCGGGTACTGGTGTTCAGCTATGACACTGGTGAGCGCTATCTGTCCGTTCAGGACCTTTTCTCCGCCTAAGATTTTATAATGGTGAATTCAAAGAGTATGGAGTTGTAATGGATAAAGCACTTTTGGAGCAGGTGATAGAGATCTGCAAACGCGCGGGAGAGGCGATTCTCGAGGTTTATCACAACAGCGCTGAGTTGGAAGTCGAGACAAAGAAAGATGATTCCCCAGTAACTGCCGCAGATCTGGCCGCTCACAAAGTACTGGAACCGGCGTTAGCACAGCTTATCGAGGGAGTACCGGTTTTATCAGAAGAGCAGGAAATGCCCTCGTTCGAAGAGCGCAGTCAGTGGCAGCGTTACTGGATTGTCGATCCGCTCGATGGCACCAAAGAATTTATCCGACGCAACGGTGAATTTACCGTAAATGTCGCATTAATCGAAAATGGCGAGCCCGTTTTGGGGGTGGTTTACGTACCGGTACTGAATATCACTTATGCCGGCTGCAAGGGCGAAGGAGCCTTTAAGCGCGATGCCAATGGCGAAATTGACATTCGGGTGCGCCCACTGAAGCCGCGCCTGGATAATAGTGAAGTTGTTGAGCTTGTGGCCAGCCGCAGCCATGGAACTGGCACCGTCGACCAGTTGGTACAACGTATCGAGTCTGAACTGGGTGCTGTCGAGTGCAAAAATATGGGCTCGTCGCTGAAATTATGCCTGGTTGCTGAGGGTGCAGCAGATTTGTATCCGCGCCTCGCTCCTACTTGCGAGTGGGATACTGCGGCAGCTCAGGCTGTAGTTGAAGCAGCAGGTGGTATTGTTGTGGACGAAGAGTTTAATTTGTTGCGCTACAACACTAAAGACTCTCTGCTGAATCCCTTTTTCTATGTAATTGGCGATTCTTCTTTTGATTGGCAATCCCTACTGCTGGATAAGTCCGCTGCTTAGGGTGTGACACCAATAAACATATAGAGAGTATATTTGTGCCTCCACCACCACTGGTGGAGGCTTTAAAGGGGATCTGGATATTTCCAAATTCAGGAGGCTCACTGATGTCTGGACCCGATCTGCGCTTTAACCAGGATAAAGGTGAAATTCGCTGTTTGCGTCGGGAACTGGAGGAGGAAATAAACTGGTTGCAGCGGCATTTTGAAGCCCTCTCCAATGCAGTCGATGCAAATGATATTGCGTTGCGGCGCACCTATAACAGCATGCTATTTTCCCGCCGGGCCCTATTAGGTAGAATGCCCCGTTAACTAAATTCCAAATATTTTCTTGTGTGAAAAACTGTAGTGCTGCAGGTTTTAATTTGAATACGGCAGTTCTTCCTACTCAGTGCTGTCACTTATAGTGTTGAATCTGTGCCAGCGCGAAATATTATTTCCCAGCTAATTAGCTAATTTCCTTGCCAAATTCCCCCGTAAAATGTAAAGCAGTCTACGCTTTGGAAAGCTAATACATAAGAGTATTTTTCAATGCGCTACCCGGTTGTGGTGCACAATATTGAATATGCCGGATTTGGTGCCATTGCACCGGATCTGCCGCATTGCCACTGCTATGCCGATACCCTTGAGGGGACCCTGCAAAAAATGGCTGAAACGATTTTTCAGCGGTTGGAAGAGCTCCGTCAGGCTGGACAGCCAATGCCGCAAGCAGGTGATGTAGACAACCTGAAGAAAAACCCGGCTTTTGTAGGAGGCGTCTGGGCCATTATTGATGTAGAAACAACTTGAAATAATTCACTGAGCTTGAACTTGATGACTGGCTTTTTGATGTGAGTGGCGATGATAAAGCTATCCGTCTACCTGCTTTCCTTTTTTATAGCTGCGTCCAGTTATGGATTCGAGGCGAATAATCCTTTTGATGGTGTCGCCACGGGAGAGTACCGGATTATCGGTACCGTTGGTTTTGGGAGTGGCGAGCAGCAGTTAAATAAGCAGCGGGATTCTTTTGGCTATGTCAGCCTTGGAATTACGCCGGCGGTAGGAGTCTGGCAAGTTGAGCTGCGGGCGTCACATTTTGATGATAATCATGTCACAGTAGATCAGGTAGGTTTAAATTTTAAAATTGATTTTACCCTGAATTGTCACGTTCAATGTCTCTATTGGATGGTGGGATATAATTATGCCGATGTGGATTTGAACAATGTTATAAGAAGAGGCTATTGGTATCGAGAATACCCACCATTTTATCCGGATGATCGATATATCTATATTATTGATGCCAGTGGCAGTGATACCTTTTGGAATGCCGGAGTGGGTTACCGAATTATGTGGACTCAGGATTTCGATACTTCATTAGAGTATAACTACAATAATATTGGCAAAATAGAACGTGTTAACCTCGGGCATCTGCGTACCCTGAGTTTGAATTTTTCCTACCGCTTTTAGTTTGCCTCCCACCTTTTACTACTGGGATGGAAGGAAAGAATACACCGCACTCGAGACACGCTGTGAATACATCCCTGTAAGCTCCTAATCGGCATCCATGCCTCATAGGGTCCCAAGCGCGGTGTATTCTTTTCTTCTCCCTTTTTAGTAACTTATTTTTCCCAATAATTTACTCGTAGAAATTTCTCAATTAACTACTGATTTTCTGGGGAGTGAAAAAGGGGGTCGGGGACCCCCAATAGCTTTTAAATTCGATAAATGGCTTTCAGCCAGAAGGTGCGTCCCGGTTCGTTAACCCGGGTCAACTGATCGAAACCAATAATATTGGCTCCAGAGCGACTGATATGTTCAGCGTAAGTCTCATCGAATAGGTTATCGATACCGGTAGTTACCAGTACACTTTTACTGGGTTTCCAGCCGGCATTGATGGAAACGACGTTGGCAGAGTCGGTTGCACCAATATCCTGACCAACAATATTGCCTTTGCCGATATCCACCCGGTCCTGGCTTGCGATAGCGCGCCATAAAACACCTGCTGACCACTGGGCCTGTTCATAGTAGAGTCCCAGGCGGCCCTCCAGAGGCGGCAGTTGTGCCAAGGTAGTGCCATCGGTTTCGTTGGCACCGCGAACAGATGTTACGGTGAATTCAGTGCGCCACTGCTCGTTGAGCTGATATGAGGAGTCAAACTCCAAACCCCAGGAGCGCGCCTGGATGTTTCTGACAATGGAGGTAGTGCGAATATCGGAGGAGTCCATACTATCCATATTCATACTACCCATAGAGTCCATGCTACTCATTACTGCCGCTTTTTCGTAATCCGTCTCAATCATCAGGTAGTCATCAATCTGATTGACGAATCCGGAGACACTGGCAGAGAGTTTTTCACCGCGATAGATATAGCCGATATCCAGCTGGGTGGTCTTTTCTGATTCGATATCCAGTGCGCTGTAGGAGTCTGCTGTCTCGTAGGAGAAAATTTCCCAATAATCGGGGAAGCGCTCAGTGTAGCCGAGCCCGGCAAAGAGTGTGGCAGAACTATTGGGGCCGCTCTCGAGACCATATTCATAGCGCAGGAAGCCGCTGCTCAATAGCTCTGAGCGAGTTTCTCCCGCAGTGGGGTTATCCACTGAGGACATCATGGATAGAGCAACTTCATCGCGAAGGTCTTTTACTTCCCAATCATCCACTCGTGCACCGGCGATCCAGCGTTGATTGGCTGCGACTTGCCAGCTGACCTCAGAAAATAACCCCAGCTGGCTAAATTCGGCATCGGCCTCTCGCTTCATATCCCGGTAGTCCATGGTGGACTGGTTCATGGTCGAACGCCCGGTGTGGCGATTTTCCCGGGCATCAATTCCACTGGTCAATTCCACATCGTCCATAGGCGTAAACACCAGAGCCATCTTGAAACCTGTGGTCTCACTATCGAGATTCATGACCATGGGGGTAGCGGTGCTGGATAGCTCGCGCAGGCTGTAGTTATCCATGATGTGGTCGATATAGTTGTAGTAGGCCTGGAGCTCAATTGAGTCGAGCCAGCTACTGATATTGCTGCGGACATATTTAGCTTTGTGGCTCTCACGGGCAAACTTGGAACCGTCGACTCCCCGATCTGCATAGGCAGCTTCCCCATCGCTAAATGCAGTATCGAACTCGACCCGTGTATCGTCGCTGGGAGTCCAGGCCAAATTGACCTGGCTGCTCCAGCGCTCATAACTGGAATTTACCTCATTGCCATCCCCGTCTTCGTAGTCGTCCGCAGATGCCGAGGTCGAGGAGCTGCGGATAGAAAACTGCGGCGAACTATAGGAGATATCGAATAGACCATCGCGGCGCTCGGCACTGGCGCCGAGCAGGCTCGCATGCATATTCCAGTCGCTTTCAGTGGGGCGCTCCTGCTGCTGGTTAAACACAACTACGCCGGCGGAATTTCCGGGGCCATAGAGGACGCTCTGTGGCCCTTTAATAACTTCAATTTCGTCCATTGCCTCGGGAAAAATATAGGCTGTAGGTGGGTCCATTCGGCTGGGACAACCACCCGCCAATGTTTCTCCATCCACTACCATTCCCAGGCGCGAGCCCCCCATTCCGCGAAGCATCGGATCGCCACTGGTGCCGCCTTTACGCACTACGGAAAATCCCGGAATTGTTTTCAGGTAGTCGGCGCCGTCATTGGCAGGTAATGGCTGACGGGGTTTTTTCGGGTCGGTAACCAGGTTGAGGGGGAGTTCAGTCTTTACCCCAGTAACCACCATTTGTTCCATTTCACTATCTTTTAATGGTTCTGGCTCTTCGGATTCTTCCGCTGCGAGATGTGCTGAAAAGGTACAGCAGGCAGCGAGTGCCAGGCTGAGAGGTTTTTTCAGAAAAATTTTTGCGTTGATGCTCTGATGCATGGTTTTCAATCCTTTTCGCTGGCGTTTCGAACACGCAGCAGTGAGCGCGCAGGCCTGAGTAATATTTGGCGCACGCGACATATCCCCACCTGAAAAAGTGGTCGTATTTTGGCAAGATCCAAAGCGCTGAAAATATTAAGACAGCAATGAGACTTGCGGTCCACAGCGAACTGCGGAGTGATGATGTTGGAATAAAAAAGGAATTAAACCGGGGGGGCGCGAATCAGTGGGCGGCTGTAAGCGTTAGAGATAACGTGGAAAAAAGCCGGATAAGAGGGCGGTTGAGTAAAACCGGTTAGGACTATTTCCAATTCTGTTGTTGGTGCGCTGGCAATACTGGCAGCGGCGGAAAAATTACAATGGTTATCGGCAAATGAGTGAGCGGTAAGCGTATCGTGGTTGTGGCTTGAAGAGTGGTCGCCGTGATGATCGCTGTGGGAATTCGCTTTGAGGGCATTGAGCAATAATGCGCTGCGGCTATCGCCATGGCAGAGCCCATAGGGCGTTCCCGCTGCAAAATCTGCCGGCATAAAACCGGCAGGAACCAGGCCTCGCGCGCTGAGAAATACCAGCAATAGCAATAGCGCCTGCCACTGGGACAGACGGGAACAGTATTGGATGGTGCGCTTACCGCTCATAAATAAGAAGGTCTGTACTTTGCCCGGGCCCATTTTAAATACCCGGAGATGAGTAACAAGAGGTTAACGGGTGATACAGCAAAGTGCCACTGCCCCAAGTTAACTTTTGCGAACTAATACGAGGTAAATTGAGCTTTATCAGGTTTTGTTGGAATTTAATTTCTTTTCTTCAGCGCATTCTAAAAATAAATCTAACTTTGCTGGAAGCTAAAGGTTCCAGGAGGTAGCGCGCTCAATAAGAGATTCCCGGGATTGGGTAGAGTTCCCGGACAGCCCTGGATTATTGCGGGTAGTGGGAAGGTTATAGGGAGGGTTTGCAGAGTGGGGGCTCGGAGAGTCCCCACTCGGTAAATTTGTCGATTCAGATTCTGCCGCTGCGCTTTAGGCGCCAATAGGCCTCTACCAGAGACTGGTGCAAAAGCTCCGGCCTCGAGTCTACCACTATGACATTGTGTGCCTGCAAATGCTGAAGTAATTGCTCCCTGCGGCGTAGGAAGTCCCTCGCTGCGGCGCTGTTTACTGCACTATCAAAGTTCTGAATCGGCTGTTGCAGCAATTTGTCCACAGAAGTCTCCCGCAGACTGGCAATCATCACCAGGTGATTGCGCGACAGCAATTTGACTGCTGCTAGGAGTTCATCACTATCTTCATCGCGCAAGTTGGTAATCAGGATTACCAGGGCACGGCGTTTGTGGTGGGCCATCAGCTGTTGTGCGGCGCTAGTGTAATCTGCGCTACTGGTGCCAGAGTGGAGGTCGTAGACATTATTCAACAGTAGATTGATTGCACTTTCGCCTTTTACTGGCGGCAGCTGTCCACCACTGCTCTCCTGTGCCGCAGCAAATGCCTGCAAGCCGACCGCGTCCCCCTGTTTGATGGCGACATAAGCTGAAAGTAGCAAGCCATTGAGTGCGTGGTCAAAGTGGCTCAACTCGCCGTCTTTAGCGCGCATCCTGCGGCCGCAATCCAGCATGTAAATAATTTCCTGGTCGCGCTCGTCCTGGTATTCACGGCTGATCAGTTTGCGCAGCCGTGAGCTCGCGCGCCAGTCCACCTGTCGCTGGCTGTCTCCCTGGCGGTATTCACGCAGCTGGCGGAAGTCCATTCCCTCACCGCGACGCTGCTGCTGGTGCAACCCCATCAGGCGCAGGCTCTGTTCGGTGGAGAGAGATTGTAGCGAGGAGATACCAAGAAAATTGGGGTAGACCTTGACGGTCTGCTCCTGTCCCAGCCATACCCTTGTCTGCCAGAGTCCCCAGGGAGAGTTGGCCAGCACCTCGATTCGTCCGAAAGAGGCACTGCCTCGGCGACGGGGTACCAGGTCGTACTCGATGGTGATTTCCTGGTCCGGGTTAAGTTGTGCGGAGCGCGGCAGCCCTGTCGATCCCAGTTGCTGTGGGATTGAGTCGGAAATCTGGAGTAATAGTGGGCGTGGGCCGGTATTGTGAAGTTTTAGCCGCGCAGTATTGCGTACGCCCAGGGCCAGGTTGCCTGGCAATCGCCGCAGCCCCTGCAGACCGGTTACACGGTAACCAGTGAGATAGTCCAGCAGGGTGGCGCTGATTAACAGGGCACTCGCTCCCCACCAAAGGTTGCCGATAAATGAGCTGGCTTGCGGAAACCAAATTCGCGCTGCTGTAATTGCCAGAGCTGCCAGGCACCAGTAGCCGAGCAGTTTGACCAGGCGCGGACTCGGGCCGGTGCGACCGCTTTGTGCTGGTGCTACCTGTTGCTCTGTTGCAGCTACAGTCTGTGTCACAGTCGCGGCGCCTCAACACTGTCGATAATCATTGCCAGCGCCGTATCAGCAGTTTCACCGTCAATTTCCATATCTGGAGATAGGCCGATACGGTGGCGCATTACCGGGATGGCCATGGCCTTGATATCATCCGGCAGTACAAATTCCCGTCCCTGTAACAGCGCATTGGCGCGGGCTGCCTGTAGCAGGCCGATACTGGCGCGTGGGCCGGCGGGGCTGCGCAGCTGCGGTGATTGACGGGTGGCGCGCACCAGCCGCACGGCGTAATTCAATACCTGTTCGTCCAAGCCCACCTGGGGCACCAGGGCCTGAAGTTGCTGCAATCCCTCGACAGTAATTTCTCCGGCCAGCTTTTCCTGCAGGCTGCGCTCAATTCGGCCACTGCTGGCGGCGGCGGCCAATTGCAGTTCCGCTTCGAGGCTGGGGTAATCGATGAGGACTTTCAGCAGGAATCGGTCCAGTTCCGCCTCTGGTAGCGGGTAGGTACCTTCCTGCTCGATGGGGTTTTGAGTGGCGAGTACCATAAATGGACTGGGTACTTTCAGTGCCTGGCCGTCGATAGTGACCTGCTTCTCCTGCATCACCTCCAGCAGGGCGGCCTGGGTTTTGGCGGGGGCGCGGTTGATTTCATCCGCCAGCAGCAGGTTGGTAAATACCGGCCCGCGACGCACTTCAAAGCGGCTCTCTCCCATGTTGTACATGGCGTGGCCGGTAACGTCGGCGGGCATCAAATCCGGGGTAAACTGGATGCGACGGAAATTGCCGCCAAAGCAGTTGGCCAGGGTGCGCACCAGAAGGGTTTTGCCGAGTCCGGGTACACCTTCGAGCAGTACGTGGCCAGAAGCCAATAGAGCTACGAGTACCTGGTCAACCACCTGCTCCTGGCCAATCAGCAACCGGTTGATATTGTTGCGCAGTATCTGAAGTTTGGCGGACGCAGCCTGCCAGTCAGGTGACGGGCCCGTGGTTTGTTGTTCTGGTTGAAGGGTGGTCTCGTTCATAGGACTGCCTCAATTCGCTGCAGATTACGCATGTGTTCAGTAAATGTTTCTTCGGTTGTTGGGGGCTTGCCCCACAAGGTTTCAACTATTAGCCGTTCATCCATACCGGTGGAGGCACAGAGCTTGTCGCACAGTTTGCGTTTTTTAGTGGCGTTGATATGGGTGGCGCCAAGGCGACGTAGAAGTTCTTCCCGATGGCCGCGCAGAAGGGTTTCCCCCTGGTCGTCCTGCCAGTAGTAATGGCCGCAGGCGGATATATGTTCTAGCAGAGAACGGCGGGACACTTCTGGCTCCGGCTGCAAGGGGCCGAAGCGGCGCCCGTGTAGTAATAGCCAAGCGAGTAAGGCCAGTGCGCCGGCGAGAAAAAACTCTGCAGCGTATTGACGAGCAACCTTAGAAAGGGTTTCAAAGCGGGGGCGGGTGAGAAAGACAAACTCTCCTTCGCCGGCCAGCAATTGTAAGAAATAGGCGTGATCGAAGTGGCCAATACGCTGGGACTGCCACAGGGTGCTGTCAGTCATCAGGGTAATCACACCATTGCCGCGCTCGAACTGCATAAACGGTACGCCGACATCGCCGCGTCGTACTTTTGCCCAGAAGACAGGTCCATCGGTGATAGTCTCGTCATTAAACGAAGGGTGGTAGAGCAGGTGGCTGGCATCGAGGTATAGCTGTATTTCGCTGCCGCCCTCAACAGGCAGGGTTACCAGATCCTCTTCTGACACATCGGGGTTGCGAGGTTCCTCTTGTTCCTTCGGCTCATCTTCCGTTTCGCCTTCGTCCAGTTTGCGATTGTGCTCCCGCATGGCATCAGCGGGGCTCTGCTCAGGCTCGAGTACGGCATCCTCCCCGAGCAGTTGCTCCAGGGTTTCTTGCAGTTCGAACTTACTGTGTCCCTCTTGGATAGAGACGTCCATGGACTCAAGTAGCCAATCGCGGTTTTCACTGCGCCCGGAGTCGCTGTCGAAGTTGCCGGTATAGGCTACAACGATGGCGTGGCCACCGCGCTCGACCCACTCTAGAAGTTCTTGGGCCTTGGTGGGGTTATAGACCTGGCTGGAGCTGTTGATAAACAGGGTGGCATCGGAGGAAAGGCCTTGGAGTACAGATATATTATCTGCCTGATGCGGCGCCAGTTGGATATCGGTGAGGTATCTTTCTGCTGCCAGGTAGGGATTTCGTCTGGCTTCCATGCTCCAGCCGCTGTCGATCTCCTTGGAGTAGCGCTCGTAGAAAGTGAGGAATAGCCATACAAGTGCCACGCCACTTATGACCAGGGCTGCCAACAGAATTCTCTTAGCGGTCATTGCCAAATTCCTCCTGCCATTGGCTACAAAGTGAGCTTACCTGAGCCTCTTTTGGCGGCCGGTGGGCATAGGCAAGCTGCTGCCAGTTTGCAGTAAGCTCTTGTACAAATTGACTCAGGGCGGGACTTACTGGGCGCTGTACTTCATTCGGCTCCTGTTGCCTTACTTGTACCAGCTGTGCGCATTCACTTTCGGTAAGGTGATCGCCAAAATAAAACTCGAAGTCTTCAATCAGGTGAGAGAGGGTGGCGCGGTACAATAGTCCCAAACTGGCTCGCTTGTCTCCCTCTGTCCACAGGCGCATGACCTCCGCGCAAACGTCATCGGGCAGACTCGATTGGCGTACATCCAGGCCGAATAGGGTTTCGGGGACGGGCTGCTTTTTCTTTGGCTTAGGCTGCCATTTCAAGCTCTGAAGAATTTTATCGTGATGTCTCCAAAGCAGATAGCCCAGGCCGAATACCAAGCCAATCCAAAGCAGCAGCTCCAGGATTTTCGCAATTGTTGGGCCCCATTTAACTTCATCGTCAACTTCAGGCGTATCTTTAGAGTTCTCAAAAAGCCATTCGATAAAGTTAATTAACCACTCGGGGAACTTTTCTTTGACGGCTTCTGTTTCAGATTTGTCTTTTTTGCGCCAACCACTGATCTCTTTCATTTGATGAAATTCATCGCCAGCGAGGATTTCGTCAATATGCTCTTGGGCCTGCTGCGGGGTTTCCAAAGATGCGGCGCTGGCGGGGGGCGCTGGAATTAATGAGCCAAAGGTGAGCCCGCAGATCAGGATTAGCGCAGCAGTGCTTGGTTTTCTTCTGCGGTGGGACTCCTGTTCACGCTGCTGGCGTTCCAGCAGGTCCCGAAACTGGATTTCTATATCCCAGCCTTCCAACTCAATACGACGGCCAATATAAAGGCAAAATCCGCTAACGATATAGAAGGGGGCTACTGCTGCCATAACAAACAGGTAGAGTCCGTTATATATCCATTCCAGCCATTGAGTATCCCCTTGGAGCAGAGGGATCCAATCGATCCCATCGGAATACTGTTCAGGGATAAACAGAAATGCCATCACACTTAATGCGGCAAGTAGAAATATCTCAATATGGTAAAGCGTTAGTGTTAGCCAGGTGGCGGCCCCAGAGTGTTTGCGGTGCAGTACCCCAAGGCGCGAGGTACGGGCCTTACCTGTGGATTGCTCCAGCACGGTGACTGGCATATCGAAAGAGCGTGTGGGGCTCAGCCGACGGAGGGTAAGCCACATAAACCAGTCGCGACGATTCTGGCTAAAGAAATGCTTCAATGCCTCACCAATGGATACCGGTGAGCCAAATAATGCGCGGCTGATCATAAACAGGGGCTGCCGATCAAATACGGGTTTCAGCCACCAAATAAATAAGATGGAGAGCGTTGGTGACTCTGGAAACAGCCAATAACACAAAGCAAATAGCGGTGCTGCAGGCAACAGGTAGACTATAAAAAGTTGCCACCAGTATTTTCGTGCCAGGGCGATACCGAGATCGACAGACTCCCAGGGAGAGCGCAAGCGGGCTCGCACTGCCAGATTCTTAATTTGCATGAGTTGCGCCCTCCCTGCGTCCCGCCAGGATAAAGTACGCAAAGACCAGTACCCAAAACAGGGCGCCTACCCCGAGCTTGATCGCAATCGGTGTGCTGGCACTGGAGGACCAGAAGGCTTCAAGGAAAGCGGCAATCACCAGCATCAGGAAAGTGCCGTACATAATCTTCATTGCTTCGACAGCGGCCAGGCGCAGTGCGACCGTGCGTCGGTGTTGGCCCGGATCCACTAGAGAGCGTCCCAATATCAGGCCCGCTGCTCCCGCCAGTACTATGGCGGTCAACTCAAAGGCGCCGTGGCCAATCACAAATGGGTAGAAGGTGGAGACAAAGCCCACCCGGGTGATATGCCCAAACGCTGCGCCAATATAGATGCCGTTAAACACCAGGAAGAAAATTGAGCCCAGGCCAAACAGTACACCGCCGGCAAAGGTGCGAAAGGCGATGCCAATATTGTTTTTGATATAAAAACCGAACATGAACAGGTCGGTATCAGAGCCGCGCTCGCGGCCCAGTACCCGGTTGCCCGGATCATACATGGATTCAAAACCCATAACCTGTTCCGGTGACATTACTGCGTACACCAGGGCATCGTTGTTGTAAGTGCCGACTCCCAGGATCAGGCCAGGTATTAAAAACAAAGCGGATGCCAGCAGTACTGCGCGGCTATTAGCGCGCACGGCTTGGGGAAAACCTGCCAACAAATAGTGCAACCATCCCTTGCGGCGCAAGGTTTCCTGGCGGTAGACACGGTGATGTGCCGCCATAACCAGCTGGTTGAGGTGGTCTATCAGGCGGTTGGTATATTGCCGCTCCTTTGCCATTGCCAGCTGCTGGCAAAGGTTGCGGTAGGCGACGGGTAGGTCCAGGGCCGCAACTTCGGACTTGTTCCGATCCGCTTTCAGCCAGGCTTCTAATTGCTCCCAGCTGTCGCGGTAGCGATTCTCAAAGTCTCTCTGCTTCATAGGTACCTCTGCCTATCCCCTGCCACCGAGTAGCCAACTGCCCACGGAGCGCAGGTAGCTCAAGGCATCGCTGTCCCTTTTCCGAGTAATCGGTTCGAGCAGATTGGCGAGCTCTTGCTGACGCGCTTCGCTTAAATCCTGGTGGCGCTCCAAAAGGCTAACCAGTGCCTGTTGGTCTTGCTGGCGAAGGTTTTGTGGTGGTGGGAGCGGGGTGGTATCCGGCAGGGCAACAGGTGCCTTTTCCTCTTCGCGATAGACCACCAGGGTGGCTGCTGCCAGGTCGCCAAGGCGCTGGAAGTGACGCCCCAGTGTCATGCTTATTACGCCAGTGGCGTAGGCAAATGGCATAAAATCCGCAAAGCGTAGCAGGTTGCGAACGATGGATGCTCCCCAGGATACCGGCGTAAGGTTGTCGTTGACCACCATTAGGCCAAAGGCCTTTTTGCCCGGTGTCTGGCCGTTCCGCAAAACTTCAAAAAACACCGGGTAAAACCACTCGAGAAGAAAGGCGCAGACGAGCCAGATACCCGCACCGGCAAAGCCGGCAAATAGCAACGCAAAGCCGATCGCAGCCAATATCAATGATCGATAAAACACATCCACTGCATACGCAAGGATACGTGGCACGGGCCCAGCGGCCCGCGCGCGCAAATCAATCCCCTCGGGTGTTTCGACGTTATAGGTGGTATCCAGCAAGCCACCGCTCCTGTTTGGTAGAACCGATTATGTGTTTTGAGTGGGGGCGCCGAAGACCTGACGGTAAGCAACGCCGTAAGTCGCAAAAATCCAGGGAAGGGCGAATATTAATCCTATGAGGAATAGAAGGCTGCCTGCAACGTAAATGACCATCATTACCAGCAAAAGGCCAAAAAAGGCGAACCAGTTTTTGGTGATGGCTTTACGTGAAGCCTCCATAGCCTGCCAGGGACCCAGGTTGTGATCTACGATAAGCGGCAGGGCCATCATATAGGCGACTGAAAGATAGATACCGGGAATAAGTAACAGGTAAAAGCCAATCGAAACGAGGAAATATAATAAAAACATTGCCAGGCCAAGGGGCACGATTTTATCGAAATAGGAGAATACCTCGGTGGCGCTGGTTTTTTCTCCTCTGGCAATCTTTATACTTACCATCATAGAACCTGCCATAAGAGGGGCAACGATCACTATTACGGCGATAGGCGCTAAGATGACTAGGAATAGCATGCCTGATAAACCAGCAGCCGATGATATAGAACCCCACATTAATGCCGCTAGGATGAGCATTATTGCGGATGCGCCCAGTGCGTAAAGAATAAAACTAAGCCATATAGTTCCCATATTGCTTAGTGATAATTGCCACCCTTCACTGAGGGCTTCACCGAGAGAAAACGAATAGTCCCCTGCAATCCCCTTCTCTACAGAGCCGAATTCCTCCATTTCCCGCGTACTTGCCAAATCGGCTTTTGGTGCCGTATAGATGTCACTCATCCTGTTAGCTGTCCTTATTGAGATTTAGATTATTAATGGGGTGCAGAGTCTTGGGAGGGAAATATCTCATAGGCAGGAGTGGCGAACAATGCCACGCCAATACATTGGCAAATTAGGTGATACATCTTTCTCAGCATAAAATCCCCGGGGAGTGACTAAGGAATAGAATTGATGAAAAAAATACTGTGGATGAGCGGCCTGGTTTTGGTGTTGATTACCGCTGGGTATGTCGCCTTGCCGTTTTATTCCATCGAGCAATTGCAGCGTGCGGCGAAAATGGCTAAATCCGATCAGCCGCAGGTTAGAGCTGAGAGTATCGACACGTTAGAGCGCTATGTCGATTTTCCTGTTTTACGTGACAATTTAAAGATCCGCTTACAGCAGCAACTTAGGAATTCTCTAAGTAACTCTATTCCTCAGGAATTTGATGAATTACTCAGTGCTGGTGCAAATTTCTTTATGGATCCACTTTTACAACAGTTTATTACTCCTGAGGGCATTGCCGACCTTCTTCGTGGGGGAGAGGATCTGGAGGCATTTCAGCGGGAAATTTATCGACAGGGTGGTGAAACACCGGATATTTCCGAGAATGAGACTTCTGCAGCGGAAGAGAATGAAGATTCCTGGCAGCGCATGGGCTGGCATTTTACCGACCTCAATCATCTGAGTGTTGAATATGGTGAGCATGGTCGGCCTGAATTGCGCATGTTGATGCAACGCAATGGTCTGCGCTGGCAGCTGGTGGACATTCAGCTAATTGGTGATAGAAGTGGAGAGAGTCAGGAATGGAGATAGAAAATTCAGTCAACGTCTTTGGTGATCCACTGGTGCCTTGTAGCCTGGACTCGAAGACAGGCTTCTTTCGCGATGGCTGCTGTAACACCTGTAAAGAGGATCTCGGTTCTCACACCGTCTGCGTTGCCGTGACTGATAAGTTCCTGGAGTTTTCCCGCAGTCGCGGCAATGATTTGAGCACACCGGTAGAGGAGTTTAATTTTCCCGGTTTAAAGGAAGGGGATCGTTGGTGTCTCTGTGCTGCGCGCTGGCTTGAAGCGGAGAAATTGGATATGGCACCCCGGGTATTTTTACAGAGTACACATGTGAAGGCGCTGGAAATTATTCCTATGCAAACATTGCGTCGCTATGCGCTGGATTTGCTTTAGTTGATTGGGTGGATCAGCTTCTTGCCCACCTATTAACGCCCTTCAAATGGCGGCACGTCCCTGTGTCGCCACGCTACAAACAAGATAGCTATCGGAACTTAAGAAGGCAGGAAGTCGATTGAGTAGTTCTTGGTAGTACTCTCAACGTTGGCAGAACCAAAATTGATCATGCGGATTCTCGCCAGCAACTTGCGTTCAAGTGCCGGGTTATTGAGCTCGCTCTCTACCAGTTTGATCGACGCGATAGCACCATTCGGTGCGATCACCAACTGTACGGTGAGTCTTCCCTGCAGAGTTGGGTCCCTGCGCAGCGCGCGATTATAGATTCCAATAATGGCCTCTTTATTGGCTTCCATAACACTGCGAATGGAATCGTCGGTACGTATGGATTTTTGCCCTCGGGCCTTGGCCACCGCTTCTTTGGCTGAACCCGTTGCCTGGGTACTTTGTACTCGGGTGTTCTCACGTCCGGCCAGTGAGACACCACCGGTATCCCGACTTACTCTACCGGCGGCAACGCCGCCACTGGAAGCTTTTGACTTATCCGCGATCATACTGCGTTCTATTTTAGTGGCAGTAGCATTCCCCGAGCTGAGCTGGCCCCGGCTAATATCCGATGTATTAAAACTCTCGCGCATATCCAGCAGATCATCGGCGAGTGCATTCAGACCGCTATTGGCCGCTTTCTCCCGGGCCTGCTGTACCTTGGCAACCGGGGGATTTTCAACCTTGCGCGGCTTCTCCACAGGCTTGGGCTTGTCGGGTGTTTCCGCTTTCTTTTTGGGTTTCTCTTCGGGCTTTTTCTTTTCCTCGGGCTTCTTTTGCTCTTTGGGTTTCGGCTTTGGCTTGGGTTTTGGCAATTCCTTTTTCTCCAGAATCACTTTGGCCAGCTGTGGTGGCACCCTTTCGGCCTGTTCCCGGGTGAGTTCGGGTACTGGCGCCAGTGCAACGGCAATGCCACTGATGGCCAGGGCTATCAGGCCACCGCGCAGCAATTTGATAAAGCGCTGATCCTCCTCTCTTGAGGCGGACCAGGGAAGCACTGTTTCCTGTAGTTGCCAGGGGGCGTAACTAATGGTTGCTGTACTCATATCAGGATTCCACCCCCGAGGGATCTTCCGGCGCTGTTTGTTCTACGGCGAAAGACATATCGCGGAAGTCTGCGGCTGCGCAGGTGTGCATGATCTGCTTCAGCAACTCATAGGGAACTTGTTCATCACCTAAAATAGTCACTGCTCGGCCCAGAGTTTTCTGGGCTTCGCTCAGCTCTCCCGCTCGTTCAGCACGGTATTTAAGCTCTGTTACCAGGGCTTCAATATTCTCTGCGCTGGGATCGATGTCATCGATGCTGGCGATAAATCGGTCCCCGACAAACAGCTGTTTATTGTTGACCCGCACTACAGTAGTCACCTCGGGTTTCTGTTGTGAGGTGGACTTGGGCAGTTTTATGGTTTTATCAGTCTGCAGAACCTGAACATCACTGGTTGAGTTCACCAGAAGGAAAAATACCAGGATGGTGAAGATATCCATCAGTGATACCAGGTTCAGTTTTGACTGCTGCTTTTTTTGCCTTTGCCTGCGCTCTTGCAGTTTTGCGGCTGCATTTATCTTCATAGTTTGGCCCCGCTATTTTGTCTGCTCCGGTGCATCGCCGAGAGATATCTGGGGGAACAGTTCTGCATCAACAACAGATGCGGCCACTACAGCCCGGTAGCTGCGTGCAGTATCCATGGCGGCGACCAGAGTTTTGTAAGGCGTTCCCTTTTCTGACAGGATCACCAGATCATCTTTGTCGATAGATTTTTCTCGCAACTGCCGTTTTATCTGCTGTAAAACGATAGATATCGTGGCGAAATCCGGTGAGTTTTCTTCGTGTGGGATGCGTTTAACCCGCTGCCCAGCGGGATAATTGATATCGACATACTGCGTACGCAAAACGAGTTCGAGCTGACGATTTTCCTCCACACTGCTGGAACTTCCATCGCTGATACCCGGCAGGTTCAGCTTGAGCACGGAGATATGGGAAAACACCATATTTAGCAGTAGCACAGGAACCAAAATGGTCATCAAACTCATAAACGAGGTGATATCGAGTTCCGCTTCCTCATATCCACGCCGGCGAATATTTATGTTCAGCATGGCGGTATCCCTTAGCTGTTAGCGGTGCGTTGTTCCGCTTTCTGTGGGCGTCCCATGGTCAGCAGATTAAGGAATTTAACCCCGGCCATTTGCAAACTATCGACAATCTCATTGGTTTTATTTTGCAGCATTGAGTTAAACAACAGCAGGGGAATGGCAGAAATCAAACCGAATGCTGTAGTGTTCATCGCTACGGAAATACTGGTGGAGAGCATGGTCGCTTTTTCAGATGGGTCGGCACTGGCTACTGCGGTAAATGCAGCAATCAGACCCATAATAGTACCGAGTAGGCCCAGCAGAGTGGCAATATTAGCGAGAGTGGCCAAGTAACTGGTGCGTTTTTCCAGGCGGGGAACCGCTTCGAGAATCCCTTCCTCAATAGCCAGGGCAATATTTTCCTCGCGCTTGGCAAATTGCAAAGTGTTGATGCCCGCTGCGGCGATACGCCCCATTGCTGCGTCGTTGTCTCGGGCCAGCTGCAAGACACTTTGATAGCTGCGTTTTTGCAACATGGGCAATACTTGTTGATACGCCTTTTTATTGGCATTCCGCGCGCGTGATAAAAATATCCAGCGCTCTGCTACCATTGCCAGCCCGATAACCAGGACCACCGCAATTGGGTACATGAAGGGTCCGCCATTTTGGAAAAAACGCAGCATCGCTTGAGTGAATTCCATGATTTAATTCTCCACAGATAAAGTTATAAATTTGTAGTGCAAAGGGAGAGCGATTGAGTTCCCACCCTTGGTGTATAAAGAGGGCCGCGGGACGTTGAAGCCTGCTGCGGCTGTTCCATGTCTTCGCTGTATAAATTCAGCAGCGCCGCTTCCATGCGCCGCAAAAAAATTATTTTTAATTTTGGTGGGTCGGCCTAATCGGTTTTTTCCTGTTCAGCTTGTAACAGCTTTATTTCCCGCCGAAATTCCGAATATTCCTGATGTTCAAATACAGAGGAGAAAGTTTGCGGCAGAACGCTGTCGAGCCTTTGTAAACTGTTGGCTTGCTTCCAGGGAATGATATATAAAACCTTAGGTTGTTCCTGACTGCCAATTACGGTGGACTCCAGCGTTGTTATTTCCTCTGCTGTTGCGCCGTATGCAAAGATAGACAGGCTCAGTATGAGGCTAGAAAATAATTTCATTGTTAAAGTCTCCGCTCCAGCTCGAGTATCCATGCACTGAGCAATTTATCCTGTTCAGTACCGGAATCTTGCGCTGCCATATAATGCTGAAGGGCACGCTCGGGTTGTTGCAGGTAAAGGTCGTAGAGGATTCCCAGGTTGCGGTGTGCATCGGCATAGTGTGGCCAACGCTCTATGGCGGCGTTGTAGTATTGCTCTGCATCTTCGAACCGCCCCCGGTCACGCATCAGGGCGGCAAGACGATTCCAGGCAAATACATTGTTATCGTTTACAGCAATAGCCTGGCGAAAGCTGCGCTCGGATTCCTCGTATTTCTCGCCGGACTGTTGCACGATTGCCAGGTTAAGCCAGGCTCCAGAGAGCTCCGGCCACTTTTCAGTAATTTGGAGCAGTTGCGATTCAGACGCAGGTAAATCATTTGCCTGAAAATTCTGGCGAGCCAGTTCCATTGCCGCACGGGCCTGTTGCGGTACTCTTTTACCATCCCGCAAGTAGGGGTTCTCTGTCAGTTGTTGCGCGGCGTCACTATCTGCGGGCGATGTCGTCTTTTGCAGGCCGCTACATGCAGAGAGTAGAAAAACCAATAGCGCAGTAGTGAATAACCGTGCGATTGAAGATAATTTATGGGCGCTAAATTCAGTGCAGTGCATCACTCCACTCCAGGGTTTTTTCTTCTTTTTTGTAGCGTGCGGGTAACAGCTCTCCCAGTGAGTGGAAGCTGCGTTTAACCCAGTCGTCGTAAATACCCTCAACCGTGCGCTGGATATTGGCCTCGTGAAGTTCTATGGACTTCTCCTCAAAGGGATAGGCCTGTTCCTCCAGTAGAATTTCGTATTGTTCCAATTCCAGCTCGTTTAGGTTTTTAGGGCGCTGTGAGTCCATCAGGTCACGGCTGAGCTGTCGGTACACTTCTGCGAGGCGATAGTTTGCTTGAGGGGTGAATTCTGCGATGCCAAATTCCAGGACTTTGCGGTAATCTGCCACGGTGGTTTGCATGGCCCGCTTTTTATTAGCGAGACTGGTCTTTAACGGCAAGCGCAGTGCCAGTTCAGCAAATTTCGCATAACTTTGTTCCGCCAGTTCACTTTGAGAATAAGCGGCCAGGTAACGCCCGCGGGGTGACTGCAGCGAGTTCTGTGCAAGTTGTTGTAGCCAGTAATTCCGCTTGGTGGGCTTTTTGGTCTGAGCGTAGATTTCGACCAGCTGAAATTGCGCTTCCAGACGTTGCTCAGCGGGCTCTGGCCACAATTTGCTGTAGTTGCGATAGCTTTCAATAGCCCTGTTGTACTCACCGGCTTTTTGCAGGTTTTCTGCTGCCATAAACAGGGATTGACGGCGAACTTCCCGATCCGGATCTGTAGCGGCTAATTGCAGTAATTCTGAGGCGGCGGCCGCTGGCATTTCCAGAGCTTCAAAGATAACGATGGCTTTGGCAGCCAGTGTCGGCGTCAAGGTGTGCGCGGGATAAAACTGGCGGAAATCAGCGAGTTCTGTGCTGGCGCGCTGCCACTGCCCTAATTGAATAAGAAAATTAATCGCATCGTATTGGGCGGTGGCCGCAACCTCTGTGCGCCCGCTATTGCGGATACGCAGCAGGTGATTGAGGGCTTCCTCACTGGGAGCGGCATCTTCATTCTCGCGCTGGGCCAAAATGATTTCTGCCTGGCGATAGATGGATAACTGCAATTGGCGCAATGCGTCTTTGCGCAGCTTATCGTCTGGCTGGTAGCCGAGCGCGCGGGTATAGGCAGCCTCTGCCTGGGGATATTGTTTCAGGGAAAAATGGCTGTGGGCCAGTATTATTGCAATACTTAGTTGCTGTTGCCTATTGGCTGGCGGTTGCCATTGATCGGCGTGCTCGGCAGCGGCGATGGCTTCGGCAAAACGCGATTGTTGTAACAACTTATCGGCAGCGGCCAGCTGTACTGGCAGAGCTCTCGGGTCTTGGGGCCAGCTCTGTGCAAATTTCAGGCTCGCTTCGATATTGCGATCGAGCCACAGGATTTTCTGTTCCGACTCTTGATCCGGAGTTTGTTCATGCACTCTGGCTGCACTGAGGATGGCTCCGTAGCCGGCTTCGGCAGCATACTTGGGATCTTGGTATTCCCAGGCGACCTGGCTGTAAGCGCGCCAGGCGGCGGGGTGATCTGCAGCCTGCTCAAGACACTCCGCCATCAGGAAAACCATGGATGGCGTGCGTGGATCTTGTGGAAAAGTCTGCGCGTATTCCTGATATAACGCGGCTGCGCTGCGATAGGCACCCAGTGATTGTGCGCTGACAAGGCGACGTTCTTTCACCTTATTCGCGGGTAGTTTTGTGACCTGCTGAGCCAATTCCTGAGCGCGGGCGTGGTCAAACTGGGCCAATTCATACAGCCATGGTTGCAGGGTTTTGGCCAACTCCTGTTGTTGAGTTTCACCTGCTGCTTGCCAGTAATCACTGTTCACACCATAGCGACGCACAAAGTCCCGCTTCGTGGGCAGAACTTCCTTATGTAGTCTCCCCGCTTGCAAGGTTGCAACGGCGAGAAGATGAAGCTGTGGGGCTTGCTGGGTTTGTGGGTAGTGATTGACGAATTGTAAAAAGGTATCGGCACTATTGCGGAACAACTCTTTTTCCCGATACCAGGTACCGAGTGCACTGTATAGCTGGTGCTGATAGGGACGTGGCTCTCCATTGAGGTTAAAAGACTCAATGGCTTCAGCACCTCCCAGGTAGCTGAAGTTTAATGCGAGCCCGCGCAGGCTGTCTTCACGCAGGCGTTGCCGCCCAACAGGGAGTTCCTCCCCCTGTTCCTCACTGTGCAAAATATCCAGCGACTGGAGAAAAATTTCTGTGGATGCGCGGTAATTGCTCGATTTAAATTCTGACCAAGCCAGCATATAGCGAGCATTATCCGTAAATGGACTCGGCCCCTGCTTGAGCAATGCACGGAAATCTCGGGCGGCACTGGGGTAGTCTTTGCGGTTGAATGCCGCCTCGCCACGGCGGAATAAGACTTCGCCGATAAACGGTGAGTCCGGTGCGCTACCGGCAATCTTTTCCAATGCCTGTAAGGCCGCAGGCATTTCCCCGTCCAGTGCCCGGGCGCGGGCTAAGCGATAGAGAATGTAATCATCTTTTGGGCGCTGTGCAGAGAGACTCTGGTAATAATCGACCGCGCTGGAGTAGTCGACAATAGTATCCGGATTGTCGGACTGTTTTTGCTCCAGTCGTTCCATTTCCAAGTCAGCCAGGCGCAGATGGATTTGTTGCCGAACCTTGGGATCGGTGTGGCTCTCCAGTGCCATGCGGTAACTTTGCACCAGGTTTTCCAACGCGATAACGGTTTGCACGGGCGGACTTTGCGGTGCCTCTTCCTGGGGGCTGGGTGGGTTGGCGCGGGGCAGGTCAGCCAGGGTTTGTACCGGTTGATTGCCGCAGGCTGTCAGGGCACAGCAAATACCAATAGCCAGGGAGCGCAGGGTAAACACAGCTGCCGGATGCGGGGCGTTATTCATTGTCTGCGGCCCCGGTATTATCCGTGTCACTGTCAGCCTGAGAGGTTGTGGGGATCGCCTGCATTTCAGCGTCTTGCAGACGTGCGATAGCCAGGCGTGTGTGGGCCATATAATTGTGAATTTGCTGCTGCTCCCTACCCAGCTGGGCGATAACTTCTCGGCGTAGGTCGGCTTCAATCAATTCGCTGGCTCGACCAATCGCCGCTTGCTGAGCTGGAATTTCGTCACCGGCGGTGACCACCCGATAGGCTAGTTGGCGCAGTTGTGGCCCCCGCTGTGCTTCGGTATCTGTTTTCTTGCGTTGTTCCCGCCCCCTGCGTAACTGATCTTCGAGCAGTTGTAGGGATTTTTGCTGCTGCCACAACTTCTCGTGATACTGTTCACTGGCTTGCCAAAGCAAAATCCCCCGGGCTTTCGCCAGGGTTTCTGCTTGTTGTTGGCTGGCTTTGCCGCTGTCCTGGATTTTTTTAAGACGTTCTTGAGCGCCGGTGAGAATTTCCAGTAATTCGAGGGTTTCACTTTGTTCATTTGGAGTGGCGGTGGTCGCCAATAAAGTGAGTGCGTCGCGCTCCTGTTCAATATGCTCGAGAGCTGCCCTCAAATGATCATATTGCTGTGTTGCCATCTGCAACTGCTGGTCAAACTGGGCGCTATTGTAGTTATCAATAATCGTTGTACGGCGCAGGTGACGCTCTTCGATAAGGTCAGCAAATTGGGGTAGTTTATCTTGCCAGGTCTGTAGGACCTGGGTGAGCTGCTGCAGATCGCGCAGTTTGGTGAGCCGCAATTGGAAGTGGTCACTTTGTAGGATTGGCCGCAGAAAGTGTTGGTTATCGCGCAATAGGGGAGAGGCCTGGGCTAGTTGTAACCAGCCATAGCGCCAAGCCTCGCGCTGAACAGGATCATAGGCCAGTGGTTCCGTCGCCAGGTCTTGTTGTAACTGGTGTAACTCAGTAAGTGTTTCCAGGTAATAAGCTTCAGCGCTTTGATATGCTCTGAGGGCTACAGAGCGATTTTCCAGTTTTTCGTAACCATAAGGCAGGGCTACCATCGCTTCCCGTGCGGCGGGACTGTAGCGGTGCTTATCCAGTAAAAACTGCAGTGCGTCTATGCCCGCCTGGTAGTCTTCACCATTGATAGAGGACCAAGCCATTCCCAGGAGTGCGCGAGTTGCCCAGGGCGTGTTGAGGCGAACCCTGGAAAAGGCTTCTTTAGCTGCGCTGTGTTGCTCTGCAAGTGCCAGGGCGTACCCCATACCAATATGGGCTTTATCAATGAGTATGGGAATTTCAGACGAAGGAATATCAATTGTTTCAGCAAAATCAACAGCGACTTGATATTCGTGAATTGCTGCAGGCAATTGGCCGGACCTGGCAAAGGCTGCGCCTAAGTTGATATGTCCCAATAACTTTTCCGCAGGGTATAAATCGCTGGTTTCCAGTAATTTTTGAGCCGTGGTGAGGTCTTTATTGCGCAGCGCTAAGTTGAGAGGTAGAGAGGACTCCTCGGCAACCCCTGACTTTTCCAAGTGTGCTGCAGCGCTGACAAAATCACCGTTCAGGTAATTTAATTCGGCCAGCTTTAACCAGGCAGTGCGGCGATATTTTGGCGCAGCCTCGACATTACTCTGCTCTTCAAATAGTTCAGCTGCTCGTCTATGTAAACCAAACCCTAGGCTGATCCCGCCCTCTATCAATGCGGCGTTATCCCTGTGAATTTGAATTGAATCCCGCTGTTGAGCAACCAGCAGTGTGCTCAGGGCATCAAAGTAATTCCCTTGAAAATACTCGTAAAGCGTAGCGCCATAAGCCAGGTCTTGAGCCCTTTGGTATTTTTGTGGGGCTCGCTGCTCATTGCTGGGACTGTTTGTTTCGGCAACAGTATCAGCTTCCTGAGCGCAAAGGTTACTTGCGGCAAGGGTGAGCGCCAGGGATAGGGTGCGGGTAAAAGATGGGTAGTGCATGGCTAATCAGGGCGTTGGCCACTGCACCAACTCAAACTCCGGCTGTTGTTTTCCGGAGTTGTCTGAGATAACCAGTTCAATAACGGCGGGCTCATCACTTTTATTCAATTCCAACTTGGCTGCCCGCTTGTATTCGCGCCCTTCGGGCCCAAGGCCAGTTATAAAAGCAGAAATAGTGTAATCACCGGATTTTAGGTTGCCTTTGTAAAGCGGTTGAATGCCACCGCGAATCAACGCTTCCCGCTGATGTTCCGTATATAGATGACTTGCACTTAACTTGTTATCGATGTGTAGCTTTACTGCATCCAAAGTAAAATAGTGGCCTACATCCATAGATACATAAAAGGCAATTTGGCTCTGTGCGGGATAGAGCAAATCTTCTTCAAGAATCAATAAATCCCTGTTTAATTTGAGTACATCGCGCTTTAATTCTTCCAATTTCTCCGCAGAGAAATCGCTTTCCTGAGCCTGCACAAGCACAGAGCCTAAAAGGCCGATAAATAAAATAAAGCACTGAAAGGGGCGTCTCATGGCAGACCTTTTGATAGGAATTGGCATTATTCTTTGGTCGGCGCAAATTATGTCAGGGGATCAACGATCTGATGTGATCTTGTTGGCAAATTTTCTATGAAGATAAAACGGATTACTCAAAGATTCTCCAAACCGCGACTGAAAAACAGCTTCCGGTTACTATCGATAACTACTGCTTCAAATTGGGGCAATCGATTAATAAGTGCCAAGCCTTTCTCTTTTCCCAGAACAAACACACTGGTAGAAAGGGGGTCGGTATCAAAGCCGCGGGGGCCAATAATGCTGACACTAATCAACTTATCAGTGTCTTTTGCAGAAGTTTCCGAGGGTTTTCCTGTGGATGGGTTAAAAATATGGTGCACTCTATCCTGCTGCTCATCAATAAAATAACGCTCGTAATCACCTGAGGTAGAGATAGCAATATCACGCAGGGGGATAACCGCAGCATTTTTACTTTTTTCACGGGGGTGGCGAATACCCACTAACCAGGGTTGCCCCTGTTTATCTCCCAGCATGCGTGCATCGCCACCGGCACTGACGCTGGCGCAGCAAATGTCTGCCTGCTTGAGGATCTCAATTGCCCGATCAACCGCATAGCCTTTGGCAATTCCCCCCAAATCTATTTTTGTGCTTTTGTGGCCAAAACGGAGTGTATTGGCCTTTTTATTCAGTTTTAAGTGGCGGTAATTCAACGCTTCTAACAACGAGTCCGTCAGCTGGGCGTCTGCCTGTCTTTGCTGGCGAAAATCATAGTGCTTGCCGAGGGTGGCATAGCTGATATCGAACGCACCATCAGTGAGCTGACTAAACCAAAGGGATTTATCAATCAGGTTGGTGAGTTCTTTGGATATATTGACGTTCCCCCGGCCAGCTGTGCGGTTGACGAGAGATAGTTCACTGTTTTCCTTATAGGGTGAGAGCTGATCGTCAAGGCGATGGAACTCTGTCATGACCTCTTCAATAAGGTGCTCGGCTTCATTGCCGTCCTCGTGCCAAAGTTGCAGGCGAACCTGAGTCCCCATAATTGCACGTTCAGCGTAGTGCCACTCGGCCACAGAAGGAATCGCGCAAAGTGTGGCACCGCACAGTAATAGTGATTTAAAAAAGCGGAACATCACTTATCCAACTTAAATAATGGGGGCGAAGGCAGTCATGCTGTCTTGTAAGTTACTATCGCCGAGGCCATGGTTGGGAAATAAGGTGGAGAAATTACCTTGCTCTCCGTGCAGGGCCATATAATTGAGCACTACAGTTTCCACCAATAAATTGACGTTGTTAGCGGCGGGGGTGGATGTTGTTTCTACGTCACCGGAGCTGCGCATATAGCCGAGTTGCTGGTGGATCGCCTGTTCGTCCGCCGTGCCACCGAGTAATTGTGGTCGGCCCGCCGGGTTGTATACCAGGAAAAATGAGGCGGCTGTCTGTTGATCATCGCCAGTCCAGACGCCTTTGCCACGGCCCTCTACCGAGTCGTCCAGCATTCCGTTGGAGAAAACGGAACCATCACTAAAAACGTAAATCATCAGGGGCTGGTTGCGGCGGGCGGCATACTCCAGGCAAGCGCCAATACAGCGCCCAGCGCGCAAATCGCGAATCTCTCCTGTGGCGCGGTCTCCGGTATGGTAGTCATAGCCACCCATGGTAATAGTGCCTGCACCGGCATATCCATTGACGACCAGCTTCATCACTGAGGCGGTCTTTTGGAACTCTCTGTCTCCACTTAATTCTGAGCTGGTAAATACACCGGATGGCCCGACGATATCAGGATCGGATTCGGGATTTAAATCGGCCGGGTTGCCAAAGCGATCAGCCAGGTCAGCACTTTTCATATAGCCGCAACGCACCAGGTCTTTAATAACTGCATCGGTGCTGACTTTAGTATTCACGTTGCTGAGTTTCGCTTCGGAGATACGGTACATGGACTCCATCACTGCGACAGTATCCTCCTGGCTGAGCAGCCCCACCAGGTCTCCTACATCTACAAGGCCGGTAACGTCGGAAGAGCGATCCACTTTGGTGGGGCGAACTTCGGGGTTGATCATGGCGGAAGGAGCCATGGAGTTGCCACCGGAATCACTGGAGCTGGAACCGATCAGGGCCAGCAGGGAACCGTTGGCTCCCGCCTGGTTAATACCGTACATGGGATTGTGTGGGTTGTTGCCGGTGTCATTTTCTGAGCGAGCGGGAATAACTGCACCGTTGGTCGCCGATGCTGTGCCAGCAGCGATTTTTTCCAGAATGCCTCGCAACATACCGCTGTCACTATGGAAGGCGAGACCCAGGTCAGTATTGATAAATTCATCGCCCAGGGAGGGAACCATATCCCCGGGGAGGCCTTGCTTGTTGTAGCCGGCTGTGCCGAGAAAATCCATTTGTCCGCCCTCTTTACCTACCAGCACATTGGAGCCTGCGATATTTGCACCGCCGGCGAGATCGAAACAAATAAAAGGAATTTTACCGGCACCGAATGCACTGACGTCACAGGGCCCGCCATTGGTTTTTCGCAGTGCTTCCAGGTCTGAGGAAAGGGCTGCATGGGCACTACGGGGATTGGCAAACAAGCTGAAGACAGAGCCGCCCAGCACTGTTCCCATACCCGCTCGGAAGCCTTGAGCGAGAAAGTCGCGGCGTGTTACCGGGCGGTGGTGGTCCGGGTGCCGTAGGGGCTGGTCCAGATCAAAGTGTTTTTTCTTGCTCATAATATTCCCGGATATAGTTTTCGGTGTGCCGGCTCTTTATTGTGGAGGGGCTCTACCGGCGAAAGTTTTGCCGACAAAGCCGCTAGTCTTTTTTATGCGATCAGTGAATCAGGATCATGGCACTGCCCATGGCGGCAGCACATACGGCTTTCACCGTAGTTTCTGTGCGACCTGAATCGCAGCTGCTGCCACAGGCGGTCATGGTGTCGATAAGCGTGTCCAGTTCTGTCTCTACAGAGGCCAGGTCCGGGGCGCTGGCAAGCTGCGAGACGCTGCCGTCATGCCAGTTCATCTCGTGGCCAAGCAAACCTTCCATGAGCGGATCAATTATCTGCGCGCGTTTGCTGGCGCTGTCGAAGGCGGTGTCTGCGGAAGCGCTGAAGTCAAATCCACTGAAGTAGCTGCTGCGCTCACTGGAGTCCACCAGGGTGCTGCAATACTTCACTGCCAGCTGGGTAATACCCATTTGCTGTGCAGCGAGGAATCCTTCAATGTCACTTTCAACCGGAAGCTGGCGTTTCACAGTTTCCCAGGTTTCATAAATATCCGGGTGGGACATGGAGACTCCGGTCGCCTGGGACAGGCTTGCATGGATTTGTTCAAATCGGCGCAGACCTATGCGCGATTGCGCTTCCAGATCAGCGGCATCCGCAGGTTCAGCTGGAGTGGCCTCAACCCGGTTATAGGTTTCGCTGCCGATTTTTTCGAAGGTCAGGAAAAATTCATCATCGAGGGGGCCCTTATCCAGAGTGATAATGGTCCCGAGCCTGGAAAGCTGCTGGCCCTCACCTGCTACGTAGCTATTGTCGACTGCAGTGGATAACTTGGACCAGGCCTGGCCCACCTCCGCTTCGCGGCCATTAATACCGATACGCATTCCCTCAATGGCGATTCCAGATGGATCGACACTGTCGTCGAGGCTGACAAAGGTGGGTTCACTAAACAGATAGGCATAATTATCAAATTGCTGCACAGTAAACATGACATAGCTTTCGGCAATGCCTGTGTGCTCTTCAACTTTGAATAACAGCAGATATTTTTCACCGACGCCGACTTCGTAGTTGGTAGCAATATCCTCTTCCGATAGGGCGCGGGAGTGAATTGCCAAAAGGCGAATGGAGCCTTCCCAACTGTTGCCGTTACTGACTTCGCTGCCTACTGCGAGAGCAAAGGTATCGTCCCAGGTAGAGAGTAAACCGGATTCACTTGGGTCTGGCTCCCCGGTATTTGCACCGTTAACGTAAAGCTTGCGTCCGTTAATTGGATCGTAAGTGGCCACCACATGCTGGAGACTGGCTTGTACAACCTGGTCGGCATCATCGGTTGCCAGGGCAGGCATACCGTCCGCATCGGTGTTGTCATTGCGGTTTTGCACGGTGTAACTGTATTGATCCTGGCCGAGAGTGAAGTTGCGAATATCATCGCCACCGGAATAGGTGACGATACGCGCGGGCCCATCCTGTGAGACGTTGGCGGGTGCCGCCCAGATTTCAATTGAGTATTCACCGGTGGCTGTGAGGGTATCGTAAAGTTTGCTGCTGGTTGCAGTAGCCCCCTGTGCTTTACCCCCCTTCAATTGCAGCCCCCAGGAGTCGATCCACTCCACATCGCCAGATAGGGCGAGATCAATTGCAGGGTTAACTCCGGAGGTATCGTAGGCAGTGGTGCCGCTGCCAGTTTTAAATTCATAGAGAGCAATTGCATTGCTCTCTATACGGCCGCCACTACTCGCAACAATGCCATCTGTGAGGCGCAGTGCCTTACTGATAACCCAGTCGGGGTCTACCTCGGTGACACTGATAGTGTCGGCAAAGGCTTGGATCGCATCAGTCATTTCCGCTTCGTTATCTGAGCAGTCATCCCAGCAGTTGTGAAATTCACTGCCCAGGCGCACAGAGAAACGGGAGTCGGCCGGAGAATCCAGGTTAATTTTACTGACCGCAGATGCGTAGGCGAGATCGACATCAGAGCTGGCAAAGTAGGGGGTTTGTGCCGTTGTCGCATCTTCACTGTGACAGTTGACACAATAGCTGCGCAACAGAGGGTAAACTGTAGTGCTAAAGCTGCCGCTGGATTCGGGGAAACTTTTACTGGCACCCACCTCACGCTCGACAGGTGCGACAAGGGTGATTGTATTGCTTAGGCCGCCGCTAGCCCGAGCCCATTCCTCGATATAGTTGGTAATAATTTCCGCACAGGCATCATCGCTGGAAAGCCAACAATTGTGCCCACCACCAACCTTGGTTACCAAACGGGATTCATCGGGAACTGATAAGTTAATTAACTCACGCCCGGCATCGTAGGCAGCATTGATATCATCGCCGCGGACAAAATGTGGGCTCTGGTTATTTTCAATATGACAGCTGCCGCATCGATTTGTCGCCGCCAGGTTATCCCAGATGTACTGTTTATATTGATTGACATCATCGGTTTCAGGATCCGGTCCGGAATAGGCAGCGGTGCCATCGTTGTCGCTGGTATCCGGTTGGCTTTCGGTGCCCTCTCCACTGCCACCACTACAGGCACTGATTGCCAGGGCAGCACAAAACAGTGAAGCGATACGAAGCGTGCGAGCTGTCAGTGTATTTTCTATCACTGGGAGACTTTTATAGGTTTTCATTTTTTAATCTCCCGCGCAGTAAACCGCAGTATCTGCGTATACCTGCTTAAGTTTGTAGCCGGTATTGCTGAAGTCATCGGTAATAGTTTCGATACGGTTGCGGTCGGTAGAATCTTCCGGCTCGCGCAGACAAACTTGGCGAAACACCTTAGTTACTTGGCATTTGGCAAAAGCTCGGCTGTTAGACAACTCCTCTCCCAGGGATTTGATGCCGTTGCCGTTGCCGGACAAGGTGTCGCTCCAGCCCAGATGCATATTTATGCCCTCGCGCCAGTAGTTAACCCAGCTGTCGTCGGGAATAATAAAACCGTGGGGGAAATTGCCGCTGTTGATCAGGTTTTTGGCCTTAACACGGCTGCCGGTTTCTGGATCTATATCACCGGCTGCGTTGTAATCCAGGGCTCCCTCTTCACCATCGGGATCATTGTCTGCATCGTATACATAGTCGTAGTAAGCGAATGCCTGTGCCATGGGGTCCATGCCGCTGTGGCAACCGATACAGTTATTTTGGAATACCCGACTGTCGCCCCCAGGGCTGCGGCTTACATCCTGGCGAATACGATCCGGTGAGCGGGAAGTATCCTGCACCTGCTCCATGTCGTTACACAGGTGATTGAGCATGGTAAAGCGAAACATGGCGCGATTGGTTCCCGCACTAAAAAAAGCCTTGGCGGCGGCGCGGCTGGTAAGAATGCCGGCGGTGGCATCTGCGGGGAGACCATTGAGAGAGGATTGGGCTTCCTGCACCAGATTGTCCTGCAGGGAATAACCCCCGGCTTCCAGTGTCTCGTAGTGGTCGTTATTTCCCGTGTTGTAGGAGGGCAGGCCAGAAATATCACCGGTGTAGAGAATATTTGCCGAGAGCAGTTGGCGGAAGTCCATATCGTCCCGAACCATGCCGATTACCGTCGCAGTGTAGTCATTTAATGGTTCAAATACGTCCTGCTCCTCATTGGTCCAGGGAGTGGCCAGATTTTTTAGAGTGACATTATAGAAGGCGTCATTCTCCATTGCCGTATACGCCGCAGCGGTGGGATCACCGTTTTCTATATCCTCTGCCATATCCAGCAATACGCTCTCGCTGGGAATGGTTCCGGTGATACGGCTGTGAATTTGGAGAGCCTGGTCCTGCGATGCTGACAGGGCAGAATTACTCCACAAACCTACTCCGAGCAGTGCGGTTACCGTGGTGAGCCGGAGTACACGCGCTCGAGACGAATTATTTTTCATTGGACTATTTTTGTCGGTGAGATCACTGGGATGTGGCAAAGCAGTCTAAAAGCAGATTTCAACAATGTCAGAATGACTTTTAATATTTGCGTCCCAGTTGGCAAACTTTTTGTGCGCAACTTGCGAGAATTAGCCTCAGCGGTCAAAGCCGTATAAAAAAGTTCTTAGGCTAAGAGCACAAAAAAGGCGTGTGCTGCTCGTGCCAAACCCGGGTGGATAACAAAAATGAAATGTTTGCGTGCGCTACCGCTTTTATTATTGGTGGCGGCCTGTAGTGGCGGTGGCAGTTCCAGTGGTGGTGAAGACCAAGCCGAAGATCCCGTGGTGGAAGACTATCCTGTTGCTTTTGTACTTCGTCAATTAAGTAGTGACGATGATGGCAGCCTCCTTCAGGATAATATTTATGAGCCCGCGGAATTTTTTGCCGGAGCCCAACTGATTTTAAAAGACCGTGCAACCGCCAGTGCTGCAGAAACTGTCATTACTGCAAATATATTTGACGGTGATTACGATGTAAAAGACCTGAATACTTCAGCAGATGGCAGCCAGCTTATATTTGCGATGCGGGCACCTGAAATAGAAGACGCTGATGACGATGAGCAGCCTACCTGGAATATTTGGGTATACAACACCGAAACAGAAGAACTCAATCGGGTAATTGAGTCAGATTTAACTGCTGAAGAAGGCCAGGATATCGCTCCCGCTTTTTTACCCGATGGACGCATAATTTTTTCTTCTACCCGCCAGCGGCGCTCCAGAGCTCTTCTACTGGATGACGGTAAACCGCAATTCTCAGCCCTGACTGAAAATCGAGAGGAGCCGGCATTTGTACTCCATGTAATGGAAGCGGACGGGACCGATATCACTCAGATATCGTTTAATCAGAGCCATGATTTAAATCCAGTTGTACTGAGCGATGGACGGATCCTGTTTAATCGCTGGGACAATGCGGCAGGTATCGATAAATTAAGCTTATATACAGTAAATCCAGATGGTTCGGACCTGGCGGTTTATTACGGTTATCACAGTCAAAATACGGGTACAGAAGAGACTGAGGCCGCCTTCAATCGACCGCACGAAATGCCGGATGGCCGCCTTTTGGTAACGTTGCGCGCTCCCTCTGGGCTCACTTATGGTGGCGATCTCGTGACTATCGACGGCATTGTTTATAGCGAAGCCTACAGTGAGCCGGAGCAAAGTGGTGAAATGGTCGGGCAGGCTTCTATCACTGTCGGAGAAGTCACTACCGACGATACTATTTCTCCCCACGGTACTTTTGCTTCCGCATGGCCATTCTACGATGGGACAAGTCGTTTGCTGGTAACCTGGAGTGAATGCCGGGTTATCAATGAAGAAACCGAGCTGCTGGAGACCTGCCCGGATACTCTTGCCGAAGATGAAGAAGTTCAATTGGCGGACCCACTCTACGGCCTGTGGATTTACGATTATATCGCCGGCACCCAGCTTCCTATTGTGGTTGTGGAAGAGGGAGAAATGATATCCGAAGGGGTTACTCTGGAGCCTCGCACTGAACCCACCTATATTCCAGATCCCGTCCCGGGAGTCGATGTCGATGCGGATCTGGTGGAGGAATCTGTCGGAATCCTGGATATTCGCAGTGTTTATGATTTTGATGGTGAAGATATTGCCGGAATCGAAACCTTGGCGGATCCCGCCCAAACCACAGCAGATTTGCGGCCTGCACGATTCCTGAAAATTTCCAAGGCCGTGGGCATTCCCGACGATGATGTTCTGGACTTTGATGGGGCAGCATTTGGCCGCAATGGTAATCAGGGCATGCGTGAAATATTGGGTTATACCCCAATCCAGCCCGACGGCTCCGTAAGGGTAAAAGTTCCCGCAGATATGCCCCTGGCAATTTCCGTTGTCGATGCGGATGGAAAACGCATTTTCGATAGTCATAACAATTGGTTACAGCTACAAGCGGGTGAAGTGCGCAGTTGTAACGGTTGTCATACTAGCGATAGCGAAGCTCCTCATGGCCGCACGGATATGCAGCAGGAATCAGCTTGGGTTGGAGCGCCGACCTCGGCAGCACCATTTGCCAATACTGAGCCCGCGCTACTAGCGGAAATGGGCGAGACTATGGCTCAATTATTGGCCCGGTATATTGGTGAGGCTGAACTTGAAGGAGATCTGCACTTTACCGATTTATGGACTGATCCTGCGGTACGGACTAAGGATGATGAGTTATTGCTTTCATACGGTGATTTGAGTACGGATGCACCGGTGGAATCCACCTGTTTAACAGTGTGGGAAAGTAATTGTCGAATCGTCATTCACTATGAACAACATATTCAGCCGCTCTGGGATTTCCCCCGTGAAGTATTGGATAGTACAGGAGCAGTAATAGCTGATTATACCTGTACAGGCTGTCACTCTCCTGTTGATGCTGCTGGAGCAACTCAAATACCCGATGGGCAATTAGATCTCACAACCTCGGCTTCCTCTGTCAATGATGCTTGGTTTGTTTCCTATTCCGAGCTGGTGGCCGATCGCGCTGAATTGGAGTTATCCAGTGGGGTGCTAACACCGCGGCTTGTACAGGAATTTGATGATAATGGAAATCCTGTTTACGAGGTTGATGAGGATGGTGAATTAGTTCTCGACAGTAACGGTGATCCGATTCCGGTAATGGTTACCGTCAATATTTCCTCTCCCTTGACGAGCTCTGCTCTTGAGAGCTCGTTTTTTTCCATCTTTGAAAATGGTGGCGCACACCAAGGGTACTTAGAAGATGCCGAGTTGCGCTTGATTGCCGAGTGGTTTGATATTGGCGCTCAATACTATAACGATCCTTTTGCGGCGCCGGCAGATTAAAGCATGTTGAAGTTACACCAAAATTCTATTGGCAGTTTCGCGGCACTTGTATTGCTGCTACTTTTTTCTGGGCAGGCTTCTTCTGAACAAACTTTGATGGAATCTGATTCTTCAGATGATACCTCACAAGAAGAATTGGTTGAGACTGAGACTGAGACTGAGACTGAGACTGAGACTGAGACTGAGAAAAAATATAAAGGCCTTGAGGATGCAGAGCCGGTTACAGTCGGTAATGCATTTATTAATATTTACCGAGGCCCGGGGCGCGGTTACCCGATATTCTATGTCGCTGAGTATGGTGAACAAATTTGGCTGCTTAAACGCCGCACCGACTGGGTAAAAGTGCTTACTTCACGCAATAAAAGTGGCTGGGTAAAAGTTGACGACTTACGTGAAATCTACGGAGAAAATGGAGAAATTGTTCGAGTTCCCTTGCCGGATTTTTCTGATGTTGACGACGGTTACTTTTACCTAGGTTTGAATTACGGTGATTTTGCTGGAGCGGACTCCCTGGGAATTAGCCTGGGCTACCAATTTACTGCCAATCTAGCTACTGAAATACGTGCAACCCAGGCGGTAGGTTCCTATTCAGACAGCCAAGTCTATCAGGTGGCAATGGTCCACCAGCCATTTCCACGTTGGAAAATATCCCCTTATTTTGTTTTGGGAGCCGGGATAAATGTTACCTCTCCAAACGCAACTATCGTTGCCACCGAAGATCGGCAAGATACAACGATGTTGGCGGGCGTAGGGTTGCGTACTTACTTATCGCGCCGTTTTGCCATCAGGGCTGAATACACAAATCACTACTTGCTTACTACGCAGGAAAATAATCAGGAGATAGTCGAGTGGAAACTTGGTTTCGACGTATATCTGTAGGCTCTGCGGCGCTTTCCGCACTGGTGGGGACCCAGGTATGCAGTGCTCAGCAGGATGATGAAGTACTTGCGGATATTGTCGCACCTGAATTGGAGCGGCGAGAGATACGTGACGCCCTGATAGATAGTGAAAATATAGAAATTGGTTTGTTTGCTGGTGTTATCAATGTCGAGGATTTTGGCTCAAATTCCCTGTACGGTACTTCAGCGGCCTACCATATCAGCGAAGATTTTTTTATTGAGGCCACCTATGCCCAGACTGAGTTGGGAGAATCCAGCTTTGAAAGATTGAGCGGTGCAGCACCGCTGTTGACTGATGAGCAGCGTGAACTCAGTTATTACAATACCTCTGTGGGCTGGAATATTTTCCAGGGTGAGTACTTTGTATTTGATGACTGGGCTTTTAATGCCAATTTTTATGTTGCGGGAGGTGTGGGAAATACCTCGTTTGCTGACGAGGAGCACTTCACTTACAACTTTGGTGCAGGAGTGAGAATGCTTGCCAACGATTGGCTCGCAGTGCGCCTGGATGTTCGCGACCATGTTTTTGAACATGAATTATTTGGCGAGGCCCAAGTCACCAATAATCTGTCTGCCCAATTGGGACTTACTATCTTTTTTTAATTGATCATCAAAAAATAACAAGGACTCTTCCATGAAATACCTGGCTGCTTTCCTGACGCTGCTTTTATCGATGTCACAGGCTTCCGCCGCAGAGCCCTCTAAGGATTTTACCTTGAGTTCCAACCAGGGCGGAAATTTGAGGCTTGCAGAGCAGCGCGGCGATGTCATTATGCTGAATTTCTGGGCTTCCTGGTGTGGCCCTTGTCGTCAGGAAATGCCGCTGTTGGATCAGTTACATGCTCGCTATGAAGCCGCTGGCTTCCAGGTTTGGGGAGTCAATGTGGATGCACAGCGTAAGGATGCGGACTCGCTATTAGCGAAAATCCCAGTGGATTTTCCGATTCTTTTTGATAGCAAAGGGGAAGTGAGCAAAATGTATGGTGTTGCCGCTATGCCCAGCACTGTATTTATTGATCGTGATGGCAACGTTCGCTATATCCATAAAGGTTATCGTGATGGGGATGAAGCTGCCTATAAAAAAATGATTAAGGAATTGATTCGGGAGTAGTGTCATGCGTGCACTATTGCTAGTTTGCACTTTCTTGATGAGTACAGGTTGCACTGTTAATCCGTGGATTGCACCCTACGAACGGCAATTTCTTGCGGATCCTATTATGGGCTTTGAGCAGGATCCGGTAGCTGCTCGCTATATGAATCACGTGTATGAAGCTCGCGAAGCTGCGCGTGGAGCTGAAGGAGGCAGTGGAGGTGGATGTGGTTGTAACTAAGCTTCTATCTCGCTGGGGCGGGTTGGCATTTTTGGCACCGCTCGCTGCCGTGGCCGCAGTGCTTCCCGAAGAGCGGGCAGACAATATGTATCACGCCTATAGCGGTGGTGGAGTGACCATTGATGGGCCTTCAGTATTGATTCGCCAGAATGTTGGCAACAATGTTTCCCTGTCTGCCAATTACTATGTGGACATGATTTCCGGGGCCTCTATTGATGTGGAGGCCACGGCCAGTGAGTATTCGGAGCAACGGGATGAGTACTCTTTGGGCGCTGACTACCTGGTGGATAAAACTACGATCAGCGTGGGATACACCAACAGTTCTGAGAATGACTACGAGGCACAAACCGTTGCTTTCGGCATCAGTCAGGGTTTCTTTGGCGACCTAAGTACTATCGACCTGCGGGTTAGTTACGGAAGTGATGATGTGTTCCGCAATGGCGACGATAATTTTGCCGAGGAAGCGCAACACCGTCGCTACGCATTTAGTTGGAATCAG
Organism: Microbulbifer maximicatervae (SeqCode); assembly: GCF_052467955.1. Taxonomy (NCBI): domain Bacteria; kingdom Pseudomonadati; phylum Pseudomonadota; class Gammaproteobacteria; order Cellvibrionales; family Microbulbiferaceae; genus Microbulbifer; species Microbulbifer maximicatervae (SeqCode). The sequence goes on from NZ_CP174329.1 coordinate 676,348, forward strand.
ATTCTCACGCAAAAGCTGATTGCAGAGGTGAGTGTCGAAACTGTGTCGGATGAAGGGTATCTCAACAACCCTTATCGTAGTGTTAGGTATCTCGATGAAGCATCTGGAACAGGATTTAGCTATCAGGCCGAGGTTTACCCCAGAACTCGTAACAGTGATGCGGTTGCCCTAAGGGCCAAATATAGATTGCCCTATCGCGCAGCGATTAAAGGGGAGTATCGACACTATGCGGATAGTTGGGGAATCGTTGCAGACAATGTAGAGTTTCGCTATACCCATCCTTGGAAAGAGCAAGACGAGTGGGTTTTTGAAGGAAAGATCCGTTACTATCAGCAGAGTAGTGCAGATTTTTACAGCGACCTTTTTCCCTATCTCAACGCTACCAACTTTCGTGCTCGTGATAAGGAGTTGAGCAATTTCACAACCTTGGCCCTTGGCCTGGGAGTGTCCTATGAGTTGCCACGGCGCTGGTCTCTATTAAATCGCAGGAATACAATTAATCTTTACTGGGATCATATTCTATTTGACTACGATGACTTTCTCGATGTCACAGTACACGGTTCAGCTACATCTATCAGTCCCGGTGACGAACCCGCTTATAGTTTCTCTGCCAATGTAATTCGATTATTTTGGTCGGTCCGTTTTTAGGAATGGGGGCCTCTGCGTTCTGTTTTTCAGTAAAAGAACAAGATGCAGAGGCTTTATAGTTTGAGTCAAATTTGACTGTTGACTTATTGCATAGAATAATCCCGAAGAATTTTTCCAATCCTTATACGATAGTTATCAAATAGTTGTTTTTTGCCTAGGTGTTGTGCATCACAATGTGCCTTGTGATTTTTCCAACTCACTACAGATTCTTCATCCCGCCAAATAGAGAGTGACAATATTTTTTCTGGCTGATTGAGGCTTTGAAATCTCTCGACTGAGATAAATCCATCGAAGCTGGTTAGGTGTTCTTTTAGGTCGGCTGCAACGGCCAGATATTTGTCTTTTCCTGAAGGCTTTGGTGTAACTTCAAATATGACGGCGATCATCAGTGACTTTCCTGTGGGAACTTCAGGTAGGTTTCTGGCACAGCATTTAAAAAGCTTCGCTTCTCTTCAAGAATAAACTTCTCCCTCATCGCAAATTGAAAATTTTCACTGCCCTGAGGAGACTGCTTAAGCAGTTTTCTATATTGTTCATAGTGAGCCAAGCTATCGAAATTAATAATACCAAAGGCCTGAAAGTTGGTGCCCTCAGAAGGTAGAAAATATCCTAATAGTCGTCCGCCACAATTGGGAATGATCTTGCCCCAGTTCTCAGCATACTGCCGGAAAGCATCAAGCTTAAACGGATCGATCTTGTATTCAATAAAACAGGTTACAGTCATCTAAGTTGCCTCTATTCATAATTTGCTGGCATTCTAGATGGTTTAATTTTCTATACTTCGGTGTTCAGCGAACTGTTGCGAGGATAACCATGGAACCTGACATTTCGGTAATATCCAGTTTGATTGGGGATCGGGCGCGCTCAAAAATATTGATGGCGCTTATGAGTGGAAAAGCACTGACAGCAACAGAGTTAGCCTGTGAGGCTGATGTGACTGCTCAGACTGCAAGTAACCATCTTTTCAAGCTGGTAGATAGCAAGCTGCTGATAGTTCGCAAGCAGGGTAGGCACAAGTACTTTCAGCTGGCGAGTCATCAAGTTGCCGAAGCGCTAGAGGCACTGCTCAATCTGAGTAGCACCCTGGTACCTCAAAAAGTTACCACTGGGCCCGCAGATCCAGATTTAAGGAAGTCCCGCATCTGCTATGACCATTTAGCAGGAATGACTGGTGTTCTATTGTACGAGGCCCTCTTGGCTAGTGAGTTGCTCTCCGAGCAATCACAGCAAGTTTCCTTGACTAAAGAGGGTGAAATATTTTTTCAGGAGCGAGGGGCAGCCGTAGCTAGTTTTAAGCAGCGTAAGCGCCCTGTTTGCAAGTCATGCCTAGACTGGAGCGAACGAAAAAGCCACCTTGCAGGCAGCTTGGGTCAATGGATACTCGAAGATGCCTTGGCAAAGCAGTGGGCGGTAAGAAGAGCGGATTCCAGGGCGATTACTTTCTCCCAGAAGGGGCTTTTACTGTTCTCGAAGCGTTATCAGATTGATCACTCCAAGTTGCTATAAATTATTTGTCAGCTCGTTATCAGATTAAAGGAAAGCCCCGTTAACCATATCAACTGTGCTCCATAGCTGAGACGTTGGTGCAGACCGGGGTTGGTTTTTTCTTCGTAGGCTTTTTTTAAGGTAACAGTAAAATAGATAGAAGCGAGCAAGCAGGCTGTACTAAATAGCCTGAATTCTATTGAGAAGTAACTACTGAAAGTACTTAGCAATGGCGCAATGAGTAAAGACAACAACATAAGCATCCCCGCCCAAGAGTGTATCTGGCATTCAAGACTAGGGGTTTTTGTATAGGGATCTGCATCCATAGGAAAGTAACCCGCAATCCAGGTTCCAATACCGTGGATGATAATTAAAACTCCAATGATGGTAAGTACAACTGGGGCCTGTTCAATTTGAATTATATGCAGGCCAAATAAGAAGAATAATATGCCAAGTGGGTAGTTGTTAATGAGGGGGGAGAGCTTCTGGGTTGGGCTTCCAACGGCTCCTAGTTCGCTACAGAATTGTCTTGAATGGCTATAGCCAGAGTATTTTGCTCCTGCCAATGTAACACCTACAACCATCCATACCAGCGAGATAAACCCCAAGTAAGCAAACACTGTATATGCCCCGACTGGTTATGTTGGGGTAGAAGATAGCACCAGATAAAAAGTCCTTTCAAGTTAATCCTTGTCTTCGATCGTGCCAGGTTTATTGCTATTTCAACTTTATCTAAAAGCGATTCTTGCCATAAAGATAGGTGTTTTTGTCCTTATTGTTCGTATCGTTTTAATTATTTTTTTATTAGTTTAAGTCTAATAGAGTAATTAATTTTTTATACTAGATCAGGTACTGGAAAAGGAGTTGAGGGGTCGAAAATGGATAATAATGACAGCAATAATTTTTCTAATGCCATAGAAGTACTATCCCTCGCAGCGCGGTATGCTGAGGAATATGTTTCCGATATTCGCGATCGTCGCGTAAGTCCGTCCGCTTTTGATATTGATCAAATGCAATTTTTTAACAGTGACTTGGCCCGGGCTGGGGAACCGGCAGAGGCTGTTGTCGAGAGCCTGCATCGTTATGGTTCTCCGGCAACAGTTGCCAGTACCGGTGGGCGATTTTTCGGATTGGTGGTAGGTGGGGCTACGCCAGCTTCTATGGGCGCGGCGGTAATGAACGCCGTTTGGGACCAAGTGGCGGTTCTGGAGGCGTCGGCGCCTTCTGCAATTTATCTGGAGCGTATTGCGGCAAACTGGATATTGGAATTGTTAACCTTGCCGATGGAAAGTAGTGTGGGTTTCACCACAGGGTCATCTATGGCCAATATGGTGTGCTTGGCTGCTGCGCGAAATACACTTTATCAAAAATTAAATATCGACCTGGCAAAAAGCGGGCTAACCGGTGCGCCGCCACTGCGTATTGTTGTTTCTGAACAGTCCCATGTCACAGTTCACAAAGCGCTCTCTATTCTTGGATTTGGTATGGATCAGGTGATTAAAGCGCCCTGTGATGAACAGGGGAGGGTACGAGCAGATACTTTTCCCGAGGTTGATGAAACCACCATTATTTGCCTTCAGGCGGGCAACGTAAACTCCGGCAGTTTTGATCCGTTTGCAGACATAATTCCCGAAGCTAAATCCAAAGGTGCCTGGGTACATGTCGACGGTGCCTTTGGTTTGTGGGCAGCGGCATCTCCAGCGAAATCAGTGTTGACTACTGGAGTAGAACAAGCAGATTCCTGGGCTGTAGATGCTCATAAATGGCTAAATACGCCTTATGACTGCGGTTTGGCAATTTGTCGAAAGCCGAGGGCTGTACACAATGTGATGACAACCCAGGCGCCATACTTACAAGTGGGATCGCTGGTGCCCCCCAAGGATATGGTGCCAGAATTCTCACGTCGGGCCAGAGGGGTGGAAGTGTGGGCGGCGATTCAGGAGATGGGCCCGAAGGGAGTAGCGGCGATGATTGATCGCTGCTGTATCCATGCCCAGCATCTGTGCGAAGGCTTGGCAGAAATGGGCTATGAGATCCTTAACGATGTAGTGTTAAACCAGGTGGTGGCAACTATTGGCACTGCGGAAGACATTCAAGAGATAGTCAGGACCATACAGGAGGAGGGCGTTTGCTGGTTTGGAACGACTACCTGGAGAGGAAAAGCGGCCCTGCGTATTAGCGTCTCTTCCTGGGCGACTACCGATAATGATATTGCCCTCACCCTGGATGCTATTTGCCGGGCGACGGAGGCTCAGATGTCCAGATAACCCTTTGTGTGACTTGAAGTACTAGGGGCCTTCTAAAGTAAATAGCACTTAATGTTTACGTCTTTTAGGTCAGGCTGGGGTAGTTGGTGAATTATTTGGAGGCCCTCTTGTTTCCACCTTTGGCGGTAGCAGCCAGTTTCAGTTGCGAGCGCCGTCTATCCTTGTTGAATGGGCGCGGATCTGGGCCATTATTTTCAAGCTTTTGCTTGCGGTATTACTATTTCCGCCAACTCAGCCACTTTTTCAGCACATAAAGGTGAGGGGCTCGGGTAGAACGATGACTTTTTGGCTGGTTTTAATTCTTTTTTTAATTCTACTCTGGCTTCTGTGGATGGCGTTTTGTAGTCCCAGTTTAAGTCGCAATGAGCTACTGAAATTCTCTTTTAATCAACTTACGCTAGCCGGTGGTTTATCCGTTAATTATCGCGAGATGGGGCCAGTTGATGGCGTTAATATACTTTGCCTTCACGGTGGTGGTGATTCACTGAGCGCCTGGAATGCCTGGGCGACAAAATTGGCAGAAAAATATCATGTTATTTTGGTGGACTTACCTGGGCATGGATTGACCGACCCGTTACCAGGAGGCACTTATACACCTAAGCATTTTGCCGATTTTATTGCAGAATTTGTCGCAACCCTGAAACTTAGGGACTTTGTGATCGCTGGCCATTCATTTGGTGGAAATGGGGTCTTACGCTATTTAACAGGACATCCGAATATACCCAAGGCCGCTATTCTTGTCTCTCCCGGTGGTTATAAATGTGGCAAGGGACTGGAAATGCCTGCCGGTATTGCTCGATTTGCCACCAGCCATTCGGGGCGAAAAATGGTTGCGCACATTGGTAGTCGTGGATTATTGAGAAAAATGCTGGCTTCCAAATTTTTCTACAATCCGCAGGCTCTGCCGGGGGAAATGTTGGAACGAATCTATTTGCTTTCCCGCTATGAGAAGAATCGCGGTACAGCGATCAATTTGGTTGCTAATGCCACAATCAATTTCCAGCCGTTGCCGGACTTGGAGACTATTAAAATTCCAGTTTTATTTATCTGGGGGGCAGAAGATCAAATTATTCCCTTGTCCGTAGGAAAGTATTTCTCTGACAAGTTGCCTAATGGAGAGTTAATTGTGTATCAGAAGATGGGGCATATGTCCCATGTCGAAAATGCTGAACAAAGTGTCACCGACGCAATGGAGTTTTTGCAGCGTCAGGGGCTGTGACAATACTGTGGAAAATTTAAAAAAGAGGCCGCAGTGCGGCCGAGTTTGGGGGGATGAAAATCAAGAGCGCCTAATTGATGACAACCAGGCCGGCTTTCACTATGTCGTAGTGACTGAGTTCTGGTACCTGCTGATGTAGGTCGCTTTCCAGTCGATCGATGGATTCCAGTTGTGTACACAAGCGGTTTGCAGACTGCTCAATACTCTTACCGCGCTGTTCCAGTAAGCGCTCCGCCTCTTCAGTGGCCTGTTCTTCAATGCTTTCTCCGCCGGTAAAGGCAGCTTTGAAGGCATGCCAGGCAATAGTTCCCGCGGACTCCATAGCGAGGCGTTCGATACGGGGTTCAAACTCTTCAGAGATGGTTTTCTCTATATAGTTACCCATTTCCTCGTTTCCCAGCTGGTAGATCTCGCCCTCTCGATTGAGGCGGTCCTCAGTGCGCTGGATCAGGTCGGCGGAAAACTGTTGGAGTTCGAGGATATCCGGGTGGTCCGGCCCGGCGAGGGTGCTGATGGCAATGGATAGGCCATCCATTGCAATATCGACCGCCTCAAGGGTGAGTACCAGTGTGTCGCGACCGGCGATGTGTAGCTGTTGGCGGTATTCCTGAAGTAGTTGCTCCTGCTGAGAATTGAGGGACAGCAACTCACCATCCACTGATAGCTGGTTGGGTAGCTGAAATGTCACCAGTTTTCCGTCTTCCCCATCGACGGTAAAGAAGTCCGGGCCTACTTCAATAGCGTAATTCGTAGACACTGTGCAGGTGCTGGTATCGACATGAAAAGAATCGTGGGCCATTGCCTGGGTACTGATACCGAGGCCTATCAAGGTTGAAAGTGCGATTGGCTTCCACATATGCCGGTTTCCTATTGTGTGTCTTTTCAATGTGACGCGCCTGAGTAGCCGAACAGATGCAGGCAGCTAGAAATATTCTTCATTTTTTCCTGACGCAGGCCCGGGGAGTGATGGCCAGGCGTGGATGTTCCAGCGGGTATTCTGTATTTTTAGCCCATAACACTTAATAAATTGAGGGTATTCAATGTTCATAAGCAGGCACATTGCCGCACTGTGCTTCTTGATAGTCAGCACAATGGCACAGGCCGGGAGCATCGCGGAGTACACCGCAGGCATGCATAGGCACAGCGGCTTCCACGACTTTTACTGGGACGAGGCTAACGGCCGGGTGTTGTTGGAGATCGATGAGTTTGAGCGCGAGCTGCTCTTGCTCACCGGGCTGGCCCAGGGACTGGGTTCAAACCCGGTGGGCCTGGATCGCAACCAGGTGGGTGAGAGCCGCTTGGTGAAGTTCCAGCAGTCGGGTAACAAGGTATTACTGCATCAGGTGAACCTGAAATACCGTGCCCAATCAGCAAATGCGGCTGAGCGCCGCGCGGTTGAGGAAGCTTTCGCTTCGTCCGTACTCTGGGGCTTCAAGGTGCTTGCCCAGAGCGATAAGGCGGTACTGGTGGACTTTACGCCCTTCCTGTTGAGCGATCAGCACGGCATTGCTACACGTCTCAAGGGCGCAGAGCAGGGCAGTTACAGTGTGGATAAGAGCAAGTCGGCAGTTTATCTGCCCCGCACAAAAAACTTTCCCAAGAATAGTGAGTTTGAGGCCCAGCTAACTTTTGCTGGATCAGCTCCGGGAAACTATCTGCGCGAAGTGGTTCCGACCCCTACATTGGTGTCCCTGCGCCAGCATATCTCCCTGATTGAATTGCCAGATAACGACTATGAGCCCCGCCGTTTTCACAGCCGCAGTGGCTACTTCCCGTTCGCTTATCGAGATTACGCTACGGCGATTGAAGAGCCTCTGGACCAGCGTTATATCTACCGTCATCGACTGGAGAAGAAGTCGGGTAGCGATGAGGTTGTGGAGCCGATTGTTTACTACGTAGATTCCGGAGTGCCTGAGCCGGTGCGCAGCGCCCTGATCGAAGGGGCGAGCTGGTGGGACCAGGCATTCGCTGCAGCAGGATTTAAAAATGCGTTTCGCGTAGAGATTCTGCCGGAGGGCGTCGATCCTTTGGATGTTCGCTATAACGTGATCAATTGGGTACACCGCTCCACTCGCGGTTGGTCCTACGGTTATTCGGTTTACGATCCCCGCACCGGCGAAATTCTAAAAGGCAATGTTACCTTGGGGTCCCTGCGTGTTCGCCAGGACTTTCTGATTGCTCAAGGGCTTGTACAGCCCTACCGCGGCGACACCGTCAGTACTGAGCAGCTAAAGAATATAGCCCTGGCCCGTATCCGTCAGCTATCCGCTCACGAAGTAGGCCACACCCTGGGGCTGGCGCACAACTTTGCTGCCAGTAGCGAAGAGCGGGCTTCCGTTATGGATTACCCGGCTCCGCTGGTCTCTCTGCTGGGAGGTAAGTTGGACCTGACAGATGCCTACGCCACTGGCATCGGCAGTTGGGATAAGTTGGCGGTTCGCTATGGCTATGGCGAGAGCGATGATGAAAAAAGTTATCTCGACAGTGTTATCGCTGAGGCTGAGGAACTAGAGCTGCGTTTTATTTCAGACCCGGACTCCCGCACCATCAATAATGCTCACGCAGTCTCACACCTTTGGGACAACGGCACCGACCCATTGACGGAATTCCAGCGGATGGTCGACTTGAGGCGTCATGCCCTGGATAGCTTCTCTGCGGCGGCAGCGCCCTTATCCGCGCCCCGCTCTGACCTGGAAGAGACCCTGGTGCCTGTGTACTACGGTCATCGCTACCAGGCGGAGGCTGTGGGCAAATTGATTGGTGGCTTGGACTATGACTATGTCTACAACGGTACCGATCAAAATAGCTATACCCTGGTGCCCGCAGAGCGACAACAGCGGGCAATTGATGCACTGCTGGATACACTTTCGCCGCAGTTTCTCACCTTGCCGGAGCAGGTCTTGCAGCTGATTCCGCCCAAGTCCTATGGCTACGAACGTACTATCGAGAGCTTCCCCTCATATACGGGGGTAGCTTTTGATGGGGTGGCTCTGGCGGAAGCGGCTGCTGGGCATACGCTATCAATCCTGATGGACCCGCAGCGCGCGGCGCGAATGAATCAACAGAGTGCCCGCAGCAGTGAGGTACCGGGGTTTGCTAGCCTATTGCAGCGCTTGAGCGCACTGGCTCTGCAGGGTGAGGGTTATACCGGTCTGCAGGCGAGTGTGCACCAGCGGGTTAATCATGCCTATATCGAGCAGTTGATGTTACTGGCCAGTAATGCAAAGGCAGACGAATCAGTGCGGGCCAAAGCGCATTTGGAGCTGGCAAAACTTCTTCAGGAAATTGGTTCTATGCGGCTGTTTGGCGATGATCCTGAGGGCTATAGTGCGCACTATTACTATGAGGCACAGCGCATCGATGCCTTTAAGCAGGGTAAGCTGGAAGTAAAACCTGGTGCGGTTAAAGCATTGCCGCCAGGGTCTCCGATCTGATCTGAAATGGATAAAAGGGGGTGGCTGTAAACGCTCACCCCCTTTGGGCATTAACCGCGAATAAACTGGGATTTCTTTACCCAGTGATTGCCTCGGTATTGTCGAGTGGGTGTTGGGTTTTTCTTCGCCCAGAAAAAGTGGCGGTTAAACTGAAATTCAGCATCGTAACCCTCCGCCAGCGCTGCCAGGGGCATGGCTTGCCAGCTGGTCTGGCGACGTTTGCTGGTTGCCTCCAGCAGGTACTCTTGATCGTTCAAGATGGCCACTACCCAGGCGTGCCCCTGACCTTTATGGGTTCCGAGTGCCACCCGCGCATCAACTCCCAGTTCAATCAGCCAATCTGCCAGCAAAATAGCGTGGTCTTCACAGTCACCACGCTTTTGGTAATAGGCCTGCCGGGATGTTTGCCAAATGTCTGACAAGCCGGCGTATTGCAGGTGATCGTATTGGTACTCTTTATTCATAGCCAGTGTATAAAGAGGCACCCAAAGCTGTTGAGTCTTAAAGGGCTTGAACCCCACCAGGTAGCTATTGGCAAAGTGATGCTGCTGGTCCAGTCCCCGAGCGGAAGCTGTCGCCGCCTCAATTCCCTGCCAGTTCCACACTGAGACATGAGCGCTCTCTTCCAGTGAGCGTTTGTCGACTACTTGCTGGATGGTTTTTTCTTCCAGAGGATAGCGGGTACCCACTACTCGCACTACACCTTGTTGTGAGTCCACAATACTGGCTAACTGACTGCCGCTGCTACCAAAGCTCCATAAATTATCGGAAAGGGGGATTTCCGGTGTGCTTTTAGTTGGCGGCTCCTGTGTATTAGCTCGCCGTACAAGTTCAGGGGTGATCAGTGCGAGGGAAAGTATCAGTGTGATAGCCAGCCACTTGCGCATAGTGCTATCCCTTGAGGCCAAACGAAATAATGATGGCAACAAATATCAATATGGTTGATGCAAATATAGATACGGCGATATTGCCATTTTTTAGCTCGCCTTCGATATCTACAGAGCGAAGCAGTTTCTTATCAATGGTAATCAGTGCGGTGATACCAATAAATAACGCTAGCAGCGTATAAATTAGGTTAATGCCCAGGTTAAACAGGGTTGCCGTTAAAAATTCCAGTTCCATAAATCCTTCAGGCTAATTATGTTTATTAGTGACTGTTAATGGAATAATTTAAGCATAGGGCCTGATTGAGTGCAAAGGATGACCGACCCAGATAAACCGACAGCTTAATTTACAGGTGATTATCAACCTTAATTGGCAATCCGGACTTGTTGATTAGTATTTTATTTGGCTGGGTTGCAATTGGGGAATAGCTCTAGACGAAGAGTTGCTCCGTCGAAGGGCTTTTACGCTTAATTTACCGGGAAAGCCTTTTGAAGAAGTGTATTTATTAGCTCGGTGTTATCCAGGCGGGAACCTGGATAACACACCGAGTTTGATTAGTTATCAATCTCGGTCATTTCATTCAATACAAACTCTTCAACGGCGCCCTCGGTTGCTTTCATATAGTCTTCCAGGTGCTTATTGTTCATGTGGGTTTGCCACAGATCGCGAGTTTCCCAATTTTCATAAAACAGGAAGTGTGCAGGATTGTCATTGTCTTGATGAAGGTTGTAATTAATGCAACCAGCTTCTGCTCGTGTTGTATTAATGAGTTTTAACAATTCAGATTTCACCAGGTCAATTTTGTCGGCCTTGGCTTTAATGTTGGCAACGATAGTGAGCCTGCTCATGTGAACGCCTCTTTGTTTCAATATGTGTTGGATTAAGGTTTGTACTCTTTTCCTTGATCCTTTCAGAGGAGACCTAGTGAACAGCTTAGCTGCCTCCTGGGTAAGGACTGGGATGTCGAGCTGATGAAGTCATTCTAGATCTAGATTGCATCGCTAGAAACACTATAATCTTTGAATCTTTATCAAAAATATATTGAAAATATGCAGCTTGAAGACTTGAGGGTCATTCTTAAAGTGGCTGAGTTTCGCAGTATCACTGCGGCCGCCGCCAGTCTCGACTTACGCACTGCAACTGCCAGCGCAGCGATCAAGCGTGTGGAGAGCGCGCTGGGAGCGGACTTGTTTATTCGCACAACGCGGCAATTGCGGCTATCCAGTGCTGGGGAAAGGTTTATTCCCAAATGTGAGGAGGCCCTCCTGACTTTGGACCTCGCCCGGCAAAATCTCAAGGAAGACAGCGGTCAGATAGATGGCGAGCTTCGCATAGGTGCATCCTCGGACCTGGGAAGGAACCTCGTAACTCCTTGGTTAGATCAATTGTTGCAGGAGCACCCGGGGCTGAGTCTAAGAGTGAATATCAGTGATAGCCAAGTGGACTTTTACCGGGATCCTGTGGATATCGCGTTGCGCTACGGCCCCCCAGCGGATGCCAACCTGTATGGTTTTAAGATTTGTGACGTGCCCCGTTTATTGTGTGCAACCCCGGCCTACTTACAGGAAAAGGGTTCCCCGAAAACACCGGAGGATCTCTCCGCACATAATGGCCTTTTTTATCAGCTTCACGAGATTGTGCACAATAATTGGGAATTTTTTCGGGGCGAAGAGATATACAAGATACGTATGTCTGGGAACAGGTCGTCAAATGACGGTGACCTGGTGCGACGTTGGTGTACCTCTGGCTATGGACTTGCCATTAAGTCATGTCTGGATATGTCTGCGGATTTACTTTCCGGTCAGGTAGTGGCCACTATGCGAGACTATAAACCCAAGGCGACGGAGCTATGGTTGGTATCTCCGGGGAGGCAGTCAATAACACCGACGGTACGATTAGTGCGCGACACTTTGAGAGAACGGTGTTCGGGCGTTTTAAAGCAGCTGCTCGCTGAGGGATTACTCTCTGAGAGCGATTTCAGTACGGGGGTGGATATATCTTGAGTCCCAAATAGTTTCTTAACCCTGTGGCTATCTATAAAAACTCTCAACAGGTTTTTCTCGGTTCTGGCAAAGGAAAGGGGAGCTTTGCTCCCCTTTCTTGTTTAAGCCCTAGTTAATCCGAATGGGATCAGGAGCCGGAGCAGCCGTAGGTATCCAGGTAGTCATAGGCTGCTTTTGCCTGGACGAGGCCGTAGCCGTAAGCATTATCTCTTCCCGCATCACCGAGATCTTCCGCTGTGGCTGTAAGGGCGTTGCGGATCTCTGTATTGCTACAGTTGGGGAAGTGGCTCCATACCAATGCGGCAACACCGGCAACGTGTGGGGTAGCCATGGAAGTGCCATTGAAATATTCGTAGCTTGTAGCCTCATTTTCCAAATCTACGCTGGCACTCAGCTGCGTGAGTAGAGTTGCACCATCATTGTCAGAAATACCAACCGAGGGAATAGTGGTTACAGTATCGCTCAGGGTTGCGCTGGAGAGTAATCCCTCTTCATTGTTGTAAATAATCGCTCCGATACCACCACCGGACTCACAATTTAAAACTTTCTCCGCAAAGCTGATATTGCCTCGCGCAATCAGGCAAATCTTACCTGCCGCACTGGTGCAAGCGGATTCAGCCGTACCACAGTCTTCCATTGAACCGGTGATTGCACCAGCTGGGGTGCCTGATATTGGGGCTGATTCGATGTCAACACTGCCGACGGTTAAGCTAGAGATTCTGCCAGTATCAGTGGGAACAGAAGATAGAACCTGTACTCCGGGGGCGGAAAGTTCTACCTGGTCAGTCTGCTGAGAGGAGGACCAGATAGCTTTATCGCTATCGATAGCACCGACGGATACAACAGAGGAGTATGAGGCTGGGTAGGAGTGCGCAGTGTTACCGTCGTTTCCGGCTGCCGCGATGGACAGGATTCCCTGACGATTTAGGTTGTTAAAGGTTCGTCTTTCGAGGAAGTTGGCACTTTCACCGCCCAGACTCATATTGATGATGTTGGCACCATTGTCGGCACAAACCTCTGCGGCTGCCATCAGGGAGGAGGAGTAGGCCCAGCCGTCGCCATCAAACACTTTTACAATATGCAGGTTAATATTACTGCTGGGCATCACGCCAACGACACCAGTACCATTATTCATCGCAGCGATAGTGCCGGCCACATGGGTACCGTGACCGCTTTGATCTTCATACCAGTTACCTGCGCCGCTTGGGTCACTGGTACCAGTGACGGCGTTTCCGGATAAATCTTCGTGAACCAGGTCGTAGCCGGAATCAATAATACAGACTGTGCGGTTGCCGGCCTGAGTATCACCTAGTTGATCTGCCTGCACCATGGTGATCCCGTAGGGGGTTTCCTGGGACATCGGATACCGCTTAACGTCTTCTTCAATAAAAGCAACATCCGGGTTCGAGCGCATTTCTTTTAGGGTTGTTGCAGACATATGTGCTGCCATCGCATTCTGGCGGCGTATTTCAAGAGCCTGTCTTCCGCCTCTCTTCTTCATAAAAGACTTAACGGATTCGCCTTTTCCCTGCTTGAAAGTCACGATATAACGCTTGTCCTCAGCAGTGGCGTTGCCGGTCACGGCGAGCGCTAAAATGCTGGCTGCAAATACAGACAAGGATTTATTCATTGGATGCTCCTGAAGATTTCTATGTTTATTGTTGCTTTTGTCGACGTTCTAATTTCAAGTTTTTTAGTTGTTGATATTTACTTGAGCGTCGAAGAGGGGAATTTATCAGGCTTTTCTTGTCGTATGAATAATTATTTTTGACTGCTGTTGTTTTTGTTTTCTTATTGAATTTATATTTTGTTTTATTTTTATCTTTTTAAGGATGTTTTTAATTTTTTTTAAGTGTGGTCGTAGCTTTTATTTTTTGTTTGCTAGATTTTTAGGTTGTTTCTATTTCTGTGGGGAGTTATTGGGGTTTTAAAGTTGAAGCTCCGAGAGTCATCTTGATACCTAATAATGGAAATTGTGAGTTGGAGCAAAGAATTCTAGTTTGAATGCAGCATGTCAATTATTGTTGACTAGATGAGTAGCATTAAGGTGTGTTTCTATTTTTCATCGGTATTCATCCGTTTGGAACGATATAAGGCGGCCAGTCATACATGAGAGTACAGGCTGGCCGCTATCGCTAGCTTTTATCCCTCTTCAGTCGAAGTTGCGCCAGATAAATCCTTATCTACTTTGAGCTCGGTAACTGACCCCATACCAAGTTTACCAATTTTATCTTTTATCTTGGTTTTGTCTCCAACGATAATCCAGGTAAATTGATCAACCTTTAAAGTGTCTCGAGCAAGTGAATGGATCGAAGGTAGATCGACATTGCGAACTTCATTTGCATAACCTTCCATATAATTCAAAGGTCGATCGTAGGTAACCATTCCAGAAATAGCTCCTGATACAGCTCGAACTGTTTCAAAACGGCCGGGCAATTCATTGATTCGCTTGTCTTTAATTTTCTGCAGCTCGTCTTCTTTTGCTGGAGAATCGCCGACATAGGCTTGGAGTTCTTTATAAAGCTCTTTTAAAGATTCACTGGTCTTGTCCGTTTGAACTGGTGCATAGACTAAGAGCGGTTGCTGTCCTTTGGCCCCAGTCATAAATGAATAGGCTCCATAAGCCCAGTGCTTATCCTCCCGCAAATTCATATTAATTCGCGCGGTAAAAGTGCCTCCAAAGATATCATTCATCATATGTAAGGCTTCTCGCTGTGGCATCGTTTCCGACGGAGCCAGGAGGCCGCCAATAATTATGCTCTGTTCAGCTCCCGGTTTATCAATTAGATAAATTCTGGTTCTTTCTGGGTGCGCAACCTGTTGTAGATTCTTTGTAGGTAACGGCTCTTCGGGTGCTTTCCAATCTGCAAAGTGCTGCTCTAATTTTTTTGTCAGATCACCCATGCTGATATCTCCGACTGCAACCAGAGTGGCATTATCGGGGCGCATCCAGGTTTTGTGGTAATTTACCAGATCTTCACGGTTCAGGGAGCTGATAGAGCTTTCTGTTCCCGAACCGGTGAGAGGAACTGCATAAGCATGTCCTTCACCATATAAAAGAGGTGGCAAATTCCGCAACGCCATGTTTACCGGCTGGGTTTTTTCCTGCTGGATTCCTGCTATCCACCGAGCACGTTTCCGCTCAATCTCTTCATCGGAATAGGCTGGATGCATTACGATATCGGCAAACAAGGATATGGAGCTATCGAGATTGTTTTTTAATGCGTTGAGCCGTACAGAAGAAGTATCAATGTTCGAACCAGCCGAGATTCTGGCCCCTAACATTTCTGCTTTGGCATCAATCTCTAAGGCGCTTAATTTTTTAGTCCCTTCCTTTAGCATGGACATGGCATAGCTAGAGGTTCCCAATTTAGCACCCTGGTCTGCAGCGTAACCGGCATTAAACATAAGGCGAATATCGACTACTGGCGCAGAGTCGCGTTGGGCAAGTATCACTTTTAGACCGTTAGAGAGTTCCGTGGTCTGTAATTCTGGAAATGGGATGCTGGGGAATTCACCGGTATCGGGTAATTTAGACCTATCTGCACCAGTCTCGGAAGTAGTGTATTTGGGGAAAGGGTGTACTTCCAGATTATAATCACCACTGGAAAGCCATTTTACTGCGGCTTCTTTTACCTTTTGAGGGCTGGTGTTTTGCATTTTGGTTAACGCTTCCAGGTAAGCGTTGGGATTGTCGAGGTAGAGTTCACCCCGAGCCAAAATTACGCCCTTACCGCCCCAGCCACCTACCTGCTCGAGGTTGCGTGCTTGGGATGCATAGTGGCTCATATTAACCCTTGCAAGTTCCTCTTTGCTTGGCCCTTCCTTGAGAAAACGTTGTAGTTCTTCCTCAATGGCGGCCTCTACTGTTGCGAGTTCAACCCCGGGCTTTACATCGGCAACAATAGGGAAGATGGAAGACAATTCAAATTCATGCAGCCCAATATTAACTTTGGTAGCGATTTGATCTTCGTATACGAGGCGCTGGTAGAGCCGGGAGTTTTTTCCATCCCCCAAAACTGCTGCTGCCAGAGCAATAGCTCCAGCATCGTCGTGAGCTAGATTAGGGGTATTCCAGACTTTATAAAGACGCGATTGAGCAACTTGATCAAACATCTGCTCACGGCTGGACTGATCTCGCTTGGCAATCCACGCTTTTTTCTTGATAAGAGGAGGGCCGGAGGGAATGTCGCCAAAAAAATGGGCTGCTTTTTCTTTTGCTGTTTCTACATCAATATCACCGGCAAGTACTAGTACGGTATTAGCTGCGCCGTAATACTGTTTAAACCACTCGTGAACATCTTCAAGAGAAGCTGCATTCAGGTCTTCCATTGAGCCGATGGTGGTCCAGGAGTAGGGATGCCCAGCTGGATAAATTGCTTTCTGCATCCGCTCCCATACTTTCCCATAGGGCTGGTTCTGGCCCTGGCGCTTCTCATTCTGCACAACGCCACGTTGCTCATCGAGTTTTTCCTGAGTAATTGCGCCCAATAGATGACCCATTCGGTCAGACTCCATCCATAGAGCCATGTCTAAGGCATTGGAGGGTACTGTCTCGAAGTAATTTGTGCGATCCAGCCAGGTGGTGCCATTCATGCCCGTTGCACCAGCCAGTTCAAACGGTTTAAAAAACTCGTCATCGTAGTTTTCTGAACCATTGAACATCAGGTGCTCAAACAAGTGCGCAAACCCTGTTCTCCCAGGCTTTTCATCTTTTGAACCAACGTGATACCAGACACCCACGGAAACAATAGGAGCCTTGCGATCCTCGTGGACGATTACACGCAGGCCATTGGGCAGAGTAAATTTCTCATAATCTATTTTCAGGGACTCAAACTTATTTTCTAACTTCTCGGAGATAAACGGGTCTTTTTTGATCTCGGGATTTTTATTATTTTGGGGAGCGTCACTGCAAGCTGAGAGCGCAATAGCGAGCACTAATGGAGTACTGTACTTCCGTACCGTTTTCATAATGGTTTCCTTGTCCATTTTTCCTATAGGAGAGAGTTATCGTTCCATGGCTTTTTTTATAGTTCTAAACTGGCATTAGGTGATTTTCTTTGTGCTTCCATTAAATTAGATTTGGAGCACCAAACCAGCATTGGAAAACCCTGCATTGGTATAAGCAGAGAAAGCTGCCAGAAAGCCTGATAATAAATGGCTGGTTTGGGGCTTAGCAAATTTAAGTTGTAATTTTTTGGGCGTACGACTCAGTAGGCTTGGCGTATGATTTCAATACCCGGAAGGATCGCTCGATTCCAAGCAGCGTCAACTTCTGGTGAGTATTCCTCGTCGTGCTGTCTAATGGTGGCGAGCAGGGCGTCGAGCCAGAGGCGATACCATTCTGGGCGAATATTATAGCCATTGCGATCGTGACTTTTACCCAGAGCGCGCAGCTTGGTGTCTGGCATGCCGCGTGAATAAAGCACTAGCTGCATAATGCCGTTACGCAAAAGATGGCGCTGGGCTTTCATATCTGTATTGGCAAAGAGCTGGCGAATATCTGTAGAACTTCCCATAAAGCGATCATAAAAATCCACAAAAAACTGTTCTTTATTGCAACAGCGTCCATAGCTTTGAAAAACGATATCACTATCCGTTGGTTGCATCGTTTTGGTTACCTCTTATGTTGGCCACCCTCAGTTTTACTTTTAAGTGGCCTGTGTGACTAATATGCATTTGGAAGGGGGGCGGCGATTCTATCGATCGAACTTGGGTGCGGGAAGAGTAATTTGACTGTAAATGCGTGTTATCTGGCGTAATTAAAAAGTAGTTCTCAACCGGTGAATTACTAAATCGCCATTGTCACTTTGGGCTCCAATCAGCTTTCTCCTCATCGCTAGATGCCGATCGTGAGCCCCACAGCATATGTATGGACTCTTATAGCTACTTAAATAGCGGAGCGATTGCGGCAGTATCGTGAGAAAATCTAAAGTTGCTATAAGGCTGTTTGAAAATTGGCTCCAGGTGCCATCTTGAATGGAGGTGATTGCTCGCTTACAGCGCAAGTCAAGGGCGATAAGCATCGACTACAACTGATTATATGACCCAGAAGACAGTAACAACTGCGCTAATAATGCGTAGATTGGCTGTTATAACAACGTATTCCCCTGTTTTTAATATCGGCATCAATAGGTTCCAGTTGATATAATCGCCGCCCACATTTTTCAGTTAATCGAAGTAGAAGAGGATTGGCTAATGGCGGTCAAACTGATGGCAGATCTCGATCTCGCTGGTAAGCGCTTACTTATCCGTGAGGACCTGAATGTACCGGTTAAGGACGGTCGTGTAACTTCCGATGCACGTATTCGCGCGGCACTACCGACGATAAAAGCCGCCATCGAAGCCGGGGCTAAAGTGCTGTTGATGTCCCATCTGGGGCGCCCCACAGAGGGGGAGTACGCGGAAGAATTCTCCCTGGCCCCTGTTGCTGCACACCTGGGTGAGCTGTTGGGTCGTGATGTGGCGCTGGTCAAAGAGTGGCGCGATGGCGTTGAACTGGCCGATGGGGAAGTTGCCCTGCTGGAAAATGTACGTTTCAACAGCGGTGAAAAAAAGGACGATGAGTCTCTGGCAAAGGCCTATGCCCAGTTGTGCGATATCTTCGTGATGGATGCCTTTGGTACTGCCCACCGGGCCCAGGCTTCCACCCATGGTGTGGCTAAATTTGCACCGGTTGCTTGCGCCGGCCCTCTGTTGGCTGCTGAGCTGGACGCATTGGAGAAAGCCCTGGCTGAACCGGCGCGCCCGCTGGTTGCTATTGTTGGTGGTTCCAAAGTTTCTACAAAATTGACGGTACTCGAAAGCCTGGCTGACAAAGTCGATCAACTGATTGTTGGTGGTGGTATTGCCAATACCTTCCTGGCAGCCAGCGGCAAGCCAGTGGGCAAGTCCCTTTGCGAGCACGATCTGGTAGATACCGCCAAGGCCCTGATGCAGAAGTGTGATATCCCTGTGCCAACTGATGTAGTCACAGGTAAAGAATTCAGTGAATCCGCCGCAGCGGAAACCAAAAGTGCCGATGCTGTGGTTGAAGACGATATGATTTTTGATATCGGTCCGAAATCCTCCGAGCAACTGGAAGAAATTCTCAGCAGTGCGAAAACCATTATCTGGAATGGTCCTGTAGGTGTGTTTGAATTTGACCAGTTTGGCAACGGTACCGAGCACCTCTCTAAAGCCATTGCCGAGAGCGCAGCGTTTTCTATAGCTGGTGGCGGCGACACCCTGGCAGCTGTGGATAAGTATGGCATTGCCGACAAGGTTTCCTATATCTCCACGGGTGGCGGTGCCTTCCTTGAATATGTTGAAGGTAAGAAGCTTCCAGCGGTCGCTATACTGGAAAGCCGCGCACAAGACTAAATAACGAAAAGTAAGGCCTGTCGCAATTTGCAGGCAGGTCATAAAAGCAAAAATACAAATACTACGAGTAGACGAGAAAGGAATTAATTATGGCTCTTATCAGCCTGCGCCAAATGTTGGACCATGCCGCAGAGCATGGCTACGGTGTACCTGCATTTAATGTAAACAATCTAGAGCAGATGCGTGCGATTATGGAAGCGGCCAAAGAGACCGATTCTCCAGTAATCGTTCAAGCCTCTGCGGGCGCCCGCAAGTATGCCGGCGCTCCCTTCCTGCGCCACCTTATTCTTGCGGCTATTGAGGAGTTCCCTGAGATCCCGGTAGTTATGCACCAGGATCACGGCACCAGCCCCGCCGTTTGCCAGCGCTCTATCCAACTGGGCTTTAGCTCAGTGATGATGGATGGTTCCCTTGAGGAGGACGGCAAGACCCCGGCTTCTTACGAGTACAACGTAGATGTCACTAAGCGCGCGGTGGATATGGCCCACGCCTGTGGTGTTTCTGTTGAAGGTGAGTTGGGCTGCCTGGGTTCCCTGGAAACAGGTATGGCGGGAGAGGAAGATGGTGTTGGCGCTGAGGGCAAGTTGTCCCACGATCAGCTGCTGACCGATCCGGAAGAGGCTGCTGACTTTGTACAGAAAACCAAGGTGGATGCCCTGGCAATTGCCTGTGGTACCAGCCACGGTGCTTACAAGTTTACTCGTCCGCCCACAGGGGACATCCTGGCCATCGACCGTATCAAAGAGATTCACGCTCGTATTCCAGGCACCCACCTGGTAATGCACGGTTCCTCTTCTGTACCCCAGGAGTGGCTGGCTGTAATCAATGAGTTTGGTGGTGAGATCCCGGAAACCTACGGCGTACCTGTTGAGCAGATCTGTGAAGGTATCAAGTACGGTGTGCGCAAGGTCAATATCGATACCGACCTGCGCTTGGCCTCGACTGGTGCCACACGTCGCTTCCTGGCTCAGAACCCATCCGAGTTTGACCCGCGCAAGTTCTACAAAGCCGCTATGCAGGCGATGAAGGAAATCTGTATCGCTCGTTATGAGGCGTTTGGCACTGCTGGTAATGCCAGCAAGATTCGCCCTGTTAGCCTCGATGTTATGAGCGAACGCTACGCTGCCGGTGAGCTGGAGCCGCAAATCAAGTAACAGTCTTCCACTGTTGCGAAGAGGTGGGCTCTATGCCCACCTTTTTTCTTTTCAGGTTGTCTTTCCCGCTACGATATCACTACCCCTACCGCCAAAATGCAGTACCATTGCACTAATGGATACTTTGCAAGACCTCAGCACCTACGATAATAGCCCGGTAATAAAGCGACCGGACTACTCTGCATTGCGTCAGAAGTTGCCTGAACTGGATTTTGGCGCTGACGAAACCCCTCTGTGCAAAGAACTGCGGGATTATCGTAATTTTTACGATTTGCATTTTCCCCGAGCCCATAAGACCGGAGTTGGCACTTTTAAAGTTGCCGGATTTGAACTGGTTTCACAGTATTGGATGGTCGAGAATCCCAAGGGCACCTTGTTTATTTGCCATGGCTATTTTGATCATACGGGTATTTATGGTCCGGCAATCCGCTTTGGCCTGGAGCGGGACCTCAATGTAGTGATTTTTGATTTCCCCGGACATGGTTTATCCAGTGGTGAGCGTGTAGCTATCCATACTTTCCTGCAATACCGCCAGGCGTTTGATGGACTGTTGGAAGTTGCGCGAAATAAGTTGCCCGGGCCTTGGCATGCAATGGGCCAGAGCACCGGTGGCGCTGCACTACTGGCCCATCTGCAATACAGCCGCTGGCAGCCACTGGATAAGGTCTTTTTGTTGGCTCCCTTGGTAAGGCCGTCAAACTGGGCCTGGCTAAATCGCTGGAAATATTATGTGGGCCGCCTGTTTATCCGCGAACCCGGCCGGGCCTTTACGATTAATACCCACGATGTGGAGTTTTCTCGACGTCAGGCACTCAGGGACCCCCTTCAATCTCAATCAATCTCTATGAGCTGGCTCAGGGCGATGGTGGATTGGTTGCAGACATTTCCCCGCACGGCACGCAACCCGCGCCCGATCCTTTTGGTTCAGGGAACGGATGATAAAACCGTTGATTGGCGTTATGGTCTTCATGCTGTTCGGAATCGTTTTCCCAATTGCCACCGGGTATTGATACGCGGTGCCCGGCACCAGATGATTAACGAAACCCAACCTTATCGCCATCAAATATTAGCGGCGATGGATGAGTGGTTAACCAAATAGGCTGTGAGCGATAACTTGTATCGCTCAACTCGCAGAGTTTTGACCTGCACTTTTCACTCGGAAAGCCTTAGCGAATCTACTTAGTTAGAAGAAATGAACGCTCTGTAAATTTCCCCGATAAGGTCGAAGACGCCATCCATGCCTTATGCGGCGGTGCCCAAGTACAATATGTCCTTTCCTTCTCCTTTGGTCAAAAACTCTATTAATACTCCTCATGAGGCCAGCGCCAAGCCAGCCAAATAATAGCTAATTTGAGAATAATCTCGATAAATCCCAGATAGAAGTAGAAATACCAGGTGGACATTAAAAATGTTACAAATAAGAAAATAATGAAAGCTGAGGATGTAATAATATTTATCCAGCGAGAGATAGATGGTTTAAGTAATAAAGTAAGGGCAACCATAATACAGGGGAGTGACACAATGATTGATACAGTAAGTAGTGACTCTTGTGTGACCGCTCCAAATGGCCCGAACCCCTCAATTATTCTATCTATTTTTCCTGTCCTAAATAGCCCAAAGAAATCCCCATAGATGTAAAGTAGTACTACTGAAGCCCATAGCCCGGCTATTTTAATCTTAACATCTAAATGACTGTCAGTGAGCTTGGTCGATGTGCTCTTTAAGTTGTCTTTATCGTTCATGACATTCCCTCGATCTTACTGGTAGATAACTTTTGATTTGATTCGGTAATAGTTGGTGGAGTTCTAATGCCCATAATTAGTAACCATAGACAGGTTCCGATCTCCCCTAGAGAGGCGGGTACTCTAATAAAAGCGGGGATTTGATATTCAGGGAAAAGTAAATTTGCGCAGAACCTTACTAAATAGCTAAGGCATCCTGCCATTAACAGTATGCCCAGTATTTTTGGTAGTAAGTTTGATTTGTAGACCAGGTATCCGAAAGGAAGTAACCATAATCCCCAGAGAACATGGATTATTTGGATTCCGTTACTATACGATTTTAATAACAATAATACCTGGGTATAAATTTGTTCTTTTTCAAAAGTTAGGAGATATTCTGCTCCGCTAAGAAGTGTGAGAGCATCAACTTTGTTAACTATATTGAGTAGAGTAAATGGAATACTGGTGAGAGCAAAAATAACCATTAACAACGCACATCCTCTATTTACAGGTGCAAGTGTGCGATATAAAGCTAGTGGCAGTATTGAAAATAGTATATAGAGAAGTATCCCGCCTAAAATTCCTAATCTATATAGAAATTCATATTCCAGGATGTTTTGCGCTGTTAATGATGCATTTTCCCACGCTGTGGGAATTTTAGAAGGCACATATACTAAAGAAAATATTCCCAACAATATAGTAAGTAAATAAATAAGCCCAGAAAGTCTGGCATATTCTTTTTGAGTCATTTTATATCCTTGTAAAATCAAATTGACAGATAGAGAGCCAATAGTCGGTTAGGTCCTAGTCGCTGTAGCTATATAAAGGGTGCTACGGTGAAATTCCAACCACGGTAATCAGCTGGAATTTCATAAGAAGAATATGGTCAGCAAAGACGTACTTATGGTGTTGCTCCGTTGTGAATAGAGGTAAAGATTCTGTATCGCTAACGGTACTGAGACTATTGGGTGTGGGGTACTAGCTATTGACGCCATGGTGGTCTCTTTAGAGTCACTGTATGCAAAGAAACCTATTGGAATATTGAGTTGTGTGCTACCCAGCTAGGCATAGGCTGCGGAAAGCGTGGTTTGAAGTGCGGAATAGTGAGATAAGTGATTTGGAATGGTATGGCCATCCAGAAGCTTTGTGAGCCACCAACCGTATGCGGCTCACACTGTTTAGCCTGCTGTTAATCGGTTTGTTGACTGGCTTTCTTGGATTCGGAGGGACTCGGTGTGGAGGCTGGCTTCTTGCGGGGTTTATCACTTTTCTCCGAAGTCTGTTTTGCACTTGTGGGAACTCTGTTAGTAGGGTATTCAACCTTACAGGTACCCTGTCCATTGTCCGATAGCACAACTTCATCCAGGTCATCCATTACCCGAATTGGGCCCGAATAGAATTTACGCATTCCCTTAATAAAGCCGATCTTGTCAGCTTCAGTAACGGGGGGTGGTATTAGGTGTGTTAAGGCAACCGATTTTACTCCCGCTTTGGTTGCCATCTTGGCAATGTCCAGAGTATTGGAATGGTAGTGGATAATTTGATTTGCCTTCTCATATCGCAAACGAGCGCGGCGGTTATCCCCGGTTTGCTTCAGCTTGCTGATGTATTGGGCATAGCTGAGAGCCTCAGAAATCAGTAGATCGGCATCCCGTTCAATTGGCTCTAGCGCATCGAAAACATGGGTATCACCAGTAATGATGACTTTACAGGGGCCAAAACGTATCTCGTAACCAAATGCGGGAAAAACCGGTTCGTGATGTACGGCAAACACAGAGACATAGGTATCCCTGTGGTGCCACACATCTTGTACGACCTCGCTTTGATCCCCGGCAATATTCACTAGGTGGGGAGTGGCGACCGCTAGGACTGGATCGAGAATTCCCTGCCTATTTGCCGATCGAAAAAGGATGTCCGGCCCAAAACTCTTGTTAATTCCATCCAAAATGCGATGGATGCCGTAGGGTCCGTAGACATTAATAGGTGAGTCGGCACCAACAAACCAGGACTCGTTGATCACCATGGCCAAACCACCAAAGTGATCCGAGTGCCAGTGGGTAATAAAAATGGGGTCCAGCTGGGCGAGATTAAGGCCGAGCTGGCCAATTCTTGCTGTAGCTCCTTCGCCGGCATCCACGAGGAATAGTTTCCCACTGCTGCGAATAGCAACACAGGCGGGATGGCGCAAGTATTGATAGCCCGGATCTGGCGTGCCAGTTCCACAAAAGTAGATGTGCATTTTGCCATCATCTTCCACATAAGGTGGGTAACGCTTCAGAGATTCAGGCTGCTCGGCCAGGCTTGAAATCGCGAAAAACACCCCGAGGGCAAGAGTGGCAAATATATCAACGATCAGTCGCATGGTTTTATAGATTCCAGTCGGTGCGGAAAATACATACCAAGGATATGCAGACATTTTTAAACGTACAAAAAAATGATGAACAATTTTGGTCAAGTCTGTAGATGACGTGGACTCATGCCTTGTAAAGGATCAGGATTTAGGCTGCTATTAACTTAGTTTGTCATCAGGATTTTTATAGATGGTGGTTGGCTGTCCTTCCAGGCCGGAGTAAAAGAGAATAATAGTTACCGGAGTATCATCATCATTGCGCCCATAATGCCATTTGTCGGTAACTTCGATAAATGCCTTACCTGCCCCCAGAGTAAGCGTTTCCTTCTGTCCTGGGAGTACAATGGTTAAAGTGCCCTCTGCTACATAGACACCATTGAGCACTGGATGCTTGTGTACGGGCATCTGTTCGCCCACCGGGATAGTAACGCTAACAATCGTTAATTCCGGTTGCCCCGGTTTCATTTTTGGTAGGGAATGTCCTTCCCAGTCCTTTGTAGAGGAAACTAGAGTTTCAAACTTTACGTCTTTGGTTTTGTCCTGGCCAAATATATTTTCCGAGATAAATGCAAGTGTCAGAATGGCAAGGAAAAGCAGGTGGCGGCTCATTGAACTTTCCGGCAATCTTATGGAGATTTATGTAATTCTCATTCAAGAATTAATGCTGTCCAATAAATTCGGGATAATCTCTACGGACCTACGCCGGAGAAAAAATTGGCTTTTAAATGCCCCCTGCTAAAAAACTGATTACATTTGGCGGAATAGATGCAGGTAACGCCGGCTTACCGGGAGTATTTCTTCCCTATTTAGCAGGGTAATTTGAGCGGTATCTCCGTCCCTTATTACATGGCGAACGGCCTTTAAATTGACGACAACAGAGCGATGAACCTGGGCAAAGAGTTCGGGGTCAAGTTGGTGGGTTAGATCCTTTAATGGCGTGCGAATACAGGCCTCCAGATTGTTATTGCCGGATTCGCTCCAGGCTACCAGGGTATACTTCTCATCTGAACGCAAATAGTGCACATCTTCTACCGGTATCATCCGCAATTGCTGGCCTATGGAAGCGCGAATCCAGCGCAGGTATGGTTTGTCTCCCTTGGATTGAAGCTGTCTCGCTAATTGCTCGAGTAACTCCTGTTGATGATTGACGGGTTTGCAACTGCTGAGCCTTTCCCTAAGCCGCTCGGCGGTATCGGCGAGCCGCTCAATCTCTACCGGTTTTACCAGGTAGTCCAGTGCACCCTGGCTAAAAGCTTCCACGGCGTAGTTGTCGTATGCGGTAACGAAAACTAAATGGGCCCGACGCCCGATACTCTGGGCTGCCTCAATACCGGACTTGCCCGGCATATGGATATCCAGAAAACAGATATCGGGCTGCTTTTCTTCAAATAGTTCTACGGCTTCACGACCATTGCGGGCCTCAGCAACAACCTTCAGCTCCGGCCAAACACTTTTGAGTTTGCGGACCAAAGACTGGCGCAGCAGTGGTTCGTCGTCAGCTACTAAGGCGGTGGTGGGCGTGGCACTCATATTTGCTCCTCGGCGGGGAATAGCAATTCGGCACAAAGACCTGTGGGCTGTTGGTCGATCAAACGCAAGCCTGCACTATCGCCATAGGTGAGTTGCAGTCGCTCTCTCAAAGTTGCCAACCCTGTCCCGAGACTGTTGGAATTGTCCTGGATGCCGATACCGCTATCGGTGACGGTGGCAATACAGAGGCCCTGTTCCAGCTTTATTTCAATATCAATACGTCCCCCTTCCTCACTGGGGTCTATGCCATGGCGGACGGCATTTTCAACCAGTGACATCAGAGACATGGGCAGGCAAGACTGACTTCGCACCTCGTCATCAGCGTTGATAGAAAATTCCAGGCGATCCGGCATACGCATTTGCATCAGGCCCAGGTAAGCCTGCACCAGAGTTAGCTCTTGCTCGAGGGTACTTTGCTCCGACTCAAGTTTCGGTACTGCGGCGCGCAGGTAGGCAATCAGGTTGTTCAGTAGTGCGGGTGCCTGAGGGGATGAAGACTCTACCAGCTCTTGTACATTGGCGAGTGTATTAAATAAGAAGTGTGGGGCCACCTGGGATTGCAATAAACGCAGCCGCGCATTGAGCGCCTGGTGCTCCAGGGCACCCCGCTGCCGTTCAAAAAGTTGCGCCTGCTCTCGTACAGCAATATCCCGCTGGCGCAACAGCGCAGACATAGCGAGCCAGGGCCCGAATAACATGCCGGTCACCGCTATCAGGAGAAAACTCCAGTGTCGGCTGTGGTCCTGCCAAAGTGGAAGTGCCCCCGGTTCTGTCAAGGCAGGAGACAGGATTAGCAGCGATAGTGGAATAGAGATTGCCACACCCACCACCTGTATTACCCAGCGAGGTAATCGTTGAGGCAAGTTGCGCGGCCATTGCTCGAACAGGCAAAAAGTAACCAATGCTGATATGGCAGCTGTACTGGTTTGCAGTAGGAGCTCTGTATAAGTACCTTTCCAGCCGAAGCTGAGTAGCAGGGTCCAAAGCAGAGTAGCGAGCAAAACAGTCAGCGACCGCTGCCTGCTGGGTAGCAGTCGCACTTGAGGTGGGTTGGCTGTCGGCGAGTAATTCATGATGGCCGCCTTCGGTTAATTTAGGCGGCCATTCTTACACAGGTTTTACCGTTAAAGCGCTGCCTTACCTTGTAGATGCAGCTTTCTCCGCTGTGCCAACGCATCGACAGAGTAGAGCGCTAGACCCAGCCAAACAAACATAAAGGTGGTGAGTTTTTCTTCGCTGAAAGACTCACCCAATACCTGGGTGGCTACCACCAGCATCAGTGTGGGGCCGATGTATTGCAGGAAGCCCAATGTGGATAAGTTGAGCCTGCGTGCGGCGATCGTGAACAGCAGCAGGGGAACCAGGGTAATGGGGCCGGCAAAGAGCAGTAAGCTGTTTAACTCCAGGTTGTTGTTCAGCAAGTTGCTGGTGGGGCTGTCGCTCCAAAACAGGTAGATTACGGCCACTGGCAATATAAAGAGAGTTTCTACCGCGAGGCCGGTAAGGCTTTCCACAGGGGCCTGCTTGCGGGCCAAACCGTATAGCGCAAAGGAGCAGGCCAGGAACAGGGCAATCATCGGTATGCGACCAAACTGCCAAAGCTCATAGGCAATGCCGGTAGCGGCCAGCGCTACAGCGATCCATTGCAGTCGCCGCAGTTTCTCACCCAGGAACAGGACCCCCAGCAAAATATTGATCAGAGGATTGATGTAGTAACCCAGGCTGCCCTCGAGCAAATGGCCGTTATTGATCGCCCAGATAAACACCAGCCAGTTACCGCCGATCAATACCGTGGTCAGGGCCAGCATCCGCATCTTCTTGCCGTCGCGTAGGGTCGCCAGAAAATCCGGCATCTTGCGTACAATCAGCAGAATACCAATAGCGAGTACCAGCGACCAGATACTGCGGTGGGCAAGGATTTCCGCAGCGGGAATATCCTGTAATTTATTGAAGTACAGTGGCGCCAGCCCCCAAATGAGGAAGGCGGAAATCCCGGCGAGAAGGCCGGTTGAGGCGGAATCATTACTACGCAAGGGAGCACCTGCTGTGGATAACTCTGGCTTTGGTTCAGGGGTGGCACGTGGATGTGGTCACCTGGGCCTGAAGCAAAAGAATAGGTCTGGCCATTGTAGAAGCGGTGGCCGGGGGGGATCAATCTTTTTTACCGCGAGGAAGGCTCCGATTGGCGTGTCATTGGCGGGTATTTGTGGGTACCCGCCAACGACCAAAAGGCTTAGAAAAGCACGCGGCAGCGCAGGGTGCCGGGGATACTCTTCAATTTTTCCAGTGCCAGATCAGAATACTCTGCGTCCACATCGATCACTACATAGCCCACTGTTTCATTGGTTTGCAGGAACTGTGCGGAGATATTGATGGCATTTTCTGAGAACACCTGGTTGATAGCGCTCAGTACACCGGGCACATTCTTGTGAATATGCAGCAGGCGGTGGGTATCCAGGTGACCGGGCAGTGCCACTTCCGGGAAGTTCACAGAGCTGGTGGTGGTGCCGTTATCGGAGTAGTGAGCGAGTTTCTCCGATACTTCTGTACCGATATTCTCCTGGGCCTCCACAGTGGAGCCACCTACGTGAGGGGTCAGCAGCGCCTTATCGATTCCGCGTAGGGGAGAAACGAATTCGTCGCTGTTGCCACGGGGCTCAACCGGGAAGACATCGATCGCCGCACCGGCCAGGTGATTGCTCTTTAGTGCTTCTGCCAGGGCATCAATATCTACCACAGTGCCGCGAGAGGCGTTGAGGAGAATACTGCCGGGCTTCATCTGCGCGATCTGCTCGGGGCCCATCATCATTTTGGTGGAAGGCAACTCTGGTACATGCAGGGAGACCACATCGGATTCCGCCAACAATTCCGGAAGTGAGTTTACTTGGGTGGCATTGCCCAGCGGCAACTTGGTAATCACATCGTAGAATCTGACTCGCATCCCGATAGCTTCGGCCATAACAGAAACCTGGGAGCCGATAGCACCGTAGCCGATAATGCCCAGGGTTTTGCCACGGGCCTCGTATGAGCCCACCGCTGACTTCTGCCAGCCGCCGCGATGACACACAGCATTTTTCTCTGGAATACCGCGCAGCATAAAAATAGTTTCGGCAATAATCAGCTCGGCAACGCTGCGAGTGTTGGAGTAGGGCGCATTAAATACCGCGATACCCAGTTCCGTCGCCGCCTGTAAATCCACCTGATTGGTGCCGATGCAAAAACAGCCTACGGCTACCAGTTTGGACGCATGTTCCAACACTTTGCGGGTTAACTGGGTACGCGAGCGAATACCGATAAAGTGCGCATCGGCAATTTTCTCGATCAATTGATCTTCAGGCAGGGAGGTCTTGAGGTACTCCACATTGGTGTAGCCTCGGGAGCTGAGTAAGTCGACGGCGGACTGGTGTACGCCTTCCAGCAACAGGATGCGGATTTTATCTTTTTGCAGGGACTTCTTTTGATCGGAACTGTGCGGAGCCATAAACTATCTCTTCACTGAGTGCGAATAACAGGTGCAAAGTGCTTAGATCACTTCTTCGGGGGTGCCGCAATTTTGGCGAAGGCGCGATCATAGCACATGCAGCCTCCAAGGCTTTATTCGAAATTTCTATCCTAACTATCTTATTTATCTATGTACCAACATCAATTTACCTGTGGCAGTGAAGTACCGTTTGGTTTGGGGAAGGTTGTCTGTGTGGGGCGCAATTACGCAGACCACGCGGCGGAGTTAAATAATCCGGTGCCAGAAGAACCCCTGCTATTTATCAAGCCGGCAACAGCAGCGGTACCTATGGCAGACACCATCCATTTACCAGCGGGGCGCGGCAGTTGTCACTTTGAAGGGGAGCTTGCCCTGTTGATTGGTAAGCGCTTGAGTAATGCCAACGTGGCAGAAGTCCCTGGGGCCATTGCTGGCTTGGGCCTCTCCCTGGATTTAACTTTGCGCGACCTCCAAACGAAGCTGAAAAAAGCGGGCCATCCTTGGGAAAAGGCCAAGGGGTTTGATAAGTCATGCCCTCTTTCTCCCTTTGTGAAACTCGATTGGTTGCCGGACTGGGACAAGCTCAGCTATTCCCTATGGCTGAACGGTGAACTGCGCCAGCAGGGTAAAACCGAAAATATGCTGACACCAATTCTCGATCTGGTGGCTTATGTCAGCAGTTACTTTACGCTCGAACCCGGCGATGTGGTTTTGACGGGCACACCGGCGGGAGTGGGCGAATTACACCACGGCGATAATCTGGCGATGCAGTTGGAAGATGATTGGCTGCGTGTGGAAACGCAGGTAGCTTAGTTTAGAATGACTTCAGCCCTTTGATTTGTGATCACATTTTCGATATAACCGGGAAAACTATCTCCAAGTTAAATGAGGTGTGTCATGTCAGCGAAAAATAATATCCCCCAAAACCTGCAGGAATGGCAGGCTCTGGCGGCCTCACTGAAGATCGAGGGTCGTGCCTTTATCAATGGCAGCTATGTCGATGCCCTTTCCGGTGAAACTCGCACCACTTTTAATCCCGCAAATGGTGAAGAGCTGGCGCAAGTTGCCAGCTGCGGTCCAAGTGACGCGGATTTGGTGGTAAAGGTGGCTCGGGAAACCTTCGAGTCTGGTGTTTGGTCGAAAATGCCGCCAATGCAGCGCAAAAAAATTATGGTGCGCTTTGCAGAGCTGATTGAAGAGAATCTGGTGGAAATTGCCCTGCTCGAGAGCCTCGATGCGGGTAAGCCGATTGGCGATACCATGGCCGTGGATGTCCCTGGAGCGGCCACTACGATTCGCTGGAGCGGTGAAGCAATCGACAAGATTTACGATGAAGTGGCCCCGACCGGCCCCGGTGAGCTGGGCTTGGTTACCCGTATGCCTCTGGGGGTGGTGGCCGCCATTGTGCCCTGGAACTTCCCTTTATCCACCACCGCCTGGAAACTGGGGCCGGCCCTGGCCACCGGCAACAGCGTTATCCTGAAGCCCGCGTCTAACACACCGCTGACAGCGATTAAGCTGGCGGGCCTGGCTAAGGAAGCGGGCCTGCCGGATGGCGTATTAAATGTGCTACCGGGACCGGGAAGTAGCTTGGGTAAAGCCTTGGGCCTGCATATGGATATCGATTGCCTGACCTTTACAGGTTCCACCGAAGTAGGCAAAACCCTGACCGAGTACTCAGGTCAGTCCAACCTCAAGCGTACTTTCCTTGAGCTCGGCGGTAAAAGCCCGAATATTGTATTTGCCGATGCAGATCTGGATAAGGCGGCAGAAGCAGCGGCCCTGGCCATTTTCTACAACCAGGGGGAGACCTGCACCGCCGGATCGCGTCTGCTGGTTGAAAAATCTATTGCCGATGAATTTATTCAAAAGGTGGCTAAAGCGGCAGAGTGCTTTAAGCCCGGGCATCCTCAAAACCCAAATACCCGTATGGGTGCCCTGATCGACCGCAGCCAGTTTGATACGGTTGAATTTTACGTGGCCAAGGGCCTGGAGCAGGGTGCCCAATTGGTTTGCGGCGGCAAACCGGTAGATGAAGTAGCAGGCGGTTACTACTATGAGCCAACGGTATTTCGCGGTGTCACCGGTGACATGACGATCGCCCGTGAAGAAATCTTTGGCCCGGTACTGTCTGTTATCGAGTTCGAGACAGAGGAAGAAGCACTCGCCATTGCCAATGACTCAATCTACGGCCTGGCGGCGGGTATCTGGACCAATAACTTAGGTCGCGCCCACCGCATGGCCCGGGATATATACGCCGGCTCTGTTTGGGTAAATAACTATTTTGGCGGTGATATCACCGTACCATTTGGCGGTTTTAAGCAGTCTGGAAATGGCCGCGATAAGTCGCTACACGCGCTGGATAAGTACTGTGAACTCAAGTCCACCTGGATTGATTTGAGTTAGCTTCTCAGATTTGAGGGCCGGATTCCCGGTCCTCATGCATTTTTCCCACTCACCCCGGAATTGCCACTAGACATACAGGGCTCCGGTGTAGTCAGTGTTTATCTCCCTCTATCTTCATACCAGCTGCCGGATCGACGCGCAGTGGATTTTCTGGCGTGAATTATCTAGTCAGCTATACCTAACTTATTGCCCTGAGAAAAGTTTGGGGCGACATTTTCAGGATATGAGTATTCCAGTTCACGAGTTTTATAGCGTGTAGGGGTGCTGATTTGAACAAAACTACCGTTCTATTCGTGGCTTTAAGTGCCATTGGTGCGACCTATGCCCATGCTGAAAAAGCGCCAATTTTTGGTGAAATAGCAGGGCTTGTTAGCGCAGAAAAAATTTATACGAGTATGTCTCACAATAACAATCTCAAGCAGAGGCAAAGAGAGTGGATCAGGCTATTTGTCAATCGTGGTGATCAAGTCAGAAAAGGGCAGAAAATTGCTGAGCATCGCAATAGAAAAGGAAAAGTTGTCCTTGAATATATTGCCAATCGCTCAGGCAGAATTCTATTGAACAGCCGTTCAGCAGTTGACTCCGTAGAGTCTATTCTGGAGATCATTACGGTTGGAGAAGAGAAATACT
The DNA here is from genome assembly GCF_052467955.1 of Microbulbifer maximicatervae (SeqCode). Lineage (NCBI taxonomy): Bacteria > Pseudomonadati > Pseudomonadota > Gammaproteobacteria > Cellvibrionales > Microbulbiferaceae > Microbulbifer > Microbulbifer maximicatervae (SeqCode). The sequence continues at coordinate 708,923 of NZ_CP174329.1, forward strand.
GTGAATATGAAAATTGTGGTTTGATCGGTGTACGCTGAGAATTTTCAGGAATTGCCTGCTTGGCAGAAGCAGGGTTTGTTTGCAGATTAATAGCTGTGTAATCTGGGGATTCCTGATATTTGTGCGGCCCAATTATGAAACTTATTTATACCCATGAAAACCGTTTGTTGGTTGAGTTGGCAAAGAGTCGACTTGAAGTTGCGGGAATAAAAACACAATTAAAAAATGAATATGCCCAGGGGGCTACTGGTGAATTAGCCCCCAACCAGGTTTGGCCAGAATTATGGTTAGAGCGTGACCGCGATTTGGAGCGAGCCCGACAGGTCCTGGCTGAGGCTGAGGTGGATTCGAATAGCTGGTTCTGCCAGGCATGTGGGGAAGATAACGGTGCAGCTTTTGATTACTGCTGGCAATGTGGAGAACCCAAGCCAGCAGGAGCTGACTAAAGCGGAGTTTTGTGGGTCGCATATCACAATGCAAGTACTTCTCAACATTGATGTCGATGACTTAAACCGGGCGATCAATTTTTATCGAGATGCATTTGGCCTCTACGAAGGTCGCCGCCTGGGAACGGATATGATTGAGATGCTCGGTGGCACTGTGCCTATATTTCTACAGCAAAGGGATTCGGGGATCTGGCCGATAAACAGTAAAAAAAATATAGGTAGCTATGATCGGCACTGGACGCCGGTAAATATGGATATTGTTGTAGAGGATTTTCTTCTGGTAATAGAGCAGGTGGTCGATGCTGGTGGACAGATACAGGGTGAAATCCAGCAAAAAGAATGGGGAGTTAAGTCTTCATTAACTGACCCCTTTGGAAATGAGTTCTGTCTGGTACAGTTTGATGGCAGTGGTTCTGATACTATCAGCTTGTAAGAGAGTAGCTATTCAAATACTTAAACCTATCACCTTTCAATTAATATGATCTTTTTATCTTAACTCATGAATTCATGGCTTTTTCGATGATTTAAGTATGGATTATGTAGTGATAATTGGTAAAAGATTTACAGGTGTCTTATGACTGTTACGTCCCATGGTGTGTCTATCGGTTTGGAACAGAAATCCGATTATATTTTCCTTACTGTGAAGGCCCGTGGTAAGTTGACCCATGATGATTACGAAACCATGGTACCAATGTTGACCGCAGCAATAGAAAAAGTTGAGCACCCAAAGATAAACGTATTTATGGATGCTCGAGAATTGGAGGGGTGGGAGCCTCGGGCGGCTTGGGATGATTTTAAGTTGGGTATTGAATACGGCCGGGAGTTTAACCGGGTTGCCGTACTTTCAGATAAACGCTGGCTAAAAGTCGCCGGAAAAGTAGGTAGCTGGTTTATTGGTGGTGAATATCGAACATTTGAATCAGAAACTGAGGCGAAAGCTTGGCTGGAGGAAGCTACCTAGATTTTGAAGTGATAAAGCCAGAATAGGAAAATAAAGTATTTGTCCATTAAAGGCTTATTAAATAATAAATTATATAAGGATTAGACCGTATGTTTGAGTGGATAGCCAACCCTGAGGCCTGGATAGCATTGGCCACGTTGGCGGCGCTGGAGATAGTGCTGGGCATCGATAATATTATCTTTATCTCCATTTTGGTTGGACGGTTGCCTCCAAAACAGAGAGAGCCCGCGCGCTTTATTGGTCTTACCCTGGCAATGGTGACCCGGTTGGCTCTGCTTTTCTCTATTGTATGGATTATGGGCTTAGTCGAGCCACTATTTAGCATCTATGGCATGGAAATTTCAGGGCGCGATATTATTTTGGTTGGCGGAGGACTGTTCCTAATCGCTAAAGCTACCCATGAAATCCACAATAGTCTCGAGGGTGAAGAGGAGAGTGCATCCTCGCTCGGCAGTGCGGGATTTTGGATGGTGCTACTACAAATTGCACTATTGGATATTGTCTTTTCCTTGGATTCTGTAATTACCGCTGTCGGATTGGTCGACGAGATCTCAATCATGGCAATAGCGATTATTCTGGCGGTAATCGTCATGTTGGTAGCGGCTAAACCGATAGGGGATTTTGTTGATCGGCATCCTACCGTGAAAATGCTGGCACTATCCTTCTTAATTATGGTGGGCTTAACTCTGGTGGTTGAAGGGTTTGATGTCCATGTGCCTAAGGGATATATCTACTTTGCCATGGCGTTTTCAATGGCTGTGGAGTTCCTCAATTTGCGTATGCGCAGCAAGAAAGTCCGTAAGACCCCACCGGTAAGGTTACATCACGCTCTACGTGAGGATAGTTAAAATAGTGAGAGGGTGAAGGTGTTCCTCCACCCTGGATTACTGTCTGGTTTGCAATAGTACCCTTAGTTACTATTTTTAAGCTTCAATATTAAGTAAGTAAGGCCCAGCGCGAGAGTGGCAGTAGATAATCCCAAAAGTTCGCCAGCATTGACCTTATCCAGATCTAAAATAATAAATTTTCTGGATAAAGCCAAAATAGCAATAAGTACGACAACTTTGGTTTGAATAATACTCTGTTGACGTGTAACTACATATTGAAGTGTATGGCTAAATTCCAGTGCAATCAGTAAAGTAATAATCTCGCCAAATATTGTTTGAAATACCTTGTGGTCCAGAGGGTCCTGCATGCCCACCAGTAACATATTGTATACAGAGTATCCCAATCGGCTGATCGCGACTATTACGATTACAACAATAATAAAAGTCAAAATTAAGGCAATCAGGCTTTCAAATTTTCGATAGTAGTTGTGAATTGCCTTATCTGTAATCGAAGTTTTTTCTTCTGGGCTGTCCATGCCTTACTTCTCGTTAAACTCATAAAATTAAAGCTAGTTTCTGTCAGTGAGCTTCTTAATCCAATCCTGATTTAATTTCCTGTTTTAGTAATGAAATTACCTTGCTACTTAGCGGCATCATTCGATGTAGTATCACTGGAACTTCGTAGGATGTTCCCAAGCCCAGGATAGCACTACTATGGGGCATAATGGTTATGTCATAGGGTGTCCAGATTGAAGCCGGTTCGGTAACCTCCAATTTTTGAATGCCTAAGTTCAACGCGCGTAAAAAATCACTGCCGATCCGCAATTGTTTCCCACCTTTGTAAGGAAGAAAGTTTGCCCAGTAACTACCATGGTGGGGAGAGGAAATTGATATAAATTTATGCACCCGCTCCAAACCATTAAGGGCTTGTAAATAATACCGAGCGATTATCCCTCCCATGCTGAATCCCACCAGGGTACAGGTAGTTTCTTTATCTACGATGTGCTCCAATTTTGCGAGAAGCTGGGACGAAAGGTGTTCCATACCATGCCAGCCGGAGTTATAGCGTAGGTGGATATAGTGTACGTCATAATTTTCGGCAGCTAATTCGTGCTGCATTCTAAGTAAGGAGGTTCCTCGATCAAAAATTCCAGGTATTAAAAGAACAGTTCGGCTTTTACGTTTCATTCTTGTCGCAGGAGAAGTGATGCGTTAGGAAAAGCTTCAATCGCAATAGTTATTTGTCTGCCAAAAACTATTAGGAGCTTGATAGAGAAGTGTAGTTGCAGAACTATTGTTGGATGCCACAAAGTAGCAAAGTAGTCTTAAGGGATAAGTTGGAATGCCGGCAACTATGTCTTTTATTTATATAGACGCCGGCATCTGAAATAAAAAAGTAATTCAAGCGTCTGTTTGAGGGTTTCCAAATAGAAATATTAATATTTCATCGAGTCTAGAATTCCATGATTTCTCATCATGGGCATGACCCTCAAATACTTGGGTTTGCCAACTTGAAGAGGAATACCCTTTCTGGCGCATGATTTTATCCACAGTCCGTTGCAGAGGTGGGTAATAAGCATCCAGGGTTTCTGTACCATGGTCAAAATAAAATCGGTGACTTCCAGGCTTAGGTAAATTTGCCTCTAGATAGTCGCGAATAGCCTCAGCTATCGGTAGTTTGTCGTCGGGGTTAATCCCTGGCCAATGGGTGGATATAGCTGCAGCCGTAGAGAACACTTCGGGGTACTCTGTGACCGCATAGAGTGATATTAATCCCCCCATACTCGCGCCGGCAATAAAGGTGTCGATGGGATCACCACTCACAGCGTAATGACTATCAATATAGGGTTTCACCTTGGTCACCAAAAATTGTAAGTAAAGATCTCCACGCAATTCGACTTGGTTAAATGGATGTTGGACCTGTGAAGCTTCTTTAGGTAAAAAACTCCGAGCTTTCTGGGGGAAGTAGTCACCGTGGCGAAGTGTCTCAATGTTATCGATAGCGACAACTATGAAGGGACGTACCTTCTTTTCTGCTATTAACCGAGAGGCGACTTCATCCATGCCCCACTCCTGACCATTCCAGGTGGTTTTACTGTCGAACAGCATCTGTCCATCGTGCATATAAAGGACGGCATAGGGTTTCTGTGTAGGATATTGATCAGGCAGCCATACATGAATTGGGCGCTCAGCAAGTCCTTCCAGTGTCAGGGAGGGCAGTGTTTCAAGCTTTCCTGCCGATACCTGTACTTCTTTAGGGGATTCTTCAGCTGTACACGGTGGTATTAGACTGAAAAGAATACCGAATAATAAGGTCTTATAGATATCCATAGCGCCCTGCCTTTGGGGTGTAGATAAAGTTCTACTCTATCTATAAAACCAGTGGCAGGGCTCCTCCCCCTAAGGGGCTGACTTTGGTGTTGAGCCTTCTTTAGAAATAACTGCGGACATCCCAGGTTTTACGTTTATCATCCAATTCGAGCATCGGTCTCATTATAGAGCTATGCCCCTGTCCACCTAGAACGAAAACTTTGGTACCCGGTTGGGCGACGGCTTGGATATTGGCATACATACGGAAGTTTCTGGACCACCATTTGGAGGATAGATCGGCCCCTATAAAGTTATCACCTTGGCCAACGTCATTGAGCATTATATAGGAGCCTACGTTCATTTTATCCTCAGCGGGGTCATTGTGCTTGTCCAAAATTTCCTCCAATGACAGTGAGGCATGCATCTCATTAAATCGAATGCCCCAAGCCTTCAAAAATTCATCAGTTATTTTTTTTCGCTCGGGCGAATTACTTTCTAGATAGGATAAAAGTTCGCCATAGGGGAGATCTTGGCTAGTATCATAGCAGATGACTTTAGGCAGGCCGGCCTTCTTGGCTACCCTGAATCCCAGCTGTTCGCTTTCTCCTCTATTTAGCTTGTGTTCACCCTTAACATATTTGGCAAAGCGCTGATTCATTTTACTTTCGTCATTGGTGTGACATTCCAGAAGAACATGTGTTGGCGAGTCGGCGGCAATCCGTGAGGATAGGTCCTCCAAATACCTTTGACTTTCTTCGGTATAAACATCAATAACTTGTGTTTTCACCACATCTTTACTGGGTTTGCTGAAGTGGCTAAAGTGAAAGCTACCAAAAAGCATAACCTGTGCGGGTTCTGTACTTTCTACTGGCTCTGCATAGACACTTAGACCAACAAGTCCCAAAGAAAGCATAATTGAGCCAGTGATTTGTCTTGTTAGGTTTTTCATTTAATATCCTTATTTTATTATTTAGCTTCTATAGTTTGGCTAAGTACTACACGAAATGAATAAGTTTGAATTTGACAGCGATAAAACAGCTTAAAATTTAATGCTTTAAATTGGTAATGCCTGCTTATAACAAGATAAATAAAGTGATTTTTCTGATCTGAAAAATTTTTTATTAATTTATTGCGGTGGGACTTGAGAACTCAGGGCTATTTTAGTAATAGCCCCAAGTTGGTACGGTATCATTGTTAATGTATGTTTACTTAAGTACCACTTCTTAATCTGGTCACTTCAACATCTGCATTACGCATTTTAGCTGAATGGGCTACTTCCTTACTGACAATAGTCTTTCCTATCGGAGAGAGTGAAATTGCCGCAAGCTTAAGGTGCTGCAAACCAAAAGGTATACCAATAATGGTAATAAAACAGGCAATAGCATGCAGAAGGTGGCCAATAGCAAGCCAGATACCAGCCAATAGGAACCAGATAATATTTCCGACTAGACCAAAGCCACTTGTCCCAATATCACCGCGCAGGGTGAGTTCTTCTCGGGAAATTGCCTCCTTACCGAAAGGGAAAAAGGAAAATTTGCCGATTACAAAGCAGGCTCTTCCCCAGGGAATACCAATAATACTGATAAAGGCAATCAGCGAGCAAAACCACCAGCAGAGTCCCATAATGACACCGCCAAGGATAAACCAGAGGAAATTTCCAAGTGTTCGCATAACTACCCCTACCAATTCGGTAAAATATATTAGTGAAAACGGTAATCTATTGATGTTACCGCAAATCCTAATCGCTATATCATTTATTTAAATTACAGTAGTTAGACGCAAGTCCTCACGTTTTAGATTCAGTTATGGATACTTTCCTCAGTCTGAGCGTGACCAGTTGGTCAGTCTGGGCGTTGGCTTGGATTTTGCCCTTTGGGTATGAAGGTTACGGTATCAGCTCATTTGCCGGAGCATTACTATTTAGTAAACGATGACATTGACTACTTCCTGTTACCGGTAGACCTGACTGCAATATACCCAATTGATCCAAGACAGTCGCTTGGTCCCAGTAAATATGCTCAGAGCTGATTTTTCTATTGGAGAAGCTAATAATTCCCACATGGGGGACTGATAGCTTCTTCCCTGTTGCTTCGATACCAGGTGCGAACCAATCCATACGAATAGAATGGGTAAAGTGAAGAATAAACTCATCCACTAAGCTGTCTTTGCCCACGGTGCGGGAAAGAAGCTGTAAATTTATATCCGCTGGCATTTGAGGAATAAATATATCCCTATAAAATTTTCGTAAGGGTTCTTTTCCCGTTGCGCCGGTATTAACCGGTACATGAATTAATACGGGATTTTCTGTCATGGTAGCAATTGCGGCGTCGGCATCTTTTAGATCGAATTCGGCCTCGGTATGGGTTTCCCAAAGTTGAGTTAAGTACTTTTCATCGTCATTGTATTCCATCTCATTCACCTTCCCATCTGAGGCGCAATATTACTGATCGTTGAGTTAATCTATCTTGTGCCAAAGACAGTATCGCAATGTTTATAAATATCAATAAGGTCGAGAGCGTCAACAGTGAATATGACGATCTTGCAGCTACCTATAGTGATGGCTAATTTTTAGTACAGAATCAGAGTGTTTGTAGTACTAAAAGACCATAAATTATTGAGGAGGAGATGAAGGGAAGTTGTTTGAATGTTTGCAGATCTAGAATGCGTTACCCGTTCTACAAAGATAACGCATTCTTAACCCTTTAGCCGCGCCAGTAATTATTGGCTGCTGCAACGGTTTGGAAGTTAATGGCAACAACCTGAGAGGAGGCGATCAGGCTGTCTGCATTTTCCTCATAGGCGGACCTCAGCTTACCCCGTACTTCATCTGAAGGCTGGGTGTATTTTACTCCCATTCTGGATAGTTTCATTGCAAGTTCAAAGCCTTGTTGTGCATTTTCAGTAATTAGGCTTTCTAACCAGATTTGCGACATGGACATCCCTCTCTACTATCGGGTTGATTAATAAAGTTGTGGGGGCTGCTGAGCCCCAGTTATTTTGTATATTTACTAAGGGTTGATATCAGTCCAATATGTATTGGCTAATATATTTGTTGAACTGAATAAGATCGAAAGAACCTCTTATTTCGAACCTTACCTTACCGATCTCGCTTAAATAAACTTCTATTTCACAGTCCAGATCAAAAGTGCCAGCGGTCTCAACAGAGAATGCCTGGATCTTGCTGAAAGGCAAAGAGGTGTAGTCTACTTTTGAGCCCGTGATACCCTGAACATTGGCGGCAATAATGCGTTTGTTGGTGAAAACTACCTGATCGCGAATAGTTTTAAAACCTGCAAAAATAAACTCCCCCTCGATCAGGAACTTATTAAAGTCATCCCTGGATTCAGAGATATCTATAGGCTTGAGTTTAAATACTGGTGAGTTTTTAAAATCTATCACGGGTTATCCCTGTAATTCTATTGGAGGAGGAGATTACCACTGTGGCGCATTAAGTTACAGATGATTTGCTTTTTGGTTGTGTTTTTATGTTTAAATTTATTTAATTATTATGACAATTTCCACAATAGAGGATCGATCATAAGTAATAGGTAATTTTTGAAATGCTTATCTCTCTATTTATTGGATTCTTGACTCGATTATTTCAGTATCACTAGGGATAAATAGCAGTGACTATATCTGTCTATTGATTTGCAAGGCTCCCAAAAAAAGCTGCACAGCGGGATGAGTTGCTGCACTTTTCTTGAAGGTGACAGCATTTTGTATTTGGTAGTGAAACTTCTCCGGCAGCAGCGGGAGCAGGGTTCCTTCCCCGACATATCTGCGGGCCAGGTATTCCGGTAGGAAACCCACAAAGCACCCAGAAAGTATCATCGCCAACCTGGCCGCCATATGGTTGGCTGTGGATCGCTTGGGAAACAATCGATACAGGTGCGCCGCGCCAGAGAGAACAGTGTGGCTGGGCGCAGCTAACTCCTGCTGGGTGAGTAGCTCCTCATCAATAGCTGACACCTGGGCACAGGGGTGGCTGTTACTGCAATAGAGAATCGATTGGTGATAAAACAGGGGTTGGTACTCCAGCCCCGGTCGGCGTGAGTGCAGGGGGTTGATACCGATATCGGCGCGGCCTGCGAGGATTTCCAACTCGAGTTCCTGAGGGGCGGCCAGTTGTACTTCCAGGTGGAGTTGCGGGGCCTTCTCACGCAGTTGGGTGATAGTTCCGGGCAAGTTCAGTTGCGGTATTTCCAATACATCGTCGGGCATTACCAGGCGCAGGGTACCGGTGAGTTGGGATTGGATCGCATTGACCTGGCTTTTGAAGGTATCCAGGTGTCCATCGAGCTCCAAAATAGCCCGATACAAGGCCTCCCCCTCCGGGGTCAGTTTGAAGTCGGCCCTGCCTCGGGAGCGCAAGCACAATTGCATACCCAGCCGTGTCTCCAGGTCGGAGATATGCACACTGATCGTGGAGCGGCTGATATTCAGGGTGACTTCGGCAGGGGTGATGCCTCCGGCGTGCACAACCTCGCGGAAGACGCGCAGCAGGCGCAAATCCATATCGCTGAGGCGGCCTCCCAGGGCGTTTTTGGTTTTGCTCATAGCTGCACTTCCAGGTTGTTTCCGGCGCTGCGGGCTGCGGATTTGATTAAAGTTTGATAAATATAAACTTTAGTTGGAAAAATACTACTATTCTCCTCAGTCAGCTGCGGCCAGAATCGCCGCATACTACTAATAACATCTATTTACTAGGAATTTCCCTGTGAAACTTGCAAATTCGGACCTGTTGAAATTTCAGAACTATATAGCGGGCGAATGGCGTGACGCTGCCGCCACTGTAGATGTATGTGACCCGGCAAATGGCGAGTTGCTGGGCCGTGTGGCCGACGGTACCGCAGAGGATGCCGAGGCGGCAGTGGCGGCTGCCAGTGAAGCCTTCCCGGCATGGAGCCGCCGTACAGCTGGTGAGAGAGCTGCGGTGCTCAAGCGCTGGTACCAGCTGATCGTGGATAACAGCGATGACCTGGCAATGATCCTTAGCCTGGAGCAGGGCAAGCCGGTAGCGGAAGCGAAAGGTGAGATTATCTACGGGGCTTCCTTTATTGAGTGGTTCGCGGAAGAGTGCCGCCGGGCCTACGGCCAGACAATCCCGACCCACAACCCGGCCATGCGCCTGAATACCATCCGCCAGCCGGTGGGTGTTGTGTCCTGTATTACCCCCTGGAACTTCCCCAATGCCATGATCACCCGGAAGGCGGGTCCGGCACTGGCGGCGGGCTGTACTGTGGTGATCAAACCGGCCCTGGAGACGCCACTATCTGCGCTGGCGCTGTGCCAATTGGCGGAAGAAGCGGGCCTGCCAAAGGGGACTATCAATGTAGTTACCGGCAGTGATTCTCCGGGAATTGGCAAGGTTTTGACCCAAGATCCCCGTGTGGCCAAATTCACCTTCACCGGCTCCACTGCTGTGGGCAAGCTGTTGATGTCCCAGTGCGCCAGCACCGTGAAAAAAATGTCCATGGAACTCGGCGGCAACGCGCCGTTTATCGTATTTGACGATGCGGATATGGATACCGCAGTCAGCGCCTGTATGGCGACCAAATTCCGCAATGCGGGCCAGGTGTGCGTGGCCACCAACCGTATTTACGTGCACGAATCCGTGCACGATGAGTTTGTGGAAAAGCTGCGCGAGCAGGTTGCCGTCCTGAAGATCGGCCACGCTACCGATGAAGGGGTCAATATGGGCCCGATGATCTTCCGCAGGGCTGTGGACCGGGTTCAGGGGCTGGTACAGGACGCGGTTGCGGCCGGCGCAAAAATTGAAATTGGCGGTGAGCAGCTGGCCAATGGCGATAACTTTTTTGCGCCAACCATCCTCACTGGAGTTACCGATACCATGCGTATCGCCCAGGAGGAAATTTTTGGCCCTCTGGCGGCGGTACAGAAGTTCTCCGATGAGGAAGATGTGGTTCGCCGTGCCAATGAAACGCCCTACGGCTTGGCGGCGTACGTGATGAGTGAAAACATTCGCCGTGCCAATCGTGTGGTAGAGGCGCTCGACTACGGCATGATTGCCTGTAACACCGGAGTGTTCTCCACCACTGTGGCACCTTTCGGTGGTGTTAAAGAGTCCGGCATTGGCCGCGAGGGCGGCGTCGAGGGTATGGCCGAATTTTACGAGACCAAATATTGCTGTTTCGGGGCCTGAGCCCCGGTCTGAACACAACTGGCCTGCGCTTGTCCTAGGTGACAAGCGCCCGAACAGATTTTCGGGAGCCTTTGGCTCCCCTACTTAAGAGTTTGAAACTTCAGGGAACTTGCGGAGATTAATACTATGTCTGAGATGCAAACCGATGCTTTCTGGATGCCGTTTACCCCCAACCGCACCTTTAAGTCTGCACCGAGAATTGTAGAGCACGCCGAGGGGATTTATCTCACGGAGAAAGGCGGTCGCCAGGTTATTGATGCGACTGCGGGTTTGTGGTGCAGCAATGCGGGTCACTGCCGTTCTGAAATTGCAGAGGCAATTTACCAACAGGCAAAAACACTCGACTACAGCTCTATTTTTAATTTTGGTCACGAGTTGGGTTTTGAGTATTCCGAGCGTCTGGTAAAGCATACTCCCGATGGCCTGGACCATGTGTTCTTCGGTAATTCCGGTTCCGAGGCAGTTGAGAGCGCCCTGAAAATTGCCCTGCAATACCAGCGTGTACGCGGCAAGGGCACTCGCACTATGTTTATCGGCCGTGAGAAGGGTTATCACGGAGTAAACTTCGGCGGTATTTCTGTGGGCGGTATTCCTCCCAACTACCAGGGGTTTGGCCAGCCGGTGAAAGCCAACCATATGCGTCACACCCTGGATATCGAACGCAATGCATTCAGCCGTGGCCTGCCGGAACACGGTATTGAGTTGGCTGAAGACCTGGAGAGACTGGTAGCTTTCCACGGTGCCGACCAGATTGCCGCTGTGATTGTTGAGCCGTTTGCCGGTGCCGGCGGTGTGGTACTGCCTCCCAAAGGCTACCTGCAACGCCTGCGGGAAATTTGTGATAAGCACGACCTGCTGCTGATTTTTGATGAAGTCATCTCCGGCTGGGGTCGTACCGGTTCTGCATTTGCCTCCACGGAGTTCGGCGTAACCCCGGATATGATCACCTCCGCGAAGGGGATTACCAATGCCACAGTGCCCCTGAGTGCGGTATTTGTCAGCGACGAAATTTATAAAACCGTGATGAATGCGGCTCCCGATGGTGCGGTGGAATTCTTCCACGGTTATACCTACTCAGCACATCCGGTTGCCTGTGCTGCGGGTATGGCGACTCTGGATATTTACGAGCGCGAAGGCCTGTTGACCCGCGCTGCCGGTGAAATTGGCCAGCACTGGGAAAATGCCCTGCACAGCCTGGCTGACCTGGACAATGTGATCGATGTGCGCAATTACGGTTTGGTCGGCGCTATTGAGTTGCGCGCGCCGCAGGATCTGAAAGGGAAATACGGAGCTAAAGTCTCTGGTATGGCCTGGGAAGCTGGAGTGATGGCCCGTGGTATTGGCGATGCCCTGTGTATGTCCCCACCGTTGATTATCGAGAAGCACGAGATCGATGCTGTTGTGGATAAACTGCGTGGCGTGATCGGCGCTCTGGCCTGATTATGCTATTGCGGCAGCCCGTTTGGGCTGCCGTTCTCTCCAAATTACTCTTGTGCCAGAAGGAAAGAATACACTTCTCTCGAGACGCGCTGTGTATTCTCTCCTTCCTGCCTTATTAGTTTTCTCCCTTCCTCTCCTTTCATGACCCGCAGGGCAGTTTGCATAACTTCCCTATTGTCGTTTAGAGCTACACTGAAAATAGTGGCCTGCGGCGCGGTCACAGTCTTTGCAGAGTCGACTGCCTGGCCGCGCTCGTAGGCTGCCTTTAAAAACCGCCGGGGAAAAATTCAATTCCCTGATGGTAAGGGACTCTTCAATATGGAAAGTTACTCAACCTGGGGACTTTTCTATGCCCGCTGACACTCCTCCCCTGGCGACCGGACCTATTTTGCAGGTGTTGTCTGCAAACTGGTGGCTACTCCTGCTGCGCGGTATTGTCGCGGTGATTTTTGGCGTGCTGACTTTTGTCTGGCCGGGATTGTCCCTGTTGACCCTGGTGCTGCTTTTTGGGGTTTACGCTTTCCTGGATGGTATTTTTTCCCTGGTTGCAGCGGTGATGGGGCGGCATAAATCCACTCCACTGTGGTGGTTGATTGTCTCGGGGCTGATCAGTTTGGCCGCGGGAATTGTGACTTTTATTTTCCCGCAGGTTACCGCTTTAGTGTTGGTGATTTTTATCGGTGCCTGGGCCCTGGTGCGGGGTATCTTTGAAATTGTCGGTGCTGTTCGCCTGCGCAAGGAAATTGATAACGAGTGGCTGCTGATCGCCATTGGTGTTCTCTCGGTGATTTTCGGAATTGCAATTTTAGTCAGCCCCGGGGCCGGTGCTCTGGCGTTGCTCTGGGTAATCGGTGCCTATGCGATTATTTTGGGGCTGCCATTGATCTGGTTATCTTTCCGACTGCGCAAGCATAATAAATCCGCTTCTTCATAACCGTTTAACTCAAATACGCTCAGTAATAAAAAAGGCCGGTATTACTTAGTAATACCGGCCTTTTCGAATTGCTATTTAAATAACAACTTCTGTTTTTTATTGCTTAGCGGCGAGATTGACTGCCTTCGGCAATGCCCCCATTAACGCTTTGCCTTTTTTCTCCAGTGCCATACACAGCTGGATTCGCTCCTCGGCTTGCGCGAGGCTGCGCTGGTACCCGGGGGCTAAATCACCTTGCTGGGCAAAGAGTTGTTGCAGTTCGCCCAGGTGCTGTTTATCGCAGAAGGCAGCGGCAAGTGATGGGGTGCGGCGGCGGATCTGGGCCGGAATCTTATCTACCACCTTGTCAAAGTTCTGTTGCAGCCACTCCCAGTGCTGTTCCTGAACCCTGGGTTGGGCCAGGGCGTAATGGATCAGGCCAAATGATTCTCTCGGCCCCATTTCGTTGCTGAGCGCTAATGCTTGAATGGTTTCCACTTGCTTGGGATTGTTGCTGGTGCCGATGGCATTGGCACTGGCATTTTCAAAGCGGGGATCATCCAGCTCGGCGCGGACTTTGATCAGGTGTGCGAGGAAATCTTCCCCTGCATCCTGTACTGCCACACTCAGGGCTGCCTGGTATAGGTCAGAGCTTAACGCCTTCGCATCCCGTTCCTGTTTAAAGCCGGTAAAGGCGGTTGCCATTTCCTGTAACTGCTTGCGCGAGTCAGGATCTTCTGCAACTTGCGCCATAAAGGTTAGCAGGTCGCTGTGCAGCATCTGCTGGTCGCTATCACTGCTATTGGCGCTGCGATTTAGTATCGGCAGGTACAGGTTCTGGGCAAAATTCAGGAATGCAGAGCGCTGGGATTCAACCAGGTAGTTATCCCGGTACTTCTGCAGGTAGCGCAGTGGCATGGTGATCACCTGGCGCTTGTCCGCCACTGCGGATTTGCGCACTACTTCCAGCAGTGGTGCCGCAGTGAGATTGCCGGCCTCGAAAGCTGAGAAGGCGCTGTCGATAATGGACAGCTGCTCAGTGGCAGAGAACTGGGCAAATTGTTTAATCAGTGCCTGCCACTGCGCCTTGGGAAGGTTCCAGCGGTAGTAGCCGCTGCCCTGCGCATTGGGCATTACCCAATTTGGGCAGGCACCGCCGGTAATCTCCAGGGTTTCCCTTGGCTCAGTCAGGATCTGGCACTGCTGCACGCCGCTATCGGTGCTGAAGCAGAAGGGGATGCTCCATTTATCGCTGGCGTCGGCGATAGGGGAGCCGAGTGGCTTGTAACGGCTCTGCTGAACCACTAGCGAGGCCATGCCGTCGCTATTGCAGTCCATGGAGATATCCAGTTGTGGAACCCCTTTTTGCTCGACAAAACTGCGGAAAGTCTCGGTCAGTTCCGGGGTGTTGGTTTCCTGGCCGATCACTTTGTAGAAGGGTGGTGAGTCGGCCACGCTGTCGGAGAAGGTTTCCAGGTAACGTCCCAGTGCCGGGCGGAAGTTTTCCGCTCCGAAATAGGTGTCCACCATGTGGATAACGCCCAGGCTCTTCGAGTAGGTGATCGAATCGTAGGCGTTGCGAATATTGTTGTTGTCCGCGATGGGCTCACGAATGGCGCGGGTGCTGGCCAGGGAGTCCAGCTGCATGGCGCCGATCGCATAAGTCGCTGCGTTGAGGTCGTGCCCCTCTTCAGGTTCCATAATGGTGAGGGCCAGCGCCTCCCCCCAGGTAGCAAAACCTTCCTTCAGCCACAGGTCGTCCCACCAGGGAGGGGTGACCTGATTGCCAAACCACATATGGGCAATTTCGTGCGCATGAACTTCTACGAGAGCCAGGCGGGTGCCGGGAGCCGGGTTGTCGCCCACCAGGATACGCTGTTCGCGATAGGTAATTGCCGCGGACAATTCAGTAGCGCCACTGGGCCACTGGGGGGCGGCAATAATGTCCAGCTTCTTGAATGGGTAGGGGCGTTGCAGCTGGGTCTCGAAGGTCTCCACCATTTTGGGGGTGATATCGAGGATGTAGTTCATATCCTCACCGCGACCTTTACGGGCGAAGCCGCGCAGGGGAATGGGGTCTTTGCGGTATTTACTCGGCGGAATGGCTGGGCGCTCAACCTGGTCAAAGGGGCCCACTGACAGGGACAGCAAATAGGTGGACATCGGTGGTGTGGTGGCGAAAGTGACTTTCTCCATGCCGTCACCTGCCGCTTCGCGCTTCAGCTCGGGCCCATTGCTAATCGCTGCGTA
Organism: Microbulbifer maximicatervae (SeqCode); assembly: GCF_052467955.1. Taxonomy (NCBI): domain Bacteria; kingdom Pseudomonadati; phylum Pseudomonadota; class Gammaproteobacteria; order Cellvibrionales; family Microbulbiferaceae; genus Microbulbifer; species Microbulbifer maximicatervae (SeqCode). Next base: position 724,233 of record NZ_CP174329.1, read on the forward strand.
GCCTTCGGGTATTGTCAGGCTGACGGTAAAGGGCGCTTTCAGGCCTGGCTCGTCGAAACCGGGTAAATACTTGCGGGCCTGGATCGATTCGGATTTTGCCAGGGCATAGGCATCGCCCTGTTCCTCGACCTTAAAAAGCCCGGCCAGGTTGCGATCAAATGCAGCACTGTAGTCGATATGCAGTTTGAAAGTGCCCGCATCGATCTTCTCCGCAAACTCTACTGCGGCAACACCACTGTCCAGTACTTCCCGGTATTCGGCCGGAATCTGGCGGCCGTCATCGAGCTGTGCGTAGACTTCGCGCACATCCAGGTTTTTGCCATGCAGCCAAATATGTCGGGCACCTTCCGCCAGCTGGATATCGATATCCACCTTGCCGGTGAAGGTGTCTTTGCGCGGGTCCAGCACCAGTTCCAGCTGGTAATCCAAGGGGGTAGTGCCCTCGGGCAGGCGCCCTTCGGGAGCCTTATCAAAATCGAGGCCTTTAGCCTCGACTTCTTGGGCAGTATTGGTTTTTGCTGGTTCCGATGCTTTTTCTGCGGGGTTACAACCTGCTACTGAGAGCAGGGCCGCAGTTAGCAGGGCGAGCGGGATGTTCTTTTTCATGGTAGGGGGAGCACTCAGCCAAAAGGCTGATTGTACCGCTTTGGAGAAAAATTACGCGATGCAAATAGTTGGGCTGAGGGGAAGGTGGGAGGAAACCCGGCAGTGGATGCCGGGTTTCTGTGGGGAGACCTACAGGTGCGGTACGGTCAGGCTAGAGACCTTGCTGCTGCTGTAGGGCACTGTGATGGTGTAATTGGTATTTTCCGGCTTCTGGTAGATATAACCCTGAGTATCGATGGCCAATACTACACGGTGGCCAACCGGGACATCGTAGCTGGTGGTGAAAAAGTCCACTTCGAACTTTTGTTTTTGCCCAGACTTGTCTGAATGCAGGGTAATGGGGGCGTGAGTTATCAGACGCCCCAATCCCAACGGACCCACATCGTAGAGGTGCACGTTGAGTTGCACTTCTTTTTTGCTGGGTTCCACCCACATTTCGAGTTTGGGTTCGCCGCGAATCTTCAGGGTTTCCCACTGAATCGGTGATTTGTACTCGATGGCGTAGTAGCCGTTGATAGCGATCATGGGCGCGTAAACGGGGATACCGAAGCCTTCCAGTGCATCGGAAACCAGCGGGATACCGGTGCCTGCAAAGGTATCTGAGCCGCCGTGGAATTCATTACTCCAGCTCCAACCGTCGTACTTGTCGCTCTCCATTTTTGCATTGTTAAACATGGTAAAGCGTGGCTGCAGGTACCAGGTGGTGCTTTCGTCTGTTACCGGGTAGTCCTCGAATTGCTCCAGCTCATTGCTGATACGCACAGTCATATCGACCTTGGGTTCGGTGTCGATCCCGTTGTCCTCGCCTTTAAGGTGGTGGTCGAACCAGCGGAAACTGGTGGACCAGATATGGCCATTGTTACCGGTAAGAGTCTCGGTAATCGCGTGGGTGCCGGGGTTTAGCATGAGTTTCTTGGGCCCTTCGAGCAGGGAGTAGAAATCGGTCATGCTATTCGGCTTAAACAGGTAGTCGGCGAAATTGTTTGAGAGCAACACCGCTGTGCCGTTTTGATTGATTTCGTCCACGTAACTCATTGCGGAGCGCTCAGCACCGAAATTAATTACCTGTTCCATATTTTCGCCGTCGCGCAGGTTGCTCCATACCTGCTCGAGTTCGGCCTCTTTCTGGAAGGCCGTAGTAACAAGCAGCGTGCCCCATACCAGGTTGACGGTTTCATTGGGGTACAAAGCTTCTACTACATCTGCCCAACCGGATAGCGCAGCTACTGCATCGACGCGAGGGTGCTTGGCAGCACTCAGTAGTGAAATTCCACCGCCGTAGGAAATTCCGGCCATACCCAGCTTGCCCACCGGGTAATTGGTTTCCAGCCAGTCGATCAGGACTCCCACATCGTTAAGGCTGTTATCCCCTGCGACGTCAACAAGTCCTCCCGAGTGCCCAAATCCCCGGGTGGAGTAGCTGAGCACCAGGTAGCCGTTTTCTGCCAGCTCTTTGGCCTGGAAGTGGTACTGGTGCTTCTCCAGCCCCCAGCTGTTGGTAAAAATAACGGTGGGGTAACCGTCTGCTGGTGCGGGCGTTTCCGGGATAAATAAGTTCGCATCCAGGACCGTACCGTCAAAAGAAGTAATATCCACGTCGGCGATATATTCCGGTGCCGACCAGGCATGAGCAGACATTAGGGCGCCGCCAAGCAGCGCCAGTAGTGGCTTGGTATTCATTAGTTTTCTCTCATCTGATGAAATCATTATTATTTTTTTGACCAGGATTCCCTCCTTGGTCGACCCCGTACTATAGGAGTTCATCCTAGTTTTGTACGTAAACAGGGCTAAATTTGAGACGTTTGTCTCGCTTCATGTCGCAATCTGCTGCAGAAAACTGTTTGTGAACAGCTATCTATTTTGTGTCTTTCCAGTCACACAAAAACAGGCGAAAAGCTGTTTTGTGATCAAATTGATCTTTTTTTGATCAGTAAAAACCGGTACTGTGTCGTCTTCGCTAATCAGCTAGGGAGGGCTTCAGCAACAATGACTCGGTGGCCCGAACTATGGTTTCTCGTTCAGTTGTTCTATTAGTACTTTGTTTCGGATTTATCGCTTCAGCCTACGCCGCGCCGCGCAGCTTGGGGGAGGTGACCTGGTATGAAGTCGACAGTGATAATTTTCGCGTGATTACCGACGGTGATCCCAACGCAGTCAAAAGTCTGGTAGCAGACCTGGAGCGCTATCGCGCAGTGGCCTTGGAGTTACTCGATGCAGATCCAAAAAGCGAGCGATTAACTATTTATGCGGCCGCAGACCGGGACACCTATGCAAACCTGGTGGGTGTTGAGCTGGCGGATATGACCAACGGTTTGTTCGATACCTCTGCGGAGGGTAACTATGCCCTGGTAAACCTGGATGGTCGCAGCGTTGAGAGGCAGCTCAAAGCGCGCGAATTCCTGTTCCACGAATACACCCATTTTCTGAGCTATAACGGCAACACCACCCACTACCCCTATTGGTATAGCGAGGGGTTTGCTGAATTTATGGCAACCATGTCATTCCCGGAAAAAGGCACCTACGAAATTGGCTCCATTCCCAGCGAACGGGCCATGACCCTGATGTATACCGGGCTTATGCCGCTGGAAGACCTGTTGCGCGCGACGGTGTACAACACCGATGCGGACGAAAAGGCGGATGTCTATGCCGGAGGTTGGATTCTGTCTCACTGGTTGATGATGAAAAGCGGCAAGCAGGATAATTTCGATAATTTCGTCAAAGCCTATAACGATGGTGCCGACCCAGTACTCGCCCTGGAAGAGGCGCTGGGGATGTCGGTGAAAGAAATCGAAAAGGCCTATGTCGCCACTTATAAGGCGGATAGCTTTGAACATTTTAGTGGCGCTATCCCCGCGGACTTTAAAGAGGCCAGCCCTAGGGTTAAACGTCTCAGCAAAAGAGAGTCGGTGAGCATCCTGGCTGGATTTATCGCCCAGTCCGGTTACAACCTGCTGGCTTTGGATGAGTTGATTGAATATGCCTACAGCATGGGTATTTACAGTACTGAGCTGGCTGCGATTAAAGCGAGTGCCGATCTGCGATTGGGTAATTTCCCCCAGGCCAGCCACCTTTTGGCCAGTGTCCCCACTAAGGACCGAGGCCAGCTCTGGTACTTGAGTGCCCATGCTTGGTTAACGGTTAATCAGCAGGCGGTGGCGCCCGGTAGTAAGCGGGATCTTCGCAGCTTGAAAATGGCGCGGGAGGAGTTCGACTTCCTGGTGAAGGAAGAACCGAAAAATGCATCTCACTGGTTTGGCCTGGCGATGGCTATGGAGATGCTGGATTACCCCCGAGAGGAATATCTGGAAAAGCTGGAGCAGGCTTACAAGCGTGCCCCCCGTGAGCTGCATATTGCCCAGTGGCTGGCAGAAGAGCTCTACCAAAAGAAAGATGCGGAGTATTTTGCCCGAGTGGCGAAGCCGCTGATGTTCGAGCTCCCAGACGAGGAGCAGAACAAAGAAATAAAAATGAGGTTGGCAGAGCTGAAGGGCAAACCCAAGTCATCATAGCAACCATAAGAGCGCTCACTGAATAAAAAAGGCTTGTCACTCTGTGTAAGAGACATCCGACATTCGCCAACGTATATTTGCCCGGCAATTGACTTTGCCGGGCTTTTTTTTAGGGGATAATTTCCCAGCAAACTGGTACGATTTCTGTAACAGCGGCAATTCCATATTGTGAAGCATAGCGTGCGCGTTAAGGGTAATGCTTCTCATAGAATAAGAAAGGGTGCACTGTGAGCAGAAAACGGTTTTTCGTTATATTTCCGCTATTTGTCTTAATATTGCTGCTTGCCGCATGCGAAAGTAATAGAGATCCTGTTGTAGAAAACTCAAAGGTTTTAACGGAATCTCCCCAACAACCGATACCAACGCCGCAGAATAAACAGCCCGCAAAGCCGCAGTTTGAAAATTATGTAGAGCAAGGAGATTTGCCAGCCCTGTTAGAGCGAGGTGTATTGCGCCTGTTGGCCCCAAGGGGCCCCCAGGAGAGCGCCTTACCACGAGAAGGACTACCTGCAACAGAGTGGCGAAAACTTGCGGAAAATTTTGCTCGTAGCCGCGGATTAAAGCCTCAGTGGGTTTACGTAGATAACTTTTCCGATTTAATTCCAGCGGTTGTTGATGGACGTGGGGATGTAATTGCCACCAATTTTTCTCGCACCGAAGAACGCAAATTATCACTGGGTTTTACCCGCCCATTACAATATGTTGATGAGTTGCTAATTACTCATAGAGAGTTCGAGGTGGAAGAGGCTGTGCCCCTGCAAGTCGTGCTGCGGCGGGGCAGTGCATTTGCTGAAACCCTGGAGCAGCGAGCCGATAGGGAAAATTACAGGATCACTTACCTCGATAAGCCGGTTGCAGCCAGCGAGCTTATTGCGACTGTAGCAGCCGGCGAATACCCCGCGACAATTATTGATAGTAATTTGGCCGATGTACTTCTAACTGATTACCCGCAACTCACAGCCACCACAGAGCTCGATTCCCGCAGGCCTATAGCCTGGGCTGTACGCAAAAATGCTATCGCTTTGAGGCGTGAGTTGAATGAGTTCTTTACCGCAGAATTGGTATTGGCCAGTCAGAACCGAGAGCAGCCACTGAGAGATTGGCAGGCAATAAAGGAGAGCGGAACTTTAAGGGTGCTCACTCGCAATCACCCCGCTTCCTACTTTATCTGGCGCGGTGAGTTGATGGGGTTTGATTACGATCTGCTAAGGAAGTTTGCCCGTGACCACAAATTACGCCTGAGCATGGTTGTGCCCGATAAAGATCAGGATTTGGTCGAGGCATTGAATGATGGAATGGGGGACATGATTGCTGCATCCCTTACTGTTACCGAGGCCCGCCGCCAGCAGGGATTGGCATTTTCCAAGCCTTATATGACAGTTACGGAACAGGTAGTAGCCGCAAAATCAAAGGTGCCTGATAAAGAGTTACCCCTTCCAGAGAACCTGCTTTCTGGGCAAACAGTAGTGGTTAATCCCACCACGAGCTATCACGAGAGTCTGGTCAAAATAATGGAAAAGCAGCACGGGCAAGATATGGTGCCGCTACAGATCCATCGTCTAAAAGGCGCTACCAGTGAGTTTCTTATTGATGCAGTAGCCAGGGGTATTTTTCCCTATACCGTAGTTGACTCACACTTGGCCGCCATTGAGAGTACTTACCGGGATGACTTTACTGTAGTGGGGGAGTTGCCAGGGGAGCGAGATATCGCCTGGGCCGTTCGAACTGGCCAACCGGAATTACTGGAACAACTGAATAACTTTCTGAACAAGCACAATCGAGACCTGTTCTTTAACGTTACTTACAATAAATATTTCAAGGAGCAAAAGCGTATCCTCCGACATCAAGGGCAGCGCCTGCGCAGCACTGATGAGCTATCGCCCTTTGATCCCATAGTAAAGAAATATACTGAGGCTACCGATCGGGATTGGCGTATGGTGGTTGCGCAGATGTACCAGGAGAGTCAATTTAACCCCCAAGCGCGCTCCTTTGCCGGTGCTCAGGGCTTGATGCAGGTATTACCGCGGACAGCACGACAGTTGGGAATTAAGAATTTGTATGATCCTGAAAACGGTATCCGCGCAGGTGTATCTTATTTGGGGTGGTTGGATAAACGTTTTCCTGAAAATATACCCCTAGAGCAGAAGATCTATTTTACCCTGGCTGCATATAATGCGGGTCATGGCCATGTCAGGGATGCCAGGGCGTTAGCCCGACGACTGGAGTGGGACCCTAACCAGTGGTTTGGCCATGTTGAAGAGGCCATGTTGCTGCTGTCCCAGCCTGAATACTATCGCGATAGTCGTTTTGGTTACGTGCGCGGCAGGGAGCCAGTTAACTATGTGCGTGAGATACGGGATAGGTATATTGGATATTTAGGAGTTGAGCGCCATCAGAGTTATACAGATATTGATGGCAGCATTGCTCCCAATTAATTAATGTATCCCATCAGTGGGCCTCTGCAAGCCAGAGGCATTGTGGGTTTGCTCAAGGGCACTTTATTGATTGCCCCTTAGCTCCAGTGCAGCTGTATTGCGGAAGCGAGAGTTTCTTGCGGTCCAACTTTAGAGGCTCCACCAATCAAGTAGAGGTTTTCTCCTAGGGCTACTGCTCCGTGACCGTGCCGTGCCTGGGGCAACTGACCCTGATTGTTCCAATCATCTGTGACTGGATCGTAAATCCAAATATTGTTAAATGCTGTACCAGTCTTCCAGTTGCCATTGGGGCCAAATGCCTCACCGCCGGTAACTATTAATTTATTATTTAATGGGGTTACTGTGAGTCCGGCAGCAGCCTGGGGTAGGGGGCGGATCTTTTCCCATTTATCCAGGCTGGGGTCATAAACTTCGGCATAAGTTAGATTCCTGGCCTTGCTACCATTGTCGCTAACCTGGCGGCCACCAACAACATAAACTCTGTTATTTAAAGTTGCCCCACCTGCGGAGTTTCGCTTGATACTGGCTGGCGCTACTTGCTCCCAATGATCCCCTCTTGTAAGCACATAATGAGAATTGGTATCTCTATTTTTAGACTGTTCGTTGGGGGCCTTGCCGCCAATGACATGGATGTTTTCCCCAATGTTGGTGTAAATAGATTCAGCCAAGGGCCGGGGGAGAGGGCTGGTTTCTATCCAATGCTTATATTCGCCGGAAAGTTTATAAACTGTATTTCGGGCTTGCCAAGCGCTATCCGAATCGCCAAAAAACCCACCGATGCCATATAGACTGTTGGAGTTACTGGCCATACCGAGGTGATGCCTTACCTCAGGTAAATTGGGCCCATGCCTCCAGTTTTGTTCCCTTGGAGAAAAGATATGTGTTTGTTTAGTTGGAGAGAGACCGAAGAAAACTGCCGTATCCGATGGGATAAATCCCCCTGCTACATAGATCTCACCAGAAAATACTGCGGGGTAAATCTCCTGTAAAGGCATTTCCAGGCTGGGAAGATTTGATATAGATAGACTGGAATTAGCCTCTTTAGCGGTTAGATTGACTCCACCGAAAGTAAGGGAAGCTAAGCTGGAATATTTAATAAAGGATCTTCTGGATAGCGCCATGGTAACAAACACTCTCATACTGACTGATAAGGGATACCTATTGACTATAATTTTTTACCTAAAAATAGGCTAAAAGGGTCATTTTTATAGTGACTGAAAGGGGCGCAATCGTCAAATCCATAACGGCGATAGAGAGCGATTGCGGGAGCAAAAGCTTCAGCGCGACCTGTCTCCAGCTTTATCTCTTTATATTTACGCTGCTTTGCCTCCTCCAATATTCTTTCTATCAAGGCGCGGGCAACGCCTTTGCGCAGGAATAGAGAATGAGTTTTCATGGATTTTATTTCGCCCAAATCAGGGTTGATCTCTTTTAGGGCACCACAGCCGGCCAAAACTCCATCAATTCTCGCTCCCCAAAAGGTAATCATGGGGTCATTTAACTCATCAGGATTTAGTGCGTGAACGCTTCCAGGTGGGGAATGTCGGTACATTTCCCGTAGATGAGCTTCAAGAAGATTGTTAATGGAGCCATCGGACAGGTCGTCTAATTTTACTGATATATACATCTTTATTTGATTGTCTTTCTTTTTAAAACAATGGTTTAAGTAGGAACGCCCGTTAATTTTTTGGGCTTTGAAATGTCACTGTAACAAGATTTTTAGAGAAGAATAAGTATAAGTTAGCTGGTGCAATAGATATGCTTTATTAGGGGGCATTTAGATAAAATATGCACCATTTTATTACGCGTAATACCCGGCCAAAATCCTGGTAAGGGAAACTAAGGGCTGGATATTGCCCTTAGTTCAACATTAATAGCTAGTTTAAAGAAGATCTAGAGTAATCGCTTCCCGATATTGATACAGCGTTCACCGGAATAGCGATGATTTTTTAGTGCTTTTACCAATATGGGCTTAAGTTGTGGTTTTTCTTTTAGTGACTTAGTAATCTCATTTACATTTTCTCTAGAACACATTAGCGGTAGGGCGTAAGCATAAGCAGTAAGCAATTCCTGAGATTCATCTTCATTGACCTGAGCCAGTGAGTCAAAAATCGGTTGGCCGTGGATGTTAAATAGCTCTATTTGCTCTGGTGCAAAAAGGGACTCTGTAATTTTTCGAATTTCACTTAACTTGAATTTGTCTCGATTAGATATAAGGTTATCTACCCACTTTGATTTGTTTTCGGATTGGGGGCGAATAACTTCAGCAGATAGTGCGTTGAGTTTAGATCTGTCGGAGTTATCTTTTGCCAATTCTCTTGTGATTGCCTGCTCATAATCTGAGAATAGATAACGATTCTGCAACTTGATAAGTTTCCAGCGCATATCAGGATCGAGTTCCAGCCCTTTAATGGCAAACTCTCCCATTAACAGGTCTCTAGCATGACTTAATGCTGGTGTGGAGTGGGCGATATTGGTAAAAACACCAAACCAGACTTTTTGTTGATCACTATCTTCAGCCGCCTCTAGTAGTTGACCCCAGATAAAGCTCTCAACAGTCTGAGTAAGTTCGTTACGGCGCTTTGTACTTAGGGGGATTTGAGTCAGAAAATCGTAAGTGAATTCAATATATCTGGCATTCAAACGAATAATATTGATGTCCTTTTCGTCGGCGCCATTATTCACTATAAAACTAATATACTCATCCAGGGGCAGTTTTGCGTCATAGGTGCTATCAAATAGGCTTTGCCAGAACATTAGTCGTGCAAACGGTTCTTCAATATCATTGATATGCTGAGCCATATTCTTGATGGTAACTTCATCCAGATTTACCTTCACATAGGCCCAATCTTCTTCATTGGGGTATAGCCCCTCTGGGCAGGGTAGCCCCACGGCTTCTTTTACTTCGGTTCTGGCACCACTATAAAGCACTGGAAGGGTTGCAACCCGTTTCATACTTCCAGCTTTCCTTTGGTAAACCCCCAGCTGTGTGCGCTGTTCCCTTAATATCGGGTATTCCTCTGGTGCTGTTTGCTGAATTACCAGATGATTGATTTTGTCATCATCGCACTGGAAGCTGGCTTCAATTGTGTTGAGGCCGGCCTGGTAAAGCCACTGTTGCTGCCAGGAATTAAGATCTTTATCCGCAGCTTTGCCCAGGTGGTTGATAAAGTCATTGAGGGTTGAATTGTCATAAGATAAGGCCTTTAAGTAATTACTGACGCCTTTGCGAAATTCTTCTTTGCCCAAATAGTAGGGCAATTGCTTGAGTACTGAGCCGCCTTTGCCATAAGTAATTCCATCAAAATTGGCAAAGGCTTCGTCAGTATTGTTGACTGGTAGTTGAATAGCGTGGGTAGTGGGGCGTTGATCAGTGTGGTAGGCCCATTGCTTGGCGCCTAAGTAATAGTTCTCCCAAGCGGTAGTGAATTCGCTATTTTCGGCTAGAGCCAGATTGGCCATGTAAGTGGCAAAGCTCTCATTGAGCCAAAGGTCATCCCACCAATTCATGGTGACCAAATTACCAAACCATTGATGGGCCAGCTCATGGGCAATAACATTGGCGAGACGCATCCGCTGGGCCTGGGTCTTCTTTCCTCGGGATATGTAAGAATCGTTAAATGTTACAGCCCCAATATTTTCCATAGCGCCGGCGTTAAAATCAGGTACTAGTATTTGATCATATTTTTTAAATGGATAATCAATTTCAAAGTAGGGCTGAAAGAACTCAAAGGATTGTTTGGTGAAGGTAAACCAGTCTTCTGTTTTTACGTAATTTGCCAGGCTCTGTCTTGCCATTAAGCGAAGGGGAATATCTCCTGCCTTGTCTTCCCAGATGTGGTAAGGACCTGCATGTAAAGAGAATATGTAAGATGAGAATTTCTTGGTTTGAGGGAAAAACCAGTGGTTTGATTTTCTTTTCTCTTCTACTCTCTCCTCTCTTTCCGCGCTAACTACTACCCAGTCTTTTGGAGCCCTTACATCCAGGGTGTAACGCGCTTTCAAATTGGGTTGGTCAAAATGTGGGAATAGGCGATTGGCATCATAAGGTTCAAAGTCCGTATATAAATAGACCTTTTCGTCTTTGGGGTCTTTAAAGCGATGTAATCCTGAGCCATTGTTAGAGTATGGGTGTTGATAATTCACCGTAATCGTGTGGGATTTTTCCGGTAGATTTTGATAATCAATAGAAATAAAGTAGTTGTTGTACTCAAATGGAACAGATCTTCCATCGACCTGGATTGAATCAACCGCACCACCGGAAAAATCGATAGTGAGCGGTTGTTCAAGTATCTTTCTAAAATTAATATCTGCGTGCACAATTCCGGAGAAGTTCTTAGCTTGATTATCCAGATTGATGCTCAGCCGATAGTCCACTTCAGCAATTTGCTGACGGCGAATATCAGCATAAGATTCTGAAAGTCCTGGGGCTGTGGTTCTAATAGGAGATGAAATTTTCTTTGCTGGTGAGCTTATTTCTTGTTTAGTAGCTCTTTGCTCGCAGGAACTTAATAAAATACCACATAGAATCACTATAACCACTTTGTACTTTAGTAATACCTTTGTAAGGCGAATATATTTGTTCATGGCGCTATTTTTAATATAGAGTTATTGAATTACTATTTGCGATTTACTTTGTATCATTAAAGATAGCTAGGCGGCGATATAAATTTTCCGTATCAGTAGGGGGAATCTTTTATATAGAGTGAGAAGGAGTAGGTTCTGGCTACTGGCCGTTTGCGACCTCAGTAATTGATTCCGCTAATGCGTTGATAACTCCGTCAATCTCCTCTATCTGTGCTATAAATGGGACGCCGATTTGCAATGTGTCGCCGCCGTAGCGAATATAAAAGCCTTTTTCCCACATCTTCATAGCAATTAAGTAAGGCCTGAGTAATGGCTCATCTAGAGCTGATTCGATTGTCAGGCCTGCGGCGAGTCCACAATTACGAATATCTTCTATTAACGGTAATCCATTGAGTTGATGGATATGGTCTTCCAGGATATGGGCAAGCTCCGCAGATCTCTCAAATAAATTTTCTTTCTTTAAAATATCCAGTGTCGCCAATGCCGCTGCGCAGGCTAGTGGGTGCCCAGAGTAGGTATAGCCGTGGGGAAGCTCCAGTTGGTATTGAGGTCCTCCATTTTCCATGAATATCTCGTAGATATCTTGACGCACAGCCACAGCGCCCATGGGAACAGCGCCATTTGTAAGCTGTTTGGCTGTATTGAGCATATCCGGGGTCACTCCAAAAAACTCTGCTCCGGTGGCTTTCCCCATGCGTCCGAAAGCGGTAATGACTTCATCAAATATCAACAATATGTCGTATTGAGTACATATTTCCCTAAGGCGATGGAGATAGCCTTTTGGTGGGGGCAATACTCCCGCAGACCCCGCTACGGGCTCGACAATAACAGCTGCAATGTTTTCAGAACCGTGCAGTTTGATAAGTTCCAGCAGTTCGTCTGCCAGGAAACTTCCCTGTTCAGGTTGTCCTTTAGCAAAACGGTTCTGGGGTAAAAGGGTATGGCGAAGGTGATCGGAATCTAAAGATGAACCAAAGATTGCTCGATTAGTGCTAATACCCCCCACACTAAGACCGCCAAAATTAACTCCGTGATAGCCTTTCACGCGTCCGATGAATTTTGTTTTCCCTGGAGCGCCGATCTTCTGCCAGTAGGCTCTAGCTATTTTTAGAGAGGTTTCTGCGGATTCAGAGCCGGAGTTTGTAAAGAAAATACGATTGAGCCCCATGGGCATCATCTGGCTGACACGCTCCGCTAGTTGGAAGGCTCCCGGGTGGCCATATTGGAAAGCGGGGGCATAATCCAGAAGGGCTGCTTGTCGGGTAATGGAGTCAATTATCTCCGGGCGGTTGTGTCCAGCACCACAGGTCCATAAGCCAGAGAGACTATCGAATATGGGGCGGCCATCAGCACTACGGTAATAGCAGCCGTCGGCTGAGGTAATAATACGGGGATCTCTTTTGAATTGACGATTCCCGGTAAAAGGCATCCAGTAAGCATCGAGCTGCGATTTACTAAGTCCCGCTGATTTGTCGTTCATTTTTATTTTCCGACATTTGGCCTTATCGCATTAATTTTGGACCAACTTTTCTACTTTATAAATTGATTCTCACTAACTTTAGTTTCATAAGTGGGGTTTATTAATAGAGTATTGAAGTATTGCCTATGGCAGGAGTTGAGTGCCGGGGGAGGGTTTGCCGGAATGGCCTAAGGGAGAGAGGGAGATGAGAGGAGAAGAGAACCGGGGGCATTAGCCCCCGGTAATATTGCTGATTAAACAGCAGTGGCGATTCTGTCCACATAGGGGGCGAGTTCTGGTTTGTTCTCCAGAATCTCCTGCCGGGATAGACCGTCGATCTCGTGGGGGAATACCAACCACTCTTCGGTCTTGTGGATAAAGTAATCCGGCTCGCGCTTGGCCTTGTTGTTCTTCGGCTTGTAGTAAGGGGTCGCGATACGAATCTCCGGCGTGTTCTTCTTACAGGCAGCGCGCAGGTCTTCGATAGTTTGCTCAATACTCAGGCCAGAGTCGTGCACATCGTCCACGATCAACAGGGAGTCGTGGGACTCCAGGCGCTTGATCAGGTAGTTCAGGCCATGCACGCGCACTTTCTTATCGCGCTCACCGATACCGAGATAGGAGGAAGTGCGGATAGCGATATGGTCTGCATCCACTCCCATCACGTGCAGCAGCTCTTGTACAGCGATGCCCACAGGAGCGCCACCGCGCCAAACACCGACAATATAGTTTGGGCGAAAGCCGTCCTTATAGATTTGCTCGGCGAGAGCATAAGAGTCTATCAGGAGCTGCTGTGCGCTAATAAAGTGCTTTTTCATCAATGTACCCCTCAGAAAAAGGCAAACTTGGCAACAAAGAGTGCCGCTAACACGTAGACACTGATGCTGACGTCTTTGCTACGTCCGCTCAGCGTTTTAATAACTGCGTAGGAAATAAAGCCCAGGGCGATTCCGTGCGCGATCGAGAACGACAAAGGCATCATCACTGCGGCGATTACTGCCGGTGCGGCCTCGGTAATGTCATCCCAATCAATAGATGACATACCGGAAGTCATCAGGACGCCAACATACAGCAGAGCACCTGCGGTTGCATAGGCCGGAATCATACCGATTAGGGGCGAGAAGAAGGTCGCCAACAGGAATAGCCCGGCGCAAACCACAGCGGTCAGGCCTGTGCGACCACCGGCGGTTATACCTGCAGTACTCTCTACATAACAGGTAGTAGTGGAGGAGCCCAGCACAGAACCAACGACAGATGCGGAGCTGTCGGCCATCAGGGCCTTGCCCATTCCAGGCAACTTGCCATCTTTATCCAGCAGTTTGGCGCGGTCGGAGACACTCAACAGGGTGCCTGCGGTGTCGAACAGGTCGACAAACAGGAAGGCAAAGATCACGCTGATCATGCCTACTTCGAAGGCGCCAGCGATATCCAGCTCCAGGTAAGTCGGTGCCAAGCTGGGAGGCGCGGATATCAGACCGGTGAACTCTACCTTACCAATTGCCAGGGCGATGACGGTTACCGCAAGGATACCGATCATCACTGAGCCCAGCATACGGCGATAGGACAGGGCCACAATAATAAAGAAGCCCAGTGCTGCCAGGATCGCCTCAATTGACTTGAGGTCGCCCAGGGTTACCAGCGTTGCGGGGCTGGCCACAACGATACCGGCACTCTTCAGGGCAATGATCGCCAGGAACAGGCCAATACCCGCTGCTAGGGATTGTCGCAGGGAGAGAGGAATACTATCGATAATCCACTCTCGCAGCTTGAAGATACTGAGCAGCAGGAAGATTACCCCTGATATAAACACCGCACCCAGGGCTACTTGCCAGCTGTAGCCCATTTCACCGACGACAACGTAGGCGAAGAAGGCATTGAGGCCCATACCTGGCGCCAATGCGATGGGGTAGTTGGCGTAGAGCCCCATAATTAGGCAGCCAATAGCGGCTGCAAGGCAGGTCGCCATAAACACAGCGCCCTTATCCATACCCGCTGCAGCCAGGATATTGGGGTTCACAAAGATGATGTAGGCCATCGTCAGGAATGTGGTAACGCCGGCAATCACTTCCCGGCGAACATTCGTCTGGCGCTCTGAGAGCTTGAACAACTTCTCCAGGAATGAGGCATTGCCTCCCACCTGCGGGATGTCGGACCCAGGGGTCGCCGATGTTTGGATATCAGTGGGTTTCATATCAGAAGTGGTACTTTACTAGCAGGTTAACGTTGCGCTCGTTGGAATCGACACCATAAGTGCCATCTTTGATTCCGAACTTGTCGTTCCAGTGTACGTACTCAATACCCGCGTACAGGGTCTTGGGTTCACCCCAGGTGGCGCCGGCATCCCATTTCAGCTGGGAGGTAAAGTTAGTGCTCGGGTGTGAATCTTCAGAAGCACTGGTCCAATCGATAAATCCGTCGTAGACAAAGCTGGCATCACCCAGGGTAAAAGGCATGGCCCAAACCAGGGTCAGCTGCTCGTTGCTGGCCTTGTCATCGTTATCGCGGTGGTAAACATTCGCCTGTACAAAGGAGAAACCGGGAACCGCGAGATCAAAGCCCACACCTGTCAGGTAATTGGTGAAGTGGGGGCCTGTGGCCGTCAGGTGATCCGGGTCATCCATATTGCCTATCTCCACAGTTGTGGCGACAAGCACATCGGTAACCGGTCCGAAAGCCAGCTCACTGCCGCTGAGCTTGCCTAAGCTCAGGCGGGGAGAAATCTCACTATACAGCTCATTGGAGCCATCTTCCGAGTCCAGGTAGTCGGCAAAAATAAAGAGGTCACCCCAGCTGTGGCCACTGGCGTGCTCGAAAGTTACTACGGATCTTTCAGAGTCATCCGTGTTGAGGCTGTAGTTAACCTCGTAATCGTGGCCGTAAAGAAGGCTCAGGCTGTTGTCACTCCAGGTCATCTCAGCTTGGGCAGCTACGCACAACAGGCTAGAGGCCAGCAGTAGCAGGGGCTTGGTTGGTTTCATTCTATTACCTCTGTTACAGCGACAGGCGAATTTCGCACTGGCGGCCGATGAGAAAATCGGCAGTTGGTTAAAAAATAGTCGCGGAATGTACCAGAACTTAACCCCTGTTTTCCAGTGTTTTTTCTCGGCATTTACGCTTTTTTCCGAGCTTTTTAAGTAACTCTGCACCAAAAAATCACGCTTGGGGAAAACGAGATACTCATTTATTGGTTAGCGATGGGGCGGTGTAGCAAAAAAGTATTGTTTAATTGGTTTGATAGTAGGGAATCGCTACATTGCAGGGGCAAATTAGGTAAATAGTCCAGAAAGTCGGCATCTGCTCCCCAGTGGTGCTTGCACAGGCAACATGAATACTTTTGGTGCTTTTAGGGTTCGCGATAGATGTTGTTTAATTTTGATGACACTGGAAGTCATCCGCTTGGTAGCAGAACAAGGGTGATTGAAATGTATCTTATGAGCGCCTTCCTTATATAGACAGGCATCGGCCTGAGGTCGATGGTTATGGTTATAGTTGGGAAAAGTAAATCGATTTTTAACCTGTATAAAAATTATTTGGCTGTTTGGTTTTTTTGCTAGTTCGTAGGAAATTGGCCCAGGAGGGAGTCTGGATGGGATTGCAGTAGCGGGGGGCGACTTTAGGGGGCTCAGGTGATACCTACCGAGCCCCGTATTATCTGGTGGTGATTGGTTACACTTTCCAGCTTTTGAGACCTGGAGCGAGTATTGTTATCGCCCCAATATGTCTTTTCCGGTTCGAGTTTGGAATCAGGCTACCTGCTGTCCTGTACCTGACTGGTGCGCCAGGTATTCCTCGTAAGTGCCTTGAAAATCGATCAGTGCTTGATCTTTGATTTCAATAACTCGGGTTGCCAGAGATGAGACAAACTGACGATCGTGACTCACAAAAATAAGTGTGCCCTCATATTTCTCCAGTGCCTTGTTTAGGGCTTCGATGGCTTCCATGTCCAAGTGGTTGGTTGGCTCATCCATGATGAGCACATTGGTGTCCATCATCATTAGCTTGCCAAACAGCAGGCGATTTTTCTCGCCGCCAGAGCAGACCTTTGCCTTTTTATTGGCATCATCTGCGGTAAATAATAGTCGGCCCAGAATACCCCGCACGGCCAGATCATCGTGCTTGGGGGTGCGCCACTGGGACATCCACTCAAATATCGTCAGGTCACCATCAAAATCTGCACTGCTGTCTTGCGGGCAGTAGCCGATAGCGGCATTTTCTGACCACTTGACGACTCCGCTGTTTGATTGGATCTCATTGACAAGACAGCGCAGGAAGGTTGTTTTACCAACGCCGTTCTCACCGATAATTGCCAGGCGCGCACCGGCTTCCAGCAGCATTTCGCCACCTTGAAATAGCGTTTCACTATTAAAACCATGGGTAAGCCCCTCAAGAGTCAGCGCCTGGCGGTGCAATTTTTTACACTGGTTAAACGTAATATAAGGGCTGACCCGACTGGAGGGTTTGATTTCGTCCAGCTTGATTTTTTCCATCTTCTTCGCGCGGGAGCTGGCTTGCTTGGCTTTGGATGCATTGGCAGAAAAGCGGTTCACAAAGCTCTGCAACTCGTCCAGTTCGGCACTTTTCTTGGCATTCTCTGCGTGAAGTTGTTCTTGTATTAGCGTGGAGGCCGCAACAAAGTCCTCATAATTGCCGGGGAAAACCCGCAATTCACCATAATCTATGTCGGCCATATGGGTGCAGACAGAGTTCAGGAAGTGGCGATCGTGGGAAATGATGACCATGGTGCTTTTGCGTTGATTCAGTACATCTGCCAACCACTTGATGGTGTGGATGTCCAGGTTATTGGTCGGCTCATCCAACAATAAAATATCCGGGTCGGCAAATAGCGCTTGGGCGAGTAATACACGCAATTTCCAGCCGGGAGCTACCTGTTTCATCAGGCCAAAATGCAGGGATTCATCGATGCCAGCTTCAAGCAGGATTTCTCCCGCACGGCTCTCTGCGCTATAGCCATCCAGCTCAGCAAATTGGACTTCAAGCTCGGCTACGCGCATGCCGTCTTCTTCGCTCATTTCCGGTAGCGAGTATATACGGTCACGTTCCTGTTTAATTTCCCACAGGCGGACATCTCCCATGATGACCGCATCGACGACGGTGTACTCTTCAAATGCAAACTGGTCCTGGCTCAAAGTACCCAAGGTGCATCCAGGCTCAATGGATACGTTGCCGGCCGAGGGCGCCAAGGCACCACTCAGGATCTTCATAAAGGTTGACTTTCCACATCCATTGGCCCCGATAAGGCCATATCGGTTGCCATTGCCGAACTTTACAGAAATGTTTTCAAACAGTGGTTGGGCACCAAACTGCATGGTGATATTCGCGGTGGAGATCAAGAGCGTATTCCTGAGGATTACAAATGGGCTCTGGTAAGCCAGTTTCGCCAAAATAGGAGGCGTGATGTGGGGGCCGCACTATAAGGATTTGGCGCTGAAGTGTCGAGGAGTACGTTCAATAACTAAGCAGTTTCTCCGCGGGTTCGATATTAGAGATTGAAATATATATGTTAAAGTATACTCCTAGGCTAGGAGGATATTCCATTTCGGGGTGGGGTGCGATGATATGCATCTGTATACTCCCTGAGTTCGGGCTCTTTAGCTAAAGCTATGGGCCCTAATATTAGGAATATTCCCGGTATAAGTTGCCAGCGCGTAAAGCGGCCACTTTTATTTAAATAATTAACGGGATCACTTGATCTTATTTGTATCCTTTGGGTGGCTCCGACGGCAAAGTAAATGTTAATGCTGTCAGGGGGGGGGAGGGTTGAAGGGCTAATGACTAGCAGATGTCAGTCAATCAATTTTTGATCTCTATGAGGAGCTAGCAAAGGTTGGAGGCTATATGAAATCGAATTGTTTGCACCTTGCGATTCCGGCAGGGGACCTGGAAACCGCCAAGAAATTCTATTGCGATGTCTTAGGCTGCAAGACCGGCAACAGTGAAGAAGGTCGCTGGGTAGATATCGACTTTTGGGGTAACGAACTCACCCTGCACCAGAGTGAGGAGAAGCTCCCCAATGTTCGCCACAAGGTGGATATGGGAGAAGTGGCTGTTCCTCATTTTGGCATTCACCTGCCGGAAGATGAGTTTCAGGCACTGAAAGGCCGTATCGAAGCTGCTGGGCTGGAATACCTGGACAAACCCTACCGTCGCTTTGTCGGCAATGAATATGAACAGGAAACTTTCTTTATCGAAGATCCAAATGGCAACGTTCTGGAAATGAAAACGATGGTTAATCCTGAACTGATGTTCAAGTAATCGTCTGGGCCCTGCAGATAATTGAATCTGTGGGGCTGGGTTTCTCCCGCTATTCCCTGTCCTCGTTTATCCTTGCTAAGAATGAGATGCCTTAATCTGGGGTTGAGTTCTGATTGCCTGAATAATACCTCCGATAACTATCAGTAAGCTGCCGGCATAAGTATTCCAGGTTGGTAGTGTGCTATAAACAAACCAATCCAATATGCCGGAGAAAATCAGGCTTGTATATAAATAGGGAGATAAGCTGGCAGGTCTGTTTACCCGACGATAGGCTTTAGTGCGTAAGGATTGATTGCTGATTGTCGCCAGGCTAAAAGCAATAATCACAATCACAAAACTTACCGAGTCCGATAGAGATACCGCGACTTTCGCAAGCTCCCCAAGATTTCCTTCAATCAATAAAATGGCAAGCATATAGAGGCTGGATAGGCCGAACATCTTGGTGGTTGAAGATATTGTATTTTGCTTCTTTGAAGAGTGGTGCATTACAAACTGTGAACAAGCTCCAAAGAAGCCCGATAGCAGGCCCACTATCATATAGCTATCAAAGCCAGCAGTTGGCTTCAATATAAAAGCAACGCCGATAAAGCTGATTAAACAGGCCGCTAATGTCTTCTTTTTTATCGGATCCTTTTTGGCAAACCGGGTAATAAAAGGGAGAAATAAACCTGACGTTGAAAATAGAAGGGCGGCGACAAGTAAAGAGCCTTTGGACAAATAATAAAACAGGCAATACTGAGCGAGACAAGTGAATAACGCCCTTGCACCATCAATCCTGTCTATTCGATGAGTTACAGGGTTTTCATCGAAAACAACGAGGCAAATCCAGGTTAGGAGTAAAAATGGGGCAAAGAAACGAATAAAGACCACCAGGGATAAGGAGCTAAAAGTAGTTAGTTCTTTACCAAATAGCCCGGTTAGCGACATACAGCTGGCCGCCAGAATTGCGGTAATGACACTTAGGGCAAATTCTCTATTGGAAATGCGGGTATTCATGATTTACTAGCACCTTCACTAGCAATAATCTCACCGACAGTTTTTACACTGCCTATCTTTGTGAGGAAGTTCAGGCTATTCTGTTTATTGTTTTCCGTGTCAGATTCACAGGCATCTGAGGCAATGAATACTGAAAAGTCTCTATCGTGAGCTTCCCTGGCCGTCAGTTCGACTGTATTTTGTGTTGATACCCCACAGAGAATAATCCTTTCTATATTGTGGCTAGTAATAAGTACTGGGAGTTCGGTCCCATAGAAGCCACTGACACGCCTCTTATAAATAGATATATCGCTATCAGTAATATTGAGTTCATCAACAAAAGCAGTGCCCCAGCTTTTCTGACGGAGGGCGCCTATATCTTTGATATAGCTGAAGAGAGGAGAGTTAGAGGAAGCTTCCCTGTAGTCGGTGGAAAAAGCGACCCTGATATGGCAAATAAGATGACGTCGTGCTCTTCCCCACGTAAGGAGTTTATTGGTGTTCTCAATAACTCTATTCTTATAGACTCTTGGGGCCGCTGCTGATATTTTTCCCTTTGGGTGACAAATATCGTTGATAAAATCGAGGGTAATGATTGCAGTCTTCATGACCAGAGTCTATTGAGGCGAGTATTGGCTTAGTTTAGTAATGATTAAGGAAGCCTTCGATAAAGGATTTTATGATCTATATAGAGATTACGATTTCTTTGTCATAAATTGCTTTGCCCTTTTTTTTATTGCTGTCACTTCACTCTTCTCAAGCTTATCCAAAAGGCTGAACATCATTGTCATTCTATGATTGCCCTCTAGCATTTTTCTTTTTTCAATTAAGAAATTCCAGTAGAGGCTGTTAAATGGGCAGGCCTTCTCTCCAGTTCGTTGTTTGACGTCATAAATACAGTCGCTGCAATAGTTGCTCATTTTGTTGATATAGGAGCCACTACTAATATAGGGCTTTGTTGCAACCAATCCACCATCGGCGAACTGGCTCATTCCCCGGGTGTTAGGCATTTCAACCCACTGAATAGCATCTATGTAAATACCGAGATACCAACTTTCCACCTGGTCAGGGTCAGTTTGTGTTAATAGCGCAAAATTACCGGTAATCATAAGCCTTTGGATATGGTGAGCATAGGCATTTTCCAAGCTATTCCTGATGGTGTTGTGAAGGCAGTTCATGGACGTTTTGGCATCCCAGAAAAAATCTGGCAAATTATTTTTATTCTTCAACTTATTCTGATGCTCATAACTGGGCATAGACATCCAGTAGACACCGCGCATATATTCTCGCCAGCCCAATATTTGGCGTACAAAACCTTCAATCTGGTTTAGTCCTATTGGAATTTTTCCATCTTCCCAAGATTTTATCGCTGTATCGATAACCTCTTTTGGAGATATGAGTTTACTATTTAGGGAGAAGCTAATTCGGCTGTGATAAAGAAAGGCTTCATCTGGATCCATTGCGTCCTGAAAATCGCCAAAATGAGCAAGTAGATATTTACAAAAATGACGAAGTAGTTTTATAGATTCCTCCCTGCTGGTTGGCCATATAAAATTCTCTGGATCAATCTCTCCAATACTATTAACTCCAGAATTTTTTATACGGGATAAAGTTGAAGTGACATTACTTGTTATTTTTCCCTGCTTGGGTTTGCCCAGCTTTCCATTCCATTTCTTTCTATTGCTTTGGTCGAAATTCCACTTTCCCCCTTCAGGTTTTCCATTGTTCATCAGAATGTCATGCTTCTTCCGCATATAGTGGTAGAAGCTTTCCATAAGTAGCGATTTTTTCCCCTGGAAGAAGTCTGCCAGCTCTTTTCGGGTGGTTAAAAAGTGCTCAGTATCGTAGGCTTGAAATTCTATCGATAGTCTCTTTTCTAGTTGTAGCAGCTGCTGATCTAGTCGGTACTCATCGGGAAGTTGGTACTCAAATTTTTCAATTTTGTGTTTTCTAATAATATCTTCGATATTTTTTGTAAGGTTTTGTTTGTTGTTTTTATCATCTATTCGATAGTAGATGACATTGCAGCCCCTATTTTTAAGCCACTCTGAGAAAATCTGCATAGCTTCAAAAAAGGCAACGATTTTTTGGATGTGGTGAACAACGTAATCAGTCTCTTGGCGCATTTCAGCCATAAAGTAGATCTTATCCTCCTGGTTACCTCTAAACCAGGAGTGTTTTTGGTTCAATTGATCTCCTAATAGCAAGCGCAGCGTTTTCACATCTCACTTCCTTTATTTACGTCTTAATATGCCTATAGATAGACCCTTCTATTCACTCCCACATTTTCTACAAAAGTAGAGTCATGGGAGATCAATAAAAATGTTCCGGGATATTCTATCAGCGCAGCTTCCAGCGCTATACGCGACTCCAGATCCAAGTGATTGTCCGGTTCGTCCAGTAGTAGCAGGTCTGGTGCCTCAGTGCCACGAGTAGCGGCAAGTAAAGCAACCTTTAGTCGCTCCCCTCCACTTAAAGTATTGGTAGAGCGAAGTGCAGAATCACCTCGAATATTCATTGTGGCCAGGGCTGTGCGCCAGAAGTTGGTATCTTTATCAGGGTGCAGGCGGGATAAAGTTTCCAAGGCAGATAGATTTCCATTTAGTTGACTTAGGTTCTGATCCAGATAAAAACAGCTGCCAAAAGTTTTACACAAACCGCTGCGAGGTTTAACTCGACCAGCAATGATCTTTAGTAGCGTTGTCTTTCCGCTACCATTGGCGCCACAAATATGCCAGCGATCGCCACTGTGCATGGTAAGTGATATGGGATCACTCTGAATACCGTAGGGCAGTTTGAGATCCTCAACATGCAGACGAATACCACCCGTTAGCCCTGTTTTGCTAAGTTGCATATTTGGGAGCTTATGACTCTTATAGTCCTTTTGGCAACTTTCTAAATCTAGCTTTAACTTATGGTGCTGACGATCCAGGTTTCTAGTCAGCTTGCCTAAACTTTGCCCTGCACGATCTTTTTTCGCATCTAGTAGCGATTTACATTGGGAACCTTTTAATTTCTTACCCTGGTTTTTTCTGGTTGTAGTTTTTTCAGCAGAACTATGCTTAAGTTTGTTTAGGCTTTTTATATTCTTTTTGGTACTTTCAATTTTCTTTTCTACAGACTGTCTCTGTATCTCTTTTTCTTTCTTGTAGTGTGAATAGTTACCACCATATGTGCGTAGTTTTCCTGAATCTAGTTCCACTATCGTGTCAGCTTGTTGGAGTAAGCTTCGATCATGACTGACCATTAGAATTCCGGCAGAATGGTTTCTAATTTTCTGCTGTAACCATTTTCTACCGTCTGAATCTAGGTGGTTACTAGGCTCATCTAGTAGTAGGTAGTGCTTTTTATGAGAGAAGGCATTGATTAAAGCCAGTCGGACTCTTTCACCACCGCTAAGATTGCCGATAGGAGTGTCTAACGTGAGATTTATTCCGGTGCTGTATAAATGCTGTTGCCAAATTATAGGTAGCTCCCATGAATCTGAGACACGCATCAGATCTTCCTCACTATGATTGCCAGATTCAATACGTGAAAAACAGTCATAGAGGCCCGTAGGGTCGAATATATCTACAATTCTCTTGTTGGAATTGCTGCTCACTTGATCCACTTTAAGGTAGTCCGTATACCAAGTAATACTTCCCTGTTCAGGCTTTAGTTTCCCAATTAAAGCCTCTAAAAAAGTCGATTTCCCACTGCCATTATTTCCCACTAAGCCAGTAAATCCCGGAGGGAAGTCAAGATGGATCCCCTTAAATAGAGATTTCTCAGGGACGTTTAAGTAAAGATTTTTTATAGAACAAATGCTCTGCATGTCACCCTCCGGTAGTCGGAATAGGTGGCGCAATACCATGATCTTGAGAGAAAGTTGTAGAGAATGGAGTACGCCACTTGCACGGGAATTGATGGCCTCTTAAGAAACCGGTTTATCTCCAGTGTGTGCAAGGCTTAATTCATTGGCGTAGATAGCTCCAAAAAGAAAAGTTGTTAAGTGTTAGCTTAATAAAGATTCAAAAATACTTCAAGCCCCAACCTAAAAGCGCTCACTTGGTACTCTCAAATCTTAAAATAGAGTGGTATAAGAGTATTATTGATATTACATTGAGATGATGAATTTTTACGATTTGATTTAGAGTAATAAGTGATTATAAGCGGGGGTTACTATGGTATCTGAAGGTTTTATAGCAATTTGTCTATTGATCGTAAGTACTATGCTTTTTTTCTTTTACCGAAAATCACAACGGGAACGATTTTTAAGAGACTATCAATTCCATCCGTCTCTCAAACAAAGAGTGAAGAACAAATACCCTCATCTCAGCAACAAGCAGCTGGGTATGGTACTCGATGGGTTAAGGGAATATTTTATTATCTGCCAAACGGCTGGTAGACAAATGGTCGCTATGCCATCTCAAGTGATTGATGTCGCTTGGCATGAATTTATATTAAGCACACAGATGTATCGCAATTTTTGTAATAAATCTTTTGGACACTTTCTGCACCACACACCCAATGAAGTTATGCCAGATAAGGATACAGCTAGTGAGGGGATTAAGAGAGTGTGGCGAATTGCTTGTGTTCGTAGTGGTATAAGTCCTTCCAAGCCAAAATGGTTACCTCTGATTTTCTCAATTGATAAAAAGTTGGGGATTAAAGATGGATTTCATTATTCGCTAAACTGTCGTTCGAGAAATAGTCCCGCTGCGGATCACTGTGCCAGTCATATTGGTTGTGCCGCGAGCTGTCAAGGCGGAACTTCCGGCAGTGCCTTCTCTGGAATTTGGGGTGGCGGCTCCTCTTCAGATTCTGGAAGCAGTTGTGGTGGGGGCTGTGGCGGGGGTGGCAGCTAGAGGCAGCTATCACTGCTCTAGCAACCCTGTTCAAGGTGATTAATGAGTGACACCCTGAACTTCGCAAAGCTCTTCAATTTCTTCAGCGCTAAAGCCGAGCTCACCCAGCACAGCGTGATTGTGCTCTCCCAGAGCTGCCCCTCGGTTAAATAAGTGGGGCTTTTGGCCGTTAAATCTAAAGGGTGTGTTGATCTGTTTAATGTCTCCATTCACAGAACAGATCATCTCTCTGGATTGGATAAGATCGCTATCAGCAGCTTCTGTAAAATTAAGTACGGGTTCAATACACGCATCAATATCCTGAAATATATCAATCCATTCTTTCTGGCTTTTTGTGGCAATAATTTCTGCAATATCTTTCTTAAGTGTTTCTTGTTGCCCGTCTTGGACAATGCGAGTCAACCACTCCTTTCGACCTATCTTTGTAAAAAATTGCTCAGCAAATTGTGGCTCTAAACTTCCCACAGAAAGATAGCGGTTATCTGCCGTGCGATAGTAATCATAATAACTTCCACCGTTTAGCAGCTCGGATTCCAGCTTGGGATCGGTATTTAAAGCCAGTGCATTGGCCCCACTAATTGCGTTTAACGCGAAACTACAGTCCGTCATACTGATATCGATATAACTGCCTTCCCCGGTTCTCTGGCGATGATATACCGCAGCCAGTATCGACATAACCGCATGGTGTGAACCGCCGGCGATGTCTGCTATCTGTGTGCCACTCAGGCAGGGACCATGGTCACGGTTGCCGGAATAGCTGGCCAGACCAGATAGTGCGAGATAATTGATATCGTGCCCAGCACGTTGCTTTAATGGTCCAGTCTGGCCATATCCGGTAATCGAACAGTAAATAATGTCTGCGCGCTGTTGGCTTAAGCTTTGGTGGCCAAGGCCCAGCCTATCCATCACTCCGGGGCGGAATTGCTCGATAACAATATCGTATTGCTGAAGCAATCGTTGAATCACCACTTTTGCCTTTGGATTTTTTAGATCGATCGCCAGGGAGCGTTTGTTGCGGTTAATGGTTGCGTGGGCGGCGGATAGGGAAGCCGTGTCATCGACTAAAGGCGGAAAGCCCCGTAGTAAATCTGGGCGTGTGGGAGACTCGATTCTTAGTACTTCGGCGCCCAAGTCCGCCAATAGCATAGTGGCATAGGGACCGGGAAGTAGGGTAGAAAAGTCGAGTACTTTAAGCCCCTCAAGAGGGGCGCAATGATTCTTCGTTTGCTGTTTCACTTTTTATTTCATTATTTTAATTGAGAACAGGAATTTCAATCTAGCACTTTAATTTAGTCATCGCGCAGGAGGTCCCGGGAAATAATTAATTTCATAATTTCATTGGTTCCGGCATAAATACGTGCTACACGAGCATCGGCCCAAGACCGGGCGATGGGGTATTCCCACATATAGCCATAGCCGCCATGTAACTGAACACATTCATCCAAAAGTTTGCATTGGAAATCTGTACTCAATAACTTGGCTTTCGCTGCAGTTGCAACGTCGAGTTCCTTTTTATAGTGAAGCTCCAAGCAGCGATCGATAAATACCCGAAGAGCGGTTAACTCACTGTCCAGTTCAGCCAGTTTGAATTGCGTATTTTGAAAGGCAGCAATAGGTTTACCGAAAGCCTTGCGGTCCCGCACATAATCAATAGTCCATTGCAGGGCTGCTTCTGCATTAGCTATTGCATAAATTGCTACACTCAATCGTTCCTGGGGCAATTCCTGCATTAAATAAATAAATCCTTGCCCCTCTCCTCCGAGAAGGTTATCCACAGGAACTCTGACATCATCAAAAAATAGCTCTGAAGTATCCTGTGCCTTCATGCCTATTTTTTCCAGATTACTACCTTTCTTGAATCCTGGGCTAGCTGCCTCTACAAGGAATAAACTGACTCCAGAGGCCCCTTCGTGAGGGTCAGTTTTGGCTACTACGATAACCAGATCTGCTTGTTGCCCATTGGTAATAAAAATCTTGGAACCATTTAACAGGTAATGATCTCCCTTGCGTACGGCTGTAGTTCTCACCCCCTGGAGATCCGACCCGGCACCGGGTTCCGACATAGCAATCGCGGTAATCATTTCCCCGCTAATGCATTTAGGTAGGTATTTTTTCTTCTGTTCTTCTGTACCGTAATTAATAATGTAGGGCACGGCGATATTGGAGTGCAGGCCCCAGCCAATACCGGAAAGTCCCGCTCGGGCCACCTCCTCATCAATAATGGAGTTGTAGCCATAGTCCAGCCCCAAGCCACCATACTTTTCGTCAACTTGCGGACACAGAAAGCCCATTTCTCCAGCTTTATTCCACAGTTTACGATCTATCTGACCATCTTTTTCCCACTGATGGTGGTAGGGTACAGCTTCATTTTCTAAAAATTTACGTAAAGTTTCTCGAAACTGTTCGTGATCTTCGTTGTAAACAGTTCTTGGTACCATCCTTACACCACCGCATTTTATTACTGAAAAATTGAACCAGTGTTTTGATTGGCGATGTAAACAGCAAGACTTTAAAAGCCTGTTTACATCGCTCAAACCCCTGGGTTAAGGGTTGTCCGCCAGAGCTTTTCCTGACTCTGCCAGATCCAGCAAAATTGCTGGCGGGGCAAATCGATCTCCATAGGCATCAGCCAGTTGCTGGGCGCGTTGGGTAAACGCTTTCAGGCCAAACTGGCTGATGTATTGCAATGCACCACCGGTCCAGGGTGGGAAGCCGATACCGAAGATAGAGCCAATATTGGCATCGCGTACGCTGCGTAGCACATCCTCTTGATAACAGCGAAGTGTCTCCAGAGCCATAATAAACAGCAGCCGTTCCTTCACATCTTCTATCGGCAGTGCCTCTTTGGCGGGGAACTCCTTCTCAAGGCCACTCCATAAGTGCTTTTTCCCGCCCTCAGGGTAAGTATAGAAGCCGCCACCTGCGGCCTTACCAGCGCGACCAACTTCAAGCATTCGGTCGATCACTCCGTCGGCGGGATGCGTGGGGGCGGGTTTACCCTCTTTTTGCAGGTCATTGATGGTCTGCTGGCGTATCCGGCTCATCAGCGTTAGGGAGACCTCGTCACTAACAGCTAGAGGGCCGACTGGGAAGCCAGCTAGGGCTGCGGCATTTTCAATGGTGGCGGGATTAACCCCTTCGCTGAGCATGCCGATACCTTCATTGGTAAAGCAGCCGAATACCCTTGAGGTGAAGAAGCCACGGCTGTCGTTAACAACGATAGGAGTCTTGCCAATCTGCAATACAAAGGCGAAGGCTTGGGCGAGAGTCTCATCACTGGTTTGCTCCCCACAGATAATTTCCACCAGTGGCATCTTGTCGGCAGGGGAGAAGAAATGTAGACCGATAAATTGCTGGGGACGGTCGGAAGCTTGAGCGAGCCCAGTGATCGGCAGTGTCGAAGTGTTGGAGGCAAATACTGCATTTTTCGGCAGCTGTGCTTCGGCTTCCTGGGTAACTTTACGCTTGAGTTCCCGGTCTTCGAAAACTGCTTCTATCACCAACTCACAATCAGCCAGGTCGGTATTGCTGTCTGTGGGCGTGATACGGGAGAGGATCTGATTGACCTTGTCCTCGGTAATGCGACCCCGCTGTAAGCGTTTTTGCAGGGATTTCTCTGCATATTGTTTGCCGGCTAAGGCACCTTCCATGGATACATCTTTTAATACGACATCAACACCTTTACTGGCACAGGCGTAGGCAATGGCTGAGCCCATCATGCCGGCGCCGAGTATGCCAATTTTTTGCATGGGCGACGTTTTATGATCGCGGGCGGCGGCGGGCAGTGATGCTCCGGCTTTGACCTCATTGAGTGCAAACCAGAAAGTACCGATCATGTTTTTGGCAACCTGCCCGCAAGCGAGGCCTACAAAATGTCGGGATTCAATTCGCGTAGCAGTTTCGAAGTCGACCCGGGACCCTTCGACAACGGTTGCCATTATCGACTCTGGCGCCGGCAGACATCCCTTGGTTTTTTTCTCCAGCATTGCTGGGGCGATCATCAGTAACTGCGCATTTTTAGGGTTCTTTGCGTCCCCTCCCGGCATCCGGTAATCCGGTTGATCCCAAGGCTGAGCAACAGGTTGCTCACTATTCTCTCGAATATAAGTGACAGCCTTCTCTAGTAATTCATTTTCACTGGTAACGAGCTGATGTACCAGACCGGCTTTGAGAGCCTGTTGCGGCCTCACCTGTTTTCCTTCCAGTAAGTAGGGTAGAGACTCCTGGATGCCTAAAAGGCGGGGCATACGTACACAGCCGCCACCACCAGGTAGTAAGCCTAATGTGACTTCAGGCAATCCCAGTTTTATTGCGGTGCTATCGATAACAATACGCTGATGGCAGCTGAGGGCAATTTCCCAGCCACCGCCCAAAGCTGTGCCATTAATCGCAGCAACGACGGGTTTACCCTGGGTTTCCAACCAGCGCAGGTTGGCTTTCATTGATTCGCAAGATTCGAAGAAAGGTTTAGCTTCTTCAATTTTTGCCGCAAATAAAGATTTGAGGTCGCCGCCGGCAAAAAAGGTATTTTTTGTGGAGCGAACAATAATTCCAGAAAATTCTTGCTGCTTGAGTTGTTCAACCGCTGCGCTCAGTGACTCGGTAAAATCCCGGTCCATCACATTGGCTGAGGCATTGGGGTTGTCCATGATCAGGTGGACAATATTGTGATCGTCTTTTTCCAGGCGAATGGATTTCATAGTCTGCCCCCTAAACTCTTTCGATAATGGTTGCTACACCCATACCGCCGCCCACACATAGTGTGACCAGGCCGTAGCGAAGTTGCCGTTGTTCCAGCTCATCCAGTACTGTGCCGATCAGCATTGCACCGGTCGCGCCGAGGGGGTGGCCCATAGCGATTGAGCCGCCGTTAACGTTGAGTTTTTGTGGGTCCACGTCTAACTCGTGTTGGAAACGCATCACCACTGCCGCGAAGGCTTCATTCACCTCAAAGAGGTCAATATCCTGCACCGTCAGGCCTGCGGCCTTCAGGGCTTTGCGAGTGGCGGGCGCGGGGCCTGTGAGCATGATAGTAGGCTCAGTGCCCACTACCGCAGCGGAGACAATACGGGCGCGGGGGCTGAGCCCCAGATCCCGCCCGGCCTGTTCACTGCCGATCAGCAGGGCGGCTGCGCCATCGACGATGCCTGAGGAATTTCCCGCAGTGTGAACATGGTTGATTGATTCGACCTGTGGGTAACGGGATATGGCAATGCTGTCGAAGCACAGGTCACCCATCCCGGCAAAGGACGGCTTGAGTTGTGCCAGGGCCTCTATGGACGCATCTGGGCGCACCAGCTGGTCGTGATCGAGAATGGTCAGGCCATTTTGGTCGCGTACGGGAATCACAGATTTTTCGAAAGCACCGCGCTTCCAGGCGGCTGCCGCTTTGTGCTGAGAGTCCAGCGCAAAGTTATCCACATCCTCGCGGGAAAATCCGCCGAGTGTAGCGATCAAGTCCGCGCCAATGCCCTGGGGTGCAAATCCAGTATCTATTGCTGTACGTGGGTCCATCGCCCAGGCGCCGCCGTCGCTGCCCATGGGCACCCGCGACATGGACTCTACGCCTCCGGCCACTACCAGATGCTCCCACCCGGAGCGAACTTTGGTAGCGGCGAGATTGACCGCTTCGGCACCGGAGGCACAGAAGCGATTTAGAGTTACGCCACCGATATCCCAGTCCCAATCGGCAGCTAAAGCTGCAACTTTTGCGATATCGGCACCCTGATCTCCGATCGGTGTAACACAGCCCATAACGATATCGTCCACTTTGGCAGTGTCGAATCTATTGCGGGTCTGTAATTCTTTCAGGAGATCTGAAAGCAGGGTGATAGGTTTGACTTCGTGAAGGGCACCGCTGGATTTGCCTCTGCCCCGCGGGGTGCGGATAGCATCGTAGATGTAGGCTTCGGTTGGCACGGTTTTAGCCTCTTTTTATTTTATGGTTTCGCTTATTACCATAGTGCGGTGCAGCTTGGGTTCAATGATAAAAATTGCCACGGAAGATGACTCAGCTTCCAGGTACTACCGAAAAATTCCTAGTCAAATATCTTTCTATTTATTCCAAATTAACCTAACCATGTGGAGGTACTGCCGTACACTCAAGTAAGGCGCCTAAATCTATTGAAATTTTGGCACGGTAAATTGGCACTTAAATTATCTTTGCGACTGGAGGAATTCCATGTCAGGCAGGGTTATGGGTGATTCAGGGCAGCTGAGAAAAATTTGAATGGGTAACACACGGGTGACCCCGGACAAATAAATGTACTTTGACGGTCCCTGAGGTGGTGAGCGAGGTTTGGCTATGGCGGATAATGTTTTGGATATGGCTACCGGCCAATTGGGCTCCGGGGGTATTGATGCGCTGACAAAGGCTTTGAATTTGCCGGCAGGGCAAGGTGAAGCTGCACTCTGTTCAGGCGTTGCTTACATACTGGCTGGTATGTTGAACAGGGCCAGTAGTAAAACAGGAATGGGTTATTTATTTAATTTAATTTCTGAAAGTGAAGCGCTGGATTTGTCTAAATTCGCCACCGCTATCTCCTCACCAGAAAAGTTGAAGTCAATTACAGATATCGGTGAGAAAATGCTGGAAAAAATTTTCAGCAGTCGTAAAAAAGAGGTCCTGGAAGTTGCAGCGAATAATCTGGGTAAAGAGGGCGGAGATCTATTGAGTGTATCCGCACCGATAGTTACTTCGTTGATGCAAAGCCAGGCCAAAGCTCAAAAAATGGATGTTTCCGACTTGGCTTCATTCCTGATTGGGCAGCGGGAGCATTTACAGGGGTATATACCGGATAACCTTCTTCAAGCAATCGACGTTCCAGATTTTGGAAAGTTGGGAGACGCTCTGGTTACCCATGGCCACGCCAAACCCCAGGAGCCTCGGGCTACAGCAATTCAAGGGCCCGAAGAAAAACGTAAACCGGTTAGTTTCAGTAGCTGGTTTTTTCCTTTGCTGTTGGTACTTGTGGTTCTCTACGCATTGAATATGTGTATGTTGAAAGGGAAAAAGGAAAATTCAGTAAGCAATCCTTCCATGACCTCCCAGGAAGCGAGCTTTATGGAGTCCGCTTCACAGCCGGTAGGGGATTCCCCCCTTGAAAAAGCGGAAGAGGAAGCGCAGCTGGGTCCCGATAACTTTTCCAGTAATTTGCGTGATTATCTCAAGAGCTTTTCAGACAATCCCGACCGGGAATTCCCCATGCGGGTGAACTTTGAAAAGGGAACCGCAAAAATCACTAACCCTGCAGCTGAGGATATCGATGCTCTGGCAAAAATCATGCAAGACAACCCCAACTTAACCATTGCGATTGAAGGGCATGTTAAAGGTGAGGGCAATGAAATTGCAGAGCAGGAAATTTCCCAAGAACGCGCGGATGTAGTGAAAGAACTTCTATTGAAGAAGGGGATAGCGGCAAATCGTATCACTGCAACAGGAATGGGCTCGGCTAAGCTTGTCCCGGAAGACATGTCAGAGAAGAGGGACCAAAAAGCCCTTAATGTTGAGCGAGTTAGTATCCGGGTAGTGACAAACTCTCAGGAGTAGCCGGGATACGGGAATCCCTTTGAAGGATATTTTCCAAGGTAGATTTCATTTATAAAAAATCCCGGTCTTTTGACCGGGATTTTTAGTGTCGCCTTAACTACGGAATTTATCCCTGTAAGCTCCGGGGGCTAGCCCCGTCCACTTTTTAAATGCGCGATTAAAAGCGCTGGGTTCGGAAAAGCCCAGGCGCTCGGCAATTTCAGCTACAGCAGTTTCCTGCTGCTTCAACTGGTAAACCGCCATATCCCGCCGAACAGAGTCTTTAATATCCTGCCAGCTGTTGCCCTCCTCTTTGAGGCGGCGGCGCAGCGTCTGTGGAGATGTGTATAAACGTGCGGCGACATCATCCAGTGACAGATTTTCGATACTGTTTTGCTGTTGCAGCATACGGCGAATACGACCGGTGAAACTGTGGTCGGATTTGTATTGGGTCAACAGGCACTCGGGGGCGCGGGACAGAAAGTCTGCCAGCTGTTGCTCATCGCGTACCAGGGGCATTTGCAAATAGCGAGTGTTAAATACCAGGCAGGTTTCACCTTGGTTAAAGTAGTGCCTGCAAGGGAACATATCGCTGTAGTCTTCGTTGTAGTCGGGCGGGGGAAACGCCAGAAGAACGCGCTCTAATAAAATGGTACGGTCGATCAGCCAGCTAAAAAAGCGCAACCAGATTACCGCGATAGATTCGACGAAAATTTGGTTGGGCAATTTTTTTTCATTGGTGTGGTGAATGATCAGTCGAGCTTCTTCACCGTCCTCGACCAGCTTGATGTGCAAGTCGTCACTCACCATGCTGATAAAGCGGCTAGAGCGAAGCAGAGCTCGGCGCAGGTTGGGACAGGTGATACAAGCGTGCCCCATCATGGCAAAAGTGCCCGGCAGCCAAGGGCGCGCCAGGAATCCTCCTGACTCATCGTTCAGAAAATCCCACTCAAGGCGTAACAAGTTGGCCATCTGCTCCCGGCCAACGCGGCTATCGGGATCATCTAGCTGGGCGGGGGCGATTCCGCTATCGATGAGTAGTTGTTGGCAATCCAGTCCGGTCGCTTGTGCACCAACCAGATGGGCCTTTACCGCAGCGGCGGGAATACCTAGCCCCGCTTCGCGGAGTTTGGGGTTTTCATTGTCCACTCTTTCAGCCTCACAATTATTTTCTGTCTGCTGCTGTATTACGGTATGGATTATGCGCAAACAGAGAGAGAAAGTCAGGCTTCTGCTTAATTTATATGCAACTGCCTGTGCTTTTATTAGTGGTGACAGTTTCGAACTTGATGGGCTTATGGAATAAAAGTTGTCTATTTCTGTCTTTTAATGTGTATTTTTTGCGTTAACGACTGAAAATCCCAGTTTTGCTCTCAACAATTTTCTATGCTTGTTCCTCTGTGGACTGACAGTTCTTTTAAAGTTTGATAGCGATAGTGAATCACTATTTCCTCGACCTGTAAGTCATATTCGTCAACAATAGGAAAAATTCCGTTAGTGAAGGACTGGTCAAATGTCACCGACGTCTGTTGCAAGTCTGTTAAACCCGACCATCTGCCGGCGAATGTTGATTGCTTACCTGATCGAGCATATTCCGCGTCCCAATAATCCTACTTTGGAGGAGGCAACTGGATGGCCTCGCCGTACGGTGCAGGACATTATTGCGAAAGGATTGCCGGGGCATGGCACAGTTGTAGAGTTCATTCAGGAGGGCGTGCGCCACAATGACGGCTACTACCTGCTGCGTGATTGGGGGTCTTTTGACAAGAATTGGGTGAAAACCAATTTGCCGATTATTTGCCAGGTGTTAGATGTAAAGCTGGATTTGAGTGACGCAATGAGCTGATCAGAGCGCCACTCACAAAGTTGGATTACTGCTGTGGCGCATGGCTTTGCTGAAGAATTTTGTTCACTTTCTCCAGTAGGGCGGGATTCGATTTAATGCTGTTGGCAATTTCCTGGTATTTGGTTTTGGAAAGGCCGGCTTTTTCAATTGCGGCGATCATTTTTCCCTGTGCTTCTTTGTTGATCGCTTCCGCTTCCTTGATATCGGCAGCCGCTTTCAGTTTGGGAGCGTATTCTCGACTCAGCATCACGATAGAGCGATAGGCGTTGGCAAATTGCTTGAGCTGCGGTTCGCTAAACGAAGCTTTGGGGGCGGTTGTTTGGCTGGTAGCAGGTTGTGCGAAGGTCATCGGCACGCTGAGTGATATTGCCAATACAGCCAGGTATTTCAAAAAGAGCTTCATCGGGCACTCCAAAAAGTATAAGGACGCTTTTGCTTCTCAGAGGGAGCACCCAGCGTCACGTTGGGGCTGTAAATTTATGCTTGTGGCGGAGCTTTAGTGACCTGTACCAAGTCTAAAGCGGGTAGCTATTAGTCTTCAGCGTAGTCAGTTTCTGGCGCCTTGTAGCGCCTTTTTCCGCCAGCAAGGAGAATTTTTCCTGGAGTGGTTGTGAGGTCATAAAATTTAGCGAGCGGCTGTCGCCGCTCATAATGCAGGAAAACTGCACCGGATTTAAACCGAGGTGGGCCTTGCGACTAACGGTCGTTGTGATCAGCTAGAAAATCCAGAGAAATTTCTTGCGTTTTTTCAGCGACTGTTCGCAGCTATTGAGTTGTTGCTGATATTTTTGCGCCCTGGCAGATACCTTGTGGGATACATTCTTTAGCCAGGCTTTATTCTGGAAAGTGCGCCGATTAAAACCACCGTGCCCCTCGTGGTAGGCGAGGTAAAGGCTGTAGGTGTCATTGGCGCGTATCTGGCACTGGCGTGCACTGGTGTTGTTATACCAGCCGATAAAATCGATGGCGTCGCCAAAATCATCCCGATCGGCACCGTAGTTAAAGGAAGACCTTTGGTAGTGGCGCCAAGTGGTCCCCAGAGCCTGGGGATAACCGTAGGCATCGGAAGGCCTCGGGCCGGGGATAAAGCCCAGGATCTTGGTGCGCGGGGGCTTGGCATCATGCACAAAACGGGATTCCTGGTGCATGATTGCCATCATCACTGCAATTGGAGAGCCCCATTTTTCCTCCGCGTCTTTTGCTTCGCCGTACCACTTCTTTTTTTCCTGGAAAATAGAGCAGACGTTGTCGAGGTTACTTGGAGGTGCGGTTGCACAGCCGCTGCTCAGTGCAACAGCACTGAGCAAAACCAGCAGTCCGCATTTTTTATTTTTTTTGTGCATAACTATTTACGACATGTTTAAACGGTAATGGTCTTCACTCCGGCACTGGTGCCAAGCAGTAAAATATCGGCGGAGCGCTTGGCAAAGATACCGTTGGTCACCACACCGGTAATGTTATTGATGGTTTCTTCAAGGACAGTGGGGTGTTCGATACGCAGATTGTATACATCGAGAATGGCATTGCCATTATCTGTGATCACACCTTGACGATAAACCGGATCACCGCCCAGTTTAACCAGCTCCCGGGCAACCAGCGAGCGTGCCATGGGGATAACTTCAACCGGTAGGGGAAACTCTCCCAGGACTTTTACCCACTTGCTCTCATCGGCAATGCAGATAAATTCTTCAGAGCAGGCCGCCACGATTTTTTCTCTAGTCAATGCAGCACCACCACCTTTGATCATTTCAAGGGCCGGATTCACTTCATCGGCACCATCCACATAGAACTGGATGCTGTCGACGGCATTAAGCTCATAAACGGGAATGCCGTGGGATTTGAGTCGCTGTGCGGAGGCTTCAGAACTGGCCACAGTACCGTCAAAGGTACCTTTGATCTCCGCCAGGTAATCGATAAAGAAGTTAGCTGTGGAACCGGTACCTACGCCGACAATGGAATTGTCCTCCAGGCGCGGGGCGATATAGTCGATAGCAGCGCGAGCTGTCGCCTGTTTCAATTCATCCTGGGTCATACTCTGGATAGTTTCCTTTGCAATTATTTCGCCTTAATTTGTATCTGACGATAAAAAAAAGCGCGTCTGGTTGTTTTTTGTGGCAAATGTGCCTCTCAAGGCTTAGACTGTCATGCCGGTGCTGCGCTTCACACAGGGCCTTTGTAACCCTGCTATTAGTCTACGCTGAGTCGCGCACAGTAATTAACCGCTACGGCCGTCAAACACGTCATGCCCAAGTCCTATATCAAGCGCATTTTAGACGCACGTATTTACGATGTCGCTACCGAGACGCCATTGGAGCAAATGCGCCAACTCTCCCATCGGTTTAACAACCGGATTCTGTTGAAGCGCGAAGATCTGCAGCCGGTGTTTTCCTTCAAGATTCGAGGGGCATACAACAAGCTCCTGCAGTTGCCCGCCGAGGAGCGGGCCCGGGGAGTGATTGCTGCATCGGCGGGTAACCATGCCCAGGGGCTTGCCCTGAGCGCTGCCCAAATGGGAGTGCGCGCCACTATAGTGATGCCCAAAACCACCCCGCAAATTAAGGTGAGTGCTGTGCGCATGCGCGGTGCCGAAGTCGTGCTACATGGGGATACTTTTGATGAAGCGGCGGCGAGGGCTCGCGAGCTGGTTGAAGAGCGGGGGCTGGTATTTATCCACCCCTACGATGACCCCGATGTAATCGCCGGCCAGGGCACCGTGGCTATGGAGATGCTGCGACAGCACTCGGGTAACCTGGACGCGGTGTTTATTCCGGTCGGAGGGGGTGGTTTAGCTGCGGGTATGGCCGCCTATATCAAATATGTACGTCCGGAAACCAAAGTCTACGGTGTAGAGCCGCAGGATGCTGCCTGTCTGGAGGCCGCGCTGAAAGCCGGCGAGCGCGCTCGGCTAGCGGAGGTGGGCTTGTTTGCCGATGGTGTTGCCGTTGCACAAATCGGTGAGGAGACCTTCCGGGTTCTGCGCGAAACCGTGGATGGGGTTATCACTGTTAGTACCGATGAAATCTGTGCGGCCATTAAGGATATATTCGAGGATACACGCTCTATCGCTGAGCCGGCCGGGGCCGTCGGTTTGGCGGGGCTGAAGAAATATCTGGAGCAAAACGACAATCGCAATGGCACCTTCGCCACAGTGTGCAGTGGAGCCAATATTAATTTTGATCGCCTGCGCTACATTAGTGAGCGCACTGAGATCGGTGAAAAGCGCGAGGCGGTCCTCGCAGTAAAAATTGCTGAGCAACCGGGAAGTTACCTGCAGTTCTGCCGGGATTTAGGGGACCGCTCAATTACTGAGTTTAACTATCGTTTTGCCAGTGATAACGAAGCGCATATCTTTGTGGGTTTGCAGGTGGTATCTGAGGAAGACCGCAGCCAATTGGTCAGTCAGCTTGAGTCCAAAGATTATCAGGTTACCGATCTTACCGATAACGAAATGGCGAAACTGCATATTCGCCATTTAGTGGGAGGTAGAGTGCCGGGCTTGCCCGACGAAGTTATTTACCGCTTTGAATTTCCCGAGCGCCCGGGGGCCTTGCGCAAGTTCCTCGAGCATCTCGCCGGGCGTTGGAATATAACGCTGTTTCACTATCGCAATCACGGGGCAGCTTATGGGCGTGTTCTTGTGGGATTGCAGGTGGAGCCGGCAGCGAGGGACGAACTACAGACACTATTACACCAGCTTCAATTTCGTTTTTGGGATGAAACACAGAATCCGGCTTATCGGTTATTTTTGGGCGCTTAAACCATCGCTTCCCGATACCTGAGAAAGACGTCTCATTTATCGAAACGTGTATAGACTGCAAATCCTGTTTTGTCGAACTTGCTTGTCTAATTTTGAGACAAAAAACTCATAAAATATCCAATAAACGGTTACTATTACGCCGCTTCTTGAGTATTGTCTATTCGCGTGGAACTTTTGCTGTGGCTCTGGTCATAAGCGGGGCGAAACGCATATAAAAACAAAATTATCG
Organism: Microbulbifer maximicatervae (SeqCode); assembly: GCF_052467955.1. Lineage (NCBI taxonomy): Bacteria > Pseudomonadati > Pseudomonadota > Gammaproteobacteria > Cellvibrionales > Microbulbiferaceae > Microbulbifer > Microbulbifer maximicatervae (SeqCode). Next base: position 762,284 of record NZ_CP174329.1, read on the forward strand.
TACAGGATGGTCCCAATGAAAGCCGATGCGCTGACAATCGCTGTGGTTGTCTTTGTCGCGGGCGTTCTGTTGAGTACCAGTGGTTTATCTGAGGTATTTTCTTCCGAAGCTGAACCGCCGGCTGCTCTGCAACAGGGAGTGGTTACCCGTTAGGCTGATGCCGGGGGGGCGCTCTGCCCACGAGCAAACACAAAAAAAGCCGGACACTGAGGTGTCCGGCTTTTTTTGTGCTCCACTACCCACTTTTTAGCGGCAGCGGTAAATCCTTTGCTCTGTAACCACCATATCCAGTGGAATATCCCAATTGTCTGTGGGCAGGTTATCCACACATTGTAGATGGTGCGCCGCGCCGATAAGTTGTGGTCCAGTGCCTGGTAATAACTGTTTGCGCTCAAAAGTCCGATCGTAGAAACCGGCCCCCATACCCAAGCGCGCTCCGCTGGGGTCGAAGGCGACCAGAGGAACCAAAACAAGATCCAGGAGCTTGGGAGCGCGGTAAGTTGTGCGCACAGGCTCCGGAATGCGATAGCGATTGCGAAAAGCCAAGGGTTCGCCTTGCCAACGCCTGAACCGGAGGTGGGGGTGTGGTTCTGCCGGCAGCTGTGGCAAATAAAAATGTTTTTGTGGAAAACGTTGCAGCAGATAGCGGACATCGAGCTCGCCATCAGTCGGCCAATAGATACCGACATGCACTGCTCGATTCATTTGTGGGATACGGCTCAGGAGAGTGATGGCTGCACGGCCATGCAAACGCTGTTGATAGGCGCTGAGTTCCCGTCGCCCCGCGCGCATACGGCGGCGCAGTTGCGTTTTGGTTTCAGTCATTGTGGGAAGAGAAGAGCGTGAAGAAATAGGGTACCCCGAGTGTGCGGCTGTAGACGGAGCCTTGAACCGTAAGGTTCAAGGTGGTGGGATCCGGAGTACATAAGGCTTTCCGCTACAAGGCGGACTTGCTCACCAGCACCCGCTGGAAACCACCGGGGTAAGATTATCGGCTCAAGGACATAGTCTGCTGGCCAACACCCCAGGGTATGAACCAATTATAACTTGTAGAGCGGGGGGCTGTTAACCAGAAATTTAAATGAAGTGACCGGTAGCAGAAAGTGGCTTCTTGTCACCTTACTCCTGAAGTTTTTCTTCCGAGTCTATTTCGCCCAATGCACTTTGCACCTTATCAGTAAGTCGCTCCAACATTTCCTCTTGCAGGGGGATGGAGCTGAGCTCAGCTTTCGCCTGGATAAGCTCGTGGGCAATATTAAGCGCTGCCATTACGGCGATACGCTCTAAGCCGATGACAGTACCTGTTGCGCGGATGCGGGACATGCGTTCGTGTAGCAGGTGTGCCGAAGCCTGTAGTCCGGCACGCTCGCTTTCCGCGCAGGCGACACGGTACTCTTTATCGAGAATAGAAACAGTTACAGTTTCGGAGGGTGATGCGGTTTCAGACATCAGGTATCTTGCGTTAGCCCCTTAAGACGGTTAATCATAGCTTCTACCCGCGAGCGGGCGGCCTCGTTATTTTTTATCAGGCGCTGGCGTTCACGCAGCCAGTCGGCTTCCTGCCGGCGTAATTCACGATTGTCATCCGCCAATTGTTGACAGCGGGCAATGAGTGAATCCACGGTGCTTTCTAGCGCTTGCAGCTTATCCATATTTCCTGCATTTGAGGTCGACGTCTGAGTTCGCAACACGACAGACTGCGAGGGATTCCGCTACTATATTGCCGGCGTATTGGTGGGTCAATCGCTGCACCTGCGCGGACAATCACAAAATTGTCTCTTAATGCCTCAAATTCCCGGTTTGGCACCAGTGTGACGGCCGGATTGAAAAGCCTAATTTACAAAAAGCTGTACGGTAACCATGACTTCTGAAGCTAGCCGATTTGAACTCCTCGCCAACGCCATTCTCTCAGCTGGGGGGCAGGCAGACCCCAGTGAATTGCACGGTTTTATCTGTGGCATTTTGGCGGCGGGCGAGCGACCGGACAAACAGCGTTGGCAGAATGAGCTGGCCGGATTGCTCGATGTGGAGGCGGTGCCGGCAGATCTCAATCGGGATTTTTTCCAGCTGACTGAGGAAAGCCACAAGCAGCTCGACGGCTCTAACTTCGATTTTCAGTTGGTGCTGTGCGATGACGAAGATGTTGTCTCCCGCGCTCTGGCGCTGGGTCATTGGTGCGATGGATTCCTGCACGGCTTTGGTGTCGGCGGGGCCCGGGAAAAATTGATGCCCACCAGTGACGAAGCTTTAAAAGATATTAGTGCCATCGCCCAATTGGATGCCGAACATGTTGAAGAGGGTGAGGAGACTGAGCTGCAACTGGTGGAACTGCAGGAATACGTGCGCGTAGCCGTACTCAATATATTTACTGAGGTAAAGGGTAAGGACTCCAATAGCGAGCCCACCATTCACTGATGTCTAAGACCCCGAAAACCACAGCGGGAATCAGTCGATCTGAGTACGCCCGCCGACGCAACCGCCTGATGGCAGATTTGCCCGCAGGTAGTTTGGCAATCGTGTCATCTGCTGGGGAGCAACTGCGTTCCCGGGATACTTATTTTCCGTTTCGCCAGGACAGTGATTTTTTGTATCTCACTGGGTTTGATGAACCGGAAGCGCTGCTGGTTTTGGTACCGGGACGAACACAGGGAGAAACCCTGCTGTTCTGTCGCGAGCGCGATGCGGAAAAAGAAAAGTGGGATGGCCCGCGCCTGGGGCCGGAGCGCGCGATGCAGCAGTGCGGCTTGAACGATGCATTTCCCATAGGTGATCTCGATGATATTTTGCCGGGGCTGCTAGAAGGGCGCGAGCTGCTCTATTTCCCCATGGGCCGCTACGCCCATTTGGATAAGCGAATCCGCAATTACCTGGAGCGGATTACCGCAGCGCCGGATACCGGGGGTGCACCGGAAATGGTCGACCTCGATTACCAGTTGCGGGAAATGCGACTGATTAAATCGGCCCAGGAAATTCGCTTAATGGAGCAGGCGGCCAAAATCAGTGCCGAGGCACACAGCCGGGCTATGACCCGATGCCAGCCGGGCCTTTACGAATACCAGCTGGAGGCTGCCCTCCTGCATACCTTTGTCGACTCCGGAGCCCGGGAAACAGCCTATCCCACTATCGTTGGGGGTGGTGGCAATGCGTTGGTGATGCACTATTGCAGTAATAATGCCCAGTTGCGCGATGGGGACTTGGTGCTGGTGGATGCGGGCTGTGAGTACCGTGGTTATGTGGCCGATATTACTCGCACCTATCCTGTTAATGGTTCATTTAGCGGACCGCAGCGCGCACTTTATGAGATCGTTTTGGCGGCACAGCAAGCGGCGATTGAACAGGTTTCAGTGGGCAATCACTGGGATCATCCCCACGCTGCCAGTGTTGAGATAATCACTCAGGGGTTGGTCGATTTAGGACTGTTGCGAGGCGACACCCAGGGGTTGATAGAGTCTGGCGCTTATCGGCAGTTTTATATGCACCGAGTTGGCCATTGGCTGGGCATGGATGTGCACGATGTGGGTGATTATCGCATTCATGGAGCCTGGCGCCAGCTGGAAGCCGGAATGGTAATGACGGTCGAACCCGGAATTTATGTCCCGGAGGACGATGAGAGTATTCCCGTAGAATTTCGCGGGATCGGGATTCGAATTGAAGATGATGTCGCACTTACCAATAGAGGGCCTCAGATCCTCTCAGCAGCGGCTCCAAAAGCGATTGAAGATATTGAATACACCATGCTTCACGGGCGGGACTTACTGACCCGTTAGAAGTGATTGTTGGATTGTTCGGCCAATAATATTTCAATGCCGAATAATCAAAGGGGGAATTGGGATGGGTGAGTCGGCGCGTAAAGTAGATGTGGCCATTGTCGGTGGCGGTATGGCGGGAGCCAGCCTGGCATTGATGTTGTCACATTTTTGTCCTCAACTCAGTGTGGCGCTCCTGGAGCAGAAAGCACTGCCGGATGCCGCTGCCAGTATTCAGTTGCCGAGTTTCGACACGCGAGCCACGGCCATTGCCGCAGGCAGCTTGCAGTTGTTTGCGGAGCTTGGACTCTGGCCTGCTCTGCAAGCCTATAGCGCTCCGATTGATCGTATTCATGTGAGTGATCGGGGGCATGCATTTGGCGCCGCCCTCTCGACCCGGGAGGGACAGGGAGTCAACTTTGAGGGCATTCTGGGCGCAGTAATAGAAAATGCAGCGCTGGGCCCGATTCTCCACAGCGCACTGACTAGCACTTCCACCCAATTATTAGCGCCGGCGCAGGTTACTGACATTACCATGACCTCTGCGGGCGCAAACCTGTTGTGGCGATCCGAGGATAATTCCCCCGATCAGGCACTGTCCTGCGGATTGGTGGTCGTTGCCGATGGGGTGAACTCTCCCCTTTGCCGCCAGCTGGGAATAGAAATCAGCTCGGTTAAGTACCCTCAGAGAGCGCTGGTCGCTACGGTCGCTCTGCAACAGCCTCACCAAGGTGTGGCTTACGAGCGCTTCACCCGAATGGGGCCCATGGCACTTTTACCGCTGCCAGATAGAGAAGGGCAGCACCGCGCGGCACTTGTGTGGGCTTGCGAGGAAGCAGAAGCTGAGCGTGTCGGTGTAATGCCTGAGGCTGAACGCCTGAAAAAACTGCAGCAGGTATTTGGCTGGCGTGCCGGACGTTTTATTAAGGTTGGAGCCGTTCAGGGGTATCCACTGAGTTTATCGATCGCCCAGGAACAGTGGCGCCGGAATGTGGTGTTGATGGGCAATTGCGCCCACTTTCTGCACCCAGTAGCAGGGCAGGGTTTTAACCTGACTCTGCGGGACTGTTATGGATTGGCGCAAGCCCTGTCGACAGTGACGTCGGATACATTGCCAGGGCGGCTCGATTTCCTGCAGAAATACGGAGAAATGCGCCAGCTGGACCAGCAATTGACGATTGGATTCAGTGACCGTATTCCCACATTGTTTTCCTCTTCCGGTTGGCTGCAACAGGGAATTCGTCAGTTGGGAATGCTCGGCCTTACAATGGTCCCGCCGCTGCGCCGGGAATTTGTCAGTCAAGCGGCGGGGTTTGGGCTTTAAAAGGTGCAGGGTCGGGGACGGCTGCTGCCACTTCAGCGGAATTGGCTTTTATGAACAGACATCGTTTGGATTTTGCCATTGTGGGTGCGGGCATGGTGGGCATGGCCCAGGCAGCGCTGCTGGCAGTTCGGCACCCGGGCATGCGTCTGGCCTTGCTGGAGGCATCCCCGGAAACAACGCCGCAATTGTCACCGCAGTATGAACCTCGCGTGGTGGCCCTGACACAGGCCTCCCGCGAGCTGCTCGAAGAGGTGGGAGCCTGGGATGATATTGCCAGCCGCCGCGCCTGCCCCTATGTGGAAATGCGGGTTTGGGATGCAGATGGAACCGGCTCAGTAAGCTTTAACAGCCGCGATGTGCAGCTGCCGAATCTCGGTCATATCGTCGAGAATAATGTCATTGTCGCCGCGTTAAGAGCACGGCTGGAAACCCTACCCAACGTGGAGTTAGTCAATGGTTTTCGCCTGGAGAGCTGGTGGCGCGACTGCGGACTCTGGCATTTACAGCCTCGCGGTGAAGATCGCTTAAATGAAGAGGATGGCCTCCGTGAGCAACCAGAGGTAGTGCGCACCCGCCTGTTAATCGGTGCCGATGGCGCCCGCTCTAAAGTGCGAGACTTACTGCATATCCGCTCCCAGGATACCGATTACCATCAAACTGCGTTGGTGTGTGTCGCGCGCAGTGAGAAATCTCACCGTCACACCGCTTGGCAGCGTTTTTTACAAACGGGCCCACTGGCATTTTTACCTCTCGCGGGATTGGGAGATGACAATCACTGCGCTGTGGTTTGGTCTGCGGATGAAGCGCTGGCGCAAGAGCTATTGATGCTGGATGACCAGGCCTTTGCCCTGAACCTGGAAAAAGCCTTTGAGAGCCGTTTGGGCAAAGTGGAATCCGTCAGTGAGCGCTTTTCCTTCCCCTTGCGCGCGCGCCATGCGGAACGCTATCGCGGCCCTGGCGCTGTATTGGTGGGAGACGCCGCCCACAGTATCCACCCCCTCGCGGGCCAGGGTGTAAATCTTGGGCTGCAGGATGTACGGGTGCTGGCAGATGAAATTGACCGCGCTATGGCACGCGGCCTGGAGCCCTCTCACTCTTCAGTGTTGGCCCGCTACGAACGCCGCCGTCGCGGCGACAACGCCGCCACTATGAAAGCGATGAGCGCCTTTAAGTCTTTGTTCGGTGCTGGCGATGTGCACTGGCGCTGGCTGCGTAACACTGGGTTGAGCATGGTAGATGCAAGCCCCATGTTAAAGAAGCGGATTATTATGCGGGCTATGGCGGTTTAAATTTGCTATTCCCGCAAAAATGGATCGGGAGAAAGTGCTCAGTGGGGGTGTCAGAGAAGTTGCTGGTGTTTACCTATCTACTAAGTGGCTTTTCCCTGAGGCAGAGGGGAATTAAAAGCCTTGCTGTCGGTAAAAAAGGTTAATTTCAATTGAGTCACTGGATTACTGTTTACTCATTTCCTATATCAAAGGATCTCAGCGCGCTTTTTCGCTTAATACAGCGTTACCAATTGCCATTGAGAATTGCTGAGGAAGAAAATCAGCAGGCGTTGCTGACGACAGATTCAGGTATAGCTGAATTGCTGAAGCCGCTTTTGCAAGATTGGGAGCGGGGATTAGTTGATCTGGACAGAGTTCAGCTAACAAAGGCGGAACCAGAGGACGGCGGCCATTTACCGGGTGAAGAAGGACTAGCACCAAAGGAGAAAGCACCTGTAAGCCCCTCATTTTTACCGACTTTCCCAATGGATAAAACACCGATTAGTTTACTGCTTATCGGCCTGTGTTTTTTTGGTTGGTTTTTACATTCCAATAATCTGTCTGCCCCGCTTTTAATATATCCAGATACCAGTGGTGGTCCACTTTTCTCACAGTCGTCTTTAATGTGGCACTTGGAGAGAGGGGAGTTTTGGCGATTGTGGACCCCTGCAATCATCAACTTGTCTTTTCAGCATGCCCTGTTCAATGCTCTGGCTATCTGGATACTTGGGCGTCCACTGGAAGCACGCGGAGGGCCATTTATTTATGGCCTTCTGGTGTTGCTCGGCGGGATTGCAGCTAATTTATCCCAATATACCTGGAAGCCCGAGGTGATATTCGCTGGAATGTCGGGTGTTGTATACACGCTGGTCGGATTTGCTGTGGTGATGCAGCGTTGGCAACCGGCATGGAGAGATATACCCCCGGGTATTATTACCCTGGCGATTGTGTGGATGATATTGTGCGTTCTTGGAGTGATTACCTATTTTACTGGGATCGGTATCGCCAATGCTGCGCATTTAGGAGGCTTTTTTGCCGGCTTTTTGATTGCGCTGGTTTACTGCGTTGCTGGTGGTGCGCGAAAATTTAACTCTTATCCCGCTTCAACCTGAATTATATGATTTTACTGATAACCTACGTTTTTATTGCCCTTGGCTTTTCTTTCCTGTGCTCGATAGCAGAGTCAGTTATTCTCAGCGTAACTACCCCATACGTGCGCCTGATGGAGCGGGAGGGGCATAAAGCGGGGTCTTTGCTGCGCAAATTAAAATCCGATATTAATGCCCCCCTGGCCGCAATCCTCACTCTGAATACCGTCGCGCACACAGCGGGTGCTGCAGGTGCCGGTGCCCAGGCAGCAGCGGTTTTTGGCAATGAGTACCTGGGTATCGCCTCAGCGATCCTGACCCTGCTGATCCTGGTTTTTTCTGAAATTATCCCTAAAACCCTGGGAGCCGTGTACTGGCGCCAATTGGCCCCAAGCACCGCTTATGTATTGCGCGGCCTGGTTTGGTTACTCCACCCGTTTGTAAAAATGTCCGAGTGGTTGACCAAAGGCCTGTCCCACGGCCCAACCCTGACGGGCTTTAGCCGCGATGAGTTCGCCATTATGGCGGAAATTGGCGAGGCCGAAGGGCAGCTAGAGCAGCGGGAGTCCAGCATCCTGCGCAACCTATTCTTCACCCTGCGGGACCACTCCGTACGCGAGGTGATGACTCCCCGCACGGTGGTCTTCTCCCTGCCGCAGGACATCACTGTGGAAGAGGCCTACGAGGATGCAGAGAAAGGGCGTTTCTCCCGTATCCCAGTCTATGAAAATCGCGACCCGGATTGTGTGGTGGGTTTTGTATTGCGACAGGAGCTATTGCTGGCCTACGCGAAAGGTGAGCACCAGAAAACTCTGGCGGATTATCGCCGTGAAATGTTGATCCTGCCGGAAACAGCCACTATCTACCAAGCGTTCCAGAAAATGCTGTCCCGCCGCGTGCAGATTAGTGCGGTTATGGATGAATATGGCAGTCTCGAGGGCTTGGTGACCCTGGAGGATCTACTGGAGACCCTGCTAGGGGAAGAAATTGTCGACGAGGCAGATAAAACACCCGACCGCCAGGAGTTGGCTAAGCGTTTGTGGCGCTGGAGATCGAAGAAGTACGGCCTCAAAGTCGACGAATCCGCAAACACAGAAGAGAACGCGGAAGAGGCTGGTCAAGGGCGCGATCGAGGCAGCGACTGATTAAGAATTTATCTGATCAAAAAGTGATCATTTCTGCACTAGCCCAATACAGCGGGTATTGGGTATTGCCCGATTCCCAAACGCGGGCGAATGCAGGATAGAGCGCCAGCGGAATCTTTGACGGCCTCTGTGAACCTGGACAGGTTTTACTACCAATGCCTGCTAGGCTTGCAGAGCATATATATTGCCGCGCCTGCCCCGCTGGAAAGGCCGGTACCCAAGCCGCTAGAATACGCCGCTTCGGAACCTGACGGACTGAGATTTTAAAAATGGGAAATAGAACTCCTCTGTATGACACGCATGTCGCTATGGGCGGCAAAATGGTGGATTTCGGTGGATGGGACATGCCGCTGCACTACGGTTCGCAGCTGGATGAGCACAACAAGGTGCGCACCGATGCGGGGATGTTCGATGTCTCCCATATGACCGTGGTCGACGTAGATGGCGCCCAAGCTCGCGACTACCTGCGCTACCTGCTGGCCAATGATGTGGCCAAGCTGGATGGCAACCCGGGTAAGGCCCTTTACACCGGCATGCTCAATGACAAAGGCGGTGTGATTGACGACCTGATCGTCTACCTGCGCGATCCCGGCTACCGAGTGGTTGTTAACTGTGCAACTCGCGAGAAAGACCTGGCGTGGATGCGCAAGCAGGCAGAGTCCTTCGATGTGACCCTGACAGAGTGCCCGGATGTAGCGATGGTCGCTATCCAGGGCCCCAATGCCATCGAGAAAACCAAAGAGGTTTTGGGCATTGATTGGACTTCCGCGATTGATGCACTAAAAGTTTTCCAAAGCGTTGCCCGGGGTGGCTGGTTCGTAGCGCGCACCGGTTACACCGGTGAAGATGGCCTGGAAATTATGTTGCCGGGTGAAGACGCCAGTGGTTTCTGGCGCGCCCTGGCCGAAGCGGGCGTTTCCCCTTGTGGACTGGGTGCACGCGACACCCTGCGCCTGGAAGCGGGTATGAACCTGTACGGGCATGAGATGGACGATGAGACCTCTCCGCTGGTTGCCAACATGGCCTGGACGGTTGCCTGGGCACCGGAGAGCCGCAACTTTATCGGCCGTGGTGTTCTGGAGCAGGAAAAAGCCGATGGCGTTAAGCACAAGCTTGTAGGCCTGGTGCTTGAAGAGCGCGGTGTATTGCGCGCAGGTCAACCGGTAGTGGTAGACGGTAGTGATGACCGGGGTATCATTACCAGCGGCACTTTCTCCCCCACACTGGGTTACTCTATCGCCTTGGCGCGAGTTCCGGTGAGTGTTGGTGATACCGCACAGGTGGAAATCCGCAAGAAACTGCAGCCAGTCAAGGTGGTTAAGCCCTGCTTCGTACGCAACGGCAAGTCAGTTATTTAAGCGTCGCCCAGAGGTGTACGCGTCACTAAGACAATAAACTTAGATGCTTAATCAAGGGATAACAGCATGAGCGAAATCCGCAATGAATTGAAATACCTCTCCAGCCACGAGTGGGCACGCCTGGAAGAGGACGGCACCGTAACCATCGGCATCAGCGATCACGCTCAAGATGCCCTGGGTGATGTGGTTTACGTTGAGACTCCAGAAGTGGGCACCAACCTGGCTGCTGGTGACGAGGCAGGTGTAGTTGAATCCGTTAAAGCTGCCAGCGATATCTACTCCCCGGTTTCCGGTGAAGTAGTTGCTGTCAATGAAGCTCTGGAAGACGCTCCGGAAACTGTAAACTCCTCTCCTTACGACGATGGCTGGTTCTTCCGCATCAAGCCCTCCGACGTGAGCGAGCTGGACAATATGCTGGATGCAGACACATATCGTTCAGAGTCTGAAGACTAATAGAGCGAATGTGCTGAAAAGCATATTAAAAAAAGGCTGTGGCTAATCCCCACAGCCTTTTTTATTTGTCATGAGCTTTTTAAAGTTTGCTATCTTCTGAACTTGTATACCTAGAGTATGAGATAAATCCCTAATTAAAGGTTTAGAAAAATGCAATGTCAAAATGAATATCTTTTTAATTCCTGTGCATTTATTTCTTCAATTTAAATTAAATTTCCTACTTTCATTATCAAAAACCAATGATGAACGATTTAATTTCAGCCATTCTTTAAGCTCACCGGGCTGTAAATTTTGATCTGTAAGATAATTGAAAAAATCTATATTACTTCTGTAAGGGTTGTCGTATGTGCTTCCATTTTCGTTATTTGCAAGATAATCTAAAACAGGTATAAATCCTGTGATGCCCAATGGGTATGCCAAATACGCGAGTTCTAGTTTATTGACATCAGGTGACTGCCATAGCTTTTCTAATGAGGGGGTTAGAGTCAGCCATTCTAATTTTTCTATTCTTGAATAAAATATATGGCGATTTGCGCCACTATTAAAGAACGATTTCAGTATTAGATCCTCTGTGGCTGGATCATTTATCTGGGAAAATGCTGTCGCGAAGTGATAGTTAACATGACCATTCTTGTTTTCAACAAACTGTATTATTTCTTCTTTGAAATCTTTGCTCCAGCCATTTCTAGTTATGGCTTCGATAAGCCAAGGATATTTAGAAAAGTGTTTTTTCACAAAGTCTTTCATGCCCCTATCGGATATCATGGAAATGTAAGCATCGGATATATAAGAGTTCGGTGAATGCCAGTTAGATTTTGCCATTGGTAAGAAGTCTTCTTCATTACCTTTTAAAGCACGAGAAATCATGCTGACTTGCGGGTCGGTTTCTGTGTAGCTACGCTGGTTGCTTGATAGATAGAGTATTGTTTCAATGAAATCTTGTTTTTGGCAAAGAGAAGCATTCGCGGGTAAGTGTACTTTTTTCAATAAAGTAAAATCTGGTTTTCGATCTTTGACGGAAATTCTCTTGATAAGTTCTTGATCAGACATCCCATAATTTATTTGGAGACAATTCACCTCTTCATTACCAAGAATAATTTCCCGATTCTCTGGGTTCTCCGTGCATCCAAATAAAAGCAGTGATAATGTAGTTAGTTTTATGTTTTTTTTCATTTTTTCACCTCTAGATTTTCACAATAACCAACATGGTTGACGATAAAGAATGAGGTAAGCTGCTAATTGGTTGGTTAGCCTCCAAAGAACAAGCCAGTAATCCCATGGGATCGCATACCAACCAGCTGACCACGAAAGAACGATACCAGATCGAATCCTTCAATGAACAGAAATATTCATCTTGAGTCATTGAGTTACTACTTAATTTTCCCAGCAAAAACAGCTTTGTAGACCTCAATAGATTTATCTTTACTGTATAGAGAATTATCACAGCAAAGCATTACGAAGACAGCATGGGCTTTGTAATTAATCTAAGTTCGAATTCACTATGAAGATATAATGCGACTATTGGCTAAAAACGTAAAACCCGTACCAATTGTGGGTTAAATGAAGCTTGGCAGATGTTAAAAAATAGTAATTTGCGAAAATTTATCGCTGGATAGGTAAGCTCAATAGGAGATTGCGGCTACCAAGGAAGGCAAAGCTGATCGAAACCGTTTAGGCCTTCTTAGTAGAAGGTAATCTAATTCCAGAGAGCAATGAAATTATAGAAGGAACGATGATTTTCGATGAAAACACCAAACTTGGCAACAGGAAGGGAGATACAGTTTGTGGTCAAGGTAGCTATCTTGTTGCATTAGTTGATCGAGTTTCTAAATTATTGCTTACTTGGGGAGTGCTAAATAAGAGTAAGAAGACAGTAAATGGTACGATTTAGTAGTTACTGAAGCCGAATCAGGCAATATGTAAGACAACAACCTTTGGTATTGGAAATTCGAGTTAAACGAAAATGCCAATGTCCGACTGAGGCTTTCCCTAAAGACATGGAAATTGGAAGATACTTAAAAGTCAAATTGATGATGCAGTATTTCGAATTAATAATTGGTAAAAGGAATTTTTAAACTACTTGAGTACACTAGGAATTCTAGTGGATAGGCGTGTGCCAATTGTTTTGGTATTATAGAGTCTGGAGTCGAGTGATAAAATACAATTAACTGTTAATCAGTCAATTTTTTTAATATGGTTACATTTTCAGATTGCACCGTTCACGCGCTTCACCATAACCTATTATTAAATAGGTACATACCACAAGAACTAGAAGTTTGAGTTTTACAAATTTACGTAACAATTAAGTTTGGACCCTATTGCTAATAAAAATACATCTATTGACAAATTCTCAGTGCCGGTTGAACTAGTATCTAAGACGCTATTTACACTTACTTCTGATTTTTAAAAATTAAATACAAGGTCATAAACATTTCCATTAAACTCTCTAAAAGCTATCAATGGGTTAAGCTTAGCATCTTCAATAGTGGCTTCAATACGACCAATCAAGCATTCGGAGAGTTCTGCACGAATAAAAGTTTCTAGTAACACACCCATTGTTAGTCCTTTTCGCTAATTAGGTTCCACCTCTGTATTAAACCAAGCGAATAGGTTAAGCCGAGAATTAAACATATGCCAGAGCTGGTTAGCCAAAAAGTTAGCGAATTATCTGGGAAGGCTGGCATTATGAAATAAAAACCCAGCGCACGAGCCAAAAATATCGTTGAGATTAGTATCAGGCCAAGCCGAATCAGCGGTAACCTCATAATTAAACCCGCACCAGAAAAAGCGTAGCTAGCCCAAAGCAGTAGAACGGCTGAAATTACGCTAGTTACAATAGTTGGGTAGGGGTGGCCACTTTCAGCTAGTTGAGCCATATGCTCACCGGCACCGAGAAATCGATACCAATCACCGCCAAATACTATACACCCGATATGAACTAAAGCAGCTAACACTGTGAGTATCCCTGCTACCTGCAAATAATTAATTCTCTGACTGACCATTTATTCTCCTTGACTGGTCTATTCGTATAATCGAAAGTGGACGAAATCATATCACTTATCAGCATGCCCAGAGAATGGAAAACGACTCAAATCAGGGAAAGACATCCACTAGTATACCAACCAGTATCGATTGAAGAATATTCCAGTGGCATATCACGTGTACAGTATATCCGCCTCGCCTCCTTTGGAAATGGAAAAAATGTTATAAATTAACTAGTTAGGATGCATGCTGCAGTATTTTAAATATCAGAATGTATGATAAGTAGCACCCAGCCAAAATATACGGCTTGAGAAGAGTAATTAATGAGCTTTCAGGGACATTGAACTTTTAAATAGGTACGATCATGCAGGATATCTCTCCAAAATTATTGGCTGAAAATCAGAGTGCGAATGCCAATGGGTAAGTCACATAAAACCCATGGCAATATATCCAATACTTAGAAGATGCTTAGCCTTTTTCTTTTGAAATGAGGAGTACGTTTACTTAGTTATTTTTGATTGTCTTGTGCCTTGAGGTTCTAACGTAAAGGCTATTAAAGATTGCCAATTTTCTATATGCTCCGATATTTTCCAAGGCGATAACTTACAAAAAATAGGCACAAAAATGATCTTATTGAAATTTATTAAGTTTGTTTCAGTGTCAAATCTGCGTAAAATCGATAGATATTTATTGGTATTTTTGTCGTAAATGAGGCACTTTTTGAAGGCCGATGACCAAAGAGATTCAATAGAACAAGATTTCTCTAAAAGAACCACTCTCTCAAAGGAGAACGATAGCGTGACGTAAGAGTAAGTAAAAGGCGCTGACCCAAGGTGCGGGAACACCAGGGGCCAGCTAACCAAATTGATACCTTAACTATCAAAATGGCTATATGGATCATACGCTAGAAACCCGCTCGTCTCCAATAAATTGGAGTACATCCAGCGGCTTGGAGAGATTCTCTAAGCTCTGGGAGCGTTGCGTCCGCCTTTTCTTCTTCCATGCCTACCGTTCTCGCGCTCCCCCTGCATTCTTCAACAGATTAGTTTCTCAGCCGTCCATCAATAAAAGTCTACCCATGGCTTGAATATCAGAGAATAGAAATATGTTGATCTTAAAGCGTAGAACTGGTGAAAACCTAAGGATCGGAGCCAATGTCTCAATCACAGTATTGGAAGTTAAGGGAAATCAGGTAAAGATAGGAATACAAGCTCCCAGATCACTTCCAGTTCACCGTGAAGAAATTTACATACGTGTCCAGAAGGGAAGGGTGCAGGGGAATAGAAACTGTTGAGAACTTGGCCCTAATTATGGAACATCCAAAGCATCGGCATCAAAACCTTAGCAGAGCTTCGGTCTTGGTGCCAGGTACCGTTGCTAGTTACGTCTATTCACCTGATGGTACCACTTGATAAATACCGGCCTCATCTAAAAAAACGCCATTGGACATCATATAAACAAAAACTAACACAGATAAGATAACTACTGCTAAATGAACCTTCGTTGCTGAATTGGCGTACTTAGAAAGATAGTCCAGGCCATTCTTTTGGCCTGAAGTGGATGCAATGGCGAATGGTAATAATACAACTATTGCTAGTCCAGCTAAGAAGAAGTATGAAAGATATTCCTCATAATAATAAGGGAACCATGACTCATAGAAAACTGTAAAAGTAAGGTAATATGCAGCAAGTGCAAGTAGGAGTGTAATGGTAAAAATAAATAGTTTCTTCAAATCAAATACCAAGACTTTCAATAGAGCGTAGGCTCCTGTAGTTAACAAGTTTTACAGTGAAGGGTTCTTCTTCAGAAGAATAATAACAAAAGATGGGTGCTAAAGCTCACCCTATCAATGAGCTTGTTGCAAACTCTCTTCATTATCTATCACAGAGATTGTTCTCTCTATGAATCTTTTGTAAGCCTTTTCAGGTATAAATGTGGTTTTATCGCTCGCGTTGAATTTCTGTAAAATGCTCTTTAATTGTGTATCCGCTATTATTTTCTCTAAATCTGATTCTTTATGATAAAGTTCTCGAACTCTATCTATCCATGCAAAAGTATTCTCTCTAAATTCAATTAGATATGATTTATTGGCAGTAACACCATGCCCGGGTATGATTAAGCTTTGATCATCACCCATGTTTAAAATAGTATCAACTGCGTTGCCGAAGCTTTTAATTCCACCGGCATAAAATGTGGGGTGCCAGCTAGTATCGAAAATATCACCAACAAATATTGCATTACTCCCCTTGTGATAAAATATATTGTCAACCGGTGAATGAGACTTAACTCTAATGTGAGTAAATCCTTCTGGAGGAATGTCACCTTCTAGAAGCTTTCCACCTTTACTCTCAAAATACTTATTGCCTCCAGTGTGATCAGAGTGAGCATGTGTATTTAAGATAAAAATAACAGGCTTGTCGTAGATCGACTGAATCACTTGGTCTAATTCACTCAGATGATTATTTCCCGGCATAGGGTCAATTAATATCAAGCCATTTTCTACAGCTATTAAACCGATATTAGTACCATATTCCTTTCCACTTAAGATATATAGTTGTTCAGATATTTTCATCTTAACTATGCTTGATGAAGCAGTGGAGCTGATGAGTATGAATATTATTGAAAGAAGAATTTTGAAAATATTTAAAGCAAATCCTTTTGCATTTTAGTTAAATTTCATCGATATGTAGTGGTCTAATCCTTCCGGACACTTCGCTAAGATGGTAAAACTACCAAGCGAGGTGAAGTATGACAACAAAAGGTACACGCCGGTATTTCAAGCCGGAATTTAAGAAAGACGCCGTAGCGCTAGTCTCTGAGCAAGGGTATTCAATTTCTAAAGCAGCAGAGGCTGTAGGAACAACAGCCAATAACCTGCGACGCTGGATAAAGGAACTGAAGCAGGAAGAAGACGGTGTAAGGTTGGATGTAGGTGAGCGCGCAGAATTAGAGCGATTACGACGTGAAAATAAGCAGTTGCGGATGGAGAAAGAAATCCTAAAAAAGGCCAGCGCCTTCTTTGCGAAAGAAATGAAATAAAGTACAGCTTTATTGAAAAACAGCAAGGCAGCTTTCCTGTTAGGGTGCTCTGCCGGGTAATGCAGGTAAGTAAGACTGGCTATTACGATTGGTGTTGCCGTGGTAATAGCTCAATAGATGCTCAAACATGGCAACTATGCCATCGTTTGAAGGCCCTATTTGCAGAATCTAGACAGAGCCTCGGAAGTCGTCGGTTAATGAAGCTGTTACGTAAAGAAGGTTTTGAAGTCGGGCGCTATCGAGTCCGCAAGCTCATGAAAAAGCTAGGCTTGGCAGTAAAGCGTAAGAAGCGATTTACAATAACGACAGACAGTAAACATCACCTACCGGTCGCAGAGAACCTTCTGAATAGGGAGTTCTCACCGAGTGCTAAAAATCAAGTTTGGACGACTGATATTACATATATTTGGACTTCGCAGGGCTGGTTGTACTTGGCGGTAGTGATTGATCTCTATTCGCGCCGGATTATTGGTTGGCATCTAGATCGGAAGATGGAAACGGCCCTGGTAACTCGTGCGTTGATGATGGCTGTCAATTTGCGTTCGCCCCCAAAAGGTCTCCTGCATCACTCTGATCGTGGCAGTCAGTATGCCAGCCATACCTACCAAACGTTATTGAGTCAGCATGGGATGGTGTGTTCAATGAGCCGTAAGGGAAATTGTTGGGACAACGCACCGACTGAACGTTTCTTCAGCAGCCTGAAGCGGGAGTGGGTAACAGGAAACCTTTATCCGACAAGGGAGGATGCGGTAGCGGATGTAAGAGCCTATATTGCTTATTACAACTCACGCAGAATACACACAACACTGGGAGACCTAGCCCCTATCGAATTTGAGAAATGTGCTTGAAGAAGTGTCCGGTTGGAGTTGACCACAACAATATGTTAAACACCGTAAGACATGGTAATCAACATGTCGTGAGCTTTGATTCCTAAGTTTTGCTTACCTTACGTAATTTAGATACACCTCTGTGTCAGGGCTAAATCTAACTTTACAGGGTGTCTACTAAACGTGATTAAAAGCCCACTGTGAAGACTGGAAGTTCGTCAGCACCGGAGTTAAGCTCGTGGGGAGTCGTTGACAGTATTGTTATGGTTTTGGTGACTTTGTACGGAAATCACCATGTTAAACACCAGCCTTGATCATAGACTTGATTTTTTCTGCCTTTTCAAAGTGATCAAGTTGGTGTGTTTCTATCCACCATCTCGCAGCCTCCATTAGAATTTCTGGTTGATCATTCTTGTTTTTAAAAAATGCATAGAAAGATACACCTACGTTGCTGCCTTTCTTTTCTATCTTTTGATTACAAACATCAATGATCTTTTTTCTAAGCTCTGTCCTCATCAAATTTTTTCCTTATTTTCTCTTACTCCACTCAAAATGGTAGGCGTCTACTCAACGGGGGAAGGTTTCCTTTTTGCGCTGGCGATATTGCCTACCCTTGTTAACTGTTTGGCCATAATAACTTCTCTACTTGATCATATTTCTCAGCTACTTTAAGAAATGGCTCGGCCCAGCCGCTACTTAAGCTAACTTCTTGCAATGGTCCAGTTGGTGCAAATAGAACAGAAGCTTCGACTTTTTCTGGTAAAGCATACGACTTTACCATATTAAGTAGTTTCTGGATTTCTTTAGTTGCCTCTTCAGAGTCATTCCATGAAGACCAACAAAAGTCATTATCTGGAATCTGTACCAGCTCTATCGCAGATTCCAGTACATGAACTAAAGCTTCATAAGGCTCTGTCTCATTGATTGTGCCGTGTATTAATTCTTTTGTACGATCTAATTTCATAGAGACAGTTGACGCCTCGCATCAGGCGCAGCCTTTTGGAGGTCGCTCTGCATGCATGTGTTATAAGGCATTTTTATCCTATCTGCTTCCAAATTACTGCAGATCCAAGACTGACTAGTCCAATTACGAATGCAAGATATTGAAACCCACTTACCCAGCCTATAGAGATTTTATTTACTAGGGGCCAATCGGCTATGGGGGCCTGTTGAACTGAAGAAGGCATTGATTTTCGACTAAGGACCCATGGCACTGCACCAAGTACAATCCCAGCACATACTATTGAAAGCCCAAATGCAGTAATCGCGACTTTAATAAGAAAGCTACCAAGTTTCAATTGCCCCGAATTAAGAAGCGTAATCAGAAAACCAAAAATTGCAGTTTGAACACCAACCATCCAGGCGCTTGACTCGCGAAGTAGTTTTAATGATTCGAGAGTACGTTCGTCCTCTGTCATTAGATGATTCCTCTGAGGTTAATGCCTTATAATGTCGCGTTCACCGGCCCGTCCGGTACAACGCTTTGTTATGCCATTCTTCACTTGACTTTGGATGACGCGCCTTACCCTTTCTCTGCCACTTAACCTCTATATATCTGTGAGTAAGGCTCGATATAAATATCACCAAACCTAAAATCACCAGGACAATCAAACTATTAACAAACCCATTCCCCAATGTTAAATATCTATCTCCATTTAACATTGGGGCTAATTCCACACCTGAGATTTTTTGTAAGATTAATAGTGTAGAAGTAAAGCAAAATAAAATGGCAGCATGAGTCATGTATATAGAGTATGATAGCTTACCTAGTTCTTGGAATGGCTTCCGCTTTAATAGGCTAGAAACAACTCCAGACTCGAAAGAAAAAACTAATATTGCAAAATAGAAAAGTATGGTGGCAACAATGTTCTGATACTTGATTTCATACTGAACAATCACAACAATACATGCCACAACAAAAACCTCAGCTATAGTGCCAAGTGATTTCGTGATTCGAATATTAGCTACTCGCATATAGAAAAGGTATATTAATGCCCCTCCGAAAAAGCACGACAACCCCCTCAGTATTTGGCTAGTTAATAGCTCAGATTCGGATGCTATTAAATAAAGCGCGACAACAGCCGTAGAGCACCAAATTATGCTTTTGAAATTTTTAAAAACAACTATAGATATGAATAGTAATAAATATAGATAGAATTCAATGCTAATACTCCAGGATGGATAATTAAAGCTTAAAGCTTCAAATGTTGGTGACAAGGACTGAATTAACAGTAGATTTGGTATAGTTTCAGAAATAGCTGTCCTCCCGGTGAAGGGGAGAGTATTAAAAGTAAAACCACCATATTTATACGCTGCTAGTTTGCCGACCTCCAGCAATAGGAAGACAAAAAACATAAAAAGGTGGAGCGGGTATAAGCGAAAAAACCTTGATTTCATAAACTCCCCTAAAATCAGATTTTTTCTAGCCCCATAGCCATGAGCTAAAACAAAGCCACTCAATACAAAGAAGAACTCTACAAATATTGAACTTCCTCTAAAAAAATCGAGCTCAGTTATACTTCCTATTAGACGCATGTGGAAAATGACTACACAAAGGGCTGCAATCCCTCGAAAAGCATCTAGAGCTTCAAATCTTTTATTCATATTCTTCCTTAATGAGCACAAAAATAACGACTAAGTAGGTAAATCATCTAAGGTATAACGCTTCGATAATCGGCATGCGAAGCGCAGCGTAGCATGTCCGGTGGAGCCCTGTAAGGACGGAGCGAAATTCATCGACTTGGTACGCCCAGCATGGGCGTGAACTAATGGGGTGAAAGTCCCCTGTAGAAAGATCACCGTTTAATGGACTTCATTAAATGCCAACTACTAGCGAATGGCAACTGCAATACCGTGAGGTCTTGTGGGGAGGAAGCCGCTAGCAAAACTACGAGCTGACGAACAGAAACATCATATAAGGCTTAGCCTGGAGGCGAGGTAGCCAAGGATACCAAAGCCATGTGGTCTAACGGGTAGAGTAAATGATGCAGTTGTGTAGTGAAAGTTCACGTTCTTATCTGGGGAGATCTGTTTAGCTTGCTGCTGTGAAGCTGTCAGCGTGGCCGCTGACTCATAAGTAGGCCCAGCCCGCTAGCCACCATCGTGGGGTAGACAAAAATGGTGGGACACAGCGGCGCCTTGGTCAGTAATGATCGAGGTGATTAAACAGAAGTCAGCCGACGGCATAGTAGCCAAATGCCAAGATTAATACCTTGGACAGGGTGAAGGCCTGAACCCAAAATCCACGAGTTAAAAGACAGGGCTAGCCTACCGATATGTTGCCAGCCGGATATAAAATTGACGTAGCGCACTGCCATGACACTCAACTCAAATGAAAATCTACTCGACGCTATCCTCAGCAAAGAAAACCTCAATGCTGCATGGAAGCACGTTCGAGCCAATAAAGGTGCCGCAGGTATCGATGGGATTTCCGTTGATTATTTTGTGCAGCACTTCAAGGCAGTTGGGGATGAAATTATCGAAGCCATTCGGCAAGGTCATTACCAGCCGCTGCCTGTTAGACGCATCTACATTCGCAAGTCAGACGGTGGTCAGCGAGGTCTAGGGATACCTACGATTTTTGATCGTGTTATTCAGCAAGCAATCGCGCAAATCATCAACCCTATTTTCGATGTGACTTTTTCAGAGTTTAGCTATGGCTTCCGGCCAAAGCGATCACAGCATCACGCGGTGAAAAAGCTACAAAAGTATATCGAGGGTGGCAAGCGAATAGCGGTGGATGTCGATCTATCCAAGTTCTTCGATCGAGTGAATCATGACTTTCTCATGAGCTTACTCGGCCAAAGAATTAACGATAAGCGTTTACTCAAACTGATCGCAAGCTACTTGCGCGTAGGCTGGGTAGAAGATGGATGTTGGCAAGCGTGTTATGAGGGGGTGCCGCAAGGTGGCCCTTTATCGCCGCTGCTGTCCAATATTGTACTCGATCTGCTCGACAAAGAGCTGGAAAAACGCCAACACCTTTTTGTCCGCTATGCGGATGATTTTGTGATTGTTGTTTCCTCTAAGCGTTCCGGCGAACGGGTTATGGCTAGCATCAAACGCTTTGTTGAGCGCAAGCTTAAACTCAAAGTTAACGATGCAAAAAGCCAAGTAGTCCCGGTTAGTCGTTGTAAGTTTCTGGGTTTTTCTTTCCGTGGAGCAAAGCTTGTCTGGCATGATAAGTCACTGCGCCAATTTAAATACTGCGTCCGCCAGATTACAGGGCGATCTCGTGGTATTTCGATGGAAAAGAAACTGAAAGAACTTACCGTATACCTCCGTGGTTGGATCAACTATTTTAGGATAGCGCAAGGCTATCAAAAATGTATCGATCTTGACTGCTGGATACGACGGCGATTAAGAATGAGCTATTGGAAGAATTGGCGCAGAGTGAGAACGAAAGTTCGAAATTTACTGCGTATGGGTGTGAGTGAGTCGCTGGCAGTTACCTGCGGCTCGTCCGGTAAAAGTTACTGGCGAAGCGCAAAAACTGAGGGTATTCATATTGCGCTCAATAATGAGTTCTTCGAAGAGATGGGTTTGATTTCATTACGAGATCGTTGGGTAGAGATTCATTACGGATAGGGAACCGCCCATTGCGGACCCGCACGATGGGTGGTGTGGGGGCCGGTAGCTAGAAACTACCGGCTACCCGATTTAGATTTGTGCTCTTCAATAAGATTAATAAACTTAGTAAATACTTCATCGTCGTAGCTATTTCGACCTTTTTCAAAAACACTAGTATTTTGTGATAGCAATACTTCCTTATTGGCATTTAATACCCAAAAGTGAGGTGCTCCTTTAGACTCTGGTAACTGAGAAAAAAATTCATCATTGTAATTTTTATCTCCCAGATATACCTTCATTAGAACAAAGCTATTTTTCAAGTCATTGTATATTTTTTTATTTGAGCTTAAGTAATCGTCAAGCACATGGCACCAACGACACCAATCTCCACCTGAAATAACCAAAATATATTTATTTTCCTTTTTTGCTTGTATTGCAGACTCATCTATCTGTTGGAAGGGATCTGCTAGTGGATCATACCCAATATCTTTCGCTATGCATGAGCATGAAAATAATAAAAAACAAAAAAACGCTAACTTCTTCATAAATCACTCTAATTAATCTAACGTTTAAAGCACCTGCGACAAAACCAAAGCGAAGCGGCGGTTTTGACGTCGGGTGCCTTTACTTGGTACGCCCAGCATGGGCGTGAACTAATGGGGTGAAAGTCCCCTGTAGGAAGATCACCGTTTAATGGACTTCATTAAATGCTAACTACTAGCGAATGGCAACTGCAATACCGTGAGGTCTTGTGGGGAGGAAGCCGCTAGCAAAGCTACGAGCTGACGAACAGAAACATAATATAAGGCTTAGCCTGGAGGCGAGGTAGCCAAGGATACCAAAGCCATGTGATCTAACGGGTAGAGTAAATGATGCAGTTGTGTAGTGAAAGTTCACGTTCTTATCTGGGGAGATCAGTTTAACTTGCTACTGTGAAGCTGTCAGCGTGGCCGCTGACTCATAAGTAGGCCCAGCCCGCTAGCCACCATCGCGGGGATAGAAAAAAATGGTGGAACACAGCAGCGCTCCGCTCAGTAATGAGTAGGGTGATTAAACAGAAGTCAGCAGACGGCATAGTAGCCAAATGCCAAGATTAATACCTTGGACAGGGTGTGGGCGTGAACTAATGGGGTGAAAGTCCCCTGTAGGGAGATCACCATTTAATGGGTTCCATTAAATGCTAACTACTAGCGAATGGCAACTGCAATACCGTGAGGTCTGGTGGGGAGGAAGCCGCTAGCAAAATTACGAGCTGACGGACAGAAACATCATATAAGGCTTAGCCTGGAGGCGAGGTGGCCAAGGACACCGAAGCCATGTGATCTAACGGGTAGAGTAAATGATGCAGTTGTGTAGTGAAAGTTCACGTTCTTATCTGGGGAGATCTGTTTAACTTGCTACTGTGAAGCTCTCAGCATGGCCGCTGACTCATAAATAGGCCCAGCCCGCTAGCCACCATCGCAGGGATCGACAAAACGGTGGGAAATAGCAGCGCCTCGGTCAGTAATGGCCAAGGTGATTAAACAGAAGTCAGCAGACGGCATAGTAGCCAAATGCCAAGATTATTACCTTGGACAGGGTGAAGGCCTGAACCTAAATCCACGAGTTGAAGGACAGGTCTAGCCTACTGATATGTTTCCAGTCGGTTAAAGTTGATGTAGCGCACTGCCATGACACTCCACTCAAATGAAGATCTGCTCGACACTATCGTTGGGTAGAGATTCATTACGGATAGGAACCGCCCATTGCGGACCCGCATGATGGGTGGTGTGGGGGCCGGTAGCTAAAAACTACCGGCTACCCAGTTTATGCATTTATGGTAACTTTTTCAATGCGAAGTGACTATTGCTTGGATATTTAGAAAATAGAGTTTCAAGCCTGGTGGTTCGTTAAACACATTTTTATGAGAAATGTACACCGATTCTATTTTTTCCTTTATTAGAAATATCTACTCCATTTATGCGAATTTCACAATTACATTTATAAAAAGATTCCAAACACATTTTTATAGCTGAATTATGAACTTCATGAATATATTCTTGTAGTAATTTTCTACCATCCCTGTCAAGGAATTCCAGCTTTTCTATTAACTTATCACGTATTCTATTTGCTAAATATTGATCAGTTTCTAGCTCATGAATCGGGGTGCTATCAAATAGTATAGGTGGGCCTTGTTTTTTTATAATTTCAACTAGCTTTTCGTAATAGTGTTCTTCGGGATTTTTTGGAATAGATTCGAGGTTAATATTATGCTTACGAATATTTTCAAATGTTTCTTCTAGACTGTTGGCCCCCTCATCTAGAATTTTATTGTCAGTATTTTGATCTTCTCCAAAGCTATAGACCAAACTAAACTCCCCTCCAAAATAATTATAAAATTCTGGAGTAAAATCAGCACCTGAGTAATAGTAAGCCAGGATTCCTTTCTCTGCACCAAAGGATGATAAGAACCTTCCTAAATTATTGAGTTCTTCCTCTTCCGTCAGCTCAAAAGTTGCATTAATCGCTATTTTTACAAGATTTCCTTCGTTAACACACATCTCGAATTGACAATATTCAGGGTGGCCTTCTTCAAAAATTGATGGAATTGAAGAGTGTCGTCGTTTTTCAGGAGGTACATTTTTGTATAATTTTGATATGTTTTCGTAATCTACAATGTCACAGAGTTTTTGAGCTCTTTCTTGGCTTTCAAGATGTATTTCCCCATAGAAATAATGACTAGACATAACTCCGTCCTTTCTTTGTTGTGTGTATCTGCATAACATTTATATAGTATTCATTCTGACCACTTTTATCATGATTACTGTTTCGGAATCAATTTTCCTGCTAAAACGGAAATTTAAACTTAAAATCATAGGGTTAGGTGTAATTGTTACTAAAGTGCAAGCTATAAAAATGTTCATTCTGACTACTATCCCGTTTTTTCAACTCAACTTATAACTGGCTGACTTGTAAAGTATTTTTATATATTCTATGCCAGGCTCAAAAATAACGGTCAAAATGATCATAGTTGCCTGAGGTGGCACTTACTAACTTGTCAGAATTATCGGAAATTTAGAAGTGTGATGAGGCCAAGGCTTCAGGATTGAGTGTTGTGAAGGGTTAGATATTTTTTTGGTTTGCGTGCACTAATTGAGTATCACGCGTATTTAATTGTTATTTGTTTTTTTCTTTGGGTTGGGGATATTCTGCTATTCCATTGGCACACTTAAAAATAAAGTGAGCTTGCCATTTCTGAAAAGCAGCTTAAGGGTTAGGAAACATTGGGAAGCTATTTATTGGCTCAGAATAATGTTGAGTGATATAGCTCTTCATTAGTCGCTTGGGTAGATATCTTGCTGTTGCGAGGGACTAACGGTTTGGTTGTTAGATTTTAAATTCAGGATTTATAAAATCGGGTAAATTTAGAATTTTAATGCCTCATTATTTACGGCTGTAAAGAGACCTTCAATCCTGCCTCATTAAGAAATCCCTTCACGGTACTTTCAATTTGCTCGGGGCTATTCATCTGCAAAACCTGTTTCAGGAGCAGCTCAATATCAGCTCGGCTAACGGCGCGTAGCGTAGCTTTTATGCGCGGTAAGTTAGTGGCGTTCATCGATAGCATATCGTAGCCCATGGCTACTAATAACAATGCACCGCTAGGTTCTCCTGCTAGTTCTCCGCAAATCCCCACCTTGGTGCCAACGGCATGGGCTGCCGTTACGATTTCCTGCAAAGCGCGTAGTACCGCAGGGTGCAGGGCGTGGTAAATATTGGCTACGCGGCTGTTATTACGATCCACCGCCAGGAGATATTGGGTGAGGTCATTACTGCCTACTGATATAAAGTCTGCATGTACGGCGAGTTCCCGCACTTGGTAGACGGCGGAGGGTACCTCTACCATTACCCCGAGTGGGGGCATAACAATTTCGTAACCTTCTTCAAGCAGCTCCCGGTAGGCTCTTTCCACCAGTTTGCGCGCTGCTTCGAGCTCGTTCAGGCCGCTGATCATGGGGAGCATAATTCGCAGGTTATTTAGCCCCAGGCTGGCTTTCATCATGGCGCGCACTTGCGCCAGGAATATTTCCGGGTGGTCGAGAGTTACGCGAATGCCGCGCCATCCCAGAAAGGGATTGGTTTCCTCGATCGGGAAATAGGCCAGTGCTTTATCGCCGCCGATATCCAAGGTGCGCATGGTGACGGGCAGGGGGGCAAAGGCTTCCAGTTGCTCCCGGTAAATTTCCCGCTGCTCTTCCTCGGAGGGGAAACGGTCTCGTAATAGGAAAGGTACTTCGGTGCGGAAAAGTCCTACTCCTTCAGCGCCGCGTTCCAGGGAGCGAACAACATCGGCCATCAGCCCAGTATTTACCATCAGGCGAATGCGATGGCCGTCGGAGGTGATTGCCGGGAGTTGAGCCAGGTGGTCCAGGTTGCGCGCCAGTTGCTCCTCCTCTTTGACAATATCGTCGTAGCGGCGTTTGAGTTCTGCACCGGGGTGAATATGTAAATCGCCTCGGTAGCCATCCACCACCATATCGACACCGTCGATGGTCTCGTAGGGTAGGTCCTGGACTCCCATTACAGCGGGCAGTCCCATGGCTCGGGCAATAATAGCCACATGGCTGTTGGAGGAGCCTTTAACTGATACGGCTCCGATCAACTTTTCCCTGGGCACTTCTGCCAATACTGCTGCGGTTAGCTCTTCGCCGATCAGGATGGTGTTATCGGGGAAGTCTCGGTCGCTCTGTTGCTGTTGTCGCAGGTGCATCAGCACTCGAGCGCCCAGGTCACGAACATCGGCGGCCCTATCGCGAAAGTAGGAGTCGGACATGGCTTCAAAGCGCCGCACATGTTCCAACATAACTTCAGCCCAGGCCCGCTGGGCACTGAGCTGTTGTTGGATGCGATCGCACACTTCGACGGCGAGGGAGCTGTCATCCAACATGCTGATGTAAGCATCGAATAGCGCCCGTTCCTCGGGGCTGAGGTCGCTCTTCAGGCGCTCACCGACTTCGCGAATTTCTTCTTGGGCGGCTGTCAGGGCCTGTTGAAACAGGGCCAGTTCAGTGTCCACATCCTCGCATTCGGAGTAGGGCACTGTGCCGAGATTCGCATGCGGGGTGACAATATGTACCCGCCCGATAGCCACACCGGGGGACGCGGCAATGCCAGAGAAGTGAGTTTCCCGTTGTTGCTTGCCAATACAGGCCAGAAGACCGGTAGCCTCGGCGTGGGCGATAACGCCGGCGAGCTGCGCCGAAAGTGTGACCAGGAAAGCTTCCTCCCACTCGTCGAAGCGGCGCTTCTCTTCTTGCTGCACAACCAGGACACCCAGTACGGCGCGGTGGTGAATGATCGGTGTGCCGAGAAAGGCGCTGAAGCGCTCTTCTCCTGTAGAGGGGAAATATTGGAAGGCGGGGTGGGCTTCGGCCCTTTCCAGATTAATCGGCTCTTCGCGGGTAACTACATTGCCCACCAGCCCCTCGCCGGGGGCCAGGTGGACCTGGCCAACCGCTTTGGGGTTGAGGCCATCGGTGGCCATCAGGACATAGTTACCGTGTTGCTTGTCGCGCAGGTATACGGAGCAGACGCGGGTGTGCATGATTTCCCGCACGCGATGCACAATGATTTCCAGCACCGCGGTGAGGTTCCGGGCGGCATTTACTTCCTGAACGATACTGCGCAGAGATCCGAGCAATGGCCTGTCCTCGCCAATCAACGGAGAAATTCGATGGCCCCGGTAAGTAGAATTTCGATGCTGATCGGGGCCATTTTGTGAAGATACGCTGCTAACTACCCTGTGCGGTCAGCTGTCCTGTCCGCGCAGCCAGCGTCTCTCCAGCTGTATTTGTTGTGGGGCCAGCTCGGTCAGTGCGCGCCGATACACTTCACGCTTAAAGGTCACCACTTTACTCAGCGGGTGCCAGTAGCTTACCCAGCGCCAGTGGTCGAATTCGGGTTTGTAACCATTGTCGAAGCTGATAGAGGCCTCATCTGCCTCGAGCCTCAGCAGGTACCACTTTTGTTTTTGCCCGATGCACAGTGGTTGGGAGCGACGTCGAATCAGTCTTTGAGGCAGGCGATAACGCAGCCAGCCGCGGGTACAGGCAATCATACTGACTTGATCGCGAGTAAGGCCTACTTCCTCGTACAGTTCCCTATATAGCGCCTGTTCAGGGATTTCGCCCGGATTAATACCACCCTGGGGAAATTGCCAGGCGTCCTTGCCACCTACCCGCCGCGCCCACAGTGCCTGACCGCGGGCGTTGAGCACGATAATACCGACATTGGGGCGGAACCCCTCGGCATCGATATTGCTGCTGCTCTCGCCACTCGTGCCCCGGTTCTTGTTACCGGCCGGAGCTTTATCATTGCGATTCGAATGCTTGGCGGGCTTACGGCGGTTCTTTCGTCCGGCCTGTGCCGGCTTGCCGTCGCCCAAAATACCATCCTCAATACTGTTGTGTGCGGCCGTGCGCTGCACTTACTTGTTCTGCATTGTTCCACAGCGGGGGGTTTACAGCAATTCAGTGACGCAGTCCGTGTGCTGTCGTGCGGCGCAAGGTAAAATTAGCGGCCGCGCAGGGGACGTTTCCGGCTTCCTGGCGGTCAAATGCTTATGGGGAACCTATAGTTATGGGAGAGTCGACGGTGCACTTGGCAATCTTTGATCTGGATAACACGCTGATAGGGGGTGATAGCGATCATGCCTGGGGCGAATTTCTGGTGGAGCGTGAACATGTCGACGGGACCCGTTACCGCTCGGCTAACGATCGCTTTTATCAAGATTACCAGCGCGGTGAATTGGATATTTTTGCCTACCTGGAATTTGCCTTGGAGCCCCTGGCGCAGCTTTCCCGTGGTCAATTGGATAACTTGCAAAGCGAGTTTATGCAGGAAGTTATCAGTGAATTGTGGCTGCCTCGGGCCCAGGAGCTGATCGGCGAACACCGCCGTAAAGGCCACCACATCATGATTATCACTGCGACCAATCGCTTTGTGGTTGAGCCTATTGCCTCGCGCCTCGGTGTCGATACCCTGCTGGCCACTGAGCCTGAGGAGGATGAGGGGCGGTTCACCGGAAAGGTCGTTGGTGAACCCTGTTACCAGGGGGGAAAAGTTGTCCGGTTGCGCCAATGGCTGGCCCACAACCCGGAATATGCCAACAGTGAAAAGTGGTTCTACAGTGACTCCATCAATGATCTGCCCTTGCTGGGCGAAGTTGAGCACCCAATTGCGGTGGACCCAGATGATCGCCTGCGCGCAGAAGCTGAGGCTCGCGGCTGGCCGGTGATCAGTTTGCGGGAAGAGAGTGAGTAGGTGCTTGCCAGTATTTGTGAAATGCATAAGATGGGGAATTGAGTGAACGGATCTATTATCCAGTACCGGGCCCTGGCTGTTTTAATCGGGGCCCTGGCCGGACTTTCTGCCTGTGAACAAAAAGCGGTAGAAAAACCGCAGCAGGTATCGCAACAAAGTATTGCGCCGCAACCTGTGAATGAAAAGGCTGCGACCGAGTTATCCCTGGCAATTTGGCAGGCGGGTGAGGCCCAGGTTATCCACGCCCATGCCGCTGTTGAAACGTTGCAGCGTGAAGTGGATGGGCTCCTGGCTCAGCCGAATGAAAATAAGCTGGAAAATGCCAGGCTCGCCTGGCTGGATGCCCACAGGGAATTTGCTGCTGCACTGCCTTATATCCAGTTGGCTTTTTCTTCAGGAGAGTTGCGCAGCCAGGGTAGAAAATTACTGTTATCAGTAGATAGTTGGCCGGCCCAGGCGGGCTACCTGGATACAGTGCCGGGTTATTCTGAGAGCGGTATCGTTAACGATACGGCCATTGATCTGACTTTAACGAACCTGCGCAAGCAGCACCGCCTGACGGCACATGAAGAGGCCAGCACCGGTTTTCACGCCCTGGAAATCATGCTCTGGGGGCCCACCAGCGAGCGGGTTGCGGAGCAGTTTTTGGCTAAGTCCGATGGGGAAAAACCCGAGGCCCTGGCCGTCAATCGGCGCCGTGAACTAACCCGCTTGATCGTTAAAGGTGTGGAAGAGGATATGGCAGGCTTGGCCCGCCGTTGGCCGACGGCAGCCAACAGCCTGTCGCGGCCCTATTTATCCCTTGGACCGGTTGCCCGATTGCAGCAAATCCGTGCATCGCACACCCGGGTGATTGATGAGCAGCTGTTGCGCAGGTTGCCGGAGAGTTCCGAGAGCGATGTGGAAAGTAGCCGCGCTGCCGATTCAAAGCAGGCGATATTGGCAATTATGGCAACTCTCCAGTCAAACTGGATTCCCACCGGTGGGGGCGGCTTGGCGGAGCTGTTGCTGGATCGACATCAGGTGACGGCTTTAGAGCAGGCTTTTGTGGATTTCGAGAGCTTGTTGTTGCAAATGGAAGACCCGATTGAACTGGCGGAGCTGACCCAATTGGCGCAGGCACGCAAACTTCTCGAGCGTATCGCCGGGTTGATGGCAGGTACTACCCAAGTGCCAGTATCCGATCAGGATGTGATGCCGGTTAGCTTGCCGGTTGATGGTGAATAAATCTTGCTCTCACAGGCATAACAAAAAACCCGGCGACTGCCGGGTTTTTTGTATCTGTTGGGTGGGGATTACCAGCGACGTACAGGGCCAGTATCCACGTGTACGAAGTTACTCTTCGGGTAGTATCCGACACCGCCCGCTTTCAGGTTGAGTGCTGCCTGGCGCAACTTCGACAGGGACACACCCGGCATACGGATATCCAAGGCCATACCACGTGTGTGGTAACTGCGTTTCGCTACGCCTCGGCCAGCTGCACGCAGCTTGGCATTGGTTTTAGGTGAACGGTATCCAGAGATAATCTCAATGGTGCCGTTGTAATTGAACTTCTCCTTCAGCTTGTAGACGATATCTAGAAGCTTGGGGTCCATTCGGGTCACTTCGTTGGCGCGGTGGTCACGAAGCAATTTGTTGAACTGCTTCAGGCCTCCGCTGCTGTAATCTCCGTTAGTCCAGTAGGCGGCCTCCAGCTTCTCCCCGGTGTGCAGGTTGCGCATTTTCAGGGTGCGGGAGCTACCTACTTTTGCGAAAGTCGGTCCGGCGCTGACGGCCGCCGCAGTTGCGCAGGTCACTGCCAGGAATCGACGTCTGGATGGATTCTTCATAATTCCGCCTCGTCGTTTAATCTCTCGTCGGTTTGCCTTAGTTGGCGCAACCGGGTACGGCGGAAAATGTACAAAAAATAACCAGTTGTTACAAACCTGAAGCTGCTAATTCGGAAATAATTAGATAGCCTGGGTGGTATATTTTTTCTTTTCTGCCACCTGAAATTGGAATTTTTATTGCTGATCAGTCGATAGTGCTGAATAGATTGGAGACAGCGTTGTCATTGCACGCTAATCACTAAAAAATTATTTTTCTGCGACTTATAAGTTTTACCGGGCGGTTTCGTCAGTGTACTTGGGAGCTATCCGATCACCTCTTCGGTCATGAGCTCGATAGCCTTCTTTATTAGTAGCTGGTTTACCCATCTATATACAGAGGACAACCTAGATATATAGAAGATAAGAATTTGTATGTACATGTATATACATGCAGATTGGATTCTGCCAGCGTAGTATTTCTCCGGACATACAGCTGTTTAGGTTATCTGGCAGACTCTGGACCGCCCTATATTTGGGGGGCGTATTGATCTCGATTTCCTGGAGCCCGCCAGTAGCAGCGGGCGATAAAAAGAAACCTGGAAAAATTAGATCCGGCCAGTATTGCTACCACGGTTGTGAATATGGCAAATCTCTAATTTTTTAATGACAAGGATGTAGTTTCCAAATCAAGGCCAGGGTTTAAATAGGAATGTGAGTAGTGCTTTGAAAAATTAAATCAAACTTGCTTAGGTGGTTATTCTGATCGGTGTCTTTCAAGTTCTATTGTTTGGAGAACTTTAGCGTTATAGAGCACTGCCAGCGAAAATGAGAACAGGCAAAGCCCTTTATCGATACTTAGTATTTTTCACTTGCCGATAAGCTCCCTAATTTGGATAAGGCAGCTCTTTGTCTCGATGATAAATATCAGGGCGGAATTGGGGGCGCCCATCCCTATCTATCCAGGCGGTCATATAAACGATGTAAATACGGGGTGATCCCTTCACCTTTACATTCAGAGCATCGTGCCCATTGGCTGCCTGCGCTACCCGAGTTCTGTCCCACCCCTGGTCACGAAGAAGAAAGTACGCTAATTCTTCTGGTGCTTGTAGCCTTACGCATCCGTGACTTAATGCCCGCTGGCGAAGTTTAAACAGGCTTTGAGCTTGGGTGTCATGGAGAAAAATAGCCTGCTTATTGGGGATAACAAATTTCACTTTCCCCAGAGTATTCTCAGGGCCACTCAATTGCCTCAAAGTAGCGTGCCCACCAGCTGCCTTGGCAATAGTCTCCTCTGTAATAGGGGACGATTTACCGCTGCGATATTGCACTACTCGATAACCCCGCTTGTGCATGGCTGTTGGGTTGTGTCGTGCCTTGGGCAAAAGCTCGGTGACAAGAATACTTCGGGGGACTGTCCAGGTTGGGCTGAAAACAATATTGGTTATCCGCGTGCGTAAATTTGGTGTGCGCGTACTGCTTTTTCCCACGACGGTTTTCATATTGAGAGCGACCGAACCATCTTCAATAAGCTGCAATCGATAGTCGGGCACGTTGACGATTACGTAGCGATCATCCTCTGGGAGCTTTAGCTGCTCCCATCGGGATGCATTTAATTCCATTTGCTTAGCGCGTTCCATTGGCGATATAGCCAAGGCTGCAAGTGTGTCTTCATCGGCGATACCGGTAACTTTCAATCCGTGGCGTTCCTGAAAGCGCTCCACTGCAGCTTGGAGCGCACTGTCAAATCTTCGGGGGTCTTTTTGCGGAGCGGAAAGCGGCCCGGGCTGACCGTGATAATCCTTATACATTGCCAGTAAATTACGTAGTTGTAGGACACGAGGGCCTTTGTCTCCGGGCTGTAAAGTTTTTCCCTGGGTAATCGGTCGCCAGTTTTTCGCTAACACTCGGTAGGCCTGAGCGGTATCGCGTAATTGCTGGGTCGAACTGATTGGCTCAATAATGATATCGGTCCGCCCAGTGAATGAAGCATTCAAAGGGCTGGCCGAGGCAATTACGAGGCTTATCAGTGCGGCGATGCCGAGCTGGAATGGGCCATTTGCCATACTGATAACTCAGTAGTCCCTATAGCTCTTTATCCGCTTCACTCCGCTATCTCCTATTACTGATCCCGGTTATAGATATCCGGCCGAAACTGAAGCTGCCCATTTTCATCGATCCAGGCAGTCCAGTAAGCGATATAAACCGGTAGGGGATTTTTAAGGGCAACGCCATGGGTGCGACCACTTCCCAGCGCGCGATTGATACGGGCATCACTCCACTTGTTTTGCTGGGCTAACATCATGCGAGCAAACTGCAATGGTTTTTCCAGGCGAATACAACCGTGGCTAAAGGCTCTTTGGGATTTTTTGAATAAATGCTTGCTATTTGTGTCGTGGAGAAAAATGGCCTGCCGATTGGGGATAACAAATTTCACTCTTCCCAAAGCATTTCCCGGCCCGCCTTTTTGTTGCAGTGAAACTTGTCCTCTACGCACTGCAGCCACATTTCCACGAGTAAAAGGCACCGATCTGCCCCGATGATTCATTAGGCGATAACCCTTAGCTCTCAGTGCGGAGCTGCCCTTGGGTAAAAGTTCACGCAGCGCAATACTGGGCGGGACACGCCATACAGGATTAAATTCCAGTCGCGTCATACGGGTAGCGATTTGCGGTGTTTTGTGTTTTGGTTTTCCCACAACCACACGCATACGGAACTGCTCTTTATCGCCTTCAATTAGGCGCAAATTAAATTCCGGGACATTCACGATGATATAGCGAGGCCCTAAATCCTTGGGAAGTTGTTTCCAGCGTTCAATATTCGCTGCCAGAATTTTGGCAACTTTATCTGGCGGGGTATTGAGTCGACTCCGGGTTCCCTCATCAACCAGTGCCGTTTGCTTTAATCCGTGACGTTTCTGAAACCGTTTAACGGCCTGCTGCAGTTTTTTGTCGTAGACATCTGCTTTAGAAGTATCTGCTCCGTACTCTTCGGGGTGGTGATCACCATAGAGCATTAGCAGGCTTCTCAATTGCGCAACCCGGGGACTGCGACTGCCCGGTGCGATAGGTTGTCCAGCACTGAGCGGTTTCCAGTAATTACCTTGTGCCAGGGTTTGATAGCGTGCTAACGCTTCGCTGAGTAGGGAAAATTGCCTGCCCTGAGGTAAAAAAGGATCGCGACTGCCGATCAAGTCAGGTTCGACGGTATCTTGAGCTTCGGCGAGTATTTGTGGTGAGTGAATGCCTAGCGATATTGCTATGGCAATCGCAGCGGCACTCGCCCTGAGGGAGGTTAGTTGGTTGCGTGGCAAAAAAGCGCAAAGTGAATTGTTGGCAGCACCCATAAGTCACCCCTGCAAGCACTGAGAAATCAGTGAGATTTATCACTGTGCTCACATTGATAACTTGTGACTGATAGTCTTTAAATAATTTTCAGGAATGGCGCTGCGGGAGAAAGGCTAATTAATGGAATAACACGCTCAATAATTCCCTGGTTATAACCGGGGCGACGAATAGCCGCCCCGGTTTCTTTTAAAATTGATTATCGGTCAGTCCGTCTTTGCCATAAATATCCGGGCGGAAGTTCAGGTTGCCCTGACCATCGACCCAGGCGGTCCAGTAGGTGATATAAACCTTCACCAGTTGGGACATATCCACTTCCGTGGTTTCCTCTCCTGTGGTCAACTGATCGATACGCCACTGATCCCAATCCCCTTGGGGACGAAGTAGAGCTTCGGCCAAGTGGCGGGGTTTTTCCAGGCGGATACAGCCATGGCTATAGCCCCGTGTGGTCAGTGAAAAAAGTTTGCGCGCGCGCGTATCGTGCAGGTACACGTCGTGAATATTGGGGATTTCAAATTTGACACGTCCCAATATGTTTTCCTCACCGCCCATTTGGCGCATCAGGTAGGAGCCCGCACCCGCCGCAGATAGATTTTGCGGAGTCAGGGGTAGTTTTTCACCCCTACCGCTAATCACCCGGTATCCCATTTTTTCCATACCCGCAGGGTTTTTACGTGCTTTGGGGAGTATCTCATTCACCAGGATACTGCGCGGTACTGTCCAAGTGGGGTTAAAGACTACCTTGCTGACACGGGTGGTTATTTCAGGCGTTGCGTGTTTTTTCTTACCGACGACCACGTTCATCGCCAGTTTAACCTGGTCGTTTTCCACGTACTTGAGACGGTACGCGGGAATATTGACCTGGATAAAACGGCTGCCCAATTGTTCCGGCAACTCTTCGCGACGCTTGATATTCATTTCCACAATGCGGGCGCGCGCAGTTGGGGATAAGTTCAGGCGCTTGCGAGTTGAGCGACCGACAATGCCATCTGCTCTCAGGCCGTGACGTTTCTGGAAGCGCACTACCGCTTGGTGCAGGCCCCGATCGAAGCGATTGCGATCAGTGCCGCCGTAGCTGTAGTAAGACTGGTAATCACCGTATAGGGAGAGCAGGTTGCGCAGGACGCCCACATGAGGGTGGCGTGCACCCATGGTCATGGCGGGACCCGCCGGGATCGGACGCCAGCGACCGCTGGAAGAAATCTTGCGCAGCCGTTGCAGCTCACCGCGCAGCGCTCTTACATCGTTGCCATAGGGCCGGTTTTCCTCGTAGTAAGGCCCCTCACTGTTTTCAGATCTCACCGGTGGGGCGGCAGTATTTGACCGCCCCTGGTTGTAATAAACGCGACTGCCGGAACCTGAGCCACTATTGTTGTCCCGGTAGGAACGATATCGATTGCGCTCATAGGTGCGAGTGCTACCGGAATAATTGCGTCCAGAGTAGTTGCCGGAAGTATCCGCATTGTATTCCCGCGAGTAATAGCGGCTGCGTACATTGCTGCCGAGATTGGCTGCGCGATCATATCCGCGGAAGTACTTGCGCCCGCTGGGTTCACTGGAAGCCTGCTGTTGAGCGGTACTGGTAGCAACCAAGCGGAAACCTTCGCTATCCCGCAGAACCGGTGTGACACCCCGGCGCGGGCGGGTTTTGGGCTTGAGCCTGTCCAACTGGGTATCTTGCGCGTAGGACACAAAGGCATCGGTCAGTAAGATATCCAATACTGCAGCCATCTGAAGTCGTTGAGGCGTATCGCGCAGGGTGCGAT
Source organism: Microbulbifer maximicatervae (SeqCode) (assembly GCF_052467955.1). Lineage (NCBI taxonomy): Bacteria > Pseudomonadati > Pseudomonadota > Gammaproteobacteria > Cellvibrionales > Microbulbiferaceae > Microbulbifer > Microbulbifer maximicatervae (SeqCode). The sequence continues at coordinate 798,300 of NZ_CP174329.1, forward strand.
CGAAGTATCCCAGGTGGTAGCGGTAGTCGACCATGCTGCTCGGATTGCCGGAGCTGGCAGCTGTGAGTTGTTTCAGCAGGTCATTGGCACTATCACTTAGGCTGTAGTTATCGAACCAAAGCAAGCGGTAATCCGTGCGCTGGTAGATCTTGCGCACAGCGGCGGGGTTAAAAATGGGGTCCTGGGCTGGCCAGGCATCGGGGTTTTCCTCCAGCCAGTGCACTAAATGAGGGCGAACAGCGTTCTCCGGTAAAACGGGTACGGTCTTCTGGTTTGCTGCGAAAGCGTAATAAAGAATGAAGACACAGAGGCTACCCAGTGTCAGCAGTGGAAGTACAGATTTGCGTCTACGATGCTCGGGGTTGAAATACGACATGGTACCTCAGCGATTCTGCGGGGGCCCGGTGCGATATTTTGGAAAATGCCGGGCGCCAGATCGTTCATACCTTCCCAACCTGTGGCGAGCCCATCCAGATACTCAGGGATATTATCGGTGACTCGCACGTGTCATGCGTCCCGCGCGACTTCCTTTTATTAAGACTGCTGTCGGCGTCCTGCTTGCGCGAAACTCAACCAACTTCAGTCTGTGAAAGTAAGTATGGCAATAAATGCAAAATTTGCTTGGCGCTTCATTCTTTTTAGAGTAGGGATTTGCGAATGATGAGTTTTACGTCAAATTTTTCGCTCCTGGGTGAAAAAGGGGCGTGTTTACTGGGGCTTATTTGAATATGGTGCAGAGGCTTGCACAAAAAGTTATGCACAATTTCTCTGCCATTAACATTGAGCTCGCTTAATTGGGCGACTGGGTAGTGAAGTAGCGCAGGGGTCCATTTTCATTGCCCTGTATAAAAGTCTGCTCCCAAAGTTGGCCACACCCCCTCTGGTCGATGGTGATCACGGTACTCGCGCGGGTGCCGTAACCTCCATTGCGAAGCATTGGTTCTGTCGCCGAGCTATCGGCATCAATTTGAATGAATATAGGAGAGAGCGCCCGCTCAATCTCCAGTGGTAGCCCGGTATGGGGGAGTTGTTGGTCCGGCGCGCGGGTGCGATCTTTGAGCAGTGCCAGTGCTGGCTCCACAAAGCTCTCGATTGTTACCAGTTGGTCGGCCGCAGGTATTATTTCTGCCAGCCCCGCTTTGCCCCTCTCCACCTTTGGCCAGGGTTCGTCCGGTGCGCCGTTGGAGATACCGTGAATACCCGGTTCAAACGTAAATGGCTTGTGCCGGTTTCCGGCACAGTAGAGAGTGTTTTGATTCTCAGCATCAAACAGCAGGGCGTTAAAGCCCCGGTACTGCTGGGATTCCAGGTAGTGGATGAAATGCTCAGGGCTAATTTGTTGGCTTAGGAATTTCTGCGGTATTTCCCCTCGGGAAAACGCTCCTACAGGTTCCGGTGTCCCAGGCTCCCGGATATTGGTTACAGCGGCGACCCGGCCGGGGGATACGCCGGCCCAGGTTCCCTGAGCTTCGAGGTCTCTACCCGCAATTAGCCCGGTCCCTGGCCAGCGCTCCGCTGCTGCGGTTGGCCTTTGATAGAACTCATCCCGATTGGCGATCAACAGTAGCGGGTATTTCGGGTGGCATTGATAGGCGAATAGCAGTAGACACATGGGGATCTTCCCTAGGGGCAAGCTGCCCTTCCACAGCGGGGGGCTTTACGACCATAATACGCCCTTTATTAGCAATCGCGATTCCCCCATGCTGACCTATCCCGAAATTGACCCGGTAGCCTTTGCAATAGGCCCCTTAAAAGTGCACTGGTATGGGCTGATGTACTTGGCTGGCTTTGTCGCGGCCTGGTGGTTGGCATTGCGCCGAAGTGCCAAACCCTGGTCACCGGTTATTAAATCTGAAGTTGAGGACTTGATTCTCTACTGTGCCATTGGTGTCGTTATCGGTGGCCGCTTGGGGTACATGTTCTTTTATAACTTCCCCCAGTTGCTCGAAGACCCGATATCACTGATCCGGCTGTGGGAAGGAGGGATGAGCTTCCACGGCGGGCTGATAGGGGTAATGTTGGCCACGGCACTCTACGCACGCAAAATTGGTACAACCTTCCCGGCTCTAATTGATTTCGTTGCTCCCCTGGTGCCCATAGGTCTTGGGCTTGGGCGGATCGGTAATTTTATTGGCCAGGAGCTTTGGGGGCGTGAAACTGAAGGCCCTTGGGGCATGGTCTTTCCAAAGGACCCGGACCTTCTGGTCCGGCACCCATCCCAGCTGTATCAAGCCTTCCTTGAGGGGCTGGTTCTCTTTGCGCTGCTCTGGTGGTTCTCCAGTAAGCCGCGCCCTCGACTCGCGGTGGGTGGTATGTTCGTGACGCTCTACGGTGTATTCCGCTTCCTGGTGGAATTTGTCCGGGAGCCCGATGGGCATATTGGTTTTGATTTATTTGGATGGATGACACGTGGGCAGCTTTTGAGCCTGCCGATGATTATTGCCGGCATCGCATTGCTGGTGTGGAGTTATAAAACTCAGCCGCTTCCCGAGGGGAGAACTGAGCAGAAAGGTAAGAAAGCAGGGTCTTCCCGAGTTAAAGGCGGAGCATAGCAGTAGATGAAGCAGTATCTCGATCTAATGCGCCATGTGCGCGATAACGGCACCGTTAAAGGTGACCGCACCGGCACTGGTACTCTCAGTGTGTTTGGCTATCAAATGCGCTTTAATTTGGCGGAGGGTTTTCCGCTGATCACCACTAAAAAGTGCCATTTGCGCTCGATTATTCACGAACTTCTGTGGTTTTTGCAGGGGGATACCAATATCCGCTACCTCCAGGACAATAAGGTGCGGATTTGGGATGAGTGGGCGACAGAGGACGGTGATCTGGGCCCTGTATATGGCCATCAATGGCGCTCCTGGCCCACTTCGGATGGCCGCCAGATCGACCAGATTGAGCAGTTGGTACATCAGTTGAAAACCCGCCCGGACTCCCGGCGCCTGATGGTTAGCGCCTGGAACCCTGCGGATCTGCCAGATGAAGGTGTTTCACCTGTTGATAATGCCCGTGAAGGGCGCATGGCCCTGGCTCCCTGCCACGCCCTGTTCCAGTTTTATGTCGCTGACGGCAAGTTGTCCTGTCAGCTGTACCAGCGAAGCGCAGATATTTTCCTGGGGGTGCCTTTTAATATCGCCTCATACAGCCTGTTGACCCTTATGCTGGCACAGGTATGCGGTTTGAAGCCCGGCGATTTTATCCACACCTTTGGTGATGCTCACCTCTACTCCAACCATATGGAGCAGGTCGAACTGCAATTGCAGCGCGACCCTCTGCCTCTGCCACAAATGCACTTGAATCCAGATGTGAAAGATCTGTTTTCTTTCCGTTTCGAGGACTTTGAACTCAAAGGTTACGAGGCCTATCCACATATTCCGGCACCTGTAGCGGTTTAAGGAGCGGTAATGACGGTTTCAATTGCTTTGATTGCGGCGGTTGCCCGCAATGGTGCTATCGGCAAGGACAATGAGCTCCCCTGGCGTATCTCCGGCGATCTGCAGTTTTTTAAGCGGACGACTATGGGAAAGCCAGTAGTAATGGGACGAAAGACCTTTGAGTCTATTGGTCGCCCACTTCCGGGGCGCGTAAATATTGTCATTACGCGTAATGCTGACTGGGTTGCAGATGGCGTTGAGGTGGTCCAGTCTCTGGATAAAGCCTTGAGTCTGGCTCAAGAAAGCGCTAAAGACAGTGGGGCAAGCGAGGTGATGGTCATTGGTGGAGCACAAATTTACCGCCAGGCACTGCCACTGGCTGCCCGCTTATATGTCACCGAAGTTGACGCAAATATCGACGGGGATGCATACTTTCCCGACATGGATGACTCTTGGGTCGAATCGGCACGAGAGTGTTACCCGGCCTCGGACAGGAATGATTACAACTACTCATTAGTCCAATATGACAGATTTAAATAAAAACAATTTGATCAAAAGTTGATCGATCTGTTAAATTCTCCAACAGCCTACACAAGGAAAGTCGCCGCTAATGTGTGCAAGTAACCCGGGAATGTTACCCAAGTGTTACTTTGCTACCCAAGCGGGCCGATGCTGGCAATCGGCATTTGAATAATCAAATCGGCTGTTTACAATGTGCGGCTCTTAGCTGTCTTCTAACCAATGTTTTTAAAACAAAAGGACACCGCGTTGTGGCAGCTATCTCATCGCGACCATGTTGTGAAATATTGAACCCACTGGGGGGTCTAATGAAAACCAAGCGATTCATGGCTGTGGCGCTGACCACTGCGCTGTCTGCTGGCGCGCTCTACGGCAGCGTAGCCACTGCGGATACTCTCGATAACGTACTCGCCGTCGGCCAGCAGAAAACCACTGCGGCCCAGGCATCGCAAAAGCGCATCGACAAGATTGCCGACGAAACTAGCAGCCTGCTGCAGGACTTCAAGGTGGTTAATAAAGAAATCGATGGTCTGCGCGTATACAACCGTCAGCTGGAAAAGCAGCTGGCCAACCAGCTCGAAGTTATCAACGATCTGGACGAGTCTATTGCCAACGTTACTGTTATCGAGCGTCAGATTCAGCCGCTGATCCTGCGTATGCTGGATGGCCTGGAACAGTTTATTGAGCTGGACGCTCCGTTCAAGCTCGAAGAGCGTATCGCGAACCTCAACGGTGTTAAGAGCACCATGGATCGTTCCGATGTCAGTGTTGCGGAAAAATTCCGTCAGGTACTGGAGCTGTACAACTTTGAAGCGGAATATGCTCGTAAGATCGACTCTTACCGCGATACCCTGACTGTTGCCGGCCAGGAGCGTGAAGTGAGCGTTCTGCAAATCGGCCGTATCGCCCTGTTGGCTCAAACTACAGATGCTGAAATTTCCCTCGCTTACGACAAAGCGCAAAAAGCGTGGGTTGAGATCGATGCTGGTGAATACCGCCGCGCTCTCATGAACGGTCTGAAAATTGCCAAAAAGCAGGCCACCATCGACATCATGACCATGCCGATCCCGGCTCCGGAGGCAGCGCAATGAAAACCTCTTTCGCCAAACGCATTTTAGTGGCGGCAGCAGCTGGCCTGATCAGTTTCTCCGCAGTTGCACAGGAGAAGGCCTCTTCTCTGGATGACCTGCTGAAAATGGTTCAGCAATCCAAAGTTGCCGAGTCCAAAGAACACAAGCAGCGTGAAGCTGAGTTCCGCCGCCAGAAGGCCAACCAGAATGCTCTGCTGAATCAAGCTAAAAACACTCGTACCGCTGAAGAAAAGCGCTCTGCTGAACTGGAAAAGAAATACCAGGAGCAGGAAGTGGCTGTAGACCAGAAACGTCAACAGCTGGATGAGCGTATGGGCTCGCTGAAAGAGCTGTTCGGTCATATGTCTTCTACCGCAGCTGACCTGCGCGCCAACATTGGCTCCTCTCTGGTTTCTGCCCAATACCCCGGTCGTACAGAGTTCATCGACGGTCTTCTGGCCAAGATGAATACTGCTACCAAACTGCCGACTATCGAGGAAATCGAGCGTCTGTGGTTTGAAATTCAGCGTGAAACTGTTGAATCCGGCAAAATCGTTAAGTTTAACGCAACCGTGATCAAGCCAAATGGTGAACAGGTTGATCAGGAAGTGGTTCGCGTAGGTAACTTCAACCTGGTTTCCAATGGTAAATACCTGGAAATGAACAATGCCTACAAAATGGCTGAGCTGATCCGTCAGCCGGACGCCAAGTTCCAGGGCATGGCTGAAGCTCTGCAAACCTCTACCGGTGGTTTCAGTGCCTTCGGTGTAGACCCGACTGGTCCTACCGGTGGCTCCTACCTGAAAGCTATGATCAACAGCCCGGACATCGTAGAGCGTTGGCACCAGGGTGACATCGTGGGTTACATCATCACTGCTGTTGGTGTTTTCGCGATGCTGCTGGCTATCTTCCGTCTGATCGTTCTGACTGGCGTCGGTGCTAAAGTAAATGCTCAGCTGCGTTCCTCTACTCCGAACACCAATAACCCACTGGGTCGTGTACTGGCTGTTGCGGAAGAGAACAAAGGTGTAGACGGCGAAACTCTCGAGCTGAAGATGGAAGAAGCAGTACTGAAAGAGCGTCCGGCAATCGAATCCGGCCTCAACCTGCTGAAGATCATCGCGATGGTTGCTCCTCTGCTAGGTCTGCTGGGTACTGTTACCGGTATGATCGTAACCTTCCAGGCGATCACTATCTTTGGTGCGGGCGATCCCAAGGCAATGGCCGGCGGTATTTCCTCAGCCCTGATCACCACCGTTCTCGGCCTGTGTGTTGCTATTCCGACAGTATTGATGCACACCATTGTAAATGCCCGTGCCAAGCGTGTTCTGCATATTCTTGAAGAGCAGAGCGCCGGTATCGTGGCAGAAAACGCCGAGCGCAAATAAGAGGAGGCGGCAACATGCACGCATTAATCGACGCATGGGCCGCCGTCAACGCCTTTATGGCGTCGGGCGGGCCAGTACTGTTCCTGATCGCCGGCCTGACCTTCTTTATGTGGACGCTGATTTTTGAACGTGTTTTCTACTTTAACAAAGGGTTGAAAAGTGACGTTCAAGGTGCGGTAGATCAATGGGAGGGGCGCGGTGAGCGCAAATCCTGGGCTTCGCACCAGATCCGTTATGCAATGATTTCCCGGGTATCCGAGAAAATTCAGGACAATATGGACATGATCCAAGCTTGTGTCGCCCTGGCCCCTTTGTTTGGGCTGTTGGGTACGGTTTGGGGCATGATCAACGTGTTCGATGTTCTCGCGATTACAGGTGGTGGTGACGCCAAGCAGATGGCCAGTGGTGTATCCATGGCAACTATCCCAACAATGGCGGGTATGGTTGCGGCCCTGTCAGGCGTATTTGCCAACACTTATCTAGCCCGTAAAGCTGAGCGTGAAACCCAGCTGCTGGAAGATCATCTGACAATGGATCACTAAGCATACACCAGCGAATAACTTCGTTTATTTGCTGTGAAGGTTTAGCCAAGCCAGATACTTTTGCCGGGGGCTCCCTGAGTCCCCGCTGGAAAAGTTCGCTAAGAGAGTTGCTATGAGCAAAAGACAAAATACGGCAGAAGAAGAAGCCGGCGCAATTGACCTCACGCCTATGCTGGACGTGGTGTTTATCATGCTGATCTTCTTTATCGTCACCGCGACCTTTATTAAGGAGCCAGGTGCTGATGTTGAGAAGCCGGAAGCGACAACCGCTGAACTCAAGGCCGCCTCTATCCTGGTAGCGATCAACGACAGTGACGAGGTTTGGATTGCTAAAGAGAAGGTTGATGAGCGCCAGGTAAGAATTGTCCTGGAGCGTCTCTACTCGGAAAACCCGAAAGGGTGGTTGGTAATTCAGCCCGATAAGGGAGCAAGCATTGAGAAGATTGCCCTGATTGCAGAAGCAGCCAGGAAGATTGGTATCAAGAAAGTTTCCGTCGCTACAGAGAAGAGTTAACAGCTATGAATCCGGTAAGACTTCTTGGGGCAGGTACATTGGCGGTAGCCACGACCTTTGGCCTCATCTTCACCATGCATCAGCTGATTGCAGCAAACATGAAAGCTCCTGAGGAAAAGGAAACTTTCAAAGTTGCCGATGTGGTGATGCCTGATACGAAGATTGAAACACAGTACGACACCGCCAAGCCGGTAAAACCAGACGAGCCAGACACTCCGCCGCCGGAGATGCCGGAGCCTGACTTCGAGGAACCGAATATTGATGGCAACATCAGTATTGCTGCTCCCAAAGCGGGTGGTGATGTTAAGCTGTCTGGCTTCAGTTTTGGCGAGGGTGATTACCTGCCGATCGTTAAAGTACAACCGCAATATCCTCGTCGCGCTCAGCAGCGTGGTATAGAAGGCTATGTAATCGTTGAATACACCGTAACGACTAATGGCTCTGTACGTGATCCGATAGTGATTGAGGCGTTTACGCTGAAGGGTAAACCCACAACTGTTTTCAATCGCGCAGCTTTGAAGTCCGCGTTGAAGTACAAGTACAAGCCGCGGGTAGTCGATGGCAAGCCGACCGAAGTTCCTAATGTTAGAACTAAGATCAGCTTTAACATGGCTAAGGACTAAAAGGGGGAAGCACTATGAAGTTGACGACCATCACTAAAGGTTTGTCCAAGTTCGCTCTGCGCACGTCAGTAGCGCTACCCTTGGTTCTGGCACCGACGGTCAGCGTTACCGTGCTCGACGCGGTAGGAGTGTCTGCTCCTTTCGCTTCTGTACAAGCGCAGGAACAGAAAAAGCCGAGCAAGCAAAAGACTCGTAAAGTTCCGGCAATGCGTGAAGCTGCGTATAAGAAGCTGGAGAAAGCCCAGGAAGCTGCTGATGCGGAGGATTGGCCGGCTGCACTTGTAGCGCTGAAAGAAATGGATGAGGCTAAGAAGCGCTTCAACGGTTATGAAGTTGCCCAGATGTATAACTTCTTCGGTGTTGTTTACTACAGCACTGAGCGTTACAAAGAGGCGATTCCCTATTTTAAAAAGGTGCTAGACCAGGGTGAAAAAAACCTGCCGGTTGCCTTGGAAGTAGGAACTTTATTTACACTGGCTCAGCTCTATTTTGTCACTGAGGATTACAAGCAGGCGATTAACTACCTGAACCAATGGTTTAAGGTCTCCGATCGTATTACTGCTGATTCCTACGCTTTACGTGCCCAGGCTTATAACCAGGTTGGCAACCAGGCTAAGGCTCTCTCGGATATCAATATAGCGGTATCCATGTATGAAAAAGAGGGTAAGACACCTAAAGAAGCATGGTATGGATTGCAGCAATATGTTTATTTCGAGCGAAGCGACTACAAAAATGTAGCCGGTGTCTTGGAAAAACTGGTGCAGTACTATCCAAAGCCTGTGTACTACAAAACACTGGCGGCGATGTATGGCGAGTTGAAGCGTGACAAGGACCAGCTGCATATGATGGAAGCAGCTTACCTTGCCGGTGCTTTGGAAAAGGATAGAGACCTTTTGAATATGGGTTATCTCTTTATGGGGCATGAAATGCCTTATAAAGGGGCCAAGGTGATAGCTAAGGGTATTCAAGAGAAGAAGATCCCACGTACAGCTAAAAACCTGGAAACCCTAGCTCAGGCCTACCAGATGGCACAAGAACTTCAGAAAGCTATCCCGCAGCTGGAAGCAGCAGCCCAGCTTTCTGATAAAGGTGAGATTTACTCGCGCCTGGCTGGTATCTACTTAGATTTGGATCAGAACGAAAAAGCCATCGCTATGGGCAAAAAAGCCATGGCCAAAGGCGGTGTTAAGCGTATTGATCAACTGCAAATTGTTATGGGTATGGCCAATGCCAACCTGAAGCGCTATGACTCAGCTTTGAAGAGCTTCAAGCTTGCACTGAAAAGTGAGAGATCTGAGAAAATGGCTAGGCAGTGGATTACCTTTATCGAAGGTGAACAGAAACGTGAGAAGCAGTTGGCAATTTAAAGCTAATTAACTTTTTAAGTTTCAAAAAAGCCGCGCAGTAATGTGCGGCTTTTTTTATGCTTCTTTCTCTTCTCACGGCAATGCAAAATTTTGAGATAACCTGTATTAACAGACTATTTGCATTTTTTTGTAAATTGACTAATGATTAAGTCAGCTGATCAGCTTTTCCATTTTCGGCACAAGAATGCCGCTTATTGCACCCTAAAAATAATAGGAGAGGTGTTATGGATAGAGCTTGTCAGTCAATTCCCAACCCCGTGTTTTTCCCCCAGCATTTACTTGCAGGCTACGTGAAGGGCCTGGGATATGCTGCCGTGACAACAGTGGGGCTGCTCTTTTTGATGAGTCAGCTGGTGGCAACTGATATTGAAGAGCCAGCAGTTGAGTTGTTGCCACAGATTAAATCGGTACATATGCCGAAAAAGGTGATTGTTACCGAAAATTATGAGGCACCTACACCACCACAAACAGTCATTGAACAGCCGAATATGCGAGTTGAGCAGACTGAGGTCTTGCCGCTTAAGCTGAATATTCAAATAGGCTCTCCAACACCAGTCTCTGAAACTGGGATGAAGGTATCGCAAGATCCTTTGCCTGTGTACAAAGCTGCACCACGATATCCTAGTGCCGCTTTGCGCAGGGGAATTGAAGGATATGTTGTTGTAGAGTTTACAGTGACAAAAACAGGGGCAGTGCGAGATGCCCGTGTTGTTGGTGGTTATGACTCTAATGGTAACCCAACCCGTGTATTCGATCGTTCTGCGATAGCTGCGGCAGAAAGATTTAAGTATCGGCCTCAAATGGAAGCTGGCCAACCAGTGGAACGCTACGGGGTACGCAATCGAATCAGTTACAAAATAGCGGAATAAAAAAACGGCCCTTTGGGGCCGTTTTGTTTAGAACAGTTTTAATCAGTCAATTTCCCTCACCGCCCCGCGATCTGCACTTGTGGCAAGCATGGCATAGGCTTTCAGTGCTTTGCTGACTTTACGAGGGCGCTTTTCGATGGGCTTCCATCCATTGGGGTTTTCTTCCATTTCTTGGCGCCGCTTATCGAGTTCACTTTCCTCAATAGCGATTTCAATTTTCCTCGCTGGAATATTAATACGTATTAGATCGCCATTGCGCACGAGAGCGATGTTACCTCCAGACGCCGCCTCCGGTGAAACATGTCCAATTGAGAGGCCTGAAGTTCCTCCTGAGAAGCGGCCATCGGTAATCAATGCGCAGTGCTCACCGAGTCCTTTGGACTTTAAATAACTGGTGGGGTAAAGCATCTCTTGCATTCCAGGTCCACCTTTAGGACCCTCATAGCGAACGATAACAGCCTCCCCTTTACTGACCTTCCCTTCGAGGATATTGGAAACCGCCTCTTCCTGGCTTTCTACTACATGGGCGGGGCCTTCGAACTTCCACAGCGACTCATCGACGCCGGAAGTCTTCACTACACAGCCATTGGGGGCCAGGTTGCCAAAGAGAACGGCGAGCCCTCCCTCAGAGGAGTAGGCGTACTCAGGAGAACGGATACAGCCACGCTGGCGGTCTGCATCTAAAGTGGACCAGCGGCATTCCTGGCTGAAAGCTGTTTGGGTGGGAATGCCTGCGGGGCCCGCGCGATAGAATTCCAGTACAGATTGGTCGTCCGTGCGGCAAATATCCCAGCGCGCAAGGGCATCGGCGAGCGAACCACCGTAGGCGGTTGGCAGCGAGGAGTCGATAAGACCTGCGGCCTCCAACTCCCCAAGGATAGCCATTACACCACCAGCGCGGTGTACATCTTCTATATGGTATTTCTCGGTATTGGGGGCAACTTTGCACAGCTGTGGAACCTCACGGGAGAGGCTGTCGATATCTTCCAGGGTGAAGTCAATCTCACCTTCCTGAGCGGTTGCCAGCAGGTGCAGGATGGTATTAGTGGAGCCTCCCATGGCGATATCGAGTGCCATGGCATTGCGGAAGGCTGTACGGTTGGCGATGTTGCGCGGCAGGGCAGTTTCGTCATCCTGCTCATAGTAGCGTTTGGTCAGGGTTACGATCTCGCGGCCAGCGCGGAGGAATAGCTCCTTGCGGTCGGCGTGAGTCGCTAGCATGGTGCCGTTACCCGGGAGTGAAAGCCCCAGGGCCTCGGTCAGGCAGTTCATGGAGTTCGCTGTAAACATACCTGAGCAGGAGCCACAGGTCGGGCAGGCAGAGCGCTCATACTCAGCAACTTCCTCGTCGGAGGCCGTATCTGTAGCGGCGATCACCATAGCATCTACTAAGTCGAGCTTGCGGTCAGCCAGTTTGGTTTTGCCGGCCTCCATCGGGCCACCGGAGACAAAGATAACTGGAATGTTCAGGCGCATGGCTGCCATCATCATTCCCGGTGTGATCTTGTCACAGTTGGAGATACAAACCAGGGCGTCGGCACAGTGGGCATTGACCATGTACTCCACTGAGTCAGCGATAATTTCGCGGCTGGGCAGGCTATAGAGCATGCCGTCGTGACCCATTGCGATACCGTCATCCACAGCGATCGTATTGAACTCCTTGGCCACGCCGCCGGCGCGTTCAATCTCCCTTGCGACAAGCTGACCCATATCTTTTAGGTGTACGTGTCCAGGGACAAACTGGGTAAAAGAGTTTGCGATGGCAATGATTGGCTTATGGAAGTCCTCGTCCGTCATACCGGTGGCACGCCACAAGGCGCGGGCTCCGGCCATATTGCGACCGGCGGTAGAGGTGCGGGAGCGGTATTGGGGCATAGTCACAGATTCCAGCTGGCAACAATGAATGCGCCAGCTTAGCAAAAAACGGACTTTCCTGGGATGTTTTTGCGCTCAAACTACCCATTAAAGGAGTATTAAGGATGGATATTTCAAATTTCTATGACTAAGTGGACTGACTTTTCCCCAGGCGTTTACGCAGGATTCTCGAATTGCGCTGAATGTTGTACAGGGACTTTCGCGCGGTAGGCAGCTCACTGATACCGACTTGCTCAAAGCCCTGCTCGATAAACCAGTGCTCTGTCTGGGTGGTGAGGACGTAGAGCTCATCAACCTGGACTGTTTGCGCCTGTCTCTCAAGGTGGCGCATCAGCTTGGCACCACGCCCTCCACCGCGAAATTCCGGGTGGCTTGCAAGGCAGGCAACTTCGGCTGCTGTGGTAGTACCCTTATCATCCTTAATGGGATACAGAGCTGCACAGGCAACTGGAGTACCATCCACTTCCACAAGCGTGAAGTGTTCAATTTCTGCCTCGAGCTTCTCGCGGGAGCGCCGTACCAAAACGCCATCTTTCTCTAACGGGCGGATCAGTCCAAGAATGCCGCCCACATCGGTAATTCGCGCTCTGCGCACAACTTCGTAGCTGTCCCGGTAAATCATGGTACCGGCCCCTTCACGGCGGAACAGCTCCTGAATTAAGGCGCCGTTTTTACAAAAGCTAAGTAGGTGTGTACGGGCGATCCCTGCATTACAGGCTCGAATGGCGCAGCGCAGGGTTGCGCTTTGCACTTTGGGTGAAACCTGCTCTGCCTGCAAAATACTTAACTCGTGTACCGGATTTCCGTCCACTTGAAGTTGCTCAGGTTCGCGGAATAGCACTAGTTTCTCGGCGCGCAAAACTCTGGAAGCCTCAGCGGCCAGATCCAGGTAATTGATATTGAAAAGCTCCCCGGTCAGGGATGTGCCCAGGGGAGAAAGGAGCACCAGGGAACCCTGATCCAGGTTTTGCTCCAGAGTGCTGGTGTCCATGCGCCGTACGGTGCCGGTCCAGCCCAGGTCCACGCCATCGAGCACGCCACTGGGGCGGGCGGTAACAAAATTGCCTGAGACCACCTTGAGGGCCGAACGCGCCATCGGTGAGTCTGGCAGTCCCTGGGAAAAAGCAGCTTCAATATCGAAGCGCAGTTTGCCCACGACGGACTTAACAATTTCCAATGTCTCTCGATTGGTAATACGCTGGTTCTCGTGAAACCGATTTTCTATGCCGCGCTCATCCAGGGCTCGATTAATTTGTTCCCGCGCGCCGTGCACAACAACCAAGCGAACCCCAAGGCTGGCGAGCAGCGCCATATCGTGTACTAGATTGCGGAAATTGGCGTGCTCTAAAGCGTCGCCGGGGATACCAATTACTAAAGTGCGACCGCGGAGGTCGTTGATGTAAGGTGCCGCGTGGCGAAACCAGTTCAGGGAGGCGTTATCGTCGCTCACTAATTCTTACCGTGTGCAAGTCTTGTGGTGTTAAAGCCCCGGAGGCTGTCGCAGGCAGATTAAAGGCAAAAGCGGCCAATCAAGTCGCGCAGAATGTTGACCATAGGGTTGATACGATCCAGGGCGAGAAATTCATCCGGCTGATGAGCTTGGTCAATATCGCCGGGGCCGAGCACGATAGTGTCAATATTCAAACTCTTCAAGTAGGGTGCTTCAGTACCAAAGGCAACACTTTCAGCGGGATGGCCACAAAGTTGTTCTGCAACTTTTACTAACTCTGAATGGGCATCCTGTTCAAAGGGCGCAGTGCCAGGGAATAAAGAGGCCACTTCCACCTGAATTTTATTGTCTTGTGGAATGGTAAGGATACGTTTGTTTAGTTCTTCCCGCAGGTCCGTAAGCTGCATTCCTGGCAACGGGCGAATATCAAACTGGAGTTCTGTGTGGCCGCAGATCCGATTGGGATTGTCACCCCCATGGATACAGCCTAAGTTCATCGTGGGTACTGGAACGGCGAATCCGGGGTTGTTGTATTTTTGCTGCCACTTTTTTCGCAGTGTTAATAGCTCACCGATAACTTTATGCATGGCCTCGAGCGCGTTGGCCCCCAAACTGGGATCTGATGAGTGGCCGGATTGCCCGGTAATACGCACAGCTTCCATCATAACGCCTTTGTGCATACGTATCGGGCGAAGCCCGGTGGGCTCACCAATTACCGCATAGCGCGCTTGGGGTTTGCCAGCCTGCACCAGGGCGCGGGCACCACTCATACTTGTTTCTTCATCGGCTGTTGCCAAAACAATCAGTGGTTTTTGTAGAGGCTTGTCGAGAAAAGTCTGCACAGCCTCAATAACCAGAGGGAAAAAACCCTTCATATCACTGGTGCCGAGACCGTATAAGCGGTTGTCGCGCTCTAAAACCTTAAAGGGGTCCGATTGCCAGCGCCCCGCATCAAAGGGGACTGTATCAGTATGTCCGGATAGAACGAGCCCGCCTTTATCACCACTTTTACCGCCGAGAGTAGCAATCATATTGGCTTTGTTGGGAGAGCCCTTTAAAGGCATTATCTCTACATTGAAACCAAGTCCTTCCAACCATTCACCCAGTAGTTCAACCACCGGGCGGTTACCCATATCCAGGGAAGGATCGGTTGCACTGACACTGGGGCAGGCAATCAGTTGATGTAATTGGGTCTTCAGGTCAGGTACTGCGATACTCGCCATGGTGACTTTCCCTACTCTTGTTGCGCCATTCATTCAAGATAACAGCGGCTCCGATCAGTCCTCCCCCAAGGGCGAGACGGGTTAGATCGGCATCCCGATTCCAGATTAACAGATTTACCAACAAGCCAACGGGAATCAGTGCATTATTCATTGCGGCCAGGGTACCAGTAGAGACCTGCGTAGCACCCTTGTTCCACAAAAAGTATCCCAGACCTGATGCCACCAATCCCAACCAGAGTAGAACACCCCATTGCTGTGAGCCCTGTGGGTACTGCGGTTTCCCAAGCAGGAGCCAGGCAATAACAGTGATCAAGCTGGCGCCGATAAAAAACCACGCGAAGGTTTGTCTCGGGAAGGGGCCTTGCTCTCTGGACATCAGGCGCTTGTATGCCACCTGCCCCACGGCAAAACATAGGTTGGCACCCTGGACAACTGCAAACCCAATCCAAAAGTCGTTACTGGGAGAGCCCCAGCGAATAGTGGCGGCTCCCAATACGGCTACGGCTGCGATAGTGAGGTTCCAGACAGAAAAGTGCCTGTTAAGGACGTCCTCAAGGGCGGTGATATACAGGGGAGTGAAAATAGTAAATAACAATACTTCGGGGACACTGAGCAGTAAAAATGACTGGTAGTAAAACAAGTACATCAGCCCCAATTGTACCGCACCGATCACAATTAAACGTATTGCGGTACGGGGAGGGCAGCCCTTCCATTTCAGCATGGGTAGAAATACCGCTGTGGCAAGGAGCACCCGTGTCATTGCGGAAAAATAGCTATCCACCTGTCCGGCCAGGTAGGCGCCTATCAAACTGAAGGAAAAGGCCCACAGAAGAGTGACAAACAACAGTAATGGCATCTGGATAAATTCGCAGGCAGCAGTAAATTGGTGGGGCAGGCCCAAGTTATGACTCCGAATACTACTGTTGCTTGTAATAAATAGATATGGATTTGGAGTTCCAAATCTATTTTTAGAGTTAGCTTGGTTTTTCAAGCAAGGTGAGGGAATAATTAAACACTGCGGCTTGGGCGGCTATTGTTCCTAGCTACCTGGTTTCCCCATCTAAGCAAATTTACGTTGCAATCATTGCGATCGATAATTACTTCTATCAGGCAAAGTCCATCGTGCTTTAGGGCATCTTTTATTGCTTTATCCAGCTCCCCCTCAGTGGTGACTTTACAACCCCAGGCGCGACCCTCTCCTGCACTGAAAACCTCGACTAACTGCGCGTACTCCCAGTTTTTAATATTGTTGTAGGGCCCATCGTGAATTTCTACTTCAATGGTGTAGCCACCGTTATTTATCAAAAAAATAATTGGATTAACGTTGTAGCGGATCATTGTGGAGATTTCCTGGGCAGTCAGTTGGAAAGACCCATCCCCAATACAGGCGATCATGCGCCCTTTTCCCATACCCAAGCTATAACCGAGAGTTGCTCCTACAGACCAGCCGATACTCCCATATTGCATTTGTATTTCGAAGCGGGCTCCATCTGGTAGCGATAGTTCCATACCGTTAAACCAGGAGTCCCCGGTTTCCACTAGCAGGGCGGTATCGCTTTCAAGCACTTTTTGGATTCGGGCAAACAGTTGTCGAATCGTTAAAGCATCGCCTCGCTTGCCTGGTTGTGGGATATGTTTTGGACTACTGACCCGGCGGTAGGCTTTTACTGCACCGTTATTGGGGTTGAGCTTATTGACCAGGGCTTCCAATAAGTCATTCATATGGACATTGCTGTAACAGGTATCTCCCAGTTGTACAGATGCTGGTAATGCAATAACGGTCTTGCTTTTGTCGAAGCATAGTTGGTGCCCGGTAGTGGTGTAATCGGTAAATATTGGGCCGGCAAAGAGCAGTGCATCGGCGGTATCAACAATTTCACTGCACCCCGGTGTACTGACTGGTCCCCAGTACATACCCATAAAATTGTCGTGAGTCTCTGAAAGCAGTCCCTTGGCATCGGCCATACAGGCTACACCGTAGCTGCTGCTCGCAGCTAGTTCCCGCAGGGATTCCTCAGCAGAGGCTGCACGTACTTTTCCCCCGGCAATCAACACTGGCCGCTCGGCAGTATTGAGGAATGCGGCAATATGATCTACCGCAGCAGCGAGTGAGTCCGGGTCGCTCGTGGCACTCCGAGCAAATCCCCGGGGGATAGGAGCTGACGTAGGAGCGCTGGCAATATTGGCTGCAATTTCGATATAGACCGGCTTACGCCGTAGCATCGCAGTATCAATTGCTCTGTCTATTGCCGCAGGAGCGAGGGATGGGTGGTGGATAATTACAGTCTCGGCTGTGACCCGTGAATAAATTTCGCTCTGATAACT
This sequence comes from Microbulbifer maximicatervae (SeqCode), assembly GCF_052467955.1. Classification (NCBI taxonomy): domain Bacteria; kingdom Pseudomonadati; phylum Pseudomonadota; class Gammaproteobacteria; order Cellvibrionales; family Microbulbiferaceae; genus Microbulbifer; species Microbulbifer maximicatervae (SeqCode). Next base: position 815,436 of record NZ_CP174329.1, read on the forward strand.
GTAATCGACCTTGCCTAAAGTGTGGTGTAAATATTCCCACTCAGCCTCAGAGTTAGTATTTGGCCCTCCTGAGATAGCGATCAAAGGGAGGTCTTCCGCAAAGGCACCGGCTACCGCATTGATCATGCTCAGGCCGCCTACAGAAAAAGTGACCACAGCCGCTGAGGGCCCACCTGTAGCTCGTGCATAGCCGTCGGCGGCGTAGCCTGCGTTCAGCTCGTTACAACAACTGATCATTTTTAGGTCTGGGTGGAGTAGCAATTGATCCAGTAGCACTAAGTTGTAATCGCCAGGTAAGGCGAAGTAGTGCTTTATACCGGCGTCTTTTAATCTCTGTGCCAGGTAGGTTCCCACTGTCCAGTTGCAAGTAGTCATGTGATTTACACGAATGAAGTGAGGGGAAGGCGAAGTTGGTGTGCGCCAGATATCTGTTCAGCTATTGGCACAGCTTAGTTGAGATTGGTATAAGTGAGAGGAACAAAAAAGGGGGCCTAGGCCCCCTTTTTATTGCTCAATGCTACTGCAGCTTTAGCCGAACAGGCCCTTGAAGAAGTAAAAGAACAGGATCGCAATACCTGCACCCGCTGGGAGGGTGACCACCCAAGATGCGGCGATAGTGGTGATCATACGCAGGTTCAGGGCGCCAATACCCCGCGCCAGGCCAACACCCAATACCGCGCCCACCAGAGTGTGAGTCGTGGAGATTGGCAGGCCGGTACCAGAAGCCAGTACGACGGTGGAGGCCGCACCCAGCTCGGCAGCGAAGCCACGGCTCGGGGTCAGCTCGGTGATTTTCTTACCGATAGTGGCCATTACCTTAAAGCCGTATGTCGCCAGGCCCACCACGATACCGATACCGCCGAGCAGCAATATCCAGGAAGGCATAGTGGATTTAACGGTGATAGCACCGCTCTGGATGGTGTTAACTACGGCAGCCAGAGGACCAACGGCGTTGGCGACATCGTTGGAGCCGTGAGCGAAGGCCATGGCACAGGCGGTGAAGACCATCAGGATTGCAAATACGCGCTCGACGTTGGCGAAACGGTTTTCAGCTTCAGCTGCCGGGTCGCGCTGGACGCGCTTGAGCATGGTGACTCCGATACCGGCGACAGCAAGGCCCACCAGGGCGGCGATACCGGCATCCTGGATAAAGCTGAGCTGGATATTGGCATCTTTAAGAACGTGCTTGAGGCCCTTGGTAAGGGTCACCATGGCAATCATCCAGCCCACTGCAAACATGTAGAAGGGGATGTAGCGCTTAGCATTGTTGAAGGGGTCTTCCGTGTCTAGGATCAGGCGCTGGACACTGCGGAATAACAGGAAAGACAGGGTGCCCGCGAGAACCGGGGAGACCACCCAGCTAGCCACGATGCTGCCCACTTTACCCCAGGCCACTGCATCTGGGGATATACCTACCGCAGAGAAGCCGACAATTGCGCCGACAATAGAGTGGGTGGTGGACACCGGCCAGCCGAGAATACTGGCAACCAGCAGCCAGGTGCCCGCCGCCAGCAGTGCCGAAAGCATACCGTATACCAACAGCTGCGGTTGGGCGGCGAAGACTTCAGAATCGATAATGCCTTTGCGGATAGTTGCGGTAACCTCTCCGCCTGCCAAATAGGCGCCGGCAAACTCAAAGATCATGGCGATAACAATCGCCTGCTTGATAGTCAGTGCACGGGAACCTACGGAGGTACCCATGGCGTTGGCTACGTCGTTGGCACCGACGCCCCAGGCCATAAAGAAGCCTGCTACACAGGCCAAAATCAATAATATATGGCCGTATTGACTAATAATTTCCACGCCAAACCCCCTAACGTGCTAACAACAACTGCAATCGGTTGCCCACGCTGTGGGCGCGATCGGCGAGTTCACCGATCCATTCAATAACCCGGTAGAGGAACATAACGTCCACCGGAGGTAAGTCTTTCTCAATAGCAAACAACGACGCGCGAATTTCGACTTCAAGCTTGTCTGACTTGCGCTCCAGTTCATCCAGCTCTTCGGTCATGCGTTTGGCGATATCCACCTCGCGCCCGGCAAAGCCGCTTTCCAGCAACTCGTCCAGTTCGTTGATCGCGCGCAGTGCCTGTGCAGAGGTGGCGACAGCGCTCTCCACAAAGGTGGTCATCAAGGATTGGAGAGGTGCGGGAATCTGCATCTTCCTGCCTACAGCCAGACCAGCGATATCCTGGGCAGTGTTGGCTACCTCATCCTGGGCATGCAGCAATTCCAGCAAGTCGGTCCTGGACACTGGCATAAACAGGCTGTCCGGCAGATGCAGGCGCAGGTCTCTCTTGATATCGTCAGCGCGGTTCTCCGAGGCGGAGATGCGCAGTTGGATCTGTTCTGCCTCTTTGAGGTCACCTTTGATCAGTGCTTCAAAGAAGGGGATCAGGTCAGCCGATGCCTCGTGGGCCGTAGCCATATGCTTCTCGATTGGCTTAATCGGAGAGCGGCCAAATAAGTTGGCAATATTCGACAGGGCCATGGTTAGCTCCATTGCTCAGAATGCGAAAACGGCGGCATGGTACCCCAATCGGGGCAACTTCGTAACAGTGCGTTAACAGCGCACTTTCACAGCTTGATGATAGGGCTACAATGCGACGTCGCCATATGAGAATAAAGGGGTTACCAATGGCAGAGAGTAGAGTTGCAGACCGCATACTGGAACTGCGCGGATTACTGGAAGATTTGGTGGGGCAGGGCTTTGTTAGCCGAGAGGATGCCAACCGTATTGTCGGGACCCCGCGGACAGCAGAGCAGGCCCAGATGCACCCGCTCAGCTATATCGCCAGTTGTGACCTGGCCAACCGCAAGCAACCGGGTAGTCTGCTCAATAGTGAAATCCTTAGCGCCTGGTTAGCGGAGAGCTCCTCCCACCCCTTGTATCATATTGATCCTCTGAAGGTTAATGTGAGCGCTGTCACCGAGGTGATGAGCTTCCAATTTGCCAAGCGACACCAAATTCTCTGTGTTGAGGCGAGTACCGAAGAACTTCTGGTGGCGACAGCTCAACCGTTTAACCATGGTTGGGAGGAGCAGCTGGAACATACCACTGGCCGCAGAGTACGCCGTGTGGTGGCTGATCCGGCCGATATCAAACGACACTGCGTCGAGTTTTACTCCCTTTCCAATTCAATCTCTGGTGCAAGCGGCCTTCAGGGAACCTCAGCGGCAAATAATTTTGAACAGTTGCTGGAGTTGGGCGCCTTAAAGGACCCTGAAGCTAACGATCAACACATCGTCAATATCGTCGATTGGTTGTTGCAGCACGCCTTTGATCAGCGTGCCAGTGATATCCATATTGAACCGCGCCGGGAAGTGGGACGTATTCGCTTTCGTATTGATGGTGTACTGCATCCAATCCATGAGTTACCAGATCAAGTGAATGCTGCGGTTACCAGTCGCCTGAAAATTCTAGGGCGCATGAATGTGGCGGAGAAGCGCAAACCCCAGGATGGCCGCATCAAGACAAAAAGGCCCGACGGCAGCGAAGTGGAGTTGCGCCTCTCCACTCTTCCCACAGCCTTTGGCGAGAAGCTGGTAATGCGGATCTTCGATCCAGAGGTTCTCGCGCGATCTTATTCCGATCTGGGACTGGGTGGTGATGACTTGGCTCGCTGGCAGGCGATGCTGTCACGACCCAATGGTATCGTACTGGTCACCGGCCCTACCGGTTCGGGTAAAACCACCACTTTGTATACTGGTCTTAAGCAGTTGGCCACCAGTGCAGTGAATGTTTCCACGGTTGAAGATCCTATCGAAATGGTGGAAGAGAGCTTTAACCAAACCCAGGTTCACCACTCGATTGGCTTTGATTTTGCTGCAGGTATCAGAACCCTGATGCGTCAGGACCCCGATATCATCATGGTTGGTGAAATTCGTGACCTGGAAACCGCTCAGATGGCGGTTCAAGCGGCACTGACAGGCCACCTGGTTATCTCAACCCTGCATACTAATGACGCTCCAACAGCGGTTACCCGCTTATTGGATCTGGGCTTGCCGCATTATTTATTGAAGTCCACCATTCTCGGGGTGATGGCCCAGCGCTTGGTACGGACACTATGTCCCAGTTGCAAGCAGGAGGACAAAATTGAAGAGGCCGATTGGCAGTCTCTGGTGAAACCCTGGAGAGCGCCGTTGCCGGAGAAAGTCTACCGGCCGGAAGGTTGCCTGGAATGTCGTAATACGGGCTATCGTGGGCGTCAGGGAATTTATGAAATCCTGCCATTTAGCGAGTCGGTACAAGCTATTGTCACCTCCGATTGTGATCTACAGCAACTGCGGCGCCAGGCGATGCGCGAAGGTATGAATAGCCTGAGGCTTTCCGGCGCGAAAAAAGTAGCGGCGGGTTTGACCACTGTGGCAGAGGTATTGAGGGTGGCCCCACCGCCGGATATCGCTTTCTAGCTTGGGTGGCCTCTCTGAGATAACTGTTTGAAGATGTAGAGGCCAGTGAAGTGACGCGAGGGGCGGGCTTGCTCGGCCACTCATCATTATCCGATACCATCGATAGCTATCGGAATGCCGATAGCTAGGCAGAATTGCCCGCTGATATTCGCACCAAGGATCGACCCTCATGTTTGACAACATTCAGTGCCCAAAACCCATCCGCGCTCAACTTCAGTCACTTTGGCATGACTGGTGTGAACTGGCGGAGGCCGCGCTTGTTGTTGAGGTGGAGAGCTTGCTGGCAGAGCCATTGCTTGCGCAAGGAGTGGCTCGGAGCTTAATTGGTTCAGAATTTTTTTATCAACAGTGCTGTCGCCGCCCAGAGCTTTTACGGGATTTGTTACTTAAACAAGATCTTGGACTCTTCCTCCCGACCATAGAAAGTGATGAGGAGTTAGACCTTCAATTGCGCTTATTGCGCAACCGGGCAACAGCTGAGGTCATATTTCGCGATTTTGCCGGACAGTGGGATATTCCCCAGGCATGTCTGCGCCTTAGTGAATTGGCAGAACTATCCATTCGCACGGCGATGCAATGGCACCATGAAAAGTTAGTGGATCGCTATGGGGAGCCTCGTAGTAGAGCTGGCGATAGTCAGTCGATGGTGGTGTTGGGGATGGGCAAATTGGGAGCCCGGGAACTCAATCTCTCATCGGATATTGACCTGATTTTTGCCTACCCTGAGCCCGGTTATACCGATGGCGAAAAGAGTATAGAAAATCAGCAGTTTTTCCAAAAACTCGGCCAGCGCTTGATTAAATCGTTGGATGGAATCAATGCGGATGGTTTTGTTTTTCGTGTAGATATGCGTTTGCGTCCCTACGGTGACAGTGGTCCCCTGGTAAGCCATTTCGCTGCTCTGGAGGACTATTACCAGACTCAGGGGCGTGAATGGGAGCGCTACGCCATGGTCAAAGCTCGCCCTGTTGCTGGCAGGGAGGAGTTTACTGAAGAGTTGATGGAGCTGTTGCGCCCATTTACTTATCGCCGCTATATCGATTTCAGTGCTATTGATGCCTTGCGCGAAATGAAAGCCCTGATACAGCGGCAAGTACGCGCTCGCGGTTTAACAGACAATATCAAACTTGGGCGGGGTGGCATTCGCGAGTTGGAATTTATTGCCCAGGCATTCCAGTTAATTCGCGGAGGGCGCGAACCCGCGTTGCGCGAGCGCAGTTTGCTCAAATTACTGCCCCTATTGGAAAGTGATGGTCATGTTGAACCGGGTGTTGCCAGTGAACTGACCAGTTGTTACTTGTTGTTGCGGAGAGTTGAACACGCTCTTCAGGCATACCGGGATCAACAGACACAGGCGCTCCCAGCTGAGGAGGAAGAAAGGGAAAAATTGGCATTTGCCCTGGGCCGCGATAATTGGGAGCAATTGGAGAGTGAGCTGGTCGATGTTCGTTCCTTAGTTGAGCGGGAGTTCGATACTGTAATCGCTCCACCAGAGGAAATGGCCGCCCCCAGTGTGGCTGAAGAGTGGCAGGGGCTCTGGGCAAGTTGCGCCGATGAAACTGCCAATGAAGAGAATTTGCAGATTTTGGAAAGTGCCGGGTTTCTTCCGCCACCGCAGGCACTCGAGCACTTAAAGGAGCTGTGCCAGTCAACAATGGTTGCGGCACTACCCGCTTCTTCCCGTGCGCGCCTGGACCAATTTATGCCTACGCTACTGGCCGTAGCAGGGATACAGGCTGATCCCTTGTTAGTACTAACCCGTGTTTTACCTCTAGTGCGTTCAGTACTGCGTCGCAGTGCTTATCTCGTCCTGATCAATGAAAATCCCCCCGTGCTCAATCAGCTGGTGCGCCTCTGTAGTGCCAGTCCGTGGATTGCTGAGCAACTTACGCGCCATCCGATTTTGCTGGATGAGTTGCTGGATTCCCGCAGGTTACTGGCCCCTTCTACCGCCGCAGATATTGCCAATGAGTTGCGTCTCGAATTGTTGCGGATCGATCCAGAGGATTTGGAATTGCAAATGGAGGCGCTTCGTTATTTTAAACAGAGCCAAAGCCTGCGCATTGCAGCACAAGAGGTTAATGGCGCTCTACCACTGATGAGGGTTAGTGACTCTCTCACTTGGTTGGCAGAGGCGATATTGCAGCAGTCATTGCAACTTGCCTGGGCGCAGATGGCGGATAAATACGGTATGCCTGCGGGGGCCTCGGCAGAGGATATGCACTTTGCCATTATCGCCTACGGAAAGCTGGGGGGATTGGAGCTTGGCCACGGTTCTGACTTGGATATTGTTTTTGTGCATGACGCGGATGCGATGCAGGCTACAGACGGTAAAACCAGTATTGATAACTTGAGTTTTTTTACCCGATTGGCACAGCGACTTATCCACATATTGCAAACCCGCACATTGAGCGGGCCTCTTTACGAGGTAGACACAAGACTGCGCCCCTCGGGCAATTCAGGGCTCTTGGTGACGTCACTGGCTGCCTTTGAAAAATACCAGAGGGAGAGTGCCTGGACTTGGGAGCACCAGGCGCTGGTGAGGGCTCGATCTGTCGCCGGTAGTGTCCGCCTGAGTGAGTCGTTTCAACAGTTGCGTACGAAATTGCTTTGCCAGTCGCGAAAGAGCGATAAATTGCGTGATGAGGTGGTGGAAATGCGCAATAAAATGCGTGCGAACCTCGATAAGAGCAACGATAAAAAGTTTGATCTCAAGCATGGCGAGGGCGGTATTGTCGATATTGAATTTATGGTTCAATATGCTGCTCTGGCCTGGGCAAAAACTTCGCCCTCGATCGTGCGGTATACCGATAATATTCGCATTCTCGAAAGTCTAATTGACGCAGGCCTGATGCCGGCCCAACAAGCCGGACATCTGATCGACGCCTACAAAGCCTACCGATCTGAAGGTCATCGCCTGGCACTACAACAACTGCCAGGGATTGTGAGCGATGACCAATTCACAGCGGAAAGAAAGACCGTTCAAACAAACTGGCAGCAATTACTCGGTTAATACCGGGTTTCTTCCTGTTGCCCGATTAAACTGTTTTTCAGGATTTGTAGGAGTTACCCATGTCTTTTGCCGACCGCGACGGCGTTATCTGGTTTGATGGTGAATTGGTTCCCTGGCGCGATGCCCGGGTGCATGTTCTCACTCATACCCTGCACTATGGAATGGGGGTGTTTGAAGGCGTACGGGCTTATGAAACCGGTAACGGCACCAGTATCTTTCGTTTGCAAGAGCACACCCGTCGGTTGTTTCGCTCTGCAAAAATAATGAATATCCCAATGCCCTATAGCACTGATGAGCTGAATGAAGCTCAGCGGCTTGTGGTGCGCGAAAATAACTTGCGCCAAGCTTACTTGAGACCAATGGTATTTTACGGGTCAGAGGGAATGGGGTTGCGCGCAGAAAATCTTTCAACCCATGTGATTGTCGCTTCCTGGGAGTGGCCCAGCTACATGAGCCCCGAGGCACTGGAACAGGGGATTAAGGTGAATACCTCCTCATATACCCGACACCATGTGAATATCAGCATGTGTAAGGCGAAAGCCAATGGTAACTATATAAACTCGATGCTGGCGTTACAGGAGGCAGTGCGCAATGGTTGCGAGGAGGCGCTATTACTGGACCCCGAGGGTTATGTTGCTGAGGGTAGTGGAGAAAATGTCTTCATTGTTCGCGATGGGACTATTTATACCCCGGAGCTGACGTCGTGCCTGGATGGAATTACCCGAGATACAGTTATTGAACTGGCACGGGAGTGCGGCTATAGGGTGCTAGAGAAGCGTATCACTCGGGATGAAGTCTATATCGCTGACGAAGCGTTTTTTACTGGCACAGCGGCGGAAGTATTGCCCATTAGTGAATTGGATGGGCGTTCTATCGGCAGTGGTCGTCGCGGCCCTATCACAGGGCGTTTGCAAAACCTTTATTTTGATGTGGTACATGGGCGTAGTGCCGCGCATCGGGGCTGGCTCAGTGATGTGGCGGGCCAGGCGGAAGTAAAAATGCGAATAGCATGACGGAAAATAAAAACCCGGCAGATGCCGGGTTTTTATTTTAAGTAAGGTTTACTTAGTAAGAGCTGGTGGTGTCCGGGCGCCCTACGCAGTAATAATCAAAGCCTGCCTCGCGCATTTCCTCTGGTTCGTACTGGTTGCGTCCGTCAAACACAACCGGGGCACTGAGAGCGCTGCTTACTTCATCGATATCAAGAGATTTGAACTGTTGCCATTCGGTCGCGACAATCAGGGCGTCGGCACCCTGTAAAGCCTCTGTCTTGGAGTCGCAAAGGGTCAGGTCTTCGCGATCGCCAAAAATTCGCTGACACTCCTCCATGGCCTCAGGGTCAAATGCCCGCACCTTCGCACCCTGCTCCCACAATCGAGCTAACAGCACACGGCTTGGGGCTTCGCGCATATCATCTGTATTCGGTTTGAATGACAGGCCCCAGAGCGCAAAAGTTTTGCCCTGAATATCTCCGTTAAAATGACGTTGTATTTTTTCGGCGAGATAGTGTTTCTGGCGCTCGTTGCGGGATTCCACTGCGGCGAGAATATCTGCAGCAATGCCCAGCTGTTGTGCCGAGGAAATCAGGGCTTTCACATCTTTAGGAAAACAGGAGCCACCGTAGCCGATACCTGCGTAGATAAACTGGTAACCAACTCGCGGATCTGAACCTATGCCTGCCCGAACTGCCTCAATATCAGCGCCCACTTTATCGGCAATATTTGCCATTTCATTCATAAAGCTGATCTTGGTTGCCAGCATACAGTTGGCGGCATACTTGGTGAGTTCCGCACTTTTAACGTCCATCACGAGGATCTTTTCGTGATTGCGGTTGAATGGCGCATAGAGGTGGCGAAGCTTCTGTTCTGATTCTGCTTCGGAGGTGCCGATAATAATTCGGTCTGGCCGCATACAGTCATTCAGTGCCGAACCTTCCTTGAGGAATTCAGGGTTGGAAATAACATCGAATGGCATGTCGGACTTATCCCGCTCGGTCAATTCTTCCTCAACAGCAGCTCGTACTTTGTCGGCCGTACCCACAGGTACTGTGGATTTGTTGATGATGTATTTCTTGCACTCCATGTGCTTGGCAATGGTTCTTGCAACAGTCAACACATGTCGAAGGTCTGCTGAGCCGTCCTCATCTGGAGGAGTGCCCACGGCGATAAAAATCAGCTCACCGTGTTCTACACCAAAGGCCGCATCAGTTGAAAAAGATAGATTGCCAGTGGTGATACTGTTCTTCACCATAGGCTCCAGGCCTGGCTCATAAATAGGGATAATACCCTGCTTGAGGCGGTTGATCTTGTCCGCGTCTATATCGATACAAACTACTTTATTGCCAGCTTCAGCTAAGACTGCTGCTTGCACCAGGCCCACATAGCCGGTGCCAAATACGGTTACATTCATCAGTGTGACTCTATCTCTCAGCGGTTACTGTTTTTGAGGGTTACTTTCCCGGATAGTTTTATATTGACTCAAACCCCGGTCTTCAATGCTGCTTCGCGCCAGCAGGATAGCCAGGGGGATCCAGTAAAAGAACCAAATATAATTGGGCTTAGCCAAAGGTTGCTGGGCGTATATCAGCATTGCCAGTACACCGAACAGGAACCAAGTGAAATACAAACCAGGAATCCAACTCAAAAGTCTTTCTTTGGATCTCACGGTCCACAGAGTTGCAAGCCCTTGCCAGACACAGGCTGCCAGCCCCAATAGCCCGCTAAAACGCGCGATATCCAGAAGAAAATTGTGTGGATGGGGCACCATCCTGTTTAGTGCAATAAATTTCTTATGCACTAATCCCTGGCCAAATAGTGGGGCTTGCAGGAACTCCTCAAAGGCTTTTTGCCAGAGTGTCAGACGTATAGAGTAAGCGCTACCCCGGTGTAGGAGGGGCAAGTCACCATACAAGGCAAAATAGGTCAATGGCAAAACACAGACGATAGCCACAACAACTAAAATTTTCAGCAGGCGCGAAAGGTTGCCGAATACAACCAAGAAAATTGAAAAGCCCGCCATAACAATTGGGACTTTGGTTTGTGACAAAACTATGTAGATACAGGAGGTGAGTAAGCCTGCTCCTGATAACCAGCGCCAAATACGGGGCTTTTGGTAGAGACCATAGCAACAAAAAAGAGCGTGGAAACCAAATAGCATTCCTGTTTTATCAATATTGCCCTCAAGAGATATACCGCCAATCCGGCGGAGATCCTGGAGACCGCCATCAAGGGAATAAGCAATTAGCGAGGCAATACCGGATAGCAGTCCAATCACAATAAGCGAGAGTAATAGCTTATGGAGGATGTTGTCGCCGTACTGCTCCAACAGGAAGAAAACAGCGCAGTAAAATAGAGCTAGGTATAATACCAATTTCCAGTAGTAATCAGATTGCCTATAAACATCTGCGGTATCCGGAGAGGCCCACAGTGTTGAAAGCGCTAGAATGATAGGCAGGCTGCAAAAGGTTAGGAACTGCCAGGAAATCAGGAAGTGATAGCTCTTTCGCCACGCCAGCAGTAGAAGGGCTGTGGGCACTAAAGTTAGGTAGAAGCTGGTTTGTACTCCCGATACTTTGGGGGAAACATAGTAGCCACATACCAGTATATATAACCCAAGAAAGGCCCATTTGAGCAGACCTGAAATCCACAGTGAGCTTTGCTGGCGATAAACGGGCTGGGAAAGCTTGTTTAGAGTACTTCCAAGTTCAGGCATAGGTGCAACTGTCGGCCATTCAGAAAATTTTGTATTTAGATGCGCGGAAATAGGCTGTATAGGTGAGTACTATATAAAAGTCTGTTGTCCATGAACGCTCTAATTTTGCTTTTTAGTGATAATTGTGGGGCTTTACACAAAGTAGTAGCGGATGCCTGTTTGGCTGAGCGCTTTAACGGGGTCTCCTGAGAGGCATGGATTCACCGGGGGCACCCTTTGGAGCTCCCTGGAAGGAGTATACTGGATGTTTTGGGGCTCCCATAGCCTTGTTACAGTAGCTCCACTGGAATGCGCTAGGTACACTGCCTTGTATTCCGGTGTTTCAGTAGTTTAGGGTCCTATCTTGCAACTTATTATTTGGCGTTTTTTAGATGGCAACCGGGCTCATGAAAAGCAGAGTGTAGCTCTGATTGAAGGGGTGCGCAGGAGTTATATCGGGGAGGTGCAGGTTTTTGATATATCACCAGAATATACAGCCAGCCGTATTCTCCTGAAAACGGGAGAGGAGCTGGAAGAGTTGCCAGCCCCCGACTTTTTGATCGGCACAGGTCGCCGCAGCCGACTTCCCATGCTGTCTGCCCGTTGCCGGTTTGGTGGTCGCGCGGTGGCAATTAACCGCCCTTTGTTACCCTACAGCTGGTTTGATTTTGCGGTCGTACCCGAACACGACCGTCCGCCCCCTCTACCTAATGTGATTGTGAGCCAGGGCGCATTGACTGAACCGCTTGAGAGCGATGTACTGCAGCCTGGAAGGGGGCTTATTTTATTGGGTGGACCCAGCAAGCATTACAGTTGGGATACCCTCTCAATCCGGGAGCAAGTTGAGAAATTATTGGCCCAACCCTTGAGTTGGTGTATCTCTGACAGTCGGAGAACACCGGCGGGTACCATGGAGCAGCTGGAGAAAAGCAGTGTTGAGTTGGTTGACTGGCGCTCTTGTCCGGCGGGCTGGCTTCAGAAGCAGTTGTCGGAAGCGGAGACAATCTGGGTCACTGAGGACAGTATCTCTATGCTATTCGAGTCGTTACAAAGTCGGGCCCAGGTCGGTGTAATTCGGGTTCCGAGTCGCAGCAAGTCTAATAAGGTGCGTTCAGCGGTATTACGACTTTTGGATCAAGGTTTGGTTAGTGAAAAGCTTGAGGTGAAGGCAGGAGGCCAGCGTGACCCCCTGGATCAATACCTATTGTGTGCTCAAGCATTGTTGCGTCGATCAGGGTTGCCAAGCCGTTAGCGCTTGAGTCCCTCAGCTTCATATTTTCGCCAGGGGGTTTCCTTATCGGAAATTTCCCACTCGACTCTCAGCCACATGCGCTCGATACGGCGATGGATATAGCGTTTCGCAAAGTAGCTAGAAATTTTTGGCAGAGGCAGGAAAGAGGAACAACCCAGCCCATCAATCAGGTAAGTTTGTAGTTTCCCCTGCTCTTTTCGCAGGACCAGATTGTGGGCAATCAGATTTTTGGTGAGTACTTCATACTCAAGCAGCCACTCAGAAAAGTGCTGTAAAGATTCGCGCACCTCGGTATTGAGTCCATATTTGTTTAGGTATTGGCGAAGAGTAGGTGCCGGATTGCCATCAGCGTCAAGAATCATATCAGTGACGGCAGCGGGGCCTAAGCTGGTCTCCTGTATCCCAAACCATCGAGGCAGATGTTGCCAAAGCCCATCTCGATTAGTTGCAATGGCCCGCTGGCTATAACCTTCCTGTTCGCGAAGATTGTCATCAAAATATGATTCCCCTCGCCAGGTTTTGTACCAGGGAGCTCGCCCCAATAGCTCCGCTGTTCGGCCGGGTCGCATCACCTTGACACAGAGTTCAGACCGCTCCGGGTGTCGGTAGCAAAAGCGATTGCCTCCGCTGGCAAACGGCTCGCTCTGGCTCAAATTAATCACGCGGGTTCGCTCCGGTACGCTCTGTGAGTAGGCTCTTGTAGATTTCAATAGTGTGTTCGGCCTGCCTTCCCAATGTGAAATCGGTAGATAAATGAGGCTTTTGCCCAGGGCTGTCGAGCAATTCCTGAGTACGCGTGAATAAGGCTTCTGGATCATTGATATCAACTAGCCCTTGAGGAAAACAGGCATTAAGCGACTCTGCCGGTCCCCCAATGTTATAACCAATAATAGGTGTGCCAATCGCAGCGGACTCTATAACGGTTCTGCCAAATGGCTCGGGTCGACGTGATAGGTTATACACCAAACTGGACGCACTATACCAGTGGCGTATATCACTACGATGACCAACTAGAGTAAGGTGGTTCTCAAGCTTCATTGAGCAAATTTTTTGTTCCAATTCATCGGCGTAGTGCTGCTTGTTCTTCTCCGCTCCGCCGAGAATGATGCCGTGAACATCAGAACGGTTTTCGACTAGTTGATGGATTAGATCGATAAAGTCTTCTTGTCCCTTCCAGCGGGTCAGCCGGCCGGGTAAGAGGAGCCAGCGCTTGCCGGCAAGCTGGGGGAAATCCTGGTGTACTTTTTGGTACCAGGACTCCGATGGCTGGACATCGAGATTGAACTCATCTGTATCTACACCCCGGTAAACGATTTGTGGGGGACGCTTTAGATCGTTTGCATAATTCTCCAGTAAGTAGCTATTCACACACTCTGATATTGCGATTACCTGTTCGGTTTTCGCCATAATCGCACTATATCGATTTATGGAGTAAAGGCCATGAGCAGTGCTTACAAGGCGGGGGCGCTCAGTTGGGTCAAGATTTCGCCAGGCAAGATAGGCTAGCCAAGCCGGAACCCTGGAACGCACATGGATGATGTCAGGTTTCTCACGAGAGATAACCTTTCGAAGTGGTCTGACCTGTAACAGGCTAAAGAGAGACTTCTTATGGATTGGAAGTTCAATATGGGCAGAGCCTTCAGCTTTTAGTTGCTCGACCATGCTCCCCCCACTGGAAACAACGATTGACTGATGACCACCTGCTACCAGGTAGCGGGCAAGATCAACGGTCCCCCTCTCAACCCCCCCAGAGTTCAGGGCGGGCAAAAGCTGCATAATTTTCATGGGGAGATATACCAGGGCTTATAAGAATAGTTTTTTGAATTAACTTGACTAATGGGTTGCGTTTTAGCAAGGAAGGTCGGGCACAAGCATATAATATGGAGCATAGATGCCCTGATAAAGCGTTTGGCAAAAGTGGTATTATAGACAGGTCATTCTTAAGGGTATAGGCTGATTCTTTTTTAACCCAGCTCAGATAGCTTATATCCGATTTGTCCTTGGCCGTAATCTGGAGTTTACATTGCACCCCTTGTTAGTGATCTGTATTTGTACTTATCAGCGACCGGAGCGGCTTCGCAGTTCTCTGCAAAGCCTGGCCAAGCTACAGCTACCCACGGGCTTAAATGTGGCTGCACTGGTCGTCGATAACGATTCGGACACTCAGGCTGGTAGGGAAGTTGTGGGGGAGTTGTCGGGAAGTTTTCCCTTTCCTCTCAACTGTGCTGTTGAAGAGCGGCGGGGAATCCCTTGTGCACGTAATCGCTGTATCGATGAACTGGATAATATGGGAGCTGACTACCTAGTTTTCATTGATGATGATGAGTGGGTAGAGCCCGATTGGTTAATCCAGCTATATGATTACTCACAAAAGCTGGGGGGCAGTAGCGTGGTTTGTGGCAGTGTTGTTCGGCGTTGGCCGGATTCTGTGCCTGCCTATTACTCACGTATTTTTTATCGGCAGAAACGAAAGACTGGAGAACAGCTCAACTACTGTGCGACCAGCAATGTATTAATACCGATGAGCAGTATCCGCTCGCTAGGCCTGAGGTTTAATGAGCAGGACCCTCTAGGTGCCGGTACAGATGTGATTTTTTTCACAGAGTTTAAGGCCAAGGGCGGAAAGATTGTTTACTGCCTGGAGGCGAGGGTTTACGAGGCTGTACCAGAGAGTCGCGCCAATATGCGTTGGTTGTCGCGTAGAAAATTCTCCGCTGGTATCACTCTGGCAAAGCATAAACTTGCCAAAGGTCGCGGTCATACCAGCATCTTTGTATCAGCTCTGGGACAGCTGTTGATCTCCAGCATAGGCTGTATTTTAGGGTTGATTTTCGGTGGAAAGCGCTTGGGTTCTGGGCCTTGGCTCCGCGCTTGCCGTTCAGCCGGCATGGCTTGTGGTGTTTTTGGGGTGCGCTCTGAGTTTTACCGGGTGGTCGATCACTAATGGCCTGAGGCCTTCCTTACGGGGGTGTTTTACCTGGAAGAGATAACCGTCATTATTGCACTTTCTTTGGTGGCAATATTGATCTTTAGGTGATCCCTGCTTCATGCAAATATTTTATTCCTGGCTCTTCCGCCTGTTTTTACCTGTTGTCCTTTTGCGTCTCTGGTGGAGAGGGCGTAGCCAGCCGGCCTATCGGTTGCGTTTAAGAGAGCGTCTGGGTCAGGTTCCAAAAAGGCACAGCCGGGCACCGTTAATCTGGGTCCATTCTGTATCTGTTGGGGAGACCCTAGCCGCCGTGCCAGTTATCTCTAAATTGGCTGCGCGACATACAGACTGGCAGTGGCTGGTAACGACTACAACTCCAACCGGGTCTGAGCGGGTGAAGGAAGCCCTGCAGCCAATTCTTGGTGGCCGCTTACTTCACTATTACCTTCCCTATGATCTCCCTGAATGCCTGGTGCCATTTCTCAATGCGCTTAGCCCGTGTGCATTGGTGATTATAGAGACTGAGCTTTGGCCCAACCTACTCAAGCTCTGCTCGAGTAGGAAGATCCCAATTTTATTGGCCAATGCACGGCTCAGTGAAAAATCTGCGCGAGGTTACGGGCGTTTTCCCTCTTTGAGTCGAACGATGTTGAGCAACCTGGATCGTGTTGTTGCGCAATACCCTGCGGATATGCAGCGGTTTATCGATCTGGGATTACCAGCGGAGAGAGCAGTAGCCAACGGCAATATCAAGTTTGACCTCAGTATTGATATGGGACTGGCTAGTGAAGCCCAGGCGCTGGCGCACCAGTGGCGGGGGGAGTCTTCCAGGCCTATATGGCTGGCGGCTAGTACCCATGTGGGTGAGGACGAGGTGATCTTGGATGCCTTCTCTATTTTAAAGAAAGAATATAGAGATCTATTACTCGTGCTGGTGCCCAGGCACCCACAGCGTTTTGATAGTGTTGCTCGCTTGTGTCGGGAGCGTGGCTTTGCCTTGGCCCGAAGGAGTGAAGGCGCAGCCGTTAAAGCTAGTGATGAGGTTATTCTGGGAGACACGATGGGGGAGTTGCTGCGCTTCTATGGGGCCAGTGATATTGCTTTTGTGGGAGGTAGCCTGGTTTCTGTTGGTGGTCACAATATGATTGAACCCGCTGCCTGGGGGGTACCAGTTATTTCTGGCCCCCACCTGCATAACTTCGCCACTGTATCCAGTTTGTTGCAGGAGGCTGGAGCCATGGTTGTAGTCGAAGACAGTGAATCGATGGCTTCACAAGTTCAGGCTTGGCTGGAAGATGTGGGGCAAAGAAAAGCCGCCGGTCAGAGAGGGAAAAAAGTAGCTTCAGAAAATAGTGGTGCTTTGCAGCGCTTACTGAGCGAGGTGGAGCGGTTGGCTACACAAAATGAAGACCAGAGAGAGAATAAAAATCCTGCTCTCTGGTAGATGCGTATACGCAGTTACTTCGAAGGTGCTGGAAGGCTGGTGCCTCCAGTTTCCTCTACGCGAGAGACATTATTTGCAGGATTCAGCATCATATCCAGATCCTGAAGATCTTTAGGGGATAAGAGTCCTGCAGCTTGCTTCAAGCTCAGTGAATTTAGAATGTAGTCGTACAGTGAGTTGGCGTAGTCAGTTTGTGAATCGAACAGGGTCCGCTGAGCCAGGAGCACATCTACAATATTTCGGGTGCCTACTTCGTATCCCGCCTGAGTCGCATCCAATGCACTCTTGGCAGAAACGACGGCTTGCTCACGTGCTGCTACTCTCGATACATCGGTGACAACAGCGCGGTGCAGGGTGCGCGTGGTTTGTATAGTATCTCTCTCTGCAAGAACACTAAGGTCCTGGGCCTGGAAGGCTTGGTTTCTAGCCTGGCGACGGTTGGCACTGAGAAGGCCACCAGTAAAAATGGGCACGTTTACAGTTACCCCTGCACTTGTTCCCCATTGGTCAATATCTTGCGGGTAACGTACAAATTGGCTGCCCGTTATGTCGCTGAATCTATTTTTCTCGTTACCATCTTGAGTGAGTTTATTATAAGAAAGCGAGCCAGTGACGGTGGGTAGGTGTTCACTGGCTTCCGCTCGCGCGTTATAGCGGGCGGCATCGGCGCCAAGTCGTGCAGCTTTAAGGACAAAATTGTTGGCGAGGGCAAACTCAACCCAATCGGCGCGATCTGAAGGCACTGGCGGAGCTACCTGGAAATCATCTACCAGAGGAGCTACTTGATCATGGTAGCCTCCGGTCAATACTGATAGGGCATCAAAGTTACTGAGGAGGTTGTCTTGAGCTGTTAAACGCCGGGCAACGGAACTGTCATAGGCAGCCTGGGAGTCGTAGACATCAGTAATTGCTGTTAGACCGACTTCAAAGCGTTGTTGCGTCTGTTCCAGCTGTTTAGCTAGGGCTTGTTCTTCGGCAGCAGCTGCCTCTAGCACGTCGTAAGCACGTAATACGTCAAAGTAGGCGGTGGCGACACGAATCATCATTTCTTGCTGGTTAGCACTGAATTCTGCTGTCGCCTGCTCTGTTAATCTCTTGCCCTGTTGATAATCGAACCAGGCTGGTGCGTCAAAAATAGCCTGGGTCAGGTTGGCACTATAGGTTCTTTCCTGTAAGGAATTGCTAGTTTGGCTTCTAAAGTCCACTAGTTCGACATCACTGTCGTCGTCATTATCAGTCAAATCCAGTAACTGAGCAGAATTTTGGCTCCTATCAGAGTGAGTCCTAGCGGCTTCGAAGGTAGCATTTACCTGAGGAAGCAGGAATGCACGAAACTGGTACTTAGCCTCGATATCCGCGTGGTAAGCAGCGCGATCAGCTGCTAATTGAGGATCATTCTCCAGGGCCTGTGTATAGATATCCCACAGGGTGTCGGCTTGCGCCTGCATGGCGCCCAGGCCCAGCAGCGTAGCGGCGATTAGTTTTTTCAGCGGACGCAACTTGCGGCCTTGCGGCTCTGTGCGGTTACTTCTTTTCATCTGTTTCGACTTCCTGTGGAGGGTACGGTCTTCAAGCTTTTGCAAGTTATTTGGAGCTGGTGTCATGTAGTGGGGATATGGAGGGCTCCAGCTTGCGATTATTACTAATATTGCCAGTCTCCCCAATAGCAGTCGCGAGAGTTTACCCGGGGTCAAACCGACCGTCGAGACGGCTTTCGGCTTTTTGCTATATCTTCGTTAAACCGACACCTATGTGCGTTTATTGGTAACTTTTTGGCAATAACACTGGCCCATTGAATAAGGTTGAGGGCCTATATTTCAATAGACGCGCCTCATAAGCATTTGGATGCGGCAAAAATTGTGCAGAATAAGGCAAGGACTGACTGTCCATGAATGAGGAGCGCAGCGCGGCGCTGGCCGATTGGCAGAGGGTCTGTCACGAATGCGATCTACTTTTAACCGGCGGCTTGGCGCCTCCGGGACAAAAGTTAATTTGCCCACGATGTCGCTGTACTTTGCATCGCAATGGCAATCATAGTATTTACTACACACTGGCTCTAAGTCTAACCGGCCTATTACTGTTTATTCCCTCTGTCAGCTTGCCATTGCTCGACTTTTCCCTGTTCTCATTTGGTGCAGAAAGTACCTTGCTTAATGGCGTTTACTCTCTTTTCAAGGCGGGGTTTATTTGGCTCTCGGCGCTGGTGCTTTTCTGTAGCGTTCTGGCTCCGGTAGGTAAATTTGCCCTGTTGTTATTTATTTGTTGGGGCAGTGCTTGGGCCTGGCTTGACCGGCCGGTATCCAATGCTGTTCGTTTTTACCAGCACTTAAAAGAGTGGGGCATGCTCGATGTTTATATGCTCGGAATTTTGGTGGCCCTGATTAAATTACGGGATTTGGGCAAGATGGAGGTAGAACCGGGGCTGTACTGTTTTGGTGCCATGATGCTACTGGCAAATCTCTCTTCCCTGAGTTTTGACCAAACAGCAATTTGGCACCGCTTAGCACAGCGTCGTGCGCTTAAGGGACAAGCTTGTGAATAGCGTACCAAATAAAGGTTTAAAAAAAGGCTTAACCAGCTGCCTGTGCTGTCATCAATTAATTATTCTTCCCCAAAATGGTCGTTGCCGATGTCCGCGCTGTGGAGCGAGAGTACACAGCAGAATCGAAGGAAGCTTGATGTTAACTTGGGCTCTGACGATTACTGGCACTTTATTGCTTTTACCTGCCAATGTGTTACCGATAATGACAGTAGTTTATTTAGGTGCCGGTGATCCCAGCACTATCATTAGCGGGGTCATGCAACTCTATAACTCGGGAATGTGGGGAATAGCTTTAATTGTCTTTGTTGCCAGTATTGCAGTTCCTGTGATGAAGCTACTGGGATTGGGATTGCTCCTGATCCAAATTCAGTTGCGTCTGTCCTTCGACCCCATTCAGTCCATGAAAATATATCGAGTAGTTTCCGGCATCGGGCGCTGGTCACTCTTAGACTTATTTATGATTTCAATTTTGGTGTCGCTAGTGGATATGGGATTTATTTCCCAGGTAACTGCTGGAGCTGGTGCGACAGCTTTTGCCTCTGTGGTAGTGGTAACCATGTTGGCGGCACGAACTTTCGATTCCCGTTTAATTTGGGATGCCTATGACGGAGATTTATATGAGTCTGCAGTAGAGCCAGAAACGGCTCATAGGAGCGCCGCAGAAAATGGCTGATGAGCTGCCCCCGCAGGATACGAGTGATGCGTCTCGCTTGGATGGAGGCGCTCAGCGGGGAGTAGTGCGCGCAAGCAGGGGGTTACCCCTAGTGTGGATTTTACCTTTGATCGCGGGGCTGATTGCTCTCTGGTTGCTCTATCAGGATTTGTCAGAGGGAGACGTTAAAGCCACTATTTTATTTCATTCTGGCGACGGCCTGGTAAAAGGAAAAACGGTGGTCAAATATTCTGGGGTCGATATTGGTATGGTCCAGGATGTACGCCTTGTACCTAATGCGAAAGAGCTGAATGGAGCCGATGGCGTTCTGGCCGAAGTTAGTTTAAATCGCAGTGCAGAATATTTATTGGTAGAGGGCACTGAGTTTTGGGTAGTAAAACCCGAGTTATCTATTACCGGTATTAGCGGTTTGGAAACTCTACTTTCAGGCAATTACATTGCCGTTGAATCAGGTAGTGGAAAGCGCAAGCGCAACTTTGTTGCCCTGGATCAGCCTCCTGCATTTATCCGTGGGGATGGTTTGCGTGTTGTTTTGCAGTCCCGTCGTTTGGGCTCTTTAAGTCGAGGATCGCCAGTATATTATCGTCAGTTGCGAGTCGGTCAGGTAGCGGATTACCGTTTGGATCGAAACGGAACTGAAGTCAGTATCGAATTATTTATTCGTCGGGAATATGCCTATCTGGTTCATCGGGGCAGCCGCTTTTGGAATAGTTCAGGGATCTCTATCGAAGGCGGTATTAGCGGTATCAGTGTCAATTTAGAATCCCTGGCAGCACTTTTTGCCGGAGGCGTAAGTTTTTATACCCCGGAAAATCAACGTCAGTCTCCGCTCGCTGTAAATGGTAGTGAGTTTGAGTTATATAAAAATTTTGCCGCAGCAGATGCGGGAATTCCAGTGATATTAAATTTCGATCAGGGGGTGAATGTTACTCCGGATTCTACAAAGGTTTACTACCAGGGCATCCAGGTAGGGGAAGTCAGTGGGACCAAGGCAAACCGCCGTTTGAATGGTATGGAAGTCAAAGTTCTGATGGATCCGACAACGGATGAATTGCTCACCGAAAATACCCGTTTTTGGCTAGCCCCTCCGAGCTTCGATTTTACTGGCGGACTAAACGATTTAATCCAAGGTAATCGCATAGAAGTAGATTTGCGCAAAGGACAGCGCTCCCAGCGCAATTTCACTGCGCGAACCTCTGCGCCACCGATGGATCCCCGTGTGCCGGGGCTGCATTTACGCCTCACTTCACGCAATCCCGGGTCTTTGCAGCGGGGCGCGCCGGTTTACTTTCGCCGTATAGAGGTAGGAAAAGTGCAGGGAATGGAATTGCGTAGGGATGGCGAGGGGGTAGAAGTTTATGTGGTGATAGAGCCCCGCTATGCCCACTTTGTGCAGGAAGGCGTTCGGTTCTGGAATGTGAGCGGATTGCGGGCTACAGCAAGCTTGACCGAGGGGGTGGAAGTGGAGGCTGATTCGCTGATGTCACTTCTGCGCGGCGGTATCGCCTTTGGTATACGCCGGGAAGACCTTGGAAAAGGCGGGCAGGCAAAAAATGGAGACCAGTTCCCTCTTTTCAGCAGTCGGGAAGCGGCTATGGAGGGAGGGATACAAATTCAAGTCAGCCTTGTTAGTGCCGAGGGGCTGAGAGTTGGAGCACCGTTGCGCTACCGCGGGGTACAAGTTGGAGAGATTACTCGCCTGAGACTCGATCGCTCTTTGGGCGAGGTGTGGGCCAGGGCTAAGCTTTATCACCGCGGAGAGCAGTTTGCTCGGGAGGGCACACGTATATGGGTGGTTTCCCCGCAAATTAGCATCGATAAGATTGCCCATCTGGATACCCTAATTACAGGGCGCTACCTGGCGCTCGAGCCTGGCTTAGGAGATCCACAGACAAAGTTTTACGCTTTGGAACAGGCACCGGAAGAGGATCTTGCAGAAACTTTTACCCGCCCTGGACTGGGAATTATCCTGGATGCTGCGAGGCGAGGATCTCTGGTAGCAGGGAGTCCGGTTTATTATCGCCAGGTAAAAGTGGGAGAGGTTACAGGTTTTTCCTTGGGGGAGTATGCTGATCGAGTGTATATCTACGTTCATATCGAACCCCAATACCAGCCCCTGGTGCGAGAGCACACGGTGTTTTGGAATGCCAGTGGCGTCGATGTGAATTTCGGTCTGAAAAGTGGGCTTAATATCAACACGGAATCGGCTCAGGCCCTGTTGCAGGGGGGAATCGCATTTGCCACGCCAGAAGCCCCTTTTATGGGATATGAAGTGGAGTCGGGCAGCCATTTCCCTCTTTACCCGAAAGCTGAACCCAAGTGGTATACCTGGAGTCCTAAGATAGAACTTTACGGCACGGTCGAACCAGTAAAATAAGTACGGAAATGTAGGAGTTTTTATGCGCTATTTATTAACAGGCTTGCTGAGTATCTTGGTATTGGCGGGTTGCCAGGAGATACAGGTTGAAAAAGCCGCTACCGGGGAGCCACCGGTTGCCTTTGCCACGTATAAATGGGGGGTAGCGCCGTTGAGTGGCTCAGAAGATGCCTCTGCCCAGCTGGTGGAGTTGGATGAAGAAATGCGCGATACCGTTGCCGCAGAGTTACAGCAACGAGGATATCGCCAAGTTTCCCAGGACCAGGATGCGGATATGGTGGTGGATTACCAGGTTGCGGTAGTCGATGAGTTTTTCTCCGGTGATACCCGGGATCCCAGCTGGGACAAACAGTTTGATAGCAATGCTCCACAGGATGTGGTGGAACTACCGCCCCTGACAGATGCTCCCTTGGTGATTATGAGTGTGGGTATTGGGCGCCCGGGCGGGGCTGTGATTTGGGGGGGGAGAGCCAGCGAATTGTTAACACGCCCCGATAGTATTGAGCAGCGTCAACGACTGATCGCCAATGGGGTTAGCGCTCTTTTGCGGGATTTGCCCCCAGCCTATCAATAAGTACGATTTGGCACGAAACGAAAAATACGATTTAGCAGCCACCGGGTATTCGGTGGCTGCCATTCACCGCTAGCGCCCTTTCTTCATCAGGTTTTCGTATAGATCGATATAGGAGTCGACGATAACCTGTTTCGCATAAGTCGTTGCGTACTCCTCGGCCGCATTTTCGATCAGGCTTTGGCGTAACTCCGGCGACTCGATAACGGACTTCATGGCTTTGGCCAGTTCATCGGCATTATCGATAGGGGTAATCAGACCGGTTTTGCCATCGGTAATTACTTCTCCAGGGCCCTGAGAGTCCGTCGCCACTATAGGGCAGCGATGGGCCCAGGACTCCATCACAATAGAGCCCAGGCCCTCATGTCGAGAAGGGCACACGAACATATCCGCAGTGCGCATTAACGTGGTGACATCGTTGCGCCAACCCAGGAAGCGCACTCTCTCCTCCAGGCCAAGCTGGTGACACAGAGATTTCAATTTACTCTCTTCGGGACCGCTACCGGCGAGCCACAAAGTGGCATTGGGAATCTGGGTGAGTGAATGCAGGAGGGTGTCGAACCCTTTATTGATATGCAGGCGGCCTGCAGCCAGGATCAGGGGCCGGTCTTCCGGAGTATTGAAGCTGTTTCTAGGCAGCGGATTAACTGGTGTCTCATCGGCAAAATTGGGGATATGGAAAATTTTATCCTTGGGGATGCCTCCGTCCCTTAAATGCTGGCAGATACCTTTGCTGATGCCGATCCAATAATCTGCGTGACGGTAATACTTCAGGTTGTAATAGTGCCCTAGGCGGCTTACCAACCGGTATTTTTCAGAGTTGGGGGTGATTGAAGTGGCACGCCCCATCCAAGTCATCACGATATCCGGTTGCCATTGGTTCAGGGCATCGCGGTATTTTTTTCGGCCGAGAAAATCCAGCTTGCCACCAAATTTAAAACCTTCGGTTTCAACATTGTTGCTACGCAGTGCCTGTACCCGGTGATCGTGGTTTCGAATAAACGCTTTTTCTGTAATTTCGCTGCGGGGATTTAATCCACTGACGAGACGCACAAAGAAATTCTCAGCACCACCGTGCTCAGCACCGGCGAGTATTTGTGCGACTCGAATTGGGTTATTACTCATAATCTATTGCATCTGATCGAATAGGGTGGGTGCAACACTACCTGAGAGTGCCATCCAGATTGATATCTTGAGCCCAAGCATAGTCGTGGCTAAAAGGCTGTAGGCTTGTGGCTTCGACAATGTACTGAGCGTAGAGCTTCGAGTTCATTTCATTGTGGAAAAACTCTCTGGCCCGTGCGGCCCAGGCGCGTCGCTTGGCATCGTCACCGTTAAATTCGCGGATTTTTTCCAGTAGGTCCTGCTCATCGGAGAAATAAACGACGCTCTCAGCAGGCAACAAGTCATCAAAATGTAATTTATCACTGGTGAACTGCAAAATACCGTTGCCTGCCAACTGCGCCATACGTGCTGAGGAATACCAGTAGTGGGTATCCTGGCGATTGAAATTCAATCCCATTTTGGTTTGAGATAGGGCGTGGTCGTAGTCGCGGCCCCAAACGGGAGCCTCGCCGAAGCTGCCATAGGTTTTAAAGTTCAGCGAATCCCCCAAGGCATCTTTCAGGTTTTTAACCATTTGCAGACGCTTGGTGAAATTATTGCTGTTACTGCAGAAAAGCAGGTCGATGGCTAAATCCGTGCGTTCAGCGTTATTGAGGTTTTCAATCGAGGGTTCAACCGGGTTCGGCATGTGATAAACACGAGCACCAAAGCCCTCAAATATTTTCAGTTCTCTTCGCCCGGTGGATACAAAAACTGCATCGGCGACTTCCGCGCGGTATTTGATTCGCTCGACATTGCTGGGAACAAAGAGGGGATCATTATTGCAGTGAGCGATAAAGCAATTGGGCAGGCGTTGCTTAATGGCCTTCAGAGTGTCGTTAGTGATCATATCGCAGTGGCCTGCGATGATCAGGTCTGGCTCAAAGGCCTCGACAGTTTCCATCAAGCGTCGGTTCGCCTTTTTTACACCCAGGTCGCGAATACCAAAGGGTGCCTCAAATGCGGCGATATCGCGGTCGCTGAACACTTGGGTGTAGTGGTCATTTTTAATCAGGCCGAAGGTGAGCTTTTGTGCCCAGCTAACCCTTGTCTTGCCATAGCGCCGTAGCTGCTGATAGGCGATATTCAGCACTCTCATGTTGTGTACTCTCGAAATTCAACACGGAAACCCGGATAGCCTCTGCAGTCAGCGGCTGGTACGGTGGGCGCAGAGTATAACAGCTGGTACCCCGGTCTTGTCGCGGAAGCAGCGCAGCAAAACCGAAACCTAGGGAAAGACGAACCATGCCACAAGATAACAGTCGAACTGATTTAAACCCGGAGTTCACCGCTGATTCGGTAGACATAATTTCCAGGGAAACCGTGTTTAAGGGATTTTTCACTATGGTGCGCCTGCGATTGCGCCACCGCTTGTTTCGCGGGGGTTGGAGCAATGAAATAGAGCGGGAACTGTTTCAGCGCGGAGAGGCCGTTGGAGTCTTACTTTACGATCCTGTCAGGGACCTGTTGGCACTTACCGAGCAATTCCGCACTGGTGCCCTAGGGCGCCCAGCAGGGCCTTGGTGTCTTGAAGTGGTAGCCGGTATGGTGGAGAAAGGGGAGAGTCTGGAGGATGTAGCGCACAGAGAGGTATTGGAAGAGTCTGGATGTACTGTGGACGACCTGCATTTTATCCACAGTTATATCCCCAGCCCCGGGGGCAGCTCGGAGCGGATACATCTGTATTGTGCCCTGGTAGATTTGGAGCAGGCCGAGGGCGTATTCGGCCTGGCTGAGGAAAATGAGGATATCCGTTTGCGGGTATTCCCGAGGCAGAACGTCGTAGATGCGATGCGGAGGGATTACGCCCCGGGAGAAAACCCGATAGACAATGCCACAACACTGATTTCGGTGCAGTGGCTAGAGTTAAATCGGAAACAGTTTACTCATATGACGTCACCCGCCTGAGCGGTCACAGCCTTTTGCGCTACTTTACCCGGACAAAAGGCAAACTGAGATGTAAATCACGGCGGCAATTGAATTGGAGTGTTGATAATGGCTCTAGTGCGTGAGGTAGGTGCGCGTCAGCGCAGGCAGACGAAAATGTCGCCAAATGGCAACGGTAAAGCAGTATATCGCGTCGATTTACCGTCTTATCATGCCGACTGCGACGCTAACTACCTACGTCTACTGAGGCTGTTACCTGAGCTTTCAGAGAGAGAGCAATGGTGCTATCAAATCCCTGGTGGCAGCTTAAAGCTGAGAGTGGTAGCGCGATCCAGGTACACCACAGAAGTGTCACTGGACGCAGAGGTAAATCTCAGTGAAAGCCACTGGCTAGTATCTCCCAACCTGACCGCTCGTCTCTATCACGATGCGCGGATGGCAGAGGTGATAGCAGTTAATGGCTGTGGGCCGGTAGGTGGTAAAGGAGTGGATATCGCTTACCCAAATCCCCGTATGCAGCGCGCAGATGAGAGGCCTCAGGCCAACCGTTTTCTCGGTGAGTGGCTTGAGTACTGTCTTGCAAATGGTCGCGCAGAATTTCAATTAGTGCTGGATGGCCGAAAAATTTAATTCTGCGGTAGAACACATGGATGTGATTACAAGGTGAGCAAGTGATTCGCGAGCACAATAAGCCTAGCAGGTCCGATAAGACCAATTCATATCGTCTGATCCAAATAACAGACCCACACATTGGCAGCCGGCCGGATTATCAATTACTGGGTTTGGATACCGGTCATACTTTGGATGAGGTACTGTCCGCAATCGTTTCC
Organism: Microbulbifer maximicatervae (SeqCode); assembly: GCF_052467955.1. NCBI lineage: Bacteria > Pseudomonadati > Pseudomonadota > Gammaproteobacteria > Cellvibrionales > Microbulbiferaceae > Microbulbifer > Microbulbifer maximicatervae (SeqCode). The sequence continues at coordinate 842,161 of NZ_CP174329.1, forward strand.
AGACAGCAGGCAGCGCAACTGCTGGTGGCGACAGGAGATATTAGCGCGAATGGGGCCGAGGCCTCTTACCGCCGGTTTCTTCAGAAAATGCGCAGGGTGCAGAAACCTTGGTACTGGCTACCGGGGAATCACGACTTAAGCTCTCGTATGAAACAGCTGGCCCCACAACGCTGTACAGAAGTGGTTGCCCTAGGAAATTGGCGCCTCTTGCTTCTTGATACCAGTGTTGAAAACCAGATATGTGGCGGTCTTAGCGAAGCTCAGCTTGAGCGTTTGCAGCTGCTGCTTTGGGAAACCCGGGAACACCCGGTAATGATCATGATGCACCACCAACCGGTACAGGTGGGTAGTAAGTGGATTGATGGCCATATGTTGCGAGATGGACGTGAGCAACTCTTGCAAATGGTATCCAAAGCGCCCCAAGTCAAAGCGCTCGTGTGGGGCCATGTACATCAGCAGTTTGATAATCATGAGGGTCGGGTCGGCTTACATGCGACACCTTCTACGTCTGTACAATTTACTCCGGGTAGTGGGCCTTTTGCTGTAGACGACGAGATGCCGGGATATCGTTGGTTCGATTTATATGATGACGGTAGCTATAAATCCGGGGTCGAAAGGGTTGAGGTTTCAAAATACTCTGTCGATTTTGCGTCTTCCGGCTACTGAGTCACCTCTCCTTGAAATGTGCCTACTTTTTTGAAGTCCCACTTTGTGGGATTTCTATCGTTTTATTTGAGAGTTTCTAGCTCGTCTTTATTTGTAAAGCCTCCCTTTACGAACTTACCATTATCTTTTTTGTCTTCTGACCGTACAATGAAATTTCCCCAGACTTATGATCATTGATGATATTTGTTTAATGGGGCATACCAGAATCAATAGTAGTATTTGACAGTTGATAAAATACGCTAATAGGTACTGGGGTTTTATTTGCGCTACTGCCCCTCATTTCATGCGTATTTTGCAGCTACTCCGTCCGCTAAGTGGATAACATCGGGAAGTGAGGAATAATAATGAACAGAATATTTGTTTTACCGCTCATTGGCTTGGCGTTATTAGTCGGTGCCTGTGCTCATGATCCCAGTAAGGTGGGGGACTCAAAGTTGGCAGTGCAGGAGGATAGCCAAGGTTTGGTTCCCAGATCCAGCTCGCTGGATGAAGTTGCCGCGGCTTTTGCTTTTGATATGAGCGGCTCCAAAGTGTTTATTGCCCCTGTGCAAATTGATTACACCAAGCGCTTTTCTTCGGTGCCGCGCACCCGCTACAGAGAGAAAGATTACGAGCTGGATGATAGGGACCTACAGCAGATGAATGCACTGTTGGTCAAAACGTTTGCCGAGAAGTTTCTCGAACCCCGTAACAGCGTGATAGCAGAGGAGCAGGAAGAGGCAGATTATACATTGTCCTTATCCCTGGAGAAATTTTCGGTAGCTGCGCCACTGGACCCCTCTCCCTGGACCTGGCGCGTCTACACCGAGCAGAGTGCCTATGGTGTACTGGTTGGAACTCTTTATGATCGAGAGGGCAATGCAGTGATGCGCTTCCGGGATCGCCGCGATATCGGTGAGAACTTTGGTGCCTATGGCCCGGGTGGACGCTTGGAGCGCTTTACCAGTGTTACTTTCTGGTCTGATATGCGTGTAGATATGGGGCGGGCCTTTGCCAGTTTGAATCGCACATTGCTGTGATTCCCACACGGTTTGAGGCTTCTGGTTACATAGCGCCCCCGATTGACGATATGGGCGCTATAATCACCGCCTATGCAAACTAATGATCTTCAGGGAAGGCCGGTGCTGATATATCTGCACGGCTTCCTTTCATCACCACAGTCCTTCAAATGCCAGTTGATGCGGGAACGGCTCCAGGCCCAATACCCGCATGTTACCTTCTGTGCACCGCAGATTCCTCCCTATACAGAGGAGGCGCAGAAATCTTTGGTGGCTCTTGTGGAGGATCTCCTTCGGCAGTCTGATAGGGGGCCCATTGGACTGGTAGGGAGTTCTATGGGGGGCTTTTGGTGCACTTACCTTGGTGAGCGCTTCCGATTGCCCGCTGTACTGATAAATCCTGCAGTGCGCCCCGCGCGCTTTATTCCAGCCTATGTGGGGAAGGTTTTAAAACCCTATAGCGGTGAAGAAGAGGAATTCCGTCTTACCCAGGTTGATGTAGATGCCATGCAGCGGGTACAGGCTGAATTGGAGAAGCCATTACAGAGTCGCTACTGGTTACTCGCCCAGCGCGGGGATGAAGTTCTGGATTATCGCGATGCGCAGGATTTCTACCAAGGGCAACGCCAGACCATTGAAGACGGTGGCGATCATAGTTTCCAGGAGTTCGCACGCTATTGCGACCCTATCACCGAATTTCTATTTAACGAGCAGTAATCAATAAGAATTATGGCTAATTATTCCGCCGAAGATATTGAGGTACTCACGGGACTAGATCCGGTGCGTAAGCGCCCCGGGATGTATACCGATACCGCACGCCCAAATCACCTGGCTCAGGAGGTAATCGACAACAGTGTCGACGAAGCCCTGGCCGGACATGCCAAGAAAATTGAAGTGGTGTTACACAAGGACCACTCGCTTTCTGTCAGCGACAACGGCCGCGGTATGCCTGTCGATATCCACCCTGAGCAGGGACGGCCTGGTGTAGAGGTTATCCTCTCCACTCTGCACGCCGGCGGTAAGTTTTCCAATGATAATTACCAATTCTCCGGCGGCCTTCACGGCGTCGGTGTTTCGGTGGTTAATGCCCTCTCAAAAGTGCTGGAGGTTACTATCCAGCGAGATGGCAAGGTTCATCGCATTGGCTTTAAGGATGGTGAAAAGGCCTCCGACCTGGAAGTAGTAGGTGAGTGCGGCAAGCGCACAACAGGCACCAGTGTTCGCTTCTTGCCAGATCCCCAATATTTTGATTCCGCTAAATTTTCAGTGGTGCGCCTACGACACCTTCTGCGTGCCAAGGCGGTTCTCTGCCCGGGTCTCACGGTTACGTTTATCAATGAGCAGGATGGCGAGTCCGATGAGTGGTATTACGAAGATGGCCTCAAGGACTATTTGGCCGCTGCAAATCAGGGCTGGGAAGTACTGCCAGCAGAACCATTTGTAGGCAGTTTTGCAGCTACTACTGAGGCGGCAGACTGGGCGGTCCAATGGTTACCAGAGGGCGGAGAGGTCACCGCTGAATCCTACGTAAACTTGATTCCTACCGCTCAGGGCGGTACCCATGTCAACGGTTTGCGGGCTGGTCTGCTGGAAGCAATGCGCGAATACTGTGAAATCCGCAATCTGCTACCGCGCGGAATTAAATTGGGACCAGAAGATATTTGGAGCCAATGTTCTTACGTTCTCTCTGCCAAACTGGCTGATCCCCAATTCTCGGGCCAGACAAAAGAAAGACTTTCCTCCCGTGAAGCGACTGCATTTATTTCCGGTGTCGCCAAAGATGCATTCAGCTTGTGGCTGAATCAGCATACGGAAGAGGGCGATAAACTGGCGGAACTGTGTATTGGCAATGCACAGAAGCGCATGCGCTCCGCGAAAAAAGTTGCACGTAAAAAAGTTACTCAGGGACCGGCCTTACCTGGCAAACTGGCAGACTGCTCCAGTGGCGATACCACGCGCTCCGAACTCTTTCTGGTGGAGGGGGATTCAGCTGGTGGCTCCGCCAAGCAGGCGCGAGACCGGGAGTTCCAGGCTATCATGCCTCTGCGCGGTAAAATCCTGAATACCTGGGAAGTTGACTCAGGGGAAATTCTCGCTAGCCAGGAGGTACATGATATTGCTGTAGCCCTCGGTGTGGACCCGGGCAGCGATAACCTGGAAGGCTTGCGTTACAACAAAATCTGTATCCTCGCCGATGCCGACTCGGACGGCCTACATATTGCTACGCTGTTATGCGCGCTTTTCTTACGTCATTTCCGTCCGTTGGTTACTAACGGTCATGTCTATGTGGCCATGCCCCCACTGTTCCGAATTGATATCGGTAAAGACGTTTATTATGCGTTGGATGAATCTGAGAAACAGGGCATCCTTGATCGTATCAGTGCAGAAAAGAAAAAGGGCAAGATTCAGGTAACCCGATTTAAGGGATTGGGAGAAATGAATCCTATGCAATTGCGTGAAACTACGATGGATCCCAATACCCGACGTCTCGTACAGCTTTACATAGATTCAGGAGATGACAGTAATCAACTACTAGATATGCTCCTGGCTAAAAAGCGTGCTGGAGACCGCAAGCAGTGGCTGGAAAGTAAAGGGAATCTGGCTGAAGTGGGTTAAACTCTTAGCTTTCTAACATAGATATTGGTGTTGCCTTAGTGTACTAAGGCAACAGATCAATGCATATGATTAATATGGAGCGCTCTTCCTTTTGAGGGGCTCTATCTCTCTTTCAGAAGTTGTATCAGTTATTCAGCTTAATGGATGCCATTTCAGCTGGATATTATTTAATTCCTTTAGTTTAAATTTCTTGTTTTAGAATTATACTTATTTAAAATAGGCAACTTCATTGATGCGAAAATATATAGCCTTAGCATCTATGTGATATTTTCGATAAAAAAGAAGTGCACAAATCAATCCATTCTATTGGTTTTACTATTTTGTCATTTTCTAATTACCTATAGTCTAAATTATTTTAAAAGATGAAATAAGTACCATGTGACAAGTGCCTATATAATATCTTGACAGTGAGACTAGTAGTTTCGGGTATTTTCAAAGTCTAAAGTGATAGTGTCAAAAATTATATAATTTACGCCTTGCTTGACGAGATTGAATTTTGAGTATGCTATGGGATACATTAAGTGCCGTTGGTGAGCTTGTGGTGCCTTTGCGGTTGTCGCATCTTTAGTCTATCTTGCCGCTTTAATAAGAGTTCAGAATAAAGAATCAAAGATTGCTTCTATGCATGAGATATCCATTGCTCATCGAGAAGCTGTGGCAGCAATTTGTGACGGACCAATGGCAGACATCTTTGCCAAAGCAATGAAGGATTTTGATTCTTTGTCGAGTGCCGATACTTTAAGGATCATTGGTTTTGTATATCGTTTTTTTAAAATCTGGGAAGAGGCCTATTTCCAATATAAGGCAAACAGGTTGGATTTTACTATTTGGGATTCAATGACTCGTCAATATACTGCATATTTATCAATGAGCCCTTTTAAAAGGATATGGGAGTTGCGTTCTGAATATGTGGCTCCTGAATTCCGTGATTATGTTAATTCAAGAAAACCAGTAGATTTGGTTTTACCAAATTCAATTAGTAATAGGAGTGATTCCAAAGGTTAATATTAAATCATGCCTTAATAGGGCGGTAATTTATCTAGCTGTTGTAATAGGAGTAGTCATATTAAATTTGGCTGCTGGTAGCATTACACTCAACAAGATCAATAATGATCAAGTTGTGAAAGAGGTGTTTTCTCTCTCCAAGTGCCAACAGGAGCTTGTATAACCGATAGTCAACCCAAAATATATAATGAATGAATATTGTGAGGCCATGGGAGTTATTCAGAGATTCCTTAGTAAATCCAGGATGAGGCTGTGGATTCGAAAATTACGTGCAGAGCGAGCTGGAAGAGTAGTTGAGTATCTAATAGCTTGAGCTCCAAATAAATATTGGAATACTCACAGATTTTTTTTACAAGAAATGACTACCACACGTTTTTAAACTGCTTTCATATATAAAAAGTATGAGATACGATAATAATATTACTCTATTATCTAAATGGGTGGAAGCTCACATCTCTTAATTTTGATGTCCGAAAATTGTTAAGCTGTCATCTCATCATCGATTTATTTTGTGTAATTGTATGGGGTATCTGGCTTAAAATTTCTAAAAGCTATTCGTATTTTTGTTTGCTAAGAAATTTTTAGTCACATTTCTTTATGAAAACGTACCCTCAAGTTCGGACAGATGTCTAGCCATTAAAGACTTTTAGTTGGGCCTGTTGTTCTAATTTGGAGGGTAAAAATATATTTATTAAAAAAAGTTCACTCTGTCAGTTGAATCTTGTAGGCTGCTTAAAAGTATCAGAATGTTTAGGTGGCAGTTTCATTATGAGTGCCTTGTAAAGTCTCGGCTGTAATGTGAAGGGTGATAGTTTATAGGTTAAATTAATAGGTTATGTTTATAGGCATTGCTATTGATTTTGTATTGGTCGGCCGCTCCATTTGGTGTGCAGGATAATTAGCGCAAATCCAATAATAAAAGATAAATAGTATAGGCGTTGAAGAGAGTTTTACACTTTGTTGAGTGGTTATTACTGTCGGCTGCCGAACAAATAAAATATATATAATAATTTCTGCTCGTCTGAGTATTTGCTTTATATGTTTTTTATGCTGGTTATTTCGGCCTTAAAATTCATATTAGCTATTGTGAGTTCAAGAAGTGAATTTCTAAGTCTTAATTGGAAAATTAATAGAGCAGTCTGAGCCCTTAATCCTGTCAAGGCTCTAAAAGAGAATCAAACCTAAGTCTATAAAAGGGAGTTGTTTATTTGCGAATATATTCGAAGTTTATTCTAATTTTACTTCTCGCAGTGGTTCTTGTTGGAGATATTTTAGTGTTAAGGCGATGCGAGAATAGTCTGTATTTTCGTGTTGACAATAAAAATTATATCTAATTAAGAACTAAGGATAAGAGAGTTTTGAAAAATAATACGATGACCTATAAGGAAAGCATATAGTGAAATTTAATATTAACCTAGCAATCTTGATGTTCAGTGTATATCTTTCAGGTTGTAATGGATCTTCGAGCGGGGGAGATGATCCAGACACAGGTGGAGAGCTTACAGCTGCTACCATGGAGCTCCACTATGAGAAACCTAAAACGCTAACCTTTCGCTGGAGTGATGTTTCTGGGGCAACTTATTATCAGTTATTTGAAAATGCTGATGGGCACTCTGGGTTTGAACCCGTTGGAGATCCAATTGCGCCAAAAACAGAATACACTGAATTAGTGGTACCTTTATATAAGAGGCTTAATGCCCGATACCTATTACAAACTTGTGATGATGAGAGATGTGTTGATTCTGAAGCAGTAGTGATTGATCAGCAAGTGATAGGTAGTGTCGGCTATTTTAAACCCAGTAATACGGATGCTGACGATCAATTTGGTTGGAATCTAGCAATTAGCGATGATGGCAACCTGCTTGCAGTAGGTGCTCCTCGCGAAGATAGCGGTGGTGACCAAGAGGATAACCTGACACCTGATTCAGGTGCAGTTTATATTTTTAGTCGGGAAGATGGCGAATGGACACAGCAAGCCTATCTTAAGTCTCCAGATCCTCAAGAATCTGCAGAGTTTGGAACTGCATTGAGCCTTAGCGATGATGGTTATACGCTTGCAGTAGGGGCATTCAAGGAGAATGGGGAAAATGATAATTTTTCTGCGGGCGCTGTTCATATTTTTTCCCGAAGTAATGAAGGTTGGGTCCATAGCGCCCGACTTCAAGCGGACAATCAAGGAAATAATGACCTATTTGGTTATGCCCTTAGCCTTAGTGGGAATGGTTCTACTTTAGCAGTAACCGCACCCAGTGAAGATGGTGGTCTTGATGGCGATTCTATTGAAGATTCTGGAGCGGTATATGTGTTCCTTAATGAGGAGGGAAGTTGGTCACAGTATGCCTATATTAAGGCTGCTGATAGTTCTGAGGGGTTAGGTTTTGGTTCTTCGATAAGCCTTGATGATGCCGGGGCTTCATTCGCAGTTGGGGCTTATGCTGACAATACAGAGGCAGGTTCCGTTTATCTATACCAGTTGGATGGTGAATCCTGGGTAGAAGATAGCAAGATATCGGCTAGTAATCCTGTCGCTGGTGATTGGTTTGGATTTGCGCTCAATTTAAGTGGTAATGGGCAAACTCTAGCAGTTGGCGCCCCATTACAAAGTGGATCTAACAGTGGTGCTGTCTACATTTTTTCTCGAAAAGAAAACGCTTGGGAGCAAACTGCCTATTTGAAAGCTTCCAATCCTCATGTATCGGCTTACTTTGGAGAGGCGGTAAACCTGAGTGATGATGGCAGTTTTATAGCCGTGGGAGCATGGGGAGAGAAAAGCTATAGCCAAGGATTGTTCGGAGATAGTACAGACGAATCTTCAAATAAAGCAGGAGCAGTTTATACCTATATATTTAATGGCGTAGACTGGTCTAGTGAAGCTTATATTAAAGCGAGCAACACAGACTCGAGAGACCATTTTGGTGGCTCTGTTGCGCTAAGTGGAGATGGAGCTAGTTTAGCAGTAGGGGCGAACACTGAAGATGGAGCGGATAGCGGTTTGTTCGCAAACCCTGAGAGCAATGAAGCTGAAAATTCAGGGGCGGTCTATATTTATTAATTGGGCTGTATAATTTGTATTTACGTATAAATTTAGTTGCTTGAGTTTAAATGGTATTTTTATCGTCAATCTAAATCGAGCGGAATACGTACAATGTAAATTTGAGAGATCTTTATTCTAAGCATAGATTTTAGGCTGCTCAGGTAAATCAAAAGATTTTCCTAGAGCAGCAATATATCTAGAGTTCTAGCTAAAGCTTAGCTGGATAGTGAAAGAAAATACGATTTTTTAAATTTATAGCTCTCTTGAAGTCTGAGCTTGTAACCAAGTTCTGGTAGTAGGGTATCTACAAGAGAGCTACTCTGCTCAATAGTTTTGCGAGTTTTTAAAAGTTTCCATAGAAGCTTATTTTTGGTTTGATGCCAGATAAACCGAAAAGCAAGGAAAGTAAAAATACACTTGCTCGCTGTAATATATATGCCATAAGTTTGATGGGGTACATTAAGTTAAATGTTGGAGTTCGGATGTGAGGAATATTCTATGAATATTCCCGCGAAAATGTTTAAATTTGTTTCTAGAGTGTTTAAAGGTCCGGTTTCTATGTAAAGTGAAAATTCTGAATTTAACAATCTGGAACTCAAGAATGCACTGTATATTTATCGGCGACCCATTTTGAAAGGGTATGGGAGCTTCGATCTGAATATATGGCTCCAGTGTTTTATGGTTATGTAAATCCAAATGAACTTGTTAGTTCAGCTGGTCAAGCTCGTCTAGTGAAGTGTAAATTCGGCCCTGAATATCAACCTCATATCTTTATTTAATACAATTCCTTAATGCAGAGTCATTTGTCCTCTTTTTCGTGAGAATGGCGCGAAGTTCCTTTTTGCTAACCTGAGACAATCCTTTTATCGATACTGGGGAGGCAGTCAAATGTGTGGGCTGCTAGGGGTATTCTCTAACGCTGTTAAGTATAACCGGGAACAGATCTCTCGTGCACTACAGACCCTTTCCCATCGAGGACCAGACGGTGAGGGATTCTGGTCATCAGGAGATGGCCGAGCCTGGCTGGCGCATAAAAGGCTCAGTATTATTGACTTAGAGGGTGGTCAGCAGCCTCTGTTGAGCAGTGACGGGGAAATAATTTGTATTGTTAATGGTGAGTTTTATGATTATGTGAAAATAAAAAATGATCTTATTCGACGAGGATATAGTTTTCTCACGCAGTCGGATAGTGAAATTCTGATTGCTCTATATCAAGAGTATGGTGTTTATTGCCTGGACTATCTTCGAGGAGAGTTTTCTTTCGTACTTTACGATAGAGGGAAGAAACTAATATTTTCTGCTCGAGACAGGTTTGGAATAAAACCTCTTTTTTATTACTGGGCAGATGGATGTTTGAGTTTTTCATCAGAGGTTAAGGCCTTAAAAGCCCTTGGCTTGCCGGTAGAGTGGAACCCGCATACTTACTGGCAGGAAATTAGTTTCTTGCATGCTCCTGCATCTAGCTCATTTAGTAATATTTTTGAATTGCCTCCTGGTCATTACGGTATTGCCTATTTGGATGACTTAAAATTTTCGACCCATCTTTATTGGGATCTCTATTTCCCTACTATTGTTGAGCAAAGAAAGACTCAGTTTAGAGAAGAAGAAGTTATAAGCGAAGTGCGACAAAGGTTTACTGAGGCGATTAGGTTAAGACTCAAAGCTGATGTACCAGTTGCTTGCTACTTGAGTGGAGGATTAGATGCATCCTCTGTTTTAGGAATTGCTCAGAGCATGCTTGACAAGCCGATAGATGCATTCACCTTGTCTTTTGACCACCCGACTTATGATGAATCATCCGATGCCAGGTCCATGACCGAATATGCGGGGAGTAATTATCATCCAGTTGAAATTAATGGCGATATATTGGTTTCCTGTTTTGAAGAAACGGCCTACATCGGTGAAAAAATGTTCTTCAATGGGAACGCTATTACTAAATATGTGCTTAGTCGGGCTGTCCGAGATCGAGGGTATAAAGTCGTAATAACTGGGGATGGGGCTGATGAGGTTTTTGCTGGTTACGGTTGGTTTAGGCAAGACTTTATCGAGAATTACTTAGAAGATCTTCCCCAGGAAGAAAAAGAATTAATTCTAAAAGCTTTGGAGAGTGGCGACCCTGTTTCTGATGGAGTTTTTATGTCCTCTGCGAGACTACATCAGTCAAGGGTAGTGAAGTCTGCCCTTGGTTTCTTTCCAAATTGGATGCAGAGTTTTATGGATATGGGTATAAAAATATTTCCATTATTTTGTAAAGATTATGCTGATTATATAAAGAACAATCAGATTGCAGATACTCTCATGGAAAATTTAGGTGGCATGTCTGTATTAAAAAATAGACCTGTTTTATCTAAAAGCTTGTATACCTTTACCAAGTCTATGTTTCCTCATTTTGTCTTAACAATGATGGGTGATAGAACAGAAATGGCTCACTCGATTGAAGGTCGCCAACCATTTCTTGACCACCACTTAGTAGACTATCTATCAGTATTGCCAGAAAAATATAAAATTCGAGGATTAACTGAGAAATATGTATTGCGAGAGGCTATGAAGTCGGTGTTAACAGACAGGGCCTACAAGAAGCAAAAACAACCGCTATGGACTCCGCCTCTTACAGATAAGAAAAACAAGAAACTTCATGAGTATATGAAGGATATTGTCCATAGCCGTGAGACTCTAGATATGCCATTTCTAGATCAAAAAAAGCTCATTAGATTTTTTGAAAAAGATGAGGGGCACTCGCAGGCAGACCAGAATGTCGTTGATGCTATTAAATTTCTTACCGTTAGTAGTATATTAATACATAAACGATTGGTGATGTGCTAGAAGTTAATTGTCTACTCTAGGCGGTTTTGATGGTTTACTCTGGATATTAAAATAAAATTTCTTTAGCAGGAGTTGCAGTGCAGGAATTTCTCGAAATTGAGCCCGAATAAAATACTTCTATCCGGGCTTTTTGGTATTCTAGTTTCTCCCAGCAATTACCCCGCCATCAGCGTCCCAAATGACTCCAGTTACCCAACTTGCTTTGTCGCTTAAAAGAAAGTCTACGACATCAGCGATGTCCTTGGGGGTACCAACTCTGCCAATAGGGTGAAAGCTATCGAAGGAGGCAAGTACTTGGTCTATTTCCCCTGGATCGATAAAGGATTCATAAATAGGCGTCTTAACCACCGCAGGGGATACTGCATTAACCCGAATATTGTGATCGGCCAGCTCCATCGCCATATGTTGGGTGAGCGAATGTAAACCGGCTTTGGCCATTGAATAGGCAGAGGAGGGTGTCGCCTTTACGGATTGCTTGGCCCACATGGAGCCAATATTCACTACACTCCCTCCGCCGTTGTCTACCATGTTTCTTGTTACGGCCTGGCTAATAAAGAAGGTGGCACGGTTGAGGTCGAGATAAGTGTCGTAGTCTTCCCGAGTATGTTCAAGAAATGCAGTAGGATTAAAATATCCAGCGGCGTTTACCAGGTATTTAAAATGATGATTGCTGGATTTTATATATTCGATAATATTGCTGATATCAGCCTGTTGATAGAGGTCTGCCTGAAGTGCTTCTGCAGAGCCCATCTGAGTTAATTCGTTGTGGGCTCTTTCAAGTTTGTTGAGATTATTGCCAATAATAACTGTGTGAATTCCCTGTTTCACCAGCAGGTTTGCAATGGCGAGCCCCATACCACTGGAACCACCAACGATTAAGGCAACTTCTTTTTGTTCAGCAGAATCTGGTCTTTTAGTGGAGTCACTCATATTATTTCCTCACTGAGATATGCTCATTACGTGAGTGGAGTTTAGAAAAGAACCGGACAGGTTGAAAAGTAAGCACAAAATGGTGTACTAGTTACTTTTTGGTAAGTATTGATGAAATCAGAGAAAAATATGCTCACGCGAAAGCGCCCGCCCAAGAGAAGTTCCAGAATGGTTGAGACTATCTATGGCTGTAAATGGTCCCTTACTGTCTATCAGCTTCTGGCTAGAGGGGTAAATCGACCGGGGGAGATGGTTCGCAGCGTTGAGGGTTTGACTACCAAGGTCCTGAATGAATGTTTACGAAGAAATATGGAGTTCGGGATACTGGAGCGGATTAGCTATGCAGAGATTCCTCCTCGGGTGGAATATAACGTTACAGAATTTGGACAGAAATTCCTGAGAATTCTGGACGACTTGGAAAAGCTACAAGAGGAAATTGACAGCTCAGAATTACCTGAAAGTAAATAACTTTATCCCACCAATACCTTCGAGTTACACTAAGTGTCTAAATGATATTTGTCTATCCTTATGAATGAAAAAGACTACATAGCTCGCTATGAGAAGCGTAATTTTGACGCTCCTTTAGTTACTGTGGATGCAGTTCTATTTACCTATCACGAAGGGCTACTCAAGGTGCTCTTGGTGCAGCGCTCTGCTCACCCAGAGAAAGGGAAGTGGGCTTTGCCTGGAGGATTTGTCTCTGAAACCGAAGATAATAGTCTGGAGGCGACAGCTAACCGAAAGCTAAAAGAAAAGACATCAGTTATACCGCCCTATTTAGAGCAGCTTTATACTTTTGGAGGGCCCAGCAGGGATAAACGGGGGTGGTCGGTAACGGTTGCCTATACTGCCTTGATTGCCCACCAATGCTGTGCAAGTGCAATCGATACTGTGTCGAGTGTGGGCTGGTTGCCTTACTCTCAGATATCTCAATTATCTCTGGCTTTTGATCATCAGGAAATTATTAGTCGTGCCCATGAGCGTTTGGTTCAAAAAGCGCTATATACTATTGTGCCTGCATTTGCATTACCGGAAACTTTTACCTTGCCAGAGTTGCAGCAAGTACATGAGGCAATAATTGGGAAACCAATACAGAAAAAATCATTTCGCAGGCGAATTGAGCAGGCAAATCTGTTAGTGGATACTGGTGAAAAACGTTCTGAAAAAGGTCGGCCTGCAGCGCTCTATCGTTTGAGTGAAAGCTCCGCTGATCATAAATTTATAAGAAATTTAGAGCTTTAACTGAAAAATATTTTAGCTTCTTAAGATAAAAAATTATTAACTAATTTTTTATCTAGCTCAATCAAGTATTGGTATCCATAAGTACTATTTTCCAGGCCAGAGAGTAAACTGAAAGGAAGTTCCGAATCGTACTCTCTGGTAAGTGCTGCAAGCCCGCAGGCAATTGCGGCGACACTATCAGTATCACCACCAAAATCTATACAGGTCTTCAATAGTCCAAGGAAGTCACGATTACTTTGTAGTGCTGTATTTACCGCAGCCAAGGTTTCTAAGGCATCACAGTTGACCTTGTCAGACCAGCTTCCTATTAATTTTAGGTTGAGCTTTTTCTCAATAAGCTTGGGCAACTCAATTAGAGCTGATTTTTGGTAGATTAATAGATGTGCCATTAGGGCAACTGCTTGAGCAGATAAGATCCCCTCTTCGGTATTGTGCGTAACGCTAGCTTGGCATTTAGCCACTTTTAGTAGTTGATCAATATCGGGAATGAGCCCAAGGGGTACTGAGCGCATTGCAGCACCGTTACGTTTGCTGTGAGGCCTTATCTTGCGAGTTAAATCCTTTCCAGTTTCACAGCTATCGAGAAGGCTTTGAAAGCCTGATGCATATCCAAGGCGAGGATCACGCTTATAAGTGTGGATAAAAGCTTGTGCAAAGTCCGACTCTTGGGGATTCGAATTCTCAAGAAGGAGCTCAGCAATAGCCAAGCTCATCTGAGTATCGTCGCTCTATCAGCAGGATATGGCCAGATTGGACCACTACAGCATCGACAGTCACGTGAGTTGGCGGATAGGGAGCGGTGGCCCAGGAGGATCTGTAGCGCTGGATAAATGCCATTTCTTCGCGCATCTCGCCGTAGGCTGGATTGGTCTCCACAAACTCTCTTAAAGCGCCAACAGTGCCCTCTGGCAATTGCATTTCCTGACTGAGTGAATTCAACAAGCTATCGGCGCTGTCGGTAAATAGTGCCTCCCTAAAGGGGGTTGCACTGATTTCGTTGTGATTCTCCACCCCAAGGGATCCCCACTGGGGGAAGAGGTTGAGGTAAAAACCGCTCTGGTCTTTCTGGTGCCCGATTAATGCAATTTGAGGTGGCTTGTGGGGAATGGTGTGATGAGCGGTCACTATGCCGTTAACGGAGTTTTGTACATTGCGTACCCACAGCTCATCGTTATAGGGCACATCCATTAAAGGTAGGCAGGTCAGGCGCTTGTTGTCACTCTGGCTTAAGCTTTTCCTGATAAATTGTTCCCGCTCGCGATGAGTCCAGGGGTTGCGAGGGTTGCGGGGCTGGTTGGCGGAGCCAATCAGGATAATCAGGTGCTGGGCCTGAGCTAATCCGCACTGGACTACTTTTAGATGTCCGGAATGAAATGGCTGGAATCGACCGATGAAAACGGCAAAATCGTAGTGCTGGGCCATAGCAGCAAGCTCCTTGCTGTGAATAAACCCCGGTCTCTCCAGGGCTTGAATAATAGGTCTTGAAATATTATGTGTCTAATAGACACTAATGGCAAGTGGGCTCAAATTCAATTTTTAGCGATTTATCGAAGAGGTGGGGTTATATTCCAGTGTTCGAGCCGATTTACTTTTTTCGAGTGTGTGAGTAGAACTGATGTGCCGCTGGTTATTGTTCATTTCCTTATTGAGTTTGGAAGCCTTTGCGCAGGAAATAGAACCATTTACTACTGATGGTTGTAGCGCATTTCCCGATGGAACTTTTGATCAACAGGAGTTGTGGCTCGACTGCTGTATTGCCCATGATTATGCCTACTGGAAAGGGGGCACATACGATGAACGCGAGCAGGCGGATAAAGATCTGGAAGTCTGTGTAGCTGGAACCGGGGAAGAAGAAGTTGCACTAATGATGTTACTTGGAGTTCGGGTTGGCGGTACGCCTTTTTTACCCACCCCATTTCGCTGGGGGTATGGCTGGCCCTATTTGCGTGGTTACAAGGCTTTGTCACCGGTGGAATTACAGGCAATTAAAAAATCAGAAGGTGAACTTTGACGGTAATTAGGAAAAGCTAGTCACAGAGACAAATTGTTCGCGTTTATTTGAGGTACTTTATTCAATAGGACTAACAGTTAAAGCCTGTAAATAAATATCTGCAAAACCCTCCTTGAGCCACTGCATCAAATTGCGCACCCGTAATAATTGGTGGCGTAGGGGCGGGCATACCATCGAGAGCTCGGTAGACTCAGACCAGCCGGGCAGAATTTCAACCAGGCGTCCACTGGCAATATCTGCCTGGACATAGATATCTGCCAGCCGGGTAATTCCAAGTCCCTCAATTGCAGCGCGGTGCATTACCCTTCCGCTAATCAATTTAGTGCTGTTTTCAACTTGCACAACCTGTTGGTTCTTACCTCGTGTCAGCAGCCATTGATCCACACTGCCGGAAATTAGCGGTACAGATGCTAAGTCAGCAGGTTTTTCTATAGGCCCATATTCTTGAAGGAACTTTGGGCTGGCTACGTATCGGGTTTTGATAGTGTGAAGTTTACGCACGATTAGAGAGGAGTCCGGCAAGCTGCCCATACGAATAACCAAATCGTACTGGTCTTGAATCAAATCTACTCGGGTGCTGGAAAAGTCTAGATGAACTCTAACTCCTGGATTGGCCTGCTGAAACTTGATCACCAGCGGAGCAATTAAGCTCTCTCCGATAACGCCACCAACAGCGTTGATGCGGATGTTTCCCTCCAGTCCTCCCTTTGATTCACTGGCCCACTCGGCGGCTGAATCCAACTGCTGCATCGCTTGCTTGCAACGCAAATAGTAACCCTCACCAATCTCGGTAAGACGCAGTTGTCTTGTCGTGCGGTAGAGAAGCTGTATATCCAGGGTTGTTTCCAGCTCTGTGACCAGTTGGCTCAAATTGGCCTTGGAAAAGCCGCTGTCCCGCGCTGCAGCGGTGAAGCTTCCGGCATCGGCCACCTGAATAAATGCACGAATAGCGCGCCATGAGATATTGTTCATAAAAACCAAACAATGTTTTCCGATTGGTTGGGCTAATCATATTAGTCGGAATTCCTATACTGGGTCTACTTAAACAAAACTATCCGCCGGGATAACTCATTGAAGGAGAGAGAGCCCATGTCCAAACCACTCGTTGTTATTACAGGAGCCAGTTCAGGTATTGGTGCTGCCATTGCCCAACATATGTCTGCTGGCGGGCATCCTTTATTATTGTTGGCAAGGCGTGTGGACAAACTGGAAGCTTTAAATCTGCCAAATACTCTTTGCAGGAAAGTGGATGTGACTGATATGGCAGCCTTGCGTGGGGCAATTCGTGAGGCTGAGACTCAGTTCGGTCCGGTTGACTGTCTGATTAACAATGCCGGCAAAATGTTACTGGGCAATATTGAAACCCAGAACCCCGATGAGTGGCGGCAAATGTTCGATGTGAATGTATTGGCCTTGCTTAACGGTATGCAGGCAGTTTTGGAAGATATGAAAACTCGCCATTCCGGGACCATTATCAATATCAGTTCTATTGCTGGAGTAAAAACATTTATCAATCATGCTGCGTACTGTGGTACCAAATATGCTGTCTCTGCTATTGGTGAAACCGTGCGCGAGGAAGTGGCGCCTACCGGGGTACGTGTAATGACCATATGCCCCGGCGCGGTGGAAACAGAGCTGCTAAGCCACACTACCTCAGCAGAAATTATTGAGGCCTATCAACAATGGAAAGAATCTATTGGTGGTGCAATTAATGCAGAGGATATTGCTCGCACAGCAATGTTCATGTACTCCCAGCCCCAGCATGTAAATATTCGCGAGGTTCAAATTGCAGCAACAGGGCAGGGACAGTAATTCTGATTTTGTACCGCCCAAGTACTAATCGTTTTTCCAAGTAATATTTCTTTTGCTAATATTTCCAACCTAATCCAGCTAATCGGATCTGGCTTAGGTTGGAATGAATTGTAAAAGATATGGAGATACCAGCGCGAATAACGATTTTATTTGCCCGTCTTATTTTATGTTCCTCTGTGTTTGCACGAAAAAATACTGATAAGTAGGAGTGTAGCGTAGGGAAAGCGGCAGAATCAGTGATGTCTAGTATCGTCAAGTTTGGCAAAAAACCATTATGGATGGTGACAGAGAAGGCGTCCATGATGGGCGTAAATCAGGGTAGAGTACAATTGGTGCTGCTCTCATCAATACTCTGGAAGCTGATGTTATCGTAGTATTCCTTATTAATCAGGGTGGCTATGCAACCAACTTGTTTAGGGGTAAAGGAAACCCTGAAGAACTGACGATTCCCAGTAATGCTGGACGCAAACAAAAGTTCTACTTTGCTATAGAGTGGGATCAAGTGCGTGAAATCCGAATTCTCGGTAAAGTCATGCAACCATAGCTAGTAACTGGCGCTGGAGAGAAGTGGAGTTGCGGCTGGGGTTGTGGATACCCAGCCTGCTACGCAGCTAATCCACTTCTTGAAATAGCTTTTGAATAGATGAGAAGTCCAAATCACTACCTCCGCGCAAATTGAGAATTCCATAGAGATTGCGCGCCATTGAGCCGAGAGGCGTATAGCTCTTACTCTGAGTGGCGGCTTCCTGAGCTAACCCCAGGTCCTTACACATAAGTCTTACCATAAAACCACCGCTATAGTTTTTACTCGCTGGAACTTCGGGCATTACTCCGGGATAGGGATTGTAATTTTGTAGGGACCAGTTGGCTCCTGAACTTTTTAACATAATGTCGGAGAGCACATTGGGGTCGAGTCCATTATCTATTCCCATTTGCAGGGCTTCAGCGGTACCAATCATATGAATAGCCAGCAGCATATTGTTACAAATCTTTGCTGTTTGGCCAGCTCCCGCTGCTCCGGCATAGAAAATATTGCTACCCATTGGCTCTAGAACTTCCCGGGCCCTGTCGACATCACCGGCCTCTCCCCCACACATAAAACTCAAAGTTCCTTTGCTAGCACCCGCTACTCCCCCGGAAACAGGGGCTTCAATGGCTTGCAGGCCTTTGATTCTGGCTTCACGAATAAGGCGCTTAGAACTGTTGGAAGAAATAGTGGAGCAGTCGATAATCAAACAGTCGCGAGAAATACTGTCGAGCAGTTTATCGGTATCAATATACAGGCACTCAACCGCTGCGCTATTAGGCAGCATGCTTACCACAAAATCTGCTTCCTCAACGGACTCTTGGGGAGAGGAACACTTTTTGATACCGCTTTCTACAGCGGTATCCAGTATTTCAGTGACCGGATCAAATCCTTTAACTTCAAAGCCCGCCTTGACCAGGTTGGTGGCCATAGGCAGTCCCATATGGCCCAACCCTAAAAATGCGACTGTTTTAGTCATGCTGCTCTCCGGTTAACATTATTTGAGCTGTATGGTTAAGTTGGTGTGCTCTGCATGCTCTATATCACTGTCAAACCAGCGTGCCGTAACAGTTTTGGTTTCGGTATAAAACCGTACAGCTTGTTTTCCATAAGCGTGTTGGTCACCATAAAATGACGCTCGCCAGCCGGTAAAGCTAAAGAAAGGTAACGGCACTGGAATAGGCATGTTAATACCGACTTGTCCCACTAATATTTCGTGTTGGAACTTACGTGCGGCAGCGCCACTAGCCGTAAATATTGAGGTGCCATTGCCATAGGGGCAGTTATTGATTAATTGGATTGCGTCTTCCAGGGAGTCGGCATTTACCAGGCAAAGTACGGGACCAAAAATCTCGTCGGTATAGATCGACATGTCCGAGGTAACATCGGCAAATAGGGTGGGACCAACCCAGTTCCCATTGGGAAACCCTTCGACAGTAATTTCAGAGCCATCTAACACACAGCGGGCGCCTTCCTTTTTGCCCTGGGCGATATACCCAAGCACCCTCTCACGGGCAGCGGGTGATATTAGTGGACCGAAGCCCGCTTGCGTATCCTTCCAATGACCGGGCTTGATAGCTGACATAGCGTCTTTAATGTCGTCTACCCATTGTTGTGTCTCTCCAACAAGTACAGCGACGGAAATCGCCATGCAGCGTTGCCCGGCAGCTCCGATGGATGATCCAACAATATTATTAATAGCCGCAGCCTTATTGGCATCGGGCATTACGACCATATGATTTTTAGCACCGGCAAAAGCTTGAACACGTTTTAGGTGCTGGGTACCCGTCTGGTAAATATGCCGCCCCACGGGGACTGAACCAACGAATGAAATGGCCTGAATGTCGGGATGTGTTAGAAGAAAATCCACCTGCTCCCTGCCGCCATGTACTACCTGTAAAACACCTGCTGGAGCCCCCGCTTCAGCAAATAATTCGGCCAGTTTGCAAGGCGTGACAGGGTCCTGTTCAGAAGGTTTCAGAATAAAAGTATTCCCACAGGCAATCGCAATTGGAAACATCCACAGTGGAATCATTGCGGGGAAATTAAATGGTGTGATCCCCGCACAAACTCCAATAGGTTGTAGATAGGAGTAACAGTCGATGGTGTTGGCAACATTCTCTACGGTTTCACCCATCATTAGTGAAGCGATATTGGCTGCATGCTCAACAACCTCAATACCGCGCCAGACGTCCCCTTTGGCATCCTCAAAAGTTTTACCTGTTTCCTCACTGAGGATTTCAGCCAGCAGTTCCTGATTTTCTTTCAGAAGCGCCTGGTACCTCAACATAATCCGTGCTCTTGCGGTAACCGGCGTATTTCGCCATTGATCAAATGTTTCTTTGGCGGAAATTACTGCATTCTCCAGCTCAATCTTGGTAGACAATGGCGCCTGTGTAAGAACATCGCCGGTAGCGGGGTTGGTTACATCCAGCCACTCAGTACTTTTGGACTGAATCCACTCACCACCAATCAATATTGGTAACTTGGAAGGAATATTCTTATTCATGTTAATTAAAGCGCCGAGAGGAGGGAATTTTATCCAACAGTTTAGGTGTTTATTCGCGATTAAAGAGGAATATCACGCTGCTTTTATGACTATCCACTTTTATTGAGTAGAAGGTTGATTGACCAAAAAATTAAAATAAATGTATTTGATTATCTTTGTAGAATAGATCGCAAATAATTAATACCCATAAGAAATGAAAAAATAATCTTGCACTGTACGGCTAGTATCTTGTGGCTGGCAATTCGGCTTTGGATTAATGCTCAGCTTAAACGTTGTTGTCGTAATGTAACTACTGAAGAGTAAAAGAGGATTATTCAATGTATTTTATGATAAAAAGAATACTGACTGTAATCGGATTAATGATATCTCCCATATTTGTTGGTGCTACCACTCTAAGTGACTTAAGTGCACATGAGCCTAGCTCTGATGAAACCTGGGCTGAGCAATGGTTCTATAACATTGCAATTCCCGATGTGGGATATTTCAAAGTTAGCTTACAAACCTATATTGCACCTGACTTTGCAGTTGCCAAGCCTAAAGCCTATATCCATTTAGCTTTTTCTTCAGAGACCGGAGCTACCACGAAGTATGATCTCTTTTTTGATGAATTGATCTTGAAGCACCCTGAAGGTATTGATGAGTTCTACTATGAAGTACCGGGAGTAGTTGTGGCCGATGAGCAGGGTGTACAGGTCTTACACCCAGATTTCCTGTTCAATATGGAGTGGGCTGGTGAACACCACCATTACTGGCATGGGTTAAACCCCGGTCAAACCCCTTTTGGATTTATTCCTGAGATACCTGGGGTAGGAGGAAAGTGGTTCCTATATACGGTCGGTACCCCAGTCAATTACAGTTATTTTGATGGTTCTATGTCTCTAGCCGGTGCTGGCTATGCGCAATTGGATAAGGGCTGGTATGACAAAGAATCCAGTGCCGGTATGATCTATTCAATGGGGCTAACAGATGACCTCTACTATATGATTACCGGAGCTAAACTGGGTGACTCAGAGATTGAAATGTGGGCGGGGCGATATGTTTCTGAAGAGTATGATCTGATTTTTTTACCGGCTTTTAATGGTTTCTCTGTTAAGCGGGAAGCAGATGCCTGTTCAGGTTATCTACAAGTTGAACTTAACAAAATTTCATACAAGTTAGTTGTCGAAGCAAAAGCAGACATTGCCAGCTTTTATCCACTGGAGTTTCCCTCTGTAATTATTTTTGGTGGTGAGCAGAGTTATATGAAATCCATGCAGGCAGATGTCAACTTCTATCTGTATCAATTTGGACAGCTGAAGGAGCAAGTTCAAATGCCTCAGGCCTTGCTCGAATTTAGTGGGCCATTGGCGTGTGATGATTTTTTTGACTAAAGAAGAGTGGTATAAAAGAAGAAATTATTGGGTTTGCAGGAGTTATATTAACTCCTGCAAATACTTTATTGTATCTGATGGAGAGTATATTGTATCCATGCAAAGAAAATAGGTTTGTGAAATTTGTGTGAGCAATTGCAAAGCCTTGAGGCATTTTAGTTGTACATAGTTCTTTATGAAAAAGCTTAAATTCAATGTTTTTGGTAGGGAAGTCTTGATCGAAAGGCAGTCGAATAGCTGGGCCACATTCTATCAGGGCAATGAAGGTAAGCGTCGCAGTGCTGGGATATCAATGCCTTCAGAAATTAGTGAGAAAGATTTAGCCCAATACTTGGCAGATATCTGCCAAGAATGGGCAAGTGAGCGGTACCCTGCTGTGGAGCGTATAAATACAAAATAAGTATATAAAAATTTGGCGGGCGGTGGTGATCCAAATTTTCTTGAGGTCGTATTATAAAAGACCAATAACTGTAAGAAATTTGAGGTCGCCAAGGCTGTATTAGGAAAACGATGTACAGTTAAGTAGAAAATAGGTGAAGCAAGTACCAAGGGCACCTGCTTCATATAGATAAATAAATATAAATATGGACTTAAATTCTTAAATTACTCACTTACTCCAAATTTATTCGGGAAACTTCCTCTTTGTGACTAAAGCCATTAGTCTCAAGATTAATTTTCAATTCTAGTGTATAGGTGAGCAGGGTATAGTCTTTGGCATCGGCTTTACAGGTAAAGCCCATGGATTTTGCGAAACTGTCCACTCGTCTATTTTGTGCTGACTCAATCGAATAGATTCGTTCAAGCCCCTGATCCTGAGCGCAGTTGATGAGTCGCTTTAACATTAAGCGTCCCAAACCTAACCCCTGCCAGTCATCGCTCACCACAACGGCACACTCACAAGCGCGTCCGTCAACGTCAAGTGCGTAGTGTGCTATAGCAACGGCTCTCTGTGCTCTGTCGCTACTGCAGAGTGCAATAAAAGCTTCATGTACATGGTGGTCGTTATCTGTGAGTAACTCCAATAGCTTTTGGCTGGCTTTACAGCTTCCGCCAATAAAGCGATCGCGGCGAGTTTCTGGAGACAACTGTTCAATTAGTTCTTTCTCAAGCTGGCCATCACTGCGACAGATGGGGCGTATTGAGACTTTGCGTCCATTGCCGAGGGTGATCAGCTCAACTTGGTGTTCAGTATTCACACTGTTGTTGGGTGACATAACGGTTCCTATCCTGGCTGCTTTGAGCAGCTTTGTTTTACAAGTTCGCAACGGGATGGGGTACCTCAAAGATAGACGCTCGCGCTGCGAACGTGAAACTATGTTACGGTCCTGAAGACGACCTCCCCAACAACTGCTCTGTATAAATCTATAAAGGAAAGGAGTTTGGCTGGGTGAAACTATACAGTCAGCCTTTGTGTGGTATAGTACCGCCGCTGATTTTACTCAGCTGCGTCATTTGTAGGCCGGTGATCCGCCGGTAGCCCCTCCGGAACTTTTCAAAAATTCTTCCAGGAAATTTCTACTGAATGCCGCGCGCCGGTTACGAGGACTGGCGATTAGACGGCTGTACACGCTGGGAGCAATATAGGCTCCCGATGTCGACTCCGATTTCTCTCTTCATTCCCTCAGGGGGAGTGAGTGTGTTTGATTGCGCCTGCGGCGCAGTTCGAGGTTTTTTTATGTTGTTTGAAGATCTGGGCCTTGCCCAGGAGATTGCCCGTGCCGTTGCTGAGCAGGGATACACTGCGCCTACGCCAATCCAGGCACAAGCTATTCCAGCGGTAATGAAGGGCAGCGATATTATGGCCGCAGCCCAAACTGGTACCGGTAAGACGGCTGGCTTCACTTTGCCGCTGTTGCATCGTCTTAGCCAGGGGGAGCGCGCTAGAAAAGGGCAAGTACGCGCACTGGTACTCACTCCAACCCGTGAATTGGCGGCTCAGGTTTTCGATAATGTGCAGGGGTACAGCCAGTACCTGCCTATGCGCCATGCGGTGGTGTTTGGTGGTGTGAAGATCAACCCCCAGATTTCTCGTCTGCGAGGCGGAGCGGATATTTTGGTAGCTACCCCTGGGCGCTTGCTGGATCTGCACAATCAAGGGGCAATTCGCTTCGATCGCTTAGAAGCCCTGGTACTTGATGAAGCAGACCGCATGCTAGATATGGGCTTCATTCACGATATCAAACGAGTATTGAGGATTTTACCGGCTAAGCGCCAGAACCTTCTATTCTCCGCAACTTTTTCACCAGATATTCGTCAGCTGGCGAAAGGCTTGGTAAAAGATCCGCTAGAAATTGATGTCAGTCCACGCAACTCCACTACTAAAACGGTGCGACAGAAACTCCATCCTGTGGATAAAGCTCGAAAAACGAAACTGCTTAGTCATTTGATTAGGGAGAATAACTGGCACCAAGCCTTGGTCTTTAGTCGAACTAAACATGGTGCCAACAGGCTGGTGAAGCAGCTCGAAGGTGACGGCATCCTGGCAGCAGCCATTCATGGTAATAAAAGTCAAAATGCACGAACTCGTGCCCTGGCGGACTTTAAGGCTGGCAAGGTTCAGATTCTTGTGGCGACTGATATCGCGGCCCGAGGCATCGACATTGACCAACTGCCCCAGGTAGTAAATTTTGATTTGCCCAATGTGCCTGAGGACTATGTCCACCGTATTGGCCGTACAGGGCGTGCGGGCGCTCAGGGGCAAGCGGTATCTCTTGTTAGCGCTGATGAGATTAAGCAGCTTCGCGATATTGAGCGCTTGATCGGCAAGCCAATTCCGCGCGAGGAAATCGAAGAGTTTGAACCGGACCACCAGGTGCCCGCATCCGGAAATCCAAAGCGGGGTGGGTTGCAAAAGCCCGGCTCCAGCAAGCGCCCAGCGGGTAACTCTCAGAAGAGTGAAGGGCGGCGTGAAGCGCGCGGCAATAGCGAGGAACGTCGGGGCAACCGCGGCAATGGACGCGGTAAGCCTGAGGGGCGTGGAAATTCTAGCAGCCGCAGCGGTAACGCCTCTGCGGGTAAAGGGGCCCCAGCCAAGCGCGCGGGCGGTAACGGTAAAGGGCGCGGTGCTGAGGCTGGTCGCAGTGATGGACAGAAACCACAACGAGCTCCGAGACGGCGTCCTACTACTAGAGGGCGCTCTGAAAGTGCCTAGTATTTTGCTGGACTCTTAATGCCGATAATAAGGTATTCACCTGCGAAGGTGTTGTAATCTTTAATATCGAGTTATAAGAGTGACAAGCATCTAAAAAAGAGCCTCAAAATGAGGCTCTTTTTACAATTACTGTTTTTTATAGTTCGCCATATAATCCAAAGTTAACAGAGTCAGCGCTTCAGTACCCTTGCGCAAAGCGTCCTCATCCACATAGAAAAGCGGTGAGTGGTTGCTTGGAGCTTGGCTGGCATCCTGATCCCTAGGAGTTACTCCCAGGAAGTAGAAAAAGCCAGGGACCTCATTGGCGTAGTAGGAAAAATCTTCTGCCCCCGTGATTTTGGGTACTTCTACAACATTCTTGTCGCCGACAGCAGATCTCAGAATAGGCAGGGCCATTTCTGTCAGCTCGGCATTATTTATTGTTACCGGATAGCCCTCCAGAATCTCCACAGCTGCGCTTGCCCCGGAGCTTTCAGCAATTAACTCCGCAGTGGTTTTTAAGCGTTTGAAAATTTCTGCACGGTTATCCATATCAAAATTACGGATGGTGCCATTCAGATAGACACTATCGGGAATGATATTGTTGCGGACACCACCGTCAATACGTCCGAAGGAAACGACTGCGGGCTCTTTGGTGATGTCGATCTGGCGGCTGACAATGGCTTGGGTGCCCATTACGACCTGTGCCGCGGCGACAATAGGGTCCACTCCACCCCAGGGGCGTGAGCCATGGGTTTGGCGGCCATTGATGGTAATACGGAATTCATCGGCAGCGGCCATAAGCGGGCCCGAGCGATAGCCGATGACGCCGGTGGGTAGTGATGAAGTGACATGCTGGCCAAAGGCCACATCCGGCTTGTACTTCTTGAAGATCCCTTCTTTGAGCATCAACTCCGCGCCACCTTCTTCATTGTCCGGTGCGCCTTCTTCTGCGGGCTGGAATATAAACAAGACGTTTCCAGCCAGCTCATCGCGAAGGCCTGCCAGGACCTCAGCAGTGCCCATCAGCATGGCCACATGGGTATCGTGGCCACAGGCATGCATAACGCCAACATCTTTACCTTGGTAAGTGGTTCTCGCTTTGGAAGCGAAGGGCACATCGGTTCTCTCGGTGACTGGCAGAGCGTCCATGTCCGCGCGCAAGGCAACAGTTGGTCCCGGTTTTCCGCCCCTCAAAAAGCCCACAAGGCCGGTATGGGCGATACCGGTTTCCACTTCAAGGCCCAGTGCACGTAAGTGTTTTTCAATATATTTGGCTGTTTCAAATTCGCGATTGCCCAGTTCTGGGTTCTGGTGCAGGTGGCGGCGCCACTCAATCACTTTGGACTCAGTATTTTCCAGCAATTGCTGAGGCTTAGGGTCGCTTGCAGAAGCATGGGTAGCTAGCAGCGATGCACCGATTGCGATGGGCAGGAGCAGTTTTTTCACAGCACAATTCCTTCATTCTCATTATCGTCGCCCGATTCTACCCCAGATTTTGCGTAACCGACTCCCTCGAGCTGGCTTGCCTTTATATATTTTCAGTTTCCGCTGTTGACATGATGAACCGAACGGTTCAAGATGTTCTGTATAGATTGTGGAAAGAGCTATAACCACAGAACAATGATGGCTGCAGGAGGTTCTCAAGGTTTTCACGAGACTGGGTGATACAGAAAGTGATACTGGTTGGTCATAGGTTGGGCAAGCTGTTGTACTGCTGTTTTAGTGGGCACAATAGAGTGCCCAGAAGTAGCTACGGTGTCCAAGGCTATTGGTATTGCTGACCAATCACTTTGGGCCTAAATACGTGATTAAAGTAATGGTTGGAAACAATTAGAGATGTTTAACTTGTCGAGCCCCCTAATTATTTCTTAAAGGATAATTAACGAGTTAATTTATAGTGATAATAATAGGCAGGTTACTAATATATCTGTATGTATCAGGCATATATTAATAATTATTATATTTATTGTTAGATTTACGATATTTTAAATTAGGTATTCTCTTAACTCTACGGCTCTCTTGTGGTCGCCCCTGTGTTGGAGAAAGGTAAGCTTTGCCTGATTATTGGCTACCATTAATTACAAAGAAGTGGTTTTAATAACGCCTAAAGCGATAACTCTTTATTGATGTCTCGGCCACATTTACGGTTTGGCTGATGGCATTAGTGTGCCTTTTTATCAAATTTTGTAGCTGATCTTATATTGGCTATTACGAGATTCTGTGGCCGTAAGTAAATACCCATTTGCTTAGGTTGTTGATTAATTATTTCTCTATTAAGTTGTTTGAAGGAGCTGATTTAATGTCATCCCCCCAATTACCTTCGAATTGGGTCAGCCGTTATGCGGATTGGCTTATTCGATATCGATGGCTGGTAGCCATTGGCGCACTACTGTTAGCCTTCTTTGCGGTAAGCGGAGCAAGATTCCTGGGTTTCAACAATGACTACCGGGCATTCTTTAGTGAAGCTAATCCTCAACTACAAGCTTATGAGCAAATCCAGCGCACTTACACCAAGAATGACAATATTCTGTTTGCGGTAGTGCCTAAAGATGGCAATGCCTTTTCCAATGATGCCCTGGCAGCTGTAGAGGAGATGACCGAGAATTCCTGGTTGTTACCCTATGCGCTGCGGGTGGATTCAATCACCAACTTCCAGCACACCATTGCCGAGGAAGATGACCTCCTGGTACAGGACTTGGTGGAAAATGCCAGCAATTTAGATGCAAAAACCCTGGCCTCTATCAAGGCTGTAGCGCTGGCAGATCCCACCTTGAAGGAGCGCCTGGTAAATAGTGATGGTTCCGTTACAGGGATAAATATCACCTTCCAGCTTCCACAAAAATCCATGCATGAAACCCCGGAAGCGGCTGAAGCTGCACAGGCATTGATGGAAGAGATTGAGGCAAAATACGATGTAGAGGTCTATGCGACCGGTATTATTTTACTGAGTAATGCATTTTTTGAAGCCTCTCAGTCAGATATGAGCACCTTAGTTCCGCTCATGTACCTGGTGATTATTGCAGTTGTATTTTTGTTGGTGCGGAGCTTCAGTGCGACTTTTGCAGCGCTGCTGGTTATCGTTTTCTCCATGGCCGCAGGAATGGGTTTGGCCGGTTTTATAGGTGTTAAATTGACACCGCCCTCCGCTTCTGCGCCCACCATTATTATGACTCTCGCAGTGGCGGATTCGATACATATATTGGTGAGCCTGTTTGCTGCAATGCGCCGTGGACTCAGCAAGCACGATGCAATTAAAGAGAGCTTGCAGCTCAACATGGGGCCTGTGTTCTTAACTTCGATCACTACCGCCATTGGCTTCCTGTCGATGAACTTTTCCGATGCGCCTCCTTTCCACGATCTGGGTAATATTACCGCGATGGGTGTGATGGTGGCTTTCTTCTTATCGGTTACCTTACTGCCTGCATTGATGGCGATACTGCCAGCCAAGAGTCGCGCCAGTGAGTCCAAAATTGGACGCTCCATGGATACTCTGGGAGATTTTGTGATTCGCCGTCAGCGCCCGATATTACTCGCGGGAGTCATTGTCTCGTTGGGATTACTGGCAATGATTCCAAACAATGAGATTAATGATGACTTTGTTGGTTACTTTGATGAATCTGTGGAGTTCCGAACCGATTCAGATTATATCAATGACAACCTCTCTGGTATTTACCAGCTGATTTACTCGATCGAATCCGGTGGCAACAATGGTGTTAGCAATCCGGAATTTCTTGTCAATCTGGAGCGTTTCACTGAGTGGATGCAGGCCCAGCCCGGGGTGCGCCATGTCAATACCATTGGCGATACTTTCAAGCGCTTGAACAAAAATCTGCATGCTGACGATCCGGCTTACTACAGGTTGCCAGAAGACCAGGAATTGGCAGCCCAGTATTTATTACTGTACGAGCTGTCTCTCCCCTATGGCTTGGATTTAAATAATCAGCTGAATGTGGCTAAGTCGTCGACGCAGATTATTGTAACTCTCGATAATCTCAAGTCGAAAGAACTCAAAGTGGTAGCTGATGCCGGCAGTAATTGGCTGGAGAAAAACATTGGTGTAACTGCCTATGGTGTAGGTCCGGCGATCATGTTTGCCAATATTGCCGAGCGCAATATGGAGGGCATGTTGGTGGGCACTCTGGTTGCGCTGGTGTTAATTTCTGCACTGATTGGTATTGCCCTGCGCAGTGTTAAACTCGGTTTCTTAAGCTTAATTCCCAATTTGTTGCCGGCCGGCCTGGCATTTGGCCTCTGGGGTGCACTGGTAGCTGAAGTCAATGTGGCTGTCACTATGGTGACCGGTATGGCACTGGGTATTGTGGTAGATGACACAGTGCACTTCCTCAGTAAATACCTGCGCCAGCGCCGTGCAGGCTACAACGTGGAGGACGGACTGCGTTACGCCTTCTCTTCAGTGGGTGTAGCGATAGTTGTGACCTCAATCATTCTAATTGCCGGATTTATGGTGTTGGCCCAGTCCTCCTTCGGTATGAATTCCTCCATGGCACTTCTGACCGCAATTTGCATTTTGATGGCCTTGCTGGCGGATTTCCTACTTCTTCCGATTCTCTTGATGAAGCTCGATGCCAAGGCATACGACCCTGCTATTACCTCTATTGAAAATAAGGAGCAAAACTATGCAACCCAGCCGCTCTAAAAAACAGTTTTTGACACGGGCCCTAGCAGGTGCCCTGGCTCTGGCAGCTTTATCTGTTTCTGCCAGTGAACTGGATCTGTCCGCAGAAAAAGGTCTGGAAATTGCCAAGGAGGCGGACCGCCGCGACTTGGGATTCGGCGATCTCAGCAACAGCCTTACAATGACCCTGCGTAATAAATATGGTGAGGAGAGTGTGCGGGCTATGCGCACCAAAACTCTGGAGCAGGAAAATGACGGAGATAAATCCCTGGTGATTTTTGACAACCCTCGGGATGTAAAGGGCACAGCATTTTTGTCCTTTACTCATAAAGTGGGCTCCGATGACCAGTGGCTCTATTTGCCTGCCTTAAAGCGAGTAAAGCGTATTTCCTCCAGCAACAAGTCTGGACCATTTATGGGTAGTGAATTCTCCTATGAAGATATCGCCTCACAGGAGGTGGAGAAGTACACCTACAAATATTTGCGCAACGAGTCTTTCGATGGCCGCGATCACTTTGTTCTGGAGTTGGATCCGGTTGATCCTAAATCTGGTTATTCCATTCAACACCTTTGGGTTGATACAGAGGAGTACCGCGCATGGAGAACGGATTACTATGACCGAAAAGGGGACCTGATGAAGACCCTCACGATTTCCGACTACAACCAGTACGCCGATCAATACTGGCGAGCCAATAAAATGGAAATGGTTAATCACCAGACTGGTAAATCCACAGAGTTGTTGTACGGCGACTGGGTATTTGGCAATGGTTTTACCGATCGCGACTTCACCAAAAATAGTCTCTCCAGGGCGAAATAGGGATTGCGCCCATGGTTAACCGAAAAATACTCACTTTGTTGCCACTATTGGCGGCGTTGAATCATACGGCTGGAGCAAATGAGTTGAGCGGTTATGCGGGCCTGGAGGCCCGCGCATTCACCGCAGACCCTTTGGATTCAGCACAAAGTGATGCCGGTCTTTCTGCGTCTTTAAATCTCGAGTACTACCGGGATTTTGACGATGGAAACCAGCGTGTTGTGGCCAATGTCTTTGGGCGCTGGGACAGTGAGGATAACGATCGCAATCACGCGGATCTCGGCGAGCTTTACTGGTGGAAAGCTTACGATAATTTCGAGCTTTACGCTGGGGTGCGCAAAGTATTTTGGGGAGTTACTGAAACCGTGCATTTGGTGGATGTGATTAACCAGGATGATGCATTGGAAAATATCGACGGTGAAGACAAGCTGGGCCAACCCATGATAAACCTCCTGATGGAGCGTGACTGGGGAACACTGGAAGTGTACGGTTTACTGGGTTTTCGCGAGCGTCAGTTTGTTGGCCGGGAAGGGCGATTGCGTGCGCCGCTGCCGGTGGATGAGGATGCTGCGGTCTATCAATCTGACCGGGAGGAGAAGCATATAGATTGGGCCTTGCGTTACAGCCATGTACTTGGAGATTGGGACCTGGGCCTCAGCCATTTTTCCGGCACTAATCGGGATCCATTATTATTGCTTACGGAAGATGGCTTGCTTGCGCCTTACTATGCACAGATCGATCAGACGGGTGTGGACATCCAAACTACCCGTGGAGATTGGTTGTGGAAGTTTGAAGCTATTTCATTTAAACCTCGCGGTGAAGGTCGCCAGACAGCGGCTGTCGGCGGTTTCGAATATACATTTTATGGTATTGGCGAAACGGTCTCAGATCTTGGGGTATTAATGGAGTATCAATTTGATGATCGTACCGGACCTTGGTCTACGGCCAGTCAAAATGACATTGCAATAGGTGCGCGATACGCCCTAAATAATACACAGGATACGGAGCTTTTATTTGCCGTAAGTACCGATTTGGATAACGGTAGTCGTTTTTCCAATCTGGAACTGACCCACCGACTAAATGACCGTTGGTTAATGGAAGCGGAAGCGCGTTTTTTCGGTAATGCCGATGAAGAAGATCCTACCTACAATTTGCGCAACGACGACTATTTTCAGTTGGAATTACGTCGCTATTTTTAAAAGTTAATTCTCACAGGAATACCCCTATTCCCACCCCAAAGAGGCAAGAAGTTTTGGGGTGGGCTTTTTTTAGGGAAGTGTATACTGGTCCAGAATTGTGGATAGCTGTTGGTAACTGTTTTTGCCTGCTGTGGTACTGCCCGTGCCTTTATTCAGGGCCACTACGCCTCGGCTTACCGCCATAACCATCGCGGCGAGGGCGGCACAATCGACACCGGCTTGCAATTGGCCATCGTCAATAGCCTTCTGCATACGGGTTTCGATCCGGTTCAGCATATCATTGGTACCCTTTGCTACCAGATCAGCGAGAAATCCTTCACTGGCACCCACCTCCATTGCTGCCATAGTAGCGATACAGCCTTCAGGAGTTTCAGAGTTCTCCATACCAGACTGAAGCATTTCCAGGAAGCCGCCCATGGCTGTGCGAAAGTCCGGGTGGTTCAAGGTATCCATAGCATCGCAGGCGTATTGGGTGTGGAAATGTTCCAGACAGCGGCCATACAGCCCTTCCTTGCTTTGGAAGGTGTTGTAGATACTGGATTTATTCAGTCCCATGGCCGATTCAAGATCCGACAAGGAAGTTGCTTTGTAGCCTTTTTCCCAGAAAACGCGCATGGCCTTGTCTAGTACTTGTGACTCATCGAACTGCTTGCGCCCACTCATTTATCGTTACCAAACCTCAAAAAAATGATAGTGACACATCAATCTGGGGTGGGCAAGACGAGAGGGGGAGAGTCTCGAAATTATAGGGGTAAATAGGTTTTGGCATGAATAATCCAGCGGATTTTCCGCTTCATGAATAGGTGGTCAGCTTATTTTGTACAAAGGCCTGGTGCTGACTAATGGGCCCCTTTTAACTGGGTACTCTTAAGTGACCAGCTCGTCTTAACCTTTGATTGTTGTTGCCCCGAGGTGGAGTCAGGGCTACCTGCTTGCGGTTCCTAAAAATAGATATTTAACCTATGATTTCGGCCGCGAATGAATAGAGAAGGAATAGGAAATTATGGGTATTTTTGATAAAGCCAAGGAACTCGGTGAAAGGGTCAATGAGTCCGTAACCGCTTTTAGCAGTGATGAAGTAATAGCCAATACAGTTATCAAAGCGGTTGAGAAGCAGGAGAAGGTGAATGCCATTCTCAAAGCCAGGGGATGCAATTATCGTGTTGCGGACATCGATCTGGGGATGGGCATTCCACCAACGGTGACTTTTGGGGTGAGGCGAGTTGATGAGCTGGCAGAAAAAAAGGCTGATGAAAATGGTGTTATGACTTCCCCTGCGCCTGAAGAATCCGCCTTATAGTTACCGACTCTCTAAATGATGGTTCCGGAAACTTTATAAAGCGATATTGGAATAAACATTATGAAAATAGTGCGTAGCAGAGATTTTACCGGTAGTAAGCCCTGGGAATCGCAACTTATCGCAAATATGAACGGGATTACCACTAAACTGCATTGGACTAATAAACCTTATATTTGGCATATCAATGATGGCCAGGAAGTCTTCGCTGTTCTCGATGGTCATGTAGAAATGTTTTACAAAGTGGCAGGTAGAACCGAATCGGAACTTCTTGGACCTGGTGATATATTCCACGCTTCTGAGGGCACGGAACATGTAGCTCATCCTGT
This sequence comes from Microbulbifer maximicatervae (SeqCode), assembly GCF_052467955.1. Taxonomy (NCBI): domain Bacteria; kingdom Pseudomonadati; phylum Pseudomonadota; class Gammaproteobacteria; order Cellvibrionales; family Microbulbiferaceae; genus Microbulbifer; species Microbulbifer maximicatervae (SeqCode). The sequence goes on from NZ_CP174329.1 coordinate 875,111, forward strand.
TGGTGAGGCTCGTATTCTGGTTGTGGAATCTGAGGGAAGTGTCTAAGTGGGTTTTCCTTTCTTAGAAATTAATTAATGTGGTTATCTTATCAAGAGATAGTCATCAATTTGATGGATTGGGTAAGCATTTTGCAATGTTGATTTTGTAACAGTTGAGCATGTCGGAATTTGTCGATTTACTGTCATTTTAATACCACTATTGGAGAGAGTAAGTCGTTAATATAAAAAGCTATTTAATCTTCCATATATAAAGCTTATACAGATTTTATGTAGTCATTTTTTGTTGGGATAACTTCCTTTGTGTAGGGAGGTTGAGCGAGAAATTAAGACTAATAAACTTCAAAAAATTATTTAGCGAACAAGGAGGGAACTGGGATGCTGGAGTTAAGGCCGAACTGTGAGAATTGCGATAAAGATCTACCGCCAAACTCGGAAGAGGCGATGATTTGTACTTACGAATGTACTTTCTGCCAGCCCTGCGTCGAGACATTACTCAGTAACGTCTGCCCTAACTGTGGCGGTAATTTTTGCCCCCGCCCCATTCGACCCCAGGTTGCATGGCGTAGCGGTGTGGGTATTAGCTATCAACCAGCCTCACAGAAGCGAGTCAATACTCGATTTAGTAAAGATGAAATCTGCTCGTTTACCGATAGCGTGAAAAATATCCCCCCCGCTGATCGCTAAAATAAAGTGACTGAAAGTTGCAGTTTGGTTTTCTGTTGCGAGGTTTACCGAGCTTATCTGGGTCATGCATGGGGTTATGCGGTTTCTTTATAGGGTGAGTTGTCCTCTGTAGTAAGCTTTGGGGCTGGCAATATTTTGTCTGACGCCTTAAGTTATATCGCCTTTTTTAGGGGGAAGTTAGAAGGATAACTATGACGAGTATCGTAGCGGATATCGGTGGGACCAACGCCCGATTTGCCATCGCCAAGCCTGTAGCAGAGGGTTACCAGCTGGAAGAACTGAAAGTCGTTGATTGCCAACGCTTCGAGGGATTTGATGCAGCACTACAGCACTGGCTCGATGGGTTAAACCAGCCGCGCCCAGAAAAGGCGTGTATTGCAGCAGCCGGTCCGCTGGAGATGACTCCAACAGGTGGAAAGGTTTATATGACCAATTTGGGCTGGACTATTGACGCCGGGGAGCTGGCGCAAGAGTTTAGCTTTCCCCACCTAGAGCTGATTAATGATTTTGCCGCCTTGGCTCAGTCTCTGCCCCGTCTGGCCGAATCAGATTACCAGGTACTGCGCGATACTCCCCGGCAGGCAGGTGCCCCTATGGCGGTGCTCGGTCCCGGAACTGGGCTCGGTGTTGCTGGACTGGCTGAAGCTGATGGTCGATACCATGTGCTGGCGGGAGAGGGCGGGCATGCCAACCTGACAGTCTCCACTGAGCGTGAATTGCAGTTGCTGCAAATCCTGATGAAAACCCAGTTACCCGTTTTCAATGAATGGGTTTTATCGGGCAATGGGCTGGTTAATCTCTATCGCGCAGTTTGCGAGCTGAACGGAGAGATTGCTGAGGACCTGACGCCCCCCGATATCAGCGCCCGTGGCCTTGAAGGTTCAGATCCGCTGTGCCGTGAAGCTCTGATAGATTTCCTCAATTTCCTAGGCAGTGCGGCCGGGGATGCGGCTTTGTATATGGGCGCGCGTGGCGGGGTATTTTTGGGTGGTGGTATACTGCCCAGGATCGCTGAATTGCTACCTGAGAGTGAGTTTGAGCAGCGTTTCCTGACGAAAGGGCGTGTCGCTCAATGGATGGAGGCCGTTCCGGTATACGCGTTGAATGCGGGTTATCAGGCCTTGATTGGCGCTGCAGTACAGCTTGAGGGGTAATTGCCCGGTACTTTTGTTGGGTTATGGCCTGACAAACGTGTATTAAATTACACCTGTGATTGATCTCACACTTTTTCCCGTCTCCTCCCCCCTCGGGGGAGGATGTTATGGATTAGGGGCCGCCCTAGGATGCAGGGTCTCAACATAACGATAAGTCCAGGGAGAAGATGATGAGTCTATCCAATAAAGGTAAAGGGGCGCTCAGACCCACTTTGCTATCTGCTGCCATTGCGGCCTCCGTGTCCGGGGCCTATGCGCAGGAGCAGGAAACACTGGAAGAAGTAACAGTTACCGGTATTCGCACCAGCGTTTTGGACTCCGTTGAAGCCAAGCGCGCCGCCGATGTTGTGGCCGATGTGGTAGATGCGGGCGCTCTGTCATCTCTTCCCGACCAATCAATCGCCGATGCCTTGGGTCGTCTGCCCGGCGTAACCACCGTGCGATCCAACGGTCAGTCCTCACAGCTAAATATCCGCGGTATGAACGGCGACTTCCTGCAAACCACCCTGAATGGTCGTGAGCAGGCCTCTACCAGTGGTTATACCGAAAGTACTCGCTGGATGTCTTTTGACCAGTACCCTGCTGAGCTGATTAATCAGGCGGCGGTTTACAAGACTCCGAAAGCCTCTCATATTGAAGGTGGTGTAGCGGGCTCTGTAGAGCTGAAAACAGCCAATCCTCTCGACGCCGACAAAGAACACAACTTTAATGCCAATGTGCGTATGTCGTATAACGACGCAGCAGACGACGTCGGTGCCGACGAATTCGGTGAGCGCGTCACGCTGTCGTACATGGGTAAATTTATGGATGACAAGGTGGGCGTAGCCCTGGGTTATTCTCACCTTGAGCAGCCGAACAGCTTTGTAAAGTCCCGCACGGGTGCAGACGGCCAAATCGGTTATGAGCCGGGGAACGATTTCGATGGTGATGGCAGTGAAGATGCTTTACCGCGAGCGTTCCAGTGGCAATCCGGTGATGGTACCGATACTCGCAATGGTTACCTGGCCAGCGTCGTTTTCGAGCCTACCGATAGCTTCAAGGCCCAGTTAGATTATTTTAAGTCTGACTTTGAGCGTGTTGATACTCGCCACGGTATTACGGTTGGTGGCCTGGCCAATACAAACTTTTACACCCTTTCCGATACCGAAGTGAATGGCGGTGTGGTTACCGATGGTACGGTAATTATTACCGACCCTAAGACAACTGATGATTCCAGCCCCTGGTTTGAATCCCGCTCTGAGGATCAATCCACCCAGGCTGACAGCGATAGTATTGGTCTGAACCTGGAGTGGAATTTAGGTGATCGCCACACCCTGGCCGTTGACTACTCCTACAGTAAGGGCACCAAGACGCGCAAGGACCAGATTGTGTCCATGCACGCTTACGACCTGACCTACGATGACGATGGTAACTTAGATACCTGGGAGGAAGCTGCTGGGCAGAGCTTTGCCTATTCCCTTAATGGCGACGGTATTCCCTCAGGCGTTTTCTCCGGTGTAGATTTCACCGATCTGGATACCATGCGTTTGTCGCGCTACGAAGAATACCCCCACGAGTACACTGATAAGGTTGAAGCCTTCAAGTTCGATTACAAGTTCGATTTGGAGTGGCGAGCCATTGCCTCTATTGAGGCAGGATTCCGTGTCTCTGAGCGCACTTTTGACTCTGAGCGTGGAGCCTTCCTTTACGGTAGCCGCGATGGCCAATTCAATGGCTACTGTGCGGATAACCTGTCCGACATCGATTGTGAGCCGCAACTACTGGACGGCTATGTCAGTGTTGAATCCACCAGCGGGATACCACAGTTCGTAGTCAACGATATGGATGCCCTGGCTTCCAGTATTTTTGGAGCCGGTAACTACGAAGGTAAAAAGGTATTTAGCCAGGACTGGACTTTCGTTGAGTCCGGGACGATGAAAGAGGAAGTTTTTGCCTACTACTTGATGGCCAATATCGATACTCAGCTGGGGAGCATTCCAGTAACTGGTAATTTCGGTGTACGGGTTGTTGAAACCGATGTGAAGTCCAGTGGTATCCAAAATGTGGGTGCTGGCAATGGTATCGAAATTACTGATGACGTGGGTGTAACTTCAGATAGCTTCGACTATGTTGAGTACGGCCCCGAATACACAGACACCCTGCCTTCCCTTAACTTGAACTTTGAGCTGACCGAGCAGGACTACATTCGCTTTGCTGCAGCTAAAGTGATGGGTCGTCCACCGGTTGGGCAGCTGAAAGGCGGCGCTGGTTCCTGGAACAGCGTTAATAACGAAACGAACGATACTGAATACAATGTATGGACCAAAGGTTCTCCCTACCTCGATCCTTTCCGTGCAAACCAGTTTGACCTGGCTTATGAGCACTATTTTGAAGATGGCGGTGCGGTAACTGCAGCTATTTTCTGGAAAGATATCGAAAGCCTGGTAGAAAAGCAGTATATCTACCTGGATAGCCAGGCAGATCGAACGGCGCTGTTTGATTCCCTGGGCATTGAAATTCCCGTTGGTCTGGAAGCCGGCGCTTTCGAAACTTACGTGAACAACGACAAGGGTGGTTATATTCGAGGCATTGAGCTTGCGGGTACCAAAACCTTTGATCAGCTGCCGGGTATTTGGGCTGGCTTGGGTATGACCGCCAGCTATTCATATACTGAGAGTGAAACCGAAGTGAGTGGCGGTAACCTCTATGGTGAAAACCTGCCGTTGCCGGGCCTCTCTGAAAATGTCTGGAGTACTACAGTATTTTGGGACATCGGTAATTTCAGCTCCCACGTCAATGTTCGCTATCGGGATGAATTTATCCTGATTATGCCGATACCGGGAGGCTCTACTCCGGCCTTAGCTGAGGCGTACACTACCGTTGATGCTCAGATATCCTATGCATTTGATAATGGTATCGATGTGGTTTTCTCAGCGAACAATCTTACTGATGAGGCTGATGTGAAATCATATGGAGTAGATGGTGTCCTCGGTGAATATACTGAGTTTGGGCGTCAATTCTACCTCGGCTTGAACTATAGCTACTAAGTATCGCTGGTTCTTTCGGTGTAAAACTGAAGGTGTGATAAGAAACCGCCCGCTGAGCTACGCTTGCCGGGCGGTTTTTTTTTAAAATATTAAAGGGGCCGGCAATAAGTGCGGTGCCGAATTTTTGAGAGTCGCCATGAGCAATCAACGCAAAAAAATAATTATTCTTGGCGGGGGTACCGCTGGCTGGATAACCGCCAATCTGATGGCGACCCATTGGCAGAATAAAGGGTTTGAAATCACCCTGGTGGAATCACCGGATATTGGAATTATCGGTGTGGGGGAGGGATCAACTCCGCCGCTAAAAGGTTTTATGGAAACTATAGGGGTTAGCGAATCGGAGTGGATGCCAGCTTGTAACGCTACTTACAAGGTCGGTATTACCTTTAGGGATTGGTCGGTCAAACCGGGCTTTACCGAGTATGTTCATCCCTTTGTTGGCCAGCCTGACCAATTTACTATCCCGGCATTTTTTCATAATAGTTACCTGCGCAGGAAGGGCGTTGACTTGGAGGGGCACCCGGACCACTTCTTTCTGGCCACTGAGATGATTCGGCAAAAATTATCCCCGGTCGCACCAGAAAACTTCCCTTTTGAAATTGCCTATGGCTACCATTTTGATTCTGGTTTATTGGGCCAGTTCCTGCGGGGTGTTGCCGAAAAAAAAGGGGTTCGCTATAAGGTGGCGACAGTGGCTGGTGCTATGCTCGATGCACAGGGGAATATTGATCACCTGAAAACTACTGACGGTGAGGTTCTCAAAGCTGATCTGTATGTGGACAGTTCCGGCTTCCGTGGAAGTCTTATACAACAATCCTTGAAAGTTCCATTTATTAGTAGCGCTGAGAGTCTGTATAACGACTCTGCGGTTGTATTTGCTACGGACCAGGAAAGGGAGTATGCACCGCACACTATTTCTACTGCGATGAAATATGGCTGGGCCTGGAAAATCCCCCTGACTAATCGCAATGGCAACGGCTACGTTTACAGCTCTCGCTTTGTCGATGATGACAAGGCAGAAACGGAATTTCGCGCTCACTTGGGTTTGCTGGACAGTGATGTCGAGGCGCGTAGATTAAAGTTCAAGGTGGGACGGGTTGCCCAACACTGGGCCAAGAACTGCCTGGCGGTGGGGCTCTCCCAAGGCTTTATTGAGCCTTTGGAGGCAACGGCGCTTGATATGGTTCAGGAGACTGTAGTGCGCTTTATAGAGGCCTATAACAATGGTGATCATACTGATAAATATAGGGATGACTTTAATAATCGTATCAGCGCTCGTTTTGATGCGGTGCGGGACTATATCGTCTGTCACTATCGTATTAGTTCGAGAACAGATACGGATTATTGGATTGCCAATGGCACTAATGAAAAGATATCTCCCTCCTTGCGTTCAATCTTGATGTCCTGGATGGCAGGCAAGAATATTACTGATGAACTATTGGATCAAAAACTGGATGTCTATTTCCCGAATGTATCTTGGAATTGCCTGTTGACTGGCAAGGGGATTTACCCGGGACAGGAACAGTTACGTCCAGGTAATGAGTTTGCTCACAAATATAAACTGGAAGAAATCAAGGATTTTAACCGCCGCTGTGCTCTGAACTTTATGCCGCACATGGATCAGTTAAATCAATTAAGGGTGGGGTAGAAGAAAATCTGGAATAGTGCTCGGATTATCTCTGAGCACTATTCCACTTTAATCAGATAGGGAGGTGAATCGTTTTTAATTAATAAATGACTATTCGCTATCCTTTACTTCTATTTTCTCTGATTCTTTTATACGTAGTATGTGCTTTTCTCCACGCTCACCACGAATTTTAACCCGATCTCCAGATTTCATACCTTTGAGCTTGGCCTCATCGGCATCCAGGAAGAAGTAGCGGCCAGTCTGCTCATCTTTCAGGGAAAACTTACGCTCGGATTTTCCCGTTTCAAAATCTTCAGAGATAATTTCCTCCAAGGTGCCAGTTACAATCTCCTCTGCTTGCACAAATAGGGAGAAGCTCAATGCAAACGCTATTAGAATGAACTTTTTCATAGTATTTATCCTGCGGTAACGGATTTATAGCCTAATCACTGTAACTGACTAAGATAGTGGCCGACTGTTTGTCTGCGGCCATAGATTGAAACTCAATGGTTAAGCCAATATTTGAGTCGGTAAAACTATCTCCTGGTTCCTTGAGTTCTGCTACATGGTTAAAGAGTCTATTATCGAGATAATGAATGGATACTGAATTTTCCATATGAGACGATGGGTTCAGTATGTCATGGCCTACATGGTAGTTCACGTAGTAGTAGTCTTCTCCATTCTGACTACCCGCACTCTCAACTTTCAGCTGCTGGGGCAGGTTTCCTGAGAGCTCTCCCGCAGTCAGCTCAATAGCCTCAATCTCCACCTCTTCGGTGCTGCCGGCGGTCTGGGTTACCGTTTGGGTATATTCGGGGAATAAATCATACCAGCCCATATACTCTCGGTGACCACTGCCAAATAAGCGCGAAGTCCAGGCATTCCCCATAAAGCTCCCATCTGTTCCATACTCGCTTTCGCCACTATCGAAGGTATCGCCATCATTGTTGTCATCATTGCCGGCATGGCTGAGTCCAATATTGTGGCCAAGTTCATGGCCCATTATTATCTGGTCTGTATAAGCGGTAACGATGCTCCACTTACCACCAACAGAGGCGACACCAGCCCCAACCAGCCCAGCACTCTTGGCCTTTGGTGGGTAGATGTAAACACGGTGGCGCCAGTCGCTTAGGTTGATAGGGTTGTTATTGTTATCAACTAAATTGGTTTCCGCCCATTCTGTTGCATTGTCACGCCAAGTGTATCCTCCGTCTGTATATTCTCCTCCCTGGCTGGAGCGGGCTGCCGCATCGTCAACACTTAGAGTGCCACCGTCTTGGTTATCCGGAATGTTGTAACTGATACAGTCGATGGAGCTATCTTCATTGCTACCTTCTCCATAGCAGTAATGTTCCAGGGAGCTGTCGCTGATGCGATGGCGCAGGAATTTTAGTTGTCCCAATGAATTCTTTAGGTAGGTATTATCGAGAGAGTCTTCATCGTTAAAGACCATATCTGCAATATCAGAGATATCAGTGGTATCTGTAGGTACAGCATCAGAGAAGTTCATGAAAATGAATACGATACTGCTTTCATCAGGCTCTAAAGTGACGACAGAGAAGGTAATCGATTGAGTAGTGCCATCGCTAAGTTGGAATGAAATGGTATCTTCTGTCGTTTCACCATTTTTTAAACTGTCTGCAGAATCATTCAGGCTGTATTCCCAATCTCCGTTGCTGTATAACTTGAAATCGCCGTAGGATCCGTTAAGAGTTTCCTCGACAAACTCCGGAGTATTGCCATCGACATCCTCCAAAAGGAATGTTCCTGAAGAAAATTCCTTACCTTCAACAATCAAAGTGGCCAGTGGGCTGGCGGGGTTGAACGTGTAGGCATCGTCGTAACCGGTTATGGAAATGGATATAGTGGCTTCTGAATCACTGGAGCCGATACCTAAATTAAATGCGTCGGTCACTAACTCTGAGCCAGCAATTGGATCGGATAGTTCACTGTCCAGAGTATAGGTCCAGCTGCCATCGCTGGATATTTCCAGCTCTCCATAGGTCCCTTGGAAATTTCCGGATTCAAAGGTTTGATTTCTGTTTGAGTTATCGACTAGTTGCCCTGAAACTGTTGTCTCGACATCTTCGCTGACGCTGCCGCTGTCCCCGCTTATGCTGGGGGAATCATCGTTGTCAGAGTCGTCGTCATCCGAATCTGAATTGTCATTATCATCAGAACTGGAGCTGTCATCATCAGAGCCAGTATTGCCATCACCATCATCACCATCATCGCCGTCAGTGTTTGCTCCTGAATCGCTATCGCTACTTACTGGAGTGTCGTCAGGCTCGTTGTCATCGGAGCTTCCGCCCCCACCGCAAGCACTAAGAAATACAGATAAACTGATAGCCGTGAGTAACTTCAGTGAATAGGTCATATCGCCTCGATAGATCCGTTAAATCAAATAGAATTGGCGCGGAGTATAAAGAGCTGTGAATCATATTCTGTGATGGCTGGCTTGCTTTTGAGGCCGGTTTTTTACTTGAATAAGAAATAGTGCTATCGATCGCACCTTGGAATTTTTTGCCAATAAAGATAGGAGAAATAGGCTGGGAAATAGTTGGAGGTTTATTAGGTGGGGAAAAGGATAATTTGGGAGCCTGTTGGCAAAGCAAAGTTGAAAGCGGTCAACTATTCACTGTGAATAGTTAACCGCATAAGGAATCTTACTCTGCAGGGAGTCCACTCAGGAACTGTTTTAAGTGTGAAACATTACAATCTCTTGTGTCGGCGCAGTTTTCCAGGATTTGTTTCAACTGCTGGTCGTCACTTTGTTCTGTAGCCAATTTCAAATAGTAAAGTATCTGATCCAGATTTTTATCTGGAGATTCGCCTTGGCTATAGGCCTCAGCAATTTTTAGTGAAGCTATACCATGCCCTCTCTTTGAGGCTTCCTCGTAAAGTGACATTGCGCGATCTAGATTAACGTCTACACCAAGCCCCTGTTCATACATGCGGGCTTGATTAAAGTATCCACACTTTGAATTTTGATTCGCTGCCTGTTCGAACCAATGAAGAGCCTCGGAATAGTCCTTGATAGAATCACTACTGGAGTCCAAATATATGAGCCCCAGCTTATTCATAGCGCTAGCTAACCCTCTCTCTGCTGCTTGAGAGTAATAATAGATCGCCTGTTTCAGGTCCTTTTCTACTCCGCTGCCTGTTTCATAGAGTCCGGCCAACCTGGCACTGGAGTTGGCTGAACCTTCCGCAGCTGCGAGCCTATAAAGTTGTGCTGCATGGGTCGGATTTTGTTCCACTCCATAACCATTTTCGGCGGAGTAACCCATATTGGTAATACACTCCAGGTGGCCGGCCCGTCCACACAATAAATACCAGGCATAGGCAATATCGGCGTTGGCATCTGCAATAATATTCTTGGAGTGCAGGATCCCCATTTTTAATTGTGCAGGAAGATGATTACGATATGCCGCAGCTTGATAGTCCCTGATAGATTGATTGATATTAACCGGTTGGCCATGGGCGCCTAGTTGTGTGATACGCCCTCTCTCAAAGAGTGCGGCGGGGTTGCCTGCAATAGCGGCCTCATTGAGAAGTGCCATGCCCTCACTGGCTTCTTTTTTCTCCTCCAGCAGGTAGCTCGCATAAAAAAACTGGGCTGGTGAAAAGCCGTTATCGGAAGCTTTTTGAATAAGCTGTTCAAATTGATAGTAATTATTCTGCTCAAGGTAACCAATAGCCTGGGTAAAGTGGGCTATGGGGTAACCTTTATTAGCGCTGGCTTGCAAGAATTGTGCAGCACCGGATTCATTAGTTGAGTTAAATTCCTCTGACGCAAAAAGGGAGTAGAGTTCATACTCCGCCTGGCCTTTCTTCAAATGTTGTTCGGCACTGGAGAGTAGTGAAGTTGCTAACTCTTTGTCCGGATCAATTCCCAGGCCCATAAAGGCTATATAGGCTAGGTAAACCTTCGCCTCTTCGAGGCCCAGATCCGCAGCAGCAACAAATAATTGTGCGCACTCGTTAACTGCGAATTTTTCAGTTTTGCCACTGAGACACAGCCGCCCTAAACTGATATTGGCGGAAATGGATCCCATAATAATAGCGTCCAGATAAGCCTGTTCAGCCTGTGGATACTGCCCCTCCGCATGAAACACAATGCCTTCGGCGTGTCGAGCGGCATAATCTGTAGAGGCTAGTACCTGGATCACATCTGTATAGAGCTGATCTGATGTGCCGGCAAATGGATACCGGATCGCGATCAGTCGATGTAGAAAGCGGGCATTATCGAAGTAGATTTTCGATACCTGATAACCGCCTACTTCCTTTACGTTATATACGCGGTATATAGCATTGCGACTATTTGCAAATTCAAAATAGCTATCAATAATTTCATAGCCGGATATGGTGAGCAGGTCTTCTGCATCTGCCCAGCTCCCGACCTCAAAGGCACTGTAGCTATACTCACCACTGCGTCCGGAGAGGATACCAGTAGCAATAAATTCAAACAGGTTTTTATGGTAGTTGGCGGCTTCTAACTGTCCCACAGACTCATAGCATTCTGCAGCGCTGAGATGGGGCGTCAGTGACAGGATGTTGTTGTTTGTTACGGCCTTCCAGTCCACGGCTTCACAAGACTTATCCCCAGATTCAATCGCGGATAGCTCCGCCTGGTAGCGCTCTCTGGCCGCGATATTATTCAGGGGTTGCTGAGACTCAAGATAGGCAACCCAGAAATCCTCATAAGCAACTTTATCTGGAGCGCTAGCAATTTGTTCGGTTAGCCGCCTTATTTCACTATCGCCGGGTTCGATGGAAGTGTGGGCCGCACAAGAGGCCAGTAAGTAAATAACGGGGGCAAAAAGGAATTTTTTCATTATTTACTTCCTGATCAGTGACTTAACCAGGTTTTTCATTGCCTTGCTGGTCTCCTGGGTATTCGAATTATCGCCCTTGGCCCAGAACTGATATTGAAGTGCTTCATCCAGTTTATCGAGTTGCTCCATATACTCGGCAATATCCGTATTGCGGACATGGTCCGCTTTGGATTTAAAGGCGTAGTTCACCGAGATGTTATTGCCAATATGATTGGAGGTTCTGGAGAAGGTGAACCAGGGATTGTCTATCTGTAGATCCTGGGATTCCTCTCTCCACAAAACCTCTCCAGTAATTTTGGCTACTGCTTTGTGGTTGATATCCACAGGATGTGCCAGCGCTAATGGGCTCTGGCGAATACGCTTCTGGGGGCTGGTGATATAAGAGGCGATACTGGAGCCATACAGTGAGAAAATCTTCCGGGCAGAGTTCAACTCGGCAAAATCACTGATCTCATATAGCTCCGATACCTGAAGTACATTTTCACCCCGATTGTCCTGGTGCTTGATATTGGATGTGATTTCAATACCGGGGTAGTAAGTTGCCATAAAGTTTGCGTAATTACTCTTTATGTATTCAGAGTCTGCTGACTGGAAAAATTGACGCATCTGCTCCGCTTTGAGAGCGCTGTAGGTGGACTCAACAGTTAGCCCTGCGGTATTGGCACCGGCATTGATTTCAAAATTTTCGGTGACATCCAGTTGCAGAGTGCCGTTGGCGGGATAAATCGTGGTTACTTGTTTTAATGCTCGGGTTCCCTTTCGAATGGGGAGTGCCAATTCATAATCAAAGAAGCCTTTGCTCTTGATATTGGAGCCCTGTCCGGAAGCGGTGCCGTCAACCCAATAATCTTGTCCATTGAGCTCAATGACGCTGATTACATGATCAAATGAACTGGGAGAGGGGATATCATTGGCAAGGTCACGACCGCGTCCTGAAGACACTAAAGCGGGGTAAGAGTTAACCCCCAGGTGAGACAACATGGCGGTTATTAATATGGCCTTGTCTTTACAGTCGCCATAGCGCTTATCCAAAGTCTCTCTCGGCGTTCGCGGTTGGTGTGAGTTGATTCCAAACTCGATCCCAAAGTAGCGAATGTCCTCCTGAACGTAGGCAATAGCCTGGCTGACCGCTCCCTCAAGGCCTTCCTCTGCGCGCCATTGATCCAATTGCCGGGTGAGTTCCTGTGGCAGGGAGAGGTCAATATCGTAGAGTGTCATTGCCCAGTCGTTTACTTCAGCCCAGCTGTTATAGCCTGAATATTGGATGTAGTTGAATGGGTCATGCCAGTGAGGATATTCCCCCTCCTGAAGGATCGGAGATACCTGCTTCAGGTCCAGCGTGTACTGGTAAGTGCTGTTATTGCGGGTAACGTTCACCGGTACTTTTTCATTGTTAAAACGGTAGTTGAGCTTGTTGTCACTGGTAATTTTTACATAGCGCCTGTCGATGGCATCCGGCCATGACAAGTAGAAAGTACCAAAATCCCCGCGTTCAAAAATAGGATTGTTTCCCTCGAGTGTATAAGCGTAGGAGATTTTGTCACCGGGTCGGATATCCTCAAGAATGTAAAGCGCATTCCACATTTCAGAGTAGAGTTTGCTGGACAGCTCCTGCTCAGACTGGAATAACTTGAAGTCCTGTTTGTCCAGGCGATCAATCACTTGATCATTGCGGGAGACGGTAATTTCGTGAACGACCAGCTGCTGGAATGCGGGGTAAAAACTAATGTTCAGTTCCGACACCTGTTTAACCCCCTGCTGATTGAGGGGCTCCATCACCAACTGAAAATAGTATTGGTGTTGTTCGTTCGTATGGGATATCTGGGAGTTGCTCAGGTGATACCTAACACTGCCTTCGGGTGCAGTGACACTACTCGAGAGATCGACGGCATCCACCCAAGTGGGTGTTGGGGCTATGTTAATTTCAGGGGTAGCCTGGGCCAGCGATACAGCAAATAAGAGAGTCACAGCCAGAATTTGGCCGAAGGAACGATATTTCAAAATGAGCCTCGATTGTTATCTACAGCCTATACCGGCGGAGACAGAATAGATCTTGGGTGGGGAGTAAGCAGAAGGGGGCACGCAGGGCACCCTACGATTGATTCGCTCCTGTTGAACCCTGGATCTTTCCCTATAGGGCAGTGCCTGTTGCCGTTTGGCAGCGGCGCTCCGTTACCGCTTGGTGTTGGGATCGTTTAGTGAACAGCCGGTAATATACCCCAATGGCTATGGGCTGAGTATCGGATGGCTATGATCGCTGGCGTTTTGAATAAGTTTTTCGGCGGTTCAAATTGATGAAGGTAGGGTTTGTTGTGTCTGGGCGATAAAACGGTTAAAAAATAACCGAATCTTGAAGGTGGGAGGCCACCCAGCTTGTAAGCTGAGTGACCTGAGATCTGCTTATTGGGTTTGCTCCTGAACGGGCATTTCTTCGAGCTTAGCCTTTATCTCTTTCAGCTTTTCCTTAACTCGGGCTGCATTGTCGGGGCCCATGCGGATCATCAGCTTTTGTATTCCAGGGAGTTTTTCCAGTTTTGGGTCGGCAAATTTGTAATACACCGACGGGCGTATCAATTGAATCGGGCCTTCAACATCTGGCGCTGCCAGCACATTGTCGATTGCTCCAATCACCACCTGGTGGAATGACTTGTTGCGAATCCCCAGCTCGCCGTAGGCCTGGGCTAAACGGGGGTACCAGTATTGATACAAGGTGATGATTGCATCAGTGTTAGCCAGTGCGAACAATCGTACTGGTTGGTCGTAACGGCGATAGTTCTCCGGGGACAGCTGGTAGCCCTCAGCGGATGACCCGGTAACGGTGATGGGGCCGCGAATGGTTTTCAGCGGGCGATGCTTGTGAATCAGCTCACCACGGGATGCTGCGTTGGCAGCGGCCACCCATTTACGTATTACTTCGTCGGGTACCAGCCAGCGGGACAGGGCGCCGTCGGGTGCCAAGGACATTAATTCGTCATATGCGGCCTTGTCGCTCTCGTTCAGGGGGGGAGGCGGCTCTCTACCAGGCTCCTCTTCAATGACCGGCTCCTCGGGCGGCTGGGCTGGTTCCTGACTCTCAGGTTGTGCCAGGGCTTCCGGCTCGGGAGCAGTTTGGGGTTCTTCGACAACACCGATGGTGGGAATTTCTTTTTTCTTTTCCTCGCCGGTCCAGAGCCAATAGGCTGCTGCAGCGACAACGACCACCACAATAATGCCGATGATCCACCCTTGCCTAGATTGTTGTTCCGACATTCCCTGCCTCCTTTGACTGCTAACAGAATGTGACGCTTGGACCACGACAAAGCGCTGCGGTTTCTCGCGATCTGCTGGTTTTACATTACTCTGCAAAAGCGCCGCTCGCAAAATAGTTTTACTATGGGGTAATTGCACAACCTTATCGCCGGTCTTGAACCCTGCGCAGTGCCTACGCCCCCGCGCGGGAGGATGTTTGATTTACTGGGCCTATTAGAGTGGCCTGGGGAGCTTCTGAATAATTCTGAGCGGCGAATAAAAGAGAGAACAATGGGAAAATTCACCAGCTTATTGATTGGCCTGATGCTGGGTGGTGTACAAGCTGCCGTGGCTGCAGAGCCGGTAGACCCTTTTTGGCGCAATGCGACAGTCTATTTTATGTTGCCGGACCGTTTTAATAACGGCGATCGCAGCAATGACTTCCCCTACGGCCGCAAAGACGATGCGGCATACCTGCGTGGCTTTGAGGGAGGGGATCTGCGCGGCGTTATCGAGAAAATTGAAGCGGGGTATTTTAATGATCTCGGAGTCGATGCTATCTGGATGGCCCCGGTGATTGAGAACATCCATGGCTACAATGAGTCCGATAAACGCACCTACGCTTTCCATGGCTACTGGCCTAAGGACTGGACTGCCGTAGATGCCAACTTTGGCACTGAAGCAGACCTGGCGGAATTGATTGAGGTAGCTCACAGCCAGGGGATTCGCGTATTGCTGGATGTAATTCTCAATCACACCGGGCCAGTCACTGAACAGGACTCCAGATGGCCCTCGAGTTGGCTGCGCAATAGCCAGCAATGCGATTGGTCCGACTATGCCGGCAATGTTGAGTGTGCAATTCACGCGAACCTGACGGATATCCTCACGGAGAGCGAGAAAGATGTCGAGTTGCCGCCGCAACTGGTGGCAAAGTGGAAAAAAGAAGGCCGCCTGCAGCAAGAGCAGCGTGAACTGGATGCCTTTTTCGAGCGCACTGGCTATCCCCGCGCCCCCAAATATTACCTGATCAAGTGGTTAACCGACTGGGTGCGTGAATACGGTGTCGATGGTTTTCGTGTGGACACCGTCAAACACGTAGAGCCACAAGCCTGGGCAATACTGAAAAACGAAGCGGATATAGCCCTGGCGGAGTGGAAGGCTGAGAACCCGAAGAAGAAATTGGACGATCGCAATTTCTTTATGGTGGGTGAGGTTTACCATTTCGGCGTTAACAACTTTGGTCCCAGTGTTGGTCGCTCTTACGATTATAGCGATCGGAAAGTGGACTATTATCAGTACGGTTTTGACAGCCTGATTAACTTCGATTTTGCCCAGGTTGCGGGCAAGCCAGCGGAGGATATTTTCTCCAGCTATTCCTCCTCCTTGAACAGTGGTGAACTAAAAGGGCTCGGTGTCCTAAATTATCTAGGCTCCCACGATGACCATCACTCATTTGACCGCGAGCGCCAGCACACACTGAGTGCCGCAAGTAAACTGATGTTGGCGCCCGGTGCAGTGCAGATATATTACGGTGATGAACTGGCGCGCCCCATGATTGATGATCGCGCATTCGGCGACGCCTCTATGCGCACCAATATGAACTGGGATGACTTGGAAAAGCCGGAAACCCGTGCATTGCTGGCTCATTGGCAGAAGCTGGGGCAGTTTCGTCGATCGCACCCGGCAGTTGGAGCTGGTGTACACCAGAAGCTGGAGGATAAGCCTTATACATTCTCCCGCACCTTATCTGGTGAGCAGCCGGTAGTTGTGGCGATGGAACTGTCCGCGGGTGAGAAGAGCGTATCAGTTAAAGGTGTGTTTGCCGATGGTATCGAACTGACCGATTACTACTCGGGCAAGCGAGCCAAAGTTGAGGATGGCAGGGTGAATTTCGATACAGAGGGAACTCTGCTACTGCTATCTGCTAAATCGCAGTAAATCCAAAAAAGAAAGCCCCTGCAGATAGCACTGCTGGGGCTTTCAGCATCCTTGAAAATGGGATGACTTAATCGTTGTTCATTGTTGTTGTGGTGAACTGGTTACATACCATCACATCAACGTCCAACTGGCCAATTACACGCTCGGCAGTATTGCCACGCAGGAATGAGCCGGTCTCGCCGTACTGATTCATGGTTCCCATCACGACCAAGTCTGCATCGATCTCACGGGCCACCTCCTCAACAACATCACTGGTATAGCCGCGCTTTACGTGAATGCGATGGGTGGGGACACCGGTTTTATCGGCAAGCTTGGCCAAAGCACCGCGATCTGGGTAGAGCATGGAATCCAGGAAAGCGTTTACGAGGTGTAGCTCTGCTCCGTAATGACCTGCGATATAGGTCGCGCGTTCGCTGATCTGGCGATTGAGCTCGCGCTGCTCGAGGGTTTTTGCCTGGTAGTTAACGGTAGCCAATACAACTTTGCGCTCGTCCTTGGCGCCGGGGCGAATCAATACTACTGGGCAGCGCGCTGTTTTCAGGACTCGCCATTTGGATTCGGCGAAGGTAAAGCGACGGCTGCTCTTCGCGTGTACTGGTAGGTAGATCATTTCTGCGTTGCAACGCTTTGATTCCTGCACGATGGCCGCCTGCCAATCACTGGACCAGCAAACAGTGATCTCACAGGAAAGACCAGCTTCTGAGATGGGTTCACGAATTTGTTCACGGAACCACGACTCATCGCGAAATAGGTGGTCGTTAACTGCACGGGTATCCACCGCTTCACCATCAACTGCGACGAATACAGCCAGTCGCGGCTGAGGATTGCGTCCACGTGAAGTGATCAGGGCTCGCTCCAGAGCTACATGCTTCTCATCGTTAGGGTCCACTACAACGAATACGGTGCTTTGCTGCTCCATTTTTTCTCCTCAACTAAGCGTGTTACTGGCCAGTGCGACCTGCAGTTGACCAAGAGGTCTAATCTACCATGATGGGGTTGTCAGCCCGAGTACCTGACTGTCCCATTTGTCGAATTTGGCGCCTATCTCATCGAATAATTTTGTTGCGCATAATGGCGTAGTTGGGGGTGGGGGTATTGAGGTAGATCAAGATTCTCAGATGTATGTCTGAGCTTGCTGTTATAGAAGTGAAGATGACTGGGTAGCGAGGTATATTCTCGTTACTAGCTTTACCGATGGTACTGAGGCCATGTTACTTTTTAGGAAATATAAACGTTGAGTAGATATTTCAGTTTCTTGTCAGGCCTTGCCTAGACTCTACTTATAAACGATGATACCCAAGATTGGTTTTTTATTTAGCTCAAACCTTTTCTCCACCTAAAGGGCCCCATACATTTTTGAAGCGTTAGAATCTGTATTACATCTTTTGTATACATCGCAGGATTTTGGGATTAACTTGATTTTCTCTGATTCTTTAGTCGGTACCATACTACTCATCTATATAATGGTTCCGTACAGTTATGGCAGTAGTTACTGACGTAAATCTCTCCTATCCGTTGAGGTTATTACAAGAGTGCCCCTGCGCTAACAATAAAATTGTCCCATTCTTTAAATTATTCCAAATTTTTATAAACTTCATTTTACACAAGGTAGATATTGTTACTAATAAAGTAGTAAGGGATAACTTCTTCGTTGGTTTAATAAATAGCTTTTCACAAAGCTACTATAGTTTTACCTTGTGTATTTTGTTGCTGGGTGTATAGCGTCTATAGGCTTATCTACAGTGTCTGAGGGAGTTGGCTCGTCTACTATTCTTACTAGTAATTTTATAAATTAGTTTGTCGGACTTAGTGATGAAATTTAATGGCCACTAAGCACTTCCTCTTATTTAAGCAGTTCTACATTGCTTAATTTTTAGCCTTTCAAACTAAGTCATGCCGAAGATCAATATTTCAAGCACAAATTTCTACTACGCCCCCTACAGGGAGGATGTGCTCTCAAGCACTGATTATTAGCCTTCCAAAAGCCCGAAAGTTGTGATTTTGGGGTTGCAGTAGCACAGGAGGTGCATATTACCGCTGTTGTTCGGTATTTGTTCACATATTACCGGTTTATTGATGCCTTTGGTGGTCTGTGGATATCTCAGGATGAGTGATCAATTGGTCGGGTATAGCAATCCAAAAGTTTAGATACTGTTAGTTTGGTTCCTAAATGTCCGGCTTGAATTGCAAAAAATAATAAATGGTCACCTGTGATGATAAGCCTAAACTTTTCTTCGCCGCTTGCGGTGCTTCTTACAAATTCTTTTCTTGAGCGAATGTCTATTGGTTGTGTCGCCTGAGGAGAATATTTCTAGCTCCTACTGTGGGGCGAATGCAATCCAAGTATTTGCAAGCGCCTGGGAAAAGGCGTGCTTATAGGTTGACCCTACTTATGTAGAAATGGAGAGCCATTAATCATTGGTGGGCAACTGCCCCTGGGGTTCTCCTTATACAAAAAAATAACGGCTACAGATGAGAGAAAAAGGAAAGCTAAAATGAAAAAACAATTTCCGTTAAAAGGACTTCTGGGAGGTGCGAGTATCGTACTCGGAGCCATATCCAGCACCCATGCCAGTGCAGGCACAGCCTTTGTGCATATGTTCGAATGGAGCTGGAATGATATTGCCAATGAGTGTGAGAATTTCCTGGGTCCAAAAGGTTTTGACGCAGTACAGATCTCTCCTCCCCAAGAGCACATTTCTTACCATACCTGGTGGGCGCGCTACCAACCGGTAACCTATACCAACCTCACTAGCCGTAGTGGTACTGAGGGAGAGTTGCAGGATATGATTAATCGCTGTCATGCGGCAGGGGTTAAAGTTTATGCGGATGCAGTGATCAACCATACTGCAGTCTGGGACGGGAGTGGCACAGGTTGGGGAGGAACTGATTGGTCCGAGGCTAACCATCCGGAATTTTCCTCATGGGATTATCATGATAACTGTACAATTGACGGCTATGGTGATGCTAATACTGTTTGGAATTGCAGATTGGAAGGCATGCCAGACCTAAACACAGGCAATGACTATGTCCAGCAAACAATAGCGGATTATCTGAATAAATTGCAGGGTATGGGTGTTGATGGCTTCCGTGTGGATGGTGTTAAACATATGTCCCCCAGCGACATGTACGGAATAATGAGCAAGGCCGGCAATCCGTGGATTTTTTCTGAGGTAATCGGCGCAGCTGGCGAAGCTTCTGAGATCCAGCCGTACAATTACACTTTCCTGGGCCATGTGACTGAATTTAAGTATGGCACTGATGTGGCCAGTAATTTTAATGGACAGATAAAGAATCTCTTCAGTTTCGGTGAAAGTTGGGGGCTGCTTAACTCTGGCGAGGCCGTTACTTTTATTGATAATCATGATCGTGAGCGCGGTCATGGTGGTGGGGGCAACCTTACTTATAAGGACGGGGCGAAATACAATTTGGCTAATGTATTTATGTTGGCACACCCTTACGGCTATCCCAAAGTGATGTCTGGTTACGAATTTACCGATGAAAATGCCGGGCCACCGAGTAATGGTCCTGATAGTTGTGAAAATGATGAGTGGGTCTGCCAACACCGATGGGGCAATATTGCCAATATGGTGGGTTTCCGTAACTATACCGATGGCACCAGTATGGAAAATTGGTGGGATAACGGAGATAACCAGATTGCCTTTGGACGCGGTGATAAAGGCTATGTCGTTATCAATAACGAGGGTAATTCTTTCAGCCAGACACTGTATACAGGCCTTCCTGCAGGGGACTACTGCAATGTCCTGGCGGGAGATGATGAGTGCAGTGGCGATGTTATTTCCGTAGGCAGCAATGGCTATGCCACCTTCAATGTCGCAGCTTATTCCGCTGCTGCCATTCACGGTGGGCAGCTATCTGGTTCCTGTGGTGAAGAATGTTCTGGGACGGGTTTCCCCAGCCTTTATTTCCGTGGCACAGCTAATAATTGGGAAGCAACAGCTTTTGAATTGGTAGCAGATAATACCTGGCAATTGGTGGTTAATTTTGATGGCCAGGCAGACCAACGCTTTAAGTTGGATATCTATGGTGACTGGGCCGAAAATTACGGTGACGATGGTGCTGATGGCACGTTGGATCAAACCGGAGAAGATATTTATACCTCTGTAACCGGTAACTACCTCATTGAAGTAAATGATGAGACTCTGGCCTATTCGATCACCGAGGTCTCTTCCCAGCAGGCACCCACTGCAACTGTGACTCCAGTATCCAGCACAGTAGAAGTCAATCAGAGTGTCACCCTGGATGCCAGCAGCTCTACTGATAGCGACGGTAGTGTGATTTCCTATAGCTGGAGCAGTGGTGGTAGTTCTTCCTCGACGACTTTGAGCTTCGCCAGTGCGGGCACTTATACCGAGACAGTCACTGTTACTGACAATGATGGCCTGACCGATAGTGTTACGGCAACCATTACCGTGACTGATCCCAATACTGGTTATGCTCAAAACTTTACGGCATTAAATTTCCGCGGTACGCCCAATAGCTGGGGCACCCAGGCGATGACCCTGGTTGCAGACAATACCTGGCGTGCCACTGTGGTGTTTGATGGCAGCAGTAACCAGCGCTTTAAGTTTGATGTCAGCAGTGACTGGGCTGAAAACTACGGGGATAACAATGCGGACGGCTCTCTGGAGGAGGGTGGGGATGATATCTACACCGATGTATCAGGTACCTATATTGTTGAGGTAAATGATGAAACCCTGAGCTACAGCCTGACCTGTGCAGACTGCGGTAGTTACGCATCCAACTTTTCCTCACTTTATTTCCGTGGCACACCAAATAGTTGGGGTGCTGAGGCTATGGAATTAGTTGCCGACAATACCTGGGAAATCCAGGTAAATTTTGATGGTCAATCTCAGCAGCGTTTCAAGTTTGATGTTAATGCTGACTGGAGTGAAAACTATGGCAATAACGACTCCGATGGCGACTTGGAGCAGGGTGGATCTGATATCTACACTTCTGTAAGCGGAAGCTACAAGGTGCAGGTGAATGATCAAACTATGATGTACACACTGATCACTTTATAGCTTCTGGAGCCAAGCAGGTTGGAATTGCGACCTGCTTGGCTTGTGGTATTTAAAGTGAGGAGGCTGGTTAATTAAGAAGTAGAATTCTATCGTGTGATATTTATCGAGCCCTCTTCAGTGAGCCAGCCTAACTCATAAATACCATCATTGTTGCTATCGACAAATCTTAAGCTATTTTCGATCATCATAGGGCCTAGTTCCGGCGATGTGGAAATTATTTTTCCGGTCCATGGGTCCATTTCGACAATATGATGCCTCTCGTTATTTTCGATATTCAGAATTATATTTCGGTGTGAAACTCCGTAATTTTGTACGGCAATAGAACGAACTTCATATCCGTCTAGGTAAGTTAGTCTCATAAACTCCAGTTTATTATTGAGTAACATAATCCATGTCTCGGATCTATATGATATTACGGCAAAAATTTCATCGATGAAATCTCCATCTAAATCCCCTGTGCTTATTTTAGTAATACCCGCATATTCACTAAGGGGGGGGGCTTGATTTTCAGGAATGTCAGTAAAAATATTGAACTGTGCAGAAATTGATTGGTAATCATCATTGCTAGTGAGGAGGCTGAGAATTTCCTCATCAGCCACTACAATGTCTAAATACCCATTGTTGCTAGCATCAAATAGCTTTATATCGACACCACCACCAGACTCATGATTCCAGAGTAATTCGTAGTTTTCCATATCGTAAGCGTAGATATGAGCGTCTTTAGTGGTTGCTATCATACTGGTATTTTCATTGCTACCAAGCTTGCCTGCTGTGAGAGCAACTATTTTTTCACTCATGGGGCTGCCGGACCAAATAATAGATTCCGAAAAAATGTCATAAAGCCCGGGGGTTTTCTCATTAACAAAAGCAATTTCTTTAGTGTTGTCCTTTTGAAGGTCTAGCATAATACCTGCTGTTGTTTCATTTTCAATCTCCGGTATTGCAGCGCTAAAAGTGATAACATTTGTTTTGGGGTTTAAAGACATTATGTGAGAGTTTTCCCAAGGGATCATCCCTAAACTTAAAGAAGATATTTCAGAGTTATCTGCGGATGTTGATTGTATATCAACAAGTTCATCTTCGAGGAATCTGGGATTAATTCCAATTTCCCACTCTAGTTCTAAATTATCGTCACCAGATAGATTTGAATAGATTTTTAATTCATGGCGATTGTTAAAAAAATATTCTAGTTCCGGATCATTGTCCAGATTGGCCACTCTCATATTGTCCCCCCAAGCTGAGGGCGATGAAGTCCAGTTAGGGATAAGTTTATTGGAACCCATATCAAAAGAATAGAGTTGCGGTCTACTAGCACTATTCTCCGTTGCAAGAATCCTTGGAGTTGCATCATCTGGAGATAAAAAAGTCGTGAAGTAATAAGAATTGACTTCATTTTCAATTTTAATTGTCTGAGTATTGGCGTCGAAAAGAGTTAAGAAACCTGAGGTTGGGTGGACGCTGATTATTTCACCGATCCCATCCATGTCGATATCTACAATATCAAGATTTGGATTGTCCTTATTAGCATCTGTAAATCCATCTTCATAGCGCCAGCTTAAAGCGTAATTGCCATCGATGTAGTCAAACACATAACCGCCGCCAAGTACAATTTCTAACTCGCTGTCACTATCTAGATTACCAACAGCAAATATTTGGCCTAACTCGAGAATTTCAGATTGCCATTCTACCGAATAGTTATCAGTGTTAAGAATAACCAGTTGCATTTTATCTTTCATTACATTGTACATTCTAATTAGGACAATAACTTCTAGATCCTGATCGTTATCTATATCTGTAACGAATATTTGTTCTACTCCATTACCTGTGAGAGTAGCTACTCTTTTTGGTTTTAAGTTATCATCAAATAGAAATAGCCCTGTCGTATCATGGGCGGTATAATTGTCTCCAATAAGGCCAGCAAAAAGATCATCTTTCCCGTCGTTATTCATGTCTGCAAGGGTTAGGCTAGATATATATAAATTATTATCATCTTCTTCTGAGTTAGTGCTTTCACCATTAATTAAAACATAGGGGTGCTCCCACTTAATGGAATATTCGCTCCCATTATAGCCAAAGGCAAACAATCTACGTTTACTATTAGTAGCTACAATTTCCTTGACTCCATCGCCATCAATGTCTCCAAGTGCCACATGCTGTGGTCTGGCCGTGGTTATAATATAACCATTTGATAAAGGTATTTTTCGTTCTTCATCTACGACTTTTAATGTTCTACTTTCATTGTGAATGTAATCATTTTGTGACAATGAAATTTCCCAATGAACGTCCATTTCTGTATCAAACATCGGCCCAGTAGGCGTCCAATCAACATTACCCTCTTCATCAATTTCCATGCCATTTGGACGAGCTAGAAACTCTAGGTTATAGGGATCGTTATCGAAGTCCTCTACTATCACCTGAAAGGCTGTTGGAATTCCATACTGGACAACGTCCGGCATATTGACAATAGACATTACAGGTAGTGTATCTTGAATCTCTGTACTAGTCGTTGCTTCACTTGTAAGCTCTCCATCCGAAACAATCACTTTTACTGCTACTTCATTATTCTTCAAGAAATGAGTAGAGGGTAAAAGATTAGTTGTGATATCAGAAACTTCCTCATTGTTGACAGTCCAATGATATTCAATATTTAAGGGGTCGTTATCTATATCTGAAATACTGATTATGGCTTCAATATCAGTATTCGTGAAAACAGGTAAGTCTGAAAAACTTAAACTTTCAATTATGGGGGCTCTATTTTGAATAATGATGGAAGTAGTTTGCGAAACAGAATCTTCACCGTCAGTGATATAAGCTTCTATACTAATTGTATCCCCGTGATTAAAATGGGATGCAGCTAGTTTAGATTCTGTTGCTTCACTGATAGTTTGATTGTTATTTTTCCAGGTATATGTAACTTCCAGTTGATCTCCGTCTTCGTCTGAGGCGTCAAGTTGAACAGATAGAACACTATCGTTATAGGCTGGGTTTGGAGTGATAGATAAACTATTTATAACCGGAGGTGCATTACTAGCTCCACCGCCTTGTCCCGATCCTCCACTATTTGAATCACTACTGGATGATCCTCCGCCTCCACATGCGGTAAGTATGGAAGAAATTAGCATGATGCCTACGGTGTTAGTAATAAGTTTATCATGAAAAATACACACATCACTCTCCATATGTAAGTGTCAAGTTTAGTTCTTTGAGCTGATAAAGAATTGGTATTTTAGTTCCGGTCCTGATGGGCTTGGAAGAACACATTATGAACAGATAACAATTTAATTTATATGCGTGTTGATTGGATAATTGTGGGGCTTGTCACACTTTATTAATGAGTTTAACTTTGGGGAATGTTTATTGGTACATTTGCCTTATTAAATTTGCGTAGTGAATAAAACTAATTTGAGCGTAATCTGGATAAATTAAGTGATTGATTTTTGCCTAAGTGTTGCTTTTTAATAATTGTTCTGTGTTTTTTCTAAATCGTTAAACTCATCAGTCTTATTTATTATTAGCTGCCTCATTTAGATGTGTAACTCTATAAGTATTGAAGCTGCCCGGAAGTATATTTGGCGGAATGATATTCTTGAGTTTGTGGCGGCAACACTAAGGATTGATGGATTGAGGTTAGCGGTTAATATCAGCAGAAGTTTAAATCTGAAATGGGTTATGACTGAAATTAAACTATTGTGATAAGGACGCCGACGCTGACTTAAACTAGGGCTTGATATCTGCGCTTTTATAAGTATGAATTGCAAAGTGTAGGTGGATGATTCAACCATCTATTAATTATCTAGCTTGTTCTGAAGTTAAGCAGACCTGAATTATGATCTGCTTGGCTTTTGAAATGTATAGAATTTTATTGGTTCAGCAATTGCATTCTACCGCGTTATAGTTACCGAACCTTCTTCCGTCAACCAGCCTAATTCATATTGTCCATCGTTGTTGCTGTCGATAAAGCGTAAACTATCAGGAACCATTCTGGGGCCTAGCTCAGGTGAGGTCGAAATTATTTTTCCGGTCCATGGATCAATTTCTATAATATAGCGCCGGCCATCATTTTCAGAACTGAATAGTATATTTCGATGTTTGGTGCCGTAATTTTGCACTACAAAAGAGCGAACATCATGCTCTCCTAGATAAATTAGATTCTCGAACTTTAGGCTGCCGTCTAGCACCATAAGCCATGACTTGTAAACTCTTTTTATTAAAACAATAATTTCATCTACAGAATCTCCATCTAAATCAGCTATGTTTATTTGGGAATTCTTTGAGAATTCATAAATGGGTGTTTCTTGACCTTCAGGGATATCGTTGAAAATGTTGAACTTTGTTGAAAATGATTGATAATTATCATCGCTGGTTAGCAGCCTGATGTTTTCATTGTCAGCCGCGACTACATTGAATTGTTCTGTGTTTTTTGTGTCAATTAGTTTTATATCGACACCGCCACCAGTATTATGGCTCCAGAGTAATTCGTAGTTATCAATGTCATAAGCATATATGCCATTATCTTTAGTAGTTGCAATCATGCTGGTTTTTCTATCATTGCCGAGTTGGCCAGCGGTGAGGGAAACTATTTCTTCATTTATAGGGTTGCCAGACCAAATAATAGACTCTGAAAAAATATCGTAAAGGCCTGGGGTTTTTCCGGTTACAAAAGCAACTTCATTAGTGTTATCTTTTTGAAGGTCCAATAAAACAGCAGCTGTTGTCTCATTTGTAATTCCCGGTATTGTGGGGCTGAAAGAAAAGCTATTCGTAACAGGATTAAAGGCCATTAAATGCGAGTTGCCCGAGGAAATTGTTGCTAGACCTAAGGCGTATAAGCTGGAAGTGTTTGTAAGTGTAGATTTCACATCAACAAGTGTGTCTTTCAAATTTGTTGTATGTTGTTTAGGTTGCCACTCTATTTCTAGCTCACCATCATCTGAAGAGTTTGAGTAAATTATAACGTCGTTTCTATTGGTAAAGTAAAATTCCAGTTCTGGATCAGAATCCAGATTGCCCACTCTCATATTCTCACTAAAGACCGAAGGTGATGAAATCCATTTAGGGATAAATTTTTGTGAGTCTATGTCAAATGAGTAGAGCTGTAACTTTATAGGAAGGGTATCTACGAGGATTCTTGGTGTTGCATCCTCAGGAGAAAGAAAAGTTACAAAATTATTATGTTTAACTTCATTCTCAAGTTTAATTTCTTGAGTGTTTGCATTGTAAAAAGTCAAAAATTTGGAGGTTGGATGAGTGCCGATGATTTCACCGATTCCATCCATGTCGATATCTACGATATCAAGACTTGCACTATCATTATTTGGTGTGAAGCCTTCTTCATAATGCCAGCTTAAAGTATAATTACCATTGATATAGTCAAATACGTAACCTCCGCCAAGTACAATCTCAAGTTCACTGTCGCTATCGAGATTTCCGACAGTAAATGTTGTGCCTAATTGAAGAATTTCGGATTGCCACTCTACTGAGTAGTTATCAGCACTTAAGATAACCAGTTGCATTTGATCTTTAAAGTCATCTGGCTCTTCCCCTCGAAAAGAACTATATAAATCAACAAGGGCAATAATTTCTAGAGTCTGATCGTTATCTAGATCTGTCACATAAATTTGTTGAACTTCGTTGCCTGTGAGAGTAGCTACTCTTTTGGGTCTTAAGTTATCATCGAATAAAAATATACCTGTCGTATCATGCGACCATATAGCGTGTCCTTGCAATCCTGCTAAGATCTCTTCCCTTCCATCATCGTTGAGATCTATGAGGGTTAGGCAGGAGTAATATAAATCGTTGTAATCATGATAGGTGGGGCCTTCGCCCTCAACTAATGCATAGGGGTGCTCCCACTTAATAGCATATTCATCACCGTCAGAGCCTAGTGCAAATAATCTACGTCGACCATTGGTAGCCACAATCTCCTTGATTCCGTCTCCATCAATGTCTCCAACAGCTAAATCTGGAGAGTTAAACGTAGTTTCAATATATCCATTTGATAAAGGCACTTTTCGCTCTTCATCCAAGACTTTTATCATCCTACTTTCGCTATGTGAGTAGTCCTCTTGTAACAGTGAAAGCTCCCATTGGACATTCATCTCTTTTTCGAACATTGGTCCAGTCGGTGTCCAACTGATATTATCATCTTCATCAATCTTCATACCATTTGGGCGGGCTAGAAACTCTAGGTGATAGGGATCGTTATCTGGATCTTCTACTACTACCTGGAATCCTACAGGTTCACCATACTGAACAGTGTCTGGCATGTTAATGACAGACATTACTGGTAGTGTATCCTGGATATGAGTGCTAGTCGTTACCTCAACGGTTAAATCTCCATCTGAAACGACTGCTTTTACAGCCACTTCATCTCCTTTCAAAAAATGATTGGAGGGTAAAATATTAGTTATGACATCGGAAACTGACTCTTGATTTACAGTCCAATGATACTCAATTGTTAGGGGGTCATTATCTACGTTTGAAATATCGATAGTGGCTTCGATATCGGCAGTGGTAAATATAGGTAAATTTAGAAAGGTTAGGCTCTCAATAATGGGGGCTCTATTTTGAATTGTAATAGATGTGCTTTGTGATATAGAGTCTTTACCGTCTGTGATGGCTACTTCTACACTGATTGAATCCCCATGATTAAAATAGGATGGGGCTAGATAAGGTTCTGTTACTTCATTGATCACTTGGTCATTGTTTTTCCAGGTATATGTAACTTCTAGCAGATCTCCGTCTTCGTCTGAGACATCCAGTAGAACAGATAGAGTGCTGTCATTATGGGCTTGGTCTGGTGTGATGGATAAATTATTAATAACTGGGAGAGTATTATTGTTAGTGCTTCCTTGACCTGGCTCGCCACTAGAAGGAGTTTCGGTGCTTGAGTCATCGCTGGAGGAACCCCCGCCCCCACAGGCAACTAATATCAAAGAAATTAGTATAATGCAAAGGTTATTCACTATACTCTTATCATAAGAAATAGACACATCACTCTCCATATGTAGGTGCCAATTTTAGATTTTTTCACCTATTAATAGGTGGTAAATGGGTACCAATTCTTTTGGTGTTAATTCTCTCTATTATGGATAGGTAAAAATATAAATCATATGGAAAGCAACTAGGTATTTGCGGGGTTTATCACATTTTTTAATAATTTTTACTTATTTGTAAATGTTGGTACGATCGCTTTGTGAGTATTCTGATAGGGCTGTGTCGTTTAAATCTACGGAGGGATATTGGCCGATAGGATTAATAGTATGGTCTTTAAGTGTATAATTTTTAAAAAGCTACTAACCAGTTGGTTGGGTAGCTTTGTTGGTAAGAGCTCTTTCTAATTCACGTTAATGGTTTGAATTATTTTTCAATAATATTGAATAAGCAAGTTGTAACCTTAGGTTACTTACTCTTCTCTTGTTTAAATTTTACTAAATGAATTTTATGGATAAATTACTTGCTCGCTTTATCCTTAGCTATCAGTGCTTGTTGTAGCGCCTGCAATTTTGCAATCTCTTCTTGATTTAACTTTGGGTTCGATTCACAACGAGGATCGGTTTTTTGCAGCAAGGCCAGTATTTCTTTTGTTAATGGTATGGGTTCACAGCCGTGTCCGGTCTCGCAAATTAAATCCCACTGAGGTTTGGCCTGGACATGACAGGCAAAGCAGTTACCTCCAAAACGGTTAACTACATCAACAAAGCCTCGCTTACGGATTTTGCTGCCTTCCTCAGAAATATCCAGTTCAAAAAACTCCCAATCTTTAGTGGCGGGGTTAAAGCCTTTTTGGTGTTTGATCATCACTTCCCCGGGTACTAACTGGACCACTGATCCAGGAGGATAAACACCTCCACTGCTGGAGTTTGCGACCTCTAGAGTCCCATCCAGATCTCCCAGTAAATTATCCACATAAAACCCCCGCACCTTGGTCATATCTCGGATGCAGTTAAAAGTCTCGTCTGTTACCTGGATAGGTGCTTCGCCCTGTTCAGCCTTGTTAGTTTCAGCCATTGTAGGAAGTGCTACTGATGCTAAAAGTGCAGCCAAAATTAGGTTTAGTGGTGAAAAATAGCGGCTATGTTGTCGGTTCATAATGTCCCCTTGCATATCAATTTCGGCTTTTATTTAAGTTGTGAACAATATAATTGTGAGCAACATACATGGAGTAGTGTTTATGTCAAGCGAGTTACCTGATGAGTATGGTTAGGGATTGTCGGGAATATGTTGTGAGAAAGGGGATAAGGTGGGTATAAATTGCTGTGCTTAAGCGTTCTTGGAGGGGAGTAATCCCCTCCAAGGCTGAGTGGCTATTTCTGGGGAACAGCGGATATTGCAAAGATATGGCTTTCGTAGGGTGCCAACTGGATCTTTGTGGAGGCTTGGTCTTTTTCCAAGATAAGGTTTGCCACCTTATTGGATATCTGGCTTTCAGCCAGGTAGCTGCCCGGTTGTAGTTTCCAGGCCTCTAGAAGTGCTGTAGGCAACTGAAAATCAAACTCCACTGCCCTGTTATCGAAGTTGGCGATTACCAACAATTTTTCATGTTCGCTCCAGCGAGCAAAGGAAAATTGTTTTTCACCATAGCCAGAGTTTTGCTTGCGGTTGTAGCTGTGCAAGTCCAGGTAATCGCCAAGTAAGGCCGGGCTCTGTTTGGAGAAATTAAGCAGGCTCTGGTAGAAGCTGCGCAGCTCTTTTTCTTCTTTTGTCAGCAGTGCAGTGTCAAAAGCGCCCTCATTGTTCCAGCGGCGCACACTGGGTACTGACCAGTAGTCGAAAATGGTGGTGCGGCTGGCTTTGCCGAAGCCGGTATCTTTGTTGGCGGGTTCTCCTAACTCCTGGCCAAAGTAAACCAAGGTAGGGGCTGGAGAGAGCATGGCAGACACCAGCATTGCAGGTTTGCCTGCCTCTGGGTTGCCAGAAAATTGTGCGCTGGCAATACGCTGCTCGTCGTGGTTCTCCATAAAGCGCAACATATGAGAGGAAATATCTACCAGGCTTGCCTGTACCTCTGCGATTTTATCTGCGCTGCCCTTGTTCTCCATGACCGCACGAATAGCGTCGTAAGTACCGACTTTATCGTAGAGATAATCCATTTTGCCCAGATGCAGATAATCCCGATAGCGCTCTGGAGTATAGATTTCGGCAAGTAACAGTGTGTTGGGGTTGCGCATTTTGATGGAGGAATTCAGGTAGCTCCAGAATTCTACCGGCACCATACCGGCCATATCATAGCGGAATCCGTCCACGCCAAAGTCCAGCCAGTAGTGGGCGATATCGCGGAATTTTTTCCAGGTATCCGGGACTTTCTTGTCTGCCCAAAACTGGGCGTGGGCCCGGTAGTCGCGCTCGGCATACTCCTGGGGTAGCTCAGAAAAGTTCTTGCTGTTATCGGGGCGAACGCCAAAATTAATTTTGACGGTTTCATACCAGTCGTGCATGGCAGGTTGTGCACTGCGCGCGCCATTACCGGTCCATTTAGCTGGACTCTCTACAAACTGCCCATCGACAAGATCATTGGCTTCGCCATTGAGTGGCTGATAACTGTCTTCTGCAACGGGCACGCGGAAGTCTTCGCCCACCACATAGTAGAAATTGTTGTTGCGGGCGTAGGTGACCTGGGTGTTGTCGCCAGCTCCAAAATCCTGCACGCCTTGGGGTTTATCGAGAGAATGATAGGCGCGGGCTACATGGTTGGGCACTATATCGATAATTACTTTCAGGCCGGCCGCGTGGCTGCGTTCCACCAGTGCGCGGAATTCCTGTAATCGCTCTGCTGGGTTACTGGCCAGGTCTGGGTTTACGCTGTAGTAATCCTTGATGGCATAGGGAGAGCCGGCGCGGCCTTTGACCACATCTGGATCATCGTTACTGATACCGTATTCCGTATAGTCGCCAACGAGCGCGTGGTGCAGGGCGCCGGTGTACCAGATATGGGTGGCGCCCAGCGCGTGGATTTCATTCAGTGCTTTTGGGGTAAAGTCGGAGAACTTGCCCACACCATTCTCTTCGAGTGTGCCCCAGGGTTTGTTGGTACTGTTAGTGTTGCCAAATAAGCGCGGTAGCACTTGGTAGATAACGGCTTTTTTCTCCGCAACTTTTTCAGCGGGCTGTATTTTTTCCGGGCTGCTCTCCTGGCTGCAGCCGGCAGTGCCGAATAGAGCAGCGCCCAGTAGGGAAGCCGAAAGGAGTTTGGCAATAAACAGGGAATGTAACTTCTTCATTGTTTCCTGATGACTTTAAATTTTTTGTCAGTGAACAGCGGTTTGCTGAATTATTGATTTTTGAGCACTAAATTCAGCGGTTCTTTGTGCCAGTCAAATTTAACCAGCAGTTGCTGCTTGCGCTTGTTGTACCAGGCCCCACGGGGTGCCTGAGCAAAGTCTTTTTCACTGTCGAAAATAGGCAGGGATTCGCCGCTAATGTCGAGCTGCACAGGCACTTGTTGCCAATTGTGGATCTTTAAATTGACCTTGCGGGATTCCGGCATACCGGTATAACCGTCGCCTTTGCGATTAAAGGCGAAGGCTAAACCTTGCTGTTTGTTTTCAGCTGAGAAATGCAACTTCTCGTATTTGCCTTTTTCAAAAGCCTGCGCGGTAACGCCATCATCCTCATAAACATAGCGCTCGGACTTTACTGCTGATGGGTGCGCGTAGTAGTCCAGGGTCAGGTTTTTACTGGAGTAATCACGACTGCTGTGGACATCGTCAATGGTGGGAATAATGGCTCCGGCCCGCACCAGTACAGGAATCGTTTTCAGGTTCACTTTTACCAGGGCCTGATCGCCAGAATATTGTTCATCAGTCCAGTAATCGAACCAGGTGCCGCCGGGCAGTTTTACCGCGACCTCATCCACATCTTCTTCCACGACCGGGGCAACGAGGAAGTCCTGCCCCCAAAGGTAGGCATCCTTGTAGTCCAGGAGAGATAGGTCACTTTCGTTTTCGAAAAACAGCGGGCGCATCAGTGGCATGCCGGTCTGGCTGTTTTCGAAGGCGAGGGTGTAGTTGTAGGGCAGCAGGCGATAGCGCAGTTTTACATATTCGCGCAGGATATCGCGGGTGCGGCGATCGTGGAAAACCGGTTCGGAAGCAATATGCTCCTGGGCGTGCGGGCGGTAAACCGGTTGGAATACGCCGTACTGTAACCAGCGGATATAGAGTTCGCGGTCAAATTTCTCACCGCCGGCAAAGCCACCCAGGTCTGAATGGGTGTAGCCAAAGCCCAGCAAACCCATACTCAGAGCCAATTCCACCTGGGGCTGTAAGCCACCCCATTCCCGAGCGACGTCGCCGGTCCAGGGGATCATGCCGTAGCGCTGGGAGCCGGCAAAACCGGCGCGCATCATTATAAAGGGGCGGCGCTCTGGATATTTTGCCGTTTGGCGTTCGTGCAGTAATTGCGCCCAGGCGTGGCCGAAGGCGTTGTGGATTTCATCGGCCATACCGATTGCGTGAACGGTATCGGAGGGGTGAACTTCCGGCTCACCCAGGTCGCCCCACCAGCCGGCTACGCCCTGCTCCAATAATCCGTCGTAAATATTCCAGAACCAGTCGCCGCCATCTTCAGCGAAGACATCGATCAGGCCGGTATTGCCGAAGTAGAAATCAAAACGCTTGGGTTCTCCGGCCAGGTTTTTGGCCAGGGCATTATTCGCCACAGCTTCCTGCCAGCGTTCGGAGGTGGAGAGGACAAAAGGCTCGGTCACCAGGATGGTATTGATGCCGCGTTCTTTAAGGTCGGCCATCATCTTTTCTGGTTCGGGAAAGGCTTCCTTGTCCCAGGCAAGATTGCCCATATGACCTTTTATATCCGGGCCAAACCAGTAGAGGTCCAACACCAGGGCGTCCAGGGGGAAATCTTCTTCGGCAAACTTATCCACGGTTGCGCGGACTTCAGCTTCGCTGTGATAGCCAAAGCGCGAGGCGAAGTTACCCAGGGCCCAACGGGGTGGCAGGGGCTGTTTGCCGGTGGTGGATACATAATTTTCCAGCAACTGTGGATAAGTATCACCGGCTACCACGATGTAAGCGGTGCGCCCGGCTACAGCTTCAAATTGCAGGATATCTTCTTCGTTTGCGCCCAGATCCAGGGTGCCAGTGGCAGAGTTGTCGAACAGCAGAATGTATTTGTTGCTGGACAGTACTGCTGGCAGGGAAAAATACATCTGGTTGGATTCGGTGGTGTATCCGTAATGGGCACGGTTATACAGAGGGAGGCGTTGACCGCGACGGTCCATCCCCATAACCCGCTCTCCGCCGCCCAGCAGTTTTTCATCTGGCGACAGTGCGAAACGGAATCCGCGCATCGTCTCGGTGGCAAAGAAGCCACTCTCTTCACTCAGGATTTGTTCGCTGCCGCGCAAGTACTCGATTCGGAAGGGAGACTTGTGGATGACTGCAGTAAGCGAGCCAGTGCGGTAAACGAGCTTGTCCCCTTGTTGCTCCAGCGTCGCCTCGGATCGGCCGGCAGAATTGGTGGCCAACGCGAATGAGGGCAACTGCTTCAGGCCTTCGCGGCGATAGTGCACCGATAGCGCTGACGGACCAACCGGGGTGAGGGTGACCTCGCCCTCACTCGTCTGTACAGTTAGTGAGTCTTCGCTCATGGTGTGATCGCGGTAGTTGCGCTGTTCAGCGGCCAGGGATTGAGCGCTCAGGCAGAGTGTAGCTGCGAGACACACCAGGCGCAGGAGTGGGAGTTTTAGGATCATCGCGCGGGACTTCAGTTGCTTGATTAGGATTCACAGTTTCGTGTTGGCCCGGCGTATACGCATGGGCCTGAGTTTATCCTAAAGCGAAGGATCTGGCCCGCATCCTCCCCTATGGGGGAGGATGGATGCTCCGGGAGTGCGTGTGAGAATGGCAGAATAAGCATAACTAGTGATGCGGTGACCTCTATGACCCAATCAGCAAGCAGCGCCGTTGCGCCGCAAGCCCAGCAACCGCGCTTGCCCTTTTGGCAGGTGTGGAATGTCAGTCTCGGTTTTCTCGGGGTGCAATTTGGCTTTTCTCTGCAAAATGCCAATGCCAGTAGAATCTTGTCTGATCTGGGGGCGGACCTTCACTCCCTGTCTCTATTCTGGATAGTGGCGCCGCTCATGGGACTGATCGTACAGCCGATCGTGGGTTCGGCTTCGGACCGGACCTGGAGTCGCTTCGGTCGCCGCAACCCCTTTATCCTTTTTGGTGCCATCGCCGCAGCCCTGGGGATGGCGTTTATGCCCAATGCCGGGATTGTGGTGGCGATAGTGGCCCCCATTATCTTTGGCGGCGTTATGTTGGCCCTGATGGACGCGGCCTTTAACGTGACCATGCAGCCTTTCCGCGCCCTGGTATCCGACATGGTGCCATCAGAGCAGCGCACCCTGGGTTACTCGATACAGTCTTTGCTGATTAACATTGGCGCCATCTTCGGTTCCATGTTGCCATTCATCCTGACTAATGTGATTGGTCTGGAAAATACTGCCCGTGCGGGAGAGGTGGCGCCCTCCGTTATATGGGCTTTCTATATCGGCGCCACAGTGCTGCTGGGTAGTGTGTTGTGGACTGTGCTGCGCACCAAGGAGTATCCGCCGGAGCAGTACAATGCCTATAAAGGTCTCGACTCCGCGCAACTTGAGCGGGAGAGACAGCAAAAAGCCCCACTGGCAAAGCGCTTGATCGGTTTTTTCCAGCTGCTAATTAAAATGCCGCGCACTATGCGCCAGCTGGCCCTGGTGCAATTCTTCTCCTGGTTTGCCCTGTTTATTATGTGGGTTTACACCACGCCTGCGATCACTCAGCATATTTGGGGAGTGGAAGCCAAGTGGTTTGATCCCGCCTATCTGGAAAGCGTCAAAGAAATTCCCGCACATATCGCTGCCGCCAAGGGTGCTGCTGGTGACTGGGTAGGAATTATTTTTGCTGCTTACTCCCTGTTCGCAGCGATCTTCTCTATTGTCCTGGCCCGTTTGTCTCAGGTGCTGGGGCGTAAGCTCACTTATTCCCTATCGCTGGCACTGGGCGGTTTGGGATACATCAGCTTCCTGTTCTTCCAGGGGGGCGATCCCACACAGGTGAATCTGTTGATTACAGAAGTTTCCGTACCCAGTGGCGCCCTGGGATTATTGCTACCGATGGTGGGTGTGGGCATTGCCTGGGCCGCTATTCTGGCGATGCCCTATGCGATCCTCTCCGACTCGCTGCCGGCGGATAAGACTGGTGTTTATATGGGGATTTTTAATTTCACTATCGCAGCCCCGCAGATTGTTTCCGCCCTGGTAGCTGGCTTGATATTGAAAACAGTTTTCGAAAACCAGGCAATTTACATCATTGTTTTGGCGGGGGTGTGTATGTTGCTTGGCGCTATATCGGTGGCGCTTGTGAGGGAGAGTTCAGAACCCGAGCCCGCATTAAAGGTAACTACTACAGCTTGATAAAAAGTTGTAAAAGATCGTTAAAAAAGCCCCTATTTGGGGCTTTTTTATTGCCGGGATTCCAGGTTTTCCTAAATTTTTCGCATTTATGAGGCTGCGGAGTTTTATGGCGGCATTTTGACAGTCTGGTGTGAGCGTACCTAGACTGGGCGAATCTCACCGGAAATGAATTAAATTATGTCTATATTCCCTGCAATTGATCAGGCATTAGAGGCTTTTGCCAGTTTTGTCTGGGGTCCTCCCTTATTAGTGCTACTCGTTGGTGGAGGCCTCGCGCTATTAATCTATTCTCGTGGCCGTCCCTACCGCCATCTTGGGCACAGTATTGGGCTTTTAAGTGGCCGATATGATGACCCCAATGACCCTGGCCAAGTAAATCACAGTCAAGCGCTATCCACAGCGCTGTCGGGAACCCTGGGACTTGGCAATATTTCCGGGGTTGCTATCGCAATTACGATTGGTGGGCCTGGGGCGATTTTCTGGATGTGGGTAACCGCCCTGGTGGGGGTCGCTACCAAGTTCTATACAGCGACGCTGGCGGTGATGTTTCGCGGTCGCGATGCCTCCGGGGAACTGCAAGGTGGCCCCATGTATGTTATTCGCGAGGGGTTGGGCCGACGCTGGATGCCGCTCGCAGTACTGTTTGCCGTGGCGGGACTCTGCGGTATGTTGCCGGTATTTCAGTCCAATCAAACCACGCAGTTACTGCGGGAGTCTTTTGCTGAGCCCTTGGGTTGGATAGCGCCCGGAGGTTCACTCACTTTTGATTTTGTTATTGGTTTATTAATTGCTGTTGCATCGGCTTACGTTATTGCCGGTCGTATCCAGCGTATCGGTAAATTCTCCGCAAGAGTAGTGCCGGGCATGGTGCTGTTTTATCTGGGCATGACCCTTGTGGTGATTGCCAACTTTTGGGAGCAGGTACCGGCAGCATTTGCGCTAATTTTCTCGGATGCTTTCAGCGGTCAAGCTATTGCTGGAGGTACTCTGGGTTCGGTCATCACAGTAGGGGTAAGCCGGGGCGCATTTTCCAATGAGGCGGGTATAGGCACAGAGTCTTTGGCCCATGGTGCAGCGAAAACTCGTGAGCCCGTTCGAGAAGGCGTGGTTGCCATGCTGGGCCCTATTGTAGATACACTGGTTATCTGCACTTGCACTGCCCTGGTGATACTACTGACTGGCGCTTGGCAGCAGGAAGGGGATATTGCCGGCGTTACCCTGACTGCACAGGCATTTTCTCAGGTGTTTGGGCAGTTCGGCCCAATTTTGCTACTGCTAATGGTCCTTCCACTGGCTTTCAGCACTATCGTTACCTGCTGGTATTACGGCATGAAGTGCTATATTTTTCTTTTCGGTGGCCGCTGGCAGGGTCTGTATACCGGACTCTACATGGTGCTGATTATATTGGGTGCGGTGGCCTCTTTAAGTGCGGTAAACAGCATCATCATCGGGATGTATGCGGTAATGGCGATTCCAACAATGGTGTCTACTTTATTGCTGGCAAGGCATGTTAATCGAGCGGCTCAAGATTATTTTACCCGTATGGATTTAACAAAGAGAAAGGAGGCCGAGGCTTCCTAATTAAAAAAGGCGGACTATTTAGTCCGCCTTTTTTATGGTCGGTAAAAATTTACCTGTTACTTCTAACTCAAGGCACCACGGACACCTTGGTACCAACCTTGGCGTGGGCATAAAAAATCTTAGCCATATGCCAGGGGATACGAATACAGCCATGAGAGGCGGGGTATCCCGGGACGTGGCCGGCATGCATGGTAACGGGGCCATTGATACGCATCATGTAATCCATAGATGCCCCGCGGAATCGAGAACCCGCAGGTTTGCGGTGGCGACGCACATCCACATTGCTGCGCATTACATAGCCCCGTGGGCTGATGTAGTGACCGTACAGATTTGAGCGATGGCTGTATTTCTTCTGTGAAATACGGAAGTTACCGGTAGGTGTGCGGTGTCCGGCTTTGCCAGTAGATACTGGGGACATACCGGCCAGACGCCCGCCC
Source organism: Microbulbifer maximicatervae (SeqCode) (assembly GCF_052467955.1). NCBI lineage: Bacteria > Pseudomonadati > Pseudomonadota > Gammaproteobacteria > Cellvibrionales > Microbulbiferaceae > Microbulbifer > Microbulbifer maximicatervae (SeqCode). The sequence continues at coordinate 913,085 of NZ_CP174329.1, forward strand.
TTATAGAAGTATGCCATTTGATCACTGAGGTCGATCACAATACGCGGTGTTCCCTGAATATTGGATTTAAACCACATATGGCGGCTATGCCGTGGATTCGCCGCGTATCTGGAATGTGTTCCGTATCTGGAGTGAGACCGATAATTCCTGTTGTATCGGGAATGCGCCCTGTAATTCCTGTTGTATCGGGAATGCGCCCTGTAATTTCTGTTGTATCGGGGGTGTGCTCTGTAGTCCCGGTTGTGCCTTGAGTGCGATCTGTAATTCCTGCTATGCCGTGAATTTGCTCGGTAGTCCCTGCTATACCTGGAGTGTGCTCCGTAGTTTCCATGTCCATGTTGAGCGCTGTATCTCGAGTTATAGCGGGAATTGGAATAATCCACGGCATAGGTCAGTGGGGCAAGAATTGCAGATCCCACAATCACTACGGCAGCGGCGAATGATGATTTTTTGCGTAGAGATCCCTTCTGTTTCGTGGAAATGGATTGATGATTTTGCAGCGAAGATCGGCTATGCATTACACACCTCTCTACTACCAGTGGGCCGTGTAAACAACCGTGGATTTTGAATCCAGCTACAGTTTGTCTTAGGGCAAGTATTTCTGCCCTTCTACAGGGACAAGTCCATAGCTGGTGATTTCCCCAAAGCAGATAACCGTATACTCGGCCTCGGCTGCGGGTTGGTACTGCGGCGGTATGAACCACTACAAGTCCAAGGGATGGTAAGGTGGGTCTTAAGGGCTGGTGACAACAAAAAGGAATATACTGAGGTTCTCTTAGAGGATGCTCTTCTAGTTGTTAGTGATTTTGAGGAATTTTGTCTTAGTTGCTAAGGTTTTATGAGTTATCTACCGTAACTTGCAAGTCAATTTCCAGCGTTCTTGAATCACACCAGAATAATAGAAATAGCTTTCAAAAAGTTATTGTTATTTATTTCATCTTAGTAAGTGTCGCAACTAAACCGTTATCCACATTTATCCCATTTCTCATATTTGTTGTGAAGGCCTTTGCGCATTAGAAAATTTAATAAGGAAATTTTCTTTTCGGGATCGCTCAAAATATTTCTTTCTGGTGTGAAAACCAAGTAAACGAATCCACCCTTTTTGCGTTATGTGATAGCTGATTATTGGAAGCTCCCCTGAAAATGAAATACCAGGGTAGGGATGATTACTTTTAATATTTATTAAATAGGATTTGGCTATGACTGGAAGATCGACGTTACCCATATTTTTTCTAGTATTTATTGTAATGCTTTACAGCAATCCGGGCGTGAGTGTTGAGGTAGAGCAAGCGAATGAAACTCTGCTTATTTTGGATGACGAAGTAGAATTAACCCTTTCGATGCATCCACTAAATAGTTTAATGGTTAATGCACAAGTATCGACTAGCAGTGAGTCGCGAGTGGCGATCAGGATCAATTCGGCGGTAACCGACCGTCGGCGAACAAATTATACCGATTGGGGCACAGAGCATGATATGACCCTAGTAGGTTTAAGGGCCGATACCACTTACCGTTTTACTGCACTGGCAATGCTGGAAAGTGGAGACGTTGTGCAGAGCTCGACTATTTCTTTCAAGACTGGTTCGATACCTGAAGGCGCCCCCCCAGTTGAGGTAACTACATTTACAGAGCAAAGCGAAGGAGGTGTAACTATTTTTGCACCTTCAGGTGACAGGGATAATACCTTTTGGGGATTCGATGAAGAGGGTGAGGTTGTTTGGTACCTCCACGGAGACATTCCTCTCACCGGAGCACCGGTAGTGCGCAATTTACAGGATGGTAATTTAATGTTGCTGTTGGATCAGGAAGCAAGGATTATCTCCTTTGCTGGTGAAACGCTGCAATCATTTGAGCTGCCAGCCTATCACCACGATGCAATTCTTCTTGAAAATGGAAACTTACTGGTATTAACAAACGACTATGAATCAATTGATGGTCAATTGATAAAAGGAGATGCGATTCTTGAAGTGGATGGGCAGGGCAATACTCTATGGGAATGGTCTGCATTCGATCATCTCGATACTCAGCGTTTCCCCGGTGAGTTAGCCAGTCGAGAAGCGAGCAATGGTGCGCTGGATTGGACTCACTCTAACTCATTACACTATATTTCTGAGGATAATTCGATTCTACTGTCAAGTCGCTCTCAAAGCTGGGTGGTCAATATTGATCATGATAGTGGCGAAGTAAACTGGATTATGGGTAGGGATTTGGATGCTTCCGAGGGATTTCTTGAGAAATTATTTTCATTGCAAGCTGGCACCTGGATGGCTTCTCAGCATGCAGCTATGCTTGCTTCAGACGGAGACATTCTGATTTACGATAATAGGAACGAGTCCGAATACAGTGGTGAAATCTATAATAGCCGCGCTGTGAAATTCTCTTTAAACACAGAGGAAATGGTTGCAGCGCAGACTTGGGAGTACGTTGCACCAAAGTACACCAATTCTTTAGGGGATGTAGATGAACTTTCCGGAGGGAATTTTCTACTTTGCGCGGGCGGCCCATCCAGTGCTAGTACCGGCAACAATAGAGATGCATATATTGTTGAAGTCGCCGACGATCAGACTGCAGAGATGGTTTGGGAGATGATAGTCAATGATACGAGTGTATATCGTGCTGAGCGTTTTACTTGGAATGATATATCAGTGGTAAGTGATTTATCACTTTAGATCCTCTAAATAGTTAGGCGCCAGTAACATACTTTGTTGCTGGCAATTCTTATTAAAGGACTTCTAACCAGATTTGGTAATCAGTGCTCTATAGCATTGATTATGTTTCTAAAGCGGTATTCCCCCAGTAACTGTTGAATATCACTAGATAGGGCTTGAAGTGTTTTAATTAAATATGGCTTTAGCGTGATAATGTTAGGCTTTTTTTGGGAAAGTGTATGATTTGATGGAAACAGTTCTTTACCTCCTTCGAGGAACTCATCATTTATTTTTTTATTTTCCTGTGAATATCGATCTAAAAAATTAGCTCTATCTTCATCGGAGTTCCATAGGTGTGGTGATCTTGGTAGTGTTCTTTTGATTATATTTTGTGTGTTGCTAGATTTTATCCATTTCAATAGTTTTGCATTTTCAGCTTTTGAGTGTATTTGCTGGTTTAGTATCTGCTTTAAAGTGGTCTCTTCATTTGAAAGGCTCTCTCTTATAATTTTGTTCGAGTTTGGTAGACCAGAGATACCTAAGGTGCGAAAAAAATTAACTGGCAGATCGCCATTGCAGAGTTGCTCGTAAATGAGTATTTGTATATTGGGGAAGAATTTTTTGAATGCTGCTATATTTTTATAAAAGTTCAGGTTTCTCCCTTCTATCTTTGATAGGAACTCCTTAAATGACAGTTTCGCTAGTGGAGATACTCCTTTCATAATATGTTCTTTGTAGAGAGACTGGGCAAAATTATCTTGTCTGCGCAAGGTTAAGATGATTTTGGTTTGCTCTGGGGGTATTGTGTTGGAGAGTTGTTCTAAATAATGGTGCCGAGCCTCAATCCAGGAGCAATCTTTTGTTTTGTAAGTATGTCGACAAATAGGCTCTGCACTAATTAATAGATCAAGGTTATTTTTCTGCGACTTTGACTTCCAATCATATGCGAGCAACTTTCCTTTGGATATAGGCGGGCTCTCAGGGTGATCGGAAAATGAGTGTGCAAAAAGATGGTGGCCCTTATCTATGCTAATTAAATTTCGATGAATAATGGGATATAAAATACCTTTACTTCTTAATAGCTTTCTATATTTATAGGCGTAACATTGTATTGCTGTGGTGCCTGTTTTATGTAGCCCTGAATGTAAATATATAGTCATTATATGTTCTTTGTGTTTTATAGATCGTGATCTGGTATCTGCTGCTTTTTAATAGGTGCTCATATCTATTTCGAATGATCTATTTTATATTTTATGTGAGTGTTGTGTTTTTGGGGGCGTCAAAGAGCCAATATTGAAGGTTTAGTAAAAGATATTCTATTTTCTGGTCTCGGGCGCATTTTGATTTCGGTTGGCGCATGTTTTTCTATATTAATCCCAATTGTAGAGTCTATTGATTTTAGTATAGTTGTATTTTTGTAAATTGTTTTTTCATGCCGATTTAATGTTAGGGGAGACTATGGGTAATTTTTTCACTCAACTACCAGGTGATCACTCTAAGGAGCATTTTGAGAATTTACTAGAGGGGAAAAGCTGCAGGATTGAGCGGATTATATCTTACGGGCAGTCCTCGCCTGAAACAGGGTGGTATGATCAAGATGAGCATGAGTGGGTGTTAGTACTTTCCGGTTATGGTGTTATAGAAATGGAAAATGGTGAGAGGCACCACCTGGGGAAGGGGGATAACTTGTTGATTAGGGCAAATCAGAGGCATCGGGTGGTGGAGACAGCTGAAGATGAGGCCACTATATGGTTGGCAGTTTTCTTTCAGTGAAGTAGTTACCTTTTAAGATATAAATCTTATGAGCTCTTATCGAGAGTTCTTTATCTATCAAGGTAAATCGGATCTAAAGTCCACTGACGTGTTGGTATCGTTAGTTTTAAGAGCAGGTACACCGCTGACTAGCAGGTCAGCCTATGCATATCTCCATATACCGTAGAGGTCTGTTAAAATTTTCGGCGCTTTGCTTAAATTGAACAGCTTTAATTTGGTCTGATCGTTTGATACCAAGTCAAATCCTTTTCTACCAGGTAGTGTATGCTGCCTGGTTTTTTCTTATAGTGTTATCTTAAGTAATACTGCCCGAAAATAATTAATCAAATTTTTAGCTTTCTATAACTAGGTCAGCGGCTGGGTAATCTGGTGGTTATACCCTGTGTATGTTTATTCTAGAGGTTTTCTTTTTTGAATGAGACTTCTGGAAAAGTTAGCTTGTAAAAGCTTCACTATTCATAAAGAATCTCTACGCTCTTCTTACTTAGTCCTGGTAAATGTAATTTAAAATATTTTATATGTCGGTGAAGTAAATCCTAGATTTATTATTTTAGATAATATATTTGTAGTAGATTATGTTGTTCATTTTAATGGTGAGTCAATTAAGAATTGACAGTTCCCTGGATGTGATCGCGTTTATGTTGAAATTAGTGATCTGAAGTTAATTTCTTCGTGCCAGGAGAAAACTCTTTCATTAAAAGCCAAATATGATTGTTGGGCATTAGTACTAATTGGAAGAATTTACTTAAATTTGCGCCAATTCCCGCCATAAAACGCGTTACTTCTGACAATCGATATAAATTGCTTGTTCTCGTGTCATTTCTTTGTGAGAAATAAATTAGCATGGTCCTGTGTTGATAAGTAACCATTTTCTTGGGGAAGAAATGAAAGTTCAGTTTTTAAAAGCAACTCTTTGCCTTGCTATTGTCTCATCGCTATACGGTTGTAACGGAGGATCAGGTGGAGGAAAATCTCCTGAAGAGACTGGTGATATTACTGCACCAAGTTTGACCCTTATTCCTGCAGGTGGTAGTACTATCGAAGAAGGTGATAGGGTATTACTGACTTTTGATGAGCCAGTAGAGCTAGGTGATATCTCACTGTCTGGTTCTATGCAGGAACTCGGGGAGCTATACCAAGTTAGTGAAGATTCATTAGAGCTGAGGCCGAACGATATTTGGGGGGAAGGGGAAGAGCTATCCCTAGTAATCAATGCTCAGGACGGCGCTGGTAATCAAATGACGGAGATTGCCGTCAAGTATCAAGTTGAGAGCATTGCCCCTACTGTAAATAGTATACTTCCACAGAATATTCGCCTGGAAAAGAATGATTCTTTCGAAGTGCAATTTTCTGAGACTATGGATATAGATAGTCTTCAGTTAGGTGGGATATTACTTGAAGATGACTATAAGGTTGTTTGGTCTGCTACCGCCGTTGAAAATGATACGCTAACTATTACTCCAAAAGAATACTGGATCGCCGGGCAGAAACGCACAATCAATGTAGATGTAATGGATTTAGTAGGAAATCCCATTCCTACAGTGAACAGCAGTTTTACTGTGCCGATGTATTTCGAGAACTTTGCTCCGGCGTCAGTGGTGATTGGCCAGGATAATTTTTCAGATATAGACGCAGGGCTAAGTGCTAAAAATATTGGAGACTTTCCTATTGGTAGTCCTGCCGTTAGTTCTGATGGAAAACTATTTATAACGGATCGAGAAAACAATCGTGTCTTGGTCTTTAATGAAATACCTTCCTCGAACGGGGCTTCTGCTGATTTTGCTCTAGGTGTCGATAGCCTGGATAGCTCCGATTCATCTAATGATAGAAAGACGCTTCAATGGCCAGTTCAAGCTAGTATTAATGACGGTAAGTTAGTTGTTTCTCAGATAAAGGGGGAAAGACGGATTTCGCTTTATAATCAAATCCCTATGGAGGGGGCGGCAGCCCCTGAAGTGGTTTTAGGACCATGGGGCGAGGGAGACGATGGGTGTAATAGCTTTAACACACCAGTATCTGCCATTTTAGTTGACGGGAAAATTATAGCGGTAGATGAAGTTAACTCTCGCGCGTTGGTTTGGAATAGTATTCCCACAGAGGATAATACAATTGCAAGCTTAGTTATTGGTCAGCCTACAATGGAGAGCTGCTCTGCTAATAACAGTTTGGATGGTAATAGTGGGGGGGCAACAGCTCAAACTCTTGCTTACCCTAGTGCAGTTTGGAGTGATGGAGATAAGCTTGCAATTTTAGACTCTGAAAACAATCGAATTTTGCTCTGGAATGAATTCCCCACAGAAAACTATGTTGCGGCAGATGTTGTACTCGGGCAGGAAAATTTTGGTGCTGAAGAATGGCCGGATGATGCAACGGAGAAAGATTTACGTTATCCATGGTTTGGAATTTGGTCAAATGGAATTCAGCTATTCGTAACTGATACAGATAATAACCGAGTGTTAATTTGGAATCAGTGGCCTGAAGAAAATTATGCTGCTGCGGATTCTGTCTTGGGGCAAAGTGATTTTGTGAAATCTGCTTATAATGATTCTAACCAAAATGGAGTTAATGATACCGATGAACTACCCAGTGCGTCTACTTTAGGTTCTCCAACAGGAATCTTTGGTTATAAAGATAATCTGTTTATTACTGACTCAAGGAACAATAGGGTGTTGGTATTTAAGTCGCAGTAGTGCTTTCTAGATTGACTTGACTAGATTGAAACTATAGCTAAGGGAGATGGTAAATAAATTTATCATCTCCCTTGCTTTTTAGGGTTTTAGTTTATTGCGAATTCTTAAGTTGATGATACTTCGTTTTTATCTCTTCCAGGTTAACAGTGGGGGCAGGAAACTGGGGGTTTAATTTCTTTAATGCTTCAGAAATAATTGAAGCTACGGCCAAGTCCCGGAACCATTTGTGGTTTGCGGGGATAACAAACCAGGGTGCGGATTCGGTGCTACATTGATTTAGCATATCTTCAAAAGCACAGATATACTCATCCCAATATTTTGCCTCAGTATAATCACTTTCGCTGATTTTCCACTGTTTGGCGGGATCGTCAATACGCTGCTTGAATCTCTCTAACTGCTCATCCTGGCTGATATAAAGAAAAAATTTCAGTATTATTGTGTTGCTTTCAGAGAGTAATTTTTCAAAGTTGTTAATTTGTTCATAGCGTTCACTCCAAATGTCCATTGGAACCAGGCTATGCACTCGTTCAATCAGTACGCCCTCATACTGAGAGCGGTTAAAGATTGATATATGCCCTCGCGCAGGGGTTACTTTGTGATATCGCCATAAGAAATCATGCTCGCTCTCTTCTTTTGAAGGTTCCTTAAAGGAAATCGCTCTACACATTTGTGGATTTGTTGCGCCTAATACATGCTTGATGGTGCCATCTTTCCCCGAGGCATCTATTCCCTGCAAGCAGATAAGTAGCGATGTTTTACGCTCAGCGTAAAGCTTGTAAGTGAATGAACGTATCTGCTCATCTATACGCTGGGTATCTGGGAGTGCCTCTTCACGACTTTCGTAACAATGTTTGAAGCCCGGATCTATATCGGAGAGCTTTATCTTGCTGTCAGGCTTTACCCTGAAATCTTCGAAACAATTCATAGTTCGATTGCCTACCTTTTTAGGCTTTTGTAGATGGCTCAGATATCACTTAATCTTCGATAAAGAAGTTTCTTGACCAGGTCCAGGAAAAACATCCAGATAATCATGTATAGCCATACCAGACCGATTATAGTCCAGGGTATTGCTGGCACCAGCCAGCCGAATCCACACATCAGAACGGTAAATGCTTGGGTGCCAACAATTGCGATAAACAAAGGGAAAGCGGGTAGTGGTTTGGAAAAGAAAGCTGTACGAGAGCGCACAACGAATAACAGTAGATGTCCACCCGCTACGATCTGTAAAAATACGATAGTTTGAATTTGCTCTTTATTTAATGCGATCCAGGATTGCCAGTTGGTGTTATTGAGCCATTCCATTCCAATAAAGAGAATACCCATTGTTTGAGCAATAGAAAAAAGGCCGATAATGCTGGAGCCCAGTAATAGGTCTCGCATTTGCCAATGCACAGGTTCCTTAGGAAGCAGAGTGTTATCGTAGGCAATGGTCATAATGGGGATGTCATCAAGAAGAGCCACTAGTACGATCATAACCGGGGTTAGGGGCGAGAAGCCGAACATTATGGTAGCAAAGACAACCACCACCATAATATCTAGAGTCATGGATACCCGGAAAAGTACGTAGTTAATAATGCGTTCAAATATTTTTCGGGCTTCATCGATGGCATCGACGATGGTAGATAGTCCGGGAGAGGTCAGGATAATGGCTGCAGCCGCGCGTGCGGCGTCGGTTGCTCCGCTAACGGCGATACCGCAGTCAGCTTGCTTAAGGGCTGGCGCATCGTTCACACCATCGCCAGTCATGGCAACCTGGTGACCTCTGCCTTGCAATGCTTTCACAATGGCATATTTATGTTCGGGAAAAACCCGCCCAAACCCATCTGCACGTTCAACGGTGTCGACGATAGTAGATGGCAGGTGGTCCATATCCTGGGACTTTGTAAACACACTACTGGCAGCGAAAATATTTGTTCCAATACCGACTTGGGTGGCGATTTCCTTGCCGATAGCCACATCGTCGCCCGTAATCATTTTTACTTGAAGCCCGTGTTCCCGTGCGCGCTGAATAGTGTCTTTGGAGTCATCCCGAGGTGGGTCTTCAAGAGACAGAATACCCAGGAATTGCCACGGTGAGCCGTTTGCCTTTTGCGCAACACCCAGGGAGCGTAGCCCCCTGGAGGCCTGTTGTTGCACACAAGCAGTGGCTTTGTCGGCCTCGGCACCACTCAAGCTACATAAGTAGACAATAGCCTGGGGGGCCCCTTTGCTGAAATATAGGGTTTGCCCATCCTGATTCTGTACCTTGACTTCAGTGCGTTTGCTCACCGGATCAAAGGGAGTGAATTCCTCAACCTTATATTTCTTCAGTTCTTCCTTATTTTTCAGGCCGGCAAAAATTGCTTGATCAATTGGATCACTGGCGCCTGCTTCAGATGCGATAGCGGCGGCAAGAATTAACTGGTCGTTGTTTTCCGCACTGAATAAGGTAGGTTCTTCGAGGCACAATTGGTTCTTGGTGAGGGTTCCAGTTTTATCTGAGCAGAGGATATCAACACCGGCCAATTCTTCGATGGATTCCAGCCGCGAGACGATCGCTTTTTTACGGGATAGTGCCAGGGCACCGAGAGCATTGGTCACTGTGATGACCGAAGGCATGGCAACGGGAATTGATGCGATCAGCAACACCAGTACAGTGCGAAGAATATTGATGATATCTGACCAGTGCCATGTTTCCGCGACCACGATATCGCGGTATAGCTCTGTGCCTACCAGAATAACGGCCAGCACCAAACACAGCACGATGAGGAAGTCACCGATATGGGTGACGGCTTTCTGCGAATGTGAGGCACTTTGCCCTGCGCCGGCAACAAGTTGGGCGGTGCGCCCAAAGAATGTATTGTGCCCGGTACCAATGACAACAGCGGTCATCTCCCCGCGTTTGGCGATACTGCTGGAATAGCCAATATCACCGATGCTCTTACTGACGGGTAGAGATTCCCCGGTAAGGGCGGCCTGATCAATACTGATGGATTTCCCTTCGGTAAAGCGCACATCAGCAGGCACGACTTGCCCTAGCTTGATTCGCACTATATCGCCTGGGACCACCATTGCCGCATCGATAGATTGATACTCCCCATCCCTTAATACATTGGCTTTGGGGGCCATGCTGGCCTTCAGTGCTGCCAGCGCATTGGCAGCTTTGTGTTCCTGCCAAAACTCGGCAATCGCGTTGTACAACAGCAGGGCCATAATGATGGCGAAATCGGGCCAGTGGCCAATTAATGCAGAGAGCAATGCGGCCGCTTCAATCATCCAGGGAATGGGGCCCCAGAAAAATCGCAAAAACTTAGCGAGTGCGCTTTGCTCCTTCTCCTGAATGGCATTGGGACCATATTTTTGCAGGCGGGCGCTGGCTTCATTTTTGGTGAGGCCGGCGGGTGATGTGTTTAGTTCAGTATAAACTGCATCAATATCAGCGTTCTGCAAATCCAGCGATTGCTGGTCGCTGTTGTTTTGATTATTTGGCGATGATTCTTGACCTTGCACTTTGGGTTTCCCAATGACAAAGGTTTACCTGTGGAGTCTTTTCCTGCATTGGATAATTCAATCTAGCAGTTTGCGCCACTCGCTATGTGGATATTGGTGACGGTGGTAAGGGAAATTTGAAGGTGTAGAATTAAAGGTAAAATAGCCGGCATTAAGCTGGCGTGAAAAACCATTATTCCTGCGGGCTATTGAAAGGGATATATCCGTGACAACTGATTAAGCCGCAGGGGCAGCCTATCTTGATAACGTCGCGGTTTTTCTACGGGGTTTCGAATAGCAATCCATGCTGTAGCCCTTGGCCAACAGGCCTCAGGTATAGACTACATGAGGGTGCTTTCCGGATATTCCTTAGTTCTCGTCAGCTTATAGTGGATTTTATAACTATATAGGGTACCTACTAAACGTGGATAGGTCGTGGGTATAACGCCCGCGGTATGGACTAAATTGAAGCGCAACGGACATTTAGTCCTGCGTACCTGCGTTTGTTAAAAAGATCCATCGAGATATGACTGAAACCAGAAATGGGACAACAAGTATAGCTATCATGGTAGATATTTGATTTAGCGCAAGAATCCAAACCTTCACGATAGGTAGATAATAAAAAGTTACTCCGAAGACAATAGCGAGCGAATAAATAAGAGATAGACACCAGTTCCTCATATTCATTTTGCAGTTAAGTGTATATGTCAACAATGAAGCAATTAAAACGCAACTTAAAAAGGCAGTTAAGTCAAGAATCTTGCTCCATTCTGAGAAATTTAAACCCATAGGGAATTGATGATTCATTAAGATCTCTAGGTGCCTGGGAACACGTGGATCATACAACTTTCCATCGATTATTAACGAATTAAATAAGTCGATGTAGGAAGAGAGTCCAAGAAGTAATGAAAGAATCGCTGGGTAAATAAATCCGACCCCTATAGAGAATATAAGTTGGGAATGAAAGTCTTTGAATTTACCGATTTTCATGATTAATAATATTTTTTATGACCTGATCTGCGAAGTAGTGACGGCCCGATGAAACCCTAGTGCTGAGATGAATAGCATTAATTTGCTAAATACCTACCTCTTAAGAGAAACATTAAACCAATGATACCACGCACCAATCTCTGCTGCTTGAGCTACTGGCCGTTAAGTGAGGACTCATAGCGATGACGGTGAACACTTAGATTGTCACGTAGCGCCTAATTTTTCTAGAGTTGTTATCATACCACTTGGTCTATCCGTGAGAATTGATCTAGATAGAGATGTATCAAGGGTCTGATACTATTTTAATAACAGCGCGGCCCTCCATGAGGCCGCCTTTGAATCTGCAAACCGATGATTCAGAAATTGTAGCTAAGAGCTAATGCAGCGAAAGAAGGGGTTTCGTTATCCATCTTATAGATTGTGTGTTCCAGGCTTATTGCCCAACTCTGATAATTCCAACCTGCTGATATCCCATAGTACCAATCGTAACCATCGTTACGCCATTTGCTTGATTCTGAGTATTCAACAGGTCCCCCACTACCTAGAGCACCAATAACAGTTGGGGCCGCAAGGTACTCCAAATACTCCCCTTTGAATTTACATTTAACATCCCAGCGCTGATATCCAAATCGAAGCCCTGTATATAATGCTTTTTTCGTATCAGTAGAAATAGATAAGCCTAGTGTTTTTAACTTAATCTCTGAACTGAGGTTTTCTGTAATGCTAAAGTTAGTATCTGTGCTTGGAAAGTGGTACATTCCACTAGATTCCCCTAAATCGCTAAATCCACCTTCTAAAGCGAGGTATCTATTGATCCGGTAACCGGCTGAAAAGCTCCAGCCTTCTGAATCTGACAGTGAAAAATCATAACTATCTATAACTTTTTGGGCTTCAATATCTGTGTCAACGCTGCCATAAGATATTCTTAAGTAATAATTATCTTCCTGAGCGATGGTATTGCTTGTGACAAATATACTGAATAAAAATAAGATTGTTTTTTTCAAGAGTTCCTCCGTAAGTAACGCTTCGCAAAAAGACAGCCAAATAATCGTAGCGTTTTGACTGCTTTTGAGATCAAAGAGAGCGATTGCTGCGACTTGTATGGTTGTTCTTGATCGATTCTGATTTTGAAAGTCCTTTTCGCTAATGGGTAAATTGAGATCCACCTTCGGCGGCCACCGAAGGCCTTGTTTGTCACAGTTCGTTACTGCGCCGGTTTATAAAGACTGTTAGCAAGTAGGAACGTGACAGACACTCACTGGGCATAACTCGAATAGTCATGTGGGCCTCGAGCCCGGATAGCAAGGCGGAGATAGCTTATCTTATGGAACCTCAAGAGATCAATATTGGTATCGATACCCCTAGCAAACAACTGAATATTTGTGTGAGATCTACTGATTAATTCTTTAGTTTTACCAGCGATAAAAATGGCATTAAGGATACCATTAAACAACTACAAACTCTTCGCCATACAATATGATCCCATACTAAAGCCGATGTATAAGCGATTAGTCGACTCTGGCAAACCTAAAAAGGTGGCTCTGATTTTCTGCATGAGAAAGCAGATTACGACCCTGAATATGATGGTAAAAAATAACACCTATTGGAATGAAAGTATGGCTTAAAAGCTTGATGAGCGACCATAGTCACTTATTATGAGCTACTGTACTCTCGGCTAAAATTTATACCTCCGCGTAATTTGTAATTCAAAGCTTTCCTACTCTGTAAAATTGGTGCTTTACGAACGTACATTTTGAAACCAGTGGCGCTTATTTTAAATTCCCCTTCCTGGCAGTCAAAACGAAAATCGTGCTCATCGAAGCGACCATTCTTTGTTTTTCTCTCATTCACCATATGCAAGTCGGCGACTTCTAGCTCACCTTGCCTGGATTCAATGTCAAGTAAAATATCGTAAGCATTTTCAAATACCATCGTAACGGGAGCAACCCAGAACTTAAAATATGTTTCCCCTTTTCTTGGATGAATCCATTGAAAAATGTAATCGAGATCTATCATAAACTCGAAATTCTCCGTATCAGCCAGGAAACCCCATATTTTGGAATCGTGCCACCCCATTATGGAGAAGTCATTCTCAGACCAAATCTTCTTTTTAAGTTCGTAGGTATGCATTCATAAGCCTCATACTCCCCGCAATATGCAGGGCTTTAAAATGAAGACGAAGCCGAAATGAAAAAGTCGTCGCGTTGCCTGTGATTGTTATGTGGCTGCCTCCCTATCAGCTTGTAACCTTGGTAAGATTTGGAGTTGTCATCACTAACTATTGTCTGAACTTTTCGATTTATCATAAATCAGCCCCAAATAAGCTACCGGCCAAACGAGGGGGCCAACAATGTATCCTTTCAAAATGAGCGAGTAGTTGGTTTTTTTCTTTATCCAATCACCAAATAGGGCAAAGAGCATCGCAATTGCCATAACACTTAAAAAATACATCAGGAAGGCTTTTACTACTGGATGTACCGATTTAATTTGCATCGAAAGCCCTTAGATAGTTAACATTCACCAAATGGCGAAGGTCCAGCAAATATGTGGTACTTGCAATTCTGCCTACGCTTATCATATTTGATTATGATTAGCTTTATTCATGACAAAATGAATAAAGCTACGTGCAAATACTACGATAGCAAAGGCCAAAATTGAAATACCTAAAGTAGCACTATCGCCAACTATACCTACATCATAAATTGGGTTACTTTCACACTCAGTTTGCAAGAAAAAGATAAGCCATAACAAAAACCATACGGCAGTACAATAAATCAGTAGTTTTTGACCCCAAGGCAATACTAATGGGAAAAATACTGTCACCGAAAGAATGCCCAATATGAAAAATGCCATAAAATCCTTTTACACATTACGCCTGTATAAACTGTGCCGAAGCGATAGTGTAGGCATCAATTTGATACATTTGCTCTGTGTTGATCTAGTTTGCAATAATAATTATAAGCTGGACCAGGATTAATTGGATTCCAGCCTTCGTTTATTGCACTCTTAATACATGACCCAATTAACTTTGGCATCACAGAGTTTGGATAGCTAGTTATTGCAACATCTGGACGCAGCCACTTGAATTCAACCGATAACGTAGAACCTTTTTGGCTATCTAATTCAATAGCAGCAAGCATTTTCCCACCTTGAAAAGCTTGTGTGTAAGTCGGCCGGTCTCGTACGATCCAACGGTACGAATTTCCTTCTACTACAATTTTTCTACTTCCCTTTTTAGGTATACTCACGATAACTCCTTTGACACAGAACGTTCCACTTAGCGGGAGTAGACAGCCCGGCTAAAATTGCGAGGCACGTGCAGAGCCGGGCTGGCTGAAATCCGCCTACAGTGCCTTGTTATCTTTCGCCTGCGCTGGGTAAGAAGAACTCAACTTTGCCGCAGGATGCACAAGCAAACATATCGAGCACTTGTTTATCTACAAACAACTCCCCGAGATTTCCAATTGCGCCCCATCGAGTGCCCTCGTGAAACTCTTTGGAACCTAGCTCTAGCATCGCCGAATCACAGCGAAGGCATTTAAGGGCCTGGGTCTTCGATTCAGGTGGCTTTGCTTGCCCTCTCTCACAGCCGCAATTCCAGCAAACTTCAAAGCTGGATTCTTCGATCTCTGTACTACAGTTTTGGCATTTCCAAGCCACAGAACCTCCTAGAAAAATAACGCTCGTTAAGTATTTGGCACATTGTTTAGTCACTATCTCCATCGCCGCTACAATTGTCTGATGAACACTCACCGGACTCTTTGTCTGCATAAGCATCACTTTCGGTACTAAACATTTCAGGAAACGAGAATAGAACGAGTGGTATACCGGCACCAAACCCTAAGAAAATTATAGGTACTCGCCACCTGACTTCTTCTCCTGCTTTGAATTGCTCTGCAACGTCTATTACTCCAAAGATAAAGAGAATAAATGCCAATATGAAAAATATTCCTCTAGTTACAGATTGCATGTTCATCTCCTTTGAACGTTGCCAGCAAGGGCAGCTGAAGCGAAGCGTAGGCTGTCCAGTCCAGCCCTCGGCTGGGCGATCTTGCCTGGCTTGGTTATAAACTGAATTACGCACTTGCTTGGCTACTATTACTAATGTCTCGTTTGAACATCAAGACCACCACATACACAAGTCCGAACACGGGAACAATTGAGAATACAGCGCCGAGAAACGCTGCAAGTATTGGAGTTTTCGTCTTCCTGCGGCCAAGGTAGTAACTGATAATGCCGATAAAAATTGCAAAGATAGTAATAAACTGACCGATCAATGAATTATTAATGTTCATTCAGGTAATTCCCTTTAGGTTTACAATGCCAAGCTCACCTGCGGAGGCGCGATAGCGCCGGAGTCGGGTGCAGCGCCTTGGTACGCCCAGCATGGGCGTGAACTAATGGGGTGAAAGTCCCCTGTAGAAAGATCACCGTTTAATGGACTTCATTAAATGCCAACTACTAGCGAATGGCAACTGCAATACCGTGAGGTCTTGTGGGGAGGAAGCCGCTAGCAAAACTACGAGCTGACGAACAGAAACATCATATAAGGCTTAGCCTGGAGGCGAGGTAGCCAAGGATACCAAAGCCATGTGGTCTAACGGGTAGAGTAAATGATGCAGTTGTGTAGTGAAAGTTCACGTTCTTATCTGGGGAGATCTGTTTAGCTTGCTGCTGTGAAGCTGTCAGCGTGGCCGCTGACTCATAAGTAGGCCCAGCCCGCTAGCCACCATCGTGGGGTAGACAAAAATGGTGGGACACAGCGGCGCCTTGGTCAGTAATGATCGAGGTGATTAAACAGAAGTCAGCCGACGGCATAGTAGCCAAATGCCAAGATTAATACCTTGGACAGGGTGAAGGCCTGAACCCAAAATCCACGAGTTAAAAGACAGGGCTAGCCTACCGATATGTTGCCAGCCGGATATAAAATTGACGTAGCGCACTGCCATGACACTCAACTCAAATGAAAATCTACTCGACGCTATCCTCAGCAAAGAAAACCTCAATGCTGCATGGAAGCACGTTCGAGCCAATAAAGGTGCCGCAGGTATCGATGGGATTTCCGTTGATTATTTTGTGCAGCACTTCAAGGCAGTTGGGGATGAAATTATCGAAGCCATTCGGCAAGGTCATTACCAGCCGCTGCCTGTTAGACGCATCTACATTCGCAAGTCAGACGGTGGTCAGCGAGGTCTAGGGATACCTACGATTTTTGATCGTGTTATTCAGCAAGCAATCGCGCAAATCATCAACCCTATTTTCGATGTGACTTTTTCAGAGTTTAGCTATGGCTTCCGGCCAAAGCGATCACAGCATCACGCGGTGAAAAAGCTACAAAAGTATATCGAGGGTGGCAAGCGAATAGCGGTGGATGTCGATCTATCCAAGTTCTTCGATCGAGTGAATCATGACTTTCTCATGAGCTTACTCGGCCAAAGAATTAACGATAAGCGTTTACTCAAACTGATCGCAAGCTACTTGCGCGTAGGCTGGGTAGAAGATGGATGTTGGCAAGCGTGTTATGAGGGGGTGCCGCAAGGTGGCCCTTTATCGCCGCTGCTGTCCAATATTGTACTCGATCTGCTCGACAAAGAGCTGGAAAAACGCCAACACCTTTTTGTCCGCTATGCGGATGATTTTGTGATTGTTGTTTCCTCTAAGCGTTCCGGCGAACGGGTTATGGCTAGCATCAAACGCTTTGTTGAGCGCAAGCTTAAACTCAAAGTTAACGATGCAAAAAGCCAAGTAGTCCCGGTTAGTCGTTGTAAGTTTCTGGGTTTTTCTTTCCGTGGAGCAAAGCTTGTCTGGCATGATAAGTCACTGCGCCAATTTAAATACTGCGTCCGCCAGATTACAGGGCGATCTCGTGGTATTTCGATGGAAAAGAAACTGAAAGAACTTACCGTATACCTCCGTGGTTGGATCAACTATTTTAGGATAGCGCAAGGCTATCAAAAATGTATCGATCTTGACTGCTGGATACGACGGCGATTAAGAATGAGCTATTGGAAGAATTGGCGCAGAGTGAGAACGAAAGTTCGAAATTTACTGCGTATGGGTGTGAGTGAGTCGCTGGCAGTTACCTGCGGCTCGTCCGGTAAAAGTTACTGGCGAAGCGCAAAAACTGAGGGTATTCATATTGCGCTCAATAATGAGTTCTTCGAAGAGATGGGTTTGATTTCATTACGAGATCGTTGGGTAGAGATTCATTACGGATAGGGAACCGCCCATTGCGGACCCGCACGATGGGTGGTGTGGGGGCCGGTAGCTAGAAACTACCGGCTACCCGATTTAAAACGCGCCCTCCGCAGCCTTACGAAAGAACAGCCAACTTGCGTTAGCAAAATAGCCGACCAAACAGCTCCACAAAAATAAAATTGAAGCAAGACCTAAATACCGGTGATCTCTGAATCCAGATTCTGCAAACATGCGAAATGCTGTAAGGTCATAGCCGAAAATCTGAAATTTTAAGACTAAAAGGATTGGAACAAACGCAAATGTCAGCATTGCCATAAAGAACCAAACTAATCTAGGTACGCGCATTGCCAACCAACGAAGTCTTGCTGTGATATTTCGGCTATAAACCGCCTTAATTTTTTCGATCAAACCTCAGGTTCCTTTTGAGTTTTAACGCCGGCCACACAGGCGAGCGCTTTTCGCGAGTCCAGCCAAATGCGTTTTTCGCATTTGGCGATTGTGCTGGCCCTTGTATGGTTGTTCTTGCCCGATTCTGATGTTGAAAATCCTTTTCGTTAACGGGTAAATTGAGACCCACCTTCGGCGGCCACCGAAGGCCTTGTTTATCACAGTTCGCTGCTTGGCTGGTTCGTAAAAGACCGATAACAAGTATGAACGTGATAAGCACTCACTAGGCATAACTCGGATAGTCATGTGGGCCTCGAGCCCGAATAGCAAGGCGGAGATAGCTTATCTTATGGAACCTCAAGAGATCAATGTCGGTATCGATACCAGCAGTAAACAACTCGATATTTATGTGAGACCTACTGGCCAGTTCTTTAGTGTTGCCAATGATAAAAATGGCATTAAAGATGCCATTAAACAACTACAACCTCTTAAACCTCAAAGAGTATTAATAGAGTCTACGGGAAGGCTCGAGTTAGAGTTTGTTTGCGCCGCCGACAAAGCCGGATTACCTATTGTTGTTTGCAATCCGTCGCAGATAAGGAGCTTCGCTAAATCCGCAGGGCGCCTCGCCAAAACTGACAAGCTAGATGCAATGGATATTGCACATTTTGGTGAGGCCATGAAGCCAGGGCTGTCGGTGCCAAAACCAGAAAAACTTAGGGAGATCAGTGACTTACTGGCGGTAAGAAGTCAGTGTTTAGAGATGAGTACAATGCAAAAGAATCGGCTTCAGAGAATGCCGAAATCAGTACACAAACCTATACAGACCATTCTAAACACCATCAAGAAAGAGCTACAAGGTATCGACAAGCAACTGGATAAACTGGTTAACAGTGTGTCCGAGTGGCGGCAAAGGCGTGACCTATTGTTGAGTGCCAAAGGGGTCGGAAATGTATTGGCCTATACGTTAATGAGTGAACTTCCTGAGCTAGGACAATTGAACCGTAAAGAAATCGCTGCACTTGTCGGTATCGCCCCGATGAACCGTGATAGCGGCAACTTCCAGGGCAAACGATATATTCGAGGTGGAAGGCATCGCGTACGCACGGTTCTTTTTGTTTCCATCATGTCGGCCATACAACATCATCCCAAACTAAAGCCCATGTATAAGCGATTAGTCGACGCTGGCAAACCTAAAAAGGTTGCTCTGGTTGCCTGCATGAGAAAGCAGATTACGATCCTGAATACAATGGTGAAAAACAACACCTACTGGGATGAAAGTATGGCTTAAAAACTTGACGAGTAACCATAGTCACTTGTTATGCCTATTCAGGATTTATAATTTTTTAGTAACTCGTATGCTTTAGGACTTATATTCCTAATGTCTCTAGAGCCGTTAGTGATATCTGTAAAATATTTTCCGCAATACTGTCTTTTAATTTCGGCTGTCATCGGCAAAAACATTGCGGCTATGCTTTTATCCTCGGCAACATCCAACTTTGCGAAGACTTCCGGCAATTCCATACGAGCCTTAGCCATCAATCCCTCAGCAACGGATATAACGTCTATATTCCTATCTCTCCAACCGGATTGCGCAGTAAGAATTTTCGTTTCACCCTCTGGAATAAACTCTATGCACCTTTCAACCATTTTATTCAAATGGCTCGACAGCTGGGAAGTAAGTCCAGCTGCTCCCATTGCTGTATCCGGTTCATTTGAGCTTACCGCACTTGAGTTCAGTATCAAGACACCCAAAATTGCAATTCTTAATTTCATAAACTACTCCTACTTAATTCTTATTAGTGGCATAACGAAAATAGATATGCGGAACCGTTAAGAAAGTTGGCAGTGCCTTTGCGCAAGCAAAGGGAATGACAACTTTTAGGTTTCCGCATAATCGGGTTGTTATTTGTTGCTCGTGGCACTGTGTACAAATTCACTACAAATATCTTTCTTTTGTTTTCTACCACGATTCGGAGAGAGAAACTAGCAGCACTAGGTTCGCGGCCTTGCTTCGAAGCGGCTGCGCCGTCCGCATTAACTTCGTTATGCGAGCGTCGCTGAAGCTTCGAAGCTTACATGAAGGTCGAACCGTTGACTATGGGCTTTCCCGCCAATACTGTTTTTTTATACAGCAAACTAATAATTACCTGCTATCCTTTATTGAACCCCCGCAAAACTGGAGCGAGTGACCAATAACAGTTAATTCAAAAGAAGCGTCTTTATATCACCCTTCTATATATTTCTGCTGCAGTCATCCAATATTACCCAAAAAACATGGCAATATCAGTAGGTTAGAGGCTCTGGCGCAATCCTCAACAGGTAGATATATAGCTGCGGCTATATATCTACCTGCTTTTCTTGCTCGTGACAATAGTGCCCCCCCTTTAAAGTCAATGACTTAGCTCGCTCTATCCAGAAATAGGAGAAGCTTCTCTTGAATTCTGACATTGAAAGTAGAACAAGATATGAAATGCTGTATATCAGACAGCTTGAAGAGCAATGTTATGGAAGATATTCGCGGTTGAGTACCAAGTAAGACTGAATGCTTCACGGGAGTCTCCTGGTAGCATATTTGAAGTTAAGTACGGTTGTATTAGGAAGGAGAGGTAAACTTATACTCACTGGGAGAAGCAATTCATGTATTTTGTTAAGGAAAATAGTCTCATTGATAGGGTGGGGAGGTTGCGAGAGGCCTCTCTCACCTTGTACTTCAAGGAAGGACTGTCCCATTTCGAAATAGCTAAAATACAAGTCCTATTATCGGTTTTATATAAACGTTCTGCATTTTTCAATTTGTTATTTGAAAAATTATCTGGTTTTTTATATTGCAGGCTATAGATGATGAAGTGCTGGAGTTAAGCAGAAAAAAGCCGGCATTGTGCCGGCGGGAAAGCAGACGTCGAAAGGAGGAGACGTTGCAGAGAGACTGTAATTCTTACTCGATGCCCAGACTCGAAAATGAGATGGGCATCTTTTAAATATTGCTAATCAATCAGGCTTTTCTACGCAGTAGCACACAGGCATCTGCGGCAGCTAGCTCTAAGCTATTTCCTTCCGCATTGCCGGAAAATAGTGCCGGGGTAATATTGTCCGCACCGGAGAACTCGGCAGGTAATTCCAGGGTGCCATTGGTTTGCCCAAGGTTGAGAACAACCAGCATTTCTTCGCTGTCACTGCGCCGTACAAAAGCAAATAAATCACTGCCGGTGTCGATCACTTCCTGCTCGGCTGTCGCGAGCGACTGGGGTAGTTCCCGGTGCCATTCGATCAGTGCGCGGAAGCGGTTGAGCATGGAGCGCTGGGCGTCCTGCTGAACCTCTACCGCCCGTTGTTGGTGCTCCCCTGAGATGGGTAGCCAGGGTTTTGCTGTGGAAAAGCCGGCGTTGTCGTCGCTGGTATTGGTCCAGGGCATCGGTGTGCGGCAGCCGTCGCGGCCTTTGAATTCCGGCCACAGATTAATGCCGTAGGGGTCTACCAGGTCTTCATAGGCAATTTCTGCTTCCGGCAGGCCCAGTTCTTCCCCTTGGTAGAGGCAGACACTGCCGCGCAGTGCCAATTGCATCAGCAGGAACAGCGGGGCTCTGGCATCGGCTTGATCGTCGTTAAAGCCTTTGTTCCAGCGGGTTATTGAGCGGGGTACATCGTGATTGCTGATCGACCAGCAGGGCCAGCCCTTGTCGATTACGTCGCGGTTTTTTTCCAGGGTTTCGCGCAGGAAGCCCGCACTGCAATCCTCGGTCAATAGATCGAAGGAATAAGCCATGTGCAGGCGTTTTTCCGTGGTGTACTCAGCCATGATCTTGTGGGTGTTGTCGTCGCCCACTTCACCCATGGTTACAGTGCCGGGATATTGATCCATTAACTGTCGTACCCGCTGGAGAAACACCAGGTTTTCCGGCTGGGATTTATCATTCTGGTGCCACTGGTAATCGTAGTGATTGACTGGTGGCAGGCCTTTCTCATCGAGCTTGAGCGGGCGCGCCGGGTTATTGCCCAGGGCCTGCTGATGGAAAATAAAGTTGACCGCATCCAGTCGGAAACCATCTACACCCCGATCGAGCCAGAACTTCATATCGGCGAGCAGCTGCTCCTGGACTTCCGGGTTGTGCACATTCAGGTCCGGCTGCTCTTTGAGGAAGTTGGCCAAATAGTATTGGCGGCGGCGGGTACACCAGCGCCAGGAGCCTCCTCCGAATACGGAAACCCAATTGTTGGGAGGGGTGCCATCTTCTTGGGGATCAACCCAGACATACCAGTCCGCTTTGGGGTTGTCGCGGTTGGCGCGGCTCTCCTGGAACCAGGGGTGCTGGTCTGAGGTGTGGCTGAGGATTTGGTCGATAATCACTTTCAGGCCGCGTTCATGGGCCGCTTCGATCATCCGGTCGAAATCTTCCAGGTTGCCAAAAATAGGGTCTACATCGCGGTAGTCGGCAACGTCATAGCCAAAATCCACCATCGGCGATTTAAAAAAGGGTGAGATCCAGATGGCGTCTACGCCGAGGGATTTTACATAATCCAGTTTTTGCGTAATTCCGGGAATATCACCGATGCCATCTCCGTTGGCGTCGCAGAAGCTGCGTGGGTAAATCTGATAAATAACGCTATTGCGCCACCACTCATAGCTGTTGCCGCTCATGGATTACTGCCTTGTTTCATTATTTGAAATGTGGAGATAGTCCACCTTTAAAGGATGAGGTGAGTATGGAGCAGTCATTGGCGGGCTTCCTCCTCCCCGGCGAGGGGGGAGAGGGGGGTAAAGGGTGACCGGCCTGGGGTGGCTTGGTATTGGCGGGCGGGGGATGAGGAGCATAGTGGGCACGTCCCTGTGCCGCTGGAGCAGGACTGTTTAAGGCTTGTCCTGGACCGAGCGAAGCATTTGCTCGGCCAGGGCGATGGCCTCCTGGCGATCCTTGACGTCCAGCTTTTGGTAGAGGCTGCGAATATGGGTCTTGATGGTGCTCGGCGCCACCTTAAAGTGACGGGCGATTTTCTCGTTCGACAGCCCCGAATGAATCGCATTGAGTACCTGCCATTCCCTTGGGGTGAGGGGGGAGTGGCGCAGGAAGTCCGGCACGGCATCGCTGGCCAGTATCTCGCGGATAATGGTGTCATCCAGTTCGATGCGAATACCACCGTCCAGCTCTGGCTGCTGTTGTGCTGCTTTGATCAGTTGTTGGGCTTTGCTGGACTCCGCCTCTCCCAGGCCATTTTCCAGGGCGGCTTTCAGGATAACGATTAAAGGTTTGCCGATCTGCAGGAAGCTGGCGCGAAAATCCCGTTCGTGGGAGAGAAGCAGGGCTTCACTAATAGCCTCTACAGACTGGGGGTATTGCTCGCGCAGCCACAGCAGGTGAGATTCCAGCACCCGGTTACGCAGGCGATCTGTTTCCAGGCCGCACTCGTTGGCGACTTGCTTCAGGCGGCTCAACAGGCGATTGGCATCGGACCAGTGGTGCAGCTCAATCATCGCGCGCACATGGTTGCGCCCGTGGCACTGTTCAAAGTGATTGCTGGGCCTGTCGGCGACGGGAGTAGCCTGTTCCAACCAGCTTGCGATGGCCTGCTGATTGCCCAGGGCGCGCCAGGTGCGGATGCGGGTGGCATCGGCGTTGGCGATCCAGTCTCGGTGGTAGCGTCCGTCAGTGAGCAGGCGCTCGATACGCTCCAGCCACTCCAGGGACTCCTCTTTCTCTCCTCGGGCCTGGGCGATTTTTAACAGCAGGGTGTACTCCGGCAGCAGCCAGTGCTCGCCGACCCGGCGGTTGATTTGCATACCTCGGCGAGCGGATTGCTCGGCACCTTCCAGATCGCCGGACTCCCATTGCAGCTGGCCGCGCAGCCGGCACACAAATTCCGAGATGGGCAGTGTGGACAGGTGATTTTTCTGCACCAGGGTCTGCACCTTCTCCTGCAGCGTGGACGCTTTCTTCAGCAGGCCCTGGGCAAAGGCGATCTCTGTCTGTTGGCAGATGGCCCAGGCGGCGCTGGGGATATCCCGTTCGGCGATCGCCAGGGCTTCAACTTCCTGCATATAGCGGTTGGCCTCTTGCAAGGCACCCAGGCAGAAGCTGGTCTCACCGGTGACCAGCAGAGCGGAGATTCTTTCGCCTAGCTGGTCTGCGCGGAGTAGGGCCAAAGCTTCTTCGGCATACTCCTTGGCTTGCAGTGTCTGCCCTCGGGCAATGGCCACCTGGGCGCGCATGGTGGCAAAGGCGCCCTCAAAGTCGCGCCACTGTGCCGGGTCCTCCCGCTGCAGCCAGCTTTCGGAGGCCGCCAGGTTTTTCTCGCACAGGTCGTATTCAAAATTCTCCCGCGCCATTTTGGCGGACAGGAGGGTAAAGCGGGCGCTGTGTTGCAGGGCTTCGTCACCGAGCCAGTCGAGGCAGTCCCGCAGCAGGCGCGATTGCCCCGCGCGCAGAAGCTGTTCCCCCCGATCGTTGAGCAGTTGCTTTAACCGCTCGCGGTCGCCCCCGGCCAGAGCGTGGCGCAGGGCCTCCACTGGCTGGTCTAATTCTTGCCAGGTATCACAGGCAGTGCTGTGCAGTTGCAGCAAGTGTTTGCGGTCATTGATTTGCCGCTGCAGGAAGCGGGCGAAGACTGGGTGGAAGCGGAACCACTGGCGACTTGAATCCTGCGCCTGCAGGAATAACCCGCGGCGCGCGGCTTCTTCCAGCAACTGTTGACCATCTTGCCGACCGGTAAGGCGCTCCGCCAGCTGGGCGTTAACCCGGGTGAGGATGGATGTGCAGGAGAGGAGCTGGCGCAGTTGGGGCTCCAGCCGTTCCAGCACTTCCTCAGCCAGGTAGTCGAGAATATGACTGTGGCCCTGCTCCAGTTCTGCCAGATAGCGATCCACTTCGTTGCTGT
Source organism: Microbulbifer maximicatervae (SeqCode) (assembly GCF_052467955.1). Taxonomy (NCBI): domain Bacteria; kingdom Pseudomonadati; phylum Pseudomonadota; class Gammaproteobacteria; order Cellvibrionales; family Microbulbiferaceae; genus Microbulbifer; species Microbulbifer maximicatervae (SeqCode). The sequence goes on from NZ_CP174329.1 coordinate 938,109, forward strand.
CGCGCACAGATAAAGTAAATAGCTGTACGGCGGGGGGCCAGCCCTCACTGAGGTGATGCAGTTGGGCTGCGCGGTCGCCGTCGAGATTAAACGGTAGGCGCTGCTTGAGCAGGGTGGCGATTTCCTCAATGTTGAGGGCCAGCTCATTACTGCCCAATTCCAGTAATCGCCCTTGAACTCGCAGGGTGGCCAGACCCAGGGGCGGTTGGCTGCGACTGGTGAGAACAATACCGACACCGGCGGGGGCGTGGCGCAACAAAAAGCGGGTAGTGTCATGCACCTGCTGGTTGTCGATCTGGTGGTAGTCATCCAGCACGATGCGCAGTTCGCTGGGCAGGCCCCGCAGTTCCGACAGCAGGTGGCTCACCAGGGTTGAGGGGTCCGGGCGCTGGGGCGCGGACAACAACTGGTGAGTCTGGGGGACACCATTGCCGGTCGCCCTGTGCACACTTTCCACCAGGTAGCGGCAAAATTGACTCGGTTCATTATCACTGGCATCCAGCGTATACCAGGCGACCGGGTTGTCCTGCTGTGAGGCCCAGGAGGTAACCAGCGTGGTCTTGCCGTATCCCGCAGGAGCCGTCACCAACAGCAGTTGATCGCTGTGGCATTGGTTCAGAACCGACAGCAGGCGCGGGCGCGATAGGGCGTGCTCGGGGCAATCCGGCAGGCTGTATTTGGAAGTTAAAAGCATCGCTGCGGGAGGGATTGTTATAAATGTTTGATTTTTGTACAGCCACTATTATGCACCAGGACCCGGGTATTGTTACAGCACTGTAATAGGCCAGCTTTCTGGTGATTCCGCCTCTTGGGTGGCAAATTGGAGTGGCGCCGGTTTAGCTTTGGGCAGTATATTACTATTCGGGTTAAATCGGTCATCTCAACCCGTCGCAATGCAGTTTCTGCGGCTCACTAGTGGGTACGTTAGTTCATATTTACTGTGATGTATCCACACCGGCTCGTAAAGGGATGCATGACTGTGCAGCTTCCCCTCGCGCCATTTTCAGTATTTTTTCGATTTTTCTTTGGCAGTGAGAATGCCCCTTGTGCGGGTTTTCATCAATGTTCATTCATTTAAAAAAGCCGAGCGCTGCGAAGGCGCCGATAGAATAATAAGAAGAGGAAGCCATGGCGGATATCGTAATCCTTGCTGCTGCGGGTATGGGGGCTGTGGATAACACGTTTGCAAAGCCACTGTTTTCGGCATTGGAAACCGAGCTTGGGGAGGAGTGGTCGCGTCTCTACTGCGCTGAATTACCCGGCCTGGAGCACTTCCAGAGCAATATCGAACGCACCTTTGAGAGTATGCAGAAGCGCGAGCTGGACTTCCTGCGTGCACGAAAATATTTACTCCTGGGAATGTCGCAGACGGCGGCGCAGTCCGGCAATGTGGATCGCCGGGATAGCAACTACGAAAAGACCCAGCGCGAGATCTATGCGGCGCTGGCCAAGGCCGCTGATCAAGTTGATGAGCGGGCCCCGGTGATATTGATCAGCCATTCGGTGGGTTGTATCAACCTATCTAATTACCTCTGGGATGCCCAACGCCCCAATGTCAGTTGCGGTGTTTGGCGTGATGGTGGTCCGGCAGGGGTACACAAAGGGTCGGCGCGTGAGAGGTTTTTGCGCCTCAAGACCCTGAGCCATTGGTACACCCTGGGGCCGACAATGCCCCTGTGGTGTTCCGATCGACCCCGGGAGCAAATTCAGGCGGTCACCTCCAATACCCGGGGATACAATTTTCGCTGGAAGAATTTTTATCACCCCAATGACCTGTTTGGCTGGCCCCTCAAACCCCTGAGCCCCTCCTATAACCAGGCGGTGTGCCGTGATTATGAGACTTGTTCGCTGAGTGATCACGGCGCTTTGAGTTCAGTGGCTTTTCCCTCGCCCCCTGAGGATTACTGGCGGAACCCGATAGTTGTTGAGCAGCTGATAGAGGATGTGCGCTCCCTGCTCAAGACGGTGAATAAGCCCGCTCATCGGCACCCACAACCCTCTCAGCAGGCTCTCGCGGTATAATCCCCAATTACCTCAACAGTCTCCTGTAAAAGATGAAGGGCCGCTTTCTTATGTCGCTGCAATATCACCTGGTTCCGGTTACTCCTTTCCAGCAAAACTGCTCGCTGCTGTGGTGTGAAGACAGTAAGTGCGCGGCTGTTGTCGACCCCGGTGGCGATCTCGATAAGATTCTGGCGGCGGTGGAGGAGCGCGGTCTCAAGCTGGAGAAAATCTTGCTGACCCACGGCCACCTGGACCATGTAGGCGGCACTGCGGCGTTGTCCAAGCAGCTCCAGCTGCCGATAGAAGGGCCGCATAAAGGCGATGATTTCTGGATTCAGCAGTTGCCCATGCAGGCGCAGATGTTTGGTTTCCCCGCTGTCGAAGTATTTACTCCAGACCGCTGGTTGGAGCAGGGAGATACGGTTACTGTAGGGGATCAGGAACTGGAGGTGCACCACTGCCCGGGCCATACCCCCGGCCATGTGATTTTCTTCCACCGCCCCAGCCAGTTGGCTCTGGTGGGAGATGTTTTGTTTGCCGGTTCGATCGGACGTACGGACTTCCCCCAGGGAGATCACGATACCCTAATTCGCTCTATCAAAGAGCGCCTATGGCCGCTGGGTGATGAGGTTCAATTTGTACCGGGGCATGGCCCCATGTCCACTTTTGGCCAGGAGCGCCAAACCAATCCTTTTGTCGCCGACAAGCGCTTTGGTTAAGTGATACCTGGATTCCAATAACAGGCGGGAAGTACAGCGCCGGGAGTCCCATTTTATGTTTGCAGGAAAAATACGTCTTTTTCTCGTTTTGCTGGTGCTGGGGTTAAGCGGCTGCGCAGTAATTTCCGAAGAGGAGTGCCGCGCGGGGCTCTGGTATGAGCGGGGCCTGCAAGACGGCGCTCGCGGTCGCTCACAGTCGCTGGTGTACGATATTGCCCAAGAGTGTGACAGCTACGACATGCATGTGGATAGCGATGCATGGCTGCAGGGCCATGAAGAGGGTATAGAGACTTACTGCACTGCGGAAAATGGCTATCACCAGGGGCGTAGGGGACGTAATTACCAAGGAGTTTGCACTGGCCCTACTGCTGATTTGTTTTTACAGAATTACGAGCGCGGTCTCGCCGAATACCGCATAGAGCAGCATTACCAGCGCCTTTTGTGGCGCCGGGATAATTTAGAGCGCGAGTTGCTCTCCCTGCATTACGCCTATCGGAACACTGATAGTGAAGCCCAGGCCCAGGCATTGTACTTGCAGCGCAGCCGCCTTCGCTGGGAGCTGCGGATGTTGGATATGGAGTTGTTTCGTTATGGCTTGTTTGGCCCCACTCATTTAACGCCCGGCTATTATCCCCCCGGATTTTTTTCTGCCAGATTATTTTATTGGTAAGTAAAAAATTTATTGGTCCTAGATTGAAGTAAAGAAGTCCGGGTTAATGCCCCGGTATCACACGCACAAGAGATTTATTGTAATGGCAATTTGGCATTTAGATCCTTCACTGGAAGAACTGAACCAGGGAATATCCCAATGCATGCCCGGCTACCTGGGAATGGAAATTACGGAAATTGGCGATGATTACCTGGAAGGGACCTTGCCCGTAGACCATCGCACTCGCCAGCCCTTCGGTATTTTGCATGGTGGTGCCAATGTCGTATTGTCGGAGACGCTGGGTTCCATAGGTGCCAACCTATTAGTGGATACCGATAAATTTTATTGTGTCGGTCAGGAGGTTAACGCCAATCACCTGCGCCCTGTCCCTGAGGGAGAGGTTCGCGGTCGTGCGAAACCCGTGCATATTGGGCGCAGCAGCCAGGTGTGGGAAATTCTGATCTATGCGCCCAATGGTAAACTCAGTTGTATTTCTCGCATTACCATGGCTGTTGTAGCTCATGGTGCCTAGTATTAGCTCCTGGGTTGCGAGTGGAGATCCCGCTTGAAACAGGCCCAGGATTTTATTTTTGAAGATATTCCCTATCGCTTGGTGCGTTCGAACCGGCGCAAGCGTCTGGGACTGGTACTGTCTTCCGGTGGTGTGGAAGTGCGAATCCCACAGCGTTGTGCAGCCCGTTATGGGCATGAATTCCTGCAGGAAAATATCCAGTGGGTGAGAGCGCAGTTACTCGCAGCCGACCGGCGCGCTGCGCAGGTGCCGCAATATCAGTACGCTTTTGGTGAGAGTTTTCCCTGGCTGGGACAGCAGCTTCCCTTACAGCGTGCGACAAGCAGTAAAAGTGCCGGTATTGGCGATGGTGCTATCGGGCTTTATACCCGCTATCTCCAGCCCGATGACACGCAGCTGCAAACTGCTTTACAACGCCTTTACCAGCGGGAAGCATTGGCATTGTTAACGCAAAAATCCCATGTGTTGGCCGAGCAGCTGGGGTTAAGTATTTCATCAGTAAAAGTTCGTCGTACCAAAAGCAAGTGGGGTCACTGTAGTATTCGCGGTGAGCTGCAGTTTAACTGGCTTGTTTGTCTCGCTCCTGAGCCGGTGGTGGATTACCTGGTGGCCCATGAGGTCTGCCATTTGCAACACCATAACCACAGCCGCGCTTTTTGGGATTTAGTCCAAAGTGTGTGCCCCAGATTTAAAGAATTGCGCCGCTGGTTGCGTGATAACGGTCACCGCCTGACCCTGTAACTTTTTTCTATTCTTTAGTTGTACTGAATTCTCCCAATTAATTATGAGTAAGAAGCCCCGTTTTATTACTGGCCGCAAGCCGGTTAAAAAAAACTTGCCGAGCCGCGCTGAAGCGACAATAGAAAAATTTAGTCACGATATGCGCGGTATTGCCCGGGTAGGTGGCAAGACGGTGTTTATTGATAGTGCCTTACCGGGAGAGCAGGTTAAATTCCTCTATACCGCACGGCGCGGCCGCTTTGATGAGGGAATTGTTGAGGACGTCATATCGCCTTCAACGGATCGGTGCGCACCGCAGTGCGCCTATGTGGATTCATGCGGAGGCTGTTCGGTACAGCACCTGGAGCCATCGGCACAAATTATTGAAAAGCAAAAAATTCTTTTGGATCAGTTGTCGCGCTTCGGTGGAATTGAACCCGAAGAAATACTGCCGCCGTTAACCGCTGATCCCTATGGTTATCGGCGCAAGGCCCGTATCGGCATTCGCAAATTAAAAAAGTCCCAGGGTGGTGAGCTGCTTTTTGGTTTTCGAAAAAAGCACAGCAATGATTTGGTAGATATTGATGAGTGCCCGGTACTGCATACAAAAATTGCCGAACATTTAGGGTCGCTTAAAAAACTTGTTGGTGAAAGTGAAGGCCGGGCAAACTTTTCTCATCTGGAAGTGGCGGTTGGAGATGATGTGACAGCTCTGGTGCTCCGCCATTTAAAGCCCCTGTCAGATAAGGACTTGGCGCTCTGGTTAGCATTTGCTAAAAGCACTGGTATACACCTGTATATACAAGGTGGCAGTGATGCTTCACTGGAGAGAATCTGGCCGATAGAAGGGGCCGCTTATCTAAGTTATCAGTTGCCGGAATTTGACCTGACGCTGAGATTTAAACCGCAGGATTTTGTGCAGGTTAATTTTGCGATAAATCGGCAGATGGTGAGTCGAGCCGTTGAGTTGCTCGATCCGCAACCCTCTGAGCGCGTATTGGATTTATTTTGTGGGCTGGGGAATTTTACCCTGCCATTGGCGCGTCGTGCAGCGGAAGTGATCGGAGTCGAAGGTGTCGGTGCTTTAACTCAACGGGGCGAAGATAATGCCGCTTTGAACCAATTACACAATGTGCACTTTTATTCTGCCGACCTAAACGAAAAAATGGCAGGTGCGCCTTGGGCTGAAGCAGGTTTCGATAAAATCCTGTTGGACCCACCGAGGGACGGCGCTCTGGAGGCTGTGCGCGGATTGGCGCGATTTTCTGCCAGCAGGATCGTCTACGTCTCCTGTAACCCGGCCACCCTGGCCCGGGATGCCGGTGAATTGGTGAAGTTGGGGTACCGCTTGAGTAAGGCGGGTGTCATGGATATGTTTCCCCATACCGATCATGTTGAGTCGATGGCAGTATTCGACAGAATTTAGGGCCTATTGAGACCGGGAAAACTAACGTAAACTGCGGTAAAACCGTTTAAGCGAAGTTGTTATGCAAAGCGAAACCCTAACCGATAATTTTGAAGATAATTGCGCGCGCTTTTTGCCTGAAGCTGTAGGCCAGGGCTGCGTCTGGGCCCTGCAGGGTGAGGAGGGCTTTGCACTTTGTGAGTCTGAAAAGCGGGCCGATACCGAGGTTATGCCCTTTTGGTCGCAAAGAGAATTTGCACAAGACCACTGCGAAGGAGACTGGGCTGACTATGAGGCAGTGGCAATTGACCTGGAAGAATTTATGGATGACTGGCTCACCGGCATGCATGAAGATGTCTTATTGGTGGGGATAAACTGGAACGCCGAACTGGAAGGGGTTGAGGTGGAGCCCCTGGACCTACTGGAGCAGTTGGAGCAAGAGCTGCAATAAACTGCGCCATAGTGCCCCACCCAGTGGATAAAAATTACTCAACGGGGTGTCTCAAATGGGGCAGATTCTTGGCTTGCGCAAAACAGTCTACGGAGTTGCCAACATTACCGAGGCTGTGGCTTGGTATACGCAGGTACTCGAACAGAAACCCAGCTATGAAAGCGATAGCTATGCGGCATTTAGTATTGGTGATTGCGAGCTCGGATTAAATGCCGATGCGCGCAGTGCGATCAGCCGGGCCGATGGTGTAGTTGCTTACTGGCAGGTTTTGGATTTGGCCGCGCAGATTGAGCGACTCGGTACTATGGGGGTGCGGCAGCACACGGATATAGAGGAAGTTTCTGGACGTGTGCTGATGGCGAGCTTTCTCGACCCCTATGGCAATGTTTTCGGATTGATTGAGTACCTGCAAACGCCCATTGAGAGATAGGACCATTAAACGGAGCAGTTCCTGTGGATAAGCCGCCCATTTCCAGATTTCGTTCCCCCAATCGAAGTTTTGCTGCGGAAAGCCTTGCGCAAATTGGGCGGGGTTATGTGGTTCCGGATCGAGTGGCTTTAATTACCGGCTGCTCAAGCGGTATTGGGCGGGAGCTGGCTTTGGCGCTACATCGCCGGGGAACCATAGTGATTGCCACGGCGCGCCGCCCGGAAAGTTTACAAGAGCTGGCGGACCTGGGAATTGCCACAGAGGCCTTGGATGTGAATTCCCAGGCGGATATCAATCGAGTGGTTCACGCAGTAAAAGCGGCATACGGGCGGCTCGATATTTTGGTCAATAACGCCGGTTACGGTCAGATGGGGCCGCTGCTGGAACTGGACACGCGAGCACTGGAAAAGCAGTTCCGAACCAATGTATTTGCCCCTCTCGCTTTGATTAGAGCCTGTGTACCTTTAATGCGTTCGGAGCAGGGCGGAATTGTGTGTAATATCGGCTCGGTTTCCGGGGTAATGCCTACACCTTTCTCCGGTGCCTATTGTGCTTCTAAAGCGGCCCTACACTCCATTTCTGATGTTTTGCGACTTGAACTAAAACCCTTTGGCATTCGGGTAATGACGGTGCAACCCGGTGCGATCGCATCGGAATTTGGTCGCCACGCTGAGACATCCCTGCGCGGTCTTTTGCCGCCGGACTCCCTGTATAAACGTCAGGAAGAGGCGGTTAGGGCCCGAGCCCAGGAGTCCCAACAGAATGCTACATTGGCAAGCACGCTGGCTAAAAAATTGGTGCGTGAGCTGCTGCGAAAACGCGCTCGTCCTTTGGTGCGTATTGGCAACCGCAGCAGCCTGTTGCCCTGGATGGCCCGCTGGCTGCCGCGCAGTTTTAGGGACTGGTTTTTAATGCGGAGATTTAAATTAAATCGCCTCGCTCACAAAAGCTGAGAATTGTTATTCTGGTTTTTGCAGTGAGTGGTTGGACTCCTTCAACCACTGTTGTACTTCGTTGTAGTTGCCTCGATACAGAACTTTCTGTTCCGATTTCTTCATAAGATGGTCGTAGCTGCCGTCATAGTATTCCCGCAACAGTGACACCACGATAGGGATGTACACATCACTATTATTCGTTCTCAGTAATTCTTGGTTAGCTGAAGCTAAGGCTTCGTTGAGCTGCTTGTAGCGCAGCCCTCCCAGGCGTTTACTGATTTTATTGAGATTGAGATGTAATTCTTCCCCCAAAGATTCAGCTGCTGATTTTTCTCTGCTTTTAAAGCGCTCTAAGCCCTCGTGAACATAATTTTGCACAATGCGCTGTGCCCGTGTTTCCAATGGCTCCTCGACAAGAACCCGGGGAGCGGCCTTCATGGCGGTTTGCAATACTGGAGGAAGTGCGCATCGTCCAATTAGACGGCTTTCATCTTCAATAGCAATAGCACCTGTCTGCTGGGAAAGCTTCAGCAGGTCGATACTGATCTGATTTTCAAAATCGACTTGTGAAGGTTGGCTACTACTGGTGCGGCCAAAGCTAGAACCTCGATGTTTTGCGATCCCCTCAAGGTCGATATACCGCCGCGCAGCCTGGATTAATTCCGTTTTGCCACTGCCGGTGTGACCAGCAACAACGATAAAAGGCAGTTGGGTACAATGCTTTTCCAGCTCGTTTAACAGGAACTGCCGCATGGCTTTATAGCCACCCTCTACTATCGGGTATTCAATATTATTCGAGCGCAGCAGTTTTTGTGTCATTCGGGAGCGTAAACCGCCTCGGAAACAGTAGAGGTAACCTTGGGGTTGTTTACGTATAAATGCGCTCCATTGTGAAAGACATAAGCTTCGCACTTCATCTGTTGCTAAACGCCAGCCAAGGTCAATTGCTGCTTGCTGGCCTTTGTTCTTGTACTCAGTCCCGATCAGTTCACGTTGGTGATTGTCAAGCAGGGGGTGATTTCTTGCGGAAGGGAAAGCGCCGCGAACAAACTCAACTGGGGCGCGTACGTCCATCAGCGGAATATCATTCAGGAAGATGTCCGTGTAATTTGCAGTATCGGTCCGCAAGGTAGCACTCCTGCTTATTTAGGAAATAGGTGGTATTTGATTGTATCTCCATTTTCTTTCCAGGCCTATGGCAACTGAAGAAGCTACTTGTATATGCAATATATGATGTGCTTAGCGTTAGATGACAGTTTGATATTTACACCGGAAATTAATGCTCAGTATGAGAGAATACATTTTTAATTTATTGCTCGATAGCTCAGTGTTTACATTTACTTTTTGAACCTAATGCGATTCCAGGTCACAGAAGGTAAATCTTAGCTTCCCTGAATTATTGCAGCTGATTTAAAAATCCTGGAAGCATTTGGATTACATAATGGGCGGGTTGCTCCTGCATGTATAGAGGATAAAAACGTGGCTAAAAAATATATCTATATCCCGATAAATAGTGATGAAATGCAGGAATATGCGGAGGGGTTGGCGAAAGCCTGGGGCATACCGGTGAATCAAATCCTGGCCAATAAAGTAACCTCCGGTTTTGGAAAAGCCATGTATCGGTGGGTGAACCAGTGTTTGAGTAAGCTGAACCCTGCCGATACCCTTTACATCGTAACCCATGGCACGGGTGCCGGGGATGGACAATTTATTGGTGCTGAGCGCTCCACGAGTAACAACAAGCAGAAAAAAGTATATGTAAACGGCATGCCTAACTGGCAAGGAGGAGAGTGGAAAACCTACACGCCTCGACAGCTAGCAGATACCTTGGTTAAAGAGGGGCTTCCTGCTAATTTCGTTAATTTACATGTTTGTGCCTGTGGTTCCGGCTACGATGGAGAAAAGTTAAGACCTTGGGCTCAACGCTTGCGCCAGGCGATGGTTGGCACCTATAGAAATATTCAGGTCACTGGATATAGAGGTTGGTTCTCCTGCAGTACTGCCAGAGTTTGTATTAAAGTAGGTACTCAGTTTTATCCATTGGAAGAGCGGGCAGTTACTTTCTCCTGAATTTTGTACCCCTAATGTAGCTGGGGTTATGGCGTAGAAGTGCGCTCCATGTAGTTTCCCGGGTATACCCTGAATAGATAGCTGAACAGAAATCTGAGCAGCTTTTATATTCAGGGATATCTTTCTCCATGACTGTTGACCAGTTACTAATCCTGATTATTTTAAGTGTCACTATAACCCTGTTTATATGGGGGCGGTGGCGCCACGATATGGTTGCTATAGCAGCCTTATTGACTTGTGTCTTTACCGGTCTGATTCCCCCGGAAAATGCTTTTATTGGTTTTGGCCATCCAGCGGTCGTGACTGTAGCTTGTGTGTTAATCCTGAGTCGCGGCTTACAAAATACCGGCGCAATGGATGCACTTGCACAACGAGTTGTCCGCAAAAGCGGGAGTATCTCAGTATCCATATTGTTACTCATTGGGCTCGGCGCGTTTTTATCGAGCTTTATGAATAATGTCGGCGCGTTGGCTTTATTAATGCCCGTGGCTGTGGATATGGCCGAGAAACAGAAAGTGGCACTGGGGAGGGTTTTAATGCCCCTGTCTTTTGCAACGATTCTGGGGGGAATGACCACACTGATAGGTACACCGCCAAACTTGGTCGTTTCCGGTTTTCGGGCGGATTCTGGCGCCGGTAGCTACGGTATGTTTGATTTCACCCCGGTGGGTCTGGCAGTTGCGATAGCCGGAGTTTTGTTTATTGCATTTGTTGGGTGGCGCTTGGTGCCTACACGCAACCGAACGGGGGCCTCCTCCTTTGAAACTGGCACATATTTAACAGAAGCACTTGTTGAGGAAAAAAGTGTAGCTGCCGGTAAGAATCTACGTGAAATTTCCAAGATGCTGGGAACAGAAGATGCCCAAGTTGTGGGTGTCGTACACAATGACGCCAGGGTCTCTCCCGCGACTCCCTGGCATAAAGTAAATAGCGGTGACATTTTGGTCATTGAGGCGGAGCCAGAGAGCCTTGCTACCTGCTTGTCCAATCTCAGTTTGAAAACAGTGGGAGCCCTTGGGGCAGATTCATCGGGTAAGGCTCGACAATCGGGTAGCAATAACACCGAGAGTGATTCTCAGAATAAGACCCCAATAAAAGCACTGGCGGATCGTACCGAAATGCAGCTGCGGGAGTTGGTTGTCATGCCTGATTCCCCCTTAGTGGGACGCCCTATGAGGTTTTCACGCCTCGCAGCGAGATACCAGATTCACTTGCTAGCACTCTCGCGCCAGGGGCGCCGCTCGGTGCGCCGGTTGCGTTCAACACCATTACTGGCCGGTGATGCTCTGTTAATGATGGGGGCCGATGAAAACCTAAACAGCTTTGCTAGGGAAAAGGGCTGTGTGCCTTTGGCCTCAAGGGATATTAGCATCCCCAACAAGGAAAAGGCGGCTATTGCCCTATTGGCTATGGTGCTTGGTGTCGCCGGTGCAGCGTTCGGCCTATTGCCGGCAGCAATCTCGTTCGCCACTTGTGTATTGGCTTTTATGGCGTTGAAGATAGTGCCGTTGCGAAATGTTTATGACTCTATCGACGGGTCCGTAGTCGTGCTATTGGGGACTTTGATTGCTGTTGCTGATGTGATGGAGTCAACAGGAGCTGCAGACTTGGTCGCTCAGGTTTTGTTGGATGTCCTGGCTCAGGGCAGCGCTGTTTTGGCCCTGGGGCTGATCCTGGTGGTTACCATGACGCTGTCTGATTTTATGAATAATGTCGCCACTGCGGCTGTGATGTGTTCAATTGCCATGAGTACTGCAGAACAGCTGGCGGTGAATCCAGATAGCTTCCTGATGGCTGTCGCAATTGGAGCCTCTTGCGCATTTCTAACACCGGTTGGGCACCAAAATAACACCCTAATTCTGGGGCCGGGAGGGTTTGAATTTGGTGATTACTGGAAAATGGGGCTGCCACTAGAATTGTTGGTACTCGTTGTGAGTATCCCCATGTTGCTTTGGGTTTGGCCCCTGTAATCGCAGTGAGTTCAAGCAATAGAATCGTCTACCGGCTGGGCCAACTCCGCCATAAACCTGCTGCAAAAGCGCAAAATATCAGTCACAGTTACAATTCCAACCAGCTCGCCTTCCCGCATAACCAGTACCGAACCAATACTGGTATCTGCCATAGCTAAGAGAATTTTATCTAACGGGTCGTGGATATCTGCAATAAAGGGACGTCTGGCACATAGGTCATGTACATAAAGTTGCTGCTCTTCTAAACGGTGTCCCGGTGCATTGGCTCTTTCGATATCCCCTCGGGAAATGACTGTCTCCAAGTCGCCTGCACGTGTTACCGGCAGGTGGCGTACTTTGTGCTCCTCCATCATTGCCAGAGCATCCTCTACCGTGGCATTGATATCGATATGGTAGGGAAATGGCGTCATCAGAGCGGCCAAAGTCGGTATATGGTGGATATTATTGTGAGTGGACATAGTATGATCTGGGTATCCAATTGTATTTGGCAATATGCTCGATTACCGTTACACAGCGACTAATTTGCAATTGACGACTGCAGCTACAATATAGCTAATTGCGCTCCCTAGGGATATCCTTTTAAGATTGCAGATATGGCCGCCTTTGTTACACTTTTTAGCCCTTATTTTGAATTATTCCTATTATATTCAAAGGTAGGGACACAAATGGTTGATATTTGCCGGTGAAAGATTATTATTCGCGACCTCAGTCGAAAAATATAATCAGTGATTCGGAGTGTTTGCCGAACCGAGCTGAAATCGGCTAGTTTTTAATAATGTATTTGCCGAATATACCTAACACCAGAACTACACGATGTGTAGTGGTATCTACTCATGTATATCAGGCAATTCATAATATGCCGGACTAAACATCACTAAATTGCTTGCCATTGGCCAGCCATGATGTTTGTTGATTTTTTACACGGTATATCCGAAATAACAATCTGTGTCGCCCAGCGCCACAGATATATCTCTGTGTTTTTTAATAACCGTCGTTGAGGTTTATTGAATGTTTCAGGAATACGAACAACTTGAACAACAAATCGCCGAACATCAGGCAAGAATCGAAGAGTTACAAGAGCAAATGGCTCAGGCTGAACGCAAGAAAGATGGCGTAATTGCCTATGATAAAGCACTGGTAAACCTTGCTGCTGAATACCACATGGATGAAGAGGAATTCTTCGTTGCCCGTGGCCAGCAAATCGTTGAGTGGTTGGTAGCACAGCTGGGTGATGAAGATCCTGCAGACTACGTACAAACCCTGAAGGCTCGCGTTGCCCGTCACCTCAAGAAGGAAGGTGACAGCCCCCGTCGCGGTCGTCGTGCAGCACCGGCAGCAAAGGCAGCAGAGCCCAAGCTGGAAACTGGTCACTATCGCAACCCGTATACCGGCGCTACTGTTGAAAAGAAAAAGCGTAATCCTAAGGCCCTGAGCCAGTGGATTGATGAGTACGGCCTGGATACCGTAAAAGAGTGGAAAATCTAATTCTGGATGACCACTAATTTGATGCCGGATATCCGGCATCAAATATTTTTTCAAAAATCGTTCGATTTTAATTCATCGCATTATTTGGCATTTTCGCCGCATCCTCTCTTTACTTACCTTATTATATTCAGCATATGTCTGCCCCGTTATTTACCTGGGAGTTTATACTGTGCTTTCAAGACTTAAGTCGTTTATTTTCTGTACACTTTTTGTTCTGGTTGGGGCTTCAAATTGGGTTTTAGCCGACTCTTCTGAGTCTCAGGTTATTTACTTAATACGCCATGCAGAAAAAGAGAAAGGGCCCGGGGTGGGTCGCGACCCTCATTTGACTGAGGCGGGCCAGCAGCGTGCTCGGCAACTCGCCTATATTCTTGGGGGAGTGGGTATAGATGCTATCTATAGCACTGACTACAACCGCACCCGGGAAACGGTTGAGCCTCTGTCAAAAGAGCTGGGGCTTGAAGTGGAAATTTATAACCCCAGAGATTTAAAAGAATTTGCTAACTCTTTGCAGCAGGCGGGAAATCGGATTTTAGTGGTTGGGCACAGCAATACCACTCCAAAACTGGCGGAATTGCTTGGCGGTGAAAAAGGGCGACCCATTCGAGAGGCCAGTGAGTTTGACCGACTCTATATCCTGGTGCGTGATAATGAGGGGGTAACCACTTTGATACAGCGCTATGGCCCGATGAAATCCTCGCAGACAGAAAATGCAGTTTCAGAGTCACCTTAATTAATAATTTCTTTTATAAAAGTATCGACTACCTGTGACGCCAGTCCGTGGCGGTGTTCCTTGAAGGCATCGCCGACACTACTGCGCTCCAGGTTCAACTCTATGGTGTGAGCTCCAGCCTGATTGGCACATTCGACAAATCCCGCTGCTGGGTAGACGTTTCCAGATGTGCCAATGCTGATAAATAGGTCGCAATCGGACAACGCCTGATAGATAGTTTCCATTTCCAGGGGCATTTCTCCAAACCAGACCACATGGGGGCGAAGGTTTCCCGCCTGCTGACAGCAACTACAGGTATCAGCTATCGAAAGATCCGAATTGAGGGGATATAGTTTCCCGCTCCGGCTGCATCGTGCTTTTAGTAGCTCTCCATGCATATGAATTAGCTGGTCACTGCCCGCGCGCTCATGCAGGTTGTCAATATTTTGAGTAACCAGTAAGTAATCCCCTTGGAATTTCTGTTCCAGTTCGGCCAGGGCGAGATGGGCAGGGTTGGGATGGATATCTGCAGATAGCAGCTGCTGGCGGCGTTCATTGTAAAATCTATGTACCAGTGCCGGATTGCGATCAAATGCCTCTGGCGTTGCGACATCTTCCAGGCGATGGTTTTCCCACAGGCCATCGGCACCGCGAAAAGTACCTATGCCAGATTCAGCTGAAATTCCTGCGCCGGTAAGTACAACGATTTTTTGATACTGTTTTTTCATTTTATATTTTCACACAAGGGCTTTGCCTGGATCTACAGGGGAGCTCGCATCCAGCTCAGAGGTCTTAATTGATGGGCTGGTGTGACTCATAATGTTACCGCCCTGGCACTTCCATGTGCAGGGTTTTATTGGTAGTGCTATTAGTTAGTTTTGCACTAACTGTCTAATATCCCCTTAGCTCCATGGGATCGATACTTTAGTGCATCTTTAGCTTCGGCTTCACAAACCGGTTCGCCTGTCCGATTAGGTAGAGCAGCATAGCTCTCGGCCAGCCGTGGATTGCCGCCAAGTGCATACGGTAGAGTGAGCGATAGGCAAGGCCAGCAAGGCGTCCTTCTACGGTAAGACTGCCTTTAACCAACGCCCCCATCAGGTTGCCAACGGCAGTGTATTGACTGAGGGATACCAGAGAGCCTCGATCGCGATAATAAAAATGGTGCAAAGGTCTATCTTCAAATAGGGCAATAATATTGTCGCCAACCAGGGTAGCCATTTGCTGTGCTGCCTGGGCGCGCGGAGGCACTCGCTGGTGATTGCCGTCAATGCAACTGGCGCAGTCCCCCATGGCAAAAATCTTTGCGTCAGTTTGGGTCTGCAAGGTAGTTTCCACTTCGATTTGATTGAGTCGGTTGGTACTGAGGCCATCCAGTTGAGTGAGAAATTTCGGAGCCTTGACGCCGGCAGCCCACACTCGGATTGCGGCTGGAATTTCCTTGCCACAAGACGTGGTGAGTCCGCTCTCTGTTGCAGCTGAAATATGATGGCCGGTAAGAATATTAACCCCCATCTTGGCCAGCTCGCGTTCAGCATTATTTCCAATTCGTTTTGGTAGTGCGGGGAGTAGGTGCTCACCTCCTTCTATTAGAGTGATTTCCATCGCATTGGGACGAATGCGTCCATAATTGCCAACCAACTTTACGGCATCCACTAGTTCTGCCGAGAGTTCTACACCCGTTGCCCCGCCACCAACGATCGCCACTTGCAATTTATCGTCAACACGGGTTTCTAAACGCAGGAAACGGTTGAGAAGGTTTTGGTGAAATTTTTGTGCTTCATAACTGCTATCCAGGAAAATACAATTTTCCCTGACGCCGGGAATATGAAAGTCGTTACTATGCCCGCCGATACACAGCACCAAATAATCGTATTCCAATTCCCTCGCGGGTACTAACTCGCTACCGTCTTCATCATTAACGGGTCCGAGCTCAACTACCTGTCGTTCACGATCCAGAGATTGCAGGCTACCCAACTGAAATTCATAGCCGTGAATGCGGGCGTGCACCTGATAATTCAGTGCATCCATATTGGCATCCAATGCGCCGGAGGCAACCTGGTGTAGCAGTGGTTTCCAGAGGTGGGTGCGATTTCGATCGACCAGAGTAACTTGTGCAGCGGGGGACTTGCGGCGGCGCTTAAAGAAAGGGGTAAAAGAAAAATATTGACCGAGCCGCGTAGCCAAATGCAGGCCGCTGGCACCGCCGCCAATAATGACGATCTTTTTCATAGGGGTCTTCCTGTCGATTGCTAAAAGCCGACTCCCCAATCTGTGAAGACCTTTTTTGGTATCGGGAAATATGTCACCGATGTTTTTTCTAGTGCCAGTATGTCGCGCTGAAAGACAGATGACAAGTTAATAAAGTCGGTGAAGGCCTCTCTCAATAGAAATCATACAAAGCTCATAACCGACTGTTGTTCCGGTTTCGCAAAATCCTTAAACCTGGCCTGGTACTGTCTCGTTGTCCTGTGAAATTAGCGCTCGCCAGTCTGCAGACTTGCGCAAGTGTACGCTTACTTCTGGATTCTGTGAGTCTGCTACCACACCGATAATTGACGCCTGGGTGTAACCGCGTTCTAGCAGTGCGCCCACGCAGGCTTCGGCTTGGTCAATAGGAACAGCAGCGAGGAGCCCCCCGCAAGTCTGTGGATCGGTAATCAATGACCACTGTGGCAATGGCTGCCACTCCTGGGGGTTTTCGACAAAGGCGTAGGCATTGGCATTTTGCGGTTGCAGGCTGGATAGCCATCCGCGCTCGATACAAGTGGCGGCGCCGGAGATTAGCGGTAGATTCTCAGCGATTAGTGTCGCGCTTAACCCTTCAGGGCCGAGCATTTCCAATAGGTGGCCCAGCAGCCCAAAGCCCGTGACATCCGTCAGCGCATTGGCGTTATGGCGGGCAAATATCTCTGCGGCGTCGGCATTGCTATGCAACATGGTTTCCAGCGCCTGCTGCAACCATAGGCCTTTAGCCTCTCCCGCGCCCTCTGCTGCCAGGATAGTGCCTACTCCCAATGGCTTGCTCAGGATCAAGCAGTCTCCCCCGCGGGCACCTGTTTTTTCCAGGAGTTGCTCCCGCTCGGAAAATCCATTGACGGTTAAGCCCATTAGCATTTCAGAACCTTCGGCGGTATGCCCGCCAGATAGGACACAGTGGTGTCGGTTCAGCTCGTGGATGGCTCCCGCAAGCAACTGCTGTAGGTCTCGCCGGGTAATTTCCTCTGCAGCCGTAGGCAGGGTTGCAAGGATTTGTGCGGTGGCGGGTCGAGCATTCATAGCAAATAGGTCGGATAGGGCGTGCAGGGCCGCCAGGCGACCAAATATCCAGGGATCATCTACAGGTGCGCGCAATTGGTCGGAGCTCTGCACTAATAAATGATTAGCCGGTAGATCCATAACTGCGGCATCATCACCGACGCCCTTTAACAGGTATTCCGAATGCTGATCCGGAAGGGTCGCCAGCGTGCGGCGCAGGATGTCGGCTCCAACTTTTGCGCCACAGCCATTACAGCGCATAGGAGATAGAGAAGAGCCTGAGCGCTGGTCGACGATGTCTTTGGTTTTGGCAGTGTGATCAGCCATGTCCATTGGCAGCTCACTGAAGCGTCGCATAAATGTGCGGTCGATAGAGTCTTTCCATCGCCACATCAGACCGCTTGCAGCGGCGAAGCCATTTCTTACTGCCACAGCCCGCTTGCCACCACAGGAGAGCAGGCTGAGAAAATCTTTTTGTGGCCGGTATTGTTTTAAGCGGCGTTCGGTCAGGGAGGCGCGCAGATTGTGAAATAGAACTGGCCCCTGGCGAACGGCGTAAACTCCGGCCTTGGGTAGAGGCTCTGGGGCGAAACTGGCCACATCACCAGCTGCAAAAACGTCTTCCCGCCCCTGGGCGCGAAGTGTTTGATCCACCACCACAAAGCCTTTGTCATCGAGGGACAGGCCCGAGTTGGCCAGCCAGGGGGGAGCACAGGCATTGGTGGTGAGTATTAGCTGATCGAGGGGCAGGCAGTCACCGCTCTCATTAACGACACCCTGTTCGGTAATTTCATTAACGGTCCAGTTATGGTGTAACTGAACCCCTAGCTCTTGCATCTCCTTTGAGACTAATTTGCGTGCTCTGACTGGATAGCCCTGGGGAATTGCTGCGGCACCATGAATCAGGTGAACCTCTACCTGCTTTTTCTTAACGGCACCTTGTAAAGCGTGAGCCATTGCCATCGACAGCTCGCAACCTCCGGCACCGCCGCCGACAACTCCTAAGCGGAAAGGTGAGGTGTTTTCACCAACCTGTTTTTGCAGCTTTTGCCAGAAACGGTAGAAATGCCCGATAGGTTTTACCGGGATTGCCAATTCGGAGCCCGGTAACTCGCGGGCGGGAGTCGCGCCGACATCCAAAGAGAGCAGGTCGTACTCTATGGGAGGTCTACCCAATAGGGATACGGTGCGATTATCGATGTCAATTTCGTGTGCACAGGCTTGTATAAAGCGGGCACCAGCGGCCCGGCAGAGTCTGGCAAGATCTATATGAGTGTCTTCCAGGGAGTAATGGCCTGCAACCATTCCGGGCAACATACCGGAGTAGGCGGTTTGCACTTGGGGAGAGACCAGGGTCAGACGCGCGCCTGGCAGAGGGTTCATGGCCCACATTTGCAGCACAATAGCATGGCTATGGCCGCCGCCGACCAAAAGGATGTCCTGGTAGTTTGGATGCTCCTGCATGTCTACTCACTGGCTGGGTAACAGAAAAAATGAGAGGCGGTAAACGATACTGGCTTCCCAAACTTCCGCGCCGCGCAAATACACCCCTGGATAAATAGTAGACAGTTCGCATTTGACTGCGAGCGAATGGACGACGCAGCTGCTTATTATCGCGAATAGCAGCGCCAAGGCAAAAAAATCCCCAGGTGCTGGTCTTTACTGTATGGGCCTAATTGCAGTTGTAATCTGCATAAAATTCATTTTCTGGCGCTTAATTCTAATGCCCCCAGAGCCCGCTTCTCAGAGTGCCTTTTTCCGCCGCTTAATCTGGTGGCTGCTAGCTGGGCTATTGCTGGTGGAAGTTCTTCACTGGTGGGCAGCAAACTGGGTGCGGGTAAAAGCTGGCGACTGGATGGAGGAGCGAGGCCTTGAATTCCATGTGGATCATTTGCGCGTATCGCTGCTGGATCTAAGTGTTATAGCGATTGATGTTAAAGCTGAGAATCGCGAAGGGCGGGGATTCTCTGCTCATGAGGTAATGCTCGATTACAGCTGGTGGCAATTGTTATGGGGGCGAGCTCATTTACCCAAGGCATCGGTGAGCGGTGCCTATATGGACCTGCAGTCTTACCCGGGTGAACTGTACCGGGAGTGGGAGGTGGGTGGCTGGAATCTTGGAGGCGGAGCGCGGCAGGATCGCGATTTCAGGCTGCTTATCGGTCGAGCCCAGATACGAGATAGCGAACTTTGCTACCTGCACAAGCCTATTTGGAGCCAAGCTACCTGCGCAGCCATCGGCAAACTCCAAACCGATAAATTCACGCTGGCATTATGGCGCAAAGGTGATGTTCCCCTGAATGTAGATATTGCTATTGGGGATTTACAGGTCGGTGACTTATTGGCCTGGGAGAGAGGTAAATCACGATACAACACTGTGATAGGCAGCTTGGAAGGAACCCAGGTTAATTTTTCCTGGCCGAGTCTCAATACAGATCTTAACAAGTTTGCTGCGCAATACTTTATAGGATGCCCGCCACAGCGTTGGGCCCATGCAATAGCAGGGCTGCAAAGCCTGATTGGACATTGCGCCTCCGCCCGCCGGCTTGCCGCAGAAGGCGATATGAAATTCGGGTTTGGCCGCAAAGCTCGTGCCCAGTGGCGGCAGCTCAATGGTGAGAGTGTTGTACTGAGGCACAGTGATCGCCTTTGGCAGGATTGGCGGGCCGGGGTTATTAGCATCAGTGAGTTTAATTTTGAGCGCCCGAAAAAGCGCTTGAGATGGAGGCGAGGTTTTGCACAGGCATTTGATTGGTGTCCACGACATCTGCGTAACGCCAATTCCCACCTGTGCCTGCGAGCGGCTAATTTAGACCTGCCGGAAAAAACGGTTTTTGACTGGAACGATCGCCTAAAAATAAATACAGGGGCCAGTTCAATTAATCGGGGCTACCTCTTGGATATGGCTCGATCTACCAGCCATCCCATCAGGGCTAATAATGGCGTATTTGGTCCTCTTCAGTTTTATGCCAAAACGCGAATATTATCTTTTGCCCACCTCGCGATTGAAACAGCCAATGGGTGTGTACCGGGTGGTCTGTGGCAGAAGCCCGATCACTGTGTCTCTATGGTTGGTCTTAAAAGTACAGAGGAGTTTGCCTTTCAGTTCGGCTCTGCTGAACACAATATTGATTGGGGGCTTTCCAGCGGTCCTCTGCAATTGGCTCAATTTTCAATAGGTGCCAGAGGTCGTCCCAGAGCTAAACTACAGGACCTACGCTGGCAGGCCATTGATACAATAGGTCGTAACGGCCCGCTATCTGCTCAGGACTTTTTTATCCAGTCACTATCAGGGTGTTTGCCGCAGGACTTTCTCCCCTCGGATTGGCAGCCTTTGTGCGCACGTTTAAACAGCTTCTCAGGGCGGGGACATTTTGCTTGGCAGGGAGGTGAAGATGGCTATGCCATTTTGGGGAAACTGCGCCTTCACCGCTTGCTTCTAAATGATTCAGCTGGTGCAGGAAATGGCTTACTGATACAGCAGTTTGAAAGTGGCGATAGCTTATTTAAAAGAAAGGTTACAAATAATCCCTGGCTGGTGACTAGTCAGTTACCGGGTATTCCTCAAGGAGTTGGTGATGATAATTACGGCACCGAAAAAGGAAGACTGGATCAACAGAATATTGATGCGGATAAAAACCCTGACGACTTAGGGCTGGCCACCATAGAAAACCCAAACCTGGAAATAAAAAACCTTGTTTTGAAGAAACTGGCTGGCTGTCTCACTGAAGGTTGGAAAAGGTTATTTTATCGCGCCAATAAAAACCACGAAAATCTGCCAGTTTGCTTTGATGTCCGCTCATTGGAGCAAGGAGAGCCGCTCTTTATATCTTGGCAGCAGGGGATAGATCTTTCTGTAAAAAAAATCTCCATGGTTAGTGCTGAAGCAAAGACAAAGGGGGGCAGGAAACTATTTGACTTAAAAAAGATAGAGCTACCCCTTGTCAGGCTAAGGCATAGACGTACACCAGACTCTGAATCTTATATCGCTTTGCCCGGTGCAAATGCTGAGCAGTTGAGTGGCTGCTTTCCTGGCGGTAGGCAAGTGAGTTCACTAAATATTCACTGTGTAGATGTTGAGCGCCTTTTACTGGGAGATTACTCCTTCGTTTATTTCAGCCAACGCAATCTGATTGCCAATATGGATGACTCAGCAATTCAATCCGTGCAGTTGAAAAACCTGTCTGGCGAGAATGTTTTTGACCTTGGGGGTGTACTTATACCAAAGCTAGAGTTGCTATGGTCCCGGGAAAAGCCTACTCAGTCAAAAATTGCATTGCAGGATGTTGCAGCTGACAGAGTAACGTTGTGTCTTCCCTGGCTAGCAGAGGCGTATAAATCGATACCGACCTGTGTATTTGGGCAAGATATCCATTCGGTAGGGCAAAGCGGTTGGTCGATCGAAGAAGTGGAATTAAAGGAGGACTTTGAAACTGTACCCATGTTGCAACTGGGGCGAGTATTCACGAAGAGAACGTCTTTTTCCTCCAATACTCTCGATTTTTATGGGCTCAATATCGATGATGTTCTGCTTTGTGGGTTGAGATCTTATTCTTCTGAAAATAATGAAGATATGGGTCTTGCCGATTGCATTGAGACCCCACAAATAAGCTTTGGTGATTCCTGGGTAAAATTGGGTATAGATTCAGGCGCCCCCCGCTTGGATTTAGGGCCGTTAAAGAGTAAGCCTATCGCTTTTTGGCAAAAGGGTAGCGACTATTTAGAAGCTGGTGTGCAGGGCTTGAGTTGGAGTCGATTTATCTGGGATAGCGGTGCAGAGTTCTCAGTGTCGAATCTAAGCTTGCAGAATATCCGGGTGTGTACGCGGGATACGGGGCTTGCAGTAACTGTGGATAAGCTGAGTCGGGCCAGGGCAGGTGACTCCCACCATTGTTTTGGGGTTGACAAATTATCCATGCCGGGATTACAGAAAATCAAATTGTCACACCCCTGGTCACTTCAAGGTTCTGTAGAATTGGTTGGGCTATCAATACCCAGGAAAAATTTGGGGCCACTGAAAATACCAAAATTTGAAATTGATAATATCTCCTTGCAAGGGGAATCTTTGGCGAAAGCCTCTGGTGCGAGGGGATGTATGCCAGGGGGACTATTAAAAGACGAAAAGATAGCGCCCTGTTATGAATTTGGGGCCTTTAGTATTGGCAAGGCAGAAGGTATTACTGGCACTGGCGGAAGGCAGCTTATCCTTTCTGGGATAAAAATAAGTAATGTACAGTTGCATGAGCAAAATTTTCCACAGGAATTGCCACTTAAACTTTTATCGGTATCCGGTATGGGGGCCGGGCAATTAAACATCAGTCGACAGGGAGTTGATTTCAAGGATTTACAGTTTAAGGAAATTGCAGGATGTTTTCCCAGTGGTTACTTGGATCAGGGAGATCATTGCTTCAGCTTCTCGAGTTTAATGCTGGAGGGGAACTACCGCCGTGGTCAGGGGGCAGAACTTGCTGTTGTGAGGGTCAATGGCATCACTTTACTTTCACCCTCTGGGGAAGAGTTAGTGCACGGTGAGAGCATAACCTTGTCGCATTTGCTCTTTACCGATACTGAATGGCGCTTTGCCAGTGGTGAGGCAATTCACTTTCATTTTTTTGAGAGAAACCCGGACAGTTTGGATTTTGATCGCCATAGATGGGTGGCTGATTTTAAGTCCCTGTGGGTTGAAGGTTTGAGCTACTACCGCCCTAAGAAAACACTCACTATTGGTTTTATCGACTTTCTGCGCCCTCGATTTATTCTCTTAAGGGATTTATCGGGGAAGTTTCCGGTGGCCCGAAAAATTAATGAACTGCGAGGCTTTGGTGGTATTGACACATTTGCTTTCAGGGAGAAGGGCAGCCCGCCGCTACTTTATCATCTCGGTGACCTCTACCTAAAACACGGCACTTTTAGTTGGGTAGACTATCAAGATGAATTCAGGGCCCGCTTACCGGTCCGGGATATCAACTTTAATCTCAGTGATTTAAGTAACTTGGCCGAACACCCCCCTGCGGTGATTGTTGTTAATGGAAGGCCTGGCGGATTTGGTGAGGTTCAGATAGGGGGAACTGTAGACTACTTGGGAGATAAAAAATGGAATGCTGATCTTACCGGATATCTCACCAGCGTAAATTTGATACCTGCTACGCCTTATATGGCCAAGTTGTTGGGTTACAAAATTCTCCAGGGGCAGGGGGATGCGGTAGTTAATATTCGGGTATTTGAAAATGAACTCGATGGCTTTGCCGATATACGACTGGAAAAACTAAAAGTTCGCCGGGTGCGGAAAGATGATCAGCTACCGGTGAAGTCCACGCTGATTCCCTTGAATATTGCTCTATGGTTGCTAAAAGACGGGCGGGGGGATATCAAGTTTGGCATGCCTGTTAGCGGCAATATTCGCGATCCCAAGTTCTCCTTTAGTTTTGTATTTAGTGAGTTGCTACAAAAGGCAATTATAGATGCCTTGATAAGCTATTTGACTCCCTATGGCGTTTATTTGTTGGCACGTTATGCCTGGGGGCGTTTCAGGGCGAAATCATTTGCGTCTATTGACTTTGAGCCTGGAAGTGCAAAATTAACTAATTTAGCACTGACACAACTACAGCGTATGGTCTTTGTTTTACTTAAGAACCCTGACGCACGGCCAGGAGTATGCGGCATCTCTAATGCCCGGGACTGGCAAGCCTTGTACCCCTATTCCATGGCAGGTATGAGCAGAAGCGGAAGATCCCAGGTTGCTTTTTACCAAAACCCATCTCTGGAACTTCGTGAAGAACTTGAAAATTTGGCAATGGAGCGAAGCCGAAATGTCGAAAAGTATTTGATTGATGCAGGAATAGAGGCTTCAGAATTAATCCCTTGCGCACCTGACTATATTGGTAAGGATTTTGGTGATCCAAGGGTGGAATTTTCGAATTAGAGTTTATTTAAAATAATTCAAGTATTGTCTGGTTACTGAGTGGGTTCTCTCGGGGAATATAGAAGTTGGCCTGAATCCCAGTAAATAAGCGTTAATGTTGCTTGATAAGGTGCACATATTTAGCTGTCTTGAAAAAAATCATAGGATTTTCATTAACTTTTTAGATGTTAGGATGAGTTTAGTGTGGTGAGATGAATAAGCAGTGATTTATTGTTTATTGGCTGTTTATTGCGGAGTGATTATTTCTTGGGAGGTTTGTGCACTATTTCACATTGCGATATGAAGCTTACAATATTACTGATTTTGATCAATGGCTGATTAGTTTTCTATGGTAGATTCCACTCCCGATTTTGATATTGATTTTCTGAAGTAAGAAATACTTAGGTAAAAAAATGACTCAAGTACACGGAAGTTGCCTCTGTGGTTCAGTGACAATTAGCGCATCTTTGCCCTCTTCAAATCTGGGGGTTTGCCACTGCGGTATGTGCAAAAAATGGGGCGGTGGTCCTCTGTTGGCGGTGGATTGTCAAACCAGTGTTGAGATTACCGGTGAGGAACATGTCAGTGTATTTGATTCATCAATTTGGGCTGAACGGGGTTTTTGTTCAAAGTGCGGTTCGCACCTCTTTTATCGCTTAAAGGAAACTTCCCAGTACTCAGTACCTGCGGGGATCTTTGATCTTCCGGCCGAGACAACAATGACCCATCAAATCTTTATCGATGAAAAGCCGGATTACTACGAATTTGCCAACGATACCCAGAAGATCACGGGGCTGGAGATAGTTACTGAGTACTCATGATAGTGAGTGCTCGCTATCTCTATGGGGATCTTTTAGTCAAGACGGAATATACGCCCGGGATTCACTTTAGGGTTACTATAGCGTCCTAGGGCTGTATCGCCGCTTCCCTCAATGGTGATTTCAGCTTAGATGGGTACCAAAAGGGTCATCTGTATGGGTTTCGCTCACTGCGGCGGCTCTTTTAGCATCTTTGCGTTGGTATCCGGATGTCTCGTTCTGGAAGCACCTAATCTTTTAAGGTGCCGAGAGCATTAAGATGTAATCGGAAGGTAATACGGACTGGCTAAATTCCATGACTGAAACCCAAATTGTAGAAATTTTCCTGGCCAATCAATGGTGGTCCATCCTGGCGTTGGTGGTAATTGTAATTGGCGTAACTTTATGCTGGTTTGGTGGCCTGATGGCTGCGTTGACGGCCTTGGGTAACAAGCGCTGGGTTTGGGGGATTGTAACGATCGTCCTCGGGCCGATTACCGGCATTCCCTATGCATTGCGTTACAAAGAGGCGGAATATGCCCGATCGCTGATGCTGCGGGGAGTATGGGCCTTGCTGGTAGGTCTGATTATCGCCGGGGCTATCTTATTCTTTGGCCGTTAAAGGTTAATAGAGCGCTGGTTCTCAGGTGTCCAGTGCTCTCCTTCCTTCGATCGAATCATCTCTCCACAGACTTTAGACATTTTTAATCAGGCGATCAGTGCGCAGGCGCTCCCGCTTATCAAAGAGCTGCCTTGAGGCCAGGGCAACGGCGAGAAAAGTGCCGAAACCGGTGCCTGATGCAATCGCAAAAAGAATCAGGATTTGATATTTGACGGCAATTGTAGGGGAGGTGCCTGAGAGAATCTGCCCTGTCATCATTCCCGGCAAAAATACTATCCCA
Organism: Microbulbifer maximicatervae (SeqCode); assembly: GCF_052467955.1. Lineage (NCBI taxonomy): Bacteria > Pseudomonadati > Pseudomonadota > Gammaproteobacteria > Cellvibrionales > Microbulbiferaceae > Microbulbifer > Microbulbifer maximicatervae (SeqCode). The sequence continues at coordinate 964,049 of NZ_CP174329.1, forward strand.
GCGGCAGCCATGGAATTAATTGTCGGCATCAATCCTGCACGCATCGCATCCCGCCGAAACTCCAGGCTGGCTTGTTGCCAGGTATGCCCCAGCATCAAGCGATTCTCAATAATATCCCTGGAGCGGTGCATACTTTCTGTTAGACGGTCCAGGCTTAGGGCAACACCAGTCATTGTATTCCCCAGCAACATACCTAAAAGTGGAATGGAATACTGGGGTTGGTACCAGGGAGTAGGGCCAATCAGTACGGCCAAACTCAATATGGTGATACTGAAAGCGGACACCAGCATTGATAAAGTGCCTACGGCAAAACTCCAGCCACCGAGCAAGCGATACTTTTGTCGGGCTGCCACTTGCTGCCCAGCAAATAGCAGCATTGCCAAGGCCAGAAGTCCCACCCAAAGTAGGGTGCCAACTGCAAAAAGGGTTTCCAGTACCAGTCCTACCAGGGTGAGCTGAATAGCCGTGCGTAGAGCGGCAACAATTAACGATCTACTTAGTTTTAGTCGCGCTACATGAGTGCATACGGCTAGAGCCAATACCAACCCTGCTGCCAAAGACAACTGCCACCAGGATAGGTCGATTACACTCATCGACGGATCTCCTGTTCTTTCAGTTGATTATCAACAATGGCCAAGTGGCGGTGAGCTACCTTTCGAATCTGCTCCTGGCTATGAGCTACCCAAATCGTAGGCAGCTTGTGCTCCTCAATGAGCCCTGTCAGCCATTGCTCTACCTCCTGCGCTGATCTGGCGTCTAGGTTGGCCGTAGGCTCATCTAGAAGAAGCGCTTGAGGTTTGTAGGATATTGCGCGAATAAGAGCCAGGCGCTGCTTTTCTCCCGAAGAGAGTCGATTGACTTGCCACTTTACCGCGTCCTCAGGAAAGCCGAGAAGTTTAAGTGCATCATTCATGGGTGTTGCGAAGTGATCGCCGACAGTTTCTTCCCACCAAGCAGTCTGCGCGGGAACCAACATTACTTGGCTTCTCCATTTGTGTGCCGGGTAAGCATTTTGAGATTTACCACCCAGGAATATATCACCTTTGTGAGATTCCAGATCTGCTATGGCTCTAAGCAATCGGCTTTTGCCTGAACCAGATGGTCCAGATATGCAGGTAATTAGGCCGGGTTCCAGGGCAAAACTTGCGCCCTGCAAGGTGCCGATAGAAAGATCTTTGATTTTAAGGTCCGGCATGGATAGCCCTATAGATATTGGATACCAATAATTATCTTCGCATTGGTGGTCTGAGTGAAGTATTTATAGCTCTATTGAATATTTATAATATCTGCGTGGATAAAAAAGATTCATTTGGTTCTATCGTTTAAAAAATATCAATATAATAAATTGTATTTATTGCTTAATAAGAAGCCATGTTGAGAAAATTAATTATTTTTTTGACATTTGCCTATAGGGTTGTGACCAAAATATGATTATTTCTTATAGGCGCTACTTTGAGTTGTTTAATATTGCTGAATCGATAATTTTATGTTCTACGACTATCCATTATGGACCCTATGGGAATCATGTTTATAGTCAGGATAATGTAGGTTTTTCATTTTTTTAATGATGTCTTCCGGGGTATACGAGAGCCTTTCTGTAAATATATTTAACATGAATATTTGTCCCTGCTGTATGCAAATTTATTTAATTAATGAATTTGATAGTAATGCGGGTTGGTGGGAGATTTTTGTTGTTGAATTAAATTAATTGCCGTGTTAGAAAGCGTGCGAATTTTATCCTGTTGTATTTTTTTATTGCGGTGAACGTATGTGGATGGATGTGGCAGGCTAAAGGGATAAATTATAAGAATATAGGAAGGGAATAAATGAAATACTCGTCGAAATCGACAGCTGTTATGGGACTGGCACTAGTTGCTGGGCTGTCGTTGCACTCTCCTGCTAGAGGCGAATCTGGAGTCACAGATGAGTTGTCTGGCAGTGAATTGATAGTTGCATCAAAACTAGATGGAGCTAATGCACTGGAGTTTTCTACTGGAATTGGTACTCAAGTAGAAAGTCAGCTGCTAGTAGATGCTATTCGTAAGCAGCTTTATTATAACGAAGCTGATTCAGTAAGTGCTGAGGGAGAGGATCCGCAAGGTGGGGTTTATTCTCGCGATAATGCAGCATTCCGTTATTTAGATTTAATGTATAGCTTGGATGGTAAATCTGAAGGGGTCATTAATAGCTATCTTAGCAGTGTTTCTCCCAAAGAGTTTTCTGATTTATATGGCGATCCGGAGCGTGCACGTATTTCTATTGCTGAAACTCTGATTTATGAACAGTTAGAGTTATACCCCACGAATTTAGAGCTGCAACAGTCGTTGCTGGATCTTTATTACGATCGAGCGGTCGCAGAAATTGTTCACGCCAATATTGCTCTGAATAAGGCGCTGTCCAGTCGTTTGAATGGAGAGCTGGCTGCTATTGAAATTGAGCATGTTGGGAATGCCTTTACCCTGCTCAATAGTGCTTTCGTTGAGTATGTGGCTCTTGTAGAGAATACGCCCACTTATCTGCAGCAATTGACCAGTTCTCGGGGGCAAGTTAGCCCTCGATATTACGATTCCATAACAAATACCCAAAACGATGTCGCCCCAGCCGGTGTTTTGCCTGGCGAGTACAAAGATATCACCTTGCTGTACCAGTTAATGAGTAATCTCGCGGCTGTAAAAGTACAGCAGGCAGGTTTATTGATAGAGTCAGACCAGCTTAACTCTTCCCTGTCTACTCAAATGATCGATGAGATTTTATCTCTGCAGAATACTATGGTCGCCAAGGAAGCTGAGTTACGCACTCTATTCTCCGGCACTGATTTTACTGAAGTCTCTTCGCATTCCGGCTTACCTCAGGCGGTAGAGCAGTGGCATTTTCAACTTGATCAGCTGGAAAATGCTATGTCCTGGCTTGCCGGTGATACCAACTTCCTCGGTATGTCGAAGTTAGCTGTGCCACACGGCTTTAGCAGCGATACACATTTTGATGCTTTCAATATATTGAGTGAGTTCCTCGATAGGGAAGATACAGGCTTTATCGTGCGGGCAGAAAGCAACCTTGCTGCTGCCAAGTTGGATTATGATAACTACCTCCATAATGCCCAGGCATTAACGGACGCCTATATTGGGCGCCATGAACTGTCGTCTAATAAATTATACAGTTTGTTAGGTGCCAGATTCCCAAGTAGTTGCTATGAAAAAAGCTGTGTAGATATCACCAGTGAGGCTCGAGACAATAGTGAAGTAGCTGCTTGGTCGCGGAATGTAGAAAGTGTTCAAAATTCTATCACCCTAAGTCTTCAGCGGCTTGATAATCGCTTGGCAAAAATCGAGTTGGAAGTGGAGCGCTTAGCGCAAGATGCTGGTATTGCAGATGGCTTAGAGAAGATTGTTGTGGGTTATCATTCGCAGCAGAGCTCACTTGGCCAACAGATTAATCGCATTCGCCAGAAGCAAGAAGTGTTCAACTCCCACTCGGTATTATTCGAATCTCTATCTATAGCAGCTCAAAATTACATGAGTAGTAGCTGGGATGCCGTTGGTGAACTTTCAGATCGTTTGGTTGCGGTTAACAACTCTATTGACACCCTTGATGATTTTACTTTGCCCGAAGCTGCGAACGTGACTCTTGCAGCTGAGCACCGTGCGTCTCTGTATGATAGCAGCGGTAAAATTCTGCAAGCTGGTAGTCAGTACCGCCTGGAAAGCTTATGGCTCGAAGTGAATGCTATTGTTTTGGAACTCGCCCAGAGTGAAGCGACACTGGTGCAGGAAGCAAAACGTCTCTCTGTTATTTTGAATCAGGCCAAAAGCTTGATCGCGGTTGCAACCAGTGACGCCCCAATGGCCGCTCAGCGCTATTTTGCAGACTTGATTTATTCTCGTCGAATTACAGAGACGGCCTTAAAAGCGACTAGTGATTTTGATCGGGCACAACAGTGGCTTTTCTATACTGCTGAGGCCCTGGAGTACAAATGGCAAAAACCTTTCGCTATTCGTGATGTAGATATCAGCAAAGGCTCTGTATTCCATCTGCGCAGTGCTGGGGATATGTGGGATTTTTACGGCAAAATGATGGATTTTGACTCGCCGGGTATAGCTACTTCTCATCAGGAGAGAGATGTCTTTTCCATCAAAGAGGATGTATTCGGATACAGGGATAGTATTGACGGTAGAGAGCAAACCTATTTACACCCAGATCCGAATCAGCAAAACGGTCCCCGCTTAAGCGCCCGAGAGGCCTTCCAAGAACAGCTGAAATTACTGGCGCGCACTTTCGGGTCAGACACCTGGGTTACAATCGAGTTTAGTACGGTTAAAGAACCTGTTAGGAGTGATCTTTTCACTGGACCGATTATCAGTGAAGTGGATGGGGAGAGCTGTATCGCGGTTGCTGGTGCCTATGGGGATAAGATTGAAACAGTAGAGCTTAATATCCCCATTCTCTATAGCACTAGTGGTGAAGTTCAAACCCCGGCTTACCTTACCTATGGTGGTGCCAGTGTTGTGCGGGACTCTCTCCCTGGAAATGAAGTTATCACTGATGAAGGTGCTGCTGGGATTGAGGGAGAGTTCAACACTTACAGTGCGCTATTCTGGGATGCCGCAGGACTTTCTCAGCTGGCTGCTGTTCGCAATAGTTATCGTGTACCTATGAGTGCGGCTCTGGATGTATTTGGATCTGGAGCGGGTTCTATCAATACGGTTACGAATAAATTTAAAGAACGCAGTGTGGCAGCGACAGGTTGGCGTTTATCCTTCTTATTGGAGGATATCTACGGTTCAGTGGTGGATGTTGAAGCAATTAGGGATGTAGAACTGATTTTTGAGCATCGCTTTAAGGCCAGTAACTACTCCTCATGTGCTGGTGGCGACCCCTCTGGCCCTCTGTAAAAAGTAACAATGCTTTTGGTGATACATAACTTCAAAAAGGGATTGCGCAATTGCCGCAATCCCTTTTTTGCTTTAGTCACTGCGTTCCCGGCAGGAAAGGGGAGCCGGCACAAGGCCTTTTATTTACCTATTCCTTCCTAATGCAATAACTGAGTAGTACCATTTTGCATAGAACTAAAGCAGTTCGAGATTGAGGACTATGCCAATCCCCTTTGTCAGATAGTGCTTCATTACCAGCTCCCTTTGAACCTCCCGCCTCAGTCCGCCATAATCCGCCCCTTCCGAACAAAATAACGAGTGCTGTATGACCGACACCTCTGTTTATGAGGCCACAGAGCGCCTGCCGTTAAAGGAGTACACCGAAAAGGCGTACCTGGATTACTCCATGTATGTGATCCTGGACCGCGCCCTGCCGAATATCGGTGACGGCCTTAAGCCTGTACAGCGGCGTATCGTGTACGCCATGAGTGAGCTGGGCCTGAAGAATACTGCCAAGTATAAGAAGTCCGCGCGCACCGTTGGTGATGTGATCGGTAAGTACCACCCGCACGGCGATAGCGCGGTGTACGAGGCGATGGTACTGATGGCGCAACCGTTTAGTTATCGCTACCCCCTGATTGATGGCCAGGGCAACTGGGGCTCGCCGGATGATCCCAAGTCCTTTGCCGCGATGCGTTACACCGAGTCGCGCATGGGTAAATATTCGGAAGTGCTGCTGTCGGAGTTGGGTCAGGGCACTGTGGACTGGCAGCCCAACTTTGACGGCACCATGGATGAGCCCTGCGTACTGCCTGCGCGGGTGCCCAATATTCTATTGAACGGTACCACCGGTATTGCCGTGGGTATGGCTACGGATATTCCCCCGCATAACTTGCGCGAAGTGGTCAACGCGACTGTAGAGCTGCTGGAAAATCCCAAGGCCACAGTAGAAGAGCTGTGTGAGCATATTCTCGGCCCGGATATGCCCACTGAGGCAGAGATTATTACGCCGCGGGATGATATCCGTAAGATTTACACCTCCGGTCGCGGTTCTATCAAGATGCGCGCCCTGTGGAGTAAGGAAGATGGCGATATTGTCATTACTGCGCTGCCTCATCAGGTGAGCGGTGCCAAGGTGTTGGAGCAGATTGCCCAGCAGATGCAGGCGAAGAAGCTGCCCATGGTGAGCGACCTGCGCGATGAGTCGGATCACGAAAACCCGACGCGCTTGGTAATTGTGCCGAAATCCAATCGGGTGGATATGGAATCGGTGATGAATCACCTGTTTGCCACTACCGATCTTGAGCGCAACTACCGCGTCAATATGAATATGATCGGTATCGACGGGCGCCCGCAGGTGAAGTCCCTCGATAAAATCCTGCGGGAGTGGCTGACTTTCCGCGCCACTACCACCCGTCGTCGTCTGCAGTTCCGTTTGGATAAAGTTGAGAAGCGCCTGCACCTGTTGGCAGGTTTGCTGGTTGCCTTCCTCAATATTGATGAAGTGATCGAAATTATCCGTACCTGTGACGAGCCCAAGCAGGAGCTGATGGATCGCTTTGAGCTCACGGATATCCAAGCGGACTACATTCTCGATACCAAGCTGCGCCAGTTGGCACGCCTCGAAGAGATGAAGATTCGCGGCGAGCAGGCGGAGCTGGAAAAAGAGCGCGATACCCTCACCAAGACCCTGAATAGCGAGCGTCGCCTCAAGACCTTGATCAAGAAAGAGCTTCTGGCTGCAGCCAAAGAGTTTGGCGACGATCGCCGTTCCCCGATTGTGGCTCGTGAAGAGGCCAAGGCGTTTAGTGAATCCGAGCTGCTGTCTTCAGATCCCATCACCGTTATCGTTTCTGAAAAAGGTTGGATTCGCGCGGCCAAGGGCCATGAAATTGATGCGGCAGCACTCAGTTATAAGGCGGGGGACAGTCTCGGTTTTGCCGCGCGGGGCAAGAGTAACCAGCCCGCGTTATTACTCGATAGCACCGGTCGCAGTTACTCCATTGCCTCCCACACTTTGCCTTCAGCACGGGGGCAGGGCGAACCCCTCAGTGGGCGTATCAATCCGCCCTCCGGTGCCACCTTTGAGGGCTTGTTGATGGGCCCTGATGAGCAGCGAGTGTTACTGGCTTCCGATGCGGGTTATGGCTTTATCGCCAAGCTCTCTGATTTGCAGTCGCGCAATAAGGCGGGTAAAGCCATGCTGACCCTGCCCAAGGGGGCCCAGGTACTCCCACCTCAATTGCTGGAGAGTCTCGATGACGTCTTGCTGGCAGCGGTGACCACTGAAGGGCGCATGTTGGTATTCCCTGTGACTGAGTTGCCGGAATTGTCCAAAGGTAAGGGCAATAAGATTATCAATATCACTTCGGCCCGAGCTGCGGCCCGCGAAGAGGTGGTCATTGGTGTTGCTGTATTGAAGGGCAGGGACCAGCTGGTCGTTCACGCCGGTAAGCGCCATACCAAGATCAAGATCTCGGAGATGGATCACTATCGCGGCGAGCGTGGCCGGCGTGGCAACAAGCTGCCCCGGGGCTTCCAGAAGGTTGATAAGATCGAGGTTCTGGAGAAATAGGCCCATCCCGGATGCAGGTCGAAAGGGCGGTCCTAGTGACCGCCTTTTTTAATGAGGTTTTGGGATATTGATAACTCGCACATTGATGAAATAATAAGCAGGCTTATAATGAGCGGCCTTAGACAAGGAGAGCAGATATGTCCAGGGAAGATGCCGTTACTGAAATGAGTTTTGAACTACACAGTGCAGCACGGCTGCTGCGGCGAAACTTTGACCGCAGAGCCAAGGACCACGGGCTGAGTGGATCCCGCTGGCAGGTGCTTTGGCATCTACTGCGCGAGGAGGGCCTTAAACAGGCAGAGTTGGCCGAGCGCCTGGACCTAGCGCCGATCAGTCTGGCGCGCCAGCTGGATAACCTCCAGCAGGAGGGGCTGGTGGAGCGGAGGCCCGATCCCGAGGACCGGCGCTGTTTCCGTATTTATCTGACGGAGCAGGCAATGCCGGCCCTCGAGTTACTGGGCGGTGTAGCCCAGCAGACCCGCAGTGAGGCACTGGCGGGCTTTTCCGCCACAGAGATGGATCAATTGCAGTCGCTGCTATTGCGGTTGCGCAAGAATTTGACACGTGAAGAGATTGAATGTGACTGAAAAGCTGTCTATTAAGCTAGACCGCGCCGGACAAAGAGAGTTCGCACTCTCCTTTTTCCTGGTACTGGCCGTCCTGATAGGGGGATGGAACCTGTTGCGCGGTAGCGATATTGTCGAGACAGAGAACGCTTACGTGAAAGCGGACAAGATTTCCCTGGCGCCTGAGGTTAGTGGTGTTGTCACTCAGGTGCTGGTGAGTGCCAACCAGGTAGTGGAGAAAGGGCAATTATTGATTCAGATCGACCGCACGGCCTTCGAACTGGCGGTGACTGAGGCGGAGGCGCGCCTGGCCCAGGTGCGCAACGAATTGCTCGCTCGTCGTTCGGAATATGCTGAAGCAGATGCTGCGTTGCAGCAGGCACGCAAAGATGCGGACTTTTACCGCCGCCAATTGGAGCGCAATGAAAAACTGAGCAAGGTGGCGTTTTCCGAGGCGGAGCTGGACAGCGCCCGCCAGCAGCTGGAGCGCGCTCGTGCCCAGATCACGATTAATGCAGAGAAGCTCTCCAGCTTGCGCGCTGAATTGGGGGGCGACCCGAGCATTGCCCTGGAAGAGCAGGCAGATTTAAAAGTTGCTCAAGCGCAACTGGATACCGCCCGCTACCAATTATCGCGCACGCGCATTATTGCTCCAGTGGATGGCACTATTGCGAATACCGTACCTAAGGTGGGGGAGATGGCCACCTTGGGCATTAACCTGCTGCAAATGATTGGTTCCACTGGCCTTTGGGTGGAGGCCAACCTGAAAGAGACCGAGCTGGGCCGTGTGCGCACGGGCCAACAGGCGGAAGTGACCCTGGATGCCTACCCGGATTTTGAGTGGCAGGCCCAGGTGGACAGTATGAGTCCCGCCAGTGGCAGTGAGTTTGCTTCCACACCGCCGCAGAATGCCAGTGGCAAGTGGGAGAAAGTCGTGCAGCGGGTGCCAGTGCGCCTGCGTCTTTACCCTCTCAAGGATTCTCCGCCTCTGCGCGCAGGTATGAGCGCCAAGGTACGAATTGATACCAGTGAAGACGATAAAGTGGTGTCGGCCCGTGCAACGAGCGGTGAAAGCGGCAGGGTGGTGCTTTAACTGGGCTTGAGAGAGAGGTTTCTGGGCCCGAAAGAATTCGGGCCCGAGAGCTGCACCTAGTTGCTTATTGAACTCGGTGCCAAGTTTGGGTGCGGTAGAGGAAGCCCAGGTAGCCGCGCAGCTTAAGGGTGTTGTCATCCTCCAGCCAGACTTTCAGGTCGTAAACCTTGCCTTTTACCGGGTCGAGAATTTCCCCGTCCTCGTATTTTTTCCCTTTCTTTTCCAGCCCGCTGATGACATCCATGCCGACAATGGGCTTACCTTTCAGGTCGCCTGGGCACTTGTCGCAAACGGTGTCGTTAGGCTTCATCAGAAGATCCACTACCTTGCCGTAATACTTCCCATCCTTTTCATAGATGTTGACGATGGACTTTGTCTCTCCGGTCTCGTCATCGATAGTGCGCCAGTTGCCCAGGATATCTGCAGCACTGGCCTGCAGGGCGAACAGCAGGCCAAAGGTGGCCAGAAGCAGGTTTCTAATCATCACTTATTTTCCTATGTAAAGTAGGGTGACCCGGATATTACATCAAGTCACCTGCGAGGGCAGTGGGCTAGTCGTCATCAGGTAAAATCTAACAGTCAAAAAGTAGCATTTGGCCACATATCCCTGCCTTTTCTCTCTATTTGTCCCAATTTCGGGACCTTTGTGTGTTACCCAAAGGCACCTTTAAGAGGAACAGCTCAAGGGGATACGCTTGCCGGATTCTGGCGGTGCACTGGCCCAGACTTCTCGCTCCGGGTGCTCGGCGAAAGGGGATTGCAGTAACTGGCGCAGAGTCCGCAAAGGATGATAGTCGCCATCTTCAGCAGCCTCGATGACCTTCTGTGCCAAATAGTTGCGCAGAATGTATTTCGGGTTGACTGACAGCATGGCCAAATTGCGCTCTCGGGAGTTATTTGTTTCCCGGGTGAGGCGGCGATCATAGTGCTCAAGCCACTGATCCAGGGCGCTGTGGTGAGTGGGTTTGAGTAACTCGTGCAAAGCGCTGGCCGGACGCTCCCCCCGGTAGTGGGCCAGGGCGCGGAAAAACAGGCTGTAGTCGGCCTGGCCGTGTTGTAGCAGCTTCAGCAGTTCCGAGCAGAGGGCTTGGTCGCCGTCCTCTTCTTTTTCCAGGCCCAGTTTGGCCCGCATACGTTGCGCATAGGCCTCGCTTACCACCGGCTGGAATTGCTCCAGGCATTCGCGCAGGGCGTCTACACCGACAAAGGCCGACAGTGCATGGGCGAGAGCATTCAGGTTCCACAGTACGACACCGGGCTGTTGCTCAAAGGCGTAGCGGCCGGTGTGGTCGGAGTGATTGCAGATAAAAGTGGGGTCGTAGTCGTCCAGGAAGGCGTAGGGCCCGTAGTCAAAGGTGTCGCCAATAATCGACATGTTGTCGGTGTTGAGCACGCCGTGGGCAAAGCCTACGGACTGCCAGGCTGCAACTAGCTCTGCACTGCGGCGGGTGGTAAAGCGCAGCAGTGCTTCAGCTTGCTCTCCCACTGCCATACCCTCTGTACCCGGTATAAAGCGTCGGCAAATAACCCCGATCAACTCCTGTAGGGCCTCCAGTTGCTTGGTGTAAAACAGGTATTCAAAGTGACCGAAACGCACGTGGCTCTCCGCCACTCGGATCAGCATGGCCCCGGTTTCGATTTTCTCTCGGGTGACTGGTTCATCGCTTCCAACAATGCACAGTGCCCGGGTGCTGGGAATACCGAGGCCGTAGAGTGCCTCACTGGCGAGGTACTCCCGTATGGTGGAGCGCAATACTGCGCGGCCATCACCAAAGCGGGAGTAGGGCGTTTTTCCTGCACCCTTTAAATGCAGTTCCCAGCGCCGGCCTTCACTCTCGATTTCACCCAATAGCAGTGCTCGCCCATCCCCCAGGTCCGGGTTGTAGACCCCGAACTGGTGACCGGTGTATTTCATTGCAAATGGGCGGCTTCCCTTAAACAGGCGGGCGCCGCAGCCCAGCTCGGCCCAGGCGGGGTCAGATTTCTCGTTGGGATCTATTCCCAATAGTTGCAGCACAGAAGGGTTGGTATCGATTACCTTGGGGTGGCGGAAAGGAGTGGGTGCTATGGGGGTGCCAAAGGCTTCCCCCATATCCGCATAGTGGTGTTCGAGAGTGACTTCGCTCAGTTTCATAGCTTTTGATTGTAGGGTGAATATTTGCGTAAAACGCCAGTGTTCAGAGTGGCTCACAGGGGCCCCTGGCTCTTATACTGCCGTTATCTGTAGGGGCCGATTTTGTGAGCGCCAGTGTTGCTCTTCTTGCTCCAACAATTCTGCAATTGCCGGGCTATCCTCCAGCCACTGTTGATCGGCTTCCAGGTGATAGGCGTCTCCCTGGTCATATAGCTTTAAGCCGTCCAGGCTGCGTTCGGTGCGGTCCCGGTGAATAATACATCCGAGGCGCAGGCATAACAGAAGGTCTGGGCTGGGGTGGAAGCCATAGTGCTCCCGTGGCGGTTTGATTCTTCCCCGTTGGTTGTGCACCAGATAGGCCAGGTGCTCCTGTTCACTTTTGGCAAATCCGGCCATATCGGCGTGTTTAACCATATAGGCCCCCAGCTTGCGGAAGCTACTGTGGGTTAGGGCCAGGCCGGTTTCGTGCAACTGGATAGCCCAGTGCAGTCGCACCTTGCCTTCTGGTGGGTACTGGGGGCGCAACTGCTGCAGGAGCTTGAGTGAGGTGGAACTGACACGTTTAGCCTGGTTGGTATCTACCTGCCAGCGCTCTACCATGGCGGCAATCGTATCTGCACGTCGATCCCCGCCGTGCAAGCGCCCGGCCAAGTCGTGCACTATGCCCTCGCGGATTGCATAGGGGGAGACTTCCATACGCATAATGTCGAGTTCGCAGAATATTGCATGCAGTATCGCCAGGCCGGCAGCGAAGACTGGGCGACGCTCTTCATCCAGGTAGGGTAAATCCAGGTCCGCGATATGTTTGGCGGAGGAAACCCGGTGCGCAAGCTGATCGATATCCCCGCGCTTGATCGCCTTTACTTCGCCATCATTGCAAATCCTGGCAACCGCTTTGATAGTCCCGGAGCAACCGGTAACTTCCGCGCCTTCGGCAATATGCTGTAGCTCCTGCAATTCGGCCCGCGCCGCTCGCCGCGCGCGCTGGAAGTGGTTTACGGTATTGCGGCTGATCAGGCCATCAGCAAAGAAACGTTTACTGTAGGAAACACAGCCTATATCCAGGCTTTCCAGTTGCTGTGGAGTATCACCACCGCGAACCAGCTCCGTGGAGCCACCGCCAATATCAATAATGCAGCGCAAGCGAGGGGGGCCATTGGCGGCGGCGAGAACCCCGGTGAAGATCAGGCGGGCCTCCTCGATACCGCTGATAATTTCCACCGGCACTCCGAGTATTGATTCCACTTCTTCCAAAAAACCATCGGCATTGGCCGCAGCCATGCGCAGTGTATTTGTACCCACAACACGCACATGGTCGAGAGGCAGTTTATCCATCACAGGTTGAAAGCGCTGCAGAGCGGCCAGGGCCCGTTCGGTTACTGTCGGGTCCAAGTGGTGGTTAATATCCAGCCCCTCGGCCAAGCGCACCATGGCTCTGTCTGTGTGCAGGCGTACCATGCGCTGATCGCGAAATTCTGCCAGGAGCAGATGAAAACTGTTTGAGCCCAAATCTAGGGCGGCATAGCGTTCGTTTGGAGCTTGCATCAATATCCCGTTGAAAGCGCTAATGTATGGAGTCGGACGCTCTATTATTCATTTTGCCACTTTTCAGTCCAATAGTGGGTGCAGTCAATTTACAGCGCACCAAAAAGGCGCCACCTATAAAAGTGTTACAAAATTATTAAATATCTTTTATAAATAAAAGATATTTTTTATTTATTTGTGCCAATTTATGGACTGAAACAGTGTGGCAGAAAACTGTGAAGCCATACTAGATCGTTATATTGCTATAGGCGCTTGCTCACAGCCACATTTCAGTGGCATATTTCTTTACTTAATCTTGACCCTCAGCCCCGTGTTAAGGCTGCTTCCAGAATAATCTGGATTTTTAAACTGCCGTCAGATACTGGGTGCGTTTTATGGTTTTGCAATGTCTAACGATGTGCCTCTATTTCCCAAAGAGTTGAGCTGGCTTTCATTTAACGAGCGTGTTTTACAGGAGGTGGAAGATGAAAGTGTGCCTGTTATTGAGCGCGTACATTTTTTGGGAATCTTCTCTAATAACCTGGATGAGTTTTTCCGTGTGCATGTTGCAGCGGTACGTCGTTTAGCAGCATTTTCCGTTGGCGGAGAAAAGAAGGAATACTACAGTAATCTATTGCAATCGATTAACAATCGAGTGTTGAGGTTACAGTTGCGCTATGCGAAGGCCTATAACAAAGCTTTAAAGGATCTGGCAAAGCATGATATCCATGTGGTTAGGGAGACTTCGCTTAGCGATAACCAGCGCCAGTTTGTAGAAAGTTATTTTCATCGGGAAGTGCTGCCGGAGTTGGAGCCATTCTTTATCGATGGGCGCAAGCCCATGCCTTTGATTAATGAAACCAGTATCTATTTTGCGATAGCACTTGAATTGGATGATGGTACCGAGCGCTATGTGGCAATGGAGATTCCTACGGATACACTTCCCCGCTTTGTGGAGATTCCTCCACGGAAGGGGAAGCGGGAGAAAGTCTACATCGTTCTCGATAATATTATCCGGGGATGCCTTAAAGAAATATTTCGCCATGTGGTGCCTATCGCTAAAGCCAGCGCCTATACCTTTAAGATCAGTCGCGATGCTGAGTTGGAGTTAAGTGAAGAGGTAACCCAGAATATTCTCGACCGAATGGAGCGCTCACTAAAAAAGAGAAAACGCGCAGATCCGGTGCGTATGGCATACGATGGTGATATGCCTGAGGCTTTACTGGAGTTGGTAAAGAAGAAACTGAAAATGGGGCGTTATGATACCTATACCCCCGGTGGGCGTTATCACAATTCTAAAGATCTGATGAAATTTCCGGGAGAATCCGCCCGACTTCGCTATAAGCGCCTCACACCACTGCCAGCCTTACCGAAAAATGAAAGTGTATTTTCACAGCTATGCGCAGGGGATCGGCTTTATTATTATCCCTATTATGACTTCCATGCGATTGTCAATTTCCTGGCATCTGCCGCACTAGATCCTCAGGTAAAAGAAATTCGGATTAATCTCTACCGGGTAGCAAAGAACTCCCGAGTAGTTGCGGCTCTGGTAAATGCGGTTCGCAATAACAAAAAAGTGACTGCGGTGGTGGAGTTGCGGGCGCGCTTTGATGAAAAGGCCAATATCCATTGGTCCCATGAGTTGAGCGATGCCGGGGTGAATGTAGTGTATGGCATGCCCAATCTCAAAGTACATTGCAAGTTAATTTCTGTGCTTCGCCGCGAGGATGGCAAAGACCGTTTCTACAGCCATCTAGGCACCGGTAACTTTAATGAGAATACAGCGAAGGTCTATTGTGATTTTAGCTTATTGACCAATAACCAGGAGCTGGGTAGGGACGTGTACAATGTATTTGAGTTTATGCAGGCACCGCGTAAGCGCCCTTCTTTTAAACGTATTATCACTTCACCTTTTTTCTATCGGGATGCGATTACTGCAGCGATAGATCGTGAAATTGATGCCGCCCAGGCAGGGAAGGAAGCGGCGCTATTTTTCAAGTGTAATAACCTTGTGGATAGTCAGATTATTGAGCAGCTGTATCGTGCCAGTGCCGCAGGTGTAAAAATTCGTATTATCGTTCGTGGGATGTGTGCATTGGTTTGTGAAACTCCGGGCGTATCAGACAACATTCGTATTATCAGTTTGGTAGATAAGTACCTGGAGCATGCCCGGGTCTATATTTTTCACAATGGTGGTGATGAGCTGATGTGGTTGTCTTCGGCGGACCTGATGAAACGAAACCTGGATCAGCGAGTTGAAGTCACTTTCCCGCTTATGAATCCGGAGCACCAGGCTACAGTTCGCAAAATTATGGAATTGCAGTGGAGTGATAATCAGAAGGCGCGGCTGATTGATGCCAAGCAAACAAATTCCAAGTTGGCTAATGAGGGACGAAAAGGTTGTCGATCCCAGGATGCCATCTATCGCTTTTTAAAGCAGCGTGAGGCGGAGTAGTATAGATCGCCAATAATGGGCTGCAGACCTCCCCTAGATTAAAAGGTGACCCTTCAGTTTGTCTGTGGGGTCACAAATACCATTTGCACTGTTAACATCATTATTCTACCCAGTTTAGGCTTCACTCTTGATAGAGTGCATCTTTTCTCTATTTATTGATCCCGCTACCAAGATAGAAACTCTACTGTAGGTTTTAGAGCCGATATCACAAGGAGTTAATCCAAAAATACGCTGTCACCTTGTTCTATTATTTTATAGTTAGCCAGATTTTAAGCTCTGTACTAGTAGGGCGGATTTAGGGAGGCTGGCATCTGGATTTTGGTGATTAATAGTAGATGCGTTGGTGAAGTGCTCTATCTATGCTGAATGATATTCCTCTATTTCCCAGCGAATTAAGCTGGCTATCTTTTAATGAGCGAGTACTACAGGAAGCCGAGGATGAAACAGTCCCAGCTATCGAACGGGTACACTTTCTCGGAATTTTCTCCCAGAATATGGATGAATTTTTCCGCATTAAGGTGGCTGGTGTACGGAGGTTGGCGAGTGTTGATTCTGGTGTGGGGCAGAGGGAGCACTTTTCCCAGCTATTGAAAACTATTAATGATCGTATTTTGACACTTGAAAAGCGCTATGCCGAAGCTTATGTCAAAGTGTTATCGGGGTTGAAAAAACATAGTATTTATCTTGTTCGAGAAGATAGCTTAAATAGCCATCAGTTGGGATTTGTAAAAAATTATTTCCATAGCCTGGTTTTACCGGAGTTAGAGCCTTTTTTTATCGATGGCAGATCAGCAATGCCATTGCTGAGTGACAACAATATCTATTTCGCTATCACTTTGAATTTAAAAGGGGAGCCAAGCAGATATGCAGTTATGGAGATTCCCACTGCTATTCTTCCCCGCTTCCTGGAAATCCCATCGCGCCAAGGCAGGAAAGAGAAAGTTTACATCGTTCTGGATAATATTATTCGAGTGTGCCTGGAAGAAGTCTTCCGCAATGTTCTGCCTATTCTTTCTGCCAAGGCATATATGTTCAAGATAAGTCGGGATGCAGATATTGAACTGGGAGAGTATGTCAACCGGGATATTCTCGAACGTGTTGAACGGTCACTCAAACAGCGTAAGCGTGCAGAGCCGGTACGTCTTGCTTACGACATGGAAATGCCTAATACACTGTTGGAGCTGATTAAGAAAAAGCTGAAGATGGGGTCCAGGGATAGTTATACCCCTGGTGGGCGTTATCACAACTCCAAAGATCTTATGGGCTTTGCCCCGGACTCCAAAAGTTGTCGGTATAGAAGGCCGGCACCGCTCTTGTCTTTATCCACCAGTGAAAATATTTTTGACCAATTGCAAGACGATGATGGATTGTTCTGTTATCCGTACCATGACTTTTGGGCAATAACAAATTTCCTTGCTTCGGCCTCTATTGACCCGCAGGTAAAAGAGATACGTATTACCTTGTATCGAATGGCGAAAAACTCAAGGGTAATCGCGGCGTTAATTAATGCGGCTAGAAATAATAAAAAAGTAATTGCGGTTGTTGAATTGCGGGCGAGTTTTGATGAAAAAGCCAATATTTATTGGTCCCGTAAATTAATAGAAGCGGGAGTGTTGGTTGTTTACGGCGTTCCTGAAATGGAGGTTCATGCGAAGTTAATTTCTGTAGTCCGCCGTGAGCAGGGAAAGAATCGTTTTTATACCCAGTTGGGAACAGGAAATTTTAACGAGAGTACTGCTCGTGTCTACTGTGATTTCAGTGTGTTGACTAATGATCAGGGAGTGGGTCGCGACATCTATAACTTGTTTGAATTTATGCGATTCCCCAATACAAAACAGGTTTTCAAGCATATTATCGTTTCTCCTTTCTCATTGAGAAGTTCCTTTGAGCAAGCCATAGACAGGGAAATAGAGGCGGCCCTCGCTGGGCGTAAAGCTGGCATATTCTTTAAGTGCAACAGCCTGATAGACAGCAAACTGATTGCCCATCTTTATCGGGCGAGCGCTGCGGGAGTAGAGATTCGATTACTCGTTCGTGGTGAGTGCTCTTTGGTGTGCGACACCCCTGGATTATCCGACAATATTAAGGTGATCAGTTTGGTGGATAAGTTTCTTGAGCACGCAAGGATTTATGTGTTTCATAATGGTGGCGATGAACTGATGTGGATGTCCTCTGCAAACCTGAAAAACCGCTGTCTGGATCAGCGGATCGAAGTCACTTATCCGGTAACCAATTCTCGACACCTCCGAACCATTAAGAAGATCATGGAATTACAGTGGCATGATAATCAGAAGGCCCGCTTAATTGATGCCGGTCAAACCAACACCAGGTTGGCAAATGAAGGGAGTAGGGGCTGTCGGGCTCAGGACGCTATCTACCGCTACTTGAAGAAGCATTCCCAGAGGTACTAAAAAGGCAGAAGGGAATTGTACGGTGCCCAAGAGTGTATGGGCATAGATGCTTTACAGGCCTAACCGGGTAACTTCACCGCATGTCTCAAATACTGTCTATCACGCTAGAGGCAACTCTTTTCTTTAGTTGGGGCTAAATCCCACCAGTTGTCCATCACTAAATGAAAAACGATAGCCCTGCCCCACCTTCAGCCGCTGGCCGCAGGGGGATTGAATCGTAATACGGGGATATTGTGGTGTTGAGATCCAGGTCGCAAAGTCGCCTCTGGGTCCACGCCCCAGCAGCTGGTAATAATCTCCATAGTTACAGAAGGCTGCTGGCGTACACCTTTCCGCGCCCCAGACATAGGCAATCACGTCGAACTGTTGGGGGAGGCCGTATGACTCTACGAATGGTTGTCGCGGATTTTCGGTAAAAGTAAACACTTCATCAAAGGACAGGGTTGGAAACCCCCGGGCGGGGGTTGCGCAGCTAACCACGTGGGGTTTTCCTGTGATTCGTGCGTAAGGTGGTGGGCGCTTTGCCGGCGGAAGCTTACCGGGGATGGACATCTCGCTGGGGAAATAGCCGCAACCGCTGGTCGTCAGCAGGGAAACAGTTGCGGCAACTAGAGCCCAGCGAAAAATATGCACGGATTATCCGCTCCCTTGGAAAAGTCCTCCTACCAATATAGTCATAGATTGGTCGTCTACTTTTGTTGTGCACGGTTATGGGAGCGGCGCGGGAAACGCCACTTGCGTCGATAGGGGAAAGCACTCTCCACATGTCCGGCGCGAATACGATCTTGTAAGAGTTTCCAGAAGCGATAGTTGTATAAATCGCCGTGCTGCTTTTCGAATGCAGCGCGCGCGGTGGGATTGCCAGAGAAGAACAGGCGGAATTCTTCCGGGAAAACGTCGGCTTCTGCGACGGTATACCAGGGCTTGTCGGCTAGCTCCTGCTCAGAGGTGTGAGCTTCGGGAATCTTGCGGAAGTTACATTCCGTCAATGGGCAGAGCTCATCGTAATCGTAGAAGACTACCCGCCCGTGACGGGTAACCCCAAAGTTTTTCAGCAACATGTCGCCTGGGAAGATATTTGCGGCCGCCAGCTGTTTGATGGCATTGCCATATTCTTCCATGGCTTCTCTAGTTTGCTCTTCATTGGCGTGTTGCAGGTAGAGGTTAAGCGGTTCCATACGCCGCTCTACATATAGATGTTTGATGATGACCCGCTTCTCATCAATGATCAGTTTTGATGGCGCCACTTCTTGCAGTTCTTTGATCAACTCTTCACTGAAGCGATTGCGGTAGAAAATAAAGTAAGAGTACTCCTGGGTGTCAGCCATACGGCCGACCCGGTCAGAGCGGGATACGAACTTGTACTTTTCTTTTACGATCTTCTCGGTGACAGTTTTCGGCTGGTCGAACTCATCTTTAATGACTTTAAATACCACCGGGTAGGAGGGCAATGTGAATACGCTCATCACCATCCCTTTAATGCCTGGTGCAATAACAAACTTGTCGTTACTGACCTTCATATGGGCGAGGATATGGCGGTAGAACTCGGTCTTACCGTGTTTGTGGAAGCCGATAGAGTTGTAAAGCTCAGACTTCTCCTTGAGCGGCATAATAGTGGACAGGAAGCGCACAAAGCGGGAGGGGATTGGCGCATCCACCATAAAGTAGGAACGGGTAAAACTGAAAATGATACTGGCGGAGTCGTTATTGTAGATAAGGGTGTCCACAAAAATACCGCCGCGCCCGTTGTTTAGGCAGGGCAGGATCATGGGGATAACTTCGCCGTTCAGGATAATGCGCCCCACCAGATAGGCCGCTTTGTTACGGTAGAAAACAGACTCCAGCATATCCACCCGCAAGTGTTTCTCGTTGTCCACATTGGCCAGGGGGGCGCTGCGCAGGGATTCGCAGATATGGGCAATGTCGCGCTCCATATTCTCCCAGGGCGTGGAGAAGCTGAAATCCTTGAGAATATCTTCGATCATACACTCGAGGCCGTGGCGGCCGCTGTAACTGATGTAGATGCTGTAATCCCGTAGCGGCTTGTCTTCCGGTGCTCGGGACGGCTTGACGAAGATATTGCTGTCGTGAATGTTGGTGTGATGAAACTGGCTGCAAAACACCGAGTTAAAAAAGGTCTCGGCGATCTCATAATTGCTGTGATTGGCAATCAGCTGTGCATAAGTGGCGCGGGCATCACGCCACAGCTCCAGCTGGCTGGTGTCCTTGCTGGTTACCGAATGGACCAGGTCCACCACTTGGGTGACCTTGGTTTTGTACAGATCGATCCGGGCTTTATTGGCCTCGTGTGCCGCTTGCCAGGAGGCGGTTTCAAAACGGGCCTTGGCGCCCAAAGTGATGTTCTGATAGTCTGCGAAATAGGCGTCAAAACCATTGAGGATGGTTTTAGCGATGCGTCGGGCGGTCGGTGAGTGATTCGTCATGCACTAGACTTTTTTTCTAAGTTACAAGTTACGCTTGCGCCAGCAGTTACCGTAGATAACGGCGTTGGACCCCCTAAGCACACCTCGCTCCGGTCCTGCCCATACTGCCTGGGGCTCTTTAAGCGGATAGTAGCACGGCACGTCGGAGTCCCAATTGAACGATTGGATCAGTAGCTTTGTCTTTTTCTTTGCTGTGATTGACCCGGTGGGTACTCTGCCAGTGTTTATCGCCGTCACTTCACGACATGCAGAGTGGCAAAAGCGCAGGATAGCCTGGCTGGCAGTACTCGTCGCAACCGGGATCTTGTTGTTCTTTTTGGTCGCAGGGCAATTCTTCCTCGAGGCGATTGGCGTGCCCCTTTCTGCATTTCAGGTAGCTGGAGGCGTCGTCCTGTTCCTGTTTGCCTTAACCATGATATTTGGTGAGAGCAAGCCAGAGCAGGAGATAGAAATCATCCGTGAGGGGCATGAGACAGCGATTTTCCCTCTTGCGGTGCCCTCCATTGCCTCACCCGGAGCCATGCTCGCGGCTGTGGTTCTTACGGATAACCATCGATTTGATCTGATCCATCAGCTGAGTACGGCATCCGCCATGGTAGCGGTGTTAGCGATAGTGATAATACTGTTGTTGACCGCCAATTGGATATATCGATTTATTGGTGATGCCGGGGCCAGTATCGTAAGTCGAGTTATGGGGCTGATCCTGGCCTCAGTGGCAACAACCAATGTACTTGTCGGGATTCAGCAGTTCTTTTCAATTTAGCTCCTGGCATTTGGTTTTATACTGGTTGAGCTAAGGCTGCGTTTCTTCTAGTGAAGAGAGTGTTGGAATTGCGCCCAAGCCTGAATTTCTACTTTATTCACTGTGATTTTGATGACTTCTGAAGCGGTAAAATGATAGAGCTATTGCTGCTGATTTTTGGCGTCTTGATTTGGTATATCAGTACGCTTGCGGCCGGGGGCGGGGCACTGCTGCTTGTTCCAGTGATTAGCTTTATCGTTGGCCCACACCTGGTTGCACCAACGGTAACCATTGCCAAGTGCCTGGCTTCGCCCTACCGGGCACTGGTTTTCTGGTCCTATATTGATTGGCGGGTAGTACGCTGGCTTACTCCGGGAAGCTTAGTCGGGGCATTGCTAGGTGCATATTCCTATACACAGATGTCCCCAGAGTGGATACAAATAGTGGTTGGGCTTTTTTTAATGTCCACGATACTTCAGTATCGCTTTGGCCATAGGGAAAGATCTTTTCCCATGTCACTTCCCTATTTTTTACCTCTGGGATTGGTGACCGCTTTTGCTTCCGGTCTTATTGGGGCAATGGGTCCCCTTAAGAACCCTTTCTTGCTGAATTATGGTCTCGAGAAAGAATCCCTGATAGCCACTAAGGCCTTTAATGGGCTGTTAATGCAGCTTGTAAAGCTGGGAACTTATATTACATTCTCGGCGGTATCCCTAGAGTTGGCATTCTATGGTGTGGCGGCTGGGCTTGGGGGGATTATTGGTGTAACCCTCGCTAAAAGGAGATTGAATCAGGTCAGCTTTAAAAAATTTAGGAAATACACTCTATTGGTAATGTTTTTGTGTGGCTTGGTATTAGTGATAAAAGCGCTTTATGACATGGTTTAGATTTATAGGGATAGTATTTATAATTTATTGCTAGAACTAACCGTTTGGAAAGCAAAGAATTAAAATTCGCTCTCCTAATTACAATACTATCATCATAAGAATTAGGGAGCCTCTGAATAACTCCGTGATACCTCTGGCATGCAGAGCGGTTCTCAATCAAGGCGCGGCTTCGCAGGAATGTCTAGACCTTTGTAGTGGTCTAATCCTTCCGGACACTTCGCTAAGATGGTAAAACTACCAAGCGAGGTGAAGTATGACAACAAAAGGTACACGCCGGTATTTCAAGCCGGAATTTAAGAAAGACGCCGTAGCGCTAGTCTCTGAGCAAGGGTATTCAATTTCTAAAGCAGCAGAGGCTGTAGGAACAACAGCCAATAACCTGCGACGCTGGATAAAGGAACTGAAGCAGGAAGAAGACGGTGTAAGGTTGGATGTAGGTGAGCGCGCAGAATTAGAGCGATTACGACGTGAAAATAAGCAGTTGCGGATGGAGAAAGAAATCCTAAAAAAGGCCAGCGCCTTCTTTGCGAAAGAAATGAAATAAAGTACAGCTTTATTGAAAAACAGCAAGGCAGCTTTCCTGTTAGGGTGCTCTGCCGGGTAATGCAGGTAAGTAAGACTGGCTATTACGATTGGTGTTGCCGTGGTAATAGCTCAATAGATGCTCAAACATGGCAACTATGCCATCGTTTGAAGGCCCTATTTGCAGAATCTAGACAGAGCCTCGGAAGTCGTCGGTTAATGAAGCTGTTACGTAAAGAAGGTTTTGAAGTCGGGCGCTATCGAGTCCGCAAGCTCATGAAAAAGCTAGGCTTGGCAGTAAAGCGTAAGAAGCGATTTACAATAACGACAGACAGTAAACATCACCTACCGGTCGCAGAGAACCTTCTGAATAGGGAGTTCTCACCGAGTGCTAAAAATCAAGTTTGGACGACTGATATTACATATATTTGGACTTCGCAGGGCTGGTTGTACTTGGCGGTAGTGATTGATCTCTATTCGCGCCGGATTATTGGTTGGCATCTAGATCGGAAGATGGAAACGGCCCTGGTAACTCGTGCGTTGATGATGGCTGTCAATTTGCGTTCGCCCCCAAAAGGTCTCCTGCATCACTCTGATCGTGGCAGTCAGTATGCCAGCCATACCTACCAAACGTTATTGAGTCAGCATGGGATGGTGTGTTCAATGAGCCGTAAGGGAAATTGTTGGGACAACGCACCGACTGAACGTTTCTTCAGCAGCCTGAAGCGGGAGTGGGTAACAGGAAACCTTTATCCGACAAGGGAGGATGCGGTAGCGGATGTAAGAGCCTATATTGCTTATTACAACTCACGCAGAATACACACAACACTGGGAGACCTAGCCCCTATCGAATTTGAGAAATGTGCTTGAAGAAGTGTCCGGTTGGAGTTGACCACAACACTTTCAAGAAGTCGCAACGCGGAGTGTGAATCGCTCTGCAAGCCCCGAAGGGCGGGCCTTGAAGGCCACAGCTGCTGCGTTGCCGCTCTTGCAAAGGGCTTACGGCCATTCACGGCGAGTTGCGCCTAACACCTGCAGCCTTCAAGACCCGCAGAGGCATTACGGAGTTATTCAGAGGCTCCTTAGTACAATTTTTATATCCAGTTTATTAATGGCTGCGTTCGAATCCTGCATAGGTGTGATACTGCTGGGGGGTTAGGCCTGCATGGCGTGCCTGAAGATCCTTGGGAAGATCGCCTAAATAGATGACGCGAGTGGGTTCTGCCGTCTTGAGCCAGCGCTCTGAATAATTCTCCCAGGTGTCCACATGTTTATGTGCGGCACTTACATCCTTGAAATGCTCGTATACAATAATTTCTCCGCTATCAGAAATATAGTACTGATAATTCAATGTCCCCGCTTCTTGCTGCGAGACTACCTCTACCATTTCATCAACAATTGACCTAAAGGCCTGCTCCTGTCCGTTCTTTATTTTCGCCTCCACAAGCCAGCCAACATTATTAAACATAAGTATCTCCAATACAGTTCAAGAGGCTTTGACATAAGTGGTAGAGCAACAACTGTCCTGGAATTATGCTGACTGATAAGCAACCTGTCGCTAAATACCAGAGGGGGAGTAACTGCTCTACTCAGGAAGAAGATCAAGTGATGGTCCTAGATATTGTAGACGACATCGTGGCGTCTAGTTTGGTAGGGCTAGCTTTTGATAGCTTTTCAGTTGCACTGAACTTCACCGGGCTCCTTATATCAGTAACCTGCTTCAGGAGTGACTAATGGTTCATTGTTTGGTCTAAGGGAGGGTTCAATGCTTGTGTTGTGAGATAAGCCCAATTGTATTCAGCAGTTCTTTAGAGGCTCCTTAATATCTAAGAGTGGCATATTTTCCGTATGTACTGATTGGTAAACAACGATGAGATCCCCGGATCAGCAACAATTTCTAAATTTAGCGTTCTAGGGACAATATTTAAATTCGATGTGGGTAGTCAAATGTAATCGTTAACAGAAACTTTCTCTTTGGCGTATTTAAGATTTTGTATTCTTTGTCTCTCCTACTTAATACCTGATTTTAAGACTTAGTCCCAAGGTGTAAGACGGCGTAACAGCCTGTTTACCCTTATTTCAAGCTAAAAGGCATAAAACACATTACTTAAGCGCTTGATAAATGAAGAGTGAAACTGCCAAATAGGGGGAGTAGAAAAAAGTTGTACCTGATAATTTAAAGTCCTTATTAGTGTGTTTTTTGTACAGGTGCGGACTTATAGAATTCATACATAGCTATTTTATGTAAGTATGAATTGATGACTTTCTTGTATGGAAGCTATTTCTCTGAAATACAACAAGCATTATCAATTCACTTTGGAAGTCAGTATCCATTATGACTGATTTGGTCTTTATGAAGACGGAAATTGTTGCGTATCTACATAGTAAGAATGAAAAAAACAATTGGTGAATTTGAACTGTGGACTCAAAAGGGTGGCTCTAAATGGCACAACCGTTTGGTTTGTTGTGCAGTGCTGATGTTTGCCATACTTCTTTCTATGCCCAGCTACCCCCATACGGTTGTGGATGTCACCTCGTTGGATGGAGGAAGTAAACCGAGTGGCCTAAATGCAATTTGGCATGACCCAGCGGGGTTTGGAAACATTGTTGAAGCTGAAAAAGCTTACAAAAATAAACTTTTCCTTCCCTTGGGAACTGCCGGATCTACCGGGCTTAAATCCGGAGCCTTCTGGTCTCACTTCATATTAAAAAATTCCAGTAGAGAAACAGTTTATGTCTCAATTGAATATGTGGATAACCAGCTCGATGGGCTGACGGCCTTTTCTAGGATTCAGGGCGGCAGTCAGCCTTACACTGAACTGGCAAGTCTGTCTGCGAACCAGCCTTTTTCCAGTCGAAAAATCAAGCATCATCGTTTTGCGTTCCCACTTAAAATCCCCCCCTTCGCATCAAAGGAAATGATGGTTAAATTTGATGTTGGAGTTTTGGGTGTTGCCTTTCCCAGTATGCGTATTTGGAGACCTGAACAACTTGAAGAGAGGAGTAAGGCTGAGGCCATTTTAACGTCATTTCTTTTTGGTGGTTATTTTTTGATGGCCATTCTTGCGCTGATTGGTGCTATTGCTGCGCGTAAGAATATCCTATATTTATACTCTTTATATTCTGTAACGAAAATTTGGGTGTGGGGGTCTTTACTGGGATATACCCATCAATATTTGCTCCAAGAGCAATTTGATTGGCGCTATCAATCGATTAGTAGTGCTGTGGCGATCCTGACCGGAATTCTTTTTGCCCGATACTTTCTTGAAACGGCAAAGTACACGCCAAGACTGGATTACTTTTTAAAATTAATTTTACTCAACGGTTTATTCCTGGTTATTTGCGTTGTACTGCAGTGGGAGGCTCTGGGGCACATCTCTATGATGCTCGCTCTGTTTTTCTATCCTGGCGTTGTTGTTGTCGCACTGGTACGTTGGCGGCAGGGGGATACTTCTGCGGCCGTTTTTGCTTTAGCCTGGGGCGTTTTGGTGTTGGGGCTTTTGGTGCAGGCGATGAGGGATCTCGGTTATGTGGTGCACAATCCAATTAATTATTATTGGCCCCCGGTTGCCTCTTTTGTTGAGATGTTGGCAATAATGATAGCTATCGGATTACTGGTAAAACGTTTAAGGCAACAAAAAGAGACTGCAGAAAAAAGGTATCTACTACACCTGGAAGCCTCGAGAACCGAGCTGGAGCAACAGGTAAAACTTCGCACACAGGAATTGGAATACGCTAAATCCAAGGCTGAAGAAGAGGCGCGCACAGACCCGCTAACAGGTATTTTTAATCGCCGCTGCTTTTTCGAAGAGGCCAGTAATCTGGTGGCTGTGGCAATTAATAACCAAATGCCATTGTGTGTATTAATGCTGGATATCGACAATTTTAAATCTGTTAATGATATTCATGGCCACTTAATCGGCGATCAGGCACTCTGTGCGACTTCTCGAGTAATTTCTCAACACGTGCGGGATGTGGATAT
The DNA here is from genome assembly GCF_052467955.1 of Microbulbifer maximicatervae (SeqCode). Lineage (NCBI taxonomy): Bacteria > Pseudomonadati > Pseudomonadota > Gammaproteobacteria > Cellvibrionales > Microbulbiferaceae > Microbulbifer > Microbulbifer maximicatervae (SeqCode). The sequence continues at coordinate 990,252 of NZ_CP174329.1, forward strand.
CTTCGGGCGTATTGGTGGGGAGGAATTCGCGCTAGTACTCAGCTCCAATGTCGAAGGAGCTATGAAGGTTGCCAATCGTATACACCGGGATATCGCTAAAATCGTGATTAAAAGTGCAGTTGGGCAAGCCCAGTTTACCGCAAGTATTGGCATCGCCCGCCTTCAGGGGCGAGAAAACATCCTGGAGCTAATGCGACGGGCAGACTCTGCGTTGTATCAGGCCAAACGCGCTGGACGTAATCGTATTGTGGAGTGCGCTGAAGCTACGTAAATTAGCGTACGTAGGTAACGGCATTGAGTACTTTTTGACGTATATTCTCCGGAAGGGGCACCAGGCCCAAGCTTCCGGCCTGGCTTTGGGATGCGTTGCTCAACATAAAGACCAGCATTTGCCGCAATGCTTGTGCTTTTTGATCATCCTGGTCTGCGTAGAGCAACAGCCAGGAAAAGCTGGTAATGGGATAGGCGGTTTCTCCCTTGGGGTCCCAGATCCAGGCAATAAGGTTGGGGGCACCGCTAATCGGTAGTGATGCTTTTGGAAACTCAACCTCTGATAGTGCCTCTGCCCCGCTCTTGGGGCCGGCGGCAATATAATTGCCCGCTCGGTTTTCCAGTAAAGCCACAGGCAGGTTTACCAGTTGGGCAAATCCGTGTTCGACATAGCCGATGGCCCCGACTTTCTTGCGGACCTTAGCGGCTACGCCTTGATTGCCCGGTGCTCTTTTAAATCTGGGCAACTTTGGCCAACTGGGAGTTCTGTCCAAACCAATTTTTTCGCGAAAATCTTGGCTCACGCTACTCATATGTCCAGAAAAGATATATGAGGTACCCGAGCTTTCAGAGCGGGTGACAACGGTAATCTCATCTCTGGGCAACTTGATATCGGGATTTGCAGCTGCGATCTTGGGGTCATCCCAGTGAGTTATTTCTCCGAGGAAAATCCCCACATAAGCTTCCCTGGACAGTTTGAGCTTGTCGATTCCAGGGAGGTTAAATACCAGTACGACTTCCCCAGCAGTAACCGGTAGTACCACGCCACCGCCTTTCAGCTTGCGTAACTCATCGATCTCAATAGCGGCATCTGAGGCGGCAAAGTCAACTGTATGACCGAGAAAGTCCCTGATGCCGTCACCGCTACTGCTCATCTCGTAGAAAATAAATATATTGTTTTCCCGATGGGTGAACTGTCGAAACCACTCGACATAGATTGGGTAGGGGAAACTGGCGCCGCTGCCCCGGAGATTTACAGGATTTTCTGGTACCTGGGCAGTTCCCGGTGTGGCGGCAAGGATAAAACTGGCGGTTGCCAGCACAGCGGTAAGGCGGCGTATAAGGGTTGCACACCTCGATATCATAGGGACCTCGGCTTATAGGCCTCTGACAACCTGCCTATAGGCGGGGGGAGAGGCCAAAAACTGCTTTAGATTAAAATTTTAGCAGGGTCCCCGGTTTGTCATATCAATTGCCTAGCTACCGACTATTTGGTCGTCCTCACGGTAAATGGCCAGTACTGATGGCCGAGGCGGTAACAGGGGATTATTATCTGGCCAGCGGTGCAGGGGTTGGTCATAAGTGGAGTTGCGCGAATCGGCCGGATGTTGCACGGCAATAAACAGGGTTTTTCCATCGGGAGTAAATTCCGGCCCGCATACTTCAGCCCCTTGCGGGCAGCCAAAGAAATGCTTGGGTGCCGCTCGCAAAGGCCCCTCAGTAGCCATTGCCCAAAGTCCATCGTGGAACCCAAAGCGCTCACAGCCATCGGTAGCAATCCACATATTGCCCCTGGGATCGAAAGCGACGTTATCGGGATTGGCAAACCAGCCGTGCTCAGAGATATCGTAAGGGGACTGCTGTCCATAGGCGCCCCTTTCAGCGGGGTTTTCAGCATTGGGATTTCCGCCAAGTAGAAATTGCTGCCACTGAAATTGTGCGCTTGTGTGGTCGCGGTTTCCCTTCTTCCCGGGGGGCGCTATTTCCAATACATGGCCGGCAGTATTGCGGGCGCGGGGGTTGGCGGCATCGGTATCGCTGCGCTTCTTGTTTTTGGTCAGCATTACATAGGTGCAATCATTGTGGGGGTTAGTCTCCACGTCCTCCGGCCGATCCATTGGCGTGGCTCCCAATAGCGCGGCTGCGCGGCGCGCATCAATCATTACATCTGCTTGATTGCGAAAACCATTCTCTGCGGTCAGTGGGCCCTGGCCATATATCAGCGGCAGCCATTCGCCACTGCCATCGTCGGCAAAGCGCGCGGCATAGAGCGTGCCATTAACGAGTAGCTTTCGGTTTGTATCGGGATCTTCGGGCTGATAGTTATCTTGGGATACATAGCGATAGACAAATTGATGTTCATCATCATCGCCGCCGTAAGCAACGATCGGTTGTCCCGGTTTACAGACCAGGGTAAAGCCTTCGTGCTCAAAACGCCCAAAACTGGTCAGTTTGCGCGGTTTTGATTGGGGGTTATAGGGGTCAAACTCCACCATCCAGCCGAATCGGTTGGGCTCATGGGGTTCTACCTGAATATCAAATCGGCGGTCGTGGTCACCCCAGTTGCGATTTTCCGGTTTTATACCAAAAAGTTGATGGTTTTCGATCTCCAGGGAATCTTCGAGCTTTTTTGGGTCTCCCTGAAAAGCGCCACCAAACCCCTCTTCAGCAATTAATACGGTTCCCCATGGGGTTTTTCCTCCTGCACAGTTACCTATGGTACCGAGGACCTGGGTTCCGCTGGGATCTTGGTGGGTCTTCAAACGTTCGTCGCCTGCGGCGGGGCCAGTGATTTCCATTGGCGTCGTAGAAGTTATCCGCCGGTTATAGGGACTGTCAGCCACTACTTTCCAGCCCTGTTTACTTCTTCGAATTTCCACGATGGAGTGTCCGCAGGCGGCCTGTTCAATGGCCACATGCTCGGCACTCACTCCTCTGGTGGCACTGTATTCGTCGTTATAACCGGGGAACATTAGATGGGGCTGGGTGTATTCGTGGTTGACACATAAAAGCCCGCGATCACTATTTTTGCTTTGTATATGCAGGTACCCCTGGGTAGAACTGGTCCCCACTGCCAAGGGCATAAAAGCAATAAAATCGTTGTTGTAACCGAATCGCTGTTCCTGGCCGCTGGCGCTAAGTTCTTCAGGCTGAAAAGATGTTTCCTCTTTATGTAGAGGGTCTCCCCACCTTAGCAGAACCGTGGATTTATAACCCTCTGGTAGATGGTGTTGGTAATCCAGGCCATGGGGAATTTCTTTAAAGGTGAGGGAGTTGTGTGTGGGCTTTTCACTCCCACTACAGCCGGGTAGTAAGCTGCTTACAGCACCGGTGGCGGTTACACCACCCAGGACTTTAAAAAGAGACCGGCGTGCTGGGTTTGTGGGGCTTTCGTTCATGACTGCTCCATATTTGGCTTCAGTATATGACGCTTTTTACTGTTAATTGCCTTGATGGTTCTTTTTAAGGCGATTGATATCTGTGTAAATAGCAGGGCTTACATCTATCGTCGCAGTACTAATTGACTATGTGATGACAAGCTTAAAAAAAATGTCACGTAAAGTTCATAGCGGCCTTCTAGTCTGCGTCCAATTCAATAAGCCACCGGCAAAGTGGGAGTGGGACGCAATGAAATACAGAACTTCAGGCTTGCGGTTACTGGGAATGCCATTGGCGGCTCTGGCGACTGCCATCATTAGCGCGAATACTGTCGCAGAGAATGACCAGGCTATGGAAACTGTGACAGTTACTGCTCAGGCGAGTAATGCGCGCAGCGATTTGGATCGGCAGCGCGATGCCAATAAAGTCGTAGCGGTGCAAACATCTGATGCGATCGGTGAACTCCCCGATGCCAATGTCACGGAAGCGTTACAGAGGATGCCGGGGGTATTTATTGCAAGGGATCAGGGCGAAGGTCGTTTTGTCGGGGTTCGGGGTATAGACCCAAATTTGAATGCGGCGACAATTAACGGAGTGAGCCTGCCGGCACCGGAAACAAACACTCGGGCGGTAGCCCTGGACGTTATTCCATCGGACTTATTGGCGAGTTTGGAGGTGTTTAAAACGCTTACGCCAGATATGAGCGCAGATTCTATTGGCGGTGCCATTGAGATCAAAAGTCTGAATGCCCTGGATTATGACAGCAATCGCTACAAGTTCAGCGTAGAGAATAGTTACAGTGAGCTGCAGGAAGAGTACAGCCCCAAAGTGGCTGCGACAATGACAAATATTTTTGAACTTGCTGGCGAGCGCCGTCTTGGGGTGGCCCTGGCATTAAGTCATCAGGAGCGGGATTTTGGCTCAGATAATATTGAGACTGACGGTAGCTGGGAAGAGCTGACGGCTGAAGATGGCTCTGTCGCTAAGGGCGCGACCGAAATAGAACATCGAGATTACAGCATTACCAGGGAGCGCACAGGCGTTGCTGCCAACTTCGACCTGGACCTGGGCAGTGACTCCAGTATCTATCTCCACAGCTTGTACTCCGATTTTTCTGATCAGGAAATTCGCCAGCGCAATTCCTGGAAACTCGATGATGAGCGCGATGAGCCGGAGACTATTTCAGCCAACTCGGCAGAATGGGAAGAGGCCGCGTTGGAGAAGTCCCTGAAGGACCGCCTGGAAGAACAGGAAATTATTTCTGCGGTATTTGGTGGCGAGCATAATTTTGAGCAATGGGGATTGTCCTATGCCTTGGGATATTCCCATGCAGAGGAATCTGAACCCAATCGACGCGATACCGATTTTGTCTTGGACTCCTTGCGTTTGGGGTATGTTGAAGCTGGTGATACTCCCCGTATGGCGGTGGGAAGTGAGGATGTTGAAGCAGTATTGGACCCGGCCAGTTATCAACTCGATGAGTTGGTCATTGAAGATAACTTTACTGAAGATGAAGAAATTAGCTTCCGTATTGATATCAGTAGAGAAATTGATTGGGCTGGCAATCCTTCAGTAGTTAAATTCGGATTACATGAGCGTCAGCGAGAAAAGGCTGGTGACTTAAATGCGACTGTATATGAAGGGTTTGGTGGGGATTACACTCTGGCGGACTTTTCTCGCAATAGTATCGATTATGGTTTGGATGCATTTGGACCTGGCGTCAATGTTGGAAGCCTGAATAGTTTTATCAATGCTAACCTCAGTGATTTTGACATAGATGAGACGGAGACCGCTTTGGCATCCGCCCGTGACTACGCAATGAATGAAGACATCACGGCCTTGTATGTGATGAATTCTATTGAGTTGGATCGCTCCCAGCTGGTTTTTGGGGTTCGCTATGAGCGCACCGAATTTACTGCTGAAGGAGTGAATGTGGCAGAGTCGGAAGAGCCCCTGCCGGGTGCCGATTTAATTTCAGAAGGGGTTTATGCCACTGAGGTTAACTACGAGCGGGACTACGACAATTTCTTCCCCAGTATTAATTACAAGTTTGATTACAACGATAATGTTGTTCTCCGTGCAGCTTATTCGGAGTCCTTATCGCGTCCATCATTTGGCTATTTGAACCCCTCTCCGGCCAAAATTGAATACGATGATGGGGAACTGGAGGTTGAAGCTGGAAATCCAGAATTAGACCCTTATGAATCCCGCAATATCGACCTATCTGCCGAATACTATGCGGACGACCTGGGTATGTTCTCTGTGGGACTTTTCCATAAGAGTATCGATAACTTTATTGTTATGTCTGAGGTTTCCAGTAATACCGATTTTACCCGTTTTGTAGGGAATTTAGCGGTTGATGATGCTGAAGTATGGCAACCGATTAACGGAGACAACGCCCGTATCAGCGGTGCCGAACTGGCCTGGACCCAAGGTTTTGAAAATGGGTTCTTACTCAGGGCTAATGCAACATTAACCGATTCAGAAGCTGATCTGGGTCTCAATAGCAGTGATCGCAGTGACAAAATATCTATGCCTTCCCAGGCGGATTTTGTCGGCAACTTTATTGTAGGCTATGAACGCGATGCCTTTAGTATGCGCCTGTCAGCAGCTTTCCGCAGTGAACGCCTGCTGGAAGTAGACCTTGAAAATGAGGTCAATGACCGCTACGAAGAAGACCATTTGCAATTGGATTTGTCGGCCCGCTACCGCTTTGATAATGGCCTTCAACTCACTTTTACTGGGGTTAACCTCACGGATGAGCCTTACTATGTTCACACGTCTGGGTTTAATGGTCAGTACGAAGAATACGGTCCGACTTATGCGATTGGGCTGAGCTATAGCACTTTCTAGAATTTACACTGGAATTTTTGGATTAGTGCAATTTTTTACCCTGATAAAGCCCCTGCAATATTGTGGGGGCTTTGTTTTTGTAAAAATAATATTTTCTGTCAGTTACCGGTAAGCCCTAAGCAGGTTTTATTATGCGTTTTTCAATAGTGGGTGTTTTGTCCTGCCTTATATTACTGGGATGCGATCTTGAAAAGGATAGTCAAAGATTATCTTCACAAAAGATCATCTCTTTAAAGGGTGTGATAGCTGAACAGATTCAGCTGGTCAGTTTCCCTGAGCAGCAATACTTGTTGCTATCCAGTAAAGATAAGGGGCTATTGCTTGTAGATGAGTCCGCAGAAATACAAGTTCAAAAGGATGGCAGAGTAGAGGCACTTGCCATTCAGCCAAGGGAAGATGGCAACTACCTGGTGGCCGCTTACGAAGAGCAGGAAGCGCAATTACATCTATATCAATTATTTACTGATCTAAACGATGATTTGCAGCTTCAACTTTTAGGAAAGCTTGAGAGTGCCAAGCCTGTGAGCGCACTCTGTTTTTCACTACAAGCAGGAAGAGATCACCTGTTTGCCATTGGAGAGGACGGACGGGGGTTTGAGTACCTGCTTTCTCCCAGTGATGAGCACTGGGACTTTACCGAGATACGCCCAATATATTTGGGGGAAGAGGTTAATAGTTGTAGCGTGGATAACCGTCGGGGGCGATTACTGGTATCACAGCCGCCTGTAGGGATATTGGCATTGAATGCCGACGCAGAGCGAGATGAGGAGCGTGAGCTTTTAATCTCGGCGAAACAGCTCGGTGATGATTTCGGCAGCTTGCGACTGGGTTATCAGCAGGACCAAATCTGGATTGCTGTGGAACAGGGAGTACAAGTTTTCGACTTGTCAGGAAGTGGTAGGTCCGACCAGTCTTTGACTTTGCTTGCAGAAAGCCCTGCCTCTATAGCAGTTTTTGGTGATAGGTTGGCCGTGTTAAATGATAATCAGAATGAAATAACCTATTTCCCGATAAATACCAAGCTGACTAGCGTTACAGATAGTCCGCTTGAGATTATTCCCACTGTTGCCGCCAGGGGACAAACTGACCCCGTTCACTCTTATGGGGATGCTGCCGATGATCCCGCTATTTGGGTGAACTCTCATTCGCCGGCAAACAGCCTGATTTTTGCTACAGATAAAAAAAAGGGGCTCAATATTTATCATCTATCAGGCGGCTTAAAACAGCACTTTCCGGTAGGCAGGGTTAATAATGTTGATATCCGTAAAATTTCCCACCCTAATATTGATGCGATTGCCGTTGCCTCTAATCGTACTAACCCCGGTTTGGATCTATTTACTATTAGTACAACGGGCGAGGTGGGGTATCTTGGATACCGGGGTATAGGGCTTCGTGATCCCTATGGCTTGTGCCTGCAACAGGACGATAGTGGACTTTATGCCTGGGTTTCTGACAAGGAGGCCAGCTTGCATCAGCTCAAAATCAATGTCTCTGAGTCCTCCAATGAGTTTGAGGTTGAGCAGGGTATCCAGTTTGATGACTATGGACAGGTTGAAGGCTGTGTTGTGGATGACCAGTTCGGAACCCTGTTTTTTGCTGAGGAAGACCGGGGGATTTGGCGGCTGGACCTAAAGTCCTTATCAGAGGCCTCTCCAGAGTTGGTGGCAGAAGTGGATGGTGAAAAGCTGGTGGCAGATATAGAGGGATTGGCACTTTATCAGGATGGCGATAAGGGCTATCTAGTGATATCCAGTCAAGGTAATGATAGCTATGCACTATTCAGCCGTAGTGGAAATGAATTTATTACCCATTTTCGGGTTGGTATGAATCCCCAGCTAGGTGTGGATGGCAGTTCGGAGACCGATGGTTTGGCCGTTACCAGTTCAGCTTTGGGTGCGGAATATCCTCAAGGTTTGTTAGTTGTTCAGGATGGGCGCAACCGAATGCCCAGCGCAGCCCAGAATTTTAAATTGGTTGATTGGAGGGATATCAATCGTCTGTTGTCTCACTAGCGGTATCGGGGTTTTCAGGCTGGCTTAAATTGTTAATGTTGCGGGCTCTCTGAACCAGGTAAACCAGAGAGCTCGCAAGTATCACTCCAACGATATCGGCGGCCAGATCAAGTAAGTCAAAAGTCCTTGAGAAATCTTGGCATAATACTTATTGATACAGTTTTGTTTAATCTTGTGAAGTCTAGATGTTGATTTTATCTATATCTTATGAGAGAGGAAAGAGAGGCCTTAAAAAGCTGTGAGTTAACCAGATTGTGATGGCTCAGTATCATTTATTTTTGACTTGCAGTCTTCACATAGATAGACGATTCCCCTCAGATCTTGCCACCTGCATCCGCTGGTATATTCACAGCGCCGCATCTTGTTATTGCAATTACTGCAGATAGGGGGGTTGTTAATTTTCTTCTGTTCCAGTTGCCAGTTAAGACCGTATAAAGTAAGTATAACCCCAAAGGTAATGGCCATTAAAAGTTCGTCATATCGTTGAGCGTAACCCGAAAGAAAAACTGAAATAATAAGTATTATAGTGAAAAATAATAGTGAAAGTGTTTTAACTAATTTATATTCATCTTTTAATCGATTTTCAAATTCTATTTTTGCCCTATAGTCTTCACTGTATTCTTTTATATCTTTTGCTTGTAGATTTTTTTTCTTATTTTTCATTTTTTATTGTTTGAATCGGTGAGCTGATAGCTGTTTTTCTAGGGATAATTAATGTTGAACCTTCCTTACTTTATCAAAAGTTAATACTCCACCCCATGGTGATAGCTTCACTATCTATTTCATCCAGAAACGTATCGCCCCCAATTTTTGAAAATTGTTCCCACTCTATCCGTAGGCTCCATTTGCCCCTGTAGCTATAGTTAATACCAGCACCATATGCCCAGTGGAATCCATTGCTGCTATCGTTTAATTCACCTCTGACTGGAGTTAATTGTTCTATTAAACTGCCATCTTCAAGCTGGTATAGGATAATAACTTCACCCTTCTGAATCTCATTGGTTTCCGCGTACCAGATGCCGGTGCCAAGTTTCCCGAATAAGCTAAATGATTCTCCTAGGGGAAGATACGCCAGGGAAAATATATTGAAAAGCTGGCTATCAAAATTAGAGAAATAGTTTAAATATTCACCACCCCCCCATATGAAATATGGGTATCCAACTGGTACTTATTGAAATTTTGATAGCTGGCTTCAATTGCCAGGTAAGGTGTCCATCGAATTCCTGCAAATAGTTTCCAGGCGTTATTTTTATCATCACACCGACTGAGATCTACTTGATCTAAGCTGTCGCTAATTTGTTGAGCTCGCTTTTCTGCTTCGCTACACAAGTTATTGGCATGCTGGTTACCGAAAGAAATACCAGCATATTTGTGTGAGTAGAAATCGGCGCAAGCAAGGGCTGGTAAGGAAAGTAGAAAAATAATGAATAGGGGGCTAAAGCGGTTCATAGCTTGACCTTGTTTAGCTTATATGGGAGACCGCTGAAGCTGATTTTAGAGTGAAATTTGATTAAGGCAACCACCAAAATAATAACGTCTTTTAGATTGGTCGAAGTTAGGACCTACTCTATTAACTGGATTTGGCGCCTAAAGGTAGAGTTCCCAGTAATAGTTTGTGGGAACTCTATTTAATTTGTATAAAGTTATAGGTGTCAATTAACAAAATTCAAAAAAGCCGCCCTAAACCCAGTGATAGTGTTTCTGCATTGAAGTCTACTCCAGTGGGCTCCAGTTTCTCCCACTCCAGTCTCCAAATCCAGTGATTCCTATAGACATAATTCATACCGACCCCAACTCCCCAGTGAGGGCCTTTGTGGTTTTGGGACTTGTCTTTATCGAACGTCTGAAGTTGTGCCGTGAATTGTCCATTGGATAATTGCTGGGGGAGATAAAATTGAGCGGATTGTTGCTCTGATAATTTCCCTCTCCAAGCTCCAGCTCCGACTCTGGCAAACATATTTATATTGGAGTTAACAGGATAAAAACCCAATAAAAAGGCGGTCAATAAATGTGTTTCAACCTGGTATGCGGCCTTTGCATACTCTCCATTTTCATTATTGGTATAAAAGCTGCTTTGCGCAGCTGAAGGTTTTAGATAGCTGATTTCAAGGGCGAGGTATCTGTTCCAGCGCAAGCCGCCATAAAACTTAATCGTACTGCCGCTACTATTGCAATGAAAGCGTCCGTCTGTAGATCCGTGAGGAATCTGTGATTTTATCCGGGGGTTTGCAGATGAGCAAAATTGAGGATAAGAGGTTTCACCGAGGGTAGCCCCAATATATTTCCTGTTGGCAAAGTCAGCGCTGGTATTTGTAGCGAAAGTGAATATAAGGCTGGAAAAAAAGCTTATATTTAAGGTGGTCTTAAAATTATTCATGATCTGTCCTGTGCTTTGTTTATTTTTATTTCAAGCACAGTAAAGCTAGATCAGGGCTTTTACTTCACAAGTCATTGGCGTGAGGGCCTTTAGGTATCAGGCCCTGTATTCAAAGTCAGAGTAAGCAGTTGGCTTTTAATTTCTAAATGCCAAGCTTTGCTCGCATCTCCGAGAGTCTTTTCGAATTTTCTTCCTTGGAAAGTGGTGAGCCGGGGTTTTCCTCCAGCTTTAATTGCTCTGGAGCGGTTAGTTTTTCTCCCCCCAGGACTCGTTCACATATTTTTCGATAGTGCTCAGCAAAGACTGGGTAGGCGATAGACTCGGGGTTATTGGCAAGAAAAAACCAGTTGGATTCCCGCCCTGCGTGATAGATTGCTAAGTGGCTCCAGTTGTAATTGGTTTTGGGGCTGGGGGCATTGCAGGCTTCGCGATAGGCGGCGCGTGCTTCCGGTAAACCATTCTCCCCAGCGGCGCACAGCTGCAGCATTTTATGTACGGTGGGCTGGTACTCGCTTTGCAGGATCGCTCGCTTGGCACCCTGCATAATATCCTGGGGAGCGAAAGCAAGCAGGGCCTCCAGCCAGAGGCGCTTAGCGTGGTGAAGGGTTTCAGTGTCTGGAAACGCTGCGCTGAACTGATTGTGATAATTCAGTTTAAACAGCGCAAATACTTCATTGATTGCGCGCTTCTTTTCGTTCAGCAGTTCCTGGCCCTGTTCACTACCAGTTTGTGTCTGTGAGTATGTCGCCGATTGACCGGTCGCGGGTGCGCTGGTTGGTGTTGTTGTGGGAGTCTTGTGGATTGCCATAAGAGTTTCCTATTGCCAGTTTGTTGCGCTCCGCCCACTGGTGGCGCGCGTGACGCACAAATACGGCGTCCCAGCTTTTACGTGCGGCATTTTGACCGCGCCAGTAAATAATAAATTCCGGAACCAGGGATAGAGCGAAGTCGCGATCTATCTCGCATTGGTTCATCAAATGACTCAGGCAGTCACCACTGGGCTGCCAGTTGCGGGAGATAGGTTTAGCCACCGGGTTTTTCTCAATACCCTGGCAGTAATAGGCCCACTCTTCCCGCGCATACTCGATAAACAGTTCACCCCAGCGGGCACTGTGGCCACCGCGCTCGGTCCATTTATAAATGAATTCCGGCAGCAATTCGGCAGCAAAGCGCGGATTGATGGCCAGGCGCTGCAACTGCTCCCAGGTGTGCTCGCTGGGCTGCCAGTCGCGGGACATAGCAGTGGGCTTGCGCTTTTCGATAAATGGCGTGTCCTGCTTTTCCCAGTCTTCCATAATCCAGTCATTGAATTCCAAATCCCAGGAAATGGACTGCTTGCCACTGGAGCGGTGGTAATCGAGAAAGCGCTGTAGGCCGCGACCGACAAAAGTGCTGGGGACTCCCTCGTCCGCCAGCTTGCGCAGGGTCTCATCGCTGGGTTGCCAGCCGTTGGGCAGTGGCTGTTTGCGCTGAGCCGTTGCTCGAAAAGCCTCCCATTTGCTTTTAACCTGGCGCAGGAACAGGGAGCCAAAGGAGTGGCGGGGCTCGGCGCGCTCGCGCCAGTAAGTGACAAACTCCGGCAATTGCTCCCTTACAAAGTGCTCGGGAATACCCAGTTGGGCGATACGGGCCATGGTTTCACTATCCGGCTGCCAACTGGGGGCAATAGTGTTGGCATTGCGGTTGGACGGGGTAGGGGGTGTTGCCACCGGGCGCTTGTACTCACCGGGCAGGGCGAACTTCAGAATCTCGCTACTGCCGAATGGTGCCGCCCCCAGCAGAAGGGCACCCTGGTTGCGCAAGCTGGTGGCTACCCGCTGGATATCCACTGCCTGCCAGAAGGGCAGCAGCAGATATAGCTGCTCGCCCTCGGCGGTATACCAATCCCGGCCTCCGTAGGGCTCCAGGGGAAGGAATGGAGCCAGGTCGCCAAGTGCAGTGAGCAGCACAGCTTCCTCCAGGCCGACAGTGGCAGCCAGAGAAGGAGAGATACTCAGGGGTCTTTCGGGAAGCAGGGGATGTGTCATGGCGCGATAATAACATTCCGTCGCATCGCATGCGCGATCATTGGCGAATCCTCAGCCTTTTCCTGCCCCTGGTGCCAACCACTAAGCTGAAGGATGAGTTGACTGCGAAATTTCGGCAGACGGTGCGCTGCCAACTGTTGCCTTCCCCTAGCGGTAAGGTTGTAACTTTGTCGCTGTAATTGGTGTTGCGGGAGAGCAAGATGACGAAGGAGCAACAGTCTGCGCCAACGGTGTTCCGTTTGAGTGGAGTCAATTGTGCCGGCTGTATTAACAAAATTGAGACTGCGGTTAAGGCCGTAGCCGGGGTGACTGATGCCCGGGTAAACCTGTCCGATAAAATCCTGTCGGTATACGGCCCGGCAGAGGCTGCATCCTGTATCGAAGCCGTCCGAGGCGCGGGCTACGGCGCTGAACTCTTGCGAAGTAGTGAACGAGAGCAGCGCGCGGAACAGCGGGAGCAGACACAGCGGCACTACCGCCAGCAGTTGTGGCGCTCGGCATTTGCTCTGGGCGTGGGCGTGCCAATGATGGCCTGGGGGCTGATCACCGACAAGGTATCGGTGAATACCCCTGCGGAGCAGCTGGCCTGGGGTGTCATGGGGCTGATTACCCTGGCGGTGCTGGTCTTCTGTGGCGGCAACTTCTTCAGTGGTGCCTGGAAGGCACTGCGTCACCACAATGCCACTATGGATACGCTGGTGGCCCTGGGCACGGGAACGGCCTGGCTCTTTTCCATGATCGTGGTATTGGTTCCCCATCTCTTACCGGAAGCGGCACGACATGTGTACTTCGAGGCCAGTGCCATGATTATTGGCCTGATCAGCCTCGGCCAGGCACTGGAAATTCGGGCGCGCGGGCGCACCAGTGCCGCAGTGGAGAAGCTGTTGGAGCTCCAGGATACATCCGCGCGGGTATTGAGAGACGGCCGAGAGGTGGATCTCCCTATCGAGCAGGTGCAGCAGGGAGACCAGCTGCGCGTCCGCCCCGGCGAGAAAATTCCGGTGGATGGCACTGTGCTTGAAGGGCGCAGCCTGGTAGATGAATCCATGCTCACTGGGGAACCAGTGCCGGTGAAAAAGGCGGAGGGTGACAGCCTCGCCGCCGGCACCCTGAATAAAAATGGCAGCCTGTTGTTTCGCGCAGATAAAGTGGGTTCCGACACCCGTCTCGCGCAGATTATCGAGATGGTAAAGAATGCCCAGAGCTCTCGGGTACCTATCGCGCGTTTGGCGGACAAGATTTCCGGCATCTTTGTGCCAGTGGTGATGATTATTGCCCTGGTGGCCGCACTGGTTTGGTTCAACTTGGGACCCGATCCTCGGGTTGCCCATATGCTGGTGGTACTGACTTCGGTGCTGATTATCGCCTGCCCCTGTGCCTTGGGTCTGGCGACTCCCATGTCCGTTATGGTGGGGGTGGGCAAAGGTGCCGAGTACGGTGTACTGGTGCGCAACGGCAAGGCCCTGCAACAATCCTGCACTCTGGATGTCCTGGTTGTGGATAAAACCGGGACTCTCACCGAGGGTTCTCCGCGTCTGACAGATATCGATAGTGATGGCGACAGCGATGAACTGCTGCGTTTAGTGGCGAGCCTGGAGCAGGGCTCAGAGCACCCCTTGGCTGAAGCCATAGTGACGGCCGCTCACGATAAAAACCTTGAATTGCAGTCTCCAGCTAACTTTGAAGCCATCACAGCTCACGGTGTGAGTGGTGATATCGGTGGCAGTCGCGTGCTGTTGGGGAATACCAAGTTAATGCAAAAGGAAGCCATTTCCCTGGATGCCTGGAGTGAGCGGGCAGCCAAATTGGCTGCGGCGGGGCGCACGGTGATGTACGCGGCCGTGGACGGCAAGTTGCGGGGGATTATTGCCGTAGCCGATCCGATTCGCGCAGATGCGCAAGCTGCAATCGAGCGACTGAGCAAACTGGGTTTACGCATTGAAATGCTTACCGGGGACAATCACGGTAGTGCCGAAGTGGTTGCCCGGCAACTGGGCATCGATCGAGTTCACGCAGAACTATTGCCTGAAGATAAAGAGGGGATCGTCGCTGAATTGCAAAAAAAAGGCGAGCGAGTGGGTATGGTGGGTGACGGGATTAACGATGCCCCGGCCCTGGCGCGGGCCGATGTGGGCTTTGCGATAGGTGCCGGTACCGATGTTGCTATTGAGAGCGCCGATGTCACCCTGATGCGTTCCTCCCTGCACGGGGTTGCTAATGCCGTGGAGTTGTCCCGGGCCACTTTGCACAACATCAAGCAAAACCTGTTTGGCGCATTTATTTATAACACTCTGGGTATTCCCATCGCCGCCGGTGCCCTCTACCCGATTACGGGTATGTTACTGAGCCCCATTGTTGCCGGTGGTGCTATGGCGCTTTCCTCCCTGACGGTGGTCAGTAATGCCAACCGCCTGCGCTTCTTTAAACCATCGGAGGCTCGCTAAATGGCTGAAGTTCTCGTAAATATCGTCGGTGTGCTGATGATTCTGGCTGTTATCTGGTGGTTTTGGTTGGGGCCAAAAAGAAGTGCCAGTAAGGCGACGCCGAGCACGGATAATTTACAGATTCTGGTTAAGGATGGAGTTTACGAACCGGATCTTATCCGCCTGCCCGCCGGTCGCACAGCGACTTTGCATTTTCACCGGGAGGACCCCAGTCCCTGCTCCGAGTGGGTATTGTTTCCAGACTTGGAAGTCAGCGCTCAGCTTTCCCTGAACCAGGATACCTTGGTGGAAATACCAAAAGCCGAGCCGGGTGAATACCCGTTCAACTGCCAGATGCAAATGTATCGGGGCACATTGATACTGGAGTAACAGTAAATGTGATTCTCTATGGGGGTGTAATAATTCCCCGGGCCAAGACGACATAGATTTAACCAATACCCCAGAGCCGCCTTTCACCTGTATGGAGACGGGGGCTCTGGTCAGGCTGGTGACTAAGCTCTAATTTGTTAAGAGGTCGTCAACAAATGTCATTTCTTCTTCGAAAACTTCCCTTCGCCCTGGTGGCCATCGCCTTTGCGCTTATTACGGTGGCGCTTTTTTCCGGCCAATGGGGTGGTATCAAGCGCGTATTTGAATTCTACGGTGTCACTAATGAGGAGGTGCTTTCCTCTATACGTTTAATGACCGCCATTATTTTTTCAGTCGCCGCTATTTTGGGGGCACTCGCCCTTCGCTTTGAGAGGGTTGTTAAGCCCCTGGCAATCCTTCTGATTTTAATATCGCTAGTGCCCCTACTGAGTCTTCTTGGCAGCAGCCATTGGATCGACTCCCTGGGCGGCTTTCCGGCAATTGGCTCAGGACAGGGGATAATTAAGTACTTTGCCCTGTTAACCTTGGGTATTACCTGGTTGTATAGGGATTCGTTGAGTCCACTAAAGCTGATATGGCTCAATTATTTCCCTGTCGGCTTGGTATTACTCTGGATTGGTGGGATGAAATTCACAGCGCTTGAGGCTGAGGGGATTGAAGGCCTGGTAAGCACTTCGCCACTGATGTCGTGGTTATACAGTCTATTTAGCGTGCAGGTGGCCTCAAATCTTATCGGTATATATGACTTGATTGCGCTGGCTATCCTCGCCTTGGGTATTTATATCCGGCAGCTGTTTTGGCCGGGACTATTGCTTTGTGCCGCAGTATTTATAACAACCCAGACCTTCCTCTACTCCTATCCAGGCAGTTGGGTAGCTCCCTGGCAACTTAGCTCCAGCGGTATTTTTATTATTAAAGATCAGTGGTTTATCGCAAACCTGATATTAATCTTGGGCTTTAGAAACTCCATGATTAAATCTTAAAACTGATGGGGTCAAAGAGTTGCTCTGAGGCCCCCAAAATGCCAGCTTTGATACATTGGGAATACTATTTGTAAGTTATCGAAAGGTGGCATTTTCTGTGGACTCAGGGATATCTGGCCGGTATGAATTCAGTGAAGTGAAAGCTTTAAAAAACTAATATTTTTAATTTTCATTGGAAAACCCTCTGCCCGATTAGTTATAGAAGAAGTATTGGCCGTTGTTTTCTAGGTTTTTCCTGTTTCTATTTTGTCGTGGGTGCACCGTGTTTTTTTGCCGGTAAGTGATAGGTGGAGTTAGTTAGGGTTTCATATTGAGTTTCGGGAGGGCTTAAGTGTGAAATTCATAGTTCTTCCATATTTTGTTTTTATATTTTTATAAGCGGTATATTTGGATTTATACCTGACTGCCCTTGCTGGAATAAAATACCACTAAATGTCGCTTTTATTGATGTTATGTTGCAGTAATTACCCGAAATTATGGTCTTATTTTTTGTTTTAGGTTGTCATTTTTCTATTTTGTAAGAAATTATTTTGTCATTATTTATGTTTTTATTTTTGTGTTTATATGGAACTTTTAATGGGATGGTATTTATTAAAAATTAGACTTATCTTTCGGTGACACGCTGAAAGTTGTTTGTTTAAATTATAAAAATAATAGGAACCGTGCCAATTAGTGGTGGTCCATAACTCTGTCGCTAGCGTTGCAGGATTTACATCCTCTAAAAGTAAAAATTTGTGTTCAGCTGGGGAAGGAAGTTGAGCGCAAAGTAATAAATGGGCAGAGATATGATTCTACGTAAGAAAAAATTAGCATCCGTATTTAAACAACCGATAGTCAATCGCACATTAATGGCAGTGGTATTAGCCGGTGCCAGTTCTAATGCTTTCAGTCATGGTTATGTTGAGGCCGCTGACGGTGGTGTAGCTTCTGCGCGTGGTACCCTGTGTAAATACGCATTAGATACCGGTGAAATGAACTTGAATTGCGGTGCAGTTCAGTGGGAACCACAGAGTATAGAGGGTCCTGAAGGCTTTCCCGATAGCGGCCCTGCCGATGGGCAAATTGCCAGTGGAGGAAGCAGTGCCTGGTCTGAGCTTAATGAACAGACATCTGATCGCTGGGTAAAAAATTATATTAGCTCCGGTTGGCAAACCTTCAAATGGTACTTCACCGCAAACCATGTAACTCGTGATTGGAAATACTATATTACTAAAGAAGATTGGAATCCGAATTCAGTCTTGACTCGCGATCAGTTTGATCTCGACCCATTCTGTGAGATAGATGGCAATTATGAACAGCCAAATGTAAATACAACTCATGAGTGTCAGGTGCCAGATCGCGAGGGCTATCATGTAATTCTGGCTGTTTGGGATGTGGGTGATACGGTTAACGCTTTCTACAATGTTATCGATGTGGAGTTCGATGGCGATAATGTCACTAATACCGAGTGGAGCGCTGCGGGTACCATCAATCCGACGCAGGACTTGAACGTTGGCGATAAAGTGTATACCCGTGTATTTGATGGCTCAGGTGAAAACTCATCTTACAGCACTGTTTTGGAAATTGCCTCCGAAGAGCAGGGCATCGCTGAAAACTGGTCACACGATTTGGCTGAGTTGATTAATGCAGAGCAGACCGATATCCGCGCCGGTGATTTCGATGGCGATAATAGTTTTGAGCCTCTTTACGGTATCAACCGCATTTATCTAAAAGATGGCAGTGGCCTGGAAAATGTCGAGATCGGTTACGAGTTGAGCGAAGAAGAGCCCAACTATGAAGTAACGGTAAGTGGCCTTGAAAGTGAATACACAATTACAGGCGGTGCTATTTCTCTAGACTTGGCTCTCAGTGCTACGGGAGATGTCAGCGTTGAGGTTACAGTGGTAAATCATGGCGGTGATACTCTAGCAAGCTATAGCAATAACATTGATGATGGTGATACTGCCAGTACTAGCTTGACTCTCTCAGAGACTGTAGCAGGGCACCATATGGTTGTAGTGGTGGTAAAAGACCGTGATGGCAACATGGTTGATCAAAACACTCTGAACTTCTACCTGGTTGAAGACACCTCTGGTGATGATGACTCCTCGAACGGCGACGACGATAGCTCGAACGGCGATGACGACGCTTCTAATGGTGACGACGATAGCTCCAACGGCGATGACGACACCTCTAATGATGACGACGATACTTCAAACGGAGACGATGATAGCTCCAATGACGATGACCAATCCTCGAGTGATCAGGATTATGATTATGTCTTCCCTAGAGGTCATAGAAACTATGCTGCGGGCACCAAAGTCCTGGGTCGTGACGGTAATGTCTACGAGTGTAAGGACTCTGCTTACTCCCACTACTGTAAGGAAGTAAAAAGAGGTGCAATACAGTTCGAGCCAGGTGTTGGTGGGAACTGGGAGATACTTTGGGAAAGACTGTAATTTATTCCCGATAAAATAAAAAAGGCCCCTTTTGGGGCCTTTTTTGTTGGTAAATTAGTAGGTGAAAAATGGCCTCTTAGGGCAGCGATTCAAGCCTGGTAATAACTTAAAAACATCGCAGCGGTGCGCTCGGCCAGCGCCTCTTGCTCAACGGAGCTCGGTGGACCGGAAAGTTGGAGTAACTGAGGCCAGTAGCAACCGCCTTTAATTAAGTTATGAATCTGCCCACTGGCGACCTCTATGTCGAGAGACTTTAGTCGGCCGTCAGCTACGGCAGATTTAATCCAGCGCTGCACCCCGGTTTCATGGGCCTTATATTTTTCCATTTCCTTCTGTAGTGCTTCCGGCTGGTGGAAGAAGTAGTCGAAGGCCATGCGGTTAAGCTCAATATACTGCGGGTTGCAGATCGTTTTTATTTCCTGCTCTAACAGTGTGCGGAGTTGTGATTGCATATCACTATCCGGGTTGTAGTCACAACCGGAGGGCTGGGTGGCCTGCTGCCAGAGTTCACCGATCAAATACATCACCAGGGCTTCTTTACTGGAGAAGTGGTTGTACACGGTGCGTTTTGATACCTGTGCTCGGGCTGCCAGCTCGTCCATACTCGTGCCCTGCACTCCCAGCTCCTGAAAAGCCTGCTTGGCGGCATCAATAATAGCTTGGCGTTTCAGCTCACTTCTGGTTGGTTTCTTTTCAGTCATGGGTATCTCTGTGAAATCTGGGCCGGGGGATTCCATTGCCGGCGAGTTACTTCTTACGCAAATTTTACACTATATAGTTTACTTTCATATAGTTAGTTTATACACTGCACTGTATAGTTTACATGGTAAGTGAAATGAAGAAGCGCTGGTGGATTCTGGCAGGAGTGATTGTTATGTCGGTAGGTCTCTTTGGTAGCTGTACAAATCAACCCGAGAAGTTCCGCAACAGTGATACGGACTACAAAGTCAGTAGTGGCGGTATAGTTGAGATGATCGGCGCCTACATTAAGGCGGATCGTGCAGCCCCCGCACCGGTGAAGCCTATTCCATTGCGACAGATTCCCGCTGCGGAGCTGGCTGCCCCAGTCGCTGAGAGTGCCGTATATCGCCTCGGGCACTCCACAGTACTGATTCGAATGGATGATCAGTATGTTTTGACAGATCCGGTATTTAGCAAGCGGGCATCCCCGGTTCAGTGGATGGGCCCGAAGCGCTTTCATCCATTGCCCATAGAGATTCGAGACTTGCCTTCGATTAAAGCGGTCGTTATCAGCCATGACCACTACGATCATTTGGACAAAAATAGTATTCGCGCACTCAAGGATAAAGTAGAGCAATTTATCGTTCCTACCGGGGTGGGAAGTCGTTTGCGTAACTGGGGAATTCCGGCCGAAAAAATTGAGGAGTTGGCCTGGTGGGAATCGTTTGCCTTGGGCAGTTTGCACTTTACCGCGACCCCGGCTCAACATTTTTCCGGGCGTGGACTAACGGATAAAGACTCAACATTGTGGGCCAGCTGGGTAATTGAAGGGCGCGAGGGCCGTATATTCTTTAGCGGTGACAGTGGCTATTTTAGTGGCTTTCGTGAAATTGGTGAGCGATTTGGTCCGTTCGACCTGACACTGATGGAAACGGGTGCTTATAACAAGCTTTGGAGTTCGGTTCATATGATGCCTGAAGAGAGTGTACAGGCACATCTCGATCTCAGAGGGCGAGCAATGTTACCTATCCACAACAGTACTTTTGATCTTGCCCTACACGATTGGTATGAACCTCTGGAGCGCGCACAGACGGCAGCCAAAGATCAGGGTGTCACTTTGGTGACGCCTATCATTGGAGAGGCTGTTCGCCTGCAATCTCCCACCACAACAAAGGCCTGGTGGAAAGATGAGATGGCTACGGATTTACGCCTGGTGAATGAGTAGAGAGGTTCTGTGAATTTGCTATTAGTAGCTGGGTGCTGCTGGATTTAGATATCGACATGTTTTCTGTGGGCGAGCTGGAAATTAAAGCCGGCTCGCTTTAGTGCATAGCATTTTTTATTCGGTAATAGCAGCTGCCATCCGTCTCTCAGGCTCAACTTCATGTAGAAAGCGGGTAAAAGTGTCTTTTGGCCTTTCCAGGCCTTTCGAAGATAACGTTCGCGATGCCATTCCTCGATGATTGCTGCCATGGGTCAATAAATGCACAAAAATTTCGTAAATTGACAGTTGCCCAGAATCCCCGTCCGTAAATTGAAAATTAATTACTCTCTCAAGATCGGATAAAGTTGCTGTTTGAGAGAAGTTGATTAGCCAGGAAACATTGTTATTCATTCTCTCTCTTAGTTCTGGAATCGTAGGTGTCTCAATTGTGTTATCTGAAGAAAACAGCTCCTGTGTTTCGGTAATGCGGCTGATAAACAGGCTGTCGACCACCGCAGTATGATTGAGTATACGGATAAAGAAGCTCGCATCTTCCTTGGGTAGAAGATGAAGCTGCTTTTCGCCAGCTGATAGTAGCTCTAAGTTGGCCCATTTTTTATATTGAAAAGCACTGGTGAAATCCATATATATTTATCTCCTTTTATTTTTAGTAAATACAATTTTTAACTGTATGCTAATTGAGTTTGAGTTCAGTTAATTGCCGATTTATCGCCGCCGTTTTACTATTATCTTGATTGCGAGAAATTTCTAGTGCTTTCTTCAAAATATCAGAAGCCTCTGAAATTTCGTCATTCTGTTGTAACGCCTGGGCCAAACTTTGGTGGGCATCAATAGAATTTGGTCGATATTCCACCCATCGCCTTGCAACACTGATAGCTTCTTGGATGCGACCATCCTTTAGTAACAAACTGGTGATATAGCTTAATTTGTTAACATTTCTCCAACGTGTAGCCCTGGGTAAAATAGGAAAACCGTATTTCTGTGAGAGTGATTCATAGAAATGATCGATATTTTGCAAGGCGTTACCAGGTTGGGATATCAATTCTCGATAATTTGCGGACCATTCTTCGTGGGGATAATTAAGCTCAATAGCCGTTAGCGCGGCTTTTATAAAGGCACCGTAGTGGTTTTCATTGTTAAGAACTTCTATTTTTAATTTGAGATTCTCTTTTACGTAAGGCGATAGTTTGGTATTAATTTGACTTAAGATTTTGTCATAGCGCTTATCTTTACGCATATCACTGTCGGCCATGGCGAAATAAAAAGCACTGATCTTGTTTGATGAGGTCTGCATACTTGTGGTTATTTCATCAATAAAAGTACTCTCTGAAGTGGGGCCCATACCAAATATATCGGCCGCAGATAAAAAGAAGTAAGACTGAAACAGCCCAGGTTTGCTAGTTAGGGCGTAGAGAGGAAAGATGCTGC
Organism: Microbulbifer maximicatervae (SeqCode); assembly: GCF_052467955.1. Lineage (NCBI taxonomy): Bacteria > Pseudomonadati > Pseudomonadota > Gammaproteobacteria > Cellvibrionales > Microbulbiferaceae > Microbulbifer > Microbulbifer maximicatervae (SeqCode). The sequence continues at coordinate 1,012,458 of NZ_CP174329.1, forward strand.
TAGTTGAAACACCAATAATCATTCGATTGTTGAGTGCGCGGTAATTACTTTCTAAATATGGGAATAGTTCTTCAGTTAGAAATTTACTATAGGCCTCAGGGTCTCCCTGGGCGCTAAATTTCTCCTCTGTGGTATGTGTCCACATTCTATGTAGGTAGGTTTCCGGTTCATCACCACCATCATTAAGGCTGATTACAATACTTTCCGGCATACGTTCTACGCTACTTAGATGCTTTACTACCCCGGTTAAGGCGTGGAAAAATTCTTTGCCGTGAGTGCCATTAATAAAGATAACCGGGTATCTATGCTGCTTTGATGCTTGATGGAACGTTTGCGGTAAATATATGTTTATTGATATTTCACGACTCAAGATTCTGGATGAGAAAAGAATTTCATTGCCATAACTCAGGTGTTTGGTCGTGCTAACAGAAGAGTGGCTCTGTGGGCTTTCAGGTTCTGCTGATAGTCCCACACACAGTAAAGAAACTGCGATTAACAGTATTCGGGGAAAAATCATATCACCGGCATCCTTGCTGAATTTAAATTTTTTTAAAAAGGCGATTAAGATCTATTAGATGCTATGACAGATTGAGGGGGTGGTAAAGTTGGTTACAGCTGATGCGAAGTGGTACAACTTGTATAGATATAAAAGTTGGATTTTTTCAAAACCAAGCTCTAAACCCCAGTACCCATACGGTTGAGTCCACATCCTCACCTTCTTCACGGGCGAAATCAGCGGCATTGCCCACTTCCCGTTCATAGTGGACGCCAATATAGGGTGAGAACTTCCTGGTGACTTCATACATGAGCCGAAAGCCGACTTCCGCTTCCGATAAGCCGGAGCCACTACCTCGGGCCTCATCGTTCTGCCCAAAAAAGTTCAGCTCGATACGTGGGACCAGGTTCCAGTCTTGTGCCAACTTTATTTCATACTCGCCTTCCAGGCGAAATGCAGTACTGCCATGTTCTCCATAGAAAAATACCGCATCCATTTCAAATTTGTAGGGAGACTCTCCAGTAATACCCACAGCAACCCAATTCCGGCTGGTAGTCTCCAGATTAAAATCGTGGCGAATTCCAATTAGGAAATTCCAGTTTGCTGAAATTGCCCGGCTATAGAGCGCCCAGAGTTCATTTTTTTCAATTTCCCCACTGCTACGCTCATAGTCGACTTCGGCAACAAACTTATTTTGCTCTCCGCCATAACTGAAGTCTCCCTCGATTTCCCCGCCGTTATCACCTCGCAGTTCCACATAGTCGAGGCTGACTTCAGCCATGAGTTCTTCTTCGTTATCCTCGCCAGAGGACTGGTAGCTGTGGTGTTGATGCTGAGGTTCTGCCTGCCCATAGCTGGCCTGGGCAGCAAGTATCCATAGTGTTGCTGCTATCCCTGCAACATTTTTAAACAATGCGCACCTCCCGATACATACCGGGCCTCTGGTAAAGCATTTGACTGTGTAGAGCCCAGCGGCCATTGGTGTCGGCGCTGATTAAGTAACTGATGCTTGATCCGGGTTGCGCGATTACCGTGTGCTTGCGAGGTAAATACTCTCCGTCACCGGTTTCCAGCTCACTCCAAAAACCGTGTAAGTGCATGGGCTGTGGAAGCGTGGTGTCATTGACCAGGGTAATACGCAGGCGCTCCTGGTGCCGAAATAATAATGGGCTGGCATCGCGAAATTTTTCACCATTTATTGACCAGAGATAGCGCTCATAATTGCCGGTCAGGTGTAACTGTAATTCCCGCTGTGGCTCCCGTTGATCCTGGGTGGGTTCACTGCTGCGCAAGTCGCTGTAAGTTAGTACACGGCGGTTATAGCGATGTTTATGGTTTCTGAGTCCTACACCGGGGTCAGAGATGCCGTTTGCTGGCGTCAGCGCGCGGTGATCCACCCTGAATCCGGATTCACTTGGCTGGTGAATAATAGGGCTATTACTACCGAGCCCCGCTGCAGAGAGGTTTCCGTAAAACCATCCCCCCTCAGTTGCATCGGGCAAATCGGAATGTTTTTCGGTGTGAGCAGTCTGGGTTGTTTTAAAGTGTGTGTCTGTCTCTTCGGTTTTTCTCGCCAGTCCCAGATCTTGTAGGGTGAGCACTGGGCGGTGATCCATCGCGGGAACCTCTGCGCTCAGACGTATATCACTTGTCAGTGTGCCTCGCGCATAGCCACTGCGGTCCATGGACTGCGCAAATATACTGTAGGCTTGTTCACTCTCTGGCTCGACAATTACGTCATAGGTTTCGCCGCTGCCAATACGAATTTCATCGACGCTAATGGGCTCGACATTTTGTCCATCGGCCGCCACCACCTTCATTTTCAGGCCGGGGATACGCAGGTCGAATAAGGTCATCGAAGCTGCGTTAATTAATCGCAGGCGAACCTTCTCACCAGGTTTAAATAATGCAGTCCAATTGGTATCGGGTGTATGCCCGTTAATCAGGTAGGTGTAAGTCTCGCCTGTGACCTGGGAGATACTGCGGTCGGAAAGTTGTTTCCAGTTCCATTGATGCCGGTCCCGCCAGGTTCGTGCGACACCTTTTGTGCGCACCTCACGCCATAAATCTGTAGCCGTGCGCTGTTGCCGGTTGTAGTAGTCCGGGTCTCTTTTTAGATGGGTATAAATAGTTTGGGGAGATTCATCGCTCCAATCGGATAGGACAACAACATAATCCCGCTCGTAAGAAAATGGTTCTGGAGATATCGGATCAATGACTATTGCCCCAATTAGCCCCCGCTGTTGTTGAAACCCGGATTGGCTGTGATACCAATAAGTACCACTTTGGCGCACAGGGAATCGGTAGTGAAATGTTTGCCCAGGTTGAATGCCGTTAAAGCTCAACCCCGGTTCGCCGTCCATATCGCTGGGTACCCTAACACCGTGCCAGTGTAAGGAGGATTTGTCGGGTAATTGGTTGTGGACCTTCAGGGTGACAGTTTCCCCTTCCCGCCAGCGCAAAATGGGGCCCGGTAGACTGCCATTAATGGTCAGGGCTTGTCGTTCGCGCCCGGTAAGATTTACCTGGCGGTAACCGATGGATAAATCATAGTGGTTACCGCGCAGGGTTGTTGTCGAAGCTGTTGGCGAGTTTGGGCGCGAACTGTGGGGTAACCCCAGCAGCAGGGCTCCCGCTCCGAGACCTGTGACGAAAGTACGCCTCGATACGGCGTCGGTGCGGAAGCTCTCTGTCATCGATGTCCCTTCTAAAACTGCTCCTGTGCCGTATTGATTTCGGCGTAAGTTTCGCTGCTGCCGTCTTTGTTAAGCAGCATTACCTGATAGGGCGTAAAACGGTCGCCCACTTCCATACCGGGGCTGCCCAGGGGCATACCTGGCACTGCGAGACCAATGGCATCTTGCGGTGGATTCTGCAAGAAACGCTGTATCAGCTTTGCAGGTACATGCCCTTCAAAAACATAGCCCTGTTCTGACACTGTGGTGTGGCAGGATTGGTAGCGCGGAGAGATATGGTGCTGCTTTTTCACGCCGTTAAGGTCTTCGACATCCTTTGCTACGACGTCAAAGCCAGTTTGTTGGGCATGCTCAACCCAAATTTTGCAGCAGCCGCAGGTGGCGGATTTGTAAGTGGTCAGGCTCACAGATTCCTTTTGGGGGTCTGGAGATTCGGCACAGGCACTTAATGCCAGGGTTGTGAGTAGCGCAGCAATAGCGATCAAAATTGAACGGTTCATATGAACTCCGATGATGAGATTAAGGGCGCACACAGGCGCGCGAGTATTTATAAAAAATATTTGGAGTAAAACTGGGGGGGTGCGCGTATGCCTAGGCATACGGGGCCCGTTAAGTGCGGAATATGGGTGGGCGTAGTGCCATTTCCGGATCTGGAGAGGAATTAAATTCCCGGTAGGCAGTTACAAGTAGATTGCGGTTGTATACAAGGATTTTATATTGAGCGTTTACCGCAGAGCTGGTGCCTGGCCCTGCACAGCAGCTGCATTCAGCAGTGCAACTGGAGGGATGGCTGTCGCTGCAGTTCTCAAGGGTTGCCTCGTCGCAGTGGGTTTTTTCTTCTGCGGCGATAGATGCCGCTGGGGATTCGTGTGTTTCCGCACAGGATGACGCAACTGCCTGGCCGCCGAAGGCCAGTAGTAGTGTGAGCAAAAATAGGCGGAGGATCCCGGTGTGCATGGCGGTATTCAGAAAACAAGCCAGCCCGCAGTGTATGGGCTGGCCTCTGCCGGTGCAACTTTCCCGCTTGTGGGATGACGGATTAAGAGCGGCCCAGGGGTAGACGGAAGTCCTGGTGTCGCAACAGGTCCGGCCCACATTCGAGGCGCTCGAGCCAGCCCAGGAAGCGCTCTTTGACATCGCCTGAGGCAAAGTAACCGCCGTGTTGGGGCACAATCATTGCGGGGTTGAGTTCTCGAATCATCTTGGCCCAGAGACGACAGGTCCAGTTCCCGCCCATATAGCGGCGGTGGAACCCTTCCATAGACGGCAGGTGCTCGTCGAAATCTTTGACTTCGCCCTCCTCACCACCGAGGGAGGCACCGATATCACCGGAAAATAATATGCGGCTGACCGGGTCATAAAAACTGAAGTTGCCACAGGAGTGCATAAAGTGCGCTGGCAGCGCCCAGATCTCACTGTCGCTGAAGGGGATAATTTCTCCCTTGTCGTCCAGAGGCATGATGCGTTCCTGCCAGCGTTCAGCACCGGCACGCGAGGCGACAAAGCCGGAAACCAGGTGTGGCAAAAACCGCGACCACAGCTTCGACACTGCCACCTTACAGCGCGAATGCAGCATCCAGCGCGGCAGCGAGGCGATAATATCCGGATCCTGGTGAGAGGCCAGGATCAGGTCCAGTTCGCTCAGGTTCAAATGGCGGCTGAGCTCAATGGTGAGGTGTGTGTAAGTCAGATCGCCGCCGGGATCGATAAGCGCCCCTTTGGTGCCGCGGCGAATAACAAATTGATTGGCCTGTACCCCATCGCTGCCATTCTGCTCTTTAACCAAATCGCCGAACCGCGCAACCAGGTGGTGACCTTTTTCAAATAGGATGTCCACGCCGCGACTCCTCTTATTGGACTTGGCCGAGGTATTGAGTGAGCCTCTCCTTATTCATAGCAATACCGGCATTCATGCCTTCGGCATGCTTCTTGGCTTCTTCCAAGTTGGTTGCCTTACCTACCTGAATTACCCCAACCATACCCAGCGGCAGATGTGGGTCGCACTGGTATACGTAAACACCTTCCTGGTTCAAGGTGACAGTCACCTTTTCTCCCATGCTGCCATTCCAGGTAGCGCCCTCGGCAGGGGACAAAACTGAGTGAGTGTTGTGGGCTGCATCAGTGGGCAGGAAGGTGACAGAATCGCCCGGCGCTACTGCGAGAAATGCTGGTTCAAAAGTCATCATGCCGTCCTTGCCCTGGTTCAGCATCTTAACTTCGTGATCCGCAGCCAGGGCGGAGGTCGAGGCCATGGCGAGCGCCAGAATCGCGCCGCGAAGAGTAATAGACGACATACTTACTTCCTGTTCGATGGTTAGTCAGTGTTGTTCAGCGCCTCCCCATTAGTGGGTAGAGGCAGCGGCGGATGTTATCTCGGAGGGGGCTGGGTGAATTGATCTAGATCAATCGCGTAGATAGACCAATTAGAAGGAGAAGATGCCAATAGAAGGGATCCGTGTAGGAGAGTCATTTTAGACTGCTGAGCACCACCCGCCTCGGCCGGATAAGGGGTAAACTGTGCGCCGATCAATTCTGTGACTTTTCGGGAGAGTGCTTTGGCCACAAAACGTAAAACTGCCTACGTGTGTAATGAATGCGGCGCTGACTACACCAAATGGGCAGGGCAGTGTAGTGCTTGTGGCACTTGGAATAGCCTATCGGAAGTACGCCTGGGACCGGATCACAAGGACAGCCGCGCCGCGAATTTTACCGATGCACAAAGTGGTTACGCCGGTTCCGCTGGTGCTGGCAAAGTACAAAAACTATCGGAAATCGACCTCAGTGAATTGCCGCGTATTCCCACTACGGCCTCGGAACTGGATCGAGTGCTGGGCGGCGGGCTGGTGCCTGGCTCCGTCGTATTGATCGGCGGCCATCCTGGTGCGGGTAAATCCACTGTTTTACTCCAGACCCTGTGCCATCTCGCGACTTCAATGCCGGCGCTTTATATCACCGGCGAGGAATCTCTCCAGCAGGTTGCTATGCGCGCTAAGCGCTTGGGTCTGCCCACGGATTCCCTGCAATTGCTCAGCGAAACCGATGTGGAGCGTATTTGCCTGGCGGCCAAGGAAGTGAATCCTCGGGTAATGGTAGTGGACTCGATCCAGGTGATGCACATGAGCGATGTGCAATCGGCACCCGGCTCTGTGGCACAGGTGCGCGAGAGTGCGGCCTACCTGACCCGCTTTGCCAAACAGACTGGCACGGCGCTGATTCTGGTGGGGCATGTCACCAAAGATGGCAGTCTCGCGGGCCCCAAGGTGCTGGAACATATTATCGACTGCTCCATTCTCCTCGAAGGCACCCACGACTCCCGCTTCCGCACATTGCGGGCGCATAAAAATCGCTTTGGGGCCGTTAATGAACTCGGCGTGTTTGCCATGACAGAGCAGGGCCTGAAAGAGGTATCCAATCCCTCAGCCATTTTCCTGCAAAGGGCCGAGGAGATCGCGGCCGGTTCTGTGGTGACTTCGGTGTGGGAGGGCACCCGGCCGCTGTTAGTAGAGTTGCAGGCCCTGGTGGACGATAGCAGTCTTGGCAACCCCCGCCGGGTAGCGGTGGGCCTCGACCAGAACCGCTTGAACATGCTGCTCGCTGTGTTGCATCGCCACGGTGGGGTCTTGGTGGGGGACCAGGATGTCTTTATCAATGTGGTTGGCGGGGTAAAGGTGATGGAAACCAGCGCCGACCTGACACTCTTATTGGCGGTAGTCTCCAGTTTCCGCAACCGTGTCCTGCCTCGGGATCTGGTGGTATTCGGGGAGGTGGGGCTATCAGGCGAGATTCGCCCAGTGCCTTCGGGCCAGGAGCGTTTGCGCGAGGCGGCCAAACACGGTTTCCGCAAAGCCATTGTGCCTGCAGCCAACCGCCTGAAGAACGATATCGAGGGAATGGAAATGCATTCGGTCAAAACCCTGGCGGAAGCGCTGACGGTAATTGATATGAGCTGACACTCCAGCCGGGAACGGCTGTTTTGACAGGGGAATACCTTGCGGTATTCCTCTGGGGAGGTGAGCTTTCATAGCCTTCTGCGTTAGGGGCGCCTAGTTGCTCCCTTGCGCTGGTTGTTACCGGGGCCCCGACGAAAATCCTCTGACGGAGTGCCCTTGTAACAGCGCGGGATAATGGGCCAGTCCTCTGTTAGAAAATAGGCATAGGTGCCCTTGGGGAATTCCGGGGTGCGAACCATTCTGCCGTTGCACTCATCCAATGTGCCGGAGCCAGCCACATAGTGGTAATCATCCACAAAGGTACCATCGTAGTAGCCACCGGGTTCTTTACTGCCCTTGGGGCGTTTCCCGGATTTCACCTGATAACTTGAAGTCATTGCCGCAATCCCGGATTTCGGTTCCCAACCATCGGCATAGGCGTACAGGGCATAAATGGGGAATCCATCGGCAGCCCAGCCAATCAGTGGCGAATGCCTTTCCTTAGATACCCCCAGGCGCTGTAATAAACCGGTGGGAATTCCGTGATAGTGATAGGCACCATTGGGCTGAACATGGGCGTAGTTATCGTCTACACCCAGCTGAATCGCACCGGATAGGGCTTCGTAGCGCCAGCGTCCCCGATTGCCCAGGTACCATTCCGCAGCACTGGGGTCGAAAGGCACTCCGTTCAGTCCGATACCAAAATTCTGCAACGGAACCGGTGTAGATTGAGCGGCAATTTGGGGAATAGCCGGAACTCGGAAACGGTAGCGCTGCACCTCGATTTCATGGGGATTGCCGCGATTGGGGAAGGTACCAGTCTTATGCTCGGAAATACCATTGGCCTCAATAACGCGCCAGGGTCCCTGGATACTGATACTCACTTCACTAAAGGTAATCGGTGCTTCGGTAGCGGGAACAGTGTGCTGCAGACCATCGGATTGCACCACTGTGTGTTTGCGAGCGGTGTGGCGTCCACCAGTGGCGCCCCCTCCTGTAGAGCGCGCAGTCAGTTTGCGCTCGGGAACACAAGCTAGGCCATGTGATTGGGGGTGGTTGCGGCAGCGACCACTGACTCGGCCATTGGGCAGTTCCATTGAGCAGCTGGCGCCACTGGACAGGTTTCGACAAGCCTCCAGGGCGCTATCGGGTACGTGAGCCAGCGAGAGAGGCGCAATACTGCAAAGCCCCACAAATAACCACTTCTTCATAATGACATCTCAAGATTTACAGTACCGCTGGCCGGTTGCGATTAATTGGGAGTTACTGTTCTTCATCTTCCATGGGGCGAGGGCCGCCTTTGCCCTTGCCGCCGGCAGGTACACAGACCAGCTGCTCAATCTGCGGGGGCATACGGCAGGTGCCCTCCAATGTGCCTCTGGGTGTCTCGACAGTGCAGGCGTCTCCTTCTGCCAAGCCGCTGCAGGCATCAATCGCTTCCTGCGGAGGCTGGCGCGGCTGTGCAGATACATTTGTGGCCAGTAAGAGGGCTGCTACTGGGATAAATATTTTTTTCATCATGTTCTCCTGTCGTAGGCACTTTGAGGGGAGTCCCTGGAGCCTCAACTTTGCTCATTGGGTTTTGACAGAGGTTATTGCTGTCGCCCGAAACTATAGACTCGGGAAATGGCGATTACCGCTCAGCGAAGGGCTGGCTTCTCGAATTGGCCTGGGACTGCCATCGAAAATAGTCGAGGAATGAGTAAGTAATGTGGATCACTTGTAAAGAAGTGTGGGGCTGAAGAGCTCACTTTGCGACTAATGATCCAGAGATCTGACAGGCTCTAATTGATCAGTGGTGGAGGTGGGAATTAGGGGATGAGTAAGTAGGAAAGGCTGGGTATTTAATCAGTCGTGACACAAGCAAAAATCTGGCTTGTGTCACGACTGATTCTGTATTTTTCTGAAGGGGCTTTAACTTTCAGTTTCCAGTGCAGCTGTCGCCGCAGCTTCACTCAACAACCTGCGGCGAACTTTCATTGGAGTGGTACCAAACCAGCGGTCGCAGGCCCGGTTAAATGAGCTCTGCTCCCGATACCCCAGCATATTGGAAATCTGGGCCATAGGTGGCAACTTTCTACTGAGGTAATGTTCTGCGCGTTCGCGGCGAATACGGTCGAGAATATCCTCAAACACCAATTCCCGATCTCGCAACCTGCGCTGCAGAGTGCGCTTGTGCATCCCCAGCTGATTGGCGACTTCCTGCAAACTGCAGCGCTTTAGCGGCATCAGGCAATAGATCAGCTGTTCTACTTGGTGAATCAGGTTTGACTCACCTTGTTCCAGTACTTTGTCGATATAAGACTTTAACAGAGGCCTTAAAACCGGGTTGCACTTCTCGGTCGGTTGGGCCAACTGGCCGCTACTTAGAATCAAGGTGTCGCTATTTTGTGAAAACTGTACATTTGTACCAAAAAAGTTTTCATATTGGTCGTGGAGCGGCTGTTTGGACTTTAAATGAACCGCCTCCAGATTGAACTTTTCACCACATAATATTTGTAGTGCGACAACAGAAACCCCAAGGAGAAATTCCCGGAATAGCTCGAGAGGCAATGGAGAGTCCGAAGGTATATAACTTTCTAAATCATTTAAACAATGAAAAGTTATAAACGTTTGGAGCCCTTTAACTTCCAATTCAACTCGCAGGTTATAAGGAGGGGCGGCAAATTGCTTTACGGCAGCATTGAGGAATTCCCCGAGGGTCAACGACTGCAATACTGCTGCTCCAAGAGAACTGAGGGCGGCAGCCCCCTGGCTTTTTGCCAGTCTCAGTCCGAAATCCGCGCAATTGAGTTGTCGTGCGGCCTTTTCAACAAGGTCAGTCACTTTACTCAACGGGAGATACCCCTCGAGTTTTTCAACTTGCTCGGGGTTAATACCGGCGCTATTAAGCAGTGTTTCCGGGCAGCCATTTAGCTGGGATACTTGGTCATAAAAGCCGGTTAACAGCTTAGCTCTTATTTGTTGGGTCAATTTCTTCCAAATCCTTCCAAGAACCCAGCCTGATTTAATTATTAGGCGTGCCGGGTCGCAACTTCTATTTGAGCGGAAATATTCAACTGATAGGCGCGCCCGATAATTTTAGGAATCTACAAATAAATGCAAATTCCAGGATTACACATTCCTGGGCATTGTCTGACGGATTTGCAAAACCGTCATATTGGCGAATGCCTGTTTTATTTCGAATTCCTGATATGTATTGTGTGCTATGGATAACTGTTACTGCACTAACTACCACAAAGTGCACACGACTCATCCTGAGAAAATAATATATGAGATTAAAACAAGGCAGCCGAAACTGGCGCAATTCGCCAATCAGTCTCCGCTAAGTATTATTTCAAGGCCTATATTACTTGTTTTTTTTTGTGGATTCGAAGGGCTTTTGGCTTTTGCTCATAATCAAAATGTCACCTAATGAAAAAAAATACCAATTAAAGTTAATACATTGAAACTTTATTCCCTTATGACAGTAAAAAAAATTTTTTGTTTTATGGTGACTCCATATCTGGGAATAATAATTTTTTCTTAATTTATCCACTTTTTTACCCCTGCCTAAAGCTATCTTGAATGACTGGTGATTTCAGGAACGCTTTAACACTTTTTGGGTAGTTACCAGCGGATATAAATGACCAGTTCAAATGTACGGTCATTTTGGGGAGACAAAAAAGCCCGCATAAGCGGGCTCTAGGATTACTGATTAATCAGTGGATTAGCCACCATAGTAGGTAGCTGCACCGGGGCCGACGGGCAGTCCCAGGGCAAAAACCCAGATGAAGAACAGGGCTGTCCATCCAATAAAGAAGAAGATGGAATAGGGAATCATGGTGGCGATCAATGTACCCATGCCCAAGTCTTTCTTATAGCGCGCAGCAAAAGTAATGATCAGGCCAAAGTAACTCATCATCGGCGTGATAACGTTGGTCACAGAGTCACCGATACGGTAGGCCGCCTGGATTACTTCGGGGGCGTAGCCCAGCAGCATCAGCATGGGTACAAAGATGGGAGCTGTCACTGCCCACTGAGCAGAGGCACTGCCCAGCATTAAGTTCACAAAGCCACACATCATGATGAAGAACAGGAACAGTAGTGGCCCAGTGAGGCCGATGCTTTGTAGCGCATCAGCACCTAAAACGGCAAAAATGGTGCCCAGGTTGGTGATCTTAAAGAAGGCGACAAATTGTGCAGCAAAGAACACAAGGACAATGTACATCCCCATACTGTTCATGCTCTTGGCCATGGCATCAATGACATCTCGGTCATTCTTCATGGTGCCGACAACCTTACCGTAAACAAATCCCGGGATAGCGAAGAACACCAGGATCAGTGAGACGATACCTTTAAGGAACGGAGAGCCCGCGACCAAGCCTGTCTCGGGATTACGTAAAACACCCCACTCAGGCACCACCGTCAAAGCGAGTACTGCAGATACGCCCAAAACAGCCAAACCTGCGTACTTAAGGCCGCGCTTCTCGGCGTCGGTCAGGGTGCCAACTTTGTCTTGAGTCAGGTCGACAGATGCTTCACTGGGATCATATTTACCCAGCTTGGGTTCTACGATCTTCATGGTCACCCAGCTACCAACTCCGGTGATCAGGAAGGTACTGACAATCATAAAGAACCAGTTTACTTCCGGGCCCACGGAGTAGGTCGGGTCGATCATATGGGCTGCTGATTCTGTGATCCCCGATAGCAGCGGGTCCACCGTTCCCAGCAGCAAGTTAGCACTGTAGCCGCCAGAGACACCGGCAAACGCGGCGGCCAGGCCAGCGATAGGGTGTCGACCGAGGGAGTGGAAAATCATTGCGGCTAATGGGATCAGTACCACGTAGCCCAATTCAGAGGCGGTATTAGAGATGATACCGGCAAAAACCACTATGACAGTGACTGTGCGTTTGGAAGCCTGGAGTACCAGACCGCGAACAGCGGCACTTAACAGGCCGGAGTGCTCGGCAATCGCAACCCCCAGTAGAGCCACCAAAACTGTCCCCAGCGGAGCAAATCCGGTGAAATTCTTAACCAGACTGGTAACGATCATCCTGAGTCCATCACCACTCATAAGGTTAAAGACCTCAATGACACCATCTGGCGCTCGGCCAGCAGCCCCAACCGGGCGGGGGTCGGGGACAGACAGGCCAAAGTAAGAAGCGATACCACTAATGACTATCACGCTAACGGCGAATAGCGCGAACAGTGTTATTGGGTGGGGGAGAAGGTTGCCGAGCCATTCCACAGCATCTAGGAAGCGGATAAAGGCTGTCTTGCGCCCTGGGGGACTGTCCTGCCGATCACTCGGGGAGGTTGTTGTGGTCATTGTTGGTCCTCAGTCGTTACTGCAAGCGACCCTAATTGCCTCTGGGCCGCCTTGTAGCCGAAGGGTTGGCTGAAAAATGTGCTAAAGCCGAGATCATACACAAAACTACTTCAGCTAAGAATGCCCAGAGAGAAATGTTGCTCCTAGGCAGTGGGCCAAAGAGCTATCAGGCGACCCGGATAGGTAAAAGATCTATGATGAAAGATGTGTTGTTATGGCGCTTGTCATATCAGGGTAAATCTTTCTGATAGCGGTCTCTGATGACTGGATATGCCATAATCCCAATACTATGTAGTCAATTCAGCGGTGAAAATAATGAAGATTGGAATTTTAAAAACCGATGATGTGCGCAAAGAGCTTGTCGGCGAATTTGGGGAGTACCCGGAGATGTTTGCCGACTTGTTGCGCGACCAGGACTCCAATTTGGAGTTTAACACCTACGAAGTCCAGCACGGCCAGTATCCCGATCATATAGATGAAGTAGATGCTTATCTGATTACCGGTAGCAAGACAGGCGTTTATGACGACAAACCCTGGATTGCGCCCTTAATGGATTTTGTACGCAAGTTACATGGTGAGAAAAAGCCGACCATTGGTATTTGCTTTGGTCACCAGTTAATTGCCCAGGCACTGGGAGGCCGGGCCCGTAAGTCGGATAAGGGCTGGGGGCTGGGGGTGCACACCTACGAAATGCAGGAGACGCCTAGTTGGATGTCTGAACCCGCGCCCAACTTTAGTCTCTTAGTAACGCATCAGGATCAGGTGGATCAGCTGCCGCTTGGTGGGCGAGTACTGGCTTCCAGTGAGTTCTGCCCAATGGCAATGGTGCAGGTGGATGATCATATGCTTAGCTTCCAGGCGCACCCGGAATTTACTAAGCCCTACTCAAATAGCTTAATGGAGCTTCGGAGGCAGGCTTTTGGTGAAGCTGTGGTTGATAAAGGGCTGGAGTCTCTTAAGAACGATATCCATGAAAATGCAGTTGCCAGATGGATGTTGGAGTTTTTACGGCAGTAAATTTTCCCCATTAAAGAAAATTGAAAACCTCCATATAGCTATTTTCTATTCCTGATTCCAACAGTGTCTGACCTTTTGAAACCCCACTTATAAGTGGGGTTTACTCTCATACATGCATCAAATTGCACCGTTATTCACCTTTGTTCTATATGTCTTAAAGGGCATATAAATTTCTTATAGGTTGTATTTTTTAATTTTATTTGAATATAACGATTTAACTGACAAAATATAATTTTTTCCGGTAACTGGCAGTTATTTTTGCGCTCATGTTTATGTTTGTCACTATCTCTAGATTTATATGTCGATAATATGAACTTTTAAGGTTGTTTTAAAAAGTAGTGGGTGTTTAATATGGGGTTGTTCATTTAAAGGTTCTTGTTTAGGGCGGGTATTCAATTAAATAACATGCTTGTGCCAGTTTCATTTTTCTGGGGGCGTGTATGTATTCTAGTTGATTTAAATGGAGGTCTTGGGTGTTCGCAACTCGCTCAGGGAGGATGGATTAATAATTAACACAGTTTTTTAATCTAAAAAAATCTATAAATATTTCTATAAGCAAAAGGATAGGTTTATGAGTTTATTTAAAAGGGCAGTATTGGCCAGTGCCATTGGCTTGTCAGTAGCTAGCATTAATGTGCTTGCGGCTGGAAATGTAAACGGGGGAATTGATGGAAGGCTTATTGGAGCAGATGGTAGTGAGATTCCTAACGTAACCATTCTTATTGAAAATGAAGAAAATGGCTTCAAAAGGACCATCTCAACTGGTGACGATGGGGATTTCAAGGTCAAGTTACCCAGTGGAGTTTATAAAATAACCGCGCAGAAGTCAGGGTACCAACCGGCAGTAATCGAATCAGTACTAGTGTCTATCGGTAGCACAGGTAAATTAAGTATCCCTTTGAGCCAAGGCGATATGGAAGAGGTTCTGGTTGTAGCTGAGGCCTTACCACAAATACGTACAGGAACAGCTGAGTCTGCTCTCAATATCAGTTTAGAGGATATTGAGATGTTGCCTGTAGGAAGAAATATAGAATCTGTTGCCTTGCTTGCTCCGGGAACTGTATTGGGGGATAACACATTCAGAGAGGATAAAGATCTTATATCATTTGGCGGAGCCTCTGTCGGTGAAAATGCTTACTATATTGATGGCTTGAATGTTACCAATTTTCGCAATGGCTTAGGTGGTTCTTCTGTACCCTTTGAGTTTTATGATCAGTTTCAAATCAAAACTGGTGGATATAGTGCAGAGTTTGGGCGATCTTTAGGTGGCGTTTTAAATGCTGTTACAAAGCGTGGAACCAATGATTTTAAATATGGTGTAGTTACTTACTTTGAGCCTGGATCATTAAGGGAAACAAGCCCGGATACATTATCCACAGATGGAACGCTCTATGACCTCAATTCGGAGAATGAACAGTCTAGATATACTACGGACTACTATATAAGTGGTCCGATTGTACCGGACAAATTATTTTTCTATGCGCTCTATGAACAACAGGAAACTGTTGAAGAGTTTAACACTCTCCAGGCCCCAGATACCTTTAATAATAGGGAAGTGGCTGATGACTTTTGGGGAGTTAACTTAACTTGGAATGTGACCGATGATCACATCTTAAGTTATGTTCATTTTTCCGATGAGCGGACTCGAGAAAATAAACAGTCAAACTATGACTACTACAACATGGACAAGCTTGATTATAAAGGCACGATCAGTGATTATCGAGGAGGAGAGAACTGGTTGTTGCGCTACGATGGTCAACTAACTGATAATTTCAGTATGTCTTTGTTATATGGACAAAACGAATATGAGTTAACAACAATTGGAACCACCGATGTTGAATGCCCTTTTATTATTGATGCTAGTGATGGGGCGCTATCAGGAAATTCGTCTTATTATCCAGGCTGTAATACAAACTCCAGAATTCAAACCGGTGGTGATGAGCGCGAAGCAAGTCGAATAGATTTTGAGTGGGTGCTTGGAGATCATACTGTCCGCTTCGGATATGATCGTGAAGATAATTCTTCCTCTTCTGCTGAGACCTATGCGGGCACCGGATTAAGGGATGGAAAAGGGGTCTATTACCGCTATATATCTGCCCTTCCTGACTCCAAGCTTTCTAATGGAGGTATTGTTCCCGATGTGAATGGCGATGGTAGCACGGTTCACTTGGTGCGGTATCGAGTAAGCGATGTTTCAGGATCCTTTAAAGTTGAGTCTGAGGCTTTTTATATCGAGGATACGTGGGATATCACTGATAACTTAACCGTCAGTGCTGGGCTTAGGAGTGAGATTTTCTCCAATTACAACGGTGAGGGTGATGTATTTATAGAAATTGATGATCAATGGGCTCCTCGTCTCAGTTTTTCTTGGGACCCTAGTGGCGATGGAGAGACGCGCGTTTTTGGTAATTGGGGTAGGTACCATATGCCTGTTGCTGCTAATACTAACGTGCGTTTATCTGGAGGAGAATTGGGCTTGGAGCGTTACTTCATTTTTAATGGAAGCTATGATCCAGTAACTTATGTCCCCACAGATATTGATGCAGAAGGGATACCTACAACTGAAGAAATAGGTCCTGTTCAGATTAACTCTAGCGGAGAAGTTCCCGATAGCCGACAATTATCTGATCGGGATTTGAAGGCTATGTATCAGGATGAATATATTCTGGGCTATGAAAAGGTTCTCAATGAAAGTTGGAGTGTGGGTGTTAAAGCTACCTATCGTGATCTAAAGTCACATATTGACGATATCAGTATTAACCATGCGGTTGACGCATTAGGCTATGCTCATACTGGGGATGCTCATGGTTATGTTCTCGCTAACCCTGGAAGTGATGTAACAATTCCTTATGATAGGTATGGTACCGGTGAGTTGGAGATGACAACTTTCTCTGCTGAATTGCTCGGGTATCCAGAAGCTAAACGAACCTACAAAGAGCTAGAGTTTTCCGTTGATAAAGCCTTTGACGGCGTTTGGGGTCTAACAGCCAGTTACGTGTGGTCTGAAAGTAAAGGTAATACAGAGGGGTACGTTAAATCTGATAATGGTCAGGATGATGCGGGGATTACTCAAGACTTTGATTTCCCTGAAATTATGGACGGTGCCAATGGCTTTCTCCCTAATGATCGCACCCATAAGTTTAAGATATATGGAAGCTATCAGATAATGGAAAACTTACTATTAGGCGCCAATTTCCTTTTGCAATCAGGAAGACCGATAAACTCCTTTGGCAAAGGGCACCCAGATGGCACTCCCTACTATGGCGATACCTACTATTTGACTGATCCAGATGGTAATTTAGTGCGAACTGAGCGCGGTAGTCGTGGCCGGACGAGCTGGGTGAATCAGATTGACTTATCGTTAATTTATAATACTGAAATTGGTTTGGCTGATGTCGAGTTAAGGGCTGATGTCTTTAATTTATTAAATGCAGACGCTGAAACAGAAGTTGACGAATTTGCAGAGATTAGCCCCGGGTTATCTGACCCTGACTGGGGATTGAACCAATACTATCAAACGCCCAGATATTTTAGGCTAGGCGCCAGCGTACGTTTTTGATTTCAACTTTAATGGGCCGCCATTGTGGCGGCCTTAACTTTAATAAATATAACAGTAGAGGTAACTTGAGCTAACGATTCCTATTAAATGGAAGGCTAATTGACCCCATATACTGAATCTTCTTCGATCTGAATAACTCTTACCCGGATAGGGTCTTCAATCTGAAAATATTGTCTTGCGCTTTCGTCAAGTTGAATGGCCAAAGCTTGAAGTTTTTGGTGCGTTCGATCTGGTTTCTTTAAACAGGATACTTCAATATGGCACTCGCCTGGTGTTATTTGGAGGGTGTTAATGATTTCTACATTAGGGTCTTCTTCTGTATCTAACTCCTTAATGATTAGATCTTGGAATAGCTTAGAGGCTGAATCCGGAGCTAGCTTTAGTGAACTCAAAAAAATCTTGCAACTAACCATAAGGAAATTCCTATTGGAAACGTTAATAGCTATATCAATAGTCTTCAGATTACTTTGTAAAGGGGCTGGTGTGTAAGAGGGGTCTTAAATATCCCTTAGGTTGTCATATGTTGAACTGTGCAAAGATAATAGCAGAAGATTGTGTTTTTTTTAAGGTTGTCCTGCGTGATTATAACTTTTTGTAATTAATAGTACCTATTTTCTGAGTTTGAAGGTTTGGGTCAAGCTGATTAACTGTCTTTATGTGTTGGAAGGGAATTGTCCAAGTAGTTGGATCTTTATATTGGATAGACAAAAAGGAAAAATAAAATTGGCGGGTAAATTTTTTGATTCTAATGATTATTTGGCGATGATAGGGGATGTAAATTTTTATCGAGTGAGTTGGCTTCATTGGGGGGGAATATAGTTAAATACGATGTCAAGCTACTAATGTTCTCTTCCGGTGGGAAGCCAACTGATTTATCTAGATATTCACCTTTAGTATCGGAAGCATTATTTTTCTGGAGGTTTAGCTTTGCGGTATAAGTCAATAAAATTTGAATAGTACTTCTTTATAGATGGTTGTAGGGGCGGTAAGTCCACGTGGGTATATTTTACATAATGAAACATTGGTACCAACTAAGGGTGGGTTGGCGAGCACATGTAGTTGAGGCTAGAGGCACAGAAGTTTATAAATAGCCATAATTTGAATGGATTGAATTTCCTGCAGTGAGATTGGCAATATCTCATTAATCCAATGTTGAGAGTGGGCTTGGTTATACTAAGGTCGTGTCAATATTTATTGTTTTAATCTGGCCGAGTTTTTAACTTTTTTTTGCTGAGCTTGTTAATTTTTGATCCTAATATTTTGTCTTTTCGAGGGGGCTGTGGAAGTTAAATCACGTTAGTAAGAACTCTGAATATTCTTAGGGTATTTAGGCTCGGTTTACCCCGGACGAACTGGTACGATAGTTTCGTTAATGGTGTGAAAATTCAGTCTAACTTGATTTTATTAAGGGCTGGCTTAATGAAAATCGCACTAAGAGTTTATGAGTAGCATTAAGTTAGTTGAGGCTTCATCAATTCAGTTAAAAATATCGATAAGTATTTTACAAATGTCGATCGGTGTAGGATGAATATTACATTACAAGAGAACTAGTAGGCTGTAGTTAGGATGGATAGTCCTGAAGTGATGAGCCTACTGGGCTAAGATAGTTTTCGCTCAGTTCAGAGGTTTAATGCATGTATGTGGGTGTTTCTAGCGGTAGACAAAGATTTTTGTTGTGATCACTCACCCATAATTACCAGTCAATATTGGCATGTTGGGGCATAATCGAGTTAAGCTTTAGTTTGCTGGATAGAGGTTTCTATCTGGCAAACTATACGAACTAACTGAAAGGAAGGTGCGCTATGTACACTGAAACTGATATTAAAGCTGGGCCTGAGGCACAAGTAGAGCTGCCATGGGATGAAGATTAAGTAATCTTTTTCTTAACCCCCAAAGTTAGGTTGTTTAGAGTGTTTTTTTGTGCAGATTGATCTCAATAGATTTGAGGATAATTTCAATATTTTTTTGTTGAAAAACTTCAAATAATCTTGTAGGTTTTTGTGCTTGCACTTTAGGCATTGCTTTCCTTGGGGGCAACCCTGACTACCAGTCGATTTTATTCCATTATAGTTGGATAGTTGTTACTCATTCTATTTGTTTGACGCATCTATTTTTGCAAGAGTTCATTGATGAATTTCCATTATTCCTACATGACTCTTATCACGTGGACTTCTTTCTATAGGATAGTTTGGGGTTGCAGGCGCCAGTCGGAAAATGATGTCGATTGGTGCCTCTTTATTTTTGCTATAGAAAAATTTCTATTTGGTAATTTTTTAAATACTAGAATCAATCTAATTGAGCTTGCTCCCCTATACTTTTCAGATTTTGTCTGACAGTGAAAGGTCGTAATAATTTTTTGATGATAAAGCTTATATTTCAATATGATTGTTGATGTTTGACTCATAATTGAAGCCTGCCTTTATCGACTTTGACTTCACTAATAATTTATTGAGAATAAATCTCAATAATAGTTCCTGTTAAAAAATAGGTCGGAGAAGCCAAGTTTCAATTCGATAAAAAAGCTTGCTGCTAGTAGAATCTCCGAAGTATAGGTGCATTACTTAACTCGTAAGTGGTAGTTTTGTTGGAGATTTATTCAATCAGATAACTCCCTTAATCCATTTTAATTGTGTAGTTTAAGGTGGTGGTGATAAGTTTTTGTTGTAGAATAAAAGTTATGAGTGGTTTTTCTTTCGGGTTTTTGATAGTGCCGTCCGTGGATTTACATTGACCCGACTTGCTGCTCTTCTATAGAAATTTCTAGTAAAGATTTTTGCGCCACCTTTTGGGATTGAGCTCTATCATGTGTGTTGTTTTTGACATTTTGGAAGTAATATAAAGTATTAAGTAGGTCTTGAGTGTGTATTTATAGTAAGCTGAATTTACATTGTTAATTTTAACTCTTGTGCTTCATTCTTGGGGTTTTTTATCAAAAAGTTAGTCCATGTTTATATAGTATGGTGACTGCTTAGCTTAAATATGTAAAAAATGTGAAATTCTTATATCCCGACAAATACTTCGCTTTGTATCAAGGTTTTAGTGGCGGGAATAACTATCAATGAGCTAATCACTACGCGTATAGTTAGTTTGCGCTTACTTACAGTGTTGGGTGGATATGAATTAATAAAGTAAAGACGCGCCTCAAGTATAGATTGCTATTTACTTGTCAATGATTTTTGGTCGAAAGACTTCATCTGGACTGCTCTGGTGCTGGGGTTAAAAATCACCATATGAATCATAACCTAAGTTTAGGTGGGAGTTATGAACCACTATGTTAGAGTCAGGTAGGTGTAGATTCTAATTGACTCCATTACCTGAGAAATCTAAATTTGTATGTCCTGTATTTTCAGAAGAGAAATACAAAAAAATCGAATGAATAGAGTTAAATTTTACTCCTGTTCAATGCGATAACCATTTATAGGTTTCTCATATTGTCAACGCCTTTTTTTAACACTACCCGCGCTATTATTTCAGATTCTATCCGTGCCTTGGTTGTAGCTACTACTCTCGGTGTCCTGCTTCTGGCCGTTTGGGCTATATGGTTTTTTACAGTAGAAATTACAACATATAGCGTGAGTGAAGACGCTAGGTTGGAGCAGGAGCACAATACTGTTCATGTAAGTACCCAGCGCGTTGGACGTGTTGTTCAAATTGAGGCAGAGCTTGGTGATAGTTTAGAGCAGGACGATGTACTCATTCGTCTTGATACGTCCGTACTTGATTTGAGCCTACAGGGAGACAGCAAGATATCTGGCAGCTTGCGCGATCAACTTGAATCAGTTCAAAGGGAACGAGAGCTGCTGGATAAAAAATTTGGTGAAGATGAGAAGGCTCTCAGTGATCAATTGAAGCTGTTGGAGCAACAGTACCACCTTCAAGTCAGTAATCAGAAAATTCAAGCGGATGTTGCCGATCGTTATGAACGGCTGTTACAAAAACAGCAGAGTTCAGAGTTGGATTACCTTGCCGCAAAACGGACGTACCAACAAATGGCGATGGCAACCCTGAAAGTGCAGGCGGATATTCGCGCTTTGGAGGATCGTCGAGCACAGCTAATAAGTGAATATCAACTTGAAGTGAGCGCTTTAAAGCAGCGGCATCAAGGTATTGATGGAAAGATTGCAGAAGTTGATACCCGTATTCAGCAAAGCCACCTTGCTGTGAGCGAGCAGAACCTGCGTGCCCCAATTACCGGGGTGTTGGCTTCGCTGGCAAAAATACGGGAAGGCGAAGTGTTGGTTGCCGGGCAGCAAGTTGCAACGATTCAAGCAGAAGGTGTTATTTCTATACAGGCATTTTTCCCACCCGCATTAGCTTTGGGGCATATTCAGCCTGGGCAGAAGGCCCAAGTAAAGCTGGATGGATTTTCCTGGGCCCGTTATGGGCAATTGGAGGCCCGAGTAGAACGGGTCGCTAGTGCCGTCCAGCAAGGCAAAGTTCTTGTACAGCTATCCCTACAAGGTGAAGCACCGCCCCATCTCCCATTACTGCATGATTTACCGGCCAGGGTAGAAATTGCCACAGGCAAGAAAACACCATACCAACTGCTTCTACAAAGGACAGGTGAGATACTCTCGGCCAAAGCTCCCGCAGAGACCGTGGAAGAGGGAGCGTAACAGTGGAAAGCAAAAGACGCTGGTTAGTTCCAGAGGTAGTTCAGACCTCTAATATGGACTGTGGTCCGGCTTCCCTGAAGTGTTTGCTCGAAGGTTTTGGTGTAAATACACACTACGGCCATTTGCGCGATGCCTGCCAGACTGATGTAGATGGAACCTCGATAAATACCCTGGAAAAGATTGCGGTAGAGCTTGGGCTAGAAGCTGCCCAGATGGTGGTTCCCGTGGATCATCTCTTATTGAACTCCACCGGCTACTTGCCAGGATTGGTTGTGGTACGGCTACCAAACGGTAACACTCATTTTGTCGTGGCCTGGAAAAATCATCGCGGTATTGTGCAGGTGATGGATCCCGCCAGTGGTAGGCGTTGGCCTAGCGCACGTCGTTTTTTGGATGAGTTGCATGTCCACATCCTACGGGTGTCTCCTCAGGGCTGGAGAAGCTGGGCAGGTGGTGATGACTTTATTGCCCCGCTTAAAGAGCGTATTGCACACTTAAAGGTTGGCGATACTGTGGCCACCACGCTCTGTGACAAAGGGCTAAAAGATAAGAGTTGGCTGTCGCTGGCATTTCTCGATGCATCCGTTCGAATGCTCACCTCATTAGTTACGTCTGGGGCGATAAAGCGAGGAACTGAAGTCAGTGGTATGTTGCAGCGGCTGTTTGTTGAGTTTTCTACAGATACCAGCCAAGCATTTTCTCTAGTGCCAGAGAGTTACTGGTGCGCTAGGCCGTCCCGTCCCCGTGGAAGTGAGCCGGCAGAGACAATTGAACTGTCGCCAGAGCAGCTGGCATTTAGTGGTGCGGTGATCGTGAGCGTAAAAAGGGTCCGCGATGTCAGTGAAGTTAAACCGAAATCGGAAGCGCTATCCAGGGCTTTGCGAGAGCCACCGGTTCAACCTCTCAGGCAGCTCTGGGGGTTGATGCGCGAAGATGGATTGATTGCGCCACTCACTATATTTATTGCTATGCTCGGAGCGGTATTGGGGCTGATGTTCGAAGCCTTGCTTTTCCGTGGCCTGATTGATATCCACAGCGAGTTAGCCACAGAGATACAGCGAGCAGGCACGATTGCATTGCTGTTGATCTTTATGATCACATTAATGCTATTGCAGTTTCCCGCAGCAAAAGTCCAAATGGTGGTCGGGCGCCGTTTGGAAAATCGTTTCCGCATAAGGTTTTTAGCGGCCCTACCCAAAATACCTGATCATTTCTTTCAGAGCCGTCCCACCTCTGATACAGCCGAACGCTCACACCGCATTGCCGCCTTGAGAGGTTTGCCTGTTCTCGGAACGAGTCTCATTTTTAAAATTTTCTCCCTGTTCGCTACTGCACTCGGAATAATCTGGCTTGCTCCAGCTGCCGCTCCTTTGGTGCTAGTCATGTCGGTATTGCAAGTTGCTGTACCCTTGATGTTCCATCCAGTACTCACTGATTACAGTATGAGAGTACAAACTCATGCGGGAGCCCTGGCTCGCTTCTATATGGATGCGCTGCTGGGAGTTATTCCAATCCGTACGCACGGCGCCGGTGAGTCTGTACGGCGTGAGCATGAAAACCTGCTCACTGAATGGATAAGGGCTGGATACTCATCACTGAGTTTTCAGCTCAATAGCCAGGCGGTACAGCTGTTGATTAATTGTACCCTCAGTAGTGTATTGGTGATTTATTGTGTTAATGCACGAGGGGCAAGTCCCGATCTGCTTTTATTGATTTATTGGGTATTGGCATTGCCGCCGCTGGGTGAAGAAATTGCGGGACTGATGCGAAGTTATCCACGGCAACGGAATTTTTTACTGAGAGCCCTCGAACCGCTGCAAGCAGTCACTGAAACAGACACAGATAAAAATTCCGCTGATAGTGTGGAATTTTCCCCGGCAAAACCGGTGGGTATCAAGTTTGAGAATGTCACCGTTAATACCAGCGGTCGCACTATTCTCGACAGGGTAAATCTGGAAATTAACCCCGGTGAGCAAATTGCTGTGGTCGGAGCATCCGGCGCTGGCAAGTCGAGCCTTGCCGGATTATTGCTGGGGTGGCACAAACCCGCCAGTGGCCGTGTGATGCTCAATGGTAGAGAGTTGAAGGGAGAATTACTGCATCGTTTTCGCCTTCACTGTGCCTGGGTTGATCCCGCAATTCAGCTGTGGAATAGCAGCCTTCTGGAAAACTTGAGTTACGGCAATAAGCCCGGAGCTCCCCTTTACCCCATTTTACAGCAAGCGGATTTGCTCAAGCTGGTAGCAGCGCTACCGGAGGGGCTGCAAAGCCCGCTAGGCGAAAGTGGTGCCCTGGTCAGTGGTGGTGAAGGGCAGCGCGTACGTCTGGGGCGCGCACTTGGCCGCGAGGAAACTGCTTGTGTGATTCTGGATGAACCGTTCAGGGGGCTTGATCGCCAACAGCGGCAGCGCCTGATGAACCGGGTGCGGGAGGTTTGGCAGGGGGTCACCCTGATCTGTATTACCCACGATATCAGTGAAACCCGGGACTTTCCTCGTGTTTTGGTCGTGGACGAGGGTTGCATTATTGAAGATGGTAAGCCCAGTGAGCTTCAAGCCCAGGGCGACACGCGCTATGCGCAGCTACTGGCAGCTGAAAGCAGTCTCTGGCAAGAGTGTTGGCAGAGTAGCAGTTGGCGTCACTTGCGCATGGCCAGCGGTCAATTGACAGAAGTACAAGGAGTTCCTGGGGCGACACCGGCCTCCCGGTTTACGGAGGTTGCCAGTGAGCAGTAAAGAATTAATGCCCTATTGCTGGCCAGTGTCGCAGCTGGAGGCCGCCTTACAAGCGTTGGCAAAATACAGCGGCTTGGAGCCTGAAGTAGCGGAGCACAAATCCCTTGGAAGCACCCTGGAGTTGAATGCCAGGTTGCAGGCAGGTGCTGAAGCTTTGGACTTGCAAGTGGAGCAGGTGAGTTGTAGCTACCCAGAGCTGGAAATCATGCTGTTGGGAGCCGCCCCGGCGCTGTTGCGGGTTCGCTTTCCCGAGGGGGAATATTTTATCGCACTGTGTGGTGGCAGGGGGCATAAGTTACAGCTGCTCACACCGGCACTGCACCTGGAGAAAGTTTGCCTAGAGCTGGTTATTCAGCAGCTGGCTCGCGAGCTTGAAGGGCCCCAGCGCGAGCGTATCGAACAGTTGCTGGATAGTGCACACATTCAAGGGCGTCGGCGCAAGAAAGCCATGACCGCCCTGCTGCGGGAAAACCTTGCCGGCGTACGCCTGGATGATTTCTGGTTGTTGCGTCAATCCTCTCACCGGTCTTTCCGCCTACAACTTCGCCAGCGCGGGTTGTATTGGCGCTCTGCCGCCATGCTTGCCTGTCACAGTGCCCAGATGGCTATTTTTCTGTGTAGCTGGTGGGTGATAGGTAGGGCTGTGCTCGAGGGCCATATTGATACTGGCTGGCTATCTGCCTGGGTATTGTTATTGGTGACTCAGGTTCCCCTATCCCTGCTCACAGCCCGGCTGCGAGGTGTGGTCTCCGTTGAGACCGGTGCACTCCTGAAGCAGCGATTGCTTGCCAGCGCGCTGCGCGTTATTCCCAGTCGTATTCGCCATATGGGGTCGGGTCAGGTATTGGGCAGGGTTTACGATGCGGAGAATATAGAAGCCAGTGCGTTACAGGGTGCCTTTTTATTATTGCTCGGCGTTGTAGAACTGTTAATTGCAGCCTCAATTTTACTGATGGGAGCTGGTGGCCTTATCTACGCAGCAATTTTGCCCCTATTTTTAGCGGTTGCGTTTTTCCTGGGGCGGGCACAGTACTACGGCCGCAAAGAGTGGACGTCACAGCGCCTTTCAATGACCCACCGTTTGATTGAGAAAATGATCGGCCACCGCACCCGCCTCGCGCAGCAGGCACCTGGCGACTGGCACCGGGGCGAAGACAGTGAGTTAAATAACTACCTGGCGATTTCCTCTCACATGGATAACACCATGGCGCGTTTGCAGGCTTTTTTGCCGCGCCTCTGGTTACTTCTTGGGGTAGTGGGGTTGGCTCCAATATTTATCGCTAACAGTATTAGTAGTACCCAGCTCGCGATTGCCTTTGGAGGTATGTTGTTGGGGTATCGCGCGGTCTTGAAGTGTATGAGTGGCTTTACCAGTGCTTTGAATGCAGCAATTTCCTGGGAAAAAGTACGTGAATTATTTTTCTTGGAAGAGTGCATTGTAAAGGGAAGCGTGGGGTCGGCAATGGTTACGCCGTCGGGCCAGCAAAGTTCCTCGCAACCACTGTGTTATTTACGCGATATTGGCTTTACTTACAAAGGAAAAGATCAAGCGGTGTTGGCGGGTTGCAATCTCAGTATTTATCCTGGCGATCGGCTTTTACTACAGGGCGCTTCTGGTTCAGGTAAATCTACTTTAGCGAATATTCTCACCGGTATTCAGCGGCCGGATGAAGGTTTATTACTACTTAATGGCTACGACCGGGCGAGTATTGGTGCTGAGCCTTGGCGCAGGATGGTCGCATCAGCTCCCCAGTTTCATGAAAATCATGTGCTGGGAGATTCATTTCTTTTTAATTTATTAATGGGAGACCAGTGGCCACCTCACCAGGAGAGCCTGCGCAAGGCTTATGCAATTTGTGATGAGCTGGGGCTGACCCCGCTATTGAAAAAAATGCCGGCGGGGATTTTACAAACGGTTGGCGAGATGGGGTGGAGGTTGTCTCATGGCGAGATGAGCCGTTTATTTATCGCCCGTGCGCTTTTACAAAATGCTGAGTTAGTGGTGTTGGATGAGAGTTTTGCGGCACTCGATCCGGAGAACCTGCAGATGGCGGTAGCCTGTGCGCAGAAAAATGCAGATACCCTGATGGTGATTGCCCACCCCTAGAGCGCTAAGTTTATTTTTGGGGATTTTACTTAAGTAACCTATGGAAGGAGAGGTATTATGTACCTCGAATCTAATAAAAAAGCCCGCATAATGCGGGCTTTTTTATTATCAAAATCAAGTCTTTAGCTTCTTATAATGCATGCGATGGGGTGTTGCATCCTCACCTTTGCGCTGCACAAAGTCCTCGTGGTACTCGGTGTAGTTACCCTCGAAGAATACCGCTTCACTCTCACCCTCATAGGCGAGGATATGGGTGGCAACGCGGTCCAGGAACCAGCGATCGTGCGAGATTACCAGGGCACAGCCGGGGAAGTTGAGCAGGGCTTCTTCCAGGGCGCGCAGGGTTTCGATATCCAGATCGTTGGAGGGTTCGTCCAGCAGCAGTACGTTGGCGCCCTGCTTGAGGGTATAGGCCAGGTGCAGGCGCCCGCGTTCACCGCCGGAGAGTTCGCCTACGCGCTTCTGCTGGTCACTGCCCTTGAAGTTAAAGCGGCCAACATAGTTGCGCGAGCCCACTTCGTAGTTGTTGATCTTGAGCATATCGTGGCCGTCTGAGATGGCTTCCCATACGGTCTTGCTGTCATCCAGGTTTTCACGGCCCTGTTCAACGTAGGCGACCTTAACGGTTTCCCCCATCTTGATCTCACCGGAGTCCGGCTGCTCGGTGCCGCTGATCATACGGAACAGGGTGGACTTACCGGCACCGTTACCGCCGACGATACCTACAATTGCGCCCTTGGGCACGCGGAAAGACAGGTTGTCGATCAGCAGGCGCTCGCCGAAGCCTTTGCTCACACCTTTAAACTCAATCACATTGTCGCCGAGACGCTCGCCGGGCGGAATGTAGATTTCGTTGGTCTCGTTGCGGGCCTGGAAGTCCTGGGACTGCATTTCTTCCAGGCGGGACAAACGGGCCTTGTTTTTGGACTGACGGCCCTTGGGGTTTTGACGGGCCCACTCGAGTTCCTTTTGCATGGCTTTGGCGCGAGCCTGTTCGCCGCGCTGCTCTTGCTCCAGGCGTTTTTCTTTCTGTTCCAGCCAAGTGGTGTAGTTACCTTCCCAGGGGATGCCGTGGCCGCGGTCCAGTTCCAGAATCCAGCCGGCAACATTGTCGAGGAAGTAGCGATCGTGGGTGATGGCAACCACAGTGCCAGTGAAATCGTGCAGGAAGCGCTCCAGCCAGAATACGGATTCCGCATCCAGGTGGTTGGTGGGTTCGTCGAGAAGCAGCATATCCGGGCGGGACAGCAGCAGGCGGCAAAGGGCCACACGGCGCTTTTCACCGCCGGACAGATTGTTTACGTCCGCATCCCAGGGGGGCAGGCGCAGTGCGTCTGCGGCAACTTCCAGGCGGTGCTCCAGGTTGTGGGCGTCCCAGGCCTGGATAATGTCTTCGAACTGTTGCTGTTTCTTGGCCAGGGCATCGAAGTCTGCGTCGGGCTCGGCGTAATCGGCGTAGACCTGTTCCAGGCCGGCGAGGGCGTCGATGGCTTCGCGTACACCGTCCTCTACGTTGCCGCGCACGGTCTTGCTGGCATCGAGTTGCGGTTCCTGGGGCAGGTAGCCGACCTTGATGCCGGGCATTGCGCGGGCTTCGCCGTTAAAGTCCTGGTCGACCCCGGCCATGATGCGCAGCAGGGTGGATTTACCTGCGCCGTTTAGACCGAGTACGCCGATCTTGGCGCCGGGGAAGAAGGAGAGGGAGATGTCCTTGAGGATCTCGCGCTTGGGGGGCACTACTTTGCCCACCCGGTTCATGGTGTATACGTATTCGGCCATTTGGGGTTCCGTAATGGGTGTTGGAATCGGTCAGATTTTGCGCGCAACTTATCAGTTTGCGTAAAAAGTGCAACCGGGTATCTCTTAGGTAGCCCGCTGTACTCGCGTGTGGCTGACGTCAAATGTGATCTGTGTTTAACTGCGACACTATCTAGTACAAGAGCTATAAGACGAATAAAAATGGATCAGGATTCCCCGGTGTTGTTTTCCCGGCGCGGCGCCCTGGCGATCGCGACACTAAACCTCCCCAAGGCTCTCAATGCCTTAAATTCACCCATGATCGATCTGTTATCGGCCCAGCTAAACCGCTGGGCTGAAGACACTGAAGTTGCAGCAGTCTGGATCGATGGCAGTGGCGACAAGGCGCTGTGCGCTGGCGGCGATGTGGTGGCGCTGTATCGGGAGTCCGCCGCCTATGGTGAGACACCGGACTACGGCTTCACCACCGACTTCTTCTCCCGCGAATATCGCCTGGACTACCAGATTCACACTTACGCCAAGCCCGTCGTGGTGTGGGGCGGTGGCTTCGTGATGGGAGGCGGTATCGGCATTATGGCGGGAGCCAGCCACCGGATTGTGACCGAAACCACGCGTATGGCAATGCCGGAGATTACGATTGGTTTGTTTCCCGATGTGGGGGGCAGCTGGTTCCTGAATCGTATGCCCGGGCGCCTTGGACTTTTCCTGGGACTGACCGGTGCGCAGTTTAATGGCGCCGATGCCCTGTTTGCCGGTATGGCGGACCGCATAATCGGTCAGGGCCAGCGGGAGTCAGTCTTGTCTGCGTTAGCGGAGCTCAGTTTCGGTGAAAACCTGGAAGCCAATCACCAGTTAATTAGTAATTGCCTTAAATCCCAGGAGCTGCCCCTTCTGGAGCGGCCTGAGTCTGCTCTGCGAGAGCATTATGACCAAATCCAGCAGCTTACCGATTTTGCCACCTTGCCAGAGGTTTGTGCTGCCATCAGTGCATACCAGGGTGTGGATAAGTGGTTGCAGCGGGCAGCTGCCACTTTGGCAGGTGGCTCTCCGCTGACACCCTGGATTGTGTGGGAGCAATTACAGCGGGCTCGACACCTGTCCCTGGCGGATATCTACCGCATGGAGTTGGCACTCGCGGTAAACCTCTGTGCCAGTGGCCACTTTAAGGAAGGGGTGCGCGCGCTGTTGATTGATAAAGACCGCGAACCCCAGTGGCAACCTGACAGCTTGGAACAGATTACACCTGCGCAGGTGGAAAGCTGCTTTGAGGGACCCTGGGCTGGTGAGCACCCACTGGCCGACCTGTAGATATCGTATTTACCGAGCGTCCCGGGCTGTTAATCGCCAGGGATACCAACAACAAAATAGGGAGTGGCTTTTATGGAAAAGATAGCCTTTTTTGGTTTGGGTAATATGGGTGGCCCCATGGCTGCCAACTTGGCGAAGGTCGGCTATACCGTAGCGGCATTTGATTTGAGCCCTGTTGCTCTGGAACAGGCACAGCGAGATGGCTGCCTGCCCTGTGACAGTGCCCAACAGGCTGTTGAGGGCGCGGATATCGTAATTTCCATGTTGCCCAGTGGCGACGCGGTGAAAGAGCTCTACCTGGGAGAGGCTGGGTTGTTGCAGCAACTCCCGGCCGATACCCTGATTATCGACTGTTCGACTATCTCTGCAGAGGATGCCTGCCTGGTCAGCCAGGCTGCCGGGGAGCATGGGTTGAGAGCGATAGATGCTCCGGTATCCGGTGGTACAGCTGCGGCACAGGCGGGGACGCTTTGCTTTATGTGCGGCGGGGATGAAGCGGCATTTGATGCAGCGCGGGCCCCGCTGCAGGTGATGGGCAGTAAGATATTCCTCGCCGGTGCTGCCGGTGCCGGGCAGGTGGCAAAGATCTGCAACAATCTGTTGCTCGCGATCCATATGACCGGTACCGCAGAAGCTTTACAGCTGGGAGTGGATAAGGGGCTGGATGCCAAGGTACTGAGCGATATTATGCGGGAAAGTTCGGGTAATAATTGGTCCCTGGCTAACTACAATCCCTACCCGGGCACTATGGAGAGCGTGCCTTCGGCAAAGGGTTATGCCGGCGGTTTCAGTGTGGCATTGATGCTCAAGGACCTGGGACTGGCTATGGATGCCGCCTCAACCAGTGCATCCTCTACTCCGATGGGAGCCCTGGCGAAAAATCTTTTCCAACTGCATGGCGCTAGTGAGGAAAACCGGCAACTGGATTTCTCCAGTATTCAGAATATGTTCCGGCGCCCAGCGGGCAGCCTTACTTAGCGCTTGTTTAAAGGCCTTGCACCACAGTCTGGCAATGTCGGCAGTGGTGCAGTTTTGGCCTGGTTTGCTTGCCCTCAACTCTGTCATCTAAAGAAAAAATTTGCGGTAGTTCTCAATTTGGCAAGATCGTATCAAATACCATTGAGTGCTCGGTTCCCTCGGACTTTCTGAGCCGCTATCTTCCCCGCCCCTTCCCGGAAACGGGTCTCCCTTAAACAGCGCAATTATCTTGCTGCTGCACATTCCAATGGATTTTTTTCCAGGTAATTCGGCAGCTTGATTTGGATCAAGCAGCCTCAGGCAGTCAGCGAGTAACCTGTCCGCGACTTGTGATTGTGCCTGGAGGGGGGCCCTTCCTGAGTCGGGAAAAATGCCTAATCGCTTTATGGAGAAGTTAATGAATCGTATAACTGCTTGTGCGACAGCCGCTTTGACCGCCGTACTTTCTGCACCCGCACTGGCCTATGAACAAGGCAGTTTAATTCTGCGCGGTGGCATGGCCACTGTAGCACCCGATGCTAATTCCAGCGTACTTTCCTTGAATGGAACCGGCATCAACCAAACCGGTGTTGATGTGGATAACGGCTCCGCACTGGGCCTGACCGGCGTCTACATGTTCCGCGATCACTGGGGTTTGGAACTGGTTGCCGCAACGCCGTTCAGCCACGATATCGAAGTTGTTGGCGAGGGCTTGGGCAGCTTCGACCTGGGGGAAACCAAGCACCTGCCGCCGACTCTGTTGGTTCAATGGTATCCGATGGAGCCACAGTCCAACATTCAGCCGTATGTTGGCCTGGGTGTGAACTACACCGCTTTCTTTGATGAAGAAATCAGCAGCACCGCCGATAGCGCTTTCGAAAGCCTTGGCGCTACCGGTGATGCAGAACTGTCCCTGGACAATTCATTTGGCCTGGCAGCAGAAGCCGGTATCGATTTTACCTTCGGTGCCGATCAACGCTGGCTGTTCAATATGTCTGTGTTCTGGATGGACATTGAGACCGACGCCAAAGTCAAAGTACCTGGCCTGGGTGAAGTGACTGCCAATGTGGATATTGATCCGCTGGTTTACATGGCTGGTCTGGGCTACCGCTTCTAAAAGGTAGCAATAAATAGGTCTGGGGTAGAGCAGTCACTGTGGTTTTCTGGTCGAAGACCCGGTGGCTGCTTTTTTGTTTGTGTCGGATTTCCAAGCAAACTACCGAACGAGGTGTGAATGAATATGAAGCAAGAGATTAAAAGCCCCGTGGGAGGGTTGTCTGAAGAACTCTTATCCCGTTATAGCGGACCCTGCCCGCGCTACACCTCGTATCCTACCGCCGATCGTTTTCACACATTAAATGGAATTGAGCCCTGGGCAGCACTGCAGGATATTCGCAGCTTGTCCCTTTATGTTCATATTCCTTTTTGCCGTTCTCTCTGTTACTTCTGCGCTTGTAATAAAGTAATCACTCACCAGTATGGATTGGCTTCCAGTTATCTGGATCACTTGCTGCAGGAAGCCCAGTGGTACCGGGATAAGGTGGCTGATGTCCCCGTTACCCAATTGCACTTGGGCGGTGGTACGCCGACATTCTTGAGTGATAGTGATATGCGTCGCTTAATGGGAGGGCTGGCTGAAGTTTTTGATTTGCGCCCAGGCGACGGGGTTGAATACAGTATTGAGGCCGATCCACGTACCCTTGAGTTAGAGACCCTGGATACCCTGCGAGAACTGGGTTTTAACCGCTTGAGCCTGGGGGTGCAGGATTTCGATATCGAAGTTCAGCGTTCAATCAATCGTATCTGCAGTGCCGACCAAGTTACGGAGTTGACCGTAGCGGCGCGTGAGCGCGGGTTTGAGTCCATTTCCTACGACCTGATTTACGGACTACCCAAGCAGGGGCTGAGCAGCCTGCACCGCACTTTGGATAAAGTGCTGGAGCTGCAACCGGACCGCATCGCTCTTTATCACTATGCACACCTGCCACACCGATTTAAGGCCCAGCGCCTGATTGATACGGATTTAATCCCTTCTGCCGCAGAAAAAGTGGCGATGCAGCTGGCGGCTGTAGAGCACCTGGGTAAGGCGGGGTATGAATTTTTGGGGATGGATCACTTTGCCCGTCCTGGGGATGAACTGGCTAAGGCAGCCCATGCCGGTATGCTGCAGCGCAATTTCCAGGGTTACACCCTAATGCCGGCAGATGCTTTGGTCGGTCTGGGGGCATCGGCGATCAGCTACAGTCGCGATGGCTACTGGCAAAATTTACATCGCTTAAAAGAA
The DNA here is from genome assembly GCF_052467955.1 of Microbulbifer maximicatervae (SeqCode). Lineage (NCBI taxonomy): Bacteria > Pseudomonadati > Pseudomonadota > Gammaproteobacteria > Cellvibrionales > Microbulbiferaceae > Microbulbifer > Microbulbifer maximicatervae (SeqCode). The sequence goes on from NZ_CP174329.1 coordinate 1,045,231, forward strand.
TATACTCAGGCGATTGGAGAAGGGAAATCTGCAGCCTGCCGCGGCTGGTTAATGGATGATGAAGATCGTTTGCGCCAGTGGATTATTAGTGAATTAATGTGTCGTTTGCGCCTGGATAAAAACCTTGTTGAACAGCGTATAGGTGCTTCCTTTGAGGAGTATTTCTCTGAGGAATTAGTGCGCTTACAGCCTATGTTTGACGATGGTCTAATTTATCAGGATAACGAAAATATTATTGTTACCGAGGAAGGCCGCTGGTTCGTGAGAAATGTTGCCGCTGCATTTGATATGTATTTGCACAGTCAAGAAACAGATGCGAAATATTCACGTGTTCTATAGCTACCGGTAGGAGACTAACGGCTCGACAGCCGTTACAATTGCGGCAAATTAGTTTACCGACCGGTTTAGTATGATGGATTCCTCTACAGCTGTTAGTTGCGGCAACTGTTCAGTCAGGCGTTTGTGCTTGCCAGCTGGTTTGTGTCAGTCTGATATTGATCGGCTAGAGCAGATCACGCGTCGAAAGAAAATAATTAAAGCGGGGGAGACCCTTTACCGAGCTGGCGATCCGTTTGCCAATCTCTATGCAATTCGCTCAGGCAGTTTTAAAACTGTGGTGATTGCTGCAGATGGTGACACTCAGGTCACCCACTTCGCTTTACCTGGGGAACTGCTCGGTCTGGATGCCTACAGTACTCGGGTACATCCGAGTTATGCGGAAGCATTGGAAGACAGCAGTGTTTGCCTGCTGCCTTTTACTCAACTGGAAATTTTGGCCCAGCAGGTGACAGCCCTGCAGCAGCAGATTTACAGCATTTTTTCTGAAGAGTTGCGCCAGGAAAACGATATTTTAATGTTGTTGGGCAAGCGCTCTGCCGATACTCGTTTGGCGGCTCTTCTGATTAATATTTCCAGCCGTTACGCTCGCCGTGGATACTCTCACAGTGCGTTTGTTTTATCGATGCCGCGCACTGATATCGCCAATTATTTGGGTTTGACAGCGGAAACTGTCAGCCGGCTTTTCTCGCGTTTTCAGCGAGAAAAATTAATTAAGGTGAGTGGTCGATCAGTTGAGATTATTAATTTAATTGAACTCAGTGAGCTAGCGGGTACTCACTGTGGTTATGATGAAGACTGAATTTTTAAATAGTGTCCTGGCTTTATAGTCAGTCAGGACACTACCCAATCCACTAAACTTCAGCAACCGTTTCGACTGCTGATATTGCCTCCGCCCACTTTTCTTTATCTGCCTCTGAAATGTAGCTCGCTTTAAAACTATTCAGGGCCAGTTTTTTCGCCTGCTCTTTAGTCATGCCCAGACTTTCGCTAAGGGCCAGATAATTTTTATTAACGTAACCGCCAAAGTAAGCGGGATCATCTGCATTAACAGTGACACACAGGCCGCGCTCGAGGAGTGACAAAATGGGGTGTTGGTTCATATTGTCGTAGACACAGAGTGCGGTATTGGAGAGCGGGCAAACGGTCAGGGGGATATTTTCCGCTTTCAGGCGCTCAATTAGTGCTTCGTCCTCAACGCAGCGAACCCCATGGTCGATACGGCTCACGTCCAGAAGATCGAGAGCCTCTACGATATAATCGGCAGGCCCCTCTTCACCAGCATGGGCAACTCTCTCAAGCCCTAGCTCTTTGGCCATAGCAAAAACGTTTTCAAATTTGCTGGGTGGATGACCCAGCTCAGAAGAGTCCAGCCCAACACCTTTTATTAAGTTGAGGTATGGTTTTGCCGCTTCCAAGGTGGCAATTGCTTCCTCTTCACTCAGGTGGCGTAAGAAGCACAAAATAAGGTGGCTACTTATTCCCCACTCATTTCTTGCATCATCAAGAGCGCTGTTAATGCCCTTGATAACCACACCGATATCAATGCCCCTCTCTGTATGGGTTTGGGGGTCAAAGAAGATCTCTGTGTGGACAACATTGTCTTCACGACAGCGCTTGAGATAAGCCATGGTCAGATCATAAAAATCCTGCTCATGGATCAGGACCGAAGCGCCTTGATAATAAATATCGAGGAAGGACTGTAAATTATGAAATTTATAGGCTGCTTTAATTTCCTCAATACTGGAAAAGGGAATTTCAATATTGTTGCGCTTGCTCAACTCGAACATTAGCTCCGGTTCCAGTGAACCCTCGATATGGAGATGAAGCTCGGCTTTTGGCAGTGCTTTCAAAAAGTTCAAATCGGCAATGGACATAGAAATACCTTGTTGCGGGACTACCTGTGAACGTGAATGCGCCGGAGGCTATCCAACATTCCGACTCACAGAAACTGTCTGGGCTATAAAAGGGCGCTAATGGTATCAGGTTACACCCTCTGAGAATAAAGCTGGCGGAGCTTATTTTGCGGCTTATTCTGACTCGCCAGCCCTATTGTTTAGCTGCAGCCAGATTCATTGCCAGAAAATACACCGACCGGTTTACTTACTGCTATTCATGTGTATACTGCACTGAGTAGTTTACATCTTGAGATTGATTAACTGATACTGAGGAGAGAGCAATGAGTAAGGTTGCCTTGATTACCGGGACTTCCACAGGGCTGGGGCAGAGTCTGGCGCTGCAAATGGCCAAGCAGGGGTTTAGGGTCTTTGCCACCATGAGAGATCTCTCCAAGGCCGACCAGCTGATAAATGCGGCTCCTCAGGGGGCGGCTCTCGAAGTGATGGAATTGGATGTAACAGATTCTGACAGTATTCAGAACTGCGTAGATACCATTATCCGGGATGCTGGGCGTATCGATTTATTGATCAACAATGCTGGCGCTGGTTTTGTAAAGACCACTGAACACGCCAGCGAAGAAGAGATACGTTGGGTGACGGATGTGAACTACCTCGGTGTAGTTCGCTGCACTAAAGCAGTTTTACCCCATATGCGCGAAGCTCGTAGTGGACACGTTATCAATATTTCGTCAGTGGGTGGGCTAGTTGGGCAGCCGTTCAATGAGCTGTATTGTGCGGCAAAATTTGCTGTTGAGGGTTATACAGAGGCCCTGGCAAGTTATATAACCCCTGCCTTTAATATTAATTTTACCGCTGTCGAGCCCGGTGGTATCCACTCAGAGTTTGCCAATAATGTGCTTTCGCAGTTGGAGCGGAGCCAGGGGTATCCCGAAGATGAATACCAGGGGGTCTTCAATCAGTATATTGGTGGTATGAGGTCGCGAAGCCCAGAGCAGACAGCTGAGATATACCAGACATCTGACCAAGTAGCCGACGTGGTTTTACAAGTGGTACAGGCTGAGGAGCCACCTATTCGGGTCAGAACATCCAAGTGGGCCAATAAACTTTGCAATTTTAAGAGCGGCTTGGATCAGGATGGCAAAAAACAGCAACGAATGGTAATCGAAAGCTTTTTACCTGAGTTTTAATCTTTTAACTTTACGAATTTAGCACATAGGGCAAGTTACTAACTACAATGTGTGTTGCTTAGTATTATGGAGTGTATTTACCAGGACAAGCCGGTTATGAAAGAGTCAAAAAGTTGATTCATGGCCGGCAATAGTATTACTGTCAGTAAAAGAATTTGGTTGCCTAGCTATGACCAAGTCAGCGCAGGCCGTAAGTTGTAGTAACTGTTCAGTCAAGCGTTTGTGCTTGCCTGCAGGGCTGGTGCAGGCGGATATTGACCGGCTTGAACGTGTTACCCGCAAGAAAAAGGTAATTAAAGCGGGTGAAACCTTGTATCGAGCAGGTGACCCTTTCCAAAATCTCTATGCGATTCGCTCTGGAAGTGTCAAAACAGTAGTCATTGGTGCAGATGGGAATATCCAGGTAACACATTTCGCCCTTCCTGGTGAGCTGTTGGGGCTCGATGCTTATAGTAGTCGGGTTCACCCCAGTTATGCGGAGGCACTGGAAGATAGCAGTGTGTGCTTGTTGCCATTTGACCAACTGGAAACCTTAGCTCAGGAAGTTCCAGCACTGCAGCAGCAAATCTATAGCATTTTTTCCGAAGAGTTGCGGCAGGAAAATGAAATCTTAATGTTGCTGGGAAAGCGTGCTGCTGATGCTCGCTTAGCGGCATTGTTGATTAATATTTCCAGTCGCTATGCATGTCGTGGTTACTCCCCCCGTGAATTTGTACTCTCTATGCCGAGAACGGACATCGCCAATTACTTGGGGTTAACAGCGGAGACGGTGAGCCGTTTATTTTCGCGTTTTCAGCGAGATGGACTGGTGAATGTTAGTGGTCGAATGGTTGAAATCCTTGACTTGTTGGCGTTGAGTGAATTGGCTGGAACCCATTGTGGCTACGACTGATAGCCGTACAGGTTTTCACTTTTCCAATTGATTTTCTGGAACCTAACGCTTCTTTTTTATAGCGGCTATTGAGCACGCTGGCGCATAAAGCCTCCTAATTTTAATTTTTATTCCTTGTCTATTTCGGCAGTATCTGGGTCATTTTAGCCAGAATAGCTGCGAATACTGCCGTCTTAAAAGGGTACGATGGTTCTAATTTGGTGTCACCATTTTGGAAGTGTTTTCTTTTCTCCTTTGTTTAAGAGGGTTTGGCTGTATAGCCTGGATATTTGTAGCTCTCTTGCCTGGTATTTTTTGTATTTCACACCTCTAGCAAATATCCAATAAGCCATAGTAGCCTTTGTCACAGAGCGCTAGTCAGTAAGCCTCAAAAAAATAAGAAGTGAGAGGAAGGGAAGTATGCCTGTCAGAGAATTTGATCTAGTTAAGATTTTTGCAGCGGAAGGAACACAAGTGGGAGATGCTCCCAACCTGGTAATTTCTGCTCACGGTGCAACAACCAAGCAAATTTTTTATCCCAAAGGACACGGAGGGGATAACCTCTTTTTCTTTTCTCCCCATGGTTACTCTCTAAATGATCCGGGTATTGGTAGCGTCTTGAGTGGCAATGCCAAATATCATGAGTGGGTTGGTAAGGGAAAGGTTTGTCATAACTATACCCTGAGCAAATTTCAGGGGTATCACGGGTCAACAACCGGTCAGATTCTAGGCCGCGTTACTCGCCATTTTATTAAAGGTGAGAGCTATGCCGATGTGCAAAAGGCTGTAGATAATGCCCATGAGCACAATGAGATGGTGCGAAATCTGGATCCCAATAATCCCATGCATCAACCTTATATTAAGAAAGGGGTTAAGCCGGTAATGTCGGCGGACTTATTGACTATTCGCAATAGAGTAAAAATGGATAACCCCACCTTAGTGGATGTTCTAAACATTCTGCATAGAAATAATCTTCACTATGAAAATATCTATTGTTCTTTTTGTCGAAGCGAAGTGAGTTTTAGCAATATCCTTATTGGAACTCCATCCTGGGACAGCAAAATGCAGCGACCAACCACCTAAACGGTGTCTTTTAACTTCGTATTCAATTCTTAAGTAGAGAAAAGATGGTGTCCGTTAAGCTAGAAATGTGAATGCATTTTTATTATGGGTCACCATCTACCAATTTGTTACGGCTCACTTCTTTGAGCTTGCCGAGCCTAAACTTTTTTCCTCAATTCCTCCTTATTTTTGTCATATTTATTTCATACCTCACTCATTTGACTAATACTTAGTCCAAAAAATTTTCCTCTTCGTGACTAATGTCAAAAATCATGCAATAAAACTTGAGTATGGATGATTGGTCATAGTAGGTTGTTAGTACGGTTGTTTTGTTTGGAGGGGTGACCCTCTTATTTCTGTACTCGACGTTAGATAGGTGTCATATGCCTGTTCGTGAATTGGATTTAGTCAAAATTTTTGCACCGGAAGGTACCAATGTTGGGGATGCGCCGTCCCTGGTGATTTCTGCCCACGGTGCCGCAACCAAGCAGGTTTTTTATAATAAAGGTCACGGTGGCGACAACCTGCTTTTCTTTGCACCTCACGGTTACACGTTGGAAGATCCTGGCCTACAAGATGTTGTAGATGGGAAAGCAAAAGTTCATGAGCATATTGGCAAGGGTAAGATATGCCGTAACTATATGTTAAAAAAATTTCAGGGGTACCACGGCAGTACAGCCGGACAGATTTTTGGTCGCCTATCGCGTCGATTTATTAATGATGGTGAGAGTTACGCTCAGATTCAGAATGTTGTGGATGAAGCCCATAATCACAATGTGAAAGCTATTCGGAATCAGGCAAGACTGCAGCAATATGACTTAAATGATCCCTTTCAAAAGTCTCTGTATGACGCAAAAGTTGGTGCTTCTTTGTACACCACAAAGATGGAAGCTAACTTCTTGACGATTCGAAATAGGCACAATCAAAAGAGTCCAACCCTGGCTGATGTGCTCAATATTCTGCATCGGAACAACTTACACTATGAGAATATTTACTGTTCTTTTTGCCGCAACGAGTTGAGCGTAGGTAATCTTATATTGGGAATGCCTTCCTGGGACAGTAAAAAGAGGAAGGTGAATACTTAGAAATAAGTAACTGAGTAATTTACGGGCAAAAAAAGGGGGGCGTAAACGCCCCCTTAATCCACTACTTATCAGGAGTGTGTGGAGAAAGCTAATTCCTTTTCAGATTCCTTGTGACCAATACCCGTCTTCCTTGTTTCCTGTAGCCAATCCATGGCCTCTTGTTGCTGTTTGAAATAGCGGACTTCACCGCTAACAAACCAGCTCCCGACTTTTGTGGCTATTTGCTGCCACTCCTCATCCCCAAGTACAGCGACATGCGAGAATTCATTGCCGTGCTTTAAGGCCAGCTTGAACTCATCCCAGATCGCGTGCATCCCCCAGCCCTCGAAATCCCGGAGATCAATCAGTAATTGAACCTGAGGTTTTTTTACCCCTACCAGAGCATATTCTAACAGTGGTGTTATATGCTCATAATCCTCATGGGTTAATTCACCAATTGCCTTTATGTAAAGGAAAAATTCATCATTTATGCGTTCCATGCCAATGGATATGCCGTGGCGTTTAAACTCCATTAACATTTCCTCCCTGCTGTTTAGGTGACCTAAGCTAATGCCTGCGCGGGCATTTGATGTTGTGTCAGATCTTCGTGCAGGGACTCGTAAATTTTTCTGGTTGCCCTGTCGAAATATCTGCAGCTTAATTCACTGATCTGTTTCTGAATATAAATCCAGTCGGTAGTCCCCAGGTACTGTTCGATCTGTGGGAAAATAGATTTATTTTCCAAGTCCATATGCTTGCGTTGCAGCTTCAGGTAGGTGTTGCAAGCTCCTTGCAGTACTCTCCGTTCAACGGTCGCATCATTGGCAATAGCGTAAAATAAAGCGCACATGTGTTTTGTCGCTGCGGCTATATTTTCATGCTGCATTTGCGCTTCGTAAATTGATTCCCTGTCATGTACTGGCTTAGTCAACAGCCGGGAAAATATTAAGTCCTCAACTGGGTGGTGATATCTATCCGGGTACGCCGATAAATAATCCAAAGCATCAAGGATCAGTGACAAGGTGTTTGGATCGCGGTCGCCGCAGCCAAAAAGATCCAGGAGTAATTGCTCAAAGGCGTTGAGCAACTCTTGCATATGTTTATGGTCACAGCACAGTTGTCGGTAGATGGCATTCATCCCAGACCTCCGCGATTTGTCGATGGGTCTATTGTTGCCATATGTACCAATCCAAAGTTGATTTGGATCAAGTGAGGGGGACTTAGTGGGACTCAAGGTGGAATTTACCGCTACCTACTCAGGGGAGGGCTGGGGTTATCAATAGGTATGAGGCTGACCATGCCGCTGAATTCCTTGGGTCAACTCTTATCTGTACCTCGTTGTATTTGACCACAAGATAAATTAAACCTATTTTCGAGTAGCCCTTTCTTCAGTTTTTTCCACAAGTACGCTCTTCTGTCGGACCTAGATAAGGGTGTGTCTGATCCTTCATATTTTAATAATTTCTAATGACGTGTTGTTGCACATTTAAGCATGCTGCGATGTTTCCCGTTGTTCAATAAATTTATTGGTGCTGAAGTCGTAGGTTGTCATCGAATTATTCCGCAGCGCTCTATTTATGTGTCACGACAAAGTTAATGAAACAGGATGGGAGTGTTAATGAAAATAGTTAAGGCTGGTATAGGTATGCTGGCACTCGTTGTTTCAGCGGGCGCAATTGCCGAGGGCGCCTACTGGGGGGGCGTGGCCGGAATAACAGATTTTGATTTCAAGGGGGTCGATAATCCACTGAATTTGGGACTGCGAGCAGGTTATGTGCGGGCCTCGGGTTTTGGGGTGGAAGGTGAATATACCAGTTCACTATTAAGTGGTGAGACTGAGGCTTATGGTCGGAATGTGGATGTAGACATACGCACTCTTGCTACTTATGCGACTTACAGAACAGAGGGGGACTGGTACCTGAAAGGACGCCTGGGCCTTCTCTATGAAGACGTTTCTGTTGGCAGCGCAAGTAGTGATGACTTGGGTGTCAGCTTAGGGGCTGGAATTGGTTATAGCCTGAATGAAATTTATCATCTGGAGCTTGAGTACACCGTATTAGAGAAGGATGTCAGTTATTGGTCAGGCGGGTTTAGCCTGAGATTTTAATTGCCCCTTTCCTAAGTTTGACTAATGGTGACACCTCTTTTTAAAAGCTCCCAGGTTACATACTGACCTGTCTAAGTGAACACTTGTGCCAGTTGATTGTGCCCCTATAATCCCTGCCCTTTGATCAGACTTCGAGATTTAAGGGGAAGATGGTGGGCTTTAATCTCAAGGCAATGGCTGCAGTTACCGCTCTGTTGTGTTCCGCTACCGCTTATGGGCAGGGTGCGTATATCGGTGGCGTTTTCGGTGTTTTGGATGTTGATGCCAGGGGGGAGAGTCCTTTAAATGGGGGGATTCGAGCCGGTTATACCTGGGGTTCTGGCTGGGGATTCGAGGCAGAAGTCACCGACTCTGTCATTGATGGTGAGTTCGACTACTACTGGTACGATTACAACTACTCCCTGGCAACACAAGCTGTTTATGCCACCTATCGCAGCCCGGGCAACATTTATCTGAAAGGTCGTATCGGCTACCTCCATGAGGAGTTGGAGATAGATAATTGGGAGAAAGAGTACTCGGATAACGGTGCATCTGCCGGGCTCGGGGCTGGTTTCAAACTGACCGACGAGGCGACCCTGGAACTGGATTACACCATCATTGAGTCAGATGTGAATTACTGGTCTGGCTCTGTGGTGTACAAATTCTGACCGTCTCTTTAAGGTGGACGGGTTGGTCCCGCCACGTCTCTGCATTTGCGCATTCATGCTGCCCTTGGTGTACAATGCGCGCCTTTCTAAAATGCCCAGAATGCATTGAGCAGTAGGGCCATCCCACGCTGGGAGCCTTTGGTCCTACTCATAAGTCTGGGCGCTGTGGTATCGAGTTTTACAAGCCTCTACTCAAGCCCGCTTTACCGAGGGAACACCATGTTTGATTCATCTGTCACTTTAGCTTCTTACGACCCGGAAATTTGGGAAGCCATCCAGGAGGAAGACTCTCGTCAGGAAGACCATATCGAGTTAATCGCCTCTGAGAACTACACCAGCCCAATGGTAATGGAAGCTCAGGGCAGCAGCCTGACTAACAAGTATGCCGAGGGCTATCCAGGCAAGCGTTATTACGGCGGTTGTGAGTACGTGGACAAAGTGGAAACCCTGGCCATTGAGCGGGCCAAGGAGCTGTTTGGTGCTGATTACGCCAATGTGCAACCGCACTCTGGGTCACAGGCTAATGCGGCTGTTTACCAGGCGCTCTGCGCCCCAGGTGACACTGTACTGGGCATGAGTCTGGCCCACGGTGGCCACCTTACCCACGGTGCCCGCGTTAACTTTTCCGGCAAGATCTACAATGCAGTGCAGTACGGTCTGAACCCGGAAACTGGCGAAGTGGATTACGAGGAAGTTGAACGCCTGGCGCTTGAGCACAAGCCGAAGATGATCGTGGCTGGTTTCTCTGCCTATAGCCGAGTGATGGATTGGGCGCGTTTCCGCGAGATCGCTGACAAAGTGGGTGCTTACCTGTTTGTGGATATGGCTCACATTGCAGGCCTGGTTGCCGCTGGTGAGTATCCCTCCCCAATCTCCCACGCCGATGTTGTGACTTCTACTACTCACAAAACCCTGCGTGGCCCCCGCGGCGGTATCATCCTGGCGCGCGCCAACGAAGAGATTGAGAAGAAGCTCAACTCCGCCGTATTCCCCGGTGGTCAGGGTGGCCCGCTGATGCATGTGATCGCGGCGAAAGCGGTTTCTTTCAAAGAGGCCATGACCCCTGAATACAAGGCCTACCAGAAGAAGGTTGTGGAAAATGCCCGCGCAATGGCGGAGACCTTCCTCGATCGCGGTATCAACATTGTATCCGGTGGGACCGATGATCACCTGATGCTGGTTGACCTGATTGGCAAAGAGTACACCGGTAAGGATGCGGATGAAGCCCTGGGTAACGCCAACATCACCGTTAATAAGAACGCGGTACCCAACGACCCGCGCTCTCCTTTCATTACCAGCGGCCTGCGTGTCGGTACCCCGGCAATCACCACTCGCGGCTTTGGTGTAAAGGAAACCCAACAGCTCACTCACTGGATCTGCGACGTGCTGGACGCACTGGAGAAAGGTGATGTTGAAGCCACTATCGCCGATGTGAAGCAGAAGGTTCTGGGTATTTGCGCAGAGTTTCCTGTGTATAAAAAAGGCTGATCAGCACTGCTGACAAAAAAGCGGCTCATAGAGCCGCTTTTTTTATGTGTCCCTGTTGAACTTGCGATGCACTGTGGCTGTGCGTGCCGCGGTCACACAGTGCAACGGCTGTGGTAAACTGCGGCCCATTTTCCATTCCGGGGATAATCCCACATGCACTGTCCGTTCTGCAGCGCAGAAGAAACAAAAGTAGTCGATTCCCGATTGGTGGCTGAGGGCGACCAAGTACGCCGCCGGCGCGAGTGCCTGGAGTGCCACGAGAGGTTTACCACATTTGAAACTGCGGAGCTGCTGCTGCCGCGAGTGATCAAGCAAAACGGCCAGCGCGAGCCGTTTAATGAAGACAAGTTGCGCGCGGGTATTCAGCGCGCTGTGGAAAAGCGCCCGGTGAGTATTGAGCGGGTGGAGTCGGCGGTATCTCAAATAAAACACGCCCTGCAGGCGACCGGAGAACGGGAGTTGCCGGCGCGTGCTATTGGTGAATTGGTGATGGAGCAACTGCGTGAGCTGGACCAGGTGGCCTATGTGCGCTTTGCTTCTGTCTATCGCCGCTTTGAGGATGTCAGCGAGTTTAGAGAAGAGATTGAACGCCTGACCAGTAAGGGATCGAAGACAGAATGAGTCAAACGGTTGTACACAGTGCGGAAGCACTGATGGCCCGCGCTATTCAGTTGGCAGAGCGCGGTCTCTACACCACTATGCCGAATCCGCGAGTGGGCTGTGTGATTACTGACGGGGATGGCAATGTTGTCGGCGAAGGCTGGCACAAGCGGGCCGGCGAACCCCACGCTGAGATCGAAGCCTTGAGTGATGCCGGCGACCTGGCTCAGGGGGCTACGGTTTATGTCACTCTTGAGCCCTGCAGTCATACCGGCCGCACAGGTCCCTGTGCCGAGGCGCTGGTAAAGGCCGGCGTGGCCCGGGTTATTTACGGAATGCAGGATCCGAATCCGAATGTCAGCGGTGCCGGATTGCAAATATTGCGCGATGCTGGGATCGAAGTGGAAGGCCCCATCCTGGAAGAGAGGTGTCGCGCTCTAAACCCCGGCTTTATCAAGCGTATGACCCTGGGACTGCCCCTGGTGCGAAGCAAATCCGCCATGAGCCTGGATGGGCGCACCGCTATGGCCAGTGGGGAATCAAAGTGGGTATCGGGCCCTGCAGCTCGCGCCGATGTACAGCGCCTGCGTGCTCGCAGTTGTGCAGTGATCACCGGGGTTGAAACGGTGCACTTCGACAATCCCAATCTCAATGTGCGCGCCGATGAAATGGCACTGGAAATGCTGGCCGCAGAGCGAGCCGCCGAAGTGCAGCCGCTGCGGGTAATTGTTGACAGCCAGCTGCGCACCCCAGCGAGAGCCTTTATTTTGCAGGGGGATGCCCCCACATTGGTGTGCACGACAGAGCGTGCGGAGGCCGAGCGCCGCGAGCGTATTGAGAAAACGGGTGCGGAAGTCGTGGTTTTACCCCACGACAAAGAAGGCCGCGTAGATCTGCTCGCCCTGCTCAAGGAGTTGGCACGACGTCAGTGCAATGAAGTTTTGGTAGAGAGCGGTGCGACCCTCTCTGGTGAATTCCTCTACCGGGGCCATGTCGACGAAATAATTGTTTATATGGCGCCAAAACTGCTGGGTAGCACCGGGCGGCCGCTGTTTGAACTGCCTATCGAGCGTATGGGCTCGATGTTGCCGATTACGATTACCGATATGCGCGCAGTTGGTCACGACTGGCGCATTACTGCAACAACCGATATCGAGCGCTGATGTTTACCGGAATTATTGAAGCCTTAGGCGAGATCGCAGAGTTAAAACCCCAGGGCGGCGACCTGCGTGTGCGTGTGCGCAGCGGTAAGCTGGATCTGGGTGATGTGCAACTGGGGGACAGTATCGCCACCAATGGTGTTTGTCTCACGGTTGTGGACCTGCCCGGTGATGGTTACTGGGCGGATGTCTCTGCGGAAACCCTGGATGTGACAACGGTGGGCCGCTGGAAAAAAGGCGACCGGGTCAATCTGGAAAAAGCACTGACACCCCAGACCCGCCTGGGTGGACACATTGTCAGCGGCCATGTGGATGGTATTGGCGAGGTGGTATGGCGCAAGTCCGAGGCTCGCGCCGAGCGGTTCCGCCTGCGCGCACCGGAAAATCTGGCTCGCTATATTGCCCATAAAGGGTCTATCACCGTCGACGGCACCAGCCTCACGGTCAATGCCGTGGATGGGGCTGAGTTTGAACTCACCATAGTGCCACACACGTTGCAGGAAACGATTATGGCCGGCTATACCGCCGGTACTCGGGTCAACCTGGAAGTGGACCTGATTGCGCGCTACTTGGAGCGGCTACTCCTCGGTGATGAGGCAGCCAAGCCTAGTGGTGGGGGTATGACCCTCGAATTTTTGGCCCAGAACGGGTTTTACAAGCGCTAAAGATGGGCCGTGCACCACGGCGAAAACAGCAGCGATAGCCGCTCTATTTGCAATTGATAAATTTATCCAGAGTTAACCATGGAACTAAATACGGTTGAAGAACTGATCGACGATATCCGCCAGGGCAAAATGGTAATCCTGATGGATGATGAAGATCGCGAGAACGAGGGCGACCTGGTGATGGCTGCGGAGCAGATTCGCGCTGAAGACATCAACTTTATGGCCACTCATGCCCGTGGCCTGATTTGTATGCCCATGTCCAAAGAGCGCTGTGAGCAGTTGGACCTGCCGCTGATGTCGCGGGACAACGGAGCCCAGTTCAGCACCAACTTCACCGTATCCATTGAGGCGGCAGAGGGTGTCACCACCGGTATTTCCGCCGCCGATCGCGCGCGCACGGTTCGCGCCGCTGTGGCCAGAAATGCCAAGCCCAGCGATATTGTACAGCCCGGCCATATCTTCCCCATTATGGCCCAGCCCGGCGGTGTATTAAGCCGCGCAGGCCACACCGAAGCCGGTTGCGACCTGGCCCGCCTGGCGGGTTTTGAGGCGGCTGCGGTGATTGTTGAGATCATGAATGAAGACGGCACCATGTCCCGCCGCCCGGACCTGGAAAAGTTCGCGAAAGAGCACAACCTGAAAATCGGCACTATCGCCGATCTGATTACCTATCGCGCCCTGAATGAGAAAACCGTCGAGTGCGTTAATGAGCGCAAGGTGCGCACCGAGTTCGGTGAGTTCAAGCTGCGCACCTATCTCGATAAGGCTCGCCGCGAACGCCACTTTGCCTTTGTTAAAGGCGACCCCACCCCAGAAGAGCCGACCCTGGTTCGTGTGCATGTGGGAAATACTCTGCGCGATGTGCTTACGATTCAGCGCGGCGATGAAAAATTCACCCCGTGGACCTTCCGTCGCGCGATGCAGCGTATTGAAGAAGAGGGCAAGGGTGTTGTGGTACTGATCTGCCACAACGAAACCACCGAAGAAATCGAAGAGAGCATTGATTGGCTGATCAGCGGCAAGCAACAGCGCCCCAGCCAGGACTTGGTGTACAAGCAGGTAGGTACCGGTTCGCAAATTCTGCGGGATCTCAAGGTGCGCAAAATGCGCCTGATGAGCGCACCGTTCAAGTTCAGTGCTATTTCCGGGTTTGACCTGGAGGTAGAGGAATACCTGAACGTGGAAGCGCCGCAACCCTAGTAAAAGAGTAACAATACTGAAGCGCCGCTACTGTCCTGATAGCGGCGGCGATGGACAAGAAATACGGATTGAAAATTATGAGTAATATTCAAGTGATCGAAGGGGACTTTGTCGGCAGTACGGGCAAATACGCACTGTTGGTGAGCCGCTGGAACAGCTTTGTGGTTGAAAGCCTAAAGGATGGTGCACTGGACACCCTGCGCCGCAAGGGTATCAAGGATGAAGATATCACTATCTACTACGCCCCGGGCGCATTCGAATTTCCCCTGGCGGCACAGAAGTTGGCTGAGACTAAAAAGTTCGATGCCATTATTGCCCTGGGCGCGGTTATCCGTGGTGGCACCCCGCACTTTGAGTATGTGGCTGGCGAGTGCACCAAAGGCCTGGCTCAGGTATCCATGAATACTGGCATTCCCGTCACCTTTGGCGTGCTGACTGTGGACTCCATTGAGCAGGCTATCGAGCGCTCAGGCACCAAGGCTGGCAACAAAGGTTGTGAAGCCGCCGAAACCGCCCTGGAAATGGTTTCCCTACTCGGCAAGATTTAATTGCCGGCGCGCCGGCACAAAAGGTGTGTCGGTGCAGCCCATTCTGTGAAGTATCTACCGGAAAAGACAATGACCGTAACTGCATCCGCCCGCCGTAAGGCACGTCACTACGCCATGCAGGCGCTCTATCAGTGGCAGATGGCCGGCGCCAGCCTCAATTCCATTGAGGCCGAGTTTCACGCCGATAATGATATGAGCAAAACCGACGTGGAATATTTTCGTGATATTTTCCACGGCGTAGCGAAAAACCTTGATGAGGTAGAGGGCGCTTACACGTCGCACCTGGATCGCAAAGTGGAAGACCTGGACCCTGTATCCCGCGCGCTGTTGCGCATGGCCACTTACGAGCTGAAAAACCGTATCGATGTGCCTTACAAGGTTGTCATTAATGAGGCGGTGGCCCTGGCGAAAAAATTTGGTCCCACCGATGCCTTCAAGTTTATCAATGGCATTTTGGATAAGACCGCTGCGGACCTGCGCTCGGCAGAGGTAGCCGCAGACAAGAAGGGCTGAGCCAGCAATTATGTCTAAAGCGCCGGGGGAGTTTGAGATCATCCGCGATTACTTCGCCCGCGCTCCCCAGGGCGAAGGTGTAGCCCTGGGGATTGGCGATGACTGCGCGCTATTGCAAGCACCTGTCAGCGGGCAGCTGGCCACTTCTATGGACACCCTGGTAGCAGGCCGTCACTTCCCCGCAGGTGCTGACCCATTCATGGTTGCGAGCCGTGCACTGCGTGTGAATATCAGTGATCTGGCGGCAATGAATGCCCGCCCCCTCTGGTTTACCCTTGCCCTGACCTTACCCGATAGCGACTCCGTTTGGCTGGAGAAATTCGCCAGTGGCCTGCTGGAAACTGCCGGCAAGTTTGGGGTTTCCCTTGTGGGTGGCGACACTACCGCTGGCCCCTTGTCCATTACGATTCAGGTGATCGGCCATACCGAAAAGCCCCTCCGGCGGGACGGCGCTTCTGTCGGCGACAATATTTATGTGAGCGGCCCACTGGGCGCTGCCGCAGCAGCCCTGCCCGTTATTTTGGCAGAGCGGAATGTGACTGAGTCAGTGCGGCGGGAGGCGGAGCAGGCTTTCTATTTTCCCGAGCCGCAATTAGAAACCGCCAGCGCGATTGCAGGCATTGCTACCAGTGCGTTGGATATTTCCGACGGATTATTGGGGGATCTGGGACATATCTGCAAAGCGAGCGGTGTGGCAGCAGAAATAAACCTGGAATCTCTGCCCATAGCACCCCTGGCCAATCGATTGGCAGCTGATACTGCCGTAGAGCTGGCGGCCTGTGGAGGGGATGACTATCAGCTCTGTTTTACTGCACCGGCAGCCGCTGTTGATCAAGTTCGTCAGCTGGGTTTCACACCCATAGGGAAACTCGTTGAGGGGGGGGCGCAGGTACGCTGCTCCTATCACGGGAACCCCTGGGTTGCTCAATCGCCAGGCTATAGGCACTTTTAAGTCATTGTGTAGACCATAGTGCCTTTGTGAGAATTCAATAACATGAGCATTAACAACCCGACATTTTCTCAGCTGTTGCGCGATCCCACTCTTCTGTTGGCATTTGGGTTCGGCTCCGGGCTGGCACCCAAAGCGCCGGGTACGTTTGGTACCCTGGCAGCGATTCCTTTTTGGTGGTTGATGAAGGATTTGCCTCCATTCTGGTATCTGGCCATTGTGTTTGTTACCGGTGTGGTAGGTTGCTATCTATGTGGTGCAGCTGCCAAGAAAATGGGAGTTCACGATCACGGCGGTATTGTTTGGGATGAAATGGTGGGCTACTGGCTCACCATGTTTATGGCTCCTGCAGGTTGGGCTTGGGCGCTATACGGTTTTGTCCTCTTCCGGATATTTGATATTGCCAAGCCCCCGCCCATTGGTTGGGCTGATCGCAAGGTGCAAGGTGGCGTTGGAATTATGCTCGACGATATACTGGCCGCCGTTTACGCGTCACTGGTGCTGCAATTAACCGCATGGGTACTGGGTGTCTAGGTTGGATAGGGAAGATCAATGCGCAGCTATTTTGTATTTATAGTTAGCTTTTTATTTGCACTGAATGTCAATGCACAGCAGGTGCAGCTAAAAGGCCTGTTTGGCGATAGCGCCATGCTGGAGATTGATGGCCGCCAGAAAATCCTTAAGGCGGGACAAAAATCCCCAGAGGGCGTCACCCTACTGGAGGCAACTACTCGTTATGCGCGGATCAGTGTTGCTGGGCAGGAGCAAAAGCTGACCTTGGCGGCTCCTATCGCAACCAGTTTTGCCAAGGCGGCAAAAGCTGAAGTACGGCTTTCCGCTGATAGCCGGGGTCATTACATGACGGATGCCTGGGTTAATGGCATGAGAGTGCCGATGATGGTGGATACCGGTGCTACCAGCATTGCCTTCAATTATCCCACCGCTCGCCGTCTCGGTTTGAATTTGGATACTGCACAAGAAATACGGGTTTCCACTGCCAATGGAGTTACCAGGGCTTACAAAGTGAGCTTGAACAGTGTAACCATTGGCGGAATCAAGCTTCACAATGTTGATGCGACTGTACACTCCGATGATTTTCCCAGCGTAGTGCTTCTCGGCAATAGTTTTCTCAGTCGGGTTGATATGGAGCAGCAGGGCGGTGTGCTGCTACTGCGCGCCCGACACTGATTTAAAGAGGTATTAAGTTGACCATTCGTTTTGTGGAATCCTCAAAACTGCCCACCTCTTGGGGTATGTTTGAGATGCACGGTTTCGAGGAAGTGGAAACCGGAAAAGAGCACGTAGTGCTCACCATGGGTGACTTCGATACCGAAGAGCCTCTGTTGGCCCGTATTCATTCTGAGTGCCTGACCGGGGATGCACTTTTCTCCCTGCGCTGTGATTGTGGTGCCCAGCTACAACATGCGATGCATCGCATAGCGATGGAGGGGCGTGGAGCTATTTTCTATCTCCGCCAGGAGGGCCGCGGTATCGGTCTGTTAAATAAGATTCGCGCTTACCACTTGCAGGATTGTGGTGCGGATACAGTGGAAGCCAATGAGCAGTTGGGCTTTGGCGCCGATATGCGGGATTACTCAATTCTGAAAGCAATGATCGAACACCTGGGTATTCATGCCATTCGCTTGATGACCAATAACCCGCGTAAGGTAAAAGCGCTGGAGGACTTGGGCATCAATGTGACTGAGCGTCTGCCGCACCAGTCTGGGCGCAATCCCCACAATGCCAAGTATTTGTCCACCAAAAAAGGCAAACTTGGTCACTTGATCGAAAATGAGGATGAAGAAGGAAAAGAGGAAAACTAACTTTCACTTTTCTTTAAGCACCCCAATAAAAAAGGCCGGAGTTATCCGGCCTTTTTTATTTTGTAGAAATTAATTAAAACTGGGTTCGAATATTTTAATTTCGCTATTAAACTTTTCAGAGGCTTTTAATTCTTAAAGACCTTGCCCCCTTTCATCACAAAATCCACATCTAAAAGTTCATCGATATTATCCAGTGGCGAGCCATCGGTGGCGATAATATCGGCGTACTTACCGGACTCAATGGTGCCCAGTGAATCGCTCATATCGATCAGGTCGGCGGCGTTAACGGTAGCGGATTGCAGGATGGCCATATTGTCCATACCGGCTTCACTCATCAGTACCGCCTCGCGGGCATTGATGCCGTGCTTGGATACACCTGAGTCGGTACCGAAAGCAATTTTTACTCCGGCATTGACCGCTTTACGGAAATTGCCGCGCATGTCTGTGCCAACACGAATGGCTTTTTCCTTCTGAGCCTCAGATAAGACATCGGTATTTTTTGCCAGCTGTACCACAGTATCGCCGGCGAGAAGTGTCGGAACCAGATAAGCGCCGGTTTCTTTAAATAACTTATGGGCGCGGGGACCTGCGTAGGTGCCGTGCTCAATACTGTCTACACCAGCCTCCAGTGCGGCGATAATGCCTTCTTCCTGATGCGCATGACTGGCCACCTTGCGGCCCATACGTTTGGCTGCAAGGACCACCTCTTTTAACTCATCCATTTCCATCTGCTGACCAGTTCCGGTAGCGCGATCGGTGAGCACACCACCGGTAGAGGTAATCTTGATAAAGTCAGCACCATATTTGATCGCATGGCGGGTCGCGCGTCGGCACTCGTAGGGGCCGTCGCATACAGTTTTGGTCTTGTCATCATGCAGCTCCATTAGCTCTGGACTGACCCCGCTGATATCTGCGTGGCCACCAGTTATTCCCACCCTGCCGGCTGCAACAATTCGCGGGCCATCTACCCAACCTTTATTGATCGCATCGCGCATCGCATACATTTCTTCACCACTGTTACCAGCATCGCGCACAGTGGTAAAACCAGACTCCAGGGTTCGCATGGCAAACATTTGCGAGCGCATCTGGGTCAGCGGCATGGACATCTTGAGAGCCTCGGTATCATTTTTAGGGCCCAGCTCACCTTGTAAATGCACGTGCATATCCATTAAGCCCGGCATTACGAAACTATTCTTAAGATCAATGACTTCAGCGTTATCCGGGCTTACATAACCGGATCTGACAGCACTGATCTTGCCGTCCTCGATAATTACACTTTGCTCTTGCAAAGGTTTCTCACCGGGAACGGCGAGGAGTGTGCCTGCATGGATAACAGTAGTTTTTGCCAGTGTCGCGGATGAGAGAAGAGTTGCGATGCCGCAGAGAAGGAGACGCTTCATGATTTGTACACCTATTTATTATTTAGGTACACGCTAAATCAATCTGCGGAATATGACAATTGCGAGCTGATTACTTGGTGAGAGCCGGGAAATTAGTTTCTAAAAAATGAAAAAAAGGCCGGAAAATCCGGCCTTTCAAAATTTATAAAGAATTAATATCTACGGCGTGGCTGCACAAATACTGTGGTAGTTCGGCCGGGCAGAGTAAAGGTGCCGCTGCTCCTATCAAATTTTACTTTGTGCAGGCGTGAGTCTACTGATCGGCGCTGACGTGGGTGCTTGAATAGGTACTCACCAATAAGGTTTTCGCTGGTAAATTCCAATGATTCGTCATCGCCATTAAACAGCACCACAATTCGTTCAAAGCGGCGATCGATGTTGCCATTGGAATCGGATAACTCCATCACAATCAGCCCAGGAATCTGGTCGGGTCCGGTGTTGAGGAAATTAAGGTGTGCCTCTACGGACTCTGCATCAGACAAGCGGAACAGGGGAGAGCTGTTGCGAATCGCCAGTTGCTCGCGGAATAGAGCAGAACTCCACAAGCGGTGCCGGCGCTCGGGAGCCAGTTCCGGGTTTGCCAGTAAAGGTTGCATCAGGGACCAGTTATCTTCATTTTTATCTGCGATAGGTAAACCCGCAGCCCAATTATCGGTGGCGAGGCTGAAGTCCAGTGCATTAAACCAGTCACCGGAGTTGTAACTGTCCCGATCCATCGACTTTGAGCGCAGGAAATCCTGGCCTGCGTGGATAAACGGCACTCCCTGGGCGAACAGAACCAGGGAATTACTGAATGCCTGGATACGCACTCGTTCAGCCAAGTCGGCGCTGTCGCTGGCTTTGATCTGTACTCCGTCGAACAACGTCTCGTTGTCGTGGGCGGCAATATAATTAATGGATTCCTGCGGGTCGGCGGTATAGCCGGTGGGCTGGCCGTTATAGACTAGCTCGCTGCCGGTAATGATATTGCCGTTGGCATCTTCAAAAGGATAATCCGCCAGGTTGCCGGCGAGGGAAACGCGGACTTTATCTGCAAGGGTTAGCAGTGTGGCACGCTCATCTTCTCCCTCAAACTTACCGTTGCTGTCGGTGAACAGACCGGTACCAAAGCCCTGCTCCTCAAAGCCTCCGAAGGGGTTGCCACCACGCACGGAATCGCGCAGGCGATCGTTAAAGGTGCCGATACCGCTGCCGGCCATATTGCCCTGGCGGGCCTGTACAAAGCGAGCATCGTCGGCCACCTCGCCAAAATTCCAGCCCTCGCCGTACAGATAGATAGCGTTGCCATCGACACCATCGGCTGCCGGGGTCAGTGATTGCAATGCCGCTTGCGCCTTGAGGATATTGTCGAGGCTATGGTGTCCCATCAGATCGAAACGGAAGCTGTCCACCTTGTAGGACCGGGCCCAGGTGACCAGGGAATCGATCATCAGCTTTTCCATCATGGCGTGCTCACTGGCGGTATTTGCGCAGCAGCTGCTCATCTCCACTCCGCCCTCCAGATTGCGGCGGTGGTAATAGCCGGGGACGATTTTATCGAGTACGGAGTTGTCGTATTGGCCATAGGAGCTGGTGTGGTTGTAAACCACGTCCATCACCAGTCGCAGGCCGGAGTGGGATAACCCTTGCACCATTTGACGGAATTCGTGAATGCGCGCAGGTCCATCGGGAGCGCTGCTATAGCTGCCTTCGGGGACCGTGTAGTGCAATGGGTCGTAGCCCCAGTTAAAGCCATCGGTATCGCGAATTGCATCTACCTGGGCCTGCTGCTCGCTGCTGTCCGATGCGTAGTCTGAGAGGTCAGGTGTTTGCTGCTGCTGCGTGCGATCCTCATTGACTGTGGCAAAGTCAAAGGCCGGCAGCAGGTGGATATGGGTGAGGCCGGCGCGGGCCAGTTTATTGAGGTGGCGCATGCCGTCGCTGTGCTTGCGGGTGAAAGCCTTGAAGGTGCCGCGCTCTGTTTCGGGGACAGTTTGATCCACAATACTGAAATCGCGTACGTGCAGCTCGTAGACACTGATATCTTCCGGCTGGGTTAACCTGGGCTTGCGCAGGCGATCCCAACCGCGCGGCTTCAGGTCCCGGTCATTCAGGTTAATGATCTGGCTTTTGCCGCTATTGATGGAGAGACTCAGGGAGTAGGGGTCGGTGACCAGGTTGGTTTCAATCTGGCGGCTGAAGTAGGAATACACCTCGACCTCGTAGAGGTAAAAGCTGCGGTCCCACTGCTTGTCGATATCGGCACTCCAAACCCCGGTAGATTCATCGCGCAGCATGGATACCACCTGATCGGCGCTATCGCTGCTGGAGTCTGTAAACAGGTGCAGCTTTACTGCCCGTGCGGTGGGAGCCCAAAGATCGAGCTGGATATTCTCCTCGCCGACACGGGCACCGAGTTCACCGTCGTAGTAGAAGCGATCATCGAGCGCGCCTGCCGTCTGCACACCAGTCGCATCCAGTAACGTGCCCTCCGCATCGTAAGCGGCGAGGGCGAGTTGCTGGGTTACCAGATCACTAGTGGAAGCCTGCCCCGGCAATTGCCAGGCACTGAAACTGGCCAGGTGCGGGAATTTTTGTTGGGCGCTGTCGGGCAGGGTGGCGAGAGGGGTGAGATCGATGGTGCCATCGGAACGGATATCACCGTCCTCCAGTTTTAGCTCGGCGCTGTTGCTGTAGTGCAATTTAACCTCGATGCCTTCCTGTACCTGGATATCCCAGGCAAAGCTGCTGGTATCCACCCAGTGAGCTTTATCGCTGCTCAGGTCACCCTTGGCGAAGCCGTCACTGCTGACGGTGACTTCTTTACTATTCGAGTCAAAAGCAAAGTAGATTTCGTCGTAATCGGCGACCACGGTAAAGCTGACGTTGGCTCCATTGTTGCCGTAGCTCTCCTCCCAGCCTTCGTGCAGGGCTACCTTGAATTCATAGGAACCGGCAGGAAGCGCTGAGGTGATAAAGGTGTAGGTGCCATCTCCATCGGCATCCTGCATCCAGCTGCGCAGGCAACTGGGTTGCCAGTCTCCCGGACACCCGAGCAGGGATTGGAAGTTGCCGGCTACAGTGGCGACCACGCTATTGTGGTTGTCGGTGATCCAGTGACTCTCGTGGTCGTAGATAAATTTAACTTCGCGGGCCTCATCCAGGCTAAGGGAAATATTACCGCCGTCCCGCTGGCCACCCGAGCCATAATTTTCATCCCAGCTGTTGTTGAGAGCGGCTTTGTACTCCCAGTTGCCGGCGGGTATCCAAAAGTTGCCTTGCCATTTGTCGTCTTCGCTGTCATAGCTGAGCTGGGTGGCGACACAACCTGGTTGCCAGTCGCCATCGCAGCCCAGTTGGCTTTGTAGGTTGCCGGGAATATTGACCTCTGTGGGGTCTGGTGTGTCAGATGCCCAAACCGGTATTTGGATGGAGCAGAAGACTGCCCCCAGAATCAGCCCGGCCCTTGTGCCGGGCCCTGTAAATTTTGTTGTTGGCATAGCGCTTCCCATTTTTTTTGTACTTGTTGCGGTTCTCTCAATTGGTATTGAATCGCAGTCACGCATTGACGGCCTCCCACCCCGAGGAGGTGGAGGTCTGGGGGAGGTGGTTGGGGGTGTCATAAAACCTTTATAAATTCGTCACTTGGTGGAAACACCCGCAGGAGAAGATGCTTCTCGAGTAAACGTGATGGCGAAAGAAAAAGCCGGATCTATACTCAACTGATCGGGTTATGGTGAGTCGAGAAAGGTGATGCACTCGCTGTAATCGGATTCGAAGGCCGGCTTTTGCCGGCTTTGCTTTTTGTGGCGGGGCAATTACTAAGAGGCTTCCCGGGATTATCCTTGCTCCTATCCCCGGGTAGTGCTAATTTGCCCATAGCCCGCCAGGTACTTTGGCGGAATCCAGAACTCAATGACTGCGGAGGATGATTGATGATTGTTACAACCCTCCGTCGGGTCCAGTAGCAGCCTCCAGCTGCCCACGCCCGGCGATAGATTCCTAGACGTCGGGCTTTCCCTGAGAAAGCTCTGTTGGCCGCGTATGTGCGGTCGCTTGGTGCTTTGTTGCGCCCAGAGGGTTTCAATCTTGAGTAAATCTCACTTTACCCGCCGGTCTGTTAATAGATTCGGCACTAAATCCCCATCTATCAAAATTGAGCGGGAAGCTTCTCCGCTACAAAAACTCGGTTGGAAGTCTTTTTTCCAACAGCAGCTGACGCTCGAAGAACTCGAGCAGTGTTTGCCGCTGCGGATTATGGCTGTACACCGCAGTCGCCTGGAATTGGCCGGCGAGCAGGGGGCTGTGTCCCTTCCGCTAACCGGGAGTCTTGTGGCTAATTTGCCCGCGGTGGGGGATTGGCTGTTGTTAGAGAAGAGCAGTGGATATTTCGTGCGTTTGTTGAGCCGCAGCAGCCAGTTTGAGCGCATGGCACCTGGGGGGCATCAGGTGCAGATGATCGCCGCCAATGTCGATAGTGTTTTTATTGTTTCGTCTCTGAATGATGACTTTAACCTCTCACGTATTGAGCGCTATTTGGCTCTGGCTCGGGAGTCTGGTTGCAGCCCACACCTGATACTGACTAAGACCGATCTGTGTGAAGATACAGCCCCTTTTCTTCAGGCATTGCGTCCATTCGGCGAATTACCCGCTGCAATGGTAAATAGCCTGGATCGAGAAAGCGTGGCACAGCTGCGCCAGTGGTGCTTACCTGGGGAAACTATCGCGCTGTTAGGTTCTTCTGGAGTGGGTAAATCCACTTTGCTAAATGCGCTGTATGGCGAACCCCTGGCTGAGACTGGGACCATTCGCGAAGCCGATAGTAAAGGACGTCACACTACACGGAAACGCTCTCTTCACTCCCTGAGTTGGGGAGCGCTGTTACTCGATAGCCCTGGAATGCGGGAGCTAGGATTGGTGCATGTTGAAGATGGCGTGGCGGAGACTTTTTCTGATATCGAGGCCTTGTCCAGAGAGTGTCGCTTTTCTGACTGCCAGCACCAGTCAGAGCCAGGCTGTGCGGTACAAGAGGCAATAACGGGCGATTCGCTGGATGATCGGCGCTTGCGCAATTGGCAAAAACTGCAACAGGAACTAAGCCGTAACGGTCAAACTCTCGCGCAGAAGCGGGCAGGGGAGAGAGCGCTATCCCAGATGTATCGATCTGTGCAAAACCAGGCACGTAAACACAAATATTCAGAGGATTAATAGAGCTGGCGCCCGGGAATTTTCCCGGGTGCTTCTCCATTAATGAGAGAGTTTTAAAGTGACAACGCCTAAGATAATGAGCAAAACTCCCAGGTAGCGTCCAAGGCTGGTTGGATCACCAAAAAATATCGCGCCTACAATAAAGGCACCGGCGGCACCAATTCCAGTCCAGACCGCATAGGAAGTACCAATAGGTATCTCTCGCTGCGCCAGCCACAGAAGAAATCCACTGATCCCGATAAATACTACGGCCATACCTATACCTAACAGGCGGGTATTGCTTTCCTGTGAAAATTTTAGCCCCAGCACCCAGCCAATTTCGCATAGTCCAGCGAGTATTAAGTAGAACCAAGCCATGATATTCCTTTAAAAATAGCTTTGAGGATTTCAACTTTTGCGCCGCTTGTGACGCTTTCTTGTTGATAAACATATTGGACGGTCAATAGAAAAGATATAGCTGAGAATGGAGGAAACGCTTTTAATGAGGCTTGGGGCAGACTAAGCGGCAGACCACACTTTTCTTTAGCAGCTGCAACTTCCGATATAATCAGGTTTGAAGGGAAGTATCCGACGATAAAAATAAAATCAGTTATAGGGAGTTTGGCCAAGTTGAAAATGATCCATGGAATAAAAGGAGCCTTATTATTTTTTGTGTCTGTCTGGTTATGTTTCCTTTCTGACTTTTCGTATGGTAATGAGGCAAAGATAGAGACCCTGGTTGTTACAGCGGGCAGGTATGCTCAGGGCATTGCGGAGCGGGTAGAGAGCATTTCTGTTGTCGACAATGATGTGCTCAAGAAAGCGGGTAACACCCACATCCAACAAAGCTTGGCGAGTGTGCCCGGAGCAAATCTGGCTCGAGGAAATGGGCAGGAATATCTGCCCGCCCTGCGCTCCCCAGTACTGACGGGTGCGGGCGCTTGTGGGGGAGTTCTGACAGCAGAGGATGGCATTCCACTGCGAGCAAACGGCTTTTGCAATATCAATGAGTTATTTGAATCTTTTAGTGAGACAGCACGTCATATCGAAGTCATAAGAGGGCCTGCTGGTACGCTATATGGATCAAATGCCCTGCATGGATTGATCAATATTATTAGCCGTGACCCTGTTGAGGATGAGGGTGGATTACTCAATGTTGAGACGGGGCCTCACGATTATTACCGAGTGGGTGTGTCGGCGAATCATCATTTTAATACTGAAGGTGATGGAATAAGTACGGATTTGTATCTGACGACCGATGGTGGCTATAGAGATCACTCCGGTGTGGACCAGCAAAAAGCCAGTGTTCAGTATGTTAGCCACATCGGAGATAGCAGGGTTCGAACCCGTTTGGTAGCTACAAACCTGAACCAGGAAACTGCGGGTTACGTTGAGGGGGAGGGCGCTTATCGAGATCCTCGATTGGGCCGTACAAACCCCAATTCAGAGGCATTTCGGGATGCCTATGCTATCAGGATGTATTCCCTGATTGATATACCTATTAATCGTGACAGCCAAATACAGTTGTCGCCGTATTTTCGAAAAACCAAAATGCGTTTTCTGCAACATTATTTACCGGGCCAGCCTTTGGAAGAAAGTGGTCAGGAAAGTATTGGAATTAGAACTAGTTATTATCTGGAGCTGGATAAAAAACTGAATCTGGTTTCGGGTATTGATACGGAAATAAGCGAGGGATATCTCTTGGAGGTGCAAGAGAGTACTACCGAGGGATCTGAATTTCTTCAGGCGACGATTCCTGTGGGGAATCACTATGATTACGAAGTGACGGCTTGGAATCTCGCTCCTTACGCATCGGTAAACTGGCAGGTTAGTGATAAATTAGAAATTACTGGCGGAGTGAGATTTGAGTCTGCACATTACAATTACGATAATAACATGCTCTCCGGGCGTACCGATGAAAATGGAATGGCTTGTGATTTCGGCGGCTGCCGGTTTAGTCGACCAAGTGACCGAAAAGATAGATTTAGCAATATCTCCCCCAAGCTGGGCGCTCTGTTACAGTTAGATAGTGAATTTCAACTATTTACCCAACTCGCTCAGGGATATCGGGTACCCCAGGCGACAGAATTATATCGCTTACAGAGGGAGCAAACGGTTGCAGAATTGGACGCTGAAGAGCTCAATAGCTTTGAAATAGGGCTGAGGAAGCTGGGTGATTCCCTATCATTTGAGTGGGTGGCCTATGCAATGGAAAAGGAAAATGTAATTTTTCGCGATGCTGATTACTTTAACCAGTCCAATGGGAAGACCCGGCACTGGGGGCTGGAATTAGCGGTTAATTATGAGTTTTCTGAAAGTCTGCGCTTTGAGGGTAGTACCAGCTATGCTGAACATCGCTATGACGATCAACGGGAGATAGAGGGCGTAGAACTGGATGGGAATTTTGTAGATTCCGCACCAAGAACTTTTGGTAGCTATCGCCTGCAGTGGTCGCCCGGCTCTCTTATATCGGCGGAACTGGAGTGGTTACATCAGGGCAGTTATTTTACCGACCCTCAAAATGCTCACCGCTATCCGGGGCATGATTTGCTCAACTTTCAATTGGCCTGGCAGTGGGATCAATATGGATTTTCGACACGATTATTGAATATTACTGACAGAGCTTATGCTGAGCGTGCCGATTACAGCAGCTTTAGCGGCAGCCGGTATTTCCCCGGAGAGCCTCGCTCAATTTATTTTGGAATTGATGTTGAGTGGTAATGGGGAAATTAGAGTTGTTTTATCGAAACTTCCTCTTTGCAATAGGTTTGAAATCTATTGCAAAGAGGAAGTAGAAGCCGACAGGTTTGGATTAACTGGTAGCGGGCTTCTCGATCTGTTGCGCATCGATATGGGCAGACGCTGAGGCCTGGCTTTCCAGCCAGTTGTCCATACGCTCTTCAAGAATATTCAGTGGCAGTGCTCCAGATCCCAACAGAGCGTCATGGAAGCTGCGAATATCAAAATTGCTGTCCAGGGTTTCCTCCGCTTCCGCACGCAGCTCTTTAATTTTGAGTTGTCCCAGTTTGTAGGCCAGGGCCTGGCCCGGCCAAACCAGATAGCGGTCGATCTCGACGGTCACATCGTGGAGTGGCTTGGCGCTGTTTTCCATAAAGTACTCGATCGCTTCCTCGCGGCTCCAACCCAGCTGGTGCATACCGGTATCCACTACCAAGCGCACAGCACGCCACATATCGTAAGTGAGTGCACCGAATTCGCTGTAGGGGTTTTTATACAGGCCGAGGTCGTAACCGAGACTTTCGGAGTAAAGGCCCCAACCCTCTACAAATGCGGTATAGAGAGCCATACGGCGCAGTGGGTGAATATCAGTTTGCTCTTGTGCCAGGGCAATTTGCAGGTGGTGACCCGGCATCGCCTCGTGCACTGTGAGCGCCTCCATTTCCCATTTTGGGCGGCTGGGCAGGTTGTAGGTATTGGCAAAGAAAATACCTGCACGGCCGGCCTCATTGGAGCCCGGTTGGTAGTAGGCAGTAGTTTGGGCCTGTTCTGAGTAACCGGGAATTGGTTTCACACCATAGGGCAGGCGTGGCAAGGTGCCAAATAGGGCGGGCAGCTCTGCATCAATACGCTTGGCGATATCGCGGTAGTCCCGCAATAACCCTTCCCGGCTGGTGTGGTAAAAGCGCGGGTCGCTACGCAGGAAGTCGGTAAAGGCCTTAAAGTCCCCCTGGAAGCCCGTCTTCTGGATGATTTTATCCATCTCCCCTCGAATTCGCTTCACTTCCGCAAGCCCAATGCGGTGGATCTCTTCGGGGCTAAGATCGGTGGTGGTACTCTCTTCCACTTTATGGGCGTACCAGCGCAGACCGTCAGGGCGGCTGGTTAAAGCGGTATCCACCTGGGCCTCGGGAATATATTTTCGCTCAACAAATTCAGCCATACCCTGCCAGGCCGGTACCAGTTGTTTGCTGTAAATGGCATAGGCGCGTTGCTGCAGGTTTTTCCGCTTAGTTGCTGGGATGGCCTCAGGCATTCGATTAAATGCCGTCAGCAATGGGCTGTGCTCCGGCGCGACAGGTACCAGTGCGCGTATCTGACGCGGCAGGTCGCGCAGGGTAATTTGTGGTGGTGTGACCCCTTTGCGCAGGCCCCGGCGCATCAGCCCCTGGGTTTGTTCAATCAGGATTGGCAACCTTTCCAAGCGGCTGATAATTGTTTCGTAATCGGCTGCAGTGCGCTTGGGCATGCTATTGATAACAGCCGGTACATTGCGCTGAATACCGCTCATATGGGTAATTGGTTGCAAGTGCTCTGGAAACTGGAAGCCTTTTACTTCTCCCAATAAGTCCTGGTAGAGCAGCTGGTAATCCAATTGTTGCCCGGCTGGCAGGTCGCTCTGGTCGATATTGCGTGTAGCGCCCAATAGGATTCGGGTCTGCTTCTGCCTGAGTTTCACAGATTTCAGGGAGTTATCTACCCAGCGATGATTTTGCCCGGGGTAGCCCTCGTAGGTTGCCTGGCTGGGATAACTCTCCATAATCCAGCGATAACGTAAATCCTGTAAGGCGATGAGGCGCTCGGAGGCGCTGGTCTCCGGAAGGGACTTGTATGCTTTCCGGAAGGTATCCTGATCCATCGCCGAGGTATTGAGGCTGGCAATAAGTCCCAGGGAAGTGAATAGGGCTTTTCTGATAAACGACATAGTCCCCTCGAGTGAAAGCGTGTGGTCCAAATAGTGGCCGGATTTAGTCAATGGGTGGTTTGTTACCACTGCCGGCAATTTATTGCCGGGCATTCGAAGAGCAGCCAGCCGCATTAGCTGGCTGCCAAAGGCGGGCTGGGTCAGTTGGCTGCCGCTGTGCGACTGCCAAACTCCTGGTGATTGATCAGTTGCAAGCGCCTGCGAATCTGTTCCTCAATACCGGAAGCATTGAGGCCGATGGCCGCCAGCAGGTCTTTGTGCTTGCCGTGCTCAATAATTTGATCTGGAAGCCCCAGTTGCAGCACCGGTACTGACCGCGCAGTGCTATTGAGGTATTCGAGTACGGCACTGCCAGCACCACCAGCAATGGTGTTCTCTTCGATGGTAACTAAGAGTTGGTGACTCTTGGCAAGTTCATCGATCAGTGTCTCGTCCAGGGGTTTTACCCAGCGCATATCGGCTACGGAGGCCCCCAGCTGCTCTGCAGCGGCCATAGCGGGGCCGAGTAAGGTTCCGAAGCTGAGGATGGCTACACCACTGCCCTGGCGCAACAGGCGCCCCTTGCCGATCGGTAGCTCTGTCATTTCCTTGTTGATGGCGGTACCCATACCGGTTCCGCGCGGATAGCGCACAGCAGTGGGGCCGTTGTGTTGGTAGGCGGTATAGAGCAGCTGGCGGCATTCGTTTTCGTCACTGGGCGCGGCGATAGCCAGGTAGGGCAGGCAGCGCATAAATGTGAGGTCAAAACTACCCGCGTGCGTGGGGCCGTCTTCCCCTACCAGGCCGGCGCGGTCGATGGCGAAAGTGACATCCAGGTTTTGGATTGCCACATCGTGTACCATTTGGTCGTAGCCGCGCTGTAAAAATGTCGAATAAATAGCAACTACCGGCTTCTGGTCTTCACAGGCGAGGCCCGCAGCGAGAGTGACGGCGTGCTGTTCGGCAATGGCTACGTCGTGGAAGCGGTCCGGGAAGCGTTTGGAGAACTCCACCATACCGGAACCCTCGCACATGGCCGGGGTAATAGCGACCAGGCGCTCGTCCTGTTCTGCGGCATCGCATAGCCACTGGCCAAAAATATCCTGGTACTTGGGCAGTTTCTTCTTGCCGGGTACGGCCACTTGCACCTTGGCTTCTGGCTCCAGCTTGTTCAGCGCATGGTAGCCCACTGGATCTTCTTCAGCAGGGCTGAAGCCTTTGCCCTTAGTGGTGGCAATATGCAGGAGTTGTGGGCCCGGTTGGCTGCGCAAGTTGCGTAGGGTGTGGACCAGGTCGTGCATGTTGTGGCCATCCAGGGGGCCCACGTAGTTAAAACCCAGTTCTTCGAACAGGGTTCCCGGCGTGATCATGCCTTTGACGTGCTCTTCGGTACGTCGCGCCAATTGCCAGGCTTTGGGGATGGCAGACAGTATCTTACGGCTGCCCTCGCGCATGTTCAGGTAGGTTTTACTGGCCAGGATTTTGGCGAAATAGGTAGCCAGGCCGCCGACATTTTTTGAGATAGACATACTGTTGTCATTGAGAACAACCAACATGTCCTTGCCGGTATGGGAGGCGTGGTTCAGGGCTTCGAAAGCCATTCCCGCCGTCATGGCGCCATCGCCAATCACCGCCACTACCTTGCGATCGTCAGGGGAGCCCAGGGCCATACCCAGGGCGGCGCTGATCGAAGTGCTGGAGTGGCCAACACCAAAGGTATCGTAGGGGCTCTCACTGCGTTTGGGGAAGCCGGACAGGCCCCCTTGCTGGCGCATGGACAGCATCTGCTCGCGGCGACCGGTGAGGATTTTATGGGGGTAGGTCTGGTGGCCCACATCCCAAACCAGCCGGTCCTCCGGGGTATTGAATATGTAATGCAGGGCGATGGTCAGTTCCACCACACCGAGACCGGCACCAAAGTGCCCGCCGGTCTGGCCGACACAATACAGCAGGTACTCACGCAATTGGCTGGCGAGTTCCGGCAATTGGCGTTCATCGAGGGCGCGCAGCTGCGCCGGGTCGTCGATCGAGTCGAGTAGCGGTGTCTGCGGACGTGTGCGTGGAATTTCTTCGAGCATCAAATGTATCAGTTGCAACAGATGGTGATATTGAGGGGGATTGTATGCCCGTGGCGGGCATATTGCATCCCAAACCCCACAGGCAAGGCTGTGACTTAGTGTCCGCGCTGCACGATATAGTCTGCGAGCTGCTGCAGTAGCAGGGTATCGCCATCGAGACTTTGCAGTGCCTGGGAGGCCTGGGCGTGCAGTTTTGCCAGCTTGTCCCGGGCGCCGTCGACGCCGAGCAGAGAGACATAAGTGGGTTTGTTGCGCAGGGCATCGGCGCCCTGGGTTTTGCCCAGAACCGCGGTTTCAGCAGTGATATCGAGAATATCGTCCTGAACCTGGAATGCCAGGCCAATAGCTTGGGCGTAGCGGGTAATAACCTCCAGCTCCCTCTCGCTGGCACCGCCCAGCAGTGCGCCCATACGTGCGCTGGCACAAATCAGAGCTCCGGTCTTGAGGCGGTGCATGGGCTCCAGCTGATCCAGGGTCAGGGTTTGGTCAACGGAGTCCAGGTCGATAGCCTGGCCGGCGACCATACCTCGGGCCCCCGCCGCTGTGGCGAGCTCACGCATAAGCTGTAACTGCAATTGAGGCGCGAGCGGTTCTGCGAGAAGCAACTCGAAAGCCTGGGTTTGCAGTGCGTCGCCGGCGAGAATGGCTGTGGCTTCGTCATAGGCGATATGACAGGTGGGGCGACCTCGACGAAGGTCGTCGTCATCCATTGCCGGCAGGTCGTCATGGACCAGGGAGTAGGCGTGAATGCACTCCAGGGCCGCCGCTGTGTTATCGCAATAGGCCAGGTCAAAATCGACACCCCGAAAAACCTGGGCACAAGCGTAGACGAGAGCGGGGCGCAGGCGTTTGCCGGGGCCCAGTGCGGCATAGCGCATTGCTTCGAACAGCTTTTCTGAGCCGTCGATCGGGGTGTTGAGCGCCTGCTGGATTCGGCTTTCGACGCGTGTGGAGGAGGCCTGTAGAAAGGCTTTCAGCTCCTCTGGCAGGTTTGCGGAACTCACTTAAACTGGGTCCCCGGAGTTGTCGTCGGCATCAAAGGGGAGCTCGCGGATATTGCCGCTCTCTTCAATTAACAGCTTCACTTTCTGCTCGGCTTTGGCGAGCTTCTGTTGGCACTCCCGGGTGAGTTTCACTCCCTTTTCGAAATCAGCGAGAGCCTCCTCCAATGGGAGATCTCCGCCTTCGAGTCGCTCAACCAGCTGTTCCAACGCCTCGAGACTCTCTTCAAAAGTTGCTGTTTTTTTCTTTGCCGCCATAGCATCGCCTCTTAATTGCGGGGCAACCTTAGCGGCTGGCGCTGCGGGGGTCAATTCCATGGCCCCCTCATCAGGGAGCCTCTTCTCAGTGTCGTTTAGGCGTGCAATTCCTAGAGACTCGACTCCCGGGATAAAAGATAGTGCGCCAGGGCTTTTTTCTGCACCGCCGTAAAGTTGTAGTTAGGCATTGGTGGTGTTGGGGTATCGAAGTAGTCAGCCAGGGTCTGCGCTGTGTATTTAGCGGATAAGTTGCGCAGGGGAAACTGGGCCTGATGGCAGTGGGCACAATCGTTAGACCGATAGAGCTGCGCGCCCAGTTGCACCACCTCGGCATCTATTGAAAGCGCGTTGGCCGTGGATGTTTTTTGCAGTTGTGGCTGCTGTGTTGTCAATACAGCTTGGCGAGGGGCCCCTTGGCTCACACGATAAACTGCACCGGCGTAGTCATCGGAAATATAGATGTTGCCCAGTTTATCCTCGGCGATGGCGACAGGGCGGCCGTAAACCGTTTGACGGTCATCGCTGAGAAATCCCCACAGGAAATCCCTCTGTTGGATTTCTCCGTCGTTACTCCAGTGCAGGGAGACAACTTTATAGCCATCTTTCACGCTGCGGTTCCACGAGCCGTGCAGGGCGACCAGCGCTGCATGGCGATAATCCTTAGGCTGTTCGACACTGCGCAAAAATTTAATCCCGAGCGGCGCGTTGTGAGCGCGAAATTCGTACACGGGAGGAATTGAATCAGCAATCTTTTGCTGGATTTCAGGGCTTGCATCCACCCCAAGATCCGGATCGGGAACCCGGTCACCGTAGGCGTAGGGCCATCCGTAGAATTGGTCTTTGCGAATCAGGTTGAGCTCGTCTGGCGGCAGGTTGTCGCCGAGCCAATCGCGGCCATTATCTGTTGCGTAAAGTCCGCCATCTTTTGGAGACCAATCGAACCCCACACTATTACGCAGGCCGGTGGCGTATATTTCAAAATTATGTCCATTTGGTTTCATTCTCATGATGGTTGCGCGGCGAGGATCTTTTTCAATACAAACGTTGCAGCTGGAACCACTGCTGAGAAAAAGCCATCCATCGGGACTCATATCAATAGTTTTTGTCCAGTGTCCATCGTCCTCAAGATTTTCAATAATTCTCTGGTAGCGCCCAGCCAGTCGCCCATCGGAATGATCAAAGGGCACCCGTCCAACTGCGTCACTTTCGGCAATATATAACCAACCGTCGTGTAGCAATAATCCGTGGGGCCGTTGAAGATTATCAATAAGGGTCTTTTGCCCGTCACTGCGGCCGTCGCCGTCTTTATCTTGTAATAAAAGTGAAACTTTGCCATGTTTAGGCTGAGAGACGATGATGTCTCCTTTGCGGGTCACTGTGAGCCAGCGTGCGCCGGGAACATCCCCTGCGAATAACTGGACCGAGTATCCATCTGCTGCGGTCAGCCGGCCTGTCACTTCTTTTTCTGTTGTTTTGACACCACCGACCAGTTGGCGCCAAGGCACGCTGACGCTGGATTTAAAGGTGGCTAAGGCGGTAGAAAGCACCGCGCCGAGGGCGATAAAAAATATTAGCGTATATTTCAACGTTTTCTTCATGGTATCGATTGAACTTGAAATAAAGATGTTTATAGTTGCCGCGCTTATCTATTTACCCCTATAGTTAACACGGGATTAATTTCCTGTCTCCCCTCCCTTTTGTAACAGGTAACTCAGTTTGTGAGATATCTCTTACACAAAATTCAGCAGATTTCCCCTACTTTTTTCTCCCTTGATGTCCATAATTAACTTGCAAGGACGCGAAAGGGACTGCACTACTGCGGCAATGGATAAATGGATTGCGCCGCTCGCCCTAGGGATATGGGCACCATCCTGTGAGACGCACCGCCCGGGCCGGATTGCCTGGGCGGTGTTTTACATTCTGCTTTAACCTGCCTGTTGCTGCCTGCAACGCTTTCCACAATTTACACCTTTCTTTTGTAATTTGCTGTTATTCCATCAGCGGCATGTCGCTGTCTGGAATTTGTAATAGTTATCCGCTTTAATGTTGATAGGCCGGCCAAATTACCCATGGGCCGGCGGAGGGTGGCGCATTCAGTAATCTACCAGCAGAAGTGCCCGTATTACCCAAGGCAAAACTACGCCTGTGGGCATCTGTATTTTCGTTGGTAAAAAAGCTTTCAGACTCCTCCATCTTGTCTGGGAGCAAGCTTTTACTTTCGAAGGTGGCAGTTTTTTCTAATGCTGTGAATCGCGCCAGCTTCTGTCATCGTCATCCAGTCCCTTCGATCTGTCACTCCAAAACTTCTTTTTTCTTCTTTATAAAAACTGTTGTGATTACACGGAAACAGTTCCGGGGCTGCCTTGTTCTATTCGACTGTGGGGAGGCGAGGTTATGCACGCGAGAATATTGCGTTTAAACCTGGCGGGACAACCGCTGGAATGGCTGAGTTGGCAAGAGGCATCCTGTCTGTACGTGCGGGAGCTGGTTACATGGTCGCTGGGAGGTGTTGTCCAGCGGGTGAGAGGAGGCTTTAATCGCAATGGCGATCGCTCCAGCCTCGATCTGGCCGCTATTATCGCCTGTGGCGGTGCACGTATGGCCCGTCCGCGCCGGCGCCCACCTCTAACAAATCGAGCACTGTTTTTTCGCGATTCCCATACTTGTCTTTATTGCGGTAACTTCTTTAAAAGTGTGGATTTGACACGGGACCATGTTATTCCTGTTTCCAAAGGCGGAGTTGATTCCTGGGAAAATGTGGTTGCGGCCTGCAGGCGCTGTAACCAGCATAAGGGCAATCAATTATTGGAAAATATCGACATGGAGTTGTTGGCTTTGCCCTTCTGCCCCAATGCAGCTGAATACCTTGCCCTGATTAACAGTGAGCGGATTCGCGGCGATCAGATGGAGTTTCTGCGCGGCCAGTTTTCACGGCGACGTCAACAGGGGTGGTTGTTGCACTAGCCCGTCGGATCAAAATGAGCAAAAAAGAAAAGGGGCCAACAGGCCCCTTTTAATTATGTCTTGTCGTTAGGTGAAGATACCGCAGAGCGGATCAGGCCGGCCAGGTATTCGGTGAAATTGTGCCCGTGGTTTTCCATCATTTTGGGGAACATGGAGTTAGGTGTCATACCGGGAAAAGTATTGACCTCATTGAGGTAGAGTTCGCCGGTCTCTGTCAGGAAAAAGTCTATGCGGGACAAATCCTTCAGCTTTAGGGCTTTAAAAGTGCGCAGGGATACTTCGGCTATCCATTGAAGCTGTTCTTCGTGAAGATCAGCAGCTTCGATAAAGGTGACCGCGCGGCTGCCCTCGGCATACTTTTCCTTATAAGTGTAAAAAGTATCCGTTGGGGCGCGTACTTCTCCCGGGTGGGTTGCGATCACATCATCATCGTAGTGGTAAACCGCAACTTCCAGCTCTCTGGCTTTCAATGCTTTTTCTATCAGCACATAAGGGGAGAGTTTAAAGGCGTCCTCGATCGCGGCCTCTAAGCCCTCTTTGTCACGGACCTTAAAGCAACCTACGGAAGATCCCTGATTGGAGGCTTTAACAAATACCTCGCCCCAGTTCTCCAGGGCATCGTGAGCTTTTTGTAGCTCCTCGACTTCAGTGCTGTGCAAAAACTCGTAAGGTGTGTTTTCAATACCCAGAGCGCTGAGCCACATCTTGGTTTTAATTTTGTTAAAGCAGATTTTGCTGGGCTCAGGTGCAGAGCCGAAATAGGGGATGCCGAACATATCCAGTTGCGACTGCAAATCGCCGGTCTCTCCCGGGTAGCCATGAATTGCAGGAATTACGTAGTCCACATCCCAGGAGTTACCTTCTTCATCGCGAATTTTGCGATCGTAAAAGATATGGTAAACCCGGCCCTGGCTGTCGGTAAGGCAGCCACTGCTATCCATTTCCACCCGCAATAGGGCGATGTCCTCTGCCGCTGACAACTTGTCCTCGATAAAATCAGCAGTTCTGAGGGATACGTCGTGCTCGCTGCCGCCACCGCCGCAGATAAGCAAGGTGTTAATCATAAAATTATTCCGTCGTAGTGCCTGCCGAAGGTGCGGTTAATACCTGTTCGCACTGTTGAGGCAAGGTCTTTGGTTTCGGCTTTTTCTGTTTCGGCTGGGGTTTAGTGCCATTGAGAATTGCATAGAAGTCATCGCTAAACCACCAATCCAGGTCACTGCCACAGGCTGCAGTGGTCACTGGTGCCTGGGGCTTACAGTTGGTGCTTCCCTCTGGGCAGGCCAGGCGCACATGAAAATGGTAATTGTGCCCCCACCAGGGGCGCACTTTTCGCAGCCACTCGTTATCTTCGCCGGATATTTCGCACAGGTGGCGCTTGATGGTCGGGTGTACAAAAATTCGTTCGACCCGCTGGTCCTCTGAGGCCAAGCGCAGGATTTTGGGAACCCGGTCGTCCCAGTTTTCAGGGATTAGGCGGTGTTTGCGCTCATCAGCCAAGGCAACAGCAGAAATATTATCACGCTCCCACGGGGTGAGGGGACGCTCTGCGGCTCGCCGATCCTGGGAATACCAGATGTCTACGTCCAGGCCAGTTTGGTGGCTGTTGTGCCCACCACTGCCGAAAGGGCCCCCTCGAGCCATAGACATGTCACCGATCTGGATTCTGCCCAGATCTTTCTGCGCCACGCTCTGGGAAAACTCCTTTAGGAAGTTAATGGTCTGGGGGTGGGCAAAATGTCGATCGCGGCCAGTCCTCACCAACTGATAGCCCTCTCCCCTCAATGGCAGGGTCTCTCCGCCACTCAGGCAGCCATTGGTGTAGGTGCCAATACTCGATGGTGTCTGTGCACTGGGCCCTTCGACCTTATCCCAGTCGTTGGCACTTGCGGCGCCGCTCGCTAGGGCCGAGGCGAGAATCAGGGTGTGGGTTAGTTGCCGTAAAAATCCCGCTTTAAAGGGGCTAACGGCCTCGGTAGTGGATACTGAATTTTGAGCTTTCGGGTGCATAGGTCCCTGGATACCAATAAGTCACAGTTGTCGGGCCACCTCAAGTGGCGCCCGACGAGTATAGACAGACAGAGTGCTAGCTCTGTGACGCAAGTATCTCTTTGCAGTTCCGTATCAGCTGCTCCATTTCCTCATCGGTGCCAATAGAGATACGCAAGTACTCACTGATCCGGGGCTTGTTGAAGTAACGTACGAGAATATTACGCTCCCGCAGTGCCAGATACAGGGCTTCTGCGCCGGGCTCCGGTGGTTTGGCGAGGAGGAAATTGGCTTGGGAGGGAATCACTTCGAACCCCAGGTCTGTAAGCGCCCGCTCACAGCGCTCGCGGGTGGCGATGACCTTGCCGCAATTGTCGCTGTGCCAGGCGGTATCGCGGATCGCTGCGGTGGCCACACGCTGGGCAATGGCATCAATGGGGTAGGAGTTAAAGGAGTTCTTGGCTCTCAGCAACCCTTCAATCAAGTGCTTTTGCCCCATGGCAAAGCCGAGGCGAAGCCCTGCGAGGGCATAGGATTTTGACAGTGTGTGTATCACCAACAGGTTGGGGTAGCGATCGATGAGTGTTGTTGCACTCTGTCCGCCAAAATCGATATAGGCCTCATCAATAACCACCACTCTCTCAGGCTGTGAGTGCAAGAGCTGTTCAATCTGCTCTAGCGGCAGGTACCGTCCCGTGGGTGCATTGGGGTTGGGAATAATTACACCGGCTGCGGGAGCGGCATAGTCCTCAAGCTGGATAGAGAAATCACCGTGCAGGGGAACAGTGCGGCTTTTGATATTGAAGAGCTGGCAATAAACCGGGTAAAAACTGTAGGTGATATCCGGAAATAACAGGGGCTCGCTGCGGCGGAAAAAACTGTAAAAACTCAGCGCCAGCACTTCATCGGAGCCATTGCCCACAAATACTTGCTCAGCAGAGAGATTGTGCTTATCGGCTATAGCGCGGCGCAATTCACAGGACTCAGGGTCGGGATAGCGGCGCAATGCATCAGCAAAGTCGTGTTGCTCCAAGAGCCTTAAAGCTTCGGGGGAGGCAGGGTAGGGGTTCTCATTGGTATTGAGCTTAATCAGGGTTTCACTCTTGGGCTGCTCCCCGGGTGTATAGGGTTCCAGCTGGTCGAGCCCTGGGCTCCAATAAATCTTGCTCATGATTCCACCTCTGCAGTACTACTTTGATTGTCGCTGGAGGAGCCTTCAGCGCCCTCTTTAGTTTCTTTTTTCTTGATGGGGATATCAAACAGATCGGCCGAATTTCCAATAAATTCCTGCATGGGAACAGGGTTGCGGAATAGCATATTATCGTATTTCAGCTCTGTGGATATCGGCGGAACCTCGCTGAATTCGTCCATGTTGTTAACGCTTTCAGCTAAGCCCAGGCCGAGGAATGCCAGTGGCAGTGTCAGCGCCACTGTCCAGCGCCAGCCCCTGGCGAGGTTGGTGGCCAAATAGCAGGCGGACCAGAGCATTGCCGGTAATATGATGGCGAGTACCAGGAAATCCAGGACCTGAATAGTGGTGCCGATGGCAAAATTGAAATTGATTAGCCCCCTCAGCCATTCCCAAAAGGTGTAAGTAAGTGCACCTATGGCGGCGATGGATAGATGGGTGAAAAAGTGCGTTTCATGCCTGACTACCCTGCCGATAAACGCCCAGACTCCGGCGTAAATCACCATGCCAATAATGGCCGTGGCAAGAATGTTGACGGCAATAGTCCATTGATAGTTTCGGGCGTAACCGAGGTAGCTCATCAGTACGCTGGCGAAACCAAAACATAACAGCAGCAGTATTGCTCCCAGGGGGTGGGACAAGCTGGAAAACAGGTTCTCCAGTGAATGGAGAGGGGTAGCTTCAGGTACCGGGTCATCCGTATGGAAAACCCGGAAGCGTGACTTCCCACACTGCAGCAAGTCACCGGAGGAAATCCTGTGTTGAGCGATGGTATCGGGTTTAACAGATTTGTCTTTCAGGTTTCCCAAAAGCTGGCAGCCGTTGATCGAATTGAGGTCGTGTAAGACGTACTGGCCGTCCTCTCCCCGCTTGATTTCGGCATGGTGGGCATCGGAATGGATGTCCTCCAGAATGGCATCGTTGTCGTAAGCGCGGCCCAGGGTAAATTTATCCCCGTCCATTCGGTAGCGCAGTTGCACCCGGTGGGCGCGATTGAGTTCTTCAATAATCAGGGCCATTGGATCTCGCTCGTAAACTTCTGGGTAAAGGCGTCGGCGGACTCCTGGGTAAAGCCGGACAAGGTAAAGTGGCTGACCAGTGCGCGATTTTTCTGATCCACACTTAGGCTAAGGAAGAAAATATCGTAGAGGTCAGGGAAGTCCTTGTAGCGCCTGACACAGTAGCTGGTGCGCGCGATCAGGGGCTCGCGATTGCGATCCGGCTTCGATACCGAGGTTTCATTGCCGCGCTCCTGAGAGGTAAATCCTTGCTGGCAGTGGAAATTGGTTACATCTTCTTCTCCAGCGCTATTGCCTGGGTAAAAGGAGTCCATCTGCCCTTCGTACTCGGCATAAAAGCGCGCGGGCAGAAGATCCTCGGCCTGCAGCCAGAAAAATTCGTACTCTACCCGCCCGGTGTTGAAGTCGTCGGACAGGAAAATAACATCTTGTCCTGTGCAGCCTTTATCAATTCGCTTGATCGGGTTAGTTTCGCTCTCTTGGGTGTTTCCCCAGCATTTAATGGCTGGAATTATTTCACCGACAACCTGTGCCTCACCGAGGGCGCGACGCTGCCAGTCGGCCCTAAGTATTGAGTCGATAATTTTTTGCTGGTTATCCAAAAGCTGTTGATAAGTTACTTGCTTCAGGTTGAGAGTGCCGCCTTCAGCGCGGTAGTGTTTTAAAAGTGACGACAGCTTATCCACTGGTACCAGGAAGCTAACCTGGTTGCCTGCAGTCGCCACATTAATGCCCACTACCTGCCCCTGGGTATTGATCGCTGGCCCGCCGCTCATTCCCGGATTAATAGATCCGGCAAAGTGAATACGATCGTAGAAGCTACCGCCGGCAATACCGTTATAGGTTCCGGGAATCAAGGTCATGCCGAGGTCCAATGGGTTACCCAGGGAGACAATGGTTTCCCCTTTTTTGGGGGTGTCTGTCGCCAATTCCAGGTATTCGTCTCCCGGTTTCTCCTGGCGCAGCAGCGCCAGGTCATTGACCACATCAATATCCAGTAGAGTTAATTTTCCCCGGGTGCCATTAACTGCAAGATATTCCAGGGAGTACTCGTCTGGCTCGCTAACCGCTTGTGCCACTACGTGGTAATTGGTGGCGATCAATCCATCGGGAGAGATTTGAAAGCCTGACCCCAGGCCGGCTTTTGAATTGGAGGATTTTTCGATAAGTCGAATTTGATAGAGGCTGCCGCGATAATCACTGTAGAGCTTTTCATAGCCTTGCGCCATTGCAACAGTGGATAAGCAGCACAGAATCCAGGCGAAGAGCCACGTGGAAAGTTTCGGCATTTTGAATTGATTAAATTGTGGACAGGAAGCGTGATATTACGGGATATAGGATAGTGCAACAAGCGCCCATCACCGGTGCTATCTACCGGTGATGGGTTTGTTTTGGATGGTTAGAGATAGTCCACAATTTTTGGCTGTGTCTCTATCACTTTTTGGTGCGACTCGAGATAAAAGCGGCTGAAGAGTTTGTCGGCTTCTTCCGGAGCGATAAAGCCCTCGCTAAATCCTGGGCTAACTGGATCGAGATGCAGGCGTGCGCAGTTGATCACATGGGCGGCCATCTGCGCCATATTTTCATCCCCAACAGAAATTCGGATAGTGGTTGGGAATATACCCGCCGCTTCCATCGCTTCAGGTGATAGCTCTGAGTG
The DNA here is from genome assembly GCF_052467955.1 of Microbulbifer maximicatervae (SeqCode). Lineage (NCBI taxonomy): Bacteria > Pseudomonadati > Pseudomonadota > Gammaproteobacteria > Cellvibrionales > Microbulbiferaceae > Microbulbifer > Microbulbifer maximicatervae (SeqCode). The sequence continues at coordinate 1,086,676 of NZ_CP174329.1, forward strand.
AGATGTCAGGGCGGGGCACAGCACCATAGTATTTGTCTGGCCCAAGCTCACCATCTGCCCGAAAGCGGGCTCCAGCGCGTCAAAGAAACTTTTAAAGGCTTCGGTGGGAATTTGCGCAGCTTCCATGTCAATGCTGAATAGTGGTGTGGGGAACTGGTAGCGCATCAGCGATTCTCGCAGCCCGGAATTGGGATGGGTTTCCACTGCATGGCTGTTGACACGAATCTTGCTGTGACTGGCGAAGAAATGGCTGAGGCTCAAAGTATTAATACACTTGGTGAGCATGCGCATTTCCAGGGTGCGCATACCGCAATGCACTTCCCAGGCCTTGTCTGCATCCAGGAAAGCCCCCTTGATGTAATAAACATCCCAGAACATGCACTGATCCCAATTAAGGCCTTTTGTGCTGTCACCTTTAGGGATAAACATGCGGTGGTTTTCGCCGATAACCACACCGGCAGTGGCGGCACCGGTGCCGCCGATATCCTTGGTGTAGGAGTGAACAACAAAATCCGGTCTCTCTTCCCTATCTTTGCGGCGCAGTGGCTGATATAGGAAAGGGGTTGCCAGGGTGGCATCCAGGCTTACCAGGATATTTTCCCGGTGAGCGGTTTTACAAACAGCCGGTACATCCAGCATGATCCCGTGGGGATTGCATGGAGACTCAATATAGACATGTATTTTTGCTCCGGCACTGATTGCGTCTGCGTATGCTTGCTGGGTATCAGCCAGTAGCTTTTCGAACTCTTCACCGGTAGTGCCATCAAACCAGGCCAGATTGATAGACAGTTTATCTTTGCGGGCGTAGAAATCCTGTAATAGCTGGTGAGTGCCGCCATAGATATTCCTGGAAACAATTAAGATATCCCCGTGGCGCAATTGATTTGATAGGAGTGCATCGATTGCAGCCATACCGGAATTGAAATTCCAGGCCATGTATTCACTGGCTTCAGGTCCGCATTCCAAATCCACAATAGCATTGGCCAGGGAAATGGAAGTGGGGTTGAGTAAACGTGAATAAATATCGTGGCTCGGCTCGCGCCCACGGAAAGCATCGTCCACCCACTCGGTGCAGGCATAAATGTAAGTTGCCGTGCGGGCAATTACCGGGGTAGCAGAAAAAATAGCGGGAATATTATCGAACAGGGGGTAACCACCCCGTGTGGTGATATTAAAGTCGTCTCCCTGTAGGCTCTGAAAGCTGGCGCGCAATGGGTTTTGTAAGGTGTCCAATAATTTCGCCAGCTGGAAACTCATAAATCGCTTGGCATTGAAATAGGCAATCTTGTCAGATTTGTCCAAGCGCTGGAGTGTATCGGTTACCTGGCTCCACAGTTGGCTCAGATTTCCCTGTGCCTGGTAGAGCAGGGTTGCGGTCTGTTCTAACAGTTTTCCATGCTCTGATTCACTATCAATACAAAAGTGCTGCAATTGCTCTTTTGCCAGTTCATCAATATTTTTTGCCTCGGTGCTGTTGCGGCGGGGAGAGAGAATTTTTACATCTTCTAGGTTCGCTTCCATTGTGTCCTCACTACGTGATGCTTTTTGTTATATGGCGACTCTAACAGTCATCTGCGTCGTATAAAACACTTGGCGAGCAATCAGTGTGTAATTTGCTGTGTTTTGGCGTGATCGATCTGTAATTTGGAAATCTGTACAGTAGCTTCCAGTTGAGGGGGTAGGTGGCTGTGGTAATGGTTGCCGGCCATGGAAAGGCAGCCCCCACAACATTTAAATAGGATTTAATTTCCTCGTAGCCTTAGGTAGTGCGATGAAATAAAGGGATTCAGCGCAAGCTGAACGGTCAAGCTGGAATCGACAGGTGTAGAGTCTTAGTCGATTCTCTTGGATGAGCTTGTCCGGGCATGGATGCCAAATTTTGCTCTTGATAGTGTTGTTGTAACCGTCGATGGTTGGGACCATCATTTCGGGCCGGCAGTTTTATTACTGCCGGCTTTTTTTTAATTTGGACTCCATTTTGAGAGCGATTACCCATACAATATTTTCCAGTCTTCAAGCCTGCCGTGTAGCACCCAATAAAGTTCTGAGACGCAATTCAAATTGGATTGAATTGGCGAAAGGGATCATCGATTGATTTCAACAAGCTCCAAGAATAGTTTTATATTTATTTTAAAAAATATGCCCTGATTCTGGTCTCGGTGTCGCCATAGTGGAAAAGGAATAATCCTTCCACTCTTGGTTCTGCTTAAATTAAGCGTTTATCAAATGTTATTTTTGGCGTACGACGACTCCGTGTGTCTATTTTAATTATTTGGTGTGTGGTTGCCTGTAATGAGGTGTGATCGACCTGTAATCCTTAAGTCTGTACATTGACGTCCAGTTGAGGGAGTACAGGTGGCTGTGGGAACAGTTACCTCGCCATGGAAGGGCAGCTCCCACAATAAAATTTCGGATGGATTTAATTCTCCTATCGCCCTGTGCGCGTTAGAGAGTAAAGGGATTCAGCGCAAGCTGAACGGTCAAGCTGGAATCGACAGGTGCAGAGCCTTGGTCGATTCAACTGGATATGCTTGTCCGGGGACGGATGCTGAAGTTTGCTCATGATAGTGTTGTTGTAACTGTCGATGCTTCGGGTCAGTAGCTTCAGTTCTACTGGCTTTTTTAAAGTTGAGACCGGTTATGATAACGCGGTCAAGGACGTAGTTTACAACAAGATAAAATGTCCTTTGGTGATACCATATAACAAATTTTTAGAGAGGGATGGAAATATGGTCAATTGTGCTGACCTACCTGTACTTGACGTAAAGGTGCCTAAAGAAGGGTTAAAACTGGATTTGGTTCTTCAGCCTAAAGAGCAAGAAGATGGTAAGCCTCAGTACTGGCCGCTGTTTAATGCGGTTAACCCTGAAGAGCACTTCGGCAATATGCACTTCAAAATCCATAAGCGTGCAGTATTGACTCTGGAGGTGACTCTGGATTTATCACAAGTACCGGGTCGTGAGTTGGAATTTGTTCGCTATCGCCAGAACCATAAGTTAGATGGTCTTATTGCCCTGAGCCCGGATTTTCGTCACCAGTTCCGTGCTCGCGCTAAAGAAGTGGATGGTGAATTCACTAAACTGATTATCAAAATTAGGGATAGAGAGGATATCCCCGATAACTTCTCTTTCCTATGGATGTGCATGGATGCGGAAACCGGTGCGCACTTTGTCTCTGGGGATCCAGAGGCGCAGGTCGACCCATTTCCAGTTAATGGCCCACTTTAGTCGCAAATAGCCGACATAACTTTTTGTGAGGTTTGGGGTTGGGTGCAGAGTTTTTTAAATGCCGGTAAGGCAAACCACTCTGCCCCCATTCCTAGCTCAATTAGCTCTTCTATATAGTAACTTGCTGATCGCCATTCCTCGGAAAGGGCATAGATAAGGGCCGCACTGTAGGTGATATCGGTGTCATCTTGGTTCATTTTAAGCAGCTTGTTAAGTATAACTATTGATTCAGCATGCTGGTTAAGGTTCGCCAGGGCTATTGCTCGGATTCGATATTTTCTAAGGCTTTGATCTCCATCCTTAATATTTGAGGTTAGCTTTAATATCTTTTCATACTCATTTATTGCGAGCTGGTTATTTCCCAGCATTTGATAGGTTTCTGCAGTTTGATATATCGTAGTTAAGTTCTGCGGTGATATAGATAGCACTTTTTTATATTTGTCTAATGCTTCCGGATATTTCCCTTGCAGAAAATAAACTACCCCTAAATTGGCTTCGGAGGTTAAGCTTCGGAATTGTTCTGGAATTGCAATGAAAGCCTTTTGGGCGGTTTCCAGGTTTCCTTGTTCTAATTCAATTACCCCAATAACAGCATGAGCCGACCAGAAATCTGGATGCTTTTCTAGAAGGATGCCTAAAGTTTCTCTTGCTTCGTCATAGTTTGCGATTTGAAATTGGTTTATTGCAACCAAGTATAAGTTCAGTGCGGAGGGGTTTAGAGTTGAGGCTTGCTCTGCATAATAGAGGCCTTGCTTATAATTTTCTTGGGAATAGTAGAATCGGGCATATTGAGCAAGTATGTGTGCAGAGGGGTATCCTTTAGCCTGAAGTTTATTTAATATCGCTTCAAATCCCGCTCTATCTATGCCTGCGGATTTAATATAAAGTTGGGCTTCAAGAAGAGCAGTTTTGTCGGCCCCAGTAGATTCTGCACTGGCTAATATCCCAAGAGCCGATGTAAGTAGGCTGGTATCGTTGCTAGCCATATATAGTTTAGTGGCTATTTTCGCATATAGGGAGTATAGGTTTGAGTTTTTTGGATATTTGCCAATCAACTCTTTTGATATTTCTAAATCTTCTGGTTCGGTAGCGGTCTTCGTAAGTTTTGCAATTGTAGAAAGATACCGAGTATAGTCTTCAGGCGCCATTCTAACATCGGCGACCGACTCTTTATGGTATTTGCTTGGGAATAGGTCTATGGCACTATTCCGTATTGAATATTGGGACTCTTGTCTCTGTTGATCTGTAAGAAATATAAAAGAAATTTGCTTTTTGACTTGTTTGTCTAACGGGTTAATAACTTGTATTTCGATGTTGCAACGCAATTGCATGCACTCTAAACGTGCCGCTAAAGCATCAGTAATCCCCTTTTCCTTCAACCGTTGTAATTGGTCATCTAGGCTGGCTTGCTTTCTGGGGTTATAGCTTACTAAGGCGCTTGACTTTAGGTGGCTTGGGGTGCTCATAAGAGCTTGGCGTACCATAGCGGCGACTAGAGTGTCCGTGTTTTGATCGGTTGTTTTTCCGCTAAATTCGACAGGAAGTACTGCAATATATTTGGGGGGCAACTTAGAATAAGTTTTCCAGCCCCATGTTACAGCTGTAGCTAAAACAGCAAAGCCGGCTAAACATTTAGTCAGACGGTTATATTTCTTGCGCGGTTTGATAAGCAACTGTGTTACTGTTTCAGAGTATTGTTGGGTGTCAGCATCAATGCCATGATGGCGGACTAAAGAAAGAGCTTCGAAAACTTGCTGGGCAGAGTCTGGGCGCTGCTCGGGGCGCTTACTTAAGAGTCTATCGAGCAGTGCTACAAGTGGCTTAGGTATTTCTGGCCAGTAGGTTTGTGGAGGAATATGGGGTGCGCTACAAATTTGTTGGGCAAATGCCAGCGCATTTAAGTCTCCACGTTCAAAGGGCTTGTTGTTGCAAAGCAGTTCGTAGGCAATACTGCCCAAGCTAAATAAGTCACTTCGAGCATCCAGAGGGGTACCTTGAACCTGCTCTGGGGACATCGCCTGTATGCTGCCAGCGATATGATCTTCTCTGGTCAGTTGTTGGTCACAATCCAGCGCCTTGGCGATGCCAAAGTCGGTGATTTTTGCTACGCCATCATTAGTGACAAGGATATTTTCGAGCTTAAGATCTCTATGAATAATACCTAGGGAGTGAGCTTTACTTAGCCCCTGACATATTTGCATCAACAAGTCGAGCTTTACTGCCAGGGTAGGGCTATTTTCGCGAAGCCATTCTTTAAGAGTGACACCCTCAACGAGCTCCATAACAAGGGCGATCCCGTTAGTTTCCTCTAGTACGTCATAAAGCCGCACAATATTTGGATGATTCAACCTGGCTAGAAGTTCGGCTTCGCTGCGAAAACGGGCCTCTGCAGAATTTCCACTTAAGTCAGAGCGGAGGCGCTTAATAGCTACCTTTCGCCGAAGCTTGATATCTTCGGCTAAGTAAACAACCCCCATACCACCAGCACCCAGGGTGCGCTCAACCCTGTAACGGCCTTGATATTCCTCAGTTTTTTCCAACGCAACTACGTCCATTGTATTGAGTTCTTCTCGGATGGATGGGGGATTTTACCTGATAGTACAATTTCGTGAAGGGATCTGTCGCCTTGTAAAGGGAAATGGTTCACGTTATTCCATTCTGTTTGATTTGCTTTTGGTGACTTAAGTGCCAATTCTGTCAGTGCATAACGCTGGATAACTGGAACGCAAATCATCAAAACTGGCGATGGTACAAATAGACTGAAAGCCAACGGTAGTGAACCACACTGGGGCTGCGCCTAGCTCCAAGGTCTTTCGTATGTAGGCTTTGGCGGAGAGCATCTCACCACTTGCCATATAAACCTGAGCATGGATGTAATTTACAAACAAGCCATTGCTAGGGGCTGTGTCGTCAATCTTCAATAGTGTTTCAATGGCTTGTTCTGCCTGGCCCAGCTCTGAGTAAGCCTTTGCCCGGAGTAATAGGCCAAGCGAATCTTGTTGATTCTGTGTCAGGTTCAGAGCGTGTCGGGCAAGCTCCAATGATTTCGCTTGCCTATTTTCTAGGCGAGCAATTTCTGCGAGCATTAGATATACATGAGGGGCGTTTGGGACGCGTTCAGCGATATGATAGAGGCAGCTTTTGGTGTCCTCGAACTGCTTTTCGATATAGTAGGATAGGCAGAGATTGAAAGTATCCCAATCTCCCAGCTGTTTTAGGCCCAGCTCACTAAGGAATCGGATAGACTCCTTTGGGTGGCCTGAGCCCAACTCAATAGTTGCGAGTAGAGAAATAGCATCATTATATTGATTGTTGAGGCGGATAGCGTGTAGAAGTTGGAGTTTGGCATTCTCCATTTGCCCCATTAAAATCAGGGTTGATGCCTTTTGGTGAAGATAAATGGGACTGATACGAATATCGAGTGCATGGTTAATGACATCCAAAGCACGTTTGTAATCCCCCCCCCGCTGGTAAGCTTTCGCGCGCAGAAAGTAGTAGAGCGCTTGGTCGGGCGATTGCAATTTTAACTTTGCGAGTAAGGTCTCTGTGCGTTCAGTATCTCCCAGATAAATGGCAATACGTATCTTGGTAGCCAATACAGATGGAGAGTTGGAAATCTTTGCGGGTATGTTTTTGAGGAGCTCATTGAGCCTGCCCCGTATTTTGACTTTCCGTGAGTGATAGAGGTGGGTGACTAGCAGATCTGCCAACAACTCATAGTAAGGGGGGAAATAGGGGTTCTTCTCTAGCAACTTTTCTATCTTGGTAATTGCACTGGCAACATCTGCTTCATTATTGCGCTGCTCAAATATCTCGAGATAAAGTTGGTAATCTGCTGGACTTAAGGTGAACTGGGCTCCTTGGTTTTCTATAGGATAGTTGGGTAGCAGGTATTGCATTTGCTGAAAAATGCGTGCACGGCTCTCCAGGGGAGCATCTAGGTCCAGCATGGTGCTACGGTTGGAGGTCTCGACGAAATCTTCGGTTTCTATTAAAGCGAATGAAGCTTCGCACAGAGTCGCTTCACAGCTCAAGGCGAATTGCAGTAGTAGTTGTGCGTTGAGCGCTTTCGCCTGTTCACGCAGGGGCTTGTCTTTTAGCTGTTGTGACTCCGAATAGGGGACTAGCAGTAAAGCTGCTTGATCGGACAGCCCCTGCTTGATAGAGCTGAGGAGATTGCTGGCCAGTAACCTTTCCTCGCGGTTATGTAGACTGGATAAGTCTGGCTCAATAATCGCAATATATTTTGCCGGGGGCTCTTTGCTGCTCGGCTGGAAAAACCGTGGGAAAACTGCGGTGGCTAAGCCAAATAGTATTGTTCCGGCTGCCAAGAGTATTCCGGCTAGGAATTTGTGGCTTTTGTTTTTACGTCGGCGCTGTACATGAAAATCTTCGGTCGTGATCGTGATTTCGCGTTCAGTGGTATCTTGTTGGGCCGATGTTAGTTGACCTAGTATCACATCTAGGTCGCCGGCTACAGCAGCAGCACTGACGGGACGCTTGTCAGGGCGTTTGGCTAGTAATTTATCTAGCAGTTTGCATAGTGCTGTAGGAAGACCTGTATTAATGACCCCTGCAGGGGGATGCGGATTGTTGATAATCCGATCGATGATAATATATGGACTTCCGTGCTTGCCAAACGGCGGTTGGCCACATAGCAAGTGATAGGCTAGCATCCCTAGCGCAAATAAATCACAGCGGAAATCCAATTTTTCGCCGAGGGCTTGCTCGGGGGACATTGCGTACCAGCTACCGGCGATATGCTGCTCTCGAGTGAGCGCTATTGTATCCTGCCAACTTCGAGCAATGCCAAAGTCCGCGATTTTAGCGATATTATTACTATCAATAAGGATGTTGTCAGCTTTTAGGTCGCGGTGAATAATGCCGGCGGCATGTGCGCGGGCCAACCCTACAGTGATTTGCTTGAGCAGTTGTATTTTTTGGCGAAGATTGGGGTTGAATTCCCGTGCCCAATAGGTGAGCGGGCGGCCATCAACATACTCCATAACGAGGGCAACATCGTCCTGCTCCTCCACAACATCGTAAATTTGTACAATATGGTTGTGGTTAAGCTGAGCGAGCAATAATGCTTCCTGGCGAATTCGCTGTGAAGCAAACTCATTGCCGGGATTATTGAGCAGTCGCTTTATGGCGACCTGTCGGTTGAGCCGCTCATCTTTGGCGAGATATACAACCCCCATTCCTCCAGCTCCAATCTGGCCGATGATCTTGTAGTGCCCGATATAAGAAGGTGGTTGCGATGACATTGTAAATCTTGCCAAGGGGTGAGTGATTCAGTTCCGCCCCCCCTGGCAAGTAATGACTGAATAGGTAAATAGGAGGCTTAGCCTTAAGCCCCTTCGCTGAAGGCGAAATTATACTACTTCCAACTCTGCTTTTGCCTCAAGTTGGTTACCTTTAAATATTTCGAATTGTGGACAACCTATACGGATTTCCCAGGAGCGACGCTCTACTAAGCTAGAAGTATCTACTGCGTCAGGTAGTGACTCGGAGATTTGTTTACGAGCACGGAAAATCTGGGTGTTTAGGTGGTTGACCGTAATACCTAGCTCATGAGTGGCCACTTGAATAGAAACCCAACCCTGAGAGTCTGTATCTATACCGCTCTGCATATCCTTGTAGCGGGCACGGGCGAGATACAGTAATAGATAGTTATGAATTCTTGCGGGTAGGGACTGCTTCATGCCTTCACGCTGAAGTTGTAACTGCACGTGCTCTTCGTGGGAGCTCACAGAGAACTTCAGCTCAAAGTCGACAATAGACAGCTGCTGCAGTGACAACTCTTTCGTTGCCCCTTGGTTGTCCGCCAGGAAAAGCTGCCAGCTATTAAGTCCACAATCTATACGATCGCCATGATTGACCAGGATTTTATCGCCATCGTCAGCGGATGCACCGGTAAACTCGTATAGCCACTGCCCGGTGAGGGGGCTGTACTGCAAGCTGGCAAGGGGCTCATTTTCATTGGGCAGCAGGTGAAACTGCTCCAGCTGCTGAGCTTCGCCGGATTGGATATCGATCAGCAAATTCTCTGGACCGTCGAGGTTCTCAACAATCCAGGCTGGATTGTTGGCTCGTCCAAATGCGATCTTGTCGCCAGTTTGAAGTGGGTAACTCTTAGCTGGCACCAGCTGCTGGCCATTTAGCCAGGTGCCATTGCGACTCAGATCGCGGATATTCCAATGTGTACCGGTCCACTGCACTGCGGCATGGATGCCCGATATCTCAGCACTTGTGATTCTTGTGTCTACTGCACCCTGCCGGCGCCCAATGGTGTGGTGTGCCATTAAGTAAACTGGTTGTTCCCTATCTGGATGCTGTAAGCAAGCCATATTCCTACCCTTCTGTCGTGGCCAACTCAAGTTGTGGCCTGATTGCGACAAAGTTCAATCATACTGGTGGGTGCCTGCTGTGATTGTCCTGCGAGTACCTCAGCAGAACGGAGTCTTGGCTTTCCATTTGTGGCGATCATTTCCCCGAGCTGAGACACTACTTGTTGTGATGGGCGCTGTTCTGCGCCGCTATCCCACTGCTTGTCTCGGAGAGAATTGCCCCAGTTCTGAATGATTTAGTCACTACGATTTTTGGAAATTGTTCTATTTTTGCGCTCCCTTGATAACTGTCTCTAGGGGAGTGCAATAATTGTCAGTAATTGCTTCCATTTTCGCTGAAAAGTTGTGCCGCCGTCAAAAATCTTAAAGACCTTTTCGTACTTTTACTTGTGACTTGGTTAATGTTCTCCAAATACACGGCTGCACACTAGTTTAATGGATACTTGCTTGTATCTTTGTCGATCGCATCTACTTTAATCGATGACTACACAATATATTTCATAGTTGTACGTCGGTGCTAGCGGCATTACTGCTAATTTGGTAAATGGTTACCACTTTTGCTGTTATTGAAAATAAGTCTCAATTGTAAAAGAGAATATATATTATTAACCGTTAAATTTGGCACTTTTGACGGCTTGTATGTCATTGTTGAAAAGGTTGATTTGAAGTAGCTGCTTTGGCGCGCTATTTATCAGATGCACTTAGGTGGCACTTTGCAGCTAAAGAATGAAAATTTAGCGGTAGTGAAGCCCGAAGCAAAACGCTGGGGCACTCTGACGATTTTTAACCTTTGGGCCAACGCCGCACAAAGTCTCGCTGGCTATACCCTGGCGGCAACTCTATTCCTCGGTCCCAATACGAATGCTTGGCTGGTTCTCGCTGGGATCGCTATTGCAGCAATTTTAATTATCATCCTGTTAAATTTAATCGGTGAACCGAGTGTTAAATACGGTATACCGTTTCCCGTATTGGCCAGGGCGAGTATGGGGATCCGAGGTGCTAACGTCCCTGCGTTGCTTCGGGGGAGCGTGGCAATATTTTGGTACGGTGCGCAGACTTGGTTTGCTGCCCATGCCATGTCTTTATTACTGAGAGAGTGGTGGCCACAAGCTGTCGGAGGGCAGTGGCTGGCAATGGACCGGATCGATTGGGCCTCCCTCGTACTTGTCTCCTTATTGCAGGCTCTTCTATTTTTCAAAGGTATCAATACGATCCGTTGGTTTATCAACCTGGCTGCGCCCTGTGTCTATGGAGTGATGCTCGCGTTATTGTGGATGCTAGTGGTTCGCAGTGACGGACAGTTTTCATTTGCAGTTGCTACTTTCTTTGATCGGTCTATAGCATCCTGGGACGATGGCTTGGCCCAACTCATCAAAGTCACAGGTACTATGTTGGCTCTCTATGCGCCGATAATCCTAAGTTATGGAGATTTTGCTCGCTTCTGTAAGAACGTGTCTGTTATGCGAAGGGGAAATTGGCTGGGAATCACTATAAATATGACTGGCTTTGCGATAATTGTTTTGTTTACCGCTATTGCCGCCCAGTCAGTTTTCCACCAGAACCTGGCAAATCCCACTGATATCGTGCAGAAGCTTGGGAATCTGGAACTGTCATTGATCGCCGCGGTTGTTTTTTTTACAGCAACGGCGGGCATCAATGTGGTGGCGAACTTTGTGGCTCCAGTTAACGATATTTCAAATCTTCTGCCAAAGTACCTGGGGTTTCGCAGGGCGGCATTGATAACGCTGTTTCTGGCCTTTCTGATTAGTGCTTTGTGGCCCGCTGTTATCAAACAAATCGGTTTAGTGGCGTTCGTAAACTGGATGGGGGTTTTTCTGGCGCCTGCCTACGGTGTCATATTGTCTCACTACTACTTAATAGAGAAGCGCCAGATGGAGGTAGAGCAGTTGTATTACAGTGATAGTGATGGGCGTTATTACTATTTCTGTGGCTGGAACCCGCGAGCACTGCTGACTTTATTAGCGACATGTATTGTCATCACAATGCTAGCTTTTTTCTTACCGAGAGGGTTGATGGCAGGCGTCGACTGGCTATTGGCTGCGGCTGCTGCTTGCGTTGTTTATTGGAGTGTTGCGAAGCGCAGTTAGGGAGAGCCCGGAGGTATTTCCGGGCTCAGGGGGCGTACTTTTTTGTTGTTAGATACGGATACCTTCGATATCCAGGATCATCTCAACTTTCTGGGAGGCTGGGCCTAGGGATTTGATACCGAATTCTTTCAGCTCGAACTCAGTGGTTCCACTGAAGCCCTGGCGGTAGCCGCCCCAAGGGTCTTTACCGCCACCGATATTGGTAACGTCAATTGTGATTGGCTTAGTGATACCGCGGAGGGTCAGTTCGCCATTTAGACGGGCTTTGCCGTCTTCCAAAGGTTCAAAGCTAGTGCTCTTGAAAGTAGCAGTTGGGAATTTTGCGGTATCGAGGAAGTCATCACTGCGCAGGTGCTTGTCTCGCTCAGCGTGATTGCTGTTGAGGCTAGTTACATCGATGTCGACATTGATAGAAGATTTTTCTGGTTGCTTTTCATCGTAAAAGAAGGAGCCGTTGAAGTCATCGAAACGGCCGTACAGCCAGCTGTATCCAAGGTGCTTGATACGAAACTGCACAAAAGCGTGAGCCCCTTTGGTGTCGATTTTGTATTCCGCTGCTTGAGCTACAGTCCCCATCAGAGCTGCAATAAGAAATACAGAGAGCTTCTTCATGTCATTTTTTCCTTATTTGGTGGTTGAGAGTGTTGTTTGTACGTGTGAGTGATCGTCTGTAGAACCCTTTACACGGATGCCGATGATTCTGCGCAGTGTGCCGTCACGGTCAATAAAGTGATGCTTGAGGGCTGCCAAGACATGTGCTGCTACGAGTCCAATCAGGCCCCAGGCAAGGATTTCGTGGATAGATCCCGCAATGTCTTCCTGATTGGGAATCCCTTGTAAGGTTGCAGGGATACTCACTATGCCGAAGACATCGATAGGACGGCCATCGGCAGTAGAAATCAGATAGCCGGAAACCATGATTGCCAGTAGTAACAGGTAAATCAGCCCATGAGTGGCGGTGGCGGCAAATTTCTGCCAGTTGGGAGTTTGGGGGTTGCTCGCCGGAGATGGGTTGGCAAAGCGCCAAGCCAGCCTGAAGAGTAGAAACACAAGCAGGATGATGCCCACCCCTTTGTGAATTTCAGGGGCTCGTTGATACCAGGGATCGTAGTAGGATAGCTGGCGCATCCACCAACCGAGAATAAAAGTCCCGATGATCGCAGGGGCCATTATCCAATGGAGGGCGATGGCTACCCAGCCGTAGCTGGAGGAGCTATTTTTGGCCTGCACTTCTCTCTCCTATTGGTAGTACGTCACACTTAGATTTGCTAAGTGCCACTAGGGTACAGCCTTTGGGCTCTACCACCAATGGGGAGTTCCTGAGTATGGGGAAGGAGTCAAAGGTGTTAGTAGGAAATGCCGCGCTATATCGAGCGCCCCGGAGAGCTTTCGCGCTCGGCCGCCTGAAGGATGCGCTCACAAGATAGCCGATCCAGCGAGGAAGAACGCTGTGCCAGTTGGTCCGCCAGCCAGCTGGTGGAGTGCTCTTCATCCCCAAGGGCTAGTTGTTCCAGTTGCCAGATAACATTCAGTAGGGTCTCACGCTCAAACCCGGCCTCAACCGCCTGGCTGGTAAACAGGTGGGGTTCCAGTTGTTCCAAATCGTTGCGCTTGAGCACTAACTCCGCATAGGTAGGGTACCAGCGGCTGCTAAACGGTTCTGGACGCTGGTGGTAGTCGAAGGTGATTCGCAGCCGGTTTCCGTCGGCATCTTCCAGAAGCGGGGTGTCATGTTCGTAGGCGGGCAGCGCTGGATTGTTCCGCAAGATGTCCACGATGGCGTGCCAGTCACTGGCATTTTCGTAACAGAGTCTGACGGGCTCTACCAGTTCACGGACCCCCTTGTGATCTTCCAAGGACAGTTTTTGGCCTGGACGGTACCAGTACAGGTTAAGAAGCCGCTCATCGGCCAGGTCTGCAAGATGTGCACTGGTTAGTGGCTCTTCAGACAATGCACTCAGGTGGTCAACGGCCTGCTGTACGCTGAGCCATTGCTTGCGGTGGAAGTGTTGCTTATTACCTGTAATTCCCATTCTATTCTCCCGGCGCAATTCTACGACCTGGAGCCTCAAGTTTAGCAGGGTGCAACGCTGCTCCAGTCACTATCGTGCCTTTGCGGCGTGGGAAGATAAAAGTTGCTAATCCATGATTATAGAAAGGGTACAATGGCGCCTTTTCATATCCAGGGCATGCTGAAAAAATGAGGCCGCTCACTGGGCTGCTGTCACTGGTTTTATCCGTGCAGTTTGCGCTGATGTATCGCCGATAGATTCAGACTATTCAGTCAATAAATATGGGGTTGAAATGCGTGTTACTCTCCCAGAGTTGCTGCGGTTTGATATTGCCTCTGGCGCGGGCGGCTAAAGCCTAGGCGCTCGGCGCATGAATTTATTGCAGTGGAGCAGTTTCCCATGAGCCATAAATATACACAGCCATGTTGATTGCGATAGGCAGCCTGTAGCCCGGATTATGTAAATACACTGATGAGAGCAGAGTCCGCTTAGTTTGTGATAAGTGGATTTCAAGATATTAAAAAAGAAACGGGTAACCTGTGAATATGGCGTGACAGCCTGACCTGTAAACCCGGAAAATTAAAAGAGCCTTTAGATGTTTAACTTTCTCCCCTCGTTTTTACTGTTGGTCATATCTTCGGTGTTGCTGGCCGTTAGCACATTGGTTTGTGCAGCCCCCATACTCTTGTTTTCAGTTTTTAGGTTTATTCTCCCTTTTGCCTTTCTGCAAAAACTTTTCATGGGTTTTTTTATTTCTTGGGCAGAAATGTGGATAACCCTAAATAAAGGCTGGATGAAGCTAACCCAAAGAACCCAGGTGGATGTACGGGGGATAGAGCATCTCGATAAACATGGATGGTATCTGGTCACAGCGAACCATCAAAGCTGGGTTGATATCTTTATTATGCAGTCGATTTTTAATCGAAGAATTCCATTCCTGAAATTTTTTGTGAAGCAAGAGTTGATCAAAGTTCCTGTGATTGGAATGTGCTGGTGGGCACTCGACTTTCCATTTATGAAGCGTTACAGCAAAGAATTTTTGAAAAAGCATCCAGAAATGCGCGGTAAGGATCTTGAAGCGACAAAAAAATCTTGTGAAAAATTTAAGCTAATACCCACCAGTATTATGAACTTCCTTGAAGGAACAAGGTTTAGCAAAGAGAAGCATCAAAGACAGCAATCGCCTTTCAAACATCTTCTAAAGCCCAAGTCCGGAGGGATTGCTTTTGCAATGCACTGTATGGGTGAGCAGCTGAACCAGTTACTGAATGTCACCATTGTTTACCCTGATGGTATACCTACTTTTAAAGATTTCCTTTCCGGTAAGTTAAAGAAAGTGATTGTTCGCATTGAGAAAGTCCAGTTGCCGAGCCGGTTTTTTGAGAGAGACTACGCAACCGATCAGGAGTTTCGGGTGGAGTTTAATCAGTGGGTAAATGAGTTATGGACTGAAAAGGATGCCCTGATTGATAAGCTTTTAATGGAAAGCAGGGCTTGAGCGGGGTTCGTAGAGAGGTTCACTC
Source organism: Microbulbifer maximicatervae (SeqCode) (assembly GCF_052467955.1). Taxonomy (NCBI): domain Bacteria; kingdom Pseudomonadati; phylum Pseudomonadota; class Gammaproteobacteria; order Cellvibrionales; family Microbulbiferaceae; genus Microbulbifer; species Microbulbifer maximicatervae (SeqCode). The sequence continues at coordinate 1,101,896 of NZ_CP174329.1, forward strand.
GTGACCCTCTCTACTGGCCGAACGTCACTATAGCCAAATAGGAAGCTGAGCCCGGATCTCCTCGGGCTCACAAGCCACCAGATTTTTTCCTGTTTCTCCTGCTATTGTTGCGCGGGTTGGAGTTTTCAAGGCATCCCTCAAGCTGCCAACCATATAGGGTTCTGCGACAATATACAGTTTTTCGTACTGGCCCTCCTGTCTTCCCCTCTCCAGGGTATGTGCAATTTCTCTGGCAAAATTCTCACCTTCACGGCGATGTAATCCTGCAGAATTACCTACTGAGTGCCTTCCTTGACCATAGCTGTCGAAAGTGCGTCCGGGCGCATCACTCTCTTGGTCTCTGCCAGAGAGCCGTGATTCTGGATGGAGAAGTGCCTGGATTTCATTGAGATTTCCCGCGCGTTTGTTGGCTTCAAAAATTCGCGCTTGGGACTGGTTAGCCACAAGGACCCATGCTAAGGCCATGAATATATCCTCGTTTAACTGCCTTATTTAATCCTAGTAAATAGCCATATTGGCCACGAGCCCTGGTTGCTTATTGATGGATATGGAGGTGGAAATTCTCTTTAGGTGCACTTGGAAAGGAAGTTTTTAATATTTATATGTACAAAAGAAATATACGACAGCTCTCATATTCAATTTGTAATGGCTTTTATCGGCACTTAATCCCTTCGTTTGTCGCAGTATTTCCTAGACTGTACTCAAGATGTAACAGGCGCAAGACGGACTCTTGAGTTTTTCTGGCGCCTTTTGCGGCTTAGCGTAAAAAGAGGTTGTAGATATGAGTCTGATCCCCAGAGGGTCCCTGTTGGACCTTGATAATATGTTTGAACAAATGCTCTCACCGACCCGTGCAATCGGCTCTGAACGCGAGGGGTTTTTTTCTCCGCGTATTGATGTGAGTGAGCGCAAGAATATGTATGAAATTAGCGCTGAGCTGCCGGGAGTGGGTAAGGACGATATCAGTGTAACCCTAGAAAATGGGGTTTTGACTCTTGAAGCTGAGGTGCACCGCGAGGTTAAGGAGAAGAAGGATGGCCGCGTGCTTCGTCAGGAGCGGCGTTACGGCAAGTTCTTGCGCAGTTTCAATCTTGGTGAAGATGTTCGCGAAAGTGAGATTGATGCAAATTTCAAAGATGGGATTCTCACGCTCACGGTACCAAAACATGAGGGGCATCCCCCGCAAAGAAAGCGAATTGAAGTGCACTGATCTATAGGGGTTAAGGGTGATGGGTGTTACCCGTCACTCTCTTTGGCATTTGTCTAAAGAGCTTTGAGGTACCTATGAAAGTTAAACACGCAATGCATGAGGGGGCTACCTGGTGCACCCCGGATACTCCATTACAGGAGTTGGCAAAAATTTTACGAGATGAAGATATTGGAGCAGTGCCGATCGGAGAAAATGACAGGCTTGTAGGAATAGTGACTGATAGAGATATTGTATGTCGCGGTGTGGTTCAGGGGGGTAATCTCAGCTCTTTGTCCGCCCGAGATGTTATGACAGAGGGGATTGAATGGTGCTGGGAAGAGGATGATCTGCTGTCTGCTGTCCACAAAATGGAGCAACAGTTGTTACGGCGAATGCCGGTACTCAATAGTGAAAAGCGTATGGTCGGTATTCTCAGTTTAGGGGATATTACCAGTGCCATCGCCAGCAAGCAGGGTGGGCAGTTCGCGGCAGCGGTCTCCTCGCACCACTGAGTGTGGGACTTAACGCATAATGCTCTTTACAGTCGTCAATCTATATTGGCGGCTGTTGGAAGTTTTAGTGCTCTAGAGTGTCTTGTCTGAAGCCTGTGAATCCCTCGGCAACCTGATGGCTCCATCTACTACTGGGCTGTTGATAGTCTTATTTACTTCCTGTCTAAGCTTGATCATGTTCACGGTCGACCCCGATGTCCGTTAAATGTGATTATTTGGGAAGCGTGAAGGAAGAATCAGTCGTATAATCCCTACTTTTTTTGAGGTTACTTATGGCTGTGACTCAGGAGCAGTTGGCACAACGCAGTGGAAATCAGTGCGAGCTCTGTAAAGCAGAAAATGGCTTGGCGGTTTATGACGTACCCCAGTCAGAGGGCTATCCAGATGCGGCAGTATTATTGTGTCAAACCTGTAGGGACCAGCTGGAAAATCCTGCACAGCTGGAAAGTGCGCACTGGCAGTGTCTGTCGGAGTCTATGTGGAGTACCGAGCCGGCAATTCAAGTGTTGGCATGGCGTATTCTAAAGCGCTTATCTGGCGAGACCTGGGCCCAAGACTTGTTTGACATGTTGTATTTGGATGGCGATTTGCTGGCCTGGGCAGAGGCCGGGGCAATACCAGAGGCTGGTGAGTTGGTGATTCATCTGGATAGTAATGGTGCCCAGTTACAAGCTGGAGATAATGTAGTTATTATCAAAGACTTGGATGTAAAAGGAAGCAGTTTGGTTGCAAAACGGGGAACGGCAGTTCGCGGTATCAGCTTAAGCGATAACCCTGAGCATATCGAAGGACGGGTCGAGGGTCAGAGAATTGTAATTCTGACAAAGTTTGTGAAAAAGAGTGGCTGATAAATATTTCAGAAATAACTTCATTTTCTGAAAAGGGTATCTGCCGGCGGACCCGAAATACTCCCCTGTCCGTCTTAATTATGAAAATAAGAAAGGTATAGTTTACCTTTCTTATTTTTTTGCAAAATATTTCCGCTTTTATCAATTAACTGATAATTTTTAGAGCAAAATACGGTGTAATATTGAAGACGATAATAGCAATTTTGTATTGTGCTAGATATTGAAAATATGCACGGCCTAAATCTTGTTCATTAAGCTCAAATATTCGTGCGTGAATCCTGGTGATCGACTTCCTCAGGCAGACAAGTCCAATAGTTGATAGCAGTAGTATCAATATGTTTATAATCGAAGCCCAGCCTAAAAATAGTGTTAGATTTTCAGTTTCCATGTGAAATTTCCTTGCAGTTCTTTCTCGTATAAACCGATAGTTTTATGAGTAGATAGTGGAAAGTGCCACAATAGTCAGGCACTAGCCTTCAAATAAGTTGCGTTTGTGGATAGGGGTAGTCCCAGTTAGTTGAAGAGCTATGTTATATGATATAGCTATTGTCCGATGCTCATTATTCCTAGACACTGTGTGATAGTGCAAATGAGAGGTTGGCAATATGGTAGCTATAAAACATGAAGCCTATCTATGAAATTCGCAGTGGTGCGCTGGCTGGGTTTAATCTATTGGTGCCACAGCTCGGTGGTCAGTCATCAGATTTTTTAGCGCAAGTGGGGCTTCCTGCGGATTGTACACGTCGTCCAAATATCTTGATCCCCATTGCAACGCTGGTGGACCTCCTTAATTTGTGTTCACGGGACTTGTCCTGTAGTGACTTTGGCTTGCGATTGGCGGGGAAGCAAGGGCTACGTATGCTGGGCGTCCTTGGTAAGCTGATACTGGAAAGTGAGAATCTATCCAGTGCTTTGACAGTAACTCATCGGTATATGGTGTTGCACAACCAGGCGGACCACTGGAAAATTTACCAAACCGATGACTGCTTGATTGCAGAGAGAGTTAATCACTTCCCCGACGCAATTCCCGCGCAACAGTATACTGAACTTTCAGTAGGCGCTGCCTGTCGCCTGATACAGGAGATGGTTGGCTCTAAAGTATCTCCCCGCTCTGTTTCATTTCGGCATAAGCCCCAATCTCCGCTGAGTAGTTACCAAAATTTTTTTGGCATTGAGGCTAGTTTTGAGCAAGATCGAGATCGCTTGGTTTTTGATGGATCATTGATGAACTATCCCCTCGCTAAACCCAGCAGCGGTCTTATGAGATATTTTGAGGAGTTTTCCAAGTGCTTATTGGCAGAGCACAAGGGTGATATCAGCCGACAGGTTCAAGTCTTAATCCTTCAAACTCTCGGGGCCCAGCAGCACTCCCTGGAGCAAATTTCTCGCTTACTCGGTATGCCAATGAGAACGCTTCAGCGCCGTTTAAATGAAGCGGGAACCTCCTTTAAGCAGTTGGTACAGGGGGCGCGAATGAAGACTGCTCGCTGGCATCTACGGGCCTCAAGTATTGATGTGGGATTACTATCAGCAAGTTTGGGCTACACCGATATCAGTGCTTTCTCAAAAGCATTTCGAGCCATTCATGGAAGCTCCCCACTGCAGTGGAGGAAGCGACAAGCTATTAATTGTTAATCAATTAAAGGAATTATTTTGAATAATTGTTCGGCGCTACCAATTATTACTATAAGGGTGAGCTTTTAGATTTTTCCTGATTTTACTTCAGCAGCGGCGCTTGGCTTTGCACCAATAATCTTAGGGGACTATGCTGGGCGCCACTGGAACGAATGATGAAAGGCAGAATTGAAAATGAGTGCAGAGACAATCCGTTGTAAAGCAGCTGTAGCTTGGGGGCCTGGGGAGCGTTTGGTTATTGAGGATGTCGATGTTATGCCTCCCCAACGGGGTGAAGTTCGCGTGAAATTACACGCCACCGGCGTTTGTCACACAGATGCGTTCACTTTGTCAGGAGATGATCCTGAAGGGGTATTCCCGGCAATCCTCGGTCACGAAGGTGCGGGTGTTGTTGAATCCGTTGGTGAGGGGGTGACCAGTGTCTCTGTCGGGGATCATGTAATTCCTTTGTATACCCCTGAATGTGGCGAATGTAAGTTTTGTCTCTCTGGAAAGACTAATTTGTGCCAAAAAATCAGGAGCACCCAGGGCAAAGGATTAATGCCTGACGGTTCGACACGTTTTTCGGTGAATGGGAAACCCATTTTCCATTATATGGGATGCTCTACTTTTTCTGAGTACACAGTCCTTCCTGAGATATCTGTGGCCAAAATTAATCCCGAAGCCCCCTCAAATGAGGTTTGTCTGCTGGGTTGTGGTGTTACTACGGGAATGGGAGCCGTTACCAACACCGCCAAGGTTGAGCCGGGCTCCTGTGTGGCAATTTTTGGTTTGGGTGGAATTGGTTTATCCGCAGTGATCGGAGCCAAGATGGCTGGCGCCTCACGAATTATTGGTGTCGATATTAATGAGGACAAATTTGCGCTGGCGAAGAAGTTGGGAGCCACTGAGTGTATTAACCCCAAGGCTTACGATAAGCCTATTCAAGAGGTTATCGTAGAGCTTACCGATGGCGGAGTGGATTATTCTTTTGAGTGTGTGGGCAATGTTAACCTGATGAGAGCTGCCTTGGAGTCTTGCCACAAAGGATGGGGGGAATCCATTATTATTGGAGTGGCAGGTGCCGGACAGGAAATCAGTACCCGCCCATTCCAGTTGGTTACAGGGCGGGTTTGGAAGGGATCAGCATTCGGCGGTGTAAAGGGGCGCTCTGAATTGCCTTCTTTCGTAGAGCGTTACCTGGCTGGAGAATTTAAATTGAATGACTTTATTACTCACTCAATGCCCCTTGAGCAAATAAATGATGCCTTCGATTTAATGCATGAAGGTAAAAGTATTCGCAGTGTCATTCATTTCCAGCAGGCTTGATAGGACCACTTAAAATGTCGATTGAATTGGTTAGCAGTACTAAATCTTTTGACGGTTTTCAGCAGCGTTACCGACATAAATCCAGCACGCTCAACTGTTCTATGGTCTTCTCCATTTTTTTACCACAGGATGCAGAGGGGAATACACAGAGGAAATATCCTGTTGTTTATTGGCTTTCGGGCTTGACGTGCACGGATGAAAACTTCAGTCAAAAGGCTGGTGCTCAGAGAGTCGCTGCAGAGTTAGGGATTATCTTAGTGATACCCGATACCAGCCCCAGAGGAGACGATGTGGCGGATGACCCGGGTTATGATCTGGGGCAGGGGGCTGGTTTTTATGTGAACGCGACTCAAGAACCCTGGAAACAACATTATCAAATGTATGACTATGTCGTGGATGAACTTCCAAGCCTGGTAGAACTTCATTTCCCCATCAATGGTCGACGCGGGATTTGCGGGCACTCCATGGGCGGCCATGGTGCCCTGGTAATCGGCCTGCGAAACCCCAAGCGATATCAATCAATTTCTGCTTTTAGTCCAATTTGCAATCCTATTGCTTGTCCTTGGGGAGAAAAGGCGCTGGGAACTTACTTGGGAGCTGATCCCAAGAGCTGGGAACCATATGACGCAACAGTGCTAATGGGGCGCGCTGTAGAGAAAACGCCGATTTTGGTTTCTCAGGGGGAACAGGATGAGTTTCTTGAGGAACAGCTGAGACCACATTCCCTGCAAACAGCTGCTGAAGCCAGTGATTATCCTCTTCGGATAGAGCACCATGCAGGTTACGATCACAGTTACTATTTCATCGCTTCATTTATTGAAGAGCACTTAAGGTTCCATGCAGACTCATTGTTGAGCAGACATATATATTAGGCTGGATAAATTACGGACTAGTGAAGTTAGCCCCTCAGTTGAGGGGCTGTTTGGGTAAAGGGTTTCGCGCCCTGGGCAAGTTGCTATGTATAAAGCGATACGAGCAGAATACATAGAGCCAAAGTGAGAGGCGTAAGCTTATCGTGCAACCGCCCGACACTCGCCAATAATTTCAGCTCTGTTCTGGTCAAAAGTTTGTTCGATCAGGAACCAGCCATTGGGACAGAAGCCACTTTCGGCTAGCAAGAGTTCCATTCTCTGCCGGGCAACTTTCTTCACATCTCCAGAATTGGCGCCGCCGGGACCGCCACCTCCTGGGCCACCACTACCCTTACCACCGCCGCCGGGACCACCACCACCGGGACCACCGCCACCTGGACCTCCACCACCCGGACCACCACGCTTACCGCCTTGGCCCTTGGGGCCAGCTCCAATGGTTGCCTTGTAGGTAAAGCGACGATGGCCCAGTTCGGTGATGTCAGTGACAAACGATTCAGTGGTGGGGATCTCTGGTGTAGAGCTACAGCCAGCAGCGATCAAAATCACAGCTGCAGATGCAAAGAGATGAACCTTCATTATTGTTACCCCATATTTTGATAAAAGCTTTAGTCCGACATTAGCTAACCACAAATGTTGGTTAAGCAGAGTAAACATTTGTAAAGGGGGGCTATTGCAGCAGGATTGTTTGTGCGCAAACCCAAAACTATAAGGTACTGCATGTCCCGGAAGGTTCCGTTGTAGAATCCTTCACCGGTTTGCTCTATCCACAATATAGCTGCATTTTTTAGAGGGTTTCCGATAAATTTGAGATACTTCTGGTGATCAGAACAAGTCCCAAAGAGAAGCTATGGCTTACCTGGATGTCATTTAGGCCGGCTCCTAAGGAAGCCGGAGATAACATGGAATTAATCAGAATTTTCTAAATAATACCCCTGCTAGCAAAGTGGTACGTGAATTGCCAACAATACTTAATATAAAGAGTTTTCCTATGAAACAAGCACTGCTTGCATTACTTGGATGTACTTTTGCAGGAATATGTTCTGCAGAGTCACTCAGCATTGAACGGTTATTCTCCGACCCGGCTCTGAGTGGTACCGCTCCCCGAGCGCTGGAATATTCACCTGATGGGCAGCGCGTAACTTTCCTTAAAGGTAGAGTTGAAGATTACAACCGTTACGATCTTTGGGAGTACAACCTGAAAGACGGTCAGTCCCGAATTTTGGTCAATTCCGATAGTCTGCACAGCGATAGTGAAACTCTTTCGGATGAGGAAAAGGCAAGACGCGAGCGCCAGCGAATTTATGGTAGTGGAATAATGGAGTACAGCTGGTCAGAGGATGGTCGGTCTCTGTTGTTCCCTTTGGCCGGCGATATTTACTATTACGATCTCAAAGACCGTTCTTCGCGTCGACTGACTGAAACGGAAACCTTTGAAACTGATGTAAAGGTTTCTCCCGAGGGGCATTTTGTTTCGTTTATTCGCGACCAAAATATCTATATTGTCGATCTGAAAACCGGTAGGGAAAAGCAGCTAACCAGCGACGGCAAAGATCATATTAAAAATGGAATGGCTGAGTTTGTTGCCCAGGAGGAGATGGACCGGATGACCGGTTACTGGTGGTCTCCTGATGATCGGCATATTGCTTTCCTGCAAGTTGATGAGTCGCCAGTTGATCAGGTAACCCGTAGCGAAATCTATGCGGATCGTATCGAAATGATACAGCAACGTTACCCCGCTGCTGGGCGTGCGAACGCAAAAATCCGACTTGGCCTTATAGATATTGACTCGGGGGATATCCGTTGGGTCAACCTGGGAGATAATCAGGATATTTATATTCCCCGAGTAAAATGGGCCCGTGATCACCTGTTAACTTTCCAGTGGCAATCTCGAGACCAGCAAAAGTTAGAGCTTCGTGCTTACAATCTCAATACGGAAAAAACCCGAACGCTCCTTACCGAGTCCAGCGATACCTGGGTTAATCTGAGCCATGATCTCCACTTTTTGGAAGATAGCGATGCTTTTATTTGGTCATCGGAGAGGGATGGCTTCAAACACCTGTATAAATATGATTTTGGCGGCAGATTACAGGCACAATTGACTAAGGGAGATTGGGTGGTTGACGAGTTAGAGGCTGTTGATGAGCAGGCTAACCGTCTGTATTTTACCGCACGAAAAGATACTCCAATCAAGAGGCATCTCTATGCAGTCTCCCTGCAAGGGGAGAGCGACATTAAGAGAATTTCACAGCGTAGTGGTATGCACTCTATCGAATTTTCTGAGGATGCCTCTGGATATATTGATAAATTTTCCAGCGTTACCACGCCGCCTCAAGTGAGCCTGCACAGCAGCTCAGGGGCCAGAATCACCTGGCTTGAGCAGAACGCTGTAAATCGTGACCACCCTCTCTATCCTTATAAAGATCAATGGATCACTCCGGAATTTGGCAGTATTGAGGCGCCCCATGGCCAGGAGCTTTTCTACCGCTTGTACAAACCTGCCAATTTTGATGCGAAGAAAAGTTACCCGGTAATGGTGTTTGTCTATGGTGGTCCACACGCTCAGGTGGTTACCAATAGCTGGGATAAACTATTCAACCAGTATATGGCCCAACAGGGTTATATTGTTTTTTCCCTAGATAATCGTGGTTCAGCAAACCGCGGTACCACTTTTGAGAATCCTATCTTTAAGAATATGGGATCTCCTGAAGTGGAAGATCAAATTACCGGCGTTGAATTCCTGCGTACCCTGCCTTACGTTGATAAAAATAAAGTAGGTATCTTCGGTCACAGCTACGGTGGTTACATGGCACTGATGAGTATGTTCAAAGCCGGAGACTACTTTAAGGCGGGGGTATCGGGTGCGCCGGTTACGGACTGGACGCTGTATGATACCCATTACACTGAGCGTTATATGGGCAATCCAACCAAGGATATGGATGCCTATGAGGCATCTTCTGTGTTTCCCTATGCGAAGGGCTTACAAGGTGATCTGCTGATTTATCATGGCATGGCGGATGACAATGTGTTGTTTACCAATACCACTAAACTCATAAAACAGATGCAGGACAACGGCCAACAATTTGAGCTGATGACTTATCCAGGCAAGAAGCATAGCTTGCGCGGTAAGCAGACTCGCATCCACCAATACAGCATGATCAAGCGATTTTTTGATCGACATCTAAAGGGAAAGGAATAAGGGGAGCTTACTTGAGATAAGAGAAATCGAGAATTTTCTCGGTTTCTCTATTTTACTTTAAAGTGGTACAAGCTTCCAACTAAGCGTTAGTTGTCCTGATCTTATATCCTTTCATCGATTATAACTCTCTAATTCAGAAATTCTATTTTAGGGTTATATGCCGAAGTACATAGCCTTTTCGAACTATATTGCCTCAAAAAGTTATAGATTTTTGAGGCTGGTATGTTGACCATTTTTAATGGAGTGAATAATTATGAATGTGATAAATAAGTGCAGGACGTTAAGTGTATTTCTAGTGATATTGCTAGCTTTTTCTCAAACAGTGTTTGCTGATAATAAACAAACAAACGAGGCAACTGTAAATAAGCATATAGCTGAAAGAGAGATTGAGGAGGTTGATTTAAGTCTGCTGCAGAAATATATGAAAGACCACTCGGTACTGGCTCTAATCGATGCAAGAACGGCCAAAGAGTTTAATGCTGGACATATTTCAGGGGCTGTGAATATCCCCTTTAATCAGTTAGATGATTTTTATAAACGACTGCCGAGTGAACAATCTACAAGTATCCTTGTTTATTGTAAGAGTGGGAGGCGGGCACAAAAATTGGTGAATTTACTAATGGAGAAGGGCTATACCGATGTCAAAGCCATTCCAGGAAAACAGTTAAACTATCAAGAGGATAAAGTTGGTTTTTTGAATGTTGATTGAGGACGTTACTAGCAAACACGCTTCGCAGAATACAGGAAGGTGTATGAATAATTCACTTTCACACACCTTTCTACTTATCTTAAAGTTATGATTGAGGCTGATCAACCCGATCCAAATTCATTACCTTGGTCCAGGCCTGCACAAAATCATTTACAAACTTGTCAGCGCCATCACTGGAAGCATAAACCTCTGCGACTGCCCTTAATTCAGAGTTTGAACCAAAAATCAGATCTACAGGTGTGGCTGTCCACTTTGCCTGGCCACTTTTGCGATCTTTTCCTTCATAGATACCCTCTGATTTTGCCGACTTGGACCAGACAGTAGACATATCGAGCAGGTTCACAAAGAAATCATTCGTCAGTGTGCCGGGGCGCTGAGTAAGTACACCATTCTGTGAGGAGTCGGTATTTGCATTAAGTGCGCGCATTCCACCAACCAGAACAGTCATTTCAGGCACACTCAGGGTTAACAGGCTGGCTTTATCAACTAATAACTCTGTAGGGGTTCTCCCATAACCATCGCCAAAGTAGTTGCGGAAGCCATCGGCCAGAGGTTGTAGTACCGCAAAAGAATTAACATCTGTTTGTTCCTGGGAAGCATCGGTGCGTCCAGGTTTGAAAGGGACCTGAATTTTATGCCCGCCCTGCTCTGCAGCTTTTTCAATGGCTGCTGCGCCCCCAAGTACAATGATATCTGCCATTGAGATTTTTTTGCCCCCGGATTGGGAACTGTTAAATTCCTGCTGGACTTTTTCCAGCGATGCCAGGACTTGTGATAGTTCAGTGGGATCATTTACCGACCAGTCCTTTTGGGGTTCCAGGCGAAGACGGCCACCATTGGCGCCACCGCGAAAATCTGAACCACGGAAGGTAGAAGCAGAGGCCCAGGCAGTCCTCACCAGATCGGGAACGCTAATGCCTGCCGCCATTATTTTTGCTTTGAGAGAATCTATATCCCGGCTGTCAATTAGTGGGTGATCAACTTTGGGGATAGGGTCTTGCCAAATTAAATCTTCTTCGGGCACCTCCGCTCCCAAATAGCGCGCGCGAGGGCCCATATCCCGATGAGTCAACTTGAACCAGGCTTTGGCAAAAGCGCGTTGAAATTCTTCCGGATTTTCTTGAAACCGCTTGGCAATTTTTTTGTAGCTGGGATCGAACTTAAGGGATAAATCCGTGGTAAACATGATGGGGGCATGGCGCTTATTCTTGTCGAATGCATCGGGCACCAGATTTGCCGCGCTCTGATCATCGGGAATCCACTGAACGGCACCAGCTGGACTTTTTGTTTTGACCCAATTGAATTTAAACAGATTGTCCAGATACTGCTGGCTCCAATTGATTGGGGCGGCAGACCAGGCCCCTTCCAGGCCGGATGTCATTGTGTCGTCGGCATTACCTTTCCCACACTTATTTTTCCAGCCAAGCCCCTGCTGCTCAATTGGGGCGGCGGCGGGCTCTGGGCCGAGGCAATCAGCCTTCACTGCACCGTGAGCCTTACCAAAAGTATGGCCTCCGGCAATCAAGGCTACTGTCTCTTCGTCATTCATCGCCATGCGGGCAAAGGTTTCGCGGATATCTGTGGCGGAAGCCACCGGATCGGGATTGCCGTTGGGGCCCTCCGGGTTGACATAAATAAGCCCCATTTGCACAGCGCCCAGGGGTTTGTCCAGCTCCCGATTGCCGGTGTAACGCTCATCCGCCAGCATCTTAGTTTCGGGCCCCCAATAAATCAGGTCGGGCTCCCAGTCATCCTGTCGCCCCCCGGCAAATCCGTAAGTGGGGAATCCCATGGACTCCAGGGCTACATTGCCGGTTAGCACCATAAGATCAGCCCAGGACAGTTTGCGCCCATATTTTTGTTTGATGGGCCAGAGTAGACGGCGGGCTTTATCGAGGTTGGCATTATCAGGCCAGCTGTTGAGGGGATCGAAACGCTGTTGGCCGCCACGGGCACCACCGCGACCATCACCGATCCGGTAGGTGCCAGCGCTGTGCCAGGCCATTCGGATCATAAATGGGCCGTAATGACCGTAGTCTGCGGGCCACCAGTCCTGTGAAGTTTTGAGCTGAGTTTCGATGTCCTGTTTTACCGCTTTAAGTTCCAGGGTTTGGAATTCGGCAGCGTAATCAAAGTCGTCACCCATTGGATTGGATCTTGGAGAGTGCTGCCTGAGGGGACGCAGATCGAGCTGATCAGGCCACCAAAACCGATTGGACTTTGGCTGCCCTTCTACTGCGCCCTCAAGAATTACTGGATCAGTGACGACTTCCTCATGGGTATCTGCGACGCTAAATGGCGCGACTATAAATATTGAGATTAATAAAGCGACATAACTACGATTATATTTTATTAACATTTACAGTATCTCCGTACGATCGTTGGTACATCCTTTGGCTCATTATTTATTTGATGATGAAATACCTGACTCTATTCCTTTCTGCTGATTTCTTTTGTCATTTGGCTGAAGTGCAGTCTTGGATATGGGGTTAATAGTATATAAATTTTATAGCGTCGCGTTTAAAAGGAATTAATTAGGTAGATTGGTGAACTTAATTACTGGTTCTTTAATTTAAAGGAATTATGGTTTTGGGGTAGGGCGGTGTTGATATTTTTATATTTTGAAGAAATTTGTGCCAAAAAATTTCGGGTTGTAAATCTAAACCAGTGTTGGAGAAATAAAATAAGCATAACGGGATAAATAAGGCTCTCCGGACAGAGAGCCCTGAAGGCAATTAATTGCAGAGTGTCTGTAAGGTAAGAAGAGGGCTCTGCCCGCTCTCTTTGGAGCTTAAATCCAGACCGTTAATGCCCCGTTCCGATGCGATGACCAGGCCGTTATTATTATCGTTTAACCAGCTGTCGACGATTCCTGAGGCTCCCAGGTCAATGAGATGTCGGCCGGTAGAGGAGGGGATAAAACTGCCCACCTGGAGTCCAAGAATAGAACTACCCCCGACAGAATCCCAAGTGGCCGACTCTTCCCGCCAACTTTGTGTTGCCATGTAAATGCCGTAGCTATTGCTGGAGGTATTGGTTACATTCAATTCGAGTGTCGCATCAATATACTGGCGACAGCTTAAATCTGATAAGTCAAAGCGAATGAGGCTATAGAGAGTTCCATAGGTTAGATCGCTGCCGTCGGCGAGGAGTCCATCGCTATCACCATCGAAATTATCATCCTCTTTTCTGGATGAAATAAACACATCGTCTGAAGCAACTTGAGATACCTCTTCACTAATAGAATCGCTGCAATCGGCGGTTACCCTGAGGGCTGGGGCAATACCGGTTTCTTGTGAAGAGATATCTACCCCATCACTGCCACTCAGTGAGGCAATGACCAAGCCAGTATTTTCATTGTTCAGCCAACTATCCAGAAGACCTGATGAACTCAAGTTCACCACTTGGGTACCAGTAGACGACGGGGTAAAGCTGGCGAACAACTGTGAAAGCACCGTTGATCCACCGACAGAATCCCAGGTGGCTGATTCCTCACTCCAGTTGGATTCAGCCAAGTAAATACCGTAACTATTACTGGACCGGTTGGTGATATTAAATTCGATTTCAACTGAATTTATCGTCGAGCAGTGAGATAAATTGGAGAGATCAAATTTAATCAGTGAGTAAAGCGTTCCATAGGTGCTATCACTGCCATCTGCGAGAAGTCCATCTGAGTCATTGTCAAAATTACTGGAAGAGTAGCGCGATGAAATAAATGTGTCATCAGTCACTGGTAGTGACAGTTCGCCATTACCAGTGTCGTCCTCAAGCATAACGCTCCTGCCAACGTTATTTTGTGCGAGAACCATAGCTTCACCAATTCGGTTGGCGCTCCACCAATTGATATTTTCCGGTAATACAAGAGGATTATTGGCTCGATCTTCTCGTGTTAGAGTACTTGCGCTGTTATCGAACTGTGCTGTGCGTACAGTGAGTTGGTCAAAGCTGACCTGGATAACTTTGAACTGCTGGATGCTGGCCATATCTATGGTCCAAAACTTGGCATCATTTGCTGAGCGAGCTGGTGCTCCCCAGCTTCCCTCACCAACGTAAACGGTGCCGCCGGTTTCGTTGGTTGAAAAATCGCTATTACTGGGGGCAACGACTTCGGTGACTTTGGTGAGATGGGTATCTGATTCGACCACCATATTCATGGCGTAGTCATAAAAGGGTTGTGCCCACCAATTAAATAATGTGGGGTTGTCAGATTTACCGCTGTAGTGGGGGAACATGGGTTTGTGGTACTGGGCAAAGCGCCAGTGACTGTAGGCGCCAGTCCCTGCTAAATCACTCTCAAGCCAATTGTTCATGGCGGTAGCATAAGATGACCAGCCGCTTTCTTGAAACTGGCTGTTTAGTGTGTAGACACGCAATAGGGGGGAAATTTGTACTGCGCCGTAGGTATCACTGGGGCTACAACTACCATCCGCATTGAAGTCCACACCAAAGACCTGGCAGGTGGTTGAATAGTTGTCATCCTCATGATTTCCATGGGTAGGTATTAGAGGGTAAATACGTTGATAGCTATAGCCATCAATTTCGTCGTTGGAGTAGGTCAGCGTCCAGTCTTGTAAAAAGTCATCCATTTCCGACGCACTGTTGGCGTTGGTAAAATCACCGCCATGCATAACGGCCAGTGGGCGAATTTTGGCTAGTAAAGCATTGCCCTCGCGCCGTGTTGTATGCCCCGTGCGGGTATCTCCCCCAGCGACTATGACGAAGGGAGATTCCTCCGCAGGAGCCGTTTTAAACCAGAACCGGTCGCCACAGCCGTCCTGATCACACACACGATAGTAAACTGCTGAATCCGGTGTTAGGTTTTCCAATCTGACAAAGTAGCTATCTAAGCTGCCATCGAAGGTAGATGTAGAATCAACCCCTTGACTGCTCCAGCTATTTTCATTGGTTGAATAGCCAAAACTAATGTAAGGGTTACTACTGTGGCCATCTGGCGAAAAACCGATAACGGCACTGGTGGATGCATCACCATCCCAGGCCAATCTGTGGTGTTTAGTTGCTGAACTGGCATCAATTGCCAAACATAGAGCCGAGATAGCAAAAGCAGTGCTTAAGAACCGTCTCATTGGGGGTTTCCTGTAAGTAGTGGTTATTCTTTTCAGGCGCAGCAGCTTTAGAGATTAGTTGCAAAAGACTTGTGCGGCGCGCCGGAATTATTGTGGATCTTTATTACAGGCCGTTGAATGATTGGAGACTAAACGAACGAAAGCGGCGTTTCGATAGGGAATTGTGATGGTTTTTGCATTCATAAAATTGATTGCGCCAGCACCTGTTCCCAGATATTGGTAGATGCCATATAAAGGCCTGTCAAAATTACGGGTCCAATAATCTCCCCTTTGAGTTTTCGGGAAATATTCAGTCGCAATTAGAGGTCTGCCAGATTTACTTTCCTGCAGGATAATGGATCGTAACTCTGTAATATCGGGGAGCCGCCAGTTTTGCGTTGCACACAATTTCTGTTGATTGGTATTGCGAATCAGATCCTCGGTATCACACCGCTCTTCTTCAAAATAACAATCTCCATTATTTTCTATACCTTCTTCATATTGATACCACGAGTAGGTCCACCTTCCATCGTGAATTCCTTCGTCGTCAGTTTTTACTTCCCAAAGAAGCCCTGTATCGGTGTCGCAGATACAGGACCAGGGGCCTGCCCAAGCCTCGATAGGCTCCCCATTTTTATCAATTTTAACTAAGTGATATTCCCTTGGCAGAGGTTGTGATGGTTGGTGCAGTATGACTGCACAGACCGTGATTGCAGGAAAAATGAATACCCAAAATATGCGCACAAACATTATTGATCTGCCAACTTGATTTTGACGGGGAGGGCGTGGCGAGTGTGGGCGATTTGCGAGTGATCAAAGGCAGAAACCCAGAGGCAAATACCATCTTTTATTGCTACATCTAACGCTGACCCAGTATTTAATTTTCGCACCATCTCCATAGACCATTGGCCTTCCTGCCAAACAGCATAGGCCCTGACATCGGCACGATCTCCCTCAAAGCGATTTGAGGTATAGAGGACTGAAGGCATAATCGTATTGATAGGATAATTGTCATCTTCAGCCGTGTATGGCTGGTAATCAAACCAGGAAATAGACCAATCTCTCTTTGTATCCTCGTTTTGATATGGAGTCAGGCTGGAGGGACTTTTGGGTAGTCGTTTTGGTGTAACGTTTTTTGAGGAGTACCACTTCCAGTTCATTAAGTATGCCCCGGACTCTTTGCCATCCTGGAGATATCCTGCGGTATAGCGGCGAGCTCCTGGCCTTACAATATCAGGCTTGCCAATATAATTGTCATCTGCCAAGTGCATTTTATTGGTTCTTACTGCTTTCCAGTGCCAGAGATCGTGTATTTCATCGGATGAGCTGTAGTGGTAGCCCTTGCCATGCCAATTTGCGGGCAACTGTGCTGATGGTTTGCGACCCAGGTGAGAAGTTCCCGAAGCACCGAAATCACAGGAATTGGAAAGCAGGATGGCAAACTTATCTTCATAGTGACGGGTTTCATTAAAGTTTTGAAAACCTTGCTGCTGTATTTCCCAGCCAGAATCTACTTTTTTCAGTGGTAGGTGTTTCAGGCTTTCAGTGGGATCTTCCCAAGTGATATGAAAAAATATTTCCTGTTGGTTATGCAAGGCTCTCAAGTTGACGGTTGAGCTACCATCAATAAAGTTAGCACCTCCGTCAGTATGGATTTTAAGTGATATGGCTGAGGACCATGCGGATTCTTGGGGTATTCCATCTATGTTTATAAAGGTTTCCGGACTTATTTTCTCAACTGTAAGATCGTGGTAACTGTTATTTGTAACAATAACCCAAAGTAATAAAGTGACACAGCCGACAGATAAGTAGGTAAAAATTGAAGTTCGATAGCCCGATCGAGTATTGGGAAGTAAGTAACTCAAAGTCTTCAGGCCATAGGTTGTTAGATAAACGCCAGCATGAAGAAATATATAAAGTAAGATCGCAAAAGCACTATAAAAGTGTGCCTGACGAAAGATAGAAGGATTGCCGGAACCAATAAATAAAATCCAGCCACTTAAGATCATGAGTGTTAAAAAAAATGAGCCAATGCGTGTTACTACTCTATGGTAGCTAATTGATGTTTTATTAGGTTCACTGGATGAGTTTGTACTTTTTAATTTAATTGTTACTTTATAGAATAAGTAACAGAGAAGGATGGCTGAAGTAACAATTGCGACAAAGAAGTGAATATCATGAATCTGTCCCTGGGGTAAAAGTTCTTCGATATTTCCAATACTTGGCTTAGTCAAGGTGGAGATACGGAGCCCCGTTAGCAGACTACATAAAACTGCAACAATGGCCACGCTGTGCAGAATTATCCAAAGAGTACTCTTCGGTTGTTTGGCCATGGGAGTATTCCAAAAGGGTTTAGGCTAGTAAAAAAGTGTGGCATTTATATTAATTAAAATAGACTACATTCTGTGGATGGAGTCACGGCGCCTAAAAAATGAGGAATGCGCTGCGCTGTAGTAACGCATAAAGAATGAATGCCGATTCCGAGCTTACCGAGATATAATCACAGCGAGTCTCAGTTGTAGAGTCTCCTTTCCGCCTGACCCAATAGTGTACTACTCAGTATTTTGACCTGTTCAGAACAAATAGCGGGATAACTTATTCTTGTTGGTATTCGGCATTCTGTAACTACTCATGCAGCTGACACTTATTCAGGCTTTCACTTTTCTCCAAATCTTCCGATATGGCCATAAGTTTCGGGTGGTCACTTCTCCAGTCAAAATCTTCATGGCGAAAATCAAGATAGGATAGTGCTGAGCACAAGTTAATATGTGGCAAGCTAAGACTGGCGGGTAATCGATCCAGGTGCTTTTCCAGGTAATCTAGAGATCTCTCAATAGCACTGAAGTAGCGCTGCCACCAAAAATCAGACCTAAGTTCTTCCCGTGCGCGCAGCTTTTCCATTTGCAGATGCACTGCTGCGTCCATTAATCCAGAGCTGACACTGTGAAAAGTATACAGATCCCAATTGTTGTCTAGTGGTGTAGATAAGTGACCATCCCCTAAGCTTTTATCAAGAAATGCACAGATGACTTCGCTGTCAATGATCGAGGAGCCATTATCCAGGGTTAGGCAGGGGACTTTTCCCAAGGGGTTGCTGGAAATAAGTTCGTCGTCATTGTGAAAGGGGTGAGAGAAATGCTCTGTTACCACAGAGTGCAGACGCTGTTCTTGCACAACAATGCGCGCCTTGCGCGCAAAGGGGGAGGAAAAGGTCAGGTACAGTTGCATAGGCCAAGCTCTTTTTAGCTGCGTGCCCTTTCAGCAACTGCAGTGACCGCCAGTGCTGCTACGAGCAACTGTTAACGCGTACTTTAGTGATGGGTAATCACTGAAGTAATGCGGTTATAGAGGTGCTGTTTCAAGTAGGCTCTCTGTTTTTTGAGGCTGGAATAGTGATCGTCGTCGGTGCCAATACCACTATCCTGAAGGCCTCTTATTTGTTTATCCAGTTTGCTGTAGATGTCGTTTTCAAGTTTGAATTGAATATCGTCTTCGATGAGCTGCTTGATTGTGTCTGCATATTCTGGGAAATCCACCGAGAGCTCGTGTGAAGCAATGGGCATAAGGGACCTCCACAATCGATATTAGTTAATGAAGTGTAGGTTCAGTCTTGCCAGTCACAAAAGTGCAATTCTAGCGCTGCTTCCCTTAATCAACATAGTTATAAAGTGAAGTTAATATAAGTTTGTATATAGCCATTTGATATATATAAAAGTTGAAGCTATTTTATTAGCAAATATTTTTTACCCTCTTTTTTTTGATTATTGGTAATTGTTAGTCAGGTGAGGCTTAAGCAGAGGGCTGGGAGGAAGTGACGGGCACAAAAAAGCCCGACAATTACTTGTCGGGCTTTTTTGTTGCGGTTCTGCTACTGGGCTTAGGCCGAAGCCTCCAGTGGGGCAAAGCGCAATTGGCGCCTCTGCAAAAGCTCACCGAGGTAGAGCTTTAAGTAGGCTGCAGCGGCCCGTTTCCCCTCTGCTGCGGAGTCTTCTGTTATTTTTCCAAAGCGGGAATAAGACTGGGAGCAGAAGGAGTCGTTAATGTTGATGGCACACATAAACCGGTCTCGCCAATCCTGAGAGGGTGGTAACTCAAACTCCCGAGACAGGTTTTTGATCAGAGTATCTGCCAGGCGCCAATTGTTTTCCATTTGTAGTTGGCGTAATGCCCAACTGGACTGAGGTCCAAAATGTACTTTTAGTGCCGCGAGATTCTCTTCATAGTAGCCGCGCACAAGGTCGCACAGCTGATTCAGCATATCCTGCCAGCTTTCTGACGGAGAAAAATCCGAATGGCCCAATACTACGTCACCGAAAGACTTATAGTGACGCTCGGCCAGGGCGGTTAAGCTGGCATCTACACTTGGGAAGAAATGATAAACAGACGCTGCTGGAACACCTGCAACCTGACTAAGGTTTGCGAGGCTAATATCCGTAGAGTCTTGTTCAGTAATTAATACTTCAAGGGCGTCAAGAAGCTTTTCATACTTCTCCCGACCATTTTTGCGTTGTGGTTTGCGCGGACTGGCGGTGTCGCGCCGGCTGATTGCTCGTCGATCGATTTGGTTCAAACTACCTCCCCCTTTAGACAAGCGGTACTGGCCATGGGCTAGCATACGCTTTACTTCCATGTAAAAAATTGTCTTTTGGAATTGATTATTATAATCGTACCAAATTCGGGCGAGCAAGAAGAACTTGTTTGATTTGTGGGGTAGTTCCACCTTAATTAATTAAATTCGGCTAGCAGGTATTTCTACCAGCCGAATGGAAATGCAGCTAGTGATAATGTAGCTCTGTCGCCTTTCCTCGGAAGACGTAATAAGAGAAAACGGTATAGGCGAGGATGACGGGAACTACTATTACCGCACCCACAAGAATAAATTTTAATGAGGCGGTGGCACTGGCTGCCTGCCAAATATTTAGTTGGCCGGGAACAATATCAGGGAAAAAGCTGAAGGCCAGGCCGATAAAGCACATCAGGAAAATAACGACGACCGTGAAAAAAGGAACCGCTTTATGTCTATCTGCAGGCTTAGGCATTCTCGCCAACAGAACATCATTGGAGACAAAGGCAATAAAGCATAGGGTGGGGATGAGTAGTACAAACATAACTAGAGGGTAGGTAAACCATCGGTCAAATACTGTTGGGTTTACCAGTGGATTGATGGCCGATACTGCAACCACCCCAAGCAGGGTGGCCCGCCCTGCGTAACGGGTCCATGTGGTCGCTCGTTTTTGCAGCTCCGACTCGGTTTTAAGAACCAGCCAGGCGCCGCCAATATAGGCATATGCGGCGGTAACTCCCAGAGCACTGAGCGCTGAAAAAAGCTGTGCAGACCAGTCGGGCTTAAAGCCAATCACGTACTGCCCCAGCATGTACCCCTGCGCAAGGCTGGTAATAATAGATCCCGCTTTAAAGGTTCGATCCCAGGTTAGCTTTTTGTCGATGGCAGCTTTTGCACGAAAGTCGAATGCCACTCCTCGCATGATTAGCCCGACCAGCATAATCGCAGCTGGTATATATAGATGCATTAACACCAGGTTGTGTGCGATTGGGAATGCAATCAGGAGCAAACCGATTGCCAGTACCAGCCAGGTTTCGTTGGCATCCCAAAAGGGGCCAATGGATGCGATCATGGTATCCCGCTGCGATTCCTCCTCTTCTCCCATGGGGAGCAAAATTCCCACACCAAGATCGTAGCCATCCAGAATTGCGTAGACTATTACCGCCAGGCCCATAAGGGCGACAAAGGCGACAGGCAGCCAATAGGCCGCTGCAGAAGCGCTACCGGTCATTTGCCTTCTCCCTTGTCATTTTTCTCGGTATCTTTTGGGCGGTTGGTTAAGCTAGTGCCGGCGAATAGTTCCTGAGTTTCAAACTCCTCGACTTTTACAGACTTCAGGGCCATCACTTTCAGGGTTCTTATGTACGCATAGAGCAATATCACGTAGACAACCAGATAAAGGGTTAGGGAAAAACCGACATGAGAAGGTGGTACTGGAGTAACAGCGTCGGCGGTTTTCAGTACTCCTGTAACGAGCCAGGGTTGGCGTCCAATTTCTGTGACATACCAACCGGCCAAGGTGGCTATCCAGCCGGAGAATGTCATCGCGACCAGGGTTTTAAGCATCCAGCGAGGCAGCTCACCTTTACGCAATAGATAGACCCCACCCCAAGCGGTTAGCAGCATCAATATGCCTATGCCGACCATAATGCGGAAGGCGAAGAATACGGGGGCTACCGGTGGGTGATTATCGGGGAATTCATTAATTCCCTTGATCTCACCATCCCACTCATGGGTAAGGATAAGGCTGGCCATTTTGGGAATGCCGATCGCCAAATGGTTGGTTTTTTCTTCTCCGTCGGGAATCGCAAATAACAGCAGGGGGGCACCGCGCTCTGTTTCCCAAACCCCCTCCATTGCGGCGACTTTTTGAGGCTGGTGCTCAAAAGTGTTGAGTCCGTGTAAGTCACCCACATAGATTTGAATCGGAATAAAGATGGCAGCGAGAATCAGTCCTGTTTTAAGGGCGAGCCGGGGCGCGCGTTTGGGGTCTCCTTTAAGAATCCGATAAGCGGAAATCCCCGCAACAAAGAAAGATGCCGTCAAACCCGAAGCCAGCAGCATATGTGTAAGTCGGTAGGGGAAAGAGGCGTTAAAGATAATTTCCATCCAGCTTGCCGGGTAGGCGACCCCATCCCGTAAATCGAATCCGGCAGGTGTTTGCATCCAGGAGTTGAGAGCAATAATCCAAAAAGCGGATAGAGTGGTTCCTGTTGCCACAATAAAGGCAGATAAAGTATGTATTTTGCTTGGCACCTTATTAATGCCAAACAACATAATGCCGAGAAAGGTTGCTTCGAGAAAGAATGCAGTAAGTACTTCGTATCCGAGAAGCGGGCCGGCGATATTGCCGACCTGGGCCATAAAGCCGGGCCAGTTTGTTCCGAACTGGAATGACATGGTGATGCCACTCACTACGCCGAGAGCAAATGTCAGGGCAAAGACTTTTACCCAAAAACGATATGCGCGCATCCAGACCGGATTATTAGTTTGGTCGTAGCGTAATTTAAAAAAGAAAACGATCCACGCGAGTGCGATGGTGATTGTTGGAAATAGAATATGAAAGCTGATATTTGCGGCAAACTGTATCCTGGAAAGGATCAGGGTATCTAGCATGAGAGCCTCTGCTGGTCTGAGATCTTTGAACCAGTGAGCCGATTAGCACCTCCTGTGCTAATCGGCACTGCAAGAAAATATAGAGGCAGGTGTGTGTTCCCGCGTATACAATCCTGCAGGAGCCGACTTTGGATCGGCAGCGGCACGGCCTTGTGCCGTTTTTAATCCAGCACTATGGGCTGCTGGATTAAAAATATGCCGGGGCTTTTAGCCATGGATTTGGCCCTATGGGTTTCTCCCCGGAATAAGTGCTTCAGATGAAGGTGTTATTTCGCTTTGAGTGCAGCGGTATATTCCTCGTGCTAGCGTTTTTTTCGCTAGTTTGAGGTGTTCTGTCCACCTGTCATCTTACTTTTGAGTTCCAGTAGCTTGACGATACCGGAGCCTAGCTTCATCAATTTAAGCAGGTCCTGGTGTTCTAGCTTGCTGAGTGTGTTGGCAAATTCTTCGAGTAGCTCCAGCAAGCTGTAAACTTCCTGGATTTTTTCCTGTGCCTGGGCATCCAGCTCATCTTGGGGCTCATTGAGCAGCAGCTGGCGAAGCAGACTTAATGTAGGGTCGAGCTCTCGCTTGCGGCGCTCCTCGAAGACAGTGCGAGCGAGGTCCCAGATTGACCCAGCTGCAGTGAAATAATCTTTGCGATCGCCCGGTTGATGGTGCAGCTCAACCAAGCGCCAGGCCTGTAGCTCTTTGAGCCCCATACTGACATTGCCACGACTGATCTTCAGTGCCTGGGCCAATTGCTCGGCATTGAGTGGCGTGGGATGAATGGTGAGTAGGGCAAACATTTGCCCGACCGTGCGATTGAATCCCCAGCGGCTACCCATTTCACCAAAGTGCAGTACGAATGCCTGGGCTTGACTCGATAGTTTCATTTACTTCTTAAGTTTCAGAAATTTCTGAAAATTGTAAATGTAAATTGATCTATGTCAATCACCAATTTAAAAAATAATGTGAGGCCAGCGAAAGGCTCCCTGATTCTGATCTGGGGAGAGGCTGGTTATATGCTCAAACTACTTTTGGCTCTTTGGTACCAGTTGTCGGGCACGATAAAGCCTCTGCAGGCTTCGCCATTTTTATCGACGGCGGCGATGCACAGGGGGTGGGTAAAACTTTCGGGCAGCAGCGCTTCTAGCAATTGATCGGCAGTCATGCCGGTGGTGCTTCTCTGAGGCGCCAGCCAGGCTTGCTTGGGGAGCGCCAGCCACTCGAGAGCACCGCGGTTTGCCTGGCTCAGGGAGAATGACCGAAACTCAGATAACGATACCCACCAAAGATCATGACTGGAGGGCCGGTGAAGTGTATCCAGGGGTTTGAACAGTCTCCCAGGCATTAGCGCCCACTGGCGATCTATCTCTAGGCCGTGCTCTTTCAGCATCGATTGAACTGCCGGCATGTCAATCAGTGGTAGTTGATGATCTGTCATTCTTGCCAGTTTGATATCCAGTCGGTCCTTGATTCCGGGCCCCACCCAATGGATATCGGTAACCTGGAGATAAAATTTTACGGCAATTTCCCAGTGTTCACACTGGTTGCTGGGCAGGTGTTGCACGACGAAGTCGAGTTCCCCCAGTGTCTTGCCGCCGGACCTTAGAGGGAGGTTTTGGTAGAGCAGCTGGTAGTCGGGATGTTTGTCAAAGGCAAATGACCAGAGCCTTTCAAAGTAAGTGCCCAAGCGGTTGTTGGGTTTGTTGAGGCTGAGTTCGTGTAGGTAATTATCCAGTTCAGGGGAAAGTGCATTTTTTACTTTCGGGCAGGAAAAGTATTCCAGTAGGGACTTTCGTCGCGTGGGTAGAAGCCAGGGGAGTTGGTTAGCTGCACTAAAAGCTGTAACGGAGTCCTCGCTAGTGGGAATATCCGAACTTCCCACGGACCACATTAAGTTGTCCCAATTATCTACCTGTCCGCTTTTCAGGGAGGAAATCATGGCCTTCTGTATCGTTTCCTGAGTCATTAAACTTCTGTATATTGCTAAAATACAAGACAGATTGGTGAAGTCATCTATGATTGCTTTACCATCTGAACTAAAAATAATAATTACACTTATAAGAATCGATCCGAGCACCAAGATAATCAGCGAATTACCGATGTCGAAATAAGTCCTCTGGCAGTGAAGTTTCTGCCTTGATTTCGTTATCCATCTCCAGTGCCAGCTTTATTCTGGGAGTTGATTTTGGTCGGGTATTTTTCTTACAGTGACTGATACTGGAGAAAATCATGGAATCAGGTCCCCTTATTTCGATCGGCTTGCCTATCTCGCTGTTTATCATCATGGTGGGAATAGGGATGACCCTAACTGCCAGGGATTTCCATCAGGTAACGGTAAAGCCCATTGGCCTTATTATCGGAACTTTTACCCAAATTCTCCTGATGCCAGCTATAGCAATTGGCCTCTGCTGGGGATTAAATCTACCACCGGCCATTGCTGTTGGCCTAGTCATTATTGCCGCCTGTCCGGGAGGCACAACATCGAACCTGTTTACCTTGATGGCTCGCGGCAACGTGGCGCTTTCTATTGTATTAACAGTTTCTGCCAGCCTGATCACTATTGCCAGTTTACCGCTTTTCGCAAATTATGCGCTTCGAACTTATTTCGGCGCTGACCAGACTATAACTCTGCCATTCGCCAGTACAGTGGTGATGTTATCCAGTATTGTCCTCTTGCCTGTTGTGATAGGGATGCTATTTCGTGCCTGGAGACCGCACCTGGCTCGCCGCGCAGAGGGAATAGTCAGTATTTTTGGCGGGGTTGTATTGCTTGCACTGGTAGCGGGTCTTATCTGGGGAATTCGCGATCGCCTTGCAGACTTGATGGTTCAAGCTGGACCCTCGGTCATTCTATTGAATCTCTGTGGTGTGCTATTGGGGCTTCTTATCAGCCGGGTTGCTGGCCTGCCAAAGCGGGAAGGGGTTGCGGTTGCAACGGAACTCGGTATTAAGAACAGTACCATCGGAATGATGGTAACCCTCACGCTCTTACACTCGAGTGAGATGTCCGTGCCCTCTGCAGTTTACGGTGTATTGATGTTCCCATCTGGCGTTCTTTTGGCGTTATATGGTCGCCGTGGTGCAACGAAAAAACTGGCCTCTGAGACGGAAGGAGCAGGTGAAGTAGGGTAGTAAATGTTGCATTTACTGAAAACTAGACCATACCTTTACTATTGAGGGTGTGGTCGATCTTGGAAAATTGAGCTCGCCTATACCAATTTCTGTTACTGCACTATGAATTTCAATAATTCTAATGTGCGGCCACGGATTACTGAATGTCCTTTTTAGATATATGTCTAAAACCAGGCATTGAGTTGTCTCAACCCCAGATTGTAAAGTCAATATGTTCAAGGGTTTTACGGCGAAGCGCAGCAAGAAAAATAAAATCAACAACAACCTAAAATTAGATGCTCTGGTCTGGAAGAGAATATTGGAGCAGTCGACTCTCAGTGGTAATGATTCTGGGGTAGGTAATGCGGCTAAACACAGTATTGTTGTTTCTCTGACTAGCTATGGAAAGAGAATCCATGATATCCATTTGTGTATCGAGAGTTTATTTCAGCAGTCGCTAAAGGCGGATTTAATTGTACTTTGGCTATCGACCAAAGAATTTCCAGATTATATGTTGCCCAATATTTTAATGAGGCAGGTGGATCGTGGATTGAGAATTGAATTTGTTGATGAGGATCTAGGACCTTACACAAAGTATTATTACGCGCTTCAAAAATTTCCTGATAGCCTGATAATCACGGTGGATGACGATATCCTCTACCCGATGGATACCATCGATATGCTGTATCAGTCATATTTAAAGTTCCCGTCACATATTTTCTGTCATCGAGCTCACAGGATAGGTGCTGATAAGAAAGGCAATGTATTGCCTTACAATAAATGGAGGACAACGCGGGAAACTTGGAAGTGCAATATGAATATTAAACCTTCTTATCGCGTTTTTCCTACTGGAGTTGGGGGTGTTTTATATTATCCCGGCTCTTTACATCCCGATGTTCTAAATAAAGATAAATTTTTGGAGTTATGTCCTAATGCGGATGATATCTGGCTTAAAGCCATGAGTATGAGGCAAGGAGTCCGTTGTGCAAGAGTGCCAGATGTTCGTTTCTGGAGGGATAGGTTTTTAACAATCCCTGGGTGTCAGGCTAGCGGCTTGAAGAAACAAAATTTAAAGGGAAAGTGTGGTAACGATAAGAAAATACGCAGAGTATTTTCTGAATATAATTTAACTCAGTTACTCTTAGAGTGAATAGGCGCTGCTTAATCTATAGGTAATGTAGCTGTCGTTCTCTAAGGTTGATGTTTGGCTTTCAGTTTAATCTCAAATTGCTACCACTTATAACGAAATCCTAATTCCAAGCCTCCGGAAAAACTATTCCCCAGGTTTTCCAAACTGCTACTGTAATAAATTTCTGAATAGATAGAACAGTGATCACCGCACTCATCGTAGCTCGCGCCTAAGCGCAATTCACCGTACCAGGTATCAGGTTTTTGACTGAGTCGGGTTTCCGATACGAGTAAATTAGTCCTCTGGTCGATATTGTAAATAAGGCTCGGAGTTGCGAACAGAGAGAACCTTTCCAGGGGAATTGAGCCATACATATTGCGACTGCTCTTACGCTGGCTCTTGCGCTTTTCAAAGATGGTTCCCAAACGTAAGAGGAAGCCATTGTTATTGATATCTGTAGCTTGTACTGCATAGATATCCTGCAAGTTGTTGGCTTCCTCCGAGGTGTAAATCAATTGCGCATGGGGTGTCCAGGAATAGTAATCATGCAGTTTAAAACTCTTGCCGCCCTCGATAGATAAGGCGTAACCAAATGCTTCATCGCTATTATTGAGTTCGCGCAGTGATTTGGCATCCATTTCAAAGTCAAACCAATTTAGCTTAAGTTGACTATCAATAAAAATGCCATCCAATCCATACCAAGTGACAAATGCGCTGACGCCGTAGTTACTCGCATCGATTGAGCCATCACCAAAAAATGAACTCACATCGTTATTTGAATCGCCGTAGTGCAAAGCGGCGCTGCCAATAAGTTGGCTTCCAAATACGGAGACTTGTATTGGTAAATCAAAGCCCACTTGTACTTGATAGTAAGTCTGTTTCCAGTTTGCACGGGTACTGGACTCATTAGGGTCAAGGGTAATATGTCGGGCAGAGTTCCTGATCCAAAGTCCACGATTATCAATTGCCTGCTCTTGGGCATCGCTATACTCGCTACTGGCCAAGTCCAAATAGCTTGTACCTACCCAATAGCGATTTCCCAGGCGGCTGCGTAGTGAAGAGGGAATATTGAGTGTTCTGAGAATTTGCGGGAGGGCTTCGTAGAGTACTGCAGTAGGTTGCCAGCGGATCATTCCGCCTTCAGGAAATACTGAAGAGTTATCCACAGTTGAACGCAAATACCAGCTGCCATCATCACTTCCTCCTGCGCCGTTCTGGTGCAATGTGTAAGCATAGGCTCCACCTATCACTGCCTGCTGATCATCTTTACTGACAAAGTCCCCTGCCAGGGTGAATTGTGCATTTGATTCGCCTTTGACGGAAACCACCTTAATACCATTGCCCTCTGTCCGCTTTCCTTTACCTGAGCGGTTAAAGACAGAGATAGTGGTGGTGCCAGAGCTGTCTCCTTCCACAATTAGTTGATCGCTCTGTGAAAAATCATCTTCAAGGACGGCGTCTACCCATAGGCGCCCATTATTAGAGCGGTATTGCCCATAATTTCCATTATCGTCTTTGGCTATGGTGAGGGTGTTGAACCT
Source organism: Microbulbifer maximicatervae (SeqCode) (assembly GCF_052467955.1). NCBI lineage: Bacteria > Pseudomonadati > Pseudomonadota > Gammaproteobacteria > Cellvibrionales > Microbulbiferaceae > Microbulbifer > Microbulbifer maximicatervae (SeqCode). The sequence continues at coordinate 1,130,177 of NZ_CP174329.1, forward strand.
ATTGTTGGATAGATCAATGGTTCCACTATTGGATACATCTCCTGAAATTACATAACTGTCGCTATCAAAAAATGCCTGCCCACCCCAGCGAATATCCAGGCCGAGGGAATTTCCTTCCGAATCGAGACCTCCTCCGACAGCTAAACTCCCAGTGAATGTCATTTTGGAGCTACCCCAGATAACTACTCTTTCCCAGTTGTTTAGAAGAGTCCCATCAACGGAGTAATCCAATTTAAATATTAAATTGTCGACTTCACCATCATTTGCACTGAGATCATCACCACCATCCAGTATGACGTCTCCATCGAAAGAGTGTGAATCTATCAGTAGGGTGTCTGATCCGGAGCCGCCTCGAATTTCGTTACTGATGCCCTCATCCCAATAGATATAGTCATCGCCGTTTCCGCCATCCAGGTAGTTAAAAATGAACCCTCCATCCAAGGTGATGGTATCGTTTCCTTCTCCTCCCCAGACGTGAAAGGACAGCCCATCGAGTAGAATCAGGGTGTCATCTCCATCGCCTCCATGAATGCCTCCTCCCCCGAGATAATTCCCTACATCACTGGATCGCTCGTCGAGAGTTATCGTATCGTTGCCAGCGCCACCGTCGGCAAATAAGGTAACAATTCCTCCCGTGATAGTAATTTCGTCATCTCCCTCTCCCGCAAGTACATTTTCCGCCGTTCCACCGTTAAGAATGATGGTATCGTTGCCGGCATAAGTTTCTATGTCCGCACCATCGGGGTCATTGTCTTCGTCACAGGTGATTTCATCTGCGGCAGTGGTGCCACTATTGCCGGGGGTACATTGTGCTAGAGAGTGGCGGCTAAAAATAAGCAGTGCAGAAACCGTCATAATGAGTAGGAATATTTTTACGAATCCTACAGAAGAAAGCTGGAAACCAGTTTTTTGGGGAGACACAGTTATTCCTTTATATTGTGCCAGATAGTTGTAATATCGATTAAGTTTTTAGCGGCGAAGTTATAGTTGGGGACAACGCAGCTCGAGTATGACTTAACTTCAAATTTTAAGAGTATTCGCTGTCGCCCAACTGTATGAAATCGCTCCGATAACTAAAATTTAATACCCACCCCGAAATTTATGATCCAGGGGTTGTAGTCAAAATGGGCATAGAGGCGATCCCTGCCCAATTCAGTTGGGAAGTCGATAGTGGCATCGGTGTCTGCCAGGTAATAAATCGCGGATGCGTTAAGTAGTAGAGGATATCTCCAGTCGCGGAAATCAAAGATATAATCCAGGCCGGCTTGCAGCCCCCAATCCCACGAGTGCCCCATATTAAATGATCCCGGTGCGACCGAGAGCTCTGAATCTATCAGGTATTCGTTAAACTGGCGGCTGATTTCAACGGTGTGGAAATTGGTGTAATTGATTCCTGCACCGATATAGGGGCGAGCGCGATAGGATGGATCTAAGAAGTACCAGTTGCCGAAAACCATTGTCGTTGTAGTGCTAAAGTCGCCGAGCTGGATTTGGTTTCGCCCAGGGTTGCCGGTGAAATTATCCAGTTTTGTACCATAGCTGGCGCCATTAATATGCATTAATTCTATGCCCCAGCGATCGCTGGGCCGCCACACTCCCGATATTTGCCATGCATGGGTCGAGTCGATTTGCCAACTGCTGTTGTATAAATCCCATTGCTGTAAAACTCTATATTTGAGCGCTGTGCCCTCATCGTTTGGCTGGACATAAGTCAGGCCAAAACGAACAATAAATTCACCCCATTCGATATCACGCCAATCATCCTGGGCATGGGTCGATAGTGCTGAGAGAGTGAAAAGTAGAGTAATAATTCCTTTATTAATTCCTTTTGCGGTCATCTCGATATCCATCTCTGAAAATCCGGACACAGGCAAAACAGCTTATCTGCCATAGGTGGCTTTGGTTGATAATTATTGGCAGTGCATGGGCCAAGTACCCCAAAAAGTAGCAGGACTGAAAAAGACCGCAGGGAATTTTTCAAAATTTGAGGCCTAAATTATCTAGCCAGGTTTACAGGGAGAAGGGAATTTATAAGGAGAGAAAGAATAATGCGCTTGGTGCCTTTGGGGGTATAAGTGTCTATTCGAGTTTACAGGGAAATTTCCACTGCGAGTCTTGGGTGCAGTGTATTCTTTCCCTCTTTTCCAATGATAAGGCTGGGCTATGGGAGGTTACCCAGGGGCACCTTTTCCAGATTGCGGGCGTACTCCAGGAACTTCTGTGCTGCTGGTGACAGCGGACGTGATTTGCGTCGAGCCAAATACCAGTGGGTGACAATAGGAAGCTCTTCGACATCGAGAATTGACAAGCCTGCGCGTCCGCCAAATGCCAGGGTATGCTCTGATAATATAGAGACCCCCAGACCGGACATAACCGCATGCTTAATGGCTTCATTGCTCTCAATGGTCATACGGAGCTTGAGGTCTACATTGCGTTTGCGCAGGAACTGTTCAATGGCATGGCGTGTACCGGAGCCCTCCTCCCGATGAAGGAACTGACAGCCTGCAAATTCTTGCAGGGAGATTTTTTTGCGGGAGGCCAGTGGGTGGTTCTCAGGCGCTATCGCCAGTAAGCGGTTGGGTAGAAACTCCACCAGCTCCAGGTCCTGGCTCTTTGGAGGATGGCTGAATACGTAGAAGTCATCTTCATCCTCACCGGTGTAATCAATGATCTGTTGGCGGTTGCCCACCCTGAAGTGGATATCCAGTCGCGGATGCTGCTGATAAAACTCCCCGATCAGGTGGGGGATAAAGTATTTGGCGGTGGTCACTACTGCCAGTTGTAAGCTGCCGGTATCCAACCCTCGCAATTGGGCCAGTTTCAGGTCCAGATACTCGTAACTCTTCAGGATTTCCCGGGCACTTTCTACCAGGGTTTGCCCGGCCTCCGTAAATTGCAGTTGCCTGCCCACTGAGTAATACAGAGGTAAACCCACCGCATCGGAGAGTTTGGCCAGTTGCATCGATACGCTCGGCTGGGTTAGGTGCAGTTTTCTAGCTGCGGCGCTGATATTGCCCAACTCATAGACACAGAGCAGGATCTCCAGCTGGCGAACGGTTCCAATGCGGGCATGGGCACGAGTTAGGGGCACAAAATCACCTGTATAGGTTTGAATTTATAGTTTACATAATAAATATCTATTTTTATCTATCAATAGCAATTCCGATAATGCGTCAATTTCAATAACCAGTGGGGGCATTATCAATGCAGAGATCACAACTCTTCTTTGGCGTGGTTGTCGGCTTGTTAGTTTTATGCGCAGGCTTGTCAGTAAATCTTGCCGGTATGAACGGGGTTCCCTTGATGGCCGTAGGCCTAGTGGTGGTTCTGGCCAATGCTGCTTACTGGCTGATGGCGCAGCAAACCCCGAAACGCATACGTATTTCCAATAATCGCTCCAGACAGCGCCGGGGACAGCGATAGAGATGCAGTTGGATATTGTTGTTGGTTTCTTTCTGCTGGGCGCCTTTGCCCAGCTGGTTCGCAGTGACCTGCGTTTACCCAAAGGTCTTTACCAGAGTTGCGTTATCTTCCTGCTAATCGCGATTGGTTTGAAAGGTGGTGCTGCTTTAAGTGCATATTCCGCTGCTACCCTGGTTCCCCAGTCCCTGGCGGTGGTGGCTTTTGGTGCTCTGTTACCCCTGGTGGCTTTCCCTATCTTGCGCTGGATTGGCAAGTGGTCACGTGTGGATGCGGCGGCAACCGCGGCGCACTATGGGTCTGTTAGTGTTGCCACCTACGCGGTAGCGGTGGCCCTGCTACAGTCACAGAATATTGAATACGAAGCGTATTTCCCTCTATTTGTAGCGCTTCTTGAAGTCCCGGCAATCATTGTCGGCATGCTGTTGGCACGGCAATCGATGGGCAGTTCGAGCAAGCGCCGGGTGTTTCACGAGGTCACCTGCAACCAGGGAGTACTGTTGCTCCTGGGGGGAATCGTTATCGGAGCCTGGGCTGGAGAGCGCACCGCTTCAGTAATGCCTTTGTTTGGGACCCTGTTTCATGGCATATTGGCGCTCTTTCTGCTGGAAATGGGGCGTGTCGCTGCGGCGCGGTTGGCCGATGTTAGAGGGCAGGGTGCTTTCCTGCTCAGCTTCGGCATTTTTATGCCGCTGATTGGCGGTGCCGCTGGCGGTATCTTGGGGAGTTTGTTGGGTTTGTCGCCTGGTGGTATCTTTCTGCTCGCGGTGCTCGGTAGCAGTGCCTCTTATATCGCTGTGCCTGCGGCTATGTCCGTGGCCCTGCCGCAGGCCAATGCTAGTGTGTCCATCACTTTGTCCCTGGCAGTTACCTTTCCTTTCAATGTGCTGGTGGCGATTCCCGTCTATCTGGCGCTCGTTCAATATTGGAGTTAATCGCAAGTGAAGCCGATTCCCTTTGAAAAAGTCACTATCGTAATGGGTTCCCGCTCAGATTGGGCCACCATGAGCAACGCGACTAAGCCTCTGGAAGAGCTCGAAGTTCCCTTTGCTACTGCTGTGGTTTCGGCCCACAGAACTCCCCAGCGTATGGTTGAATTTGCCAGCCGTGCCCACGAATCCGGTACCGAAGTGATTATTGCCGGCGCCGGCGGCTCCGCCCACTTACCGGGTATGATCGCTGCTTTGACTCCCCTGCCTGTGATCGCAGTGCCGGTTGAGAGCCGTTTTATGACGGGTATGGACAGCTTGTTATCCATTGTGCAGATGCCTCGCGGTGTGGCGGTAGCAACCCAGGCGGTCGGTGCTTCCGGTGCCTACAATGCAGGTTTGATGGCTGCGCAGATGTTGTCTTTGGCTGATGCGGAATTGCAGAAGCGCCTGATCGCCTGGCGTGAGCGTCAGACCGAGCAAGTCCCGATCACGGTTGAGTGATAGGAGATCGTTGTGAGTAAGAGACGAGTTGCCATTATTGGCTGTGGGCAGTTGGCGCAGATGATGGCTCAAGAGGGGCAGCCCCTCGGAGTGGAGTTCAGTTTCCTGGCTGAGACCGGTGAAAACACCGACTGTGTGAAGGGACTGGGGACTATCGTGGAGATGGAACCGGGACAGGACCCTGAGGCCTTGTATCAGGCACTGGGACGCCCGGAAGTGATCACCAGTGAGAGGGAGCAAGTGAGTGTGGATTTGCTGCGCTCATTTCAGCCCTTCTGTCCGGTATATCCGGACCCGCATATTACAGAGAAGGCCCAGCACCGCTTGCGTGAGAAGCGAGCACTCACAGACTCTGGCCTGCCTGTTGCACCTTTTGCAGCAGCACAGGGTGAGAAAGAGCTGCGGGAAGCAGTCGACCAACTGGGATATCCGGCGTTTATTAAGAGCTGTGAAAATGGCTACGACGGCAAGAACCAATGGTGTGTGAAGAGTGCTGCAGACTTGGATGCTGCCATTCCCCAAGCTGGAGATCAGGAGTGTGTGGTTGAGGCTGGGGTGAATTTCGCCTGTGAAGTTTCCATTATCGGTGCTCGCTCGGCATCTGGCGAAATCAAAGCCTATCCGCTGACGGAAAACCGCCACCGCAACGGCACCTTACTGCTGTCCACCGCTCCCTACGACAACCCGGAGTTGCTCAAGGCCGCAGAGGGTTACCTGGCGACCCTGCTGAAGGACTGGGACTATGTGGGTGTATTGGCCGTTGAGTGTTTTGTCAGTGAGAGCGGCCTGATTGTCAACGAAGTGGCACCGCGAGTTCACAACAGCGGTCATTGGACCTTTGTCGGCCCTGAGGCCAGCCAATTTGCCAATCATATCCGCGCGATACTGGATATGCCCCTGGGCGATACTGCCTGCCCGGTGCCGGTTGCGATGGTCAATATGTTGGGGGTTGATGTAGCTCCGAAGCAGGATAACGATGGTGTTTGGCTGTACGGCAAAGCACTTCGCCCTGGGCGCAAAATGGGTCATGTCATTTTACAGGACCCGGATATGGAGCACCTGCGTCAGCGCAGCGAAAGTATGATTGAAGAACTTTACGGCGAAAAGATTTAGTGCTTACTGAATATTGCGCATCGGGTTCTTGAACTTGAGTTTGTAGCCGGTACCCCGCCACATGGGAGTGCCGGCTCGATAAGCCGCCCGGGCAATCATATGGACACCAATTGGCACTGTAAGTAATAAGAATAAAATAGCGGCTATGGCCCTGGCTGTTACCTGAGCGTCACTAAAAAGAATTGCTACGCCCGCCAGCAATAATCCGCAACACACCGTAGCCCCTTTTCCCGATGTACTCATTCGAGTGTAAAAGTCCGGCATTCGCAGCAAGCCCAAAGCGGCGCTGAACCCAAAAAAACTGCCCACCAGAATTATCAAAGCGATAAAAATTTCATCAAATGTCATCATGATCCCTATGGCTGTGGGTGACTGTGCGCGAGCCGCTTTTTTCAATAAAACGGGCAAAGGCCACACTCACTAAAAATGCGACCAGGGCCAGGGCGATGGCAGCGTCCAGATACACGGGTTGTCCCGAGGCGATTGCCAGTAGTGCACAGTAGGCTACCGCCAAAATATTGAGAACATCCAGGGCGACAACCCTGTCTGCTAAGGTGGGGCCCAAAGCGATACGCAGGAAGCACATCACCAGGGCGAGTAATAATAGAAAGGAAGCAATATTGATTGCTACTGTGACCAGTGGCGAATGAATATCGATAATTGTGAGAAACATCAGGAAACGGCCTCCTTAACCCGTTTCTCAAATCCCTCCCTAATCTCCTCGCGAAAGGTTTCTGGATCACTGACAAACATAGTATGTACGATTAAGGCATCATTGTTGGGTGTGACATCCAATACCATAGTGCCCGGTGTCAGCGAAATTAAATTAGTGAGAATAAAAATCTGGTTTCTATCGAGCCTCTCCATGGGTAGTCGTACTACCAGGGGCCGGCTTTGCAAGCGGGGCGAAAAGACTTCGTAGGCGGCACGCAGGCTGGATAAAACAAGCTCCTCGATAAAGAAAAAGAATAAATGAGCCAAACGGGGCAAGCGGGTAAAATAAGTCTGTGCTCCGGGTAATATAGGTGAGACTCGCAGTGCCAGAAATCCGATCAGAAAACCAAAGAAAAAATTTGCCATGGAAGCATTGCCGGTCAGGGCCGACCAACTGATCGCGAGCAATAAATTTAATAGAAAAATACGCATTTCTATTTATCCATCCCAAAGTTGATGAGTGGTACCTGGTAACACGGCGTTCAGGTAATCATCAGGCTCCAATAACTCTCCGGCAGCCCCCAGGGAGTATTCGATAAAAGGCTCGGGAACCAATCCCAAAGCCAAAGTGATTAATGCCAATAACGCGACTGGCAACAGCCGCTGGAAGCGCTCTGCGCCGCTAAGGCTATATAAATTTTTGCAGTGCTCCTGGGGGTGTGGCTTCCAGAATGCCTCTGCCCATATTTTACTCATTGAAAACAGGGTGAGCGCCCCAGTAATCAGTGCGACGGCAGCGACGATATAGGCGGCCTGATCGAGGCTTGCTTTGACTAATAGCAATTTTGCCCAGAACCCAGATAATGGTGGGAACCCCGCTAAGCTAAATGCGGCGATAAAAAAGAAAGTAGAGAGAAGTGGGCTGGCGCGATATAAACCACCAATTTCATTGAGCTCATAACTGCCAGTAAGGCGCTGGGCAGTACCGCTAATCAGGAATAAATTTGTCTTTGCCACAATATTGTGAACCATGTAGAACACAGATCCGGCCAATGCTAAAGGACTGTTCAGTGCTAATCCCAATACAAGGAATCCAATCTGGCTGATGATATGGAATGCGAGTATTTTGCGGAATTCGTACTGTGCTGCTGCGCCCAAAACACCCGTTAGCATGGTGAGTAATGCTGCTCCCAATAAGATATTCCGGGTGAATTCCAAATCATTGGGAAATATTAAAGTAAAGGTGCGAATTAGCGCATAGACGCCGACTTTGGTCAGGAGACCGGCAAATACAGCGGTTACAGCGACAGGTGGAACATGGTATGAAGCGGGCAACCAGAAAAAGAGTGGAAATATTGCCGCCTTAATTCCAAAAGCGCAGATAAAAATAACTGCCAATGTTGAAATCGCGACGGGATTTTGTACTTCGGCCAGAGAAATATGCAGCTGTGCCATATTAAGGGTGCCGGTGAGTCCATAAAGCAACCCGATAGAGGTCAGCATCAACAGCGTGGATACAAGGTTTAATGCTACATATTTGATGCCACCGTCCAGCTGTATTTTTTCACCTCCCAGCACCAGCAGTGCGAAAGAGGCAATCAGCATCACCTCAAACCACACATACAAATTAAATAAGTCGCCGGTGATAAAGCTACCGCTGACACCGGCCAACAGCAGTTGAAAGAAACTGTGAAAGCCAAGTTTCACCCGCTTCTCACTGATATCTGAAATGGCAAATAGAGAGACACACAGACCCACAATGGCACTGATCAACAGCATTACCGCACTGAGCCGATCGGCGACCAAAGTAATTCCGAAGGGAGCCTGCCAGTCTCCCATTTGCCCAGCCTGAGGGCCCAGGCTTTCTACCAGGACAAGAATATAAAGGTTAATGCATAGGGCGGTAAGGCATCCCAATATTGAAATGCCAGAGCAAAGGTATCTACGGCCTCGAGCGGGAAATGTGATTAACGCCGTGGCGATAGGGATTAGGAATGGCAGGGCCAATAACCAACTCAAGTGGTCTTCTTCCTCTTGGGTTTGACGGGCTCGGCAATACGCATGCTATCCACATCCAATGTACCCAACTCACGGTAAGCCTGGGCGATCAGGGCTAGGGCAAAGGCCAGCAGGCCGAAGCCAATGACGATCGCGGTTAGGATCAGGGCCTGGGGTAGGGGATTGGCGACGATAATTTGCGGGGCTTCCTGTCCCTTGGGTACCAGCGGTGGCGAGGCGCGGGTTAACCGTCCCGCGATAAAAATTGCCAAATTGGCGGCATTGCTAATCAGTACCAAGCCGAACAGATAGTGCAACAGGTGGCGAGCCAGCATAAGGTACACACCGGTAGCAATCAGTATGCCGACAACAACAGCGAGGGGAGCTTCCATATCAACTGGCCTCTTCCAAGGCAAAAATGAGTGTGAGCACGGCTCCGAGTACTGTCAGATAAACCCCAATATCAAAAATTAAAACATTGCTAATAATGATCCCGCCAGTTTCCTTGCTCCCTACCATGGTAAACCACTGTCCGGAAAAGGGGCCATCTCCCCAAAATAGAGCCATTAATCCAGATAGCCCGGCAATGACAACTCCCCAGGCGGCTAGGGTTCCTGGAGGTATACGCAGAGCACTTTGTGCCGCCTCCATCCCCCAAGCCATGGCAAATAGGGCAAAAGCAGAAGCGGCAATTAATCCAGCAATAAACCCACCTCCGGGATAATTGTGTCCACGCAACAGCATATAAATAGAGAAAACCAAGATCAGTGCTACCAGCACTCGGGTCGCTGTTTGTAGGATTATAGAATTCACTGCTTGCCCCGTCTTAAATGATGACCGAGTAAGGTCACCGCAGCGACAGCCGCGGTAAACACCACAATAATCTCCCCGAAAGTATCCAGGGCCCGGAAGTCCACCAGAATGACATTGACGATATTGCGCCCATGAGCCTCGGGTACAGCAGCTTCCTTGTAAAATTCACTCACTGGGCTCTCGAATGGGGTTTGCAGAACCACCAGAATGCTAATGGTAAACAAAAGGCCAACTGTGGCACCGAGTAATGCATCCCTGGGACGAAAGCCTTCCTTCTTGCCGGGAGTAAATACGGGCAGGCGTGGAAGAATCGCAGCAATTAATACCAAGTAGAGTGTTTCCACCAGAATCTGTGTAATGGCCACATCCGGTGCACCAAAGAAGAGATAAATTAGAGCGATACCCACACCGAGAGCGCCGAGAGCGCAAATGGCAGTCAGAGGTTTACGCGCAAAACCCGCAGTAAACGTACCTCCTACCGTCAGCAGTATGGCTGCCCACTCTTTTAAATTAAGTCGTGGCGCAGTGTATTCCAGTGAGAAGTGGCCGGTATGAACAAAGGCATAAAAAAGGGCCATCGAGAGCGTAACAAAAATGACTGTGAGATAACGACGCATAATTCCATTTTGCAATATGCGTGTTTGCAGTGCGGCAAAAGCTTTTAATAGTTCTAAGGATTTATCCCACAGTAGATCGGCGCTAGTTGGCGCATGGGTAAAGTCCCAGTTTAGCCAGGCACGCATACGTTTTAAATTGACATACATAATCACCCCGAGCACAAAAGTAAGAATGCTCATCAGGAGCGGAATGTTAATACCGTGCCAGAGTTTCAGGTCGATGGTTTCCGGAAGGCCAAGTATCGCTGTCAGTGCCGGTTCCACCAGTCCGCCACCGACTAAGTCCGGGGCCAAACCAAATGTGAGGCCGAAGGCGCTTAAAACTAGTGGGCTTATCCATAAACCGGGGGGTGCCCAGCGTATGCGGCTGGCATCTTTGGGGGGAGGGCCAAAGAATGGTTTGATGGCCACCATGCCGGCTACTGTCACCGTTACTGCATTGGCAAAAATTGCTGCTGTGCCCACCAGTGCGGGCTCTGAAGCTACCGCCAGTGCACCTTCATATTTAAGCTCTTTACCAATAAATCCAAGGAACGGCGGGAATCCTGCCATGGATAGGGCTGAAGCCAGTGCAGCTATAAAAGCAAAGGGCAATAATTTTGCCAGACCGTGCAGCCTGGTTAAATCCCGGGTACCTGTTTGCCGATCGATAATGCCCACCACCATAAACAGTGCGGCTTTATAAAAAGAGTGAACCAGCAAGAAAGTAATTGCAGCGGCGACGGCAGCTGAAGCATCAGAACCCAGAAACATGGTAATAGTGCCGAGGGCAATAACGGTGGTATAAGCGAGGGCCAGTTTAAGGTCTGTTTGACGCAGGGCGGCCAATGCCGCTACTGCGGCAGTGGCAATACCGGTGCAGGTTAAAATCCACTCCCAGTATTCAGTGTGAGCCAGTACCGGATGTAGGCGCGCAAGAAGGTAAATACCGGCTTTGACCATAGTGGCGGAGTGTAGATATGCGCTCACCGGTGTTGGAGCCGCCATGGCATTGGGCAACCAAAAATGGAAGGGCAGCTGTGCCGACTTTGAGAATGCTCCGATAAGTACCAGTATCAAGATAGGAAGATACAGTGAACTGGATTTAATCTGTTCTCCTTTTATTAACAACTCTTCAAGATCATAGCTATCGACAATTTGTCCCATTAATAGGAAAGCGGTTAGTAAGCAAAGCCCCCCTAAGGCGGTCACTAGTAAAGCCTGTAAAGCTGAGCGTCGTGCAACAGCACTGGAGTGGTTAAAGCCAATCAGGAGGTAACTTGCGACCGTCGTCACTTCCCAAAACACAAATAAAGTAATGAGATCGGATGCCAATACCAAACCCAGCATTCCGACCATAAAGAGATAGAGATAGAGGAAGAAACGCCGCAATAGTGGATTGCCGCGTAAATACGCAGCGGCGTAAATGGTGATAAAAAAGCCGATACCGCTGATTAATAAGGCAAATAAAAAGCTGAGGCCATCAATATAGAAGCGTAGGGATACGCCCAGCTCTGGAACCCAGTTAACGCCAAAGGAAAACTCTCTACCTGCGGAAATATCAGGCAGGTGAAAAAGTAGTGATAAGGCGACAATGGCCGGAGGAATCGGAGAAAGCAGGGAGATCCATCTTCCCGGCGTTTTTTTATCGCCACTGCGACTTTCCATGTCGCCTGCTGATCCCATTATTTTATCCCTGGTGACTCGATGCCTGTATACAGCAGTGATTCACTGCCAGGGTAATAGTTTAGGTGTTATTCCTGAGGTAGAGTGCTTAGGATCAAATTACTCTTAATTGTCCGTATCAGGTGAATAACCTGAGAGGTCAAACCGGGATCTCGAAAGAGTATGATGATTAATGCTAAAGGCGGCAGCGGATTTGTATTCTTATAGTTTTATCCAGTAACTTGGATTAATAATTAAGAAAAATATCCTATAGATAAATACCCTATTCCCCTCACACTGTTCCTGTTATTGAATCGTAAGTATTTATGCACAATGAAGAATCGTGGAATATAGCATAGGAGAATAGATATGTTGAAATTGGCATGCTTAGCTGCAGTGGGAGCTTCTGCTGTTTTTCTGTCCAGTGGAGTTTCTGCTGTGAGCTGTGGGGATGTTGTAACTGTACCGGAAATTTTGGAAGGGGCGATAGAGTCATGCGCCGTCAGCCCTGCGGTCACCATTACTGATGCTGGATCATTGGATTTAAATGGTTACTCAATTAGCTGTAATGGTTCTGGGGTGGGCGTAAATCTGCAAGGTGCTGGAAGGATTCTGAGTAACTCAGAGGGGGGAGGGTTTATAGAGAACTGTGCAACAGGTGTCTCCGTTGAAGGGGTTGGAGCGCATTTTATTCAAAATGTAAGTGTCATGAGTAATTCTAATTCTGGTGTTGCAATTACAAGTAACAATAATGTTGTTTTGGATTTATTTTCAAGTTTTAATTCCGGTGTGGGTGTCCGGGTGTTGGGTGACTTTAACCAAGTAATAAATGCAGAAATAAGCGCTAATAATTCTTCCGGTATGGAAGTTTCTGGAAGTAGCAATGTAATAAGTTCAAGTGAATATCAACTAAATGATGATAACGGAATTGTGATTTCAGATGCAGATAATAATCTAATTGTTGGGAATTCATTGGATGAAAATGGAACAAATGGAATTCTATTGGAGGCAGATGATCAGCATGGTAATGTTATTACAGGGAATGAGGTGAATGATAGTGGTAATACGGACCTTAGGGACCAAAATAATCCTGCCTGTGTGAATAATGTATGGATTTCAAATACCTTTGGCAGCTCTAATGATTCGTGCATCCAATAGGAGGGTTATGGGGTTGATATTCTTTGCAGATGTATTTGGTTTGGTTGACGCAAGTTTAGGTGTTATTGCAAGACATAAAAATAAGCTAATTTCTATGTCACATTGGGACAGCAGTATCTATATAACTTGTTGGCAAGCTTAACTCGCCAAAACCTATATTTCAAAGACTCCTGTTTATCGAGATCTTTAAAGTTCGGGTAAAAGCTGTAGGTCCGAACTCCACCTTTTTAAGGGTAGGCGTTAAAGGTTGCAGTTAGGGGGGATCTAGGTATTGGATAATGAGTTGGCCATTTTTAAAGTAATCGATTCCGAGACTTGGAAATGGCATATCATAATAGACCAACTCTTCAAATATTGGCGGGTCTCCTAGTGGTAGTATTCAGAATTCTGAATACTACCACTAGGAATGACCATCTTGTGTGGGGCGTATTTTTCATTCGCTTTACGAGACATTTAATTTACTTTTGATTGGGAAGGAGATCCCATAGATAAATCCCAGCTCTCTATCACACTATCAATAGCCTTGAAAATTCCAGGCTTTGTAGTAATTAATTACGATTGGGTGAAATGATATGAAAACTGAATGTGCTAACCTCGCAAGATTGACGCTTTTAACGATATCTGGTGTTTCTGCTTTTTCACTGGCGGGTGCCGCCTTCGCGGTAAGCTGCGGTGACACGGTCACTACTCCAGAGATTCTGGATGCATCTATTGTTGCATGTGCTACAAGTCCCGCTGTTACTATCACTGATGCTGGATCCTTGGATTTAAATGGTTATACTATTAGCTGCAATGGGGCTGGGATAGGGGTGCAAATACTAGGGTCAGGAAGGACGCTTTCAGATAGTTCTTTCGGCGCGGGAAGTGTTGAATCTTGTGATGTTGGCGTTTCTGTAGAGGGAGTGGGGGGGGGCACTATTTGGAATTTATAACAGTAGTTCTTAATAATTTTTCTGGTATTTCCGTTATTTCTGATGCTAATGTTTTTCTCGGTGTTATTTCTGGTTCCTCTACTTTTGGTAATGGTGGTGTTGGGCTTAGGCTGGCTGGTGCGAATAATCAGATTTTACAATCTGCATTTGAAAAGAATACACTATCAGGTGTGGAGATTTCTGGAAATAATAATTATATTAAACAAAGTAGCGCTCTACCAAACTCCGGATCGGTCTTCGTAATTACAACCGCTAATAATATTACCTTAGATAGTGTTGCGGCCAATGATAATAGTGTTGATGGAATACTAGCTGAAGCCAGTTCTATGTCAGGTGGATTGATTTTTAATAGTACTGCGCGAGATAATTCTGGAGATGATTTGAGTGATCAAAATATTATTCCTTGTGGACGATTTCAGTGGATAAATAATTACTTTGGTACAGCAAATAATTCTTGTATTGATTAGTTAGTATTATCAGGGGGCTGGCCCTGCTCTATGGGCCAGCAGGCCTAGTGAGGTTGTGAATATTAGACTACAGGCAAATCAAACCATAATGCCGTTGCTCCATCTGTTGCTGCTTTTAGCCTTATTATTTCTTTAAATATGCCTAGACCATCCCCGGCACTTAACTGGCGATTATTTTTAATAATGATGTCTCCATCTATGATATGTAGGTAGCCAGGGCGCTGCAATGTATCCAATTGTAGAATCTCTCCAGGCTCTATTTGAAGACGATATAGGCTGGTATCCTGATGGATTTTTAACGAATTATCTCGACCACTGGGTGTTACCAATGGAGTCAGCATGCTCGTTTGGTTTATTGTCCTTTGCTCATAGACAGGTTGAATACCCCTCTGATTTGGCTGAATCCAGATTTGAAGAAACTTCAATTTTTTTGTTTTCGAGTGATTGAACTCGGAATGGGTAATTCCGGTTCCGGCGCTCATTATCTGAACTTCGCCAGCGGGAACGACAAAGTGATTGCCTTCACTATCCCGATGTTCGATAGCACCTTCAAGAATATAGGAAATAATTTCCATATCCCGATGTCCATGGGTGTCAAATCCGGCCCCTGCTTTTACTGTATCATCGTTGATAACGCGCAGTGCAGAAAAACCCATGTGTTTTGGGTCGTAATAGTGCCCAAATGAAAAGGTGTGCTTGCTGTCCAGCCAGCCAAATCGGGCTTGACCGCGTTCATGTGACGGTCTGAAGTAATACATAGCCAGCTCCTATTAGTGCAGTAAATAGAATATTAGGGCTATGATAGTCTTTTGCGGTATAAGGGAATATTGGGTAAAAAGAATCTTACCATTCGTATCAATAGAATACTCAGCCTTCCTCAGAGGTGGGCATATCTAAAGTGAGTAATCGAAGTTCGCCAATAAACTCCCTCGCCACTGGGCCTAATTTATCCTGGTCTTTAAAGTTCAGGTAAAAGCTGCTGGACCGCACTCCACCATTTTTCAAGGGGAGTCGATTTAAAGTGCCATTCTCGAGTAGCGTGGAGACCATTGGCAATGGCAGCCAGGCGAACCCCATTCCCTGTACAATTAAATCCACGGAGGCCCGTAAACTGCCCACTTTCCAGCGTTGCTCTGCCCCCAGCCAGCCGGAATCTCTATTGGTCTGTAGTGCGGAATCTCGCACAATAATCTGACGAAAGGACTTCAAGTCTTCATAACTCAGCTCGTATCCCAGCTGATGCAGTGGATGGTTCTTATGGGCTACAGCCACAAATTCGATGCGACAAATCTCATCGTTGAGGGCATTCTTCATGCGGAAGGCGGAAAGTCCCAGATCTACCAGCCCCTCCTGGATCAACTCATTAGTGCCGGATAGTACTGTATCAACGATATCAATATTCACCTGTGGATAAATTGCGGAAACTCTCTCCAGAGCCTGAAAAACGACACTTTGGGGAAAGGCGCCATCTACGGCAATGCGCAGCTCGGATTCCACTCCCTGGTTAAGGGATCCGGCAATATCCTCAATACGTGAGACTTCATCCAGTAGGTATTGGCCCCGGCGTAGCATTAAATTACCGGCTTCAGTAATTACCACTTTTCTACCCGAGACTTCAAACAATTTTACGCCGAGTGCAGCTTCCAGATTGCTAACTGCATTGTGAATACTGGACTGGCTTTTGTGAACGTGGGAAGAGGCCTGATTAAAGCCGCCGGCATCTGCGACAGCTTTAAACATTCGCCACTGTTCCAGAGTGGTTTTTTGCATCTGGGTACTCTTTGAAGGCTGCGAAGGGCTGTTTCAAGGTTTAAGGAGCCTGGGGCAGCCCTGAATATCCTGACTGGCCCAGGCTGGATAGGCAAGGGTTTTTAGCTGCGGTTGTGAGAGCTGTTGTAATCGATTTCCGGCCCTACAGGTACAACCTGGGTTGGGTTGATCGATGTATGGCTAAAGTAGTAATGACGTTTAATATGGTGGAAATTTACTGTTTCAGCAACTTTCGGCCACTGGTATAGCTCGCGTACATAGTTACGCAGATTAGGAAAGTCCTCCAGTCGCTGGCGGTTGCACTTGAAGTGTCCATGATAGACAGCATCAAAGCGAATAAGGGTAGTGAACAGTCGCCAATCTGCCTCGGTAATTTCTGTTCCGACCAGATAGCGCTGTTCCCCTAAAATTTTCTCAACCTGGTCTAAAGCAGAGAATAAATTATAGTAAGCACTCTCGTAGGCTTCCTGGGTTGTGGCAAAGCCGCAGCGATAAACTCCGTTGTTTATATTCTCATAGACCAGTTGATTAATGGTATCTATATCCTGCTGCTTCTCTTCGGGGAAAAAGTCCTGTGTATCGCCGGTAATGGTATTAAACGCGCTGTTGAACATGCGGATAATTTCAGAGGACTCATTGCTAACGATACAGTTTTTTTGTTTATCCCAGAGTACTGGTACCGTCACCCGGCCCGAGTAGTCAGACTTGTTACGAGTGTATACTTGGTGCATAAACTGATAGCTAAACAGAGTGTCCCCGCTGCTACCTTCGTCGACGTTAAAGCTCCATCCCTGATCGAGCATATCGGGGCTTACTACCGAAACATCGATATGCTCTTCCAGTTTCTTCAGCTTGCGGAAAATAAGGGTGCGATGGGCCCAAGGGCAAGCCAGTGAAACATATAGGTGATAGCGGCCAGACTCCGCCTTAAAGCCGCTGTCACCACTGGGACCTGAACTGCCATCAGCAGTCACCCAATTGCGCAGTTGCGCCGCTTCGCGCTTGAAGCTCCCACCGGAATTCTCGGTGTCGTACCACTGGTCGTGCCACTGGCCATTGACTAACAGTCCCATTTTTTACTCCACAATTGGTATTTTCTGGTCCAGAGGAATTTATTGCTTGGTGCTTTTGCGGTGATCCAAGCTGAAACGCCCGGCGCCATGGGCTGCCACTACCAAAAAGCCGCCGGCAATCGCCAGGTTTTTGAAGAACATCAAAAACTGCATCTGATCGCCCAGATTGTTATGGAACAAGGCAGCAGTAACTAAGCTAAAGCCAGCAAATGCCAAGGCGGTCAGGCGAACCTGGAAGCCGGCGACTAGTGCGAGCGCACCACCTATTTCAAACAGAATAACAAGAGGCAGCAGAAATTCTGGCAGACCGCCATAGGCTAGGTACTGTGCACTGCCCTCATAATTTTGGATCTTGTTCATTCCCGCCAACAGGAAGATCGCCGCCAAGCTGATACGGCCAGCCAAGTCAGCACTTGCGGAAAACAGGGAGCTGCCGTCGATATTGGCGCTTGTGGATAAAGTGGATGTGCTCATGGTATCGCTCCTAAAACTGTGAATTTTGCGCTACTCAGTAGTCGCTGCTGTGAGTAAGAGGCAGTTTACAGAGGATCGATAGAATGAAAATTGGTTAAATTCGACCAAACCATTCTAAAAAATAGAATGCTTGCTAAGCCTATCTTATCATTAGGTGCAATAGGGCCTTAGTTCAGAAATGGTAACCGATGCCCACCGAGTAAACCCAAGGGTCGATATCCACATCGACATTGATGCGGTCGTAGTCGTTATCTTCTGTGCGGAAGCGAATTTTGGCCTTGGTATCGATGCTCAAGTACCAGATGGCCGCATTAAACAGCCAGTTGCTCTCTCGTCCAAAGGCAATATCTATGCCCACTTCCCCTGCCAGGCCCCAGGAATTGCTCAGGCTCAGGGATGCTCTTGAGTCTGCACCCAGGACCGTATCGAAGTAGTTTTGTGCCGTGCGGCTGATATCTTCATCGAAGAAATGGGTGTAGTTAATTCCCACACCAATATATGGCTGTACCCAGGACTCGGTGCATACCGGATACCACTGTACGCTGAGGGTTGGGGGAAGGTGCTTGATGTCACCCAGGGATACCCGACCCAGTGGATCACCGGTATCCGGGTCCGGTAAACCGCGCACATCAAGATCGTGCCGGAAAGGTACAGCTGCCAGTAATTCCAGTCCCCAATGGTCTGCAAATAACCAGGTACCAGTGATGCTAGCGGAGTAGCCTGTATCCACGTAGACCTGGGTGTAGTCCAAGGGGGTGCCATTTAGGCGGAGTCTGCCAGAGTCGTCGTTTGGATCGACCGCAGCAGCGCCAACGCGAACGATAAAATCTCCCTTTTTATAGTCCGCCACGGAATGGCCGGTGAGCAATAGTGCCATGCAAAAAACTATTGTCAGATTGATTCCTTTCATGTCCAACTTTCCAGAGATTCGGTGGAGTATAAGTAGGAGAACTGATAGGGGTAGGAGAACCCTAATCTACTGCCAGATTATTAGTGTAGATGTCTTGGGGGACTGGGCATGTAGATAACAAAAGCGGTGGCGCAGTATTTTATTGATATAACTATAAAGATCTCTTCTGGGAAAAACTTCCTATTTGTTAGGAAAATATTTCAGAAGAAGAGTAATCATCGAATCGGTTAATCTGTTGGATGAAATTGCCCTGTATTATTGAATGTTTTTAGGTTGAAATCCCATCAGAGACCATTGATCAGTGTAATTTTCCTATTGCGTATTAAACACCATCAATGATCATATAAAACGGGATATCAGAGATTTAATAATATGCTTAAGATAATACAGGGAATAATGCAACTCACAGGGCGTCTATCCCCCAAATTATCAGCAAATATAGCGATGTATATGGCCTCCCGGCCCAGGCGCTATCCAGATTCAGAACGTGAGAAAGTGCAGTTAGCCCAAGCCAGGAAGATTACCTACCGGGGTGCTTTAGGTACAGAAAATACGGCCTGGTCTTGGGGGGAGGGGCCAGTAGTGATTCTTTGCCACGGCTGGGAGGCCAAAGCCACAAAAATGGCCACTATGGGGATGGCAATTGCCGAGCAAGGCTTCCAAGCGGTGGCCATAGATGCTACTGCTCATGGTCACTCCGAGGGAAAGGTTTGTAATTTCGATATTATGGCGAAAGATATTTATTCTCTGGCCAGTCAATTTTCGGAAATATTTGCCGT
The DNA here is from genome assembly GCF_052467955.1 of Microbulbifer maximicatervae (SeqCode). Taxonomy (NCBI): domain Bacteria; kingdom Pseudomonadati; phylum Pseudomonadota; class Gammaproteobacteria; order Cellvibrionales; family Microbulbiferaceae; genus Microbulbifer; species Microbulbifer maximicatervae (SeqCode). The sequence goes on from NZ_CP174329.1 coordinate 1,149,432, forward strand.
CGTCGGCCACTCGATGGGTGGAATGATGACGATGAGAGCACGGGAATTTGGGCTTAAAGCTCAATGTTATGCTGTACTCGGCTCACCGAGTGCACCTCTGCCTATTCTTGAAATTATGGAAAATTTGTTGAAGGTAAACCCTGAAACTATAGAGATATGCCAAGACAAGATTGCCGACCAGATAGGATACTCTTGGCAGGAATTGTTACAGTGTAAAATGTATACCCCGGAAGAGACTCCGCTTCTGATGATTTACGATACTGAAGATGATGAAGTGCCGATCTTTCACGGAGAGAGAATTCACAAAACCTGGCCCGCAGCGGAGATGATCAAAATTAGTGGTGTGGGACACCGGAAAATGGTCTGGGATACCTCGGTAGTAGAGTCTGTGACGAATTTTTTGGACTACGAGAAGAGTATAGAAAGCACAAAAGAAGCTGGTTTGGCCAAACTTGTAAGCTAGCGAATTTACTGTAAATTAGTAGGCATAGCGGAATTAGGTTGCCCTAATTCCGCTTGATTATTTTCTTCAAAGCTGCCGTAGGCTGTCCTATTGTGAGGGCTGGTTATAAATAAGCTTATGGAAGCCGACAATAAAACCGAAATTATATGACTGATGGGGTTCTATCTACGACATTCCTTGCCACTCATTTTTTTATCGCGTAAATCAGCCCTCAAATAATGATAACCATTGCTCTGAATCCATAGTTATATCTTTCCCATCTTTACTGTAAATCGCATCAGCCAGGGCTTGCTTGTGCGCCTGCATATCGACTATTTTTTCTTCTACGGTATTTTCACAGATAAATTTATACACAAAGACTGGCTTGTCCTGGCCGATGCGATATGCGCGGTCGGTAGCCTGGTTTTCTACTGCGGGATTCCACCAGGGGTCGTAGTGAATTACCGTATCGGCAGCGGTAAGGTTTAGGCCTACACCGCCGGCTTTCAGGCTAATCAGGAATACAGGAACATCGCCATTCTGGAAAGCGTCAATCGCTTCCTGACGTTTGCGCGTGCGCCCGGTGAGTTTTACATAGGGTATTGCCTGTTCTTCAAGGGCGGTTTCAATCTTGCCGAGCATTTCGGTAAATTGGGAGAATAAAAGTATCTTGCGGCCTTCCTCCACCATCTCCGGGAGCATATCCATCAGCGCTTCCAGCTTGGCCGATTGCTTAACCTTTTTTGCCTTGTCCAGTTTGACCAGTGCGGGGTCGCAGCAGATTTGTCGCAGCTTTAATAGGGCATCCAAGATTTCAATATGAGAGCGATTTAGACCTTTCTTCTTCATCAGGTCCCTAACCCGCTTCTCCATCACCGAGCGTACGGTTTCGTAAAGCGCGGCTTGGGCGGTATCGAAAGTCACCCGTTGGATAATTTCTGTTTTTGGGGGAAGTTCTGTGGCCACTTCTTGTTTGGTGCGGCGTAAAATAAATGGGGAGATTCTCTGGTTCAGAGTCTGTTGCTTGTGCTCATTAGCCTGCTTCTCAATGGGGTTCCGATAAAGGCTATTGAACCTTTTCTGGCTGTGTAGAAAACCGGGCATCAGGTAATCAAATAGTGCCCACAGCTCACCCAAGTGATTCTCCAGCGGTGTTCCCGTTAGGCACATTTTGTGGTTTGCACTCAGAGTGCGGAGTAATTGTGCCGCTTTCGATTTGGGGTTTTTAATAACCTGAGCTTCATCAAGGATCAATAAATGAAAGTCATGTTCTTTTAATATTTCGCTATCCCGCACAATAAGGGGGTAGGTGGTTATAACCAGATCTGATTCGGGAATGAGGGGGAAATCCTCATGCCGGTTACTGCCGTGAAGTAGTAGTGGCTTTAAGGTTGGGGCAAAGCGATGGGCCTCGTTAAGCCAGTTACCTACCAAGCTGGTGGGTACAACCACCAGGGCAGGCTTGGCCAGGCGCCGGCTTTCTTTCTCTTTGAGGATATGGGCCAGTCCCTGCAAAGTTTTTCCCAGGCCCATGTCATCGGCCAGGATGCCATTCATATTGAGTTTACGCAGGTATTGCAGCCACTCAAAACCCGTTTGTTGATAGGGGCGTAATTGTGCCTTTAGGGCCCTGGGTGGCTTTACGCTTTGCGGGCCTTTTTGCAGGTTTTTAGCGAGCGATTTTAAGTCTTTATTGCCCTGCCAGGCTGAAGTTGCATTAGGCAGTTCCGGAACAGCAAATCTGGGCACTTTGAGGCTTTGGGACTCGCTGTCATACCACTCCTCTAAAACTGCGAATAAGTTGTGAAATAGTGCACTGGGTAGACGGATATACTGGTCTGAGCCGAGGGGAACCAATATGTCTTCTTCGTCTGTAGCCACATACCCCGATTCCAAATATTGCAATAATAATGGTGCTAAATGAATAGACTGCCCTTCAATATCTACAGTTGCACTAAGGGAAAACCAGTCGTTGGAAGATTGCTCTGTTTGCCATTCCCAATCTTCAATCTCGTGTACTTTTAAAGAAAAGTTATCCTCGAATTCAACTATCCAGCCAGATTCCTCAAGTCTTGGGATACCCTCATTGAGAAATTCATGCCAGCGCTCAATAGGAGTTTGGCCTGGCCCACTATCGGAGAAGAATAAAACGGGTTCACCAGTTTCGTCCGCCCCCAAGCTAAATTGCCACTGCAAGAGATCCTTCAGTACGGCGGCTTCATGTTTGAAGTCTCGCTCTACTTTATATAGTTTATCTTTTTGGGGGTAGATATTAGTCTCAGGACGATTCTCTGTAAGAATTTCTTCCGCGCGGATTACTACCGGACCATATTTAATAAGAAAACTTGCTGTATGGAGACTTTCAGCTCTTTCTCGAATAGAAATTGAGTTAAGGGTTAATACCGGCCGTAACAAATCATCTACAGGTATGATGGGCACCGACTTTGGCGTGGGTAATTGTTCACTGCCATATTGTTTATTGAGGAAAGTAATAGCATTGCCTATTTCATCTTTAGAAATGGCTGGCATGGTTGTAAAGTCATTAAGCGCTTCCCCATCCACCGGGCTGATGATGGGACCAATGATGTCTTCCTGTGGTGAATAATAGCAAGGTGGTTCGGTAGGTATGAGCTTCCAATTATCAGGGAGGTCAGGTACATCTAACTGCAGCTGTGCACTGTTCCTGCTTTCTTTCCAACTGAGCTCGAGTTTAACCGCTTCCCCCCAATGAATCGGGGTTAGGGAATCGATGTCGCTGAAGAAACGTTGACTAGCGAGTAGGTTTCTCAACAGCATTGCGCCTTCTTCTCCTGAAATGCTCTTTTTGAACGAGGACTGGGAAAGCAGTTGTTGAAGGCCGAATATTTTTTGGTCGACTTTTGAAGTGGCGAGGCTACTGTTGATATGGAAGTATTCGCGCTGAGGCGCTCCATAGCCGCCTTTCTTTAGGCGTCGAGCTGAATATACGCTAATTCGGGCATGAGCTGGGGTATATTGATCATTCCAGTCCAAGGTGTATAGCAGGTCGCGATTAGATGATGTGTCCTGCTCGGAATCACGATATTTTTCTTTTACACCTTGTTGCCAGTTGTCCCAAGTACGACTGACTGATGGTTGCCCTAATGGATGTTTATACTCAGCAATTACCGCTATTAGCACTGCAGCTACATGTTTACAGTTGTACCCTACTGGACAGGAGCATTCTCCATCAATTTCAAAGGTTCCCGAAATTGGGTTTTCAGTTATCAATATATATTGATGGTAGTGACTAGAGTAGGAGCCTTTCACCTTCCCGGTGATCGTTTTGCCATCCTGAGAAATATTGAATCTTTCGACAAAACCATTCCGGAAGTAATTTTTCCCTCTAGACAGGCTATTAGTGGGAAGTTGATTGGAAATACTACTGAAATCGATAGGGTTGTTCATTTTTGGGTTGTGTAATGACTACTGGCTGGCGTTTGAGGTTTGAAGAATATTCTTTGCTCTAATAATACCCTCTTTTAAGGAGCTTAATTCACTAATAGCTAAGGGATTTCTGAATAAATTTATGTCGATAAGGAAAAAAGGCTGCCTATTCAGGCAGCCTTTTATTTGGTAGGAATCTCTGGTATTGATAGGCCGCCCCCAGCATACACAATCCCACTAACATGCAAACGACTATCTTCTGTATTAGTGAGAAGTCCTGCATATCCCAGAGCACAATCTTCAGTGCAGCTATGCCGTAGATAATTAGTGACAACTTAAGTAGTTTCTGGGTTTCGGGCTTTAATGTTTGGAACAATAGTAGGGTTGCATGGACAACGAGAGCGAAAGAAACTGCCGGTAGCCACATGGCATCAAATAGCTGTGCTAATAGAGCTACGTAAACAATAATCGCGGTAACATGCACCAGCCACATATTTGCCATTCGGTGACCAGACCATACGGCTCTCGTCGGCAGGGTTTTGTGGTAAACCAGCAGGACAGCGATGCAAAGAGAGACCAGGTTATAGGCCCCAATCCACTCGGCATTGTGCGATTTTACAATCACAGCTGCGACTTGAATCAGTGTAATTAATTCAAAAATACCCAGTGTCAGCATGTAGAAGGGCGTAAGCTGGTTGCGTAAAGGTGCCAGTCTGGGTTTGCTGAAAAAGAGGCCTCCAAAATAGAACTGGGTGAGTAGTAATGACAGTACAAAATCACGAGTTAAAGTGTAACTGACAGCTATCAGCACTGCCGCAAAATAGTAGAAGGCCATCGGGAATACAGGCTTCAGCGCCCAGTGAATAGCATGCTGCCACTCCCTACCTGCGGGGTATCGCTTTAAGCCTTGGCCAAGCCATATGAGCCCTATGAAACTGGCGACTCCCAGTATTAGCCCCTCCATCGCCTTGCCCTGCCAGCCGACAAACTCTTGTAGGAGACAACCGCCGATAGTGATAAGGCTTGCAGCAGAAATCAAAATGCGAACTTCCTGTTTTAGATGTTCCATCCGCAGCCATGTGTAGAGGAATAGGGCAATACCACACGAGAACCACATAGCAACAGTGAAGTAGTCACTAGCCTTATACAGTATGGTAGGTAAGGCAATAATGGGCAGTAAAGCGTAAAAGAGTTTACGCAGTGCCAATGCCAGCTTCTGCCCTGGTGATTGTATTTTCAGCTGGTGATAAAGCTCCGCAAGTAACCAAAGTCCCAGGAAAGCTTCAATACTCGCAATTTTTCCGTAGGGGATTTGATCGTAGAAATGAAGGTTGCCTACAACCGATGCACTGGCTAACAGTGGGACAAACAACAGAAGGTAATGCCAGAGACCGAGCCACTCGCTAAATGCTGAATTCATGCGCTGGCTACGCCAGATCAGGAAAGTCATTGGCAGTGGTGCCAGCAACCACATCCCTTGCGGCCAGATAATACCCACCGATAGCAGGAAGCTCGCAGATAAAAGCAGTCCGAAAGCATTATCTGCGATATAAGTGAAACGTTGTTCTGCGGGAGTGATTTTACCGGCACTACGGCGTAATAGCTGGGTGAGCGCAAAGGCCCCAGCACTGAGGGTCAGCCAGTTAGTCCAGCCTGCACTCACCTCTAAGGATAATAGTAGTGGAGCAGGAACCAAGCTCTCAGCCACCCATATGAGAGCTTGCAAGAATATGGTTACGCCGGCGAGGGCTAGAGCGATATAGCCCTCAGTTCGCACGCTGACAAAACCAAAATGTATTCCAAGGTAAATCAGCAGGAGGCCTTCCAGGCACCACACAATGCCCAAAAATTCAGGGCTGCAGAGTGCCAGAATTGCCAGGCCTGTTAACAAGCCCCCATGGAGTAAAGCCATTGCGAGGATACTGCGGGCCGAAGCACTATTAACATCGTAGCCGAACAGGTGGCGTGAGTAGATGGCGAGCGCGGCCCAGGGTATTAGGTTGAGTAACCAAACCACACCTAGTGCATTAGCAGTGGGTGCTAGAGACCAGCTAATATGAATAAATAGCACCAGGTTTGCTGCCAGCAAACCGAGGCGCCTCCTATCCATTTCCTTGCCACTAAGCCCACCCAGTATGTAATGGGCAAACCCGTAGAAGAAACCTTGCAGTATCAGTAACAGACCCCAGTTTGAGCTAGACTCGCCCAAGTTTGCGACTGAAAACTCGAACATCCCTGCGCTGAGCGCCATAGTGACCACCGCCAGCTGAGGCCACTGAATCAACTTGGACAAACGCAGCATTGCGAGCGCGAGTACCAACAAGTAGCTGAGATAAATAACTGCGGATGGATCAAAATGATTGGCCACCAAGGGCATCGTGGCTCCACCCAGCAGAGTCACCATGGAAACAACACGGGTCTCGAATAGTAGGGCGAGTAAATAAGCAACTCCGGTAGTTACTACAAGCAGCCCCACGCCGATGGGAATCGGAACCAACTGATAGTAAGGCCCAGCAAAGTAACCACATAAGTAAAGCAGTATGACCCCGAGAGCGATCAGTCCTGAGCCGTAATCCGCCATGTTGGGCATGCGCCGCCTGAACATTACTCCACCAGTAGTAGTCGCGGCTGCTACCAGGAAGCCTAAAGTCACTTTACCTACAGGCCCCAAATAGGCATTGAAAGAAAACTGCAACAGGTAAGCAAAACCAAACACCAGCGCCAGGATGCCGGCAGCGGTCATAAAGAAGACAGGAGCCTTCCCTTGGCTTTGATAGTGCCGGTAGAAACTCATCAGGGAGCCCCATACTCGGCTAATGGGTTCCAGAGCAGGTTCCAATAGACTCGGTAGCTCCTCAGATAGCCATTTAGCGTGTCTACCAGGCTTCTCGGTTCTGTTAGGAGCATTGGTAATAGTACTTGCTGGCTGGGTTGGAGTTTCAGGAAGAAGGGGAGTAGCTTGCCCTGTCGACGGGGATCTGGAGGGATGAGTACCCATCAATTGGGATAGCTCATCTTCAGGCTCATCCACTGTCGGGAGCTGACTTGCCAACTGATCCCCAGTATCTTGCTGTATCTGTGCTTCTAGAGTCGATAACCGTTGTTCGAATATCTCAATGCGACGGCGATTATCTCGCTCCAGCAGGGCTAGTTCCGCGCGAAGTGATTGCAGTTCACTTTCCATAACTTGCTCTAAATGCTTTTTTCCGAGGCTACCTGGGCCTGACTGAGGGAACAAGTATTTATAGGGTTATGGATACCTATTCAATTAGTTTTGATAAATGTATCACTGTTTGTCAGGTAAGTGTTCGCCAACTGCCTCGTTGGTAACTAATAAAATCGTAGGAAGATTTAGTACAGTGAAGATTGCTGTTTTTGTTCTGTCTGTTTTACGGTGATTGGGGCAGGGGAGATCGTTTGTTGTCACTCAACCAAGAAACTTGATAGGTCTCGATAAGATAGTTCTTTCACTGTATAGCGCTTACCAAAACTACTTTTTCTATATTTTTACTTTTTTGCACTTAATATTTCAATGTGGAAAAATCATTTGACCCCCTGTAATTCAAAATATATAAGTTCCACCAGAAAAAAGATTAAACATCTTTAAATATTTCACGGAAAATATGGAAGCTAGGTTTCAAAGATCTAAATATCGCATGTTGTTAATCATTTGTTGTTGTCAATTTCATATGCTCGATTGTGTATCCCTCAAGTAACTTTGTGATTTTGTATCAGGTAGAACAGTAGATATTCCCAAATAGTAAAAGTTGTCAGTAATTATTATGGATGTTCAAAGAGCCATTCCCACAGAAAGATCGCATTCACTTGTAATGGCAGCAATACTTGATACTTTGCCATTAGCAATAGCTGTAATTCCCTGGGGGATTCTTTGTGGCTCTTTAGGGATTAAAATGGGCTTGAGTCCACTAGAATCACAGCTAATGTCCTTACTGGTATTTGCCGGGGCAGCCCAGTTATCGGCTCTTTCCATTATTGGTGTGGGCGGTGGACTTTCGTCTATTCTTGGTAGTACAGCAGTTGTAAGTTCTCGCCATTTACTCTACTCAGCAACTTTTAGAAATGAAGTTTTAAAGCTGCCTATATACAAGCGAATTGTATTTGCCTTTCTTCTTACGGACGAAATGTTTGCAGTTGCAGAGAATAAAAAGAGAGTGCTTGGATATTTTTCGTTTGAATATGCGCTAATGTCCGGATTTACCTTCTACTTAATATGGAATTTATCCACCTTTGTAGGCGTTGTTGCAGGAAAGAGTATTCCAAATTTAGAAGCGCTTGGATTGGAATTTGCAATTGCTGCAACTTTTATTGCTATGGTAGTTCCAAATATTAAATCTAGGGCTACTATTATAGCTGTTTTGATTTCGGCAGTAAGTTCCGTAATGTTTCATATTTATGCAGTACCCAATGGATTACTCTTTTCAGGATTGATGGGTATGTGCATAGGTTATCTATTGGAAGATAAGGTCGAGGAGGAAGAGGTATGAGTATTTATACAATCTTAGCAATGTCTACCATTACTTTTTACATGCGTTATGCTTTTTTTGTAAAGAATCTTCCAATAGAGCTAAACAATAATACCCAACGTTTTTTAAGATTTACTGCACCCTGTATATTGACCTCAATGGCTGCTCCAATCGTATTTGGAGAGGTTGAGCTTTCCAATTCTGATCTGGCTAACCCCTTCCTTGTGGCAGGTCTCTTTACTATTTCAGTTAGCTGCGTGATTAAGAATATCCTTGCCGTTGTCCTTCTTAGTATATTTGCATTTTCAGTGATGAAGTTCTTTTTTAGCTGAAAGAGCTTTAACTGTTTAGAGCGAAAGCTACTCGGCAGCAAGTTTAGTAGGCTGAAGTTAGGTTAAGCCAATTTTTGATGGTAAATTAAGGTGTCAGTTTAAATTAATTTGCTCTTCTTGCTCTTCTTGCTATTAATGGTCTAAGTATTATCAGGCGTTAACTTAACTGAGTCACGATAGCGTGCCAGTTCATCTAAAAGCCACTGCTGGGATACTTCTTTAGGCTTTTCGGCACACTTAATATGGTAGGGCTTGCCACTAAAGGTGCTCTTGGTTGCACTTAGCCTAATAAAATCCTCCGCGCTATCAATTTTGTTGGAGAAATACTTATATTTCTTCTCCATATGCTCCACTGCTTCCTGGCTGGTGTGCTCACTATCGTTGCGGATAAAGGTACACTCTGAAGCAGAGACAAACTCCATTAGGTGGTTTATTTCGTTGATAGGAGTATCTGCCTGAGCCAGGATGGAGGACATACTTAGCGAGATAATAGTAAGTAAAGTTGAGAGACTTTTAATCATTTTCCCATTACTTGGCTGTGGAGTATCAGGGGGGCATTAGCGGGCCAAGAACTGGTATAGAGTCAAGAGGAGCTCTATACCAGAACTTATACCAAGGCCAGCAGCCTGGTGCTTTAAGTGTTCTTAGTGACTATCACTTTTGCAGTGCACTGTACGCTCTTGCTAGCTTCCTCTCCAACAATTTCAGAGGATTCAGTCAAAATTTGGGAGACCGTAAGTTCAGAGGCAGAGATCACCTCCATCATTTCCTTCTTACAGTTGGTGATGTTGATTGCATTAGAGATAGCTGGGTCGTAGCTGATTTTGTGAGAGAAGTTTCTCTCTTCTTCACCATTACGGCTTCTTTTGATGCTTTGGAACGCCTCTTTACCCGCATCTACAGTATCCCCGATCACGTTGCTAGGCTGTACCTCGAGCTTCATACAGGAAGTGGTGGCCAAGGCTATTGCAATAATGGTTAAGAATTTGTTCATTTCTTCTTTAGGCTCTTGAAATTGTAGTGTTTAACCCTTAATAGAACGGTAAGCCTACCGTTCAGAAGTCTAGAGGATCATTCTACATGAGCGGCCGTATTGAGTCGTAACAGAACTCGAATTGTAGTTGATAATCAGTCAGGGCTGATTGCATATTGTTCAAATCGGTTGATAAAAATACATTCAAGATAGAGCTTTCTCGCTAGGAACTAACTCTGGAAGTGGTTCTTAGTGGTTTTTCCATAACTAGTATTATGGAATGGTTCCTGGCTTATTGAACTTATTGCCTTCTACTCAAATTTCGACATTCGTTTGTTCTATTGACAATTCCGAGTCAAAGGTTACTGACCTGCGTAGGTATTGAGTTTCTAGTCTTTTCTTTAAAATTCCTGGGGAGATCAAAAAGGTTTTTTCACCCTAGTTATTAATAAAAATGATAACAAGGAATTACTACTTAACTTCTAGGGTCACTTTGTTCAAAGGTCTATACAGTGAATGATTGGTCACCAATCTATTTGGTACGATCTGGGTGTAAAATCCACAAAGATCCTTATTTTGTCCATAATTTCTTTGCTAAAGTTGCGCCCCATAAAAGTTCAACAAAAAAATTTGTTAAAAACTCTTGGGGAGATCATATAGTGAGCAGCTTTAAGAAAGTTTTGTGCCTCAGCTCTATCATTTCAATTGCAGCTTGCGGAGGTGGAGGTGGAGGCGGCGGTGGCAGTTCGAATGAAGGTGGTTCGGGTGGTGGTTCAACTAATAGCGCCCCTGAGTTTGTCTCTGCAAGTGAAGTCACTACGGAGGAAAATAGTACCGGTATTTTGCTTACACTATCCGCTAGTGATGCCGATGGAGACAGCATTAGTTACAACACTATCGGCGGAGAAGACCAGTCCCGTTTTCTGATAGATAACGGTAACCAGTTGCGCTTTGGTTTTGCTCCAGACTTCGAGAATCCTGCCGACGCAGATGGAGATAATATCTACCAGGTGGTAATTGAGGCTAGCGATGGCAACGGAGGTCAGGCGAGCCAGGAAATTGTGGTAACAGTTACTAATGTCAACGATGGCGCTCCCGAGTTTTCATCTGCAACTGAAGTTACAGTCGAAGAAGGTGTAAGCGGAATTTTTTACACCGCTACGGCCCAGGACCCAGATGGAGATGAGGTCACATTTTCATTGAACGACGATGCTGATACGGCATTGTTTTCTATTGATTCTGCTAGCGGTGAACTTAGCTTTAACACTGCTCCAGATTTTGAGTCTCCTGCGGATAGTGACAAAGATAATTATTATCAGCTATCAATCAGCGCTGCTGATAGTGAAGGGATCGTCAACCAGCTTACGCTACAAGTGTCTGTGACTGATCTAGTTATACCTTCCGCTCGTATGGTTTTCCCCACTGGTGGTGCCAATATGGGAGGGAAGCTTTCCAACCTCGCTCTTACTACCAGGGTCTTAGACCTGGAAAGTGGTGAAAATACTACCGAGCAATTGTCTAGCATCACGATCGATAATCAGTCGCCGATTATGGATGCAACGTCCTCGTCAATTTGGTATCTCGATAGCACGGTTGATAAAGGTCGCGATTCTTATAGTCTTTCAGCCGAGTTCGTCTCGGGCGAAACGGTTCAAAGTTCTCACTCTGTCAAGAATGAGCATTTAATCCATTGGCCAGTGGGGGTGTCCTACGACAATTTATATGGGAGTCGGTATTTCGCTGATACCGGCTTGAATATGATATTTGAGGTAGATTTTACATATACGCGCCGAGTAATTTCTGGGCCATCGGTTGGGTCGGGTCCATCTCTGAATCCAATCGATATGGTACAAAAATTCCCCATGGTGCGCGCCGATCCAGCTGATGACTACTTTGTCGTATTGAATGGGGACGGGAGCATCTACTCTGTACAACGGACAACCGGTAACCGCACGCAATTGTCCACATGGGTTCCGGCAGATCTCACTTCATTGGCATTGACTAGCTATGGAGGTATTGCTTACGCCACAAGAGCACAGGGATCGTATGGAGAAATTATTGAATTTGACCTGCTGAATGGAGGCTACTCCGTGATATCCAGTTCTAATTCATCGTCCCCGATTGGCGCTGGCGCTGACATGATACATCCAAAGGGCATTGCGCTAGATGAGCCAAATGGGCAGCTTTACGTGGGTGACGACAGCACAGATTCTATACATAGGATAGATATTGCAAGCGGTGATAGAACAACAATAAGTGGTAATGGTATCGGCAGCGGTGAACCCGTGTCACAACCAAAGGGTTTAATCGTCGATGTTGACAATGGCAAGATTTATGTTGCCAACGGTCAGGTTCAGAATATCCTGCAAGTTGACATATCTACCGGTGATCGCACAGTTGTGACTGACTGGACTAAGGGAGAAGGATTGCGGCTTGTAAACCCCCAATCAATTAGTCAAGGGGGCGGTAGCGATAGCCTTCTGGTGTCCGGAATTCTCTTCGACCCGGTAATTATGTCTGTCGATATCAATACGGGAGATCGTACAGAAATTTCCTCCAATCATGTTGGTACGGGCCCCAGCTATGTTTGGAACAATATAAGCTATAACCGTGAGACTGATCGGTTATTGACTGTTGTTATAGATAGTTCCATAGCGGCGGAAATAGATTTACAAAACGGCAATCGCACCATTGCGGCTGAATTTATTCCGCCCGCTTCAGCTCGTGTTCGACCGTCTGCGATTGTTCCGGATGACTCAGGTCAATATGCCTATATATTCGATGAGAGCAGCGATGAATTAATTAAGCTTGATTTGGAAAGTGGTGAATTCGAGAGTATATCTGCATCTGGTATTGGTGAAGGCCCTGCGTTCTCCGGTGGCGTAGAAGCCATGGAGTTGGATGCTACTAACAATCGCATGGTTTTGCTACAGGATACAGGGTTAGTAAGCGTAGATCTTGATAGTGGCGATAGGGAAGTTATCTCCGCTAATGATACCGGCACAGGAACCTTCTTTGACTCCGCCAAAGGCTTAGCGCTAGATCTCGCGAATAACCGCGTCTTTGTAAGTGATTCAGGTACTAGTGGCATAGACTGGCAAGTAGACCTGGGTACCGGTGTCAGTGAGTCAGGAACCGGTGCTATCTGGGAAGTAGACTTGACTACTGGTGACAGGAACACTTTCGCCTCGTCAGTGCATGGCGGTAGTAATAATAAGATCCCTAATGATATTGTCCTGGACACTATTGGCAACCGCCTTTTGGTCGGCACTAATAGCGGAAGTTTAGTAGCCATTGATATGGACGACTTTTCACAGTCAATTCTATCTAGTGGCAAGGGTTGTGATAGCGACTGCCGTGGTGACGGAATTGAAGTGGAGAGCCTCTCCTCCATGGCCATTGACACAGAAGGCCGCCGCCTCTTTGCCTACGATGGTGGCTCGAATGGCGTGCAAGGAGTTGTCGTTATTGACTTGCGTTCTGGCCAACGCGCACTGGCTTCCAAATAGGAGCCTACCGGGTCCCAAATGAAAGGGGCCCGGTATCTTTACATCGAATTGCGAGGCTTGTATGCCAGGTGTTGGAATTACGAGATGATTCTGGATCGGTATTGTAGGCCTTGCTTGAATGGCAAGTCCTTTAAAAAACTGCAATAAATAGTTCTACAGTAGCTCAATAAAAGAAGCCCCAGAAAATAGAATTCTCTGAGGCTATCTATTTCTAATCAATAAGCGCTTATGCCTTTTGACTAGCGCTGATAGACTTTAGAAATATTTATAGAAATGCCACTTACAGCTAGCAGTTCATAATGAACGAGCCCAACCTTCACCAGATCACGGCTGGTATAGAGGGTAGTCCGTATATCCCACTTCGGTGCCGCCATACATAGTTTCCGCGTCAACCTGATTGAGTGGCCATTCATTACGAATACGCGTGGGAAGATCCGGGTTGGCAATAAAAGGTCGGCCAAATCCAAAGATATCTCCATTACCTGCGTCAAGCACCCGCAAGGCTTTTTCGGGGGAATACTTTCCTGCATACATGATGCGCCCGCTAAAGATTTCACGTACTTCTCGATAGAAATTCTCAGGCAAATCCGGTGCATTATCCCAATCCGCCTCAGCCAGTGACAGATAGGCAATTCCAGCTTCATTTAGCAGCTTAATAGCTTCGATATAGGTCTTATGGGGATCACTCTCCACCAGCCCAAGGTAGACTCTGTCCTCATCGGTACTTTCGAAAAGCGGTGCAAACCGAACACCGAGCAGTTCGCTGCCGACTTCTTTTGATACCGCCGCAACAATTTCTTTAAGGAAACGCAGGCGGTTTTCCAAACTACCACCATACTCATCATCGCGATGATTGGTATGTTCTGAAATAAACTGGTTCACAAGGTAACCGTTGGCACAGTGTAGCTCAACACCATCAAAGCCAGCTTCCATGGCGTTGCGAGCGGCCTGGGCATAGAGTTGAACCAGTTCTTTAACTTCCTTTGTTGTCAGCGCACGAGGCTCACTGGGTTCAGCCAGGGCGCCTTGTCCTGGACCTGTCTCGATAAATACCTTAACTGCGTCTGCACGGATAGCAGATGGCGCAACGGGCGCTGCATTTTCAGGCTGTAATGTAGTGTGGGATACACGCCCAACATGCCAGAGCTGGGCAAAGATGATACCGCCTTGATCGTGTACGGCTTTGGTCACTTTTTTCCAGCCTTCGATCTGTTCCTTTGAATAGATTCCAGGTGTCCAAGCGTAGCCTTGGCCTCTTGGTTCGATTTGTGTGCCTTCTGTAACCATAAACCCAGCACCAGCACGCTGTGAGTAATAGTTAGCCATCAAGTCATTGGCAATATTACCAGGCTGACTACTGCGTGATCGGGTCAGGGGTGGCAGAACAATACGGTTTTTCAGGGTGTAAGGGCCCAGGTTGATCTCACTGAATAGTGACTCGTTTTTCATAATGACCTTCCTGTTAAAAACTGACTGCAGTGAGTGATTGAAAAGACACAGGTAAAAAGCAGCGGTGATAAGGGCAACTGAATAGCCCCAGCCAGTTTTGGCTGTGCCTTGTAATGGTGGGAATACTAGAGGTGCAAGGATACAATTTGAAACAACTACTCTTTGTCTTGGTTACAAATATGAATGGTATAAGCCGCCTGGACCTAAAGCAGCTACGTATACTGGAAGCACTGCTTCAAGAGAGAAATCTATCCCGGGTAGCCGAAAAGGTGGGGTTAACCCAGCAAGCGATAAGCGAACAGTTGCGTAAGCTGAGAGAAGTGTTTGATGACCGGTTGTTTATCCGGCAAGGCAACGGTATGGTGCCCACCCCTGTTGCTGAGCAGCTGGGAGGCAGGATCAGTAGTATTTTGAAGGATGTAGAGTCACTACTAACCCCAATAGCGTTTGATCCGGCAACTTATAGAGGGATTTTTAGTATTAGTGCTACGGATTACGCGATTCAATCGGTACTGCCCCAGCTATTAGAGGTTGTCCGTAAATCTGCCCCGGAACTTAAAGTTATCGTCAGGGACTTTGAAACAGATAATCTCAATCAGTTAATGGTTGCTGGTGAGATCGACTTAGCGCTCACCTTTCCTGATTTCATCCCGGATGACCTGCCATACAAATTGCTATTTGAAGAGCAACATGTCTGTATAGCGGGAAAAAAGTCTCCTCTGAAGAGTAAGTCATTAACGTTGGCAGACGTGGCCGAGCTTCCGCAACTGATCATTTCACCGTCACGGGCAAACCTCAAAGGATCACACGATGAGTGGTTTGCGATGCAGGGGCTAAAACGCAATATTGTTATGTCGATACCCAGCTTTTCCGCTGCCCCAGATATAATTGCAGCTACAGACACAATTGCGTTTTACCCCTCACGACTTCTACCCAATAAAAAAGTTATTCCCCTTAAGTTGGACACGCAAACACCAAAATTTGAGGTTATAGCAGCATGGCATAGTCGATCTAACCATAGCCAGCTTCATATGTGGATGGTTGAACAGCTGATGAAACTTTTTAAGTAGCCTCTTAGGAAACTAATAGGCTCCTTTATAGAGCGTTAGAAGTATACAAAAGAATAATATTTGGAATTAAATCGCGGTGGGAAAATAAGATGGTTTATAGAGAACCATCTTATTTTAGAAAACTAAAACAGACTGTATTTCTATTCCCGTAAGAATAACTCCGCAACTTCCTTTTTAGCAGCAACAACATAGGTAATCATTAGGTTTTCCTGATTAATATCAGTTAGATAATCGATATCTCTATGAACGGCTCTCAAAATAGAAAAGTTACCGGTGTTGAGCTCGAAAGACCATAACTGATCATCTCGATTGATTGAGTAAATCACATTCTCTTTGATTACAAACCTTTTCTCACTGCCCTGATGAACCAGCTCTTCGATTAGCTGATCTTCTGCAGGGCCGGGCTGCCAGAAGCGGTTCATATGGTCCATATAGATCAGTCGGCCATCTTCGCTTCGTTGGGCCCAGTTAACTTGGGTATCGTTGATAATGCTAACTTCAAGATTATCCAAGTTTACTTCTGCAAACTTTGTAACGCCTTTAATCGTTAAAGTTAACAGTGCGAGGTTACTCACACTATCCCACTGGAATAGTCGGTCAATTGGAGGGGCTAGTGAGAAGGCTTCTCTGCTACCGTCCAAGGAGATTTTAGTCAGTATCTGATTGGCACTCGCCAGTATGCTTTGGCCGTCGGCAGACCAGCTAATACCGTAGATATTGGTATCCATAGGAAACTGGCTGACTTGCCGTAAATCGCTGCCATCAGTTATCCACACCTGGTCTTCACCAGAGCGCCTGGAAGTAAACGCAATCAAGTTGCCATTGGGTTGGAAAATGCCATCATCCTCTCCCAAAATCGACCGTGTTGTGCTTGGGTAGAGTTCGCTGACATCTTCCTCCGAAGGTGTATCGATGGACTCGGGTTGATTAAGCGGTATTGATGCAATATCACTATCGTATCGGCCCTTAATTAGGAGTGCCCTCTGCCCGTTTGGGTGGAAATCAGGTGTACTGGCAGATTGATCCAAAGGCAAATCAAGCTTACTGACCTTTCCATCGTAAGTGAGAGAGAAGAGTCGTCGCCCTGTGCTGAAGATTAACTCATCTTTAAGCGGCGAAAAGTTAGGGGATATGGTCCTGCGCTGAGGGATTTCATCCGGATAGTCTATCGGGTGGCTGGATAAAAGCGCCCCTTTGGAATCCAGCATATCGATATAAAGCTGGCCATCTTGGTGATGGCTGGTTACAGCTATTAACCCATCAGGGATTGAATAATCAAAGTAGGCTAGATTTCCATTCTCCAGATCATAAAGGACTCGACTGGTATTATCCCTGACTGAATAGTTGATTAACCGCCAACGGTTAGTCTCTTTATGCAAAATAGCGAGATCATTGTTATTTAACCATACGGGGTTCTTAATGGCTGAGTTCTTACAGCGCATTAATACATTTGGCTGCTGTGGGCTGACTAATGCCTTTTGAAAATCCAGGCTTACGAGGTTGTAACAGGTATTCTGGGTTAGCGGTATGGTGCAGTCTTCTTCGGAAATAAATACCAGTTTCTTGCCATCTGGTGATAGTGTATGGCGGCCATAAGTACCCCATTCTGGAGTTAATTCCGTCTCCTTCTGGGTACGTATATTCCTGGCCCAGATTTTATTAACACAGAGCTTATCTAGATAACGATTAAAAATAATATATTCACCATCTGGCGAATAAGAGGGGCCAAATTCTTTGCGGTCAGTTGCGGTTACTGCCTGTAATCGATCAAATACAAGCTGAGAGCTTTGATCGGATGGAGAGTATTTAAATATAACAAATACTAATAATACCAACCCGACAAGTGCAAAGATTGGAAATCGATTTGGTTTGATAGTCCGGGTTTGGTGGCTTGGATTAACCGGTTTTATATCTATTTCCGGCTTAGGGGAAGAAGGGGAGGGAGCTTCTTCTTTCGGTGCTGTCTTATCTTGTGGAATAGAATCATCATCTTGCCAAACAATATCGCATTCCAGGCTATAACCCTGTTTGGCGTGAGTTCTAATATAAGATTGCTGCTTTCGATCTTCGCCTAAGGCTTTTCTAAGTTGCGCAATACTTCTTTGCAGCGTATTTGGTGTGACTATTGTATCGGGCCAAACTTCAGACAGTAGCTCATCCTGGCTCACCACTTTTCGCTGATGCTTTGCCAAGTGGGTTAAGACGGCAAGGGCTTTTGGGGGGACAGTTTGCGATTGCTCACCTCGGGTGATCTGGTTTCTGGATAAATCAATAAAGAAGTCACCCACCCAATATTGTAAAGCCATTGATGTATCTACCTGAACAAAATTTGAGCTGAATTTTTGCCGTCGATACTAGCATAAATCCTGATTACATCTAAAGCGTGCTTTGTAACTCATTGATAAATAAGAATTTTATGCCAGCAGCGTAAAGTCATCCAAAAATCAGGAGCATTTCAGGTGTTTCACTGGCTCCTTATTTAGATTGAGCGCTTCTCCGATCACATGTAACGGTATAAATACTGATATGAAAAAGCGTTTACTAGTCGCCTTTCTCCTGTTGCTACCTATCGCTGCCCTTGAAGCAGGTGAGCATAAGGCCCTGGAGTTATCCACAATCCAAGTAATACCCATTCAGGACTCCAGCAGTAACAGAGAATACGAGCTGTTTATTAAGCTGCCCGAGAAATACGAGGAGAGTGATACTAAGAAGCACCCGGTTATTTACTATACAGATGCTTTATGGGCAGTTGAAATACTATCGGCCACTACTGAATACGCACTGGAAGATGCAATTTTGGTGGGTATTGGCTGGCAGAAAGATATGCCAGCTGATGAAAATGAATGGTCGAGTCGATATCGGGACTTTAAGCCAGCACTACCCTCAGCTAATAAAGATAAAAAAACCTATAAAGGAGAGGCCCATCAGCATCTCGCCTTTATAAGAAATGACGTTATGAAGTATATCGAAAGCAATTATCGCGCGAATCCAGATAACCGTACTTATTTCGGTTACTCATTCGGGGGGCTCTTTGGGGTTTATGCCTTAATAAGCCAACCGGATACTTTTCAAAACTACATTATTGGTAGCCCATCAAGATTGATCGGCACTTATATGGATTCCCGGCTTGAATCAGAGCCTAACAAACCATTAATGGAACTACCCAAGCAAACAAACGTATTTATTGCTTACGGAGAATTAGAGAAGGAGCTGGGCGCTACGGTAGAAAGGTTTGTTAGTGAGTTAAAGAACCAAGAATTGGCTAACTTAACTCTGGAGCCGGCGGTTATCGAATCGGCGAATCACACTACAGCATTCCCAAAGACATCAGTTCGCAGTATCTATTGGCTTGCCGATAAGCTGAAACACTAATCAATGGAATATCGAATCATATTAATTATAAATTAAATTTGGGATCTAAGATGATTATTAAAAAGCTAATCGCAATCGGCTTAATATACGGCATAAGCGCCACTGCGGGCGCAGGAGACTTACATGCTCCAGAAATAAATATGGCCGACTATGGTAGTGACCTCACTGGCCTGGAGAGATCAATACCAAAGCTTAAAAAAGCATTTATTGATACAGCCCCAGCGGATAGAAAAGACGGTATTCCTGTTGGGGAGATAGATGTAATCAAGGAGAGTTTGCAACAGCTGGCACTAGAAATAGCTGATAACCAACATACACCTTACGACAGCTTGCTAATTGCTCAAAACAACAAACTGGTTTTTGAATCCTACTATTCCCTCGGTCGCGTTAATTTTCCTCACCCTCAAGCATCTGCCACCAAGGCCTATACCGCCCTGGCAATTGGGCGGGCGATACAGTTAGGTTATTTGATCATGGAAGACTTGGACAAGCCTGTCACTTCCTTCCTGAAAGGGCTGGATAGGAAACAGCTTGTTAAAGGCGCAGACCTTGTCACACTAAATCATGCCATGAGCATGCAGTCGGGAATCCGTATTGCAGAGGAAAAACTCGATGCCCTACTGGAAAACAAAGAGCAGTTAACCGGGAAAAAGCTGGCTCAAATCTATTTAAGTCACAGTAAGCCGATCACTCTTGATTCGCAAACTTATTTATATCAAGGCTCAGACCCAATGATTGCAATGTTGGTTCTGGATGCTGTAGTTCCCGGCTCCGCAAGTGACTTTATTAAAGAAGAGCTACTGGAGAAGATGGGGATCGACATCTATCACTGGAAGGAAGCCGTTAGTGGGGTGCCCCAGGCAGGATCAAGAGCCATGATGACATCGCGCAGTATGGTTAAGTGGGGCACTTTGGTACTTAATAAGGGAAAATGGAACGGCAACCAGTTAATACCGGAGGCGTATATTGCCAAGGCTACTGGTAAAGTGGCTGTTCCCACAGATGATGAGTTTGACTATAGCAATTTTTCATACGGCTACTTCTTCTGGCGAACGCCTCTGAAGGTTGGCAACAAGAAATATATTGCAAAGTTTGGCTGGGGCGGTGGTGGCCAGTATGTGATCTCCATTGAAGATCTTGATTTGGTGATTGCGATCACGGGCCACAGAGATGATGACAAAACCCTGGGCTTGATAGAACAACGTATTTTGCCGGCTTTTGCTTTATCAATTTAACCTCAAGCGGCGTAAGAAAATGACTTACCGAGGATAGTCGAAAAAACAGTTGTGGGATCACTACCTGGTATTTATAGCCACCTCCTTGAGGTGGCTTTATTTCATCGGTAGATTGATCGATGATCCTACCCACCAACAACGGACACACCACTAAGCGACTGCTTGGTGGTATATAGGTACTTCTTAGATTGCCAAGATAAGTTTCTAGAATCCTCAACTACGGCCTTGTAATATTGCTAACCACTGCCTTTTAAGCCACATTCTAGTTTTACTGAGTTAACTTATGAAGTCACTGTCTCCAGCAGTACAGGCCGCTATTGAGAATGCCTACGAAACCTTCGCTCGGTACCCGTGTTCCGTACATGTCAGTGGTTGTCCGTGCTGTGTCTCAGAGGAAGAACATAAAGCGTTAAATAGTGCACCTCTGGGTGAACTTACCAGTAGTGATCTTGAGAGATATACCAATAAAGCTATGACTACCTGGGGTGGGGTCGAAGATTTCAAGCATTTCCTACCGAGGATTCTCGAGCTTATTGCCACTGATACGCCATTAACGAGTTATAGCGAGATAATTGCCGGCAAACTTGTATATGCAGACTGGAATATGTGGCTAGAGCCTGAGCGAAGTGCAGTGGCTCTATTTTTAAACGCATGGTGGCAGTCGGAACGTTGGGATGCCCGTAATGTAGAAACCTGCTTGGCCACACTTGTCTGTGCAGGATGGGATATTTCCAAGCAACTTAGGGAGTGGTGGGAAGATGATTCCCCAGATTCCCGGCAATGCATTATCGAATTTTTAGCAAGCCAGGTAGATGTACTGACCCAAGGGGAGTCACCCTCACCCTTTTGGAGCGAAGAGGGCACCAAGACTTTGAAAGCATGGTTTCACAAAGTTGTACAAGTGCCCGTATTACTTTCGCTCGCCTTGGAGCATCCCACCGATTCTGAGTATGAATTATATGCAATAGCATCCATGCGTCTCGGCAGCAGCGTTGCTGATACTTGGTTTGAAGAGTACCAAGCCCGCTATCTTAATTAGAAATGATGAGAAGTATCCGTTGCTCAACCATTTCCATCGTCCACTTCCTGTTCCTTTCGGATACGCCTATAAACTTCCTCACGGTGAACCGGTAAGGATTTGGGAGCGATTATGCCTACCCGTACCTGATTACCTTTAACTTCTAATATTGTGATTGAGACGTTTTTCCCAACCCTGAGGTTCTCGCCAGTACGGCGGTTTAAAATCAACATATTGGTTTCCTAATGAGACGCAAAGCATTGGCAAACCTCCCGTAACGGGAAGGGCAGGGAAGTAATATCGGTTGCAGGTATTAGGAGGGGCGCGAGAACGGTAGGCGTAAAAGAAGAAAAGGAGGGCGCTAGACTCCTGATCCTACCCACCAAAGACGGACACTCTCTTAAGCGATAAACTACGCAGCAGAGGTGCCCTATGACACGATCAAGTAAATCAACCAAAACCACTCGTAAAAAATACTCAGAGGAATATAGAAAAGATGCCCTAGCACTGGCGGTCAAGGTAGGGGTAAGCGTTGCCGCTAAACAGCTTGGGTTACATCCTTCCCAGATTTACGGATGGCGAAGCAAGGCTAAGTTACATCAGAGCCGAGGGGATGCCGAGAGAGAGCTGGCCACAGAGAATGCTCGCCTTAAGCGGCAGCTGGCTGAGCAGGCAGAGGAGCTGGCGATCTTAAAAAAGGCCGCAGCGTACTTTGCAAAGAGCCTGAAATGAGGTACGCCTTCATGCTAAAGCACAGGCATAAGTTCAGCATCAAAGCGATGGCTAAGGTATTGAGCGTATCTCGCAGTGGGTTTTACGATTGGGTGTCAAGATCGGCCGATCAATCCAAGCGCCAGCAGTACCAAATGGAGCTTGATGGTTTGGTACAGCAGCGCTTTATAGCCAGTAAAGAACGTAGTGGCGCCCCTCGCCTGACGAGGGAATTGGCCAGTGAGGGGAGTAAATATAATCAAAAAACAGTTGCTGCCAGCATGCGTCGACAGGGCCTACGGGCTAAAGCCGCCAAGAGATATAAAGCCACAACCTACTCAAAACATGGTCTGCCAGTGGCCCCAAATCTGCTCGAGCAGAACTTCAATACTGAAGCGCCGAATCAGAAATGGGTCGGGGATATTACCTACCTACGAACAGAAGAGGGTTGGTTATATCTGGCTGTAGTGATAGACCTATATAGTCGGCTGGTTATTGGTTGGGCGATGTCAGAAACGATGACAGCTACATTGGTCTGTGACGCCCTTCAAATGGCTTTATGGCGACGTAAGAAACCTACAAATGTTATCGTGCATACTGACAGGGGAAGCCAATATTGCTCTAAAGATTATCAATCTTTAATTACAGCTTATGATCTGCGGTGCAGCATGAGCGCCAAAGGTAACTGCTATGATAACGCCTGCGCAGAAACGTTCTTCCACTCACTTAAGGTAGAAGTAATCCATGGTAACCGCTTTCCTACAAGGTGCCTCATGCGGGAAACCGTATTTGAGTATATAGAAATAGACTACAATCGAAATCGCTTACACAGCGCCAATGGCTATCTCAGCCCTGAGGCGTTTGAGGAACAACTAGTCGCTTAGTGGTGTGTCCGTTGTTGGTGGGTAGGATCATCCCAGTGCTTAGGGAATCGCCTCAGGCTACTGAATGTGCAACCTTTTATTGAAGACGAGTGGGTTTCTAGCGTACCATTCATGGAGCCACTTTGATAACTGTTCTATCAACTTGGTTAGCTGGCCCCGGGTGTTGCCGCACCTTGGGTCAGCGCCTTTTACTTACTCTTAAGTCACGCCACCGTTCTCCTTTAGGGAATGGGTCTTTTAGAAAATTCTCGGTGTTCTTGTTTTATCTTGGGCTGCTGGCTTGTAGAAGCCGGTTTGATCACTGCCCAAAATGTTGATAAATATCTATCGATTCTACGCAGCTTTGACGCTGAAGAAAACTTAATAAAATCCAATAAGATTATTTGGGCGCCTATATTTCCATTTTCAGTATTCCAAAAATATTGTATGTCGAGTAAATGAGCTACGCCTAAGATCTGCCCGGCAGATCTTAGGTAAATGTTAAATGTGTTGTTACTTAACCGTCGAAAATAGAATACAATATTTGCAATCTATTCTTGTTGAACGTTAGCTGTTTTTAAGCTTAGGCTATTTTCTTATGTACCGATTGTTTCTATCAATAGTAATTTTAACTTGTGCGATATTCCTAACTGCATGTGTAGAAGAAAGTAATGCTTATGGCTATGGTGAACCTTCTCAAGGTGGCCAATCTGGTGGTGTAGGATCGGGACCTGGTGGTTCTGAAAACGAAGATAAATTTTCTGAGAAGGAGTACAATCTATTTTCTCAGGGCTATCAGACGGATATACCTTACGCTAAGATACTAACCGCTTACAATCAGGAAGCTTTTAATAATATCTGGCTGACTATTCCAACTATATCGGGAGATACGCCATACCCGGATTTTGAAGTTAATCAGGCGGTAGTGATACTAACTGAGATTACTGTTTGCTCAATACTTGAAGTAACGAGTGTCGAGGAAAATAGCTATACAACCTTAATAACAATTACTCAAGTATATAATATTGAACCTGCACTTTGTGACCCCAGCCCAGAGGGTTTTTATAGATACGAATACGCAATGATTGAATTTGAGCGTGATTTCAAGCCGGTTTCTGTGCTTTTCAAGGAAAGGGATGATTATTAGATTTGCTGTTTGTGTTCTATAAATTCACCTGCTAAGAAACCGAGGGTATCTGGCCCTCGGCTGATATAAGCTACAATATTTAAATTAATTAAGCTTGATTTCAAGTATTAAGTGCAATCCTTTTATACCGCAAGCAGATCAGCTTGCAGCCCTATAAATAACTCATTCGGTGACCTTCCACCTCGACTCGCTCTTGGTCTACTATTCAGGCGATCCATTACAAATTGAACCTGCTCGTCTGTTACCTTATTAAAGTCGATATCCTTTGGGAAATACTGCCGGATGAGGCCGTTAGTATTTTCATTGATCCCCCTCTCCCAAGATGAATATGGGTGAGCAAAATAAATATTAGCTTCTAAGCCTTCTGCAATTGTTTCATGACCAGCGAACTCAAGACCATTATCGAAGGTAATTGTTTTGATTTTATCTTTGAAGCTCACCATGTGACTAACCGCTGCTTCAGCCAATAAACCTGATCGTTTACCTGTTAATCTGACAATAACAGTAAATAACGTCTTGCGTTCAACCATGGTCAACAAAGCTCCACCACGCCCCTTGCCTATAACGGTATCACCTTCCCAGTCACCTATCCGATACATCCGATCAACAACCGCTGGTCGTTCATCTATGCTCACTCTGTTTTTGATCTTTCCGCGTCGATCATACTTACCGTAGCGCTTACGATAGGGCTTTGATGCAATCCTAAGATGCTTGTATAAGTCTCCACCATTCGCCTGATCTAAATAAATGAGTTGGTAGATCGTCTCATGATGTAACGATACACCTGTATGTCTCTTTAAATAGCTTGCAGTCTGCTGAGGACTTAGTTCTTTCCGAGTTAGGATGACTATTTGTTGCCACACTCCATCAGTCACTTTCTGTGCCTTATACGCTTGCCTGCGTCTAAGCTCCGAAAGCTTATGTGCTTGCCCTGGGCGATATCCTCGCAAACCTGTATTGCGTCGTAGCTCTCGGCTGATCGTTGCGGGGTGCCTCTCTAACAGTTTTGCTATTGCTCTTTGAGAGTGTCCGGCTTTTTTTAAACTGTAAATCTGGTATCGTTCGTTCTCGCTCAGTTGATAGTAGCTCATCAGTGCCTTTCTCTTGGTCGGGAGAGGTGCCGACTCTACCAGCTGAGCCCTCCCTTACCAATTGCACTTATTATCCGAAACCAAGAAGTTCTTTCTTTAGGGTAAAAATAATACTGTGTGTAATGTGGATGCTTACAGATTGAATACAGTATTTGTTTTACTTTGATATGTGTGAAGTAAGTGTTTAGTCCTTTAGATGGAACGGTTGTATTCTCAGTAACAGTTTAAATATTTTTGCTTGCATTGGTTGTAGAGTGTTCAATATCAAAGCAACTCACTTTTCTAACAAAATTTCTGCTTATCCAATTATTTCTTAAGGTTTATATAAGGCACAAATTCTTGTTGCCTCTATGCTTAGCAATATTGTTATTTGTTTAGTTGTTAAATTTAACGGTAACCGCATGGTCGGGAGTATTGCGATCTAGCTAGGTAAAATTCTTGTTGAAGATATAAGTAATATAATGATAAGGGATTCCTGTACACCAGGCGAAGGAGATTACTACGAACGAGCTTGTAAGAATATGCTACTTGTGTGGATGTGATAGAGACAAAAAGAAATGAATGGGTACTTAAAAAATATTATTAGAGGGTAGGCTTTAAAAAATCACTGATAAAGGTATTTGTCGCTTATAGATAAGGCCGTGTCTAGATTTGGGAAATTTTGAGGTACGTAAGGTCTCTACAAGCTGTGGTTTAGCCGAAACGGTATATTTTAGTTGGCAATCTAGAAGGTGCAAGGAATATAATGTTTCTTTAAATAGGGAACCGAATATGAAGCAGTTTTTCGGGAAAGGTCTCACAACAATTTTACCACTACTTTTTGTGTCGGCATGTGGCGGAGGTGGTGGCTCTAGTGCCAGTGATAGCAGTTCATCTAATAGAGCGCCAGAGTTTGTCTCTGGAAGTACCGCCACTATTGCAGAAAATAGTTCAGGTACTTTGCTTACACTCTCCGCCAATGATCCGGATGGGGATAGCATTATTTACAGTCTGGCTGGTGGCGCTGACCAGAGCCACTTTCTGATTGACAACGGTAATCTGTTGCGTTTTGGCATTGCACCAAACTTCGAGAATCCTGCCGATGTAGATAAAGATAATGTCTACCGGATAACAATTGAGGCCAGGGATGGTAATGGGGGTAAATCGAGCCAGGAAATTGTAATAACCGTTATTGACATCAACGATGGTGTGCCCGAATTTTCTTCCGCAACTCAAGTTGCAGTCGAAGAAGGAGTGAACGGTATTTTTTACACGGCTATGGCTCAAGATTCAGATGGAGGCAAGATCAAGTATTCATTGATTGATGGAATTGATTCTGCGTTCTTTTCTATTGATTCTGCCAGCGGTGAACTTAGTTTTAACACCGCCCCGGATTTTGAGTCTCCTACGGATAGTGATAAGGATAATCATTATGATTTGGTGGTCAGTGCCAACGATGGTGAAGGTGGCGAGAATCAACTTTCCCTACAAGTTATCGTTACTAATCTGACCAAACCATCAGCTCGCATTGTTTTCCCAACGGGCGGAGCCAATATGGGTGGAAAGCTCTCCAGTGTCGCCCTCACTGCCAAAGTTTTGGATCTGGAAAGTGGTGAGAATAGCTTTGAGCAATTGGCCAGTATGACTCTCGATCACCAGTCGATGATTGAGGATACTACTCATCCGTCACTCTGGTATCTTGATAGTTCACTCAGGAAAGGTCGCAGTTCCTATATCTTCTCAGCCCAGTTCCTCAACGGTGAAACGGTTCAAGACCATCATTTTGTTAAAAATGAGCTGTTTATCGAGTATCCAGTTGCTGTTTCTTACGAAGAGTTTCGTCGAAGTCGGTATTTTGCTGACTCTAGTTTGGATGCGATTTTTGAGATAGATGGTACAGGTACGCGCCGTGTGATTTCTGGACCATCGGTAGGCTCTGGTCCGGCACTCAACCCAATTGATATGATAAAGCAGTCCCCCACAGAGCAAGCCAATCCTGCCGATGATTATTTTATTGTATTAAATGGAAATGGGAGCATCTATTCGGTACAACGCTCAACGGGTGATCGTACGCAATTGTCCACCTGGGTTCCTGCAGATCTTACCGCGCTGGCACTGACGAGCTATGGAGATGCGGCTTACACAACAAGAGCGACAGGATCGCGTGGTGAGATTATTAAATTTGACCTGTTGAACGGAGGTTACTCCGTTATCTCCAGCCCCAATTCAAGGGGCGCTGGTGTCGATATGATTTCTCCGGTAAGCATTGCATTGGATGAGGCGAATGGACAGCTTTACGTAGGTGATTTCAAAACTAAATCTATTCTTAAGGTAGATATTGCCAGTGGCAATAGAACAACAATAAGTGGTAATGGAATCGGTAGCGGTGAATCTATCTACCAGCCTGTGGATTTAATCGTTGATGTTGATAGTGGTCAAATATACGTCGTCAACGGTGGTGCTCAGAATATTTTACAAGTGGATATGGCAACCGGCAATCGAGCTGTTGTGACTGATTGGGATAAGGGGGAGGGTTTGCGGCTTGTAAACCCCTGGTCAATTAGTCGAGATGCAGATGGTGATCGCCTGTTGGTGTCCGGTATCCAATTTGATCCTGTAATTATGTCTGTCGATATCAGTACTGGTGATCGAAAGACAATTTCCTCCAACCATGTGGGGAGGGGGCCTAGTTACAGGTGGCACAAGATGAGCTATAGCCGTGCGACTGACCAACTACTAGCGATTGCTAAGAATGGTCTCATAGTAGCGGAAATAGATTTGCAGAATGGCAATCGTACCATCGCGGCCGATTTTGAAACGCCTGGTTTTACACGTGTTCAACCGTCCATAATTACTTCTGATGATACAGGTCGCTACGCTTATATTTTCGATGAGAACTCAGTACGACTGGTTAAGGCTGATCTAGAAACTGCTGATGTAGAGTTCATCTCTACTTCCTATACTGGTGAGGGGCCTGCATTCTCTGATGATGCAGAGGCCATGGATCTGGATATTCGCAACAATCGTATGGTTTTGCTGCAAGCCTCAGGACTATTAAGTGTCGATCTGGACAGCGGCGATAGGGAGTTTATCTTCGATAATCAAGTCGACACCGCACCTGTCATTGCATCTGCTAATGGCTTTGCTCTGGATCTCGCCAATAACCGTGCCCTGATCAGCGATTATGGTACCGGAGGCATCTGGCAAGTAGATCTGGCTACTGGTAGCGCTAGTACGTTCGTTTCGTCGGTGCATGGTGGTAGCACAGATCAGTATCCTCTTGATGTTGTCTTGGACTCAGTTGGTAATCGCCTTTTGGTGGGTACTACCAGTGGAAACTTAGTAGCTATTGACTTGGACGATCTCTCACAGTCAACCTTATCTAGCGGTAGGGGGTGTGATAGCGACTGCCGTGGTGAAGGTATCGCAGTGACAAGACTAGACTCCATGGCTATCGATGTAGACGGGCGCCGGCTCTTTGCTTATGACAGCGGTGAGTATGGCGTTGAAGGAGTTGTTGTTATCGATTTGCGCTCCGGTCAACGTGCACTGGCTTCCAAATAATGGCCTGGCGGACCCCGAATTATACGGGGTCCGGATTCGCTCTGCCGAATTGGAACTACCGACTAACAAATAGGATTCAAACTAGCAATGGATTTAGGGGGCTAGCAAATCGTAAACGCCGTTCATCCTATTGGACTCTTCAATCCATTGTTGGTTAAAACCTGCTCTTTTGGTATAGCCGATAAAAACATTCATTAGCTTTTCCATGCAATC
This sequence comes from Microbulbifer maximicatervae (SeqCode), assembly GCF_052467955.1. Lineage (NCBI taxonomy): Bacteria > Pseudomonadati > Pseudomonadota > Gammaproteobacteria > Cellvibrionales > Microbulbiferaceae > Microbulbifer > Microbulbifer maximicatervae (SeqCode). The sequence goes on from NZ_CP174329.1 coordinate 1,178,289, forward strand.
CTCAAGGTCGATATCAATATCTAGTTGTCCATCGTTTTGATAATCTTTAGCTGCCTGATCTGCCATTTGCCAGAAAAACTGAGTCAGCAGTTTAGTTTCTTCAGCTGAAGTGATATCTTTCTTGCCAAGTAGAATGTCTTCGGCCAGTTGGTTTTTTAGTTTGTAGGAGTAGTGAATTGCTATATCTTTGATGGCAAGTTCATATTCGTTAAATTCCATCACTATGTGTAAGTCTCAATATATATTCTACTTTTTAAAGAGTTTTCGAGGTGTAGAGGAAGTTGAGAATTTTAGCCAGATATTATGCCAGGGGGCTTAGGCCAAGTGAAGTTAGTATTTTCAGAGACCATAAAGGTTTTAAAAGCAGCTTTTCATTATTATATGGTTCTGAAGTTGAAGTTTAAGCATTATCAATTTCATTATCCCACTGCTGCTCATACCCCTTTTCGAAAAGGTATCCGCCAAAGCTGTTGTACAGCTTTTCTAGTGAGTATTCAGGGCTGGCCTCGCAAGGTAGCTCTGGCTCTTGTGCGGATTTCTCAACCATGGCCCAGAAGAACTTACTGAGATGAGTGGCTTCTTCTGAAGTGGTTACATATCCACGTTCTAAAATATCCATTGCCACTGTATCTTGCAGTAATTCAGCAAAAAACAGGGCAACGGTTTTCTCTTCTGGATAGCGATATTCGATCACGGTACTAGCCCGCCTGTCTTAATCTACCGGCCAGTAAATCCGTACCAGCGGCATCAATGCCCGGCCTTCCAAATCGAAGCTCTCATAGTGACTGACGATAAGATCGGCCAGGTCATCGAGATCCACCAGGGTGAGGGGGAAGGTGGAGCGGTCGGCTTCGTAGAGGGCTTCGCGGGTGAAACCGCCGGTGCTGACGAACAGGCCGGAATCCCCTTCCCGCAGGGCGCCGATAAAGCCACGTATGGCGGGGGCGCCCATGGAGCCGTCGCGATGTTTAATCTCCGCTTTAATGCGCGGCTGGGTAAGGCCCAGGCCGTCCGGTGAGGCGATCACATCCACACCGCGATCCGGGCCCTTGGGGGATACCTTGGCCTTAAAGCCCATCGCGCGCAGTATCGCCGCAACCAGCTCTTCCATTTCTTCGGGCAGTAGTGCGGCGATCTTGTCTTTGATTAACTCATGGCTCTGGGCCACGGTTTCGTCTTTGAGCTGTGCGCTATCAGTTTCTGCGGCTTCATCTTCCTGGGGCGTTACCGTACGGCCCTCGAATATGGTTAGGAAGGCATCAATGGTTTCCTGGCTTAGGGAGAAGAGAGTGAGGGTTGCACCGAGGGAGTTTTTGGCTTTCTGGGGCAATTGGTCGCGGCTGACTTTACCGAGCCATTCCACCCGGCGTAAATTGGGATAGTCACCGATAGTATCCGGCTGGTAGAGATACTCTCCTTGGTCGACACCTAATAGGTAATTGGTTGTAGCTCACAATATAATCGCTAGCGGCAATTTGATCGCGAAACTTATGAATCATGGCCAAGGCACTGGCAGTGGCCGCAGGCTTATCGTTGCCGTAAATCTTGATGTATTCATCCCGCAAGCGCTCGGAGCTCGAATACTGGCTTAGGTCTCCCAGCTGTGACCACCCCACTGCGGCAAAGCCCTTCTCGAAGTCTTCACTGTAAATACCACCGCGCCCGGCGCGGATCATCCATGCGTTGGTCATACCTCGAGTTCCCTACTTTTTAATTAGTTAAACAGATTTTCTACAGTGCCGAATTTAAGGACTAGCTTTTAAAGACAATGAAAATCTTATAGATGTGGGTCTACAGCACAACTCGTACAGGTCCTTTATGACACTTGCATGATTATAATGACTAAATCTATCATAAGTTGGGCTTTAAGGGGATGAGATGGGATGGCTCCTTTGGTATTTTGAGTGGCAGCATTAGAATAGCGGTAGGTTTGAAAGGGTAATTATATTTAAAAAAATATTTGAGTTTGGTGTAATATGGTCCAATTTTTTTACTGAATTGTTTTTTTGAGTTTGCTTCTACACTCTTTAGATTCTCGGTCTCGCTGAGTAAATTATTTAAAATACTTTAATAATTTGAATTTTTATCAAGGGTTCAATGTGAATCTGGCGGTGACGAGTTAAGTCGAGGCTAGGGTTCTACGGAAGTTCTAGGTTTAGGAGTTCCGAAATTGTCCTCGTTTTCTGCTGGCTATTTAGGGGGGCTTGTGATGCTTTTCTATATCAGACAACAGTTCTTCAAGTCGCTTCTACGCATCTTCAAGCACTTTTTTAATTTGGTCGTTCGTATCTTTACCTCAATTTAGAAGCACAGTAATCCAGCAGGGAGGCTTATGCGTAGTACTAATCTATTCGTTTACTGTGCTTTCTAGTAAGTGTAAGTTTTGGCCGAAATAGCTCTCATGATTCTGATTTCGTCAGCTCCTAGCATCGCGGTATAGACTTGTGCAGCATATGAGATTAGCTCAAACCCCTTGAAGCCAAGTTTACTAATTTCTGGCTTGCTCTTTTATATCGCATGGCAGTCATACCAATAATATATAGCAACGGTGCTTCGTTAATTGCAGAAATAACTCGGCTTAGAACTGATTTGTGTCTGCAATGCAAAAAATGTCTGCTAAAGAATTTCCATTTACTTACGGTAAGGTTGATAAAAGGCTGTTTTCTTTTAGCTACTAAATTGTGCACCACTACAGTTTGCCGTGAGGTATCGAAGGTGCGGCGCTCAAAGAAGACTGGGCGTGCGCACCGTCGCAGAAACTGCATGGATTGCCCGGGCGTGTAATGGCCGCCCGAGCAACGCGCGATTTACTCCGGTACTGCGATAATTAGGAACGACACGTGCGATTCGCTGTTTTCTTGAGTGTGCTTGCTGTTTCCCGAGTCGCCGTCGCCGATGAGTGCGTGTGGATTGTGCAGTATGACCTGCGAGCCTGATGTGGAGTAGGTTTCCGAACCTCCGCCGACTTGTCGGATATCGTGGTCACTGCTGTCGTAGTGGACGCGATAGCCAGAGAGGAACACTGCTGCGTCGCTTATGGGTTGGCCCATCTCGACATACACGTCATCACTCGTTTTTTGGAGGTTTGTCACGTACTTTGCGATCAGAGGGGGGCTCTTGCTCAGCTCAATGAGATTGCCATCAATCGATGCGATGGCATTGTTGCCTGAGTCATCGTGCATCTGTGCAGTCGATTGGATACCCACTTCGTAGTTGTTAGGAACCGCGGTGGTTGCATCGAGCTCAATGGTGCGAACGTGGTGTGACTTTGGGGGTTCGTTCGGGTCGTTGTCCTTATGGTACTCGCACGCCCAGCCACCAAGGGCAGCATAAGCCTCTGGCTCATCGAGGGGAATGTATTGGCTGGTTGATTCATCGGGGATATCGGTGATGGTTCTCGGTAGGATCACACCGTCTTTGGGGCCGTCGACCACTGCGATGCAGGACAATGTCAATTGGGAGTTTGAGGGGCTTAAACCTTTCTTCTGGCCGAACAAGGTGGCGTCAGGAGTGACGGTGAGGACGGCATTCTTGTTGTGGACCTGGGTGAGCGACAGGCCCAGCGTTTGAGTTTGGTGGTCCGTGCTTCCTTCGTACTTGAAGAACCAGTAGGTGGCGGCAACGATGAAGCTCGTCACTTCTGAGCCGTATTTGCTGAAGTCAAACCGGAACCTTCCGCCGTTTTCATCCAGCTGCTGATTGATGTGCATCATCTGAATATTCGGAGGCGCGATTGGGGTGGAATGAAGCTTGATTGGCATATAGGCCCAGTCACCGCCAACCTGGAGATAGGCGGGCGAATTCGTCTTCTTGACCTGGAAGCCGGGAATCGCGATGTCGACACTCCCTTTCTTCGAACTCAAAATTGAGATGATCAATTGAATGACCCAGCCAAGCGGAACGAATGCCCACCAGAAGGGGAGCTTCGCTTTTGTTTTCACCTGAATGTTGAGCACATCGTCGTAGGCGTTGAAGCTTATCGTCGCAGAGAGCTTTAGGGTTTGGTAGACCCATAGGGTCATGGCCCCACGCTTCACTCTGATGTCGGCACTGATAACAAGATCGCCGTCGTTGTTGAACGCCGCTTGGAGGTTGTTTTCTTTGATTTTGATATGCGCACCCTCAATCACATCCTCGACGTCTGTGTTGAGGTACATTTTTTCGGGGTAGGTATCGGTCACCGTCAGCTGCGATGAGGTCAGTGGCGTTGCTTCAGCAATCGCCGCAGCCACCGAAGTCAAAATGATGTCGTTGGATACGATGAGTGCGGATGTACAGTTGCTAGGGATAGTCTGTGGTAGAAGCGCGTCTATTGGCTGGCTATTCCCACGGCATATCCCAAGTCCGAACAGGTTTGAGTCGGAGTCGCCATCAAAGGCTGTATACATCACCCCGATATCCAGGTTCCCGGCGGGCAGGGGGGTGTGTTGAGCAACCGTGTACTTGATGGGCCAATCAAAACTTGAGATGAGTTGGTCGACTGCTCCTTTCATCGCGTCGGTAATGTCGAGGCCCTTGATCGACTTTGAGAGTTGAATATCGCTGAGGTCAAGTTCCATCATGTCCCAGTTGGGCTTCTGGATGGTCACGGTGACTTGCCCATAGTGGTTGATGCTGGCGCTGGCTTGCATTTTGTCGAGGTCAAGAACGAGCCGGGCGTGACCGGGGCTTTGGCCCTGCGCATCTTCGATGTTGCTTGTGATACCTGGGAACTTGATGAACCCTGTGATGGGCAGGTCGAGCGTCGCCTTTTGGTCTTCGGGAGCGATGAAGGCGGGACAATCAAATGCGAACTCGTAGCGAACCTTGGCGGGGCCCTTGCCGACACTTCCGCTGAAGGACCATTGGCCGGAGTCGCCTTCGAAGAGTTCGCTAATCCAATTATTGACCGCTCCTTGAGTCGAGGCACTGATCAAGTCCCAGCCTTGCGAAAGGTCTGGATCTGGCGAGGATTCAACTTCTTGCAGACCTTGCTGCTCTTCAATTTCTTCTTCAATTAAGTCGCTTGGCTTTTCTCGATCAAACAGGCCGCGCAGCTCCTCGACCAGCTCGGGGCTTGGGTCGCATACCCGCTGAAAGGTCGAAATTGGGTCGAGTGCGAATTGGCGTGCATTGCCTTCAGATTCACCGAGCCACTCGAGCATGCGAGCTTCATGTTGCAATAGGTTGCTCAGGGTGGGATCGCGTCGCAGTGGGTCTGTTTGAGATGTTGGTGTGAATTCGAAAGAGAGAGAGGTCGAACTATCTAATTGTGTGGCTTGCTTGCCTAGCAGACGCTGCAGGTCGTCAGGAGAGAGTGTGAGGGACGCGGTTTGCTTTTTGAGTTGGCGCTGCAGGCTGTCGGGAGAGAGTGTGAGAGTCTCTTCCATGATGATGCTCCGTAATCTTCACTAGTTTGATTTTTTTGAAAAGGCGAGTGGCCGGATAACACCACGAGCCCTCTTTGATGTGGCAATCGAACATCAGGCCTACTAGAAAATTGCCACCCGCCCTAAGTTACTCTTCAAAAGGACACCAGCCAATAAGGCCGAAGGCATTATCAGGGAAAATGTTGATGTCTTTTGTTTGATAGCATTTTTTGCGCCGTTATTGGGAGGTTCTAAATGAAGCCTTTCGGTGAAAAGTTACGGGACTATTGCAGCAGCAAAGGCTTTATCCATAGCTCTCGAGGTTGTTGCTACTGGATGAGTATTGTGTGACAGATCAAAAACGTTCCCTTGAATATGAAAAGCGGAGGAAGGAGAGGGCTAAATAACGTGCCAAAAAGCTGTTATCAGATTTTGAAGAGCCGGATAAGACTGGGCTTTTTAGTGGGGGTGAAAATGCGATGTGGCACGATATTCATGGTGGGAAACCTGCACGACTCTGGGCTAAATCATAAAAGAAAAAAGCTAACCCCTATCTGGTAGAGGCTTGTTAACATTCTGAGCAAATGCATTCCGATTCTGTGTTAGCCGGGGTATCTTTTCATTAAGTATTTCTTGCTCACTCTGTAGTGAGGCTTTAACGGCAGGGTATCCATAAAATCGAGGGATTGAAGGCTAATTCTCTAGGTGCAGCAATGATTATTTTGTTGTTTTTAATTTAATTCCACTTTTATTCAATGTTTCTATATTTTTTACTCGCCAATATCTTCATGCCAGATCTCAGGGTGCTGTTGGATAAATTCATTCATAAGATTAATGCAATCAGAATTATTTAGGATGGTTAGGCTTATGCCTTCAGACCTGAGTAATCGTTCATCTCCCTGAAAGGTTTTGTTTTCACCGATAACAATATTCCTAATGCCGTATAGACGTATGGCTCCGCTGCACATAGGGCAGGGCGAAAGGGTTGTATAAAGCGTGCACTTTTGATACTCGACTGCTCGTAACCTTCCAGTCTTTTCCAATGCGTCCATTTCAGCATGCTTGATAACACTATCCTGTTGGATACGCTGATTGTGGCCTCTGCCGATAATTTCTCCATCACGCACTACTACACAGCCGGTGGGAACACCGCCTGCGGCCAAGCCCTTGCGCGCTTCCTCAATGGCTGCTTGCATAAGCGCTTCGTGCTCAGACTTGCTCATGGCAGTCCTTTATTTAAGTTTTTAAGGGTGTTTGAAGTATAGAGTGAATAGCTTTATTGATACATTAATGACAGCTAAGGTAACGGCGAAGACTATTGCCAATAGGTTTGTATTTTTCCACTAGTGATGGCTCTTATTGATGTGAAAAAACCTTTATCGGTGTCAACGGGCGATCGGCCTGCTTGCTTGTTGATAAACCTTTCTCTCGTGTATAAGTGCATTTCGTGAGTATTGTAAGGAATGCATCACATGATCGATGGATGAGGCTTTGTTCTTTTTGAGGTGAGTGGCTAAGTGGGTTTTTTAGGGTATTGTTTTAAGCAGGTTAATGGGTAGAAATATGGGTATTCCTAACGCAATATTGATTTGCCCCGCTTATTTAGAAGGTTCCGACAGGCATTGAGCCTGTCAGATGAAAAACGTCCAGCGCCTAGCGAGCTGCCAAAAGGGAAATCGAGATTATCTATTGCTATTCACTCTTTTAGAGCCGACGTACATTGCAAATAAACGAAGGCCGATGGAAATTAAGACAAGCATACTTGGCGCTGTATGAGCGGGTATTGCCTTTAATTGCGTGATTTCTCTTTGAAGGGTCATCGTTTGGTGTAGATTGGTCTGGTGCTTTGGAACCTGAATGACGTTTTTCTTAAGTAATTTATCGAACGACTCGATTTCTCCCGCAAGCATATCCAGGAGTTCCAATTCGGTCTTGCCTTCCCATGGTAGCTGTGTCCTATATGCGTCAACTGCTTTACCAAGCTTTTTCCACTCTTCTGCGAGGAAGGCTTCAAGTGATGAAAGGGTTCTCAGCTTCGAGTTCATGGATTGATTGACTCGGTAGGCGTTTTGTCCATGAGCGCCGCTCGCCATCATTCCACCAAAGTGCTGTACGTTATGTTTGGCGGTATTCAGGTTCCGGCTGATTAAGTTGAGTTGATCCAGAGTACGAACCAGAGTCTGATCAAATCTCGGATCTTTATCCTTAATCGCTGTCAGAGCGGTGTTAACCAGTCGACTCACCTGTATCTTGGTTGCATGTTCGTTGATGGACATATCCCTTTATCCTCGTAAATCCATTGAAGAATGTGTTCCACCTCCCTGATTTGAGATGAATGTGCCACATTCAGGTTTTTGCTTGATGAAAACGCGAATTCTAAATTAAATCTGCCGAGTGTCGCGGTCTAATAGAGTACGGGCCATTGCACGGGAGCCGGGGCGGTCATGGTTTCATTGTCATAGCCCAGTGACCAGGGCTAGAGCCTGTTCAGCAAGAGGGTTAATGTGTGGCTGGCCCATTTTCATTTTTTCGTTGGGCAGTTTTATGTGCTTGGCATCCCAATTGATTTCCGTCCACTCAAGTTTTCGCAATTCTCTAGCGGGCAGAGTAAGAGAGGGGGTAGTTTTAGGGCTGCTCTTACTATTGGGGTCGTCTATGGCAGTTAGTAGGCGCCCGATTTCAGTAGGGTCTGCAATTGCTGTCAGGTGCTTTTTCTTGGTGGGGCAGTGGCGCAAACCTGCTCGCCCCCGCAATTAACCCCACTAAAAATGGCTGGATTTGCTGGATTTTGGTTAGATTAATTGGGATGGCCCAGATAAGCAAAAACCCCGGAAACACTAGGTTTGCGGGGCTTTCGTGGGCTTTCTGAGACAGCAATTTGGTGGGATGGCGGGAGTCGAAAAATAGCTATAACCCATTGATAAATAAAGATTAAATATTTTCTGTTTTTCAAAACCCGTCAATAAACCCGTCCACTAGAGCAAAGTAACCCCCAGTTTGGCGCGTTAGTTACCTAGCTCTGTTGTGCCCCTGGTTAGCCCAATGTGGCATGCGCCGGCAGGCTTCCCGGGGCCCAGTACTGACGCGAACAAAACCTTCGCTGATGTCAACATTTGTCAACAGGTGAGAGGTTCCCTTGATTGTGGATAAACCTTCTACTTGGCCAAATAGTTGCTTGGATTGGGTCAGGTTGGCAAGTCCTAACAAAGAGGCTTCTAGCAGCTCTAAATAGATGAGGTGATAGAAGCATTAATGGTTTCTCTTTAGCAATCACTTACGCTTAAATCTAGTTTGCTGGATAGCCCGCTGCTCTAGTTCAAGTTTCCGTATTTGTAACTGTAACAGTCGGTCTTGCTTTGGCTGAATTTTTGTGTGCCACTGATGGAATCCATAGCTGGTCAGGAAAAACCCAAAACCGAGAAATATTGCAAGGTAGAAAAACAGCTCCGCATCTTTGTGAGCCTCATCAATCCTCGCTTGTTCCTCATACCAATAAAGCTTTCTTTTTTCTTCAGGTGTTAAAGTTTCTTTTGCCTTTAAGTTTTCTGCTGGAAGGTATCGCTCAAAAGCTCTGGCGTTGTAATAATCATTTCTTAAGAAAAACAATACTAGAGTGGTAAGTAGTACTAAAACACCTGAAAGTGCATAAAACTTATATATATTATCAGTTGGAACTGGGACCCTGGTTAGCACACTTCTCTCCTTGAAGTTGGGCAAGAAAGGTTATTTGTAATTTTGCTTTACTGTGCTCTGGCGTGGAACTCAGGTATTCTCAGGCTAAGGCCCATATCTGGCGGCTGTTGCAGCCTTCACCGATTGGGCCCGCTTAGTGGTTGTCAGGCTGACTAGTAGTGTGTCAGGTTGGTGCTGAACAGTAGGCCGTCAAGCTTCTCAGCTTCAACCACGCCTTTGAACACATCGGTGCAGTATATGGTGATGTTCGACTCCTTACTCCTGAATACCGGCACCTCTTTCAATTTATCAGCGTCGAACTCAATGCCTGAAAGCAAGTTCCCGTTTCTAGTGACTGAGCCTGGTATTACCGCATTGAGGTCTTCGGCGATTGTTAGAGGGTTGAACAAGTAGAACTTCGCCCCCTGGTATGTGCATGGCAAGAACTCACCGTATGGACCTAGAACCCCCTCAAGAACCTTGTAGGCTGCCTCATGAAGTACGAGGTAATTTTGCCACTTTGATAGCGTGGGGATATTAGGGAGGCCATCTTCTAGGCTGAATTGAACTTCCAGTGGTATCCAGTCGTCGGTGTAGTTTGTTGGCCTCGTGTCGATAATGAAGTCATCATCCCCGCGCTTTTCTTCTACCTCATCGATGTCGAAATGTGGAACCATGAAGTCAGTGAAGTTGGTAAATACTTGGTAAAAACTCATAATGACATTTACCTCAGTCTTGTTGGCGGACTCCCGATATCAACCGAGAGTCCATCTAGTGGCTATGTAGCTAGAGGTGAGTTAAGTTGCTCGTGAAACTTAAGCCGTCAAGCTTCTCAGATTCAACGAGGTCTTTAAAAGTTTCAGTACAGTAAATACTGATATAAGCCTCTTTGGTTCTGAATACCGGAATATCCTTGAGCTTGTTTTCATCAAACTCAATACCCGAGAGTAAGTTTTCCTTCCGTGTGACAGAGCCTGGTATTACTGCGTCGAGTTCATCAGCGATTGTCAGGGGATTAAAGAGGTAGAACTTAGACCCCTGATGTGTGCAAGGTAGAAACTCACCAAAAGGACCTAGTGCGCCCTCCAGGGCCTGATATGCAGACTCATGCAACACTAAATAATTCTGCCATTTGGAAAGAGTTGGAATTACAGGGGGGGAGTCGCACGATTTGAGGCTTAACTCCATTGGTTTCCAGTTGCTGGCATAAGACTTGGGCGTTGTGTCGAAGGAAAAGCGAATACTCCCCTGTTTACCTATGATTTCTTTAGGCTCGAAGTAGGGGGTCATGTAGTCACTTTCGTTCTTAAATACTTGATAGAGTTCTGTCGTTAGCGTGCTTGTCGAACCTATTACGGGAGGCTCACTCTCTGTGTAGATTGGCTTCTCTCGGATAATTTGCTTTGCCTTTTTCCTGATTTCTCCGGGGGGCAAAGGCTGCCTTTGCTTCTTGTTGCTCATGGCCGAGGCTGCTTATCTCAATCACGCATCCTGCGGTCTTTGTTTGGTGGCGGGGTCAACTGGCCTGGGGCGTATCGCCAGCTTCTCAGGGGTGACCAAGGCTTTTAGTCTTTCTTTAGCCTCTTGCATTGATTTTACTTCTTGCTTTTCTGACATGTCTTGTCCTCTTCGGTTTCCTGTTCATCCAAAATTTTCGGGTCTTTTATGAAGTCTGGATTTCCAATGATGGTGACATCATCAAGGGTGTCACCCTCTAGGATATGCTTATTTTCCTTAATGGAATACTTCATTTTCTTCATTCTTTCATTGAAATCTTTGGACTTCTTCATATCTTTTTCACGCAGTAGTCGGGGAAATGGCGGGCGCCTGTTGATGGTACATAGCTATAACCCTTCTGTACGTAAAAGTCTCTTACGGCCGCGTTTATGGGCTGCATTATACGAATCTCATCAGCACCTAGCAGGTTGGCGTATGCAATCAAGGCTAACTCTGTAATAGCGAAGCTTCTGCCCTTGAGCATACTATATCCGGCAACCCGCTCGATTAGTTCTAGGCGTAGTCTTGTTCCTTTGAATGATGGACGCCCAAGAGAAAGGGATTCGAGACGGTTTTGATACCAAATAGCTAACTCAAAGCGCTTAGGGTACATCTTCCTGTAAATTCTTGTATCGGTCTCCCAGTCGAAGTTGGTTCTACGCTCTGGAATGGTGTCCCACAGCTTCGCTTGGTTGATAGCCCTGGAATCTAATCCTGAAAGATGTATTTGGCTTGCATCTCCATAGGGGATGGCTTCTTTAACATGTTCCCGGACCATTTGACGGTATGATTCGTATCGTAATTCTGCGTCACTATGAGTCGCTAGCATTTATCCTCCTTGCTGCTAACCGGTAAACCCCATGCATGTGGGCTATCAGAATTTAATTCTTGTCTTGGCGCTGGATTGTAGGGCCTGCAGAGGATAAATTCGGTAGAATATTGCGCCATTAAGCTGACTGGAGCGGGCGTACAAAGTTGCTGGGGTGTCGAGTGTCCAAGCAGTAATTACCGGGATATCGGTATTTAGACCAGCTCCTCGGCTCTTTGGGGGCCTCTCGAAAACTGGACATATTTGTACAGTTTCTCTCCAATCGAGGCTCTTGGTTTGAAGTGCATCTCCATCGATTACTGTATAAAAAGCCAGTATTTTTAATTCCGAAGATTTACCCACTTTACCTGTTGAGCTAATGACCGAAAGTTGAGAATAAGCCTTCGCTCCAGAGCTAAGCCAGAATTCTAGCTTAGGTCAAAAAGTATTCGTTTTAGCCGGGTGTGGCAGCCCATTTGGCTAAGTCATCTTGGGGTATTCGGAATCCCGAAGGGGGTATTTAGAAAACCTAAGGAGGGGTATTTAGGAAACGCGAAGGAGAGTAATACATTACTGAGTAATACATTAGGGAATAATAATACTGGAACAAATCCGGAAGTTGACCCTGTTGAATCTGGGCTGAGGATGTTGTGAATAATCCAGCATGCGCTGGTGCACTCTCAGACTGGTTACTTTCTCCAGTGGTTATTTTCTTAGTATCTTTACTTTCTTGTGTCGGCAAATCCCTATCTGGGTTTTCCGTATCTGGATTATCCGTATCCGGTAAATCCGTATCCGGGTTTTCAGGAAGTGGATTGGGGGAAGCGGGTCTGCGTTTGGACAGCGTTGAAACTGCCTAACTTCAGCTCTGCTCGAATTGTTTCTGGGCATATATCTTTCTCGGTCATCACTAAGGCGGTTTTAAGCTCTCCTGCCTGAATTTAATTCCCTCTTGGTGTGATGGGGTGGCCTTTAGCTAAAGGCTGCGAAAAGCCCTAGCAAGTGGCTTCAGCGCGATTTCGCCAAATTCATCTTTTTGTGCTGGTTTGTATGGCTGGGGGGTGATTTTTTAAGTCTCCCAGTGAGTGAAAGCCCAAGCGGGTTTCTTGCTCGGTGTTTGGCTGTCAGTGCGCTTTAGGTGAATTGGCAGATTTATTTTGAATTTAGTTTGACCTGCAAGGTAGGTTCATTGACTGGTTCAAAAGAGTGACTGGTTCTGGTGCTATCTCTTACCCCACCCCCTATGCCAGGAGCTGCTATAGGTGTGCTATCTCCTGCTACACCTCCAGAGCGGGAGATTGTTTATCAGGGGCTCGCATGGGTGATGAGAAAACATGCAAATCTGCACAGTTTCTAATTCGAACGAATTTCAGTTTTATATCTGCGAGGTGAGTCCAGATTCAAAGTGTAGATTTACACTTTGGTACATCGATTAAGTATGCCTGCGCCTTGTTTCGTGCCTGCTGGTTTATTACTGGTTCTTACTGGTTGAATAGAGAAGGGCGTGTAGTCATTTTCACCGGTTGGGTGCTCAGATTTCATCGGTTTATGTTTTGTTTTCACCGGTGCATTTTTTTCACTGGTGAACTCATTGCACCGGTTGAGGGGCTGCATTCAATGCTCTTGCTATACCAAGATGTGAATTTACATCTTGCCTAACCCATATCATCCAGGGCGATTTAGTGCAGTGCATTTGCTTGTCGCTTGCCGAAGGGGGCCCCGTTTCCGGGCTCCCATAATGCAGGCAGCTGGGTTTCAGTTAGCCCCTGAAATTCTTCGACTTCATTTTGTGATTTACCATAAATATCAATGGCATAACAGACATGACCCCATGCCTCGGAAGCGGCTGATAAGTGCAACCAACCCTCACAAACGACTTCCAAAAAACCTTCACTTTAGCCATCACGCAACGCTATTCAGGTGTTTTGGCCAAGGCGTTGAGGGTTGAGGCTCTTATATGTGAAATCCAGAAGGGGAAGCGCTGGGTGCAAACCTGCGCGCACCGAGACAACCTCAAAGGGTTGCGTTTGAAACGTGACCCCTGACTCTGCTGGCGCGCGTACTGGTCGCAAAACCCTGAGAAAGTGAAAATGGGGCGCACCCTTTGCTGAAAGGGCCTCTGTGGCCCTCTGAGCCGCTTTACTGGCCTTGGGGGTGTGTTGATGTTGATGCGTTTTAGTGCTGCTTAGGGAGCGCCTCAGTATTTCTCAGTAAGAATTGCGAACAAAGACCATATTGGTACGTTAGTGCGCCTCATGTCTGTGGCTTGCGAATCGAGCTGCAAAAACCTCCTTTTTAATTGTTTTAATGAGTCAGGTAAATCGACACGGCTCCACATCCGCATTAACCTCTGAGTCTCCGGCACACATGCCACATATCTGTTTTCTTTTGGCAATTGATGTAAACAAGGTCTCAAAACTAGGGACGTTTATGTCATTCATAATCGTATAGCTGAGTAGTAAGGGAGTTCTCAGTATGGAAATAGATTCTAATCAAATAGATACGTCTCCAAAATGGCGGTCACTCATTAGAGATTTCAAGCGGTTAATTGCGGTGTCACTTATCATCGCTATTTGCGCAGGGGTGATGTACGCATCTAAGTTTAATGGGGGGCTATCCGCTGACAGTGGTGTTTGGGGCGCTTTTGGGGATTTCATGGGGGGGGTCCTGAACCCTATTTTTGCCTTTATGGGGCTTATTGCTCTTTTACTTACAATTTCTATGCAAAGTGAAGAGCTTAACAATTCTACTAAGGAACTTAGAAATTCAGCAGAAGCTTTAATGGAGCAGAGCAAGTCGCTAGAAAGGCAGAATTTCGAGAATACTTTTTTTCAACTGATAAGTTTGCATAATGAAATTGTCAGTGGGATGGCAAAGAGGGTGGGTTATCGAGATAACAGAACTAAGTTAGAAGGAAGGTCCTGCTTTGCATATTTTTACGGGTTTATGAAAGAGCGGTATGGCAGAGCCTTTTTAGATAAAGGTGACCATTTAGCTGCGTCGGAGCACACCTATCAAAAGTTCCTGGAAGAAGGTGTGAATACTTTTGGCCATTAATTTAAGAATTTGTATGAAATATTTCGTTTTATTGATGAAAGTAAGGCTGATGATAAAGAGCAGTATATTAGAATCCTAAGGGCCCAGCTTTCTTTGTATGAAGAAGTTATTCTATTTTATGACTGCGTTCATGGGCCTGAAAATGGTGATATCAAAGGAATGCTCGAAAAATATTCCTTTTTTTCAAATCTCGATAAGAAAAGACTACTTAATGATATAGCTCACCCAGAGATGTACAAGCCGCTTGCTTTTGGGGTGAGAGAAGAGGCTTTGGACAAAACATTAGTCGAAGAGCTTACTTGAAGGCAACACTTATCTTGAACCTGACTAGAATTGACCAAAGTCCTATCAACTCACATTCAGAGCACCAAACCCCGGATAGGGGTTCGGTCTGCCCGCTCCCGATTCCACCTTGATATTTCTTAATACTTTGGACCTGAGCAGTCCTCGCGCTTACTGCTTGCTTTCCAGGCGCTCCAGGTCCTCACGCTCGCAGTCGATAAGGTTTACCCATTCATCGGCAAGGTGGGCGCCGATAACCGCCAACTCTTGGCTAGTGGTGTTCTTTTCAGAAACCTGGCTGATGCTGTGGAAGAGGGTGCGCAGCTTGCTCAGTGATTCCAGGCTGAGATTTGCGAGGTCGAGTGAGCGAACAATAAGGTTATCGGTTTGAGGGATAGATACAGCAGGGGCTTGGTTTGCCATGGTCTGGGCTCCTGATATTGGGTGAGCCGCTGCCCTTGAGGTCTCAATCTCATCGGGTGGCGGGCTGTACACAGGTTGAGACTACCGCTATCAGGAACGGCGGGCACAAGGCCCCCTGTGCCAGCCCCCCATAAAAAGTTAAGAATTGGTGAGGTCCAGACACAAAAAAACCGCATACAGGGGTAGGCGGCTCCGGGTCGCCTGATATCTTTCGGGGTCTCAATCCCGGTTACGGATTTTGCCGCAACGCCTCCAGTATGCTCGCCCAGTGTAAAGCTTTTCAATGCTGGGCGTCGAATGTGATGCCAATATTTTAGGGGGTGCTTGGCTGCCCAAAACGCTCACATGTGAATCAGGCTTGATGGCGTCACGAATTGTTGCCCCACTTTGGGCGCTAACTGCATGAAAGGCGTTTGCTAGCTGATGAACCCGAATTAATCATCTGGCACCAGAGGTGGGCTTCGATTCAAGCCGACCTACTCTCATAACAGGCTAACGATTTCCCATCGGGCAGCTGTTAGGGGTATCAGTTATCAGGCGGTCAACTCCTATTGCTTAACCGCTGTTCTCATGCCGGCTCTGTGATGTGAAGCCCACGCACTGCATGGAGCATTAGAGATGGTTAGCTATGGGTATGGCTAAGTATAAGACTCTCCAATATGAGACTAGTGAGGCCCAAAAAAGGGCTGTTAGTCCTCCATATTGGTACTGCTGGCACTCGTATCAACTGTTTCCCTCTTTAACTTGTCTCATATTGGAGTAGGTAGAGGTAGTTAGTCCTCCAATATGAGACTGGTAAAATCGAAATTTGCAGGAGCCTTTAGAGTTGGTTTTAGCTTCCAGGTTGAGGGGTGGGTGCACCAATAGCCCAATGACTGACGCCCGGGAATAATCCCTTCCCGAAATTCTGTCCCGCTCTTTGGTTCATCAATCCCAAACCAAGTCGCAGCTAACAGAGTCGGGCAGCCTCGCTTTTTAACCCCTTTTCGGGTGACGACGAATATGCCTGAATGCTCCAGCTCCGCAAGTGCCCGATAAAGTGTTCCTTTGGCCCACCCATAGTCCTTCATAATCGAAAAGCAGGCTGACAGATGGCCATTGTTATTCCCTTTGTACTGAACCATGACGTTATTCAGCAGCTTATGGGCTTGGGCGCCTAGCCCCCGGAAGCGGGGGCTATCGTAAACACGGTGCGGGCATTGGATGTAGCTGCCGTTTTCAGGCCTCTGTCTCCGTCTTGCCATTAGTCCCCCAGTAAATGGAGGGAGTTGATGCGCTGGCGCTCGCTATCAGGTAGCCAATAAACCCCGTGACTGCCTGATAAGCCGTCGCGGTCGATATGGGCCACTCTACGACATTGAACTTGAATTCCTCGCTTCCTGAGTTGAGAAATAATTTCGGGACCATTACTAGCACCTGCAACCCGGTCAAGCCTTTCACGGCTGCAAGGACCATTAAGTAAGGTTTTCAGTGCTCTTTCCTGGCGAGCGGTAAAGGGGCGTTGTTTAATACTAATATTACGACTTGATTGACTAGGGTTATTTTTATTCATGGCTGCTCTCCTTAACCCTGTGAATCTGCAATTAGTTGATTTTTGAGCTGGATTAGGGAGTCTCCTGGCCATGCTGTTGTCCTTGGTCCGAGTTTCACTCCTCTCTGCACTTTGCCGGTGTTGCTCCAGTTCCACCATGTACTCAAACCGATACCAAAAAGTCGAGCGCATTCATGCGCTCTATACATAGCATCAGGGTTAATGGTTTGTGGATGAATACGCATTTAGAAAGTCCTCGTTGGTTAACGGGGACGAACTATGGGTTAATCTGGGCTAACTGTATGTGGAAGGAACTTGGGGGTATTTTCCCTATTCAGGAACCTTAGAAAGTACGCGCTCTAGTTCAGCATCTATTGCTTGAGCAGACCGAATTTCGTTGTGGTTTTTAGGGTAGAGAATTTTTAAAAGGTTATCCCTAGTTGGCGGGTTGCCCTCCCAATATTCGGGAGGGTTTTCAATGACTTCATTGATGAATGCTTCTTTGCTGTTCCCTTTCTCTTTAGGTTTATTCAGATGTGCGGCATATTCTTGGTTAAGCAAGCGGTCACGTCGCTCGCGGCCTGGATTGCCTTCTTGGCGGTAAGTATTCATGCACTCAGGCCAGTATTTATTATCGCCATTGAGATTCAGGAACTTTGAGAAGCAATCCGCGAAATATTGTAAGAGAATAGGTTCTACTTCCTGCCCATCACGCACCGCTTCGATAAACCGCTTCATCAGTCCAAAAGCGGCTTCTCTGTTGTCGGCCTCAATGAACTTCGCTCGTTCCTCTGGCCTCCAGCTCCGGGCATTTTCAATTTCATGTTTAATCGCGCGGAGGTCGCTTTCTCGCCACATTTTTTCTCGTGCTTTATCCATGCCGTTGTTTTCCCTCCTTGGGTGAATATTGAGCCTTATTTAGTGCGTGGTGAATTTTGCTGTTATGACGTTGGTCGAGCTTGTTTGAAGCTTGAGGTTATCCAGATAATCTGCCCACCTCTGCATCATTGCAGCTCTCTGCTCAAGGTGCTTGGTGCGGTTATAGGCACGCCCTAGTGTGTCTTTCACTTCATGGGCCAGCTGGTGCTCTATGTAATCCACACGGAAGCCCAGAACCTCATCCAAGAGAGTGCGGGCCATAGCGCGGAAGCCGTGGGCGGTCATGGTTTCATTGTCATAGCCCAGTGACCTGAGTGCAGTCCTCACCGCGTTATCAGACAATGGGCGGCTCTGGCCTCGGGCTGAAGGGAATACATATTTGCCACGGCCTGTTAGTGGCTCCACCTCCCGCAGTATTGCCAGCGACTGTTCTGCTAGCGGGATAATGTGTGGCTGGCCCATTTTCATTTTTTCGCTGGGAAACTCTATTTGCTTGGCTTCCCAATTAATTTCGGTCCACTCTAGTTTGCGTAGCTCTCCAGGGCGGCAGAATAGGAGCGGCGACAGCTTTAGGGCTGCTCTCACTGCTGGAGTGCCTTGGTATTCCTCTATGGCAGTTAGCAGGCACCCAACTTCAGCGGGGTCGGTTATTGCTGCCAAGTGTCTCTTCTTAGTGGGGGTGAGTGCGCCACTCAGGTCTGTGGTGGGGTCACGGTCGGCCCTTCCGGTGGCCACGGCAAAGCGGAATACTTGGCTGGCTACTCGCTTTACCCGGTGGGCAGTCTCCAGGGTGCCCCGGCTCTCAATACGGCGCAGGCACCGCAGCACTTCCGGCGGGCTTATCTCGGATATAGGACGCTTACCCAAATAGGGCTTTAGGTCACGCTCTAAAGCGAGGGTGGCGCGGTCCTTTGATGAGTTGGATAGGTGCGCCATCTTGGCGGCGAACCACTCATCACTAACGGCGGCGAAGCTGTTGCGATTGGCTTCCAGGGTGGATTCTTTGCGGGCGCGTTTTATATCGCGAGGGTCGACACCTTCGGCAACATGCTGGCGGGCTTCATCACGGAGTTCGCGGGCGCGCTTCAGGCTTACATCTGGGTAGAGCCCAATTGCCATTTCTGGGCGTTTGCCATGCAGGCGGAAACGGAATACCCAGCGCTTGGCTCCGGTCGGGGTCACTTCGATTGCCAACCCTTTCTCGTCGGACTCGATGTACTTCTTGTCGCGTGGCTTGAGGGCGCGGACCTTGGTGTCAGACAGCGGCATAGCTCACCTTCCATGGATTTTGGACGGGTTGGACGGTGGCACTGCTATCAACCCGTCCAATAACCCGTCCACTTGAGGCTGGATTTGGACGGGTTAGCTTAGATTAACTGGGATGGTCCAGATAAGCAAAAACCCCGGAAACACTAGGTTTGCGGGGCTTTTGTGGGCTGTCTGAGACAGCAATTTGGTGGAGATGGCGGGAGTCGAACCCGCGTCCGTCAGCACTCTGCCAGAGGCTCTACATGCTTAGCTCCGTCTATTGATTTAACCCATTACAGCCCGGCGGTCAGGACGTATAGGGCGATCCCGAAATTTGTTTAACCGCTTACCCACGGGTATGGCTTGCGGCGATCCAGTTCTGTATAACAGTCTACAGCGCGATACTGGAACCTTGCTGAAGACTGCTAAGGGACGAACCCTTAGTTAGCGCTTCACAAGCTGCTTACGCAGCGAGTTGGGCACCGTAGTTGTCGTCGTTGGCAACTAATAAAATACAGCTTTGGATTTACGAGATTCGCTGCCATCTCGGCATGCACCCAAGGTTTCGTAACCGGCGTCGAATCCAAGTCATCCCCGATAAGAAACACTCATGTGTGTCACCTAAGTATACCTCAAAATTCACGTTAGCAATAAATTTTATGTAATTGGCATTTGAGCGATCAGAGTCGCTTTAGTCAGGCGCTTTGAGGGAGGGCTTAGGTGGGAAGGGAGTTCCCGGCGGTGAGGTACCGCCGGGGGGGAGATCAGCTTAGCGAATGGACTGCACGAAAGCGGTCAGGATTAGCAGTGGGCAGACGATGCGCACGTACCAGGGCCAGATCTTCCAGAACAGGGTGTGTTCAATATCTTCATGGCCTTTCTTGAGCTCACTCAGCAGCTGGTCGCGGCGCCAGATCCAGCCGGCAAAGATACAAAGTGCAATACCGAGCAGGGGCTGGCCGTATTCAGTACTGATACTGACTGCCAGTCCGAAGAGGGCGTCGAAGTTGTAGATGATGCCGCAGCTCACGCCGAAGATGATCAGGCCAACGATCGGGGTGGCGATGCGGCGGGGGATATTCAGGTTCTCGATAGAGAATGCCACCGGCACTTCCAGCATGGAAATGGAGGAGGTGAGGGAGGCGATAACCATCAGCGCGAAAAAGGCGATGGCGACGAATATCCCAGCTTCACCCATGGTGTCGAACAGTGCTGGCAGCACTTGCAGAATCAGGCTCGGGCCGGCGATCAGGGAACCGTCGGCAGAGAAGATCTGGGTACCGGCTTCCTGGGCTACGTACATGGCGGGCAGGATTAGCAAGCCCGCTGTGAAGGCGATGCCCACATCAATCAGGGTTACCAGGGCGCCGAGGCGCGGCAGGCTCTCCTGCTGGCTCAGGTAGGAGCCGTAGATCAGCATGGTGCCTACACCCAGGGATAGAGAGAAAAAGGCCTGACCCATGGCGGAGATCAGCAGATCCGGGGTGAAGTGGTCGAAGTTGGGCATCAGGTACACTTCCAGGCCGGTCAGGGCGCCGGGCTGGGTGAGTACGTAGCAGATCAACAGCAATAACAGGATGATCAGCGATGGCATCAACAGGGTGGACCAGCGCTCGATCCCCTTCTCAACACCACTGGCGATAATCAGCATGGTGAGACCACTGAAGATAGCGGTCATGATCATATTGCGATCGGTGCTGTTGCCGGCCAACCACTGGGCTGCCTCTTGGGCGCCGAACAGGCCGGCGAAAGGTTCGGCCAGGTGCGCCACCATCCAGCCCGCCACAATGGCGTAGAAGCTCAGGATAAGTGAGGCCACCAGGATACCGCCGAAGCCGGTCAGGCCTCCGAAAAAGCGGCTGATGGGCCCGTTGGAAATGGAGCGCAGCGCTTGCACCATATTGCGGCGCGCGTGGCGGCCGATGGTGAGTTCCGCCATCAGGGCTGGGTAGGCGAGCGCAAAGGCTAGAAATAAGTAGGCGACTACAAAGGCGGCGCCGCCGTTGCTGGCGGCCTTGGTTGGAAAGCCCCAAATATTGCCGAGACCAACGGCGGAACCCGCCGCGGCCATCAAAAAGCCAATATTCGAGCTGAACTGTCCTCGCGGTGCACTCATGGTAAATCCCGTAATTATTCTTCTAATGGTTCACTGTGCACTATTTGTGCGTCGAGCGCATTAGGCGCTGCTTTTCGCGGTTCCAATCGCGTTTCTTCTCAGTTTCGCGCTTGTCATGGCTCGCCTTACCTTTGGCCAGGCAGACTTCGCACTTCACCAAATGCCCTTTCCAGTACATAGCGGTGGCAACCACTGTGTGACCTTTCTGCTCAACGGCGACGATCAGCTTGGCTAATTCGCGCTTGGTGAGCAGTAGGCGACGGGTGCGGTCGGGCTCGGTGACAAAGTGGGTGGAGGCACTGGGTAGCGGCTGGATGTTGGCACCCAGCAACCAGGCTTCCCCGTTTTTAAAAATGACATAGCTGTCGGTCAGTTGGGCTTTGCCCTCCCGGCAGCTTTTGACTTCCCAGCCTTTCATCTCAACGCCCGCCTCAAACTTTTCTTCAATGAAATAGTCGTGGCGGGCCTTCTTGTTGAGGGCGATGGTATTGGATGTTTGTGCTTTCTTTTTCTTGGCCATGAAAACTACGAGTGACTATATAAAACTGTGTCCAAAAAACTTCAGGGCCACGGTATTGATAAAGATAAGCAGCAGTATCAATGGGATAAAAGTGCCCAGGGAGAAGTTAACGTATTTTTGCGAAAACGAGCCTGCAAAGTCGCTGTCACCTTCTTGCAGCTCTTTATCAAAATTGGATTTCTTCCATTTGTAGATCACGAACAGACATACCAGCAGGCCGTTTAAAGGCAGGATGGTGTCGTAGAAGATGATCTCCACCAAATCGAAGAACGACTTGTTTGCGCCGGCCAGTTGTACAAACTCTGTAAACCAAGTGGCCATACCGAATGATACGGCGCAAGCGATGGCCAGCACAAATTGAACTGCCGCAACGATGTAGATGGCCTTCTTACGTTCCATGTTGCGCTCGTCACGCAGGGTGGCAATGGGCACCTCGATAATGGAAACCAGCGAGGTAATGGCGGCAACCAGTACCAGGAAGAAGAAGATGGCCGCTACGGCGCTAGCGCCTATGTAGCCGATTCCGTCCTGTAAAGCGAGGAATATCTTCGGCAGGAACAGGAAGATCATACCGGCGGAGGAGTCGCTCAGTTCTGCCGGATCGATTTGTGGATTGAAGTGGAAAATACTCGGCAAAATCAGCAGGCCGGCTGTAAAGGCTACCAAGGTGTCAGTAATCGCTACGGCACGGGAAGAACCGGGGATGGAGTCCTTCTTCTTCATATAGGAGCCGTAGGTAATCATGATGCCCATTCCCAGAGACAGGGAGAAGAAGGCCTGGGCCATGGCTTTGCTGATTACGTTGCCGTCAATTTTGCTGAAGTCGGGTACCAGGTAGTACTGCAAGCCCAGGGCGGCGTTATCCAGGGTCAGTACAAAGAACACCAGTCCCAATAACATGACAAACAGCATGGGCATCAGGGTTTTTGCGGCACGCTCGATACCGTCTTTAACGCCCATAGCGAGAATGGCATTGATGATCAGCATCAGGACAACCAGGTAAATAAATACCGTGGGTGTATTGATAAAGTGGATAAAGAAATCCGGGGTGGCGAGCTTATCCAGGTTGCCGGAGAAGATCTCTACCAGGTATCCCATTACCCATACGGTGACCACCAGATAAAAAACCGCGATCATAAATGGCGTGATCAGGGCCAGCCAACCGGGAATACTCCACAGCGTGGAGCCTTTGGATATCTGCCGATAGGCCCCGACGGGGTCTTTATCTGAACGGCGTCCCATAGCGAGTTCGGCCATCATCACCGGCAGACAGATCAGAAATACGAAGAGAGCGTAGACCAGTAAGAAGGCGCCGCCCCCGCTCTTGGTGGCTGCTACAGGGAATGCGACCAGGTTGCCAATACCGACTGCGGAACCTGCTGCGGCCAGGATAAAGCCCAGCCTTGACCCAAAATGCTCTCTCACTGCGGTCATAAGTACTCTCGCTATTATTTTTTGAATGCTTGTAGTTTTTGTTACTGCGGCTGGGGCTAAGTGTGGCCCACCGGTAAAAAATGCGATTGTTGCAGGAATTGTCTTGCTTGAGTAGCGCCGACTGGCAAAATTAGCCGTTCAACGGTAATCCCAGGTAATTTTGCCTGATGGACTGGGTTAGACAGTAGGAATGACTGAAATAGAACGCAGTGCGCTGGTGATGTACAGCGCGGAACAAATGTTTGATCTGGTCAACGATGTGGCCAGTTACCCGCAATTTTTACCCGGCTGTCGCGCTGCGGAGATTATCCACAGCGATGACACCACTTTAGAGGCGCGCCTGGATTTGTCGCGCGCGGGTATAAAGCAGAGCTTTGTGACTCGAAATCAGTTGGTGCGTCCCAAGTCGATGACGCTCAAGCTGGTGGATGGTCCTTTCGAGCAGTTCGAGGGACTGTGGGAATTTACTCCACTGGCTGAAAATGCCTGTAAGGTGAGTTTTACCCTTTCGTTTTCGATGAAAAATCGATTGATCGCGGCGGCTGCGGGAAAAATTTTCAGTGACCTGGCCAACCAGATGGTCGCGGTTATGTGTGAGCGCGCGGAAGAAGTTTACGGGAAATCCCAATGACAGAAGAGAAAACAATCTCGGTGGAGGTGGTGTACGCACTGCCCCACGAACAGCGATTAATGCGTTTGTTGGTGTCTGAGGGTACCACTGCGCGGGAGGCGCTAATTCGCTCGGGAATTCCCAAGGAGTATCCTGAAGTTGATCCGGACACGGCAAAGATGGGTATTTTTGCCCAGGTGCTGGGGAGTAAGGGGCTGCCGCCGGCGGAAAGTTATGTCCTGCAACCCGGGGACCGGGTTGAGGTGTATCGCCCATTGATCGCCGATCCCAAAGAGGCGCGCAAGCAGCGCGCCGAGAAAGCCAAGCGTATGGCTGAGAAGAAGAAAGGCGCCGAGGGGACTTCAGCTTAGGGCCAGCCTGTGGGCTGCCAGTCGCCGCTGGTGGCTACCAGGGAGTCTTCATCAAAATAAACGCTAAAGGTCTTTTGGGTGATATTGCCTTTCTTGTCGCGAAGGCGATTGACGTAATCCCAGCGGTTGGGGTTGTAAGTATCTTCCAGCAGCGGAGTGCCCAGAACAAACTGTACCTGGCGTCGCGTCATCCCTGGCTTTAGCTGATCCACCATCTCCTGGGTAATGATATTGCCCTGCTGCACCTCAATACGGTGTACACCGGGGAATTTTACGAGTGTGCAAGCTCCCAGCAAGCTGCACAGGAAGGCGATAGTGAGAAATCTCAGACTAGGCGGCATTCATTGCTCCATTATTCGGTTTCAAACGGCAGCGCTCACGCTGATTTCTTACAAACAGTCAGTTTAGTCTCAAGTGGAGAAAAAAAGTTCCTCCTCTTACCAGTTCTGCCCTAAGTGAGCAGTACGGGGTTTCTCTGACTCCGTAGGGCATGGGATAATACCTGAAGAGTTGGCTCGCTGACAGACGGGACTCCAGGGTCGGAATCCTTTATAAATGGCCGCTGTGGGTTTGGGCAACTTCGGATAACTTTTAAAATCCTGCCGGGAAATATTGATACATGTCGAACGAAAACCAGGAATTGCGCAAGGCTGGCCTCAAGGTCACTCTGCCGCGGGTGAAGATTCTGCAATTGCTCGAAAGCACTAGTGAGCAGCATTTGAGTGCTGAGGATGTCTATAAGCTGTTGCTGGAGGCGGGAGAGGATGTCGGCCTAGCTACTGTGTACCGGGTATTGACCCAATTTGAGAGCGCGGGCCTGGTAGTGCGCCACAACTTCGATGGCGGTCACTCTGTATTCGAACTGGACCGTGGCGATCACCACGACCATATGGTGTGTACCGATACTGGTAAGGTTATCGAGTTCCACAATGAAGAGATTGAGGAGCTGCAGCGTCAGATCGCCGAAGAGCATGGCTATGAGCTGACTGGCCACAGCCTGGTTCTGTATGTGACAGCAAAGGAGAAGTGATTCTTCCGGGTGCGGTATTCACCGCACCCTTCAAATACTTGCGCTGAGTGTTACGACTGGCAGGGTGGGGTGTAAAGCTCTGGGAACTTGCCAATTTTATCCGCGTAATATTCCTTGAGCTTCAATAGCTCAGCTTCCAGGTTTTCACTGAATTGTGCTATCGGGCCTATGCCCACTTCTTTTTTGGGGAAGCTGATATAGCCCAGTACTACCGGAACCCTGGCGTTGCGGGCGATATGATAGAAACCGGTTTTCCAGCGTTCTGCCAATCCGCGAGTGCCCTCGGGGGGAATGGCGATAACCAGCTCTTTGCGCAGCTTGAATTGCCTGGCGGTGGCATCCACCAGGTTGTTGGCCTTGCTGCGGTCTACGGCGATACCGCCGAACCAGCGCATGGGGCCTCCCAGCGGGAAGGTAAACAGCTTGTCTTTGCCCATCCACTGTGGGGTCATCTTCAGTTTGAGTGCAGCGAGGATGAAGTAGTAGCCATCCCAGTTAGTGGTATGGGGGGCGCCAATCAATACGTACTGCTTTAGTTTGAGAGACTGCTCGTCAGCTTTAACACGCCAGCCGTGCAACTTCAGTAGCACCCGTGCAACCAAGCGGAGGATTGGGGTGACAATGGGGGTGTTGAAAATCGTTCTCTGCATAACCTCGGCCGGGACTACTCATACATCGAAAAATAAGCCGCCAAGTATATGGTGACTTTACCTGCCACTCCCAGTCATATTTGTGCGTTTGTCCTAAATCGGCATATATATCCGACGAAAGGGGTGGTATACCGGATTGTGTGGCGGTCATTTATTGATCTACGGTATAAGATTGCTTACCAAAATGCATCATTTTTGCCCTTTGGTGACATTTGGCGCCGAAATCGTATGAAGGAGGTGGGGCTGACTCCATAGCCAGCCTGAGAGAGGGGTTTGGGGAGTTAAATTCTCTCCAGCATTTCCTCGGCATGAGCCAGGGATTGGGCGGTAGGGGCGCCGCCGAGCATGCGCGCCACTTCTTCGCGGCGCTCGCCGTTGGTGAGTTCGCGCAGTGCCACAAAAACACTTTCGCCATCGCTGTGCTTCTCCACCAGGTATTGGCGGTGGGCTCGCGCCGCTACCTGGGCCAAGTGGGTCACACAGATCACCTGGCCGCTACGGCCATTGCGGGTTTCCCCCAGCTGGCGCAGCAGGCGGCCCACCACATCACCGGTGGCACCGCCGATACCCACATCCACCTCGTCGAATACGAGGGTTGGGGTGCGGGAGGTTTGCGCAGTTACCACCTGGATTGCGAGGCTGACCCTGGAGAGTTCACCGCCGGAGGCAATCTTGCCCAGGGGGCGAGGCGGTTGGCCCGGGTTGGTGGAAATTAGTATTTCCGCTTCTTCCAGCCCCTGGCTGTTGGGTGTATCCAGCTCCTGCAGTGATAGCTCTACTCGAGCGTGAGGCATGGCTAGGTCGGCCAGCTGGCCGTTCACGGCCTCCGCCAGTGAAGCTGCCGCTTTGCTGCGCAGCTTGCTGAGTTTGCCGGCAACTTTTCTGTACTGCTTTTCCAGTTGTTCACAATCTGCGGCAAGGCGCTCCAGGGCATCTGGGCTGCCGATATCGTCCAGCTCTGCCTGTAACTGTTGCTGTAGTGCCGGCAGCTCCTGTGGTTGGACTCGGTGTTTGCGCGCCGCCTGGTAGATGGCGCTGAGCCTGTCTTCAACTTCGGAGAGCCGTTCCGGGTCCATCTCGAAGCGATCGATATGTCGGGAGAGTGTGGCTGCGGCCTCATCCACCTGGATGCGGGCGCTGTCGAGCATCTGTGCCACTTCCACTAAGGCCGGAGCCTGCCCGGGCATGGAGGACAGCAGTTGCAGGGCGCGGTGCAGCTGTTCGGCGATATCGCCCTCACCGCCGGACAAGAAAGCGGCCAACTGGTAGCTGCCACTGAGGATTTCCCCCGCATTGGCCAGCTGTTGCTGTTCGCTCTCGAGGGACTCTATTTCCCCTTCGCTCAAGCCCAGCTGATCCAGTTCCTTAAGCTGGTATTCCAGCAAGTGGCGGCGGGCTTCGGCTTCCTCGGCGCTGTCGGCCAGGGTGCGATAGCGGCGATAGTGATCCCGCCAGGTTTTGAAGCGGCTGCGGGTCTCTGCGGCGAGTTCCTGGGCCTGGGCGTATTCATCCAGCAGGCGCAGGTGCGTTTCTTTCTTCAGCAGGGATTGGTGTTCGTGCTGGCTGTGGATATCGATTAGCTGCTCGCCCAGGGCGCGTAGCTGCAACAGAGTGACCGGTTGGCCGTTGATATAGGCGCGGGAGCGGCCATCGGCGCCAATAGTGCGGCGCAGAATGACTTCCTGCCCGGCGTCCAGTTCCTGGGATTCGAGCCAACTGGCGGCGCTGGGGTGCTCGACGATATCAAATGTGGCGCTGATATCGGCGCGATTGGCGCCGGTGCGCACAAGCTCCGCGCTGCCGCGACCGCCCAGCGCCAGGCCGAGGGCATCCAAGGTGATTGACTTACCCGCGCCGGTCTCGCCGGTCAGGGTGCTGGTACCGGGACCAAACTCCAACTCCAGTTGGTCCACCAGGGTGAATTGGCTGATAGACAGATGCAGCAGCATAGAGATCGCTTGTGTCCTTGCTAATCGGCGGGCGCCCGGCCCAATTAGTGGTTATTTATACAGTATTCGTTCCCGGTTAGCTATAGGGGCGGGGCCACATTACTCTGAGGATGTGCGCTAGCGCGAAAAACCACTTGAACTGTGCGGGGATGTCCCCATATAGGCTCCAGTGCCCGAGAGACGGGCTCAACTCACATTACTGACAGAGTCGACGCGACGGAGAAAGCAGTGGCCAGAGAGCGCAGCGAAGAAGATCAGATTAAAGAGGGGGCGGAGCACGCACCAGCTACAGACGAGGGCGTTTCAGCAGAGATTGAAGACCCTTCCTCTATAGAAAGCGAACTTGCCGAGGAAGCCCTGCGGGAAGAGGCCGAAGGTGCCGATGCCCTGCACGAGGAAATTATCAAGTTGCAGGAGCAGCTGGCAGCGCACAAGGATATGGCCCTGCGTGCCCAGGCGGAAGAGCAGAACGCCCGCCGTCGCGCGCAACAGGATATCGAGCGCGCGCGCAAATTTGCGGTAGAGAAGTTGCTACAGGACTTGCTGCCTGTAGTGGACAACCTCGAGCGTGCACTGGCGACGATCGATACGGCCGACGAAGCCAACAAGGCCTTGGTAGAAGGTATCGAGCTGACCCACAAATCTTTCGTTGAAACCCTGACGAAAAATGCTGTGGAAGTTGTCGATCCGGCCGGTGAGCCCTTCGACCCAGAGCTGCACCAGGCTATGACCCAGGTGCCCAACGGCGAGGTGGAGCCGAACACGGTTCTGGATGTGTTTCAGAAAGGTTATCGCCTCAATGGCCGCCTGGTTCGCCCGGCCATGGTGGTGGTCAGCAAAGCGCCGTAACGGCAGAAGTGTAAAGCGGCCTTGAAATTTAGCGGCCGGCACCAATATAGCTGACATCAAGAATTATTCGCGCGGTGTAAACAGAGCATAGCTGGCAGCGCGCATCAAAAGAGGATTTTACAGATGGGAAAAATTATCGGCATCGACCTGGGTACCACTAACAGCTGTGTAGCGGTACTGGATGGTGACAAAGCGCGTGTAATCGAAAACGCCGAAGGCGATCGCACTACACCTTCTATTGTTGCCTTCACTGACGACAACGAAATTCTGGTAGGTCAGTCTGCCAAGCGTCAGGCGGTGACCAATCCCCAAAATACTCTGTTTGCGGTTAAGCGTTTGATCGGCCGTAAATTCAAAGACGACGTTGTCCAGAAAGATATCAAGATGGTTCCTTACACCATCACTGAAGCTGACAACGGCGATGCATGGGTAGAAGTGAAAGGCGATAAAAAAGCTCCGCCGCAGATCTCTGCCGAAGTCCTGAAGAAAATGAAAAAGACTGCGGAAGACTTCCTCGGCGAGAAAGTTGAAGCTGCAGTAATTACCGTACCGGCTTACTTCAACGACTCCCAGCGTCAGGCCACCAAAGACGCCGGCCGCATCGCGGGCCTGGACGTTAAGCGTATTATCAACGAGCCGACTGCCGCTGCACTGGCATACGGCCTGGACAAGCAGGGCGGTGACCGCACTGTAGCGGTATACGACCTGGGTGGTGGTACCTTCGATATCTCCATCATCGAAATTGCCGACGTCGATGGCGAGAAGCAGTTCGAAGTACTGTCCACCAACGGTGACACTTTCCTCGGTGGTGAAGACTTCGACCTGCGCCTGATCGAATACCTCGCAGACGAGTTCAAGAAAGACCAGGGCATCGACCTGAAAGGTGACCCCCTGGCAATGCAGCGCCTGAAAGAAGCTGCAGAAAAAGCCAAGATCGAGCTGTCCTCCAGCCAGCAGACCGAAGTCAACCTGCCGTACATCACTGCAGACGCTACAGGTCCCAAGCACTTAGTGGTTAAACTGACCCGCGCCAAGCTGGAAAGCCTGGTAGAAGAGCTGGTTACCCGTTCCCTGGAGCCGGTAAAAATCGCTCTGCAAGACGCCGACCTGTCCGCTTCCGGTGTAGACGAAGTGATCCTGGTAGGCGGTCAGACCCGTATGCCAATGGTTCAGCAGAAAGTAACCGAGTTCTTCGGCAAAGAGCCGCGCAAAGACGTTAACCCCGACGAAGCCGTTGCCATGGGTGCTGCTATCCAGGGCGCCGTACTGTCCGGTGACGTTAAAGACGTACTGCTGCTGGACGTAACTCCGCTGACCCTGGGTATCGAAACCATGGGTGGCGTTGCGACTCCGCTGATTGACAAAAACACCACTATCCCCACCAAGAAGTCCCAGGTTTTCTCCACTGCGGATGACAACCAGACTGCGGTAACCATTCACGTGGTTCAGGGTGAGCGCAAGCAGGCTGCACAGAACAAATCCCTGGGTCGTTTCGACCTGGCCGATATCCCACCGGCACCGCGCGGCATGCCGCAGATCGAAGTAACCTTCGACATCGATGCCAACGGTATCCTGCACGTACACGCGAAGGACAAGGCCACTGGTAAAGAGCAGTCCATCGTGATCCAGGCTTCCTCCGGTCTGTCCGAGGACGAGATCGATAAGATGGTTCAGGACGCTGAGGCCAATGCCGAAGCGGACAAGCAGTTCGAAGAGCTGGTGCAGACTCGCAACACGCTCGACGGCCTGATTTCTGCGACCAAGAAGACTCTGGAAGAAGCTGGGGACAAAGCCACCGCTGAAGAGAAGGCAGCTATTGAAGCGGCTGTTACCGAAGCGGAAGAAGCGGTTAAAGGCAACGACAAAGCTGCAATGGAAGCTGCGACTACCAAGCTGACTGAAGCTTCCGGTCCGGTTGCCCAGAAGATGTACGCCGAGCAGGCTCAAGCCGCTGGTGCTGAAGGTGCCGCTGGCGCTGGCGCCCAGGGCGAGCAGCAGTCCTCCGCTGGCGACGACGCGGTAGACGCAGAGTTCGAAGAAGTTAAGGACGACAAAAAAGAAGGTAAGTAAGCGTTCGCTTGCAATTCCGGTGGCAGCTTTTAAAGTGGCCGCTGGAGAACTTCAGGGGCGCGGCGCCTTACTTTCAGAGGCCCGCGCCCTGTGTTGTTTCAGGTATCTGCCAATATTTGCCGAGTTTTCGCAGTTTTGGTGGTGCTCCGTTCGCGGAGCTTAGTTAGAAACCGAGAAGTAGAAAGAGAGTTTGGCCGTTCTTGATGCCGGACCAGAGAACATAGTTTTATGTCGAAACGCGATTATTACGAAGTCCTCGGCGTCGAGCGCGGCGCTTCGGATGCAGAGCTGAAAAAAGCCTACCGCCGGGTGGCAATGAAGTTTCACCCGGACCGTAACCCCGATGACAAGGAATCTGAGAACAAATTCAAGGAGGCCAATGAGGCCTACGAGGTTTTGTCGGATTCCGAGAAGCGCGCAGCTTATGACCAGTTTGGCCACGCCGGTGTGGAAGGCCAGATGGGCGGTGGCGGCGCTGGTGGATTCGGTGGCTTCTCCGATATTTTTGGCGATGTGTTCGGCGATATCTTCGGTGGTGGCGGCGGTGGCCGTCGCGGCGGCCCTGCTCGCGGTTCCGATCTGCGCTATGACCTGGAATTGGACCTGGAAGACGCGGTGCGCGGCACCACGGTCAAGATTCGCGTTCCGACTCTGGCAGCCTGTGGTACCTGTAGCGGTTCCGGGGCCAAGCCCGGTTCCTCTCCGCAAACCTGTGGCACCTGTGGTGGTGCTGGCCAGGTGCGTATGCAGCAGGGTTTCTTCTCTGTTCAGCAAACCTGCCCCAACTGTCGCGGTCGCGGTACCACTATCTCCGATCCCTGTGGCAGCTGTCACGGTCGCGGTCGCGTAGAGGAAACCAAAACCCTGTCCGTTAAGGTACCGCCCGGTGTGG
Organism: Microbulbifer maximicatervae (SeqCode); assembly: GCF_052467955.1. Lineage (NCBI taxonomy): Bacteria > Pseudomonadati > Pseudomonadota > Gammaproteobacteria > Cellvibrionales > Microbulbiferaceae > Microbulbifer > Microbulbifer maximicatervae (SeqCode). The sequence continues at coordinate 1,209,525 of NZ_CP174329.1, forward strand.
ATACCGGCGATCGCATTCGCCTGTCTGGTGAAGGTGAAGCCGGGCCCGATGGCGGCCCCGCTGGTGACCTCTATGTACAGGTAGTGGTAAAAGAGCACGATCTGTTCCAGCGTGATGGCAAGAACCTCTACTGCGAAGTGCCGATTAGTTTCGTTTCCGCTGCACTCGGTGGTGAGCTGGAAGTGCCGACTCTCGACGGTAAAGTGAAGCTGAAGATTCCTGCGGAAAGCCAGACCGGCAAGCTGTTCCGCCTGCGCGGCAAGGGTGTTTCCCCGGTTCGCGGTGGTGCAACCGGCGACTTGCTGTGTCGCGTTGTTGTAGAAACTCCAGTGAATTTGTCCGGCAAGCAAAAAGACTTGCTGCAAGAGTTCTCTAATACCCTCAGCGAAAAGAAAAATTCACCGCGCCAGACCGGTTGGTTTGAAGGGGTGAAAAACTTCTTTGGTGATATGAAGCTTTAATCGCTGTTGGCACCGGCAAAACCTTAAATTTTTTTGCGGGTTGCCTATTTAAAAAGGCTCGAGAGCATTAGCTTTCGGGCCTTTTTTGTTTCCGGGTGAGTTTTATCCCCCCAATAGAATGCCTTCTATTGGGAAGTTTTGGTTCTCAAGCGGGCTGCGAATTCACTCAGGAATTCCTGTTGGATTTTTTGCGCTTTGCGCAGTTGTTCCTTGTTTAAAATACCTTCCAATTCTTTGTGTGTTTCCAGGCTGATAGCTGCGAATTGAGCGCCAATTTCGCCGCGTTGCTTGGGGGTTAGAGCGACCTTTTCACCACTGAGTAATCCGTATTTTTCCAGCACCGCTTTTTTCTCTGCGAAGCTCTTTTGCATAATGGGTAATACGGTTTTTTCCTGTCCCGGGGTGAGCTGCAAACGCAGCGTCACCCAATCGGTAATATCATCATACTTCTCCCAAAAGTCTGGATTGGCATTTTGCTGCTGGGCAGATGCCGGCGTGCTGCCAAAAGCCAGGCTTAGAGAGATCACTACCACCATGATGTGCGGTAGATGGTTGGACAGGATCATCAGTCGCATATTGGCGCTCCATTTACCCCTCACAGTAAAGCGTAGCAGCGGCCGCTGATATCGCGTTTTGCGCAAGTATCCTCTTGGTAATTTAAAAATATGTGGATATTTCTTTTTATTTTACTTTTGCAGAGTGACTAGAGATTTTTAGGCACGCTAATACTGGCTTACTGATATCTATGCGCTCTACCGGGTGCGTTGTAGAATCCAGAACCTTATAGATTTGGACTGGAGTGCTGTGATGGCGGTAAAAGTGGCGGTGACGGGATTTGGTGGTCGAATGGGGCGAGCGTTGGCGGAGGCTTTGTCCCTGTCTGATAAAGCCGAACTGTCAGCGGCTATAGTGCGGCCTGGCTCCAGCTTGGTCGGCGCCGATGCCGGTGAAGTTGCCGGTCTGGGCCGCAGCGGCCTCGCTATTGTGGACAGCCTCGATAAGGCAGACTTTGACGTACTTATTGATTTCACTGCCCCTAAAGCGACTGTGGAAAATACTGCCTATTGCGCGGAGAAAAATCTCCCCATTGTAATCGGCACCACGGGCTTTGATAGCGAGCAAAAAAATAAAGTATTGGCTTATGCGGATCAGGTGCCGCTATGCCTCGCCAGTAATTTTTCCACCGGGGTAAACCTGTGCTTTAAATTGTTGGAAACTGCTGCGCGGGTAATGGCGGAAGAGGCCGATATCGAGATTGTCGAAGCCCATCATCGCCACAAAGTGGATGCACCTTCCGGCACGGCACTGAGTATGGGGGAAGTGATCGCGGAAACTCTGGGGCGCGACCTGGATAAAGTGGCAGTTTACGGCCGCGAGGGTCAAACCGGTGCCCGCGATAGGGACACTATCGGTTTTGCCACAGTACGCGGTGGTGATGTGGTAGGTGAACACTCAGTGATGTTCCTGGCAGAAGGTGAGCGGGTTGAAATTAGCCACCGCGCCAGCAGCAGGCTCTCTTTTGCTCGCGGTGCCGTGCGCGCGGCACTGTGGATGATGGGAGAGGAAGGGAGTGCGCGGGCGCCGGGGCACTACGATATGCGCGATGTACTCGGCCTTAACTAATCTTACTTAGAGTAAATAAATTCAGCGCCTGCAGGGGCGCTGTGAAAGAAATTTTCGATTTTCATTTGCCCGCCATTTTTGCGGGTAAAACTAAAAGGCCGGCAACATTCGTTCGACCGGTCACCCTGTAATCTTCCTTTGAGGAATCTCGATTGGAAAGAAAGCTGATTGTCGGCAGCGAAGAGTGGTGCGGGCTTCCCGCACTCGGCGTCCCGGCGATTAAGGTGCGTGTGGACTCCGGGGCTAAAACTTCCTGTTTGCACGCTTACAACATCCATACCTTCAAGCGCGATGGCGAACCCTGGGTGAGTTTTGAGGCGCATCCACTGCAGCACCAGCGCCGCCCATCAGTGCGTTGTGAGGCGCGGCTTTTGGATAAAAGGCTGGTGCGCAGCTCCTCCGGTGAAAGCGAAAAACGCCCGGTAATTCGTACTTCTATTTCTATTGGTGGCAGTGTCTGGGATATCGAACTGACCCTGACCAATCGGGACAGCATGGGCTATCGCATGTTGCTGGGGCGCGAAGCCATGATTGGGCGAATGCTGGTAGATCCGGCTGAGAGCTTCTGTATTGGCGATATTCCGAAAAGCCAGTTGGATGAATATTATCGGGATGAGCACCATATTGCCGGTACCGGCCTGCGCATCGGGCTGCTGGCATCGAACCCGGATCTCTATAGCAACCGGCGCATTATGGAAGCGGGAGCCGAGCGCGGACACCGCATGAGTTTTCTCGATATCCGCCAGTGCTATATGAAGCTCGACCCTGATGAGCCGGAAGTGCATTACCGGGATGGCCGAATACTCAATAGCCTGGATGCGGTGATTCCCCGTATTCGCCCCAGCCAGACTTTTTACGGTTGTGCGCTGACGCGGCACTTTGAGAGCCTGGATATTTTTGCCCTGAACGGCTCCGCCGCTATCAGCCAGTCGCGGGATAAATTATTTTCCCTGCAGTTGCTGCAACAAAGTGGATTAAATATCCCAACCTCCGGGTTTGCCAATTCCCCGGTGGATACCAACGAGCTGATCGAAATGGTGGGCGGTGCGCCACTGGTGGTGAAGTTGCTGGAGGGAACCCAGGGGCGCGGTGTCGTTCTGGCGGAAACCCGCAAGGCTGGGGAATCGGTGATTAATGCGTTTAAGTCCCTTAAGGCCAATCTTCTGGTACAAGAGTTTATTCGCGAGGCGGAGGGTAAGGACCTTCGCCTGTTTGTTATCGATGGTCGCGTGGTGGCCTCGATCCAGCGCGAGGCGGCACCGGGGGAATTTCGTGCCAATATTCACCAGGGCGGTACGGCTTCAGTAGTTAAGGTCACCGCAGAGGAGAAGCGCCTGGCGGTCAAGGCCGCCAAGGTGTTGGGGCTCAAGGTGGCGGGTGTGGATATTATTCGCTCCCGCAAGGGGCCGCTGTTATTGGAGGTCAATTCCTCCCCGGGACTTGAAGGCATCGAGAGCGCTACGCGCAAGGATGTGGCGGGGGCCATGATCATATCTATCGAAAAGGCGTTGAAGTGGCGCCCGATTTTGCCGGGGGAGGATCTTTAGGCGCTGTAACTCTGGTCCCGGCGGGGGCCTTTGCGTTGGGCTAACCTGAATAGGTGGCCGGGCTTTTCGCTGGCGCGCAAATAGAGCCGCAGCGAGCTTTGGCCGCTGCGGGTAACAGCCCACCGCAGCTTCCTTTCGGGAGGTGCAAACCGCAGGGTTTGAGCTTCTATGACGATATCCAGCCCAGGTTCACTTCGCACTATTCCCGCCCTGATACTTTTCCTGACCGTACTTTTCACCGGTGTGGGTGCCCAGGCTGCGGTGCAGCTCTCCGATACGCCTTTGGGGCGGCGGGTAATGGTGGATTACATAGTGCACTTCGCCTACCACCTGCAGTGGCCGGTCAATGCCTTTGCCAACAGCAGTGCCCCGTTCAAGGTGTGCCTGATGGGTGGGGATTCTCTCGGTGAGCCATTGGCGGCCCGGTTCAAGAATCAGCGTATTGATGGGCGGAATGTGGAGCTTGAGAAGATCGAGGTCAAGGAGATGCTGCGGGCGCGCAAGTGCCAGATTGTGGTGCTGAGTACCCTGGATCGTCCCACACTGCTCAAGGCGCTGGTGGCACTGGAGTTTTTCCCGGTTCTGACGGTGAGCGATGCCGAGCGCTTTGCCGCCACTGGCGGTATGATCGAGTTTGCCGACAGCGGCCGGGAGGTGGCCCTGCGTATGAATAAGACCATGCTGGAGAAGGCGGAGCTGAAAATGGGCAGCAGTCTTTTCCGGTTGGGACGCAAGCCGGAGTGAGATTTTCAGGGAAAGTAGCCTGGCGTATTTTTGCACTAGCGTCCAGAGGTGAATTCGCGTAGAATCTGCGCCCGATTTGGGCCGGTGCCGCGAAGCTGAATCGCGCAGCGTGAGCCTACTAAAAAGCTGGCGGCAACCGTCGGCCACTTTGTGAGAATCACGCGTGAACAGATTTTTAAAGCGAGATGAAGCTGCGATGTTTCATCTCGCTTTTTTATGCGCGCACCAGTCAGGAGCCCGCGTGCTCCGAAGCCCGCAAACCCCGCCCGGAAGCAGTTCTGAAGATTGGAGTTCAATTTGACTAAAGCTGTCCCTACGTCGGAGGCTTTCATGCCCCACAACTTTATGCAGAGTACAACTCCCGCGCTGCTGGTGCTCGCAGATGGTAGTGTCTTTGAAGGACGCGCAATCGGTGCCCATGGCAGTTCTGTTGGCGAGGTCGTGTTCAACACATCCATGACCGGCTACCAGGAGATCCTCACCGATCCCTCCTACGCCCGCCAGATTGTGACTCTGACCTACCCGCACATCGGCAACACTGGCACCAACCAGGAAGACGAAGAGTGCGCTGATATCTGGGCCGCCGGCCTGGTAATCCGCGACCTGCCGCTGCTGGCCAGCAGCTTCCGCAACGAGCAGTCCCTAGAGGACTACCTGCGCGAGCGCAATATCGTTGGTATCGCCGATATCGACACTCGTCGCCTGACCCGTCTGCTGCGCGACAAAGGTGCGCAGAGCGGTTGCATCGTTGCCGGTGACAATATTGACCGCGAAGAAGCCCTGGCCAAGGCCAAGGAATTTGCCGGTCTGAAAGGGATGGACCTGGCCAAGGTAGTGAGCACCAAGGAAGCCTACCCCTTTAGCGAAGGTACCTGGGAACTGGGCGAAGGCCACAAAGCCGCGCCGGAACAGCCCTTCAAAGTAGTGGCTTACGACTTCGGTGTGAAGCGCAATATCTTGCGTATGCTGGTGGATCGCGGCTGTGACATCACCGTAGTACCGGCGGAGACCCCGGCTTCCGAAGTACTGGCGATGAATCCCAACGGTGTATTTCTGTCCAATGGCCCCGGCGACCCCGAGCCCTGTGAGTACGCGATCACCGCTATCCGCGAAATCCTGGACGCGGGCATCCCTACCTACGGCATCTGCCTGGGCCACCAGTTGTTGGGCCTGGCGGTGGGCGGTAAAACTGCCAAGATGAAGTTCGGTCACCACGGTGGTAACCACCCGGTACAAGACCTGAACAGCACCAAGGTGATGATCACCGCGCAGAACCACGGTTTCGAAGTGGACGCCGACAGCCTGCCGGACAATGTGGAAGTTACCCACAAGTCCCTGTTCGACGGTACCTTGCAGGGTATTCACCTGAAGGACAAGCCGGCCTTCAGCTTCCAGGGACACCCGGAAGCGAGCCCGGGCCCACACGATGTGGCGCCGTTGTTCGACCACTTTATCGATTTGATGAAAGAGCGCGCCTAAGGGCGTAGCCGCCCAGGGTAGGGCAATTAACCGCCGCTTTTGCGGCGGTTTTAACAAGAAACGAATGAAATTTAGCGCAGCCGGCCTTTGCCGGTAGTAGAACGGAAGAAAGATGCCAAAACGCACAGATATCCAAAGCATTCTGATTATCGGCGCAGGCCCCATCGTGATCGGCCAGGCGTGCGAATTTGACTACTCCGGCGCCCAGGCCTGTAAGGCGCTGCGCGAAGAGGGTTACCGGGTGATCCTGGTGAACTCCAACCCGGCCACCATCATGACCGACCCGGCCATGGCCGATGCCACTTACATCGAGCCGGTGGAGTGGCGCACCGTTGCCAAGATTATTGAGCAGGAGCGCCCCGACGCTATCCTGCCCACCATGGGCGGCCAGACAGCACTGAACTGTGCCCTGGACCTGGATAAGCACGGTGTCCTGAAGGAGTTCAATGTCGAGCTGATCGGTGCGGACAAAGACGCTATCGAGAAAGCGGAAGACCGCGACCTGTTCGACAAGGCGATGAAGGCCATCGGCCTGGAAACTCCGCGCGCCAAGATCGTCCACTCCATGGAAGAGGCGAAGAAAGTGCCGGAAGAGTTCGGCTTCCCGGTGATTATCCGTCCGTCCTTCACCATGGGTGGTTCCGGTGGCGGTGTGGCCTACAACTGGCCGGAGTTTGAAGAGATCTGTAAGCGCGGTCTCGACCTCTCCCCCACCAACGAATTGCTGATCGACGAATCCCTGCTCGGCTGGAAAGAGTACGAGATGGAAGTGGTTCGCGATAAGAACGACAACTGCATCATCGTATGTTCCATCGAGAACTTCGACCCGATGGGCGTACACACCGGTGACTCCATCACCGTTGCCCCGGCGCAGACGCTGACCGACAAGGAATACCAGCTGATGCGCAATGCTTCTATCGCGGTACTACGCGAGATCGGCGTTGAGACTGGCGGCTCCAACGTACAGTTCGGCGTTTGCCCGAAGACTGGCCGCGTAGTTGTGATCGAGATGAACCCCCGCGTATCCCGCTCCTCCGCACTGGCCTCCAAGGCCACCGGCTTCCCGATCGCCAAGGTCGCGGCCAAGCTGGCGGTGGGTTACACCCTGGACGAGTTGCAGAACGATATCACTGGCGGTGCTACCCCGGCGTCCTTCGAGCCGTCTATCGATTACGTTGTTACCAAGATCCCGCGCTTCACCTTTGAGAAATTCGGTGAAGCCGATGCGCGCCTGACCACCCAGATGAAGTCTGTGGGTGAAGTGATGGCAATTGGCCGTACCTTCCAGGAGTCCATGCAGAAAGCCCTGCGCGGTCTGGAAGTGGGCAGCTTCGGCCTGGAAAGCAAGATTGACCCGAGCAAAGACGGCGCTGAGACCCGTCTGCGCAGCGAACTCTCCGTTCCGGGTGCCGAGCGCATCTGGTACGTGGGCGACGCCTTCCGTATGGGCATGAGCGTCGGCGAAGTTTACGACCTGTCCGGTATCGATCCCTGGTTCCTGGTACAGATCGAAGAGCTGATCAAAATTGAAGAGCCGCTCAAGTCACTGCCAACCTCGGCGCTGACCACTGAGCAAATGCGCTTCCTCAAGCGCAAAGGCTTCTCCGATCGCCGCCTGGCGGACCTGCTGGGGGTGAGCCAGAAGACTGTGCGCGAGTTCCGCCACAAGCTGGGTGTATTCCCGTCTTACAAGCGCGTGGACACCTGTGCTGCTGAGTTCAGCACCTCTACTGCTTACATGTACTCCACCTACGATGAAGAGTGCGAAGCGCAGCCGTCTGACAAAAAGAAAATCATGGTACTCGGCGGTGGCCCCAACCGTATTGGCCAGGGCATCGAGTTCGACTACTGCTGTGTACACGCCGCTCTGGCGATGCGCGAAGACGGTTACGAGACCATCATGGTCAACTGTAACCCGGAGACTGTTTCCACCGACTACGACACTTCCGACCGCCTCTACTTCGAGCCGGTAACCCTGGAAGACGTGCTGGAAATTGTTGCCAAAGAGAAGCCGGAAGGCGTGATCGTACAGTTCGGCGGCCAGACTCCGCTGAACCTGGCGCGCTACCTGGCCAACGAAGGTGTGCCGATTATCGGTACTACTCCAGAGCAGATCGACCGCGCCGAAGACCGCGAGCGCTTCCAGCAGATGATTATGCGTCTCGGCCTCAAGCAGCCAAAGAACGCCATCGTGCGCTCTGTCTCCGAAGCCATCCAGGCGGCGAAAGACGTGGGCTACCCGCTGGTTGTGCGCCCGTCATACGTACTGGGCGGCCGCGCCATGGAGATCGTCTACAAAGAGGACGAGCTACTCACCTACATGAAAGAAGCGGTACAGGTTTCTGACGAAGCACCGGTACTGCTGGATCACTTCCTCAACGCCGCCATTGAGGTGGATATCGATGCGGTATCCGATGGCCAGGACGTTGTGATCGGCGCCATCATGCAGCATATCGAACAGTGTGGTGTTCACTCCGGTGACTCCGCCTGCTCCCTGCCACCTTACAGCCTGCCGGCGGATGTGCAGGACCGTATGCGCGAAGAAGTGAAAGCCATGGCTCGCGAGCTGGGCGTAGTTGGCTTGATGAATACCCAGCTGGCCTACCAGGACGGCGAGATCTACGTGATCGAGGTGAACCCGCGCGCTTCCCGTACTGTACCTTTCGTCTCCAAGTGCATCGGCACTTCACTGGCGAAAGTGGCTGCGCGCTGTCAGGCGGGTATCAGCTTGCAGGAGCAGGGCTTTACCGAAGAGATCGTACCGGACTACTACTCCGTTAAAGAGTCTGTATTCCCGTTCAACAAGTTCCCGAAAGTGGACCCGATTCTCGGCCCCGAGATGAAATCCACCGGCGAAGTAATGGGCGTAGGCGCTACCTTCGCAGAAGCCTTCGACAAGGGCCTGGTTGCCGCTGGCGACCGCCTGCCGGAGTCCGGACGCGCATTTATCTCTGTGCGTGACTTCGACAAGGCCGACGCAGTGGGCGTGGCCCGCGATCTGGTGGAGCTTGGCTTCGAAGTAATTGCCAGCCGCGGCACCGCCAAGGTCTTGCAAGAAAACAATATTCCCGTTACAACCGTCAACAAGATGAGTGAAGGTCGCCCGCATATCGTCGATATGATTAAGAACGACGAGATTGCACTGGTAGTGAACACTACCGAAGGGCGCCAGGCGATTCGCGACTCTGCGGATATCCGTCGCAGTGCCGAGAACCACCAGGTGTGTTACACCACCACCCTGGCAGCGGCCCAGGCTATGGCGATGGCCATGCGTCAGGAGCAGCCGCTACAGGTTCGCCGCCTGCAAGACCTTCACCAGCGTGTCGTAAAGCTGTCTTAATAGCTTTAAAACCAACTTGTGAAATCCAACCGGGCCCCGTGATCTCACTGGGCCCGGTTTCGTCGTAACAATAATGGAGGTCCCACATTGAACCGGGTACCAATGACCGTTGAAGGCGCAGAAGCGCTGCGCTCAGAGCTGGACAATCTGAAAAAAGTTGAACGCCCTACCGTTGTACAGGCGATTGCTGAAGCGCGCGAACACGGTGATTTGAAGGAAAATGCCGAATACCACGCGGCGCGGGAAAAGCAGGGCTTTATCGAAGGCCGTATCCAGGAAATCGAAAGCAAGCTTTCTCACTCTCTGGTCATTGATGTGAAAAGCATCGAGCCCAGTGACAAGGTAATTTTCGGTACTACGGTAACGATTATTCACCTGGATGACGATAAGGAAGTTACATACAAAATTGTGGGTGACGACGAGGCCGATGTTAAAAAGCACAAGATCTCGGTGAACTCTCCGATTGCCCGCGCGCTGATTGGAAAGGAAGTGGGTGATGTGGTGGTAGTCCAAACACCTTCCGGTGCGGTGGAGTACGAAATCGATGCGGTTGAGCACCTGTAAATTCCAGGTGATAAAAAAGGGGCGGCCATGGGCCGCCCTTTTTTGTTGTTGCCAGCTCTACTGGGAAATGTAGCTCTGGTTAGCATGGCCAGACTGCATTACTGTAGCAGTTTCATATTGGCCGAACTGACTTACAAGACTGTTGTTATTGTGTCCGGATTGGCGTGCCATAGCCACATGCCCTTCACCAATCTGCCCCAGGTACACATCATTGTGGTGGCCTCTTTGTCTGGATCTTGCGTTATTGCCGAATCCAGCCTGAGAGATATCTGCCTCGTGATTGTGGCCCCGCTGGCGCATACGGGCATAGTGGCCTTCACCAATCTGGCGGATATCACCGTCGTTAGATTCTCCAGATTGGCGCATACCGGCATCGTGGCTGGCACCGGTTTGGAATGTGTCTCCATTGTTTAGCTCACCCCGCTGCCTTAATGCCGACTGGGAACCAAAGCTTAAAACCTGAGTGACAGTTGCGGTGTTGTGGCTGTCGTGCTGGGTAATCTCAGCCATATTACCTGCCCCTTCCAGCTGAAAGGTCAGGGCAAAGTGACTGCTGCCGAACTGCTGATGCATGGAATAGCTGCCAGTCTGCGAGACCTGAATAGTCTCTGAAATATTGTAGGTTCCCGACTGCATGCTAAATGCCTCGTTCTCAAGTCCACCAGTTTGCAGTATTTCGGCTGTGTGGTGATCACCTTCCTGGTACTGGCTCGCATAGCTACTTTGTTCACCTGAATGAACTATATCTGCGCTGTTGTGGTCCCCATTCTGCTCCTGCATGGCGGAGTTGTGTGAGGTGTTTGGACCTATCTGGGTGATAGTTCCGAGGTTGTGGCCTCCATCCTGATCTTGGGTGGCGGTGTTAAAGTCGGCATAAGCGGTTCCGCTTATAGCCAAAGTTAAGGCTATGGCGATTGGTGTCAAGGTTTTCATGAATGTCTCCATTACTGCAAACTTCAATGTGCATTACATGGTGGAATAGCAGCCAAAAAGGCTGAAAAATCTGGCAAGTCATCCAGTGCCAGAGGTTTTACAGCAGGTATACCTCACCGGAGGAAAAGGTATCTCTGTAAATAGGTAGGACAGTGCTGCTACAAAGGCATTGTCGCCAGTGCAAGAGCAGAGGAAGAGAGTAGGGATGATGCATTTTGGTGGCTTCCCTGATACTGCTTAGGAGTCCAAAATTTTGTTCCGCCTTCATCAGTTTTGCTGAAATCGGAGTGAGTCGCTATAGGAAAGAAGTTGTAAATTCCTGAGAAGAAAGTTCTATTTTTTGATCTTGAACTTCCCTTTTCTTAGTATTGCTTTTAACTCTCTAATCCTGGAATAGAGGAGTAATCCTGTTGGGCAGAAAGGCATAAAAAATCCGGAATCCTTGCTAGGAGTTCCGGATTTTTCTCGCTTAATCAGAAAGCAGAAGTGCTTAATTGACTAGCGCTGAGCTATTGGTTGCATTTATTAATTACAACCAGGGTTACTGGAACACGAGGCTTTGGTTGGCGTGGCCGTGCTGCATTACTGTAGCAGTTTCGTAGAGGCCGAACTGCCCCACCAGGCTATTGTTGTTGTGTCCTGATTGGCGTGCTGTTGCGCTGTGTCCAGAACCGATCTGTCCCAGGTACACATCATTGTGGTGGCCTCTCTGGCGGGCACTCGCACTGTGGTCATATCCAGCCTGGGAAATATCCGCTTCCTGGTTGTGGCCACGCTGACGCATACGGGCGTAGTGATCACCACCTACCTGACGAATATCACCATCATTGGATTCACCGGACTGGCGCATGCCGGCATCGTGGCCAAAGCCGCTCTGGAAGGTATCTGCGTTGTGCAGTTCTCCTCTCTGACGGATAACGGTTTCAGAACCAACGCTCAGAACCTGGGTGGCGGTTGCCGTGTTGTGGCTGTCCATCTGGCTAATCATCACCATGTTGCCAGCACCTGCAAATTGATAGGTGAGAGCGTAATGGTTATCGCCAGATTGCTGATGGGCGGAGTAGCTGCCCAGCTGCCCAATCTGGTAGGTCTCAGATACGTTGGTGGTGCCGGACTGGTAGCTGAACGACTCGTTGCCGGCACCACCGCTCTGCAGCAAGTGTGCTGAATGATGATCACCTTCCTGGTACTGGTAGCCATAGCTACCGAGCTCGATGCTATGAGTGATCTCTGCATCATTGCTATGGCCGTGCTGTTCCTGCATAGCGTTGTTATCCCAGGTCAGCGGCCCGGTCTGATCGATAGTGGCATTGTTGTGGCCGCCATTCTGGTCCTGAGTGGCAGTGTTGCCGCCCGCATAAGCGGTTCCACTGATGGCCAGGGTTAGGGCTACAGCGATAGGGGTCAAAGTCTTCATGAGTGTCTCCATTACTACAAACTTCAATGAGCATCACATGGTGAAATCCCAGCCTAAATGGCTGAAAGGGGGTGGCACGTCATCCTGCGCCGAGGGTTTTACAGCAGGTGCACCTAGCCGGAGGGATAGGTATCACTGTAAAGAGGGGGAGCAGCGTTGCCGTACAGGCATTGCCGCCAGTCAAACAGGTAAGCGGGAGAGTAGGACTGATACATTTTGATGGCTTCCCTGATACTGCTTAGGGGTCCAAAATTTCGTTCCGTCCCCAATATTCTTGCTGGGAATTGGGGGTGGGGCTATAGGAGAAAAGTTGTAAATCCTTGAGAAGAAAGTGCTATTGCACAGTACCGAATTTAACTTTTCTCTCTCTATAGCCTTTACCTGTTGCTATGAACAACGAGGGGATTTAAGTCGGATTTTTCGATTGGCAATTTTGTTGCGAGCCTATTTACTGTGAAATATGGCTACTGTTGGAAATGCCGATCTGTAGGGTGTTGCTGGATGCTCCCGCTCTTATCTGGCTGGTTTGGACTTGGTTAAATAAGCCAATCTGGGTGCTACTGGCCATTTGATTCAGACCTAGTTGAGAAAATGAAACGTTATTTTCCAGCCCAATTTGGTTTGATTGATTGGTATTGCCAACACCAGCTTGCAAAGAATTTGCTGAATTTAACAACCCTTCCTGTGACGCTGACGATGAATTCCCTGTGCCCAGCTGCTCCATTTCGGAAAAGTTAAGTGCGCCTGTCTGGGTAATTGAAGATTCATGAGCGATGCCGGTTTGCTCACTGACACCTAAATTAAGCAAACCCGCCTGTGAAATTGAGGCATTACCGGTAAAACTGAATACTTGTGCCACGGCGGCGACATTGGCTCTATCTGTCTGCTCAATATTGACGCTGTTATTGGCCCCGGAAATTTGTACCGTGGTGGCAACCTGTCCCTGTCCATCCTGAGTATGCAGGGAGAAACCGTTTATTTGGTTAACTTGCCGGGTGAGTGATCTGCTATTAGAGCCAATCTGTACGCTCTGTCCCGCATTGTCACTCCCTGTAGATTGGGAGACTCTGGAAAAATGATTGCGGCCAGTTTGAAATTGGGAAATTGTGCTGTTGATTTCTATGGATTGAATGCCGGTGGCGTCATTAAAAAAGCCAATTTGCTCTTGCAGGATTAAGTTGCCCTCATTAAGCGGAAACCTCTGGTTGGCAACGGCATTGTTGCCAATACCAACCTGTATCTGCTCTACGGTTTGGTCATTCCCAAAGGCGGAATTGACGGAAAGAAATGCGATAAATGTGACTACCGGCGAGTAAATAATTTTTTTCACGAATACCTCCACGACTACATAACAAGGAGCATGAAAATTACGGCTTTGAAGTGCGGTATCGGCAAGCAAGCATAGGGAAATTACTATAGGAAATTAAATTCCAGACAGTAATTTTTAAGAGTGCTAAAAACGAATTGACCCAACTACCGCTATTTTCATTGTTGATGGCGGTATAGTAAGTTTCTATAGGGCTTTAGTCTCAATTTAATGAGAAATAAGTATCAAGAAATGAGTGCTTTTACTTCAGGAATCCAGTCGGAATAAGTTGACCTTACTCCGACTGGTAGTAACCCAGTTACTGTAAAACTACTGCCGTATTACCGGTACCGGTTTGGGTAATATTGGCGGATTGGGAGAAACCATTTTGAATCACAGTTGCATCATTCATACTGCCAGACTGATTGACGATCACCATATGGCCACCGCCTAGTCCGCCGTTACCGGATTGCATAATGTTGGCGGAATTCAAGAAACCATCTTGAGTGACAAAAGCACTGTTATACCAGGATACTTGCACGATAGTGGCCATGTTGCCCTCGCCATCCTGATAGAGGTCCAGTTCGTTGTACATATCGGACTGGGCGACATCTGCGTTGTTGGCGGCGCCGATCTGTTGGATACTGGCGTAGTGCCCGGTGCCTTCCTGGCTGATTATGGCTTCATGACTTGAACCTTGCTGGAAAATCATCGCATCGGAATTAAAGCTTGCATATTGTCCAATTAATGCACCGTGGAGTTCGCCCATTTGCTCAATAATAGAGACGTTATCGCTACCGAGGTGTTGTTGGATCTCTGCTTCGTTACCGGACCCCACCTGGCGTATTGTCGATTGCCCATGCTGTGTGGCTAATTGATAGCTATTGGCACGATTATTAGAGCCCGACTGGAATATTTCTACGCTATTTGCGATCCCATCCATTTGCAGGCTATAGGCGTCGTTGAGACTGCCTTCTTGTATTTGGATAATTGAGCTTTCTATTTCGTTTTGCTGTACGGCCTCTGCAATATGAGCAGAGCCGTCCTGACTGATCTCCAGGTGATTATCGATAGCGCTTGGGTCAGTTTGATCCGCTACAGCTGAGTTACTGGAGCCACTTTGGGTGATTAATGTAGTATTTTCTGCAGCATAACCCAAGCTGGTGGCAGATATCGCCAGTACCAGTGGAATTACGGTAATCTTCTGCACGGCTAACTCCTGTGTATTACCGTCTAGTGGTAAATCCGGTCGTTAAAACTTTTGCCTGTGTTACCTGTGAAGTGAGTAACGTCAAAATGTGAGAAATCGTTTACATGGAAAACTGTAGACGAAGAATTTTGAAACCACTGCTACGTAAGAAAATATTGATGCAGTATTTTTATCAGGTAAGGAAAGAATGCCATTCTTTGGGTAGCTTTGTAAGTGACTCATAAATTAAAGCTGGCATTAAAAAATGCATTCTTTCCTCTATGTATATTGAAAATATAATAACTTTCAGCCGGAACGAATATGCCGCTACTGCATGATAAATCCTTGGTTTAACATACCATTCTGAATGCCAATAGCCGTTTGATTGTCGACGCTTTGGGTAATAGTATGAAGGTTAGTTGTTCCTATCTGGGTACTGCTTGCAGTTTGCATTGCTCCAGCTTGATCCACGATGGACATATTGCCAGTACCATCTTGTAGCGTAGAAACCAACAAAATATCTCCCGTCTGGGTCTGGGTACTAATGTTACCATCTCCTATCTGGGTACTTGTTGCTACCAGGATGTCACCCGTTTGTATAGAAAAATGAGTATTCAGGTTGCCCGTTTGCGAGGAGGTCAACAGATTATCAAACCCTGTTTGTTCGGCATCTGCGCTATTTTGATCACCCGTTTGAGACACATTTAGGCTGTTAAACGTAGTGGTAGTTTGAGTCACTAACATCTGGTTATCAAAGCCAGACTGATAGAGGTTGACTGTATCGAAACTACTATCTGTTTGGGAGAAAATGATGTCATTTGCAGAATTGAACTGAGAAATGTCAACAAAGCTAGAAGATGTACTGTCCTGTAAAGTAGAGGCGAAATTTCCAGCGCCCTCCTGATAGATATTTACCTCTGCATCATCTGAAAAATTAGTTTGAGTCGAGTCAGCTTCATTCCCCAGCGTTACCTGTTCATGCCTGATGATACTCAAGTTGGTTGAAGTGTCTTGCCGGCTTTTGCTAACCTGTGCTTCATCTGCCTGAATAACCTCAATAAGGTTGTTAGTTGTTGTTGGGTCTACTTGGTTTGCAGTCACCTGGTGATTGTTACCCGTTTGTTCCACGGTAGTTGTATTTCCATCCGCATAAGTAATTGACCCGACAAGGCATAGACTGATGCCCACGGAAATTGGTGTATGGATTCGCATCGATATCTCCGATTGAAGGTAAGGTGGATTTTTCTTATCCCCATGATTTCAGTTGCGGTGAAGCATCAAGCCTAGGAAGGACAAAAGACTCCATAGATAGGGTATGGCATTTATTGCGCAAGGAGTTTGGCACACCTTGTTTTATTGCTATCCCTAATAGGTATTATCTCTGGAGTACCTGACAATACCCTGATGCTGGTATGAGTTTTATCGTAAGCCTCAAATATTGCTATGGGAAGTTAGTGCCTAAAAAATAGGAATATTTTCTTTGTTGTTGTTTTTTACGCTAGAGCACTAAGGTTGCTGGATAAGTGGACTTAAATGAAATTCAGTTAGGGGCTCGATAGGGCGACCCTTGTTTAAAGCCCTAATCAGGGTTGCTTAAAAATAAATCCCATATTATTACTGTTTTGGGTAGTATTAAATGTGTAGGGGTCTCCAATTTTAATTTTGGCAGCTGGATTTTTCGCAGCAATGAGATCGCCCTGGTCTACTGTAGCGTGCCATTTTTGGTAAGCTGAGTCGGGAGAGGTTTGGATTTTGTGGGGCTGATTCTACGTGTATATAGGGGTTAATACTTGTTTAGCACAATATAAACCGATAAATTTTTTCAGATAAAAAGGCCGGCTTTAAAAGTCGGCCTTAATTTTGGCTACTGAATAATAATTGCCATGTTGAAATCACCTACTTGAGCAGGCGCTGCTGCATTAAGATCCGTAGACTGAGTAACGGTAATTGTATTGAAGTTGCCAAGTTGTGATGCCGTAGTGGTGTTAAAGTCACCAGGCTGCGTCACAGTTAAGTTATTGAACGTGCCGTCCTGGGCTGCTGATGAAAAGTTATCGAAACCTACCTGCGTAACAACAGCTACGTTAGACGTCCCTACCTGTGCGGTGACAGCCCAGTGATCACCACCACTTTGATTGTGTACCAAAGTCTGGCCAGTACCGCTCTGGAAACCTTCACTATAATTGCCGTCGTCAGATTGGCTGAAGAAGATGGTGTTGAAAGAGCCATCCTGGAAGGAGAGTGTTGTACTGTTACTGGCCAAGACTTGCTGATGGGCGACTACATTGGTGTCTCCCGCTTGAATCATCGTCATGCTACTTGATGTGGTGCCACTTTGTGTCGCTGAAGCAGTGCCATTAGTACCTGTTTGACTAATAACCGCTGAGTTTAATGATGTAGCGGTTTGTATGCCTGCAGCAACATTACCATCGCCGGACTGATTAATGACTAGAGTATCATTTGCACTAGTGGTCTGAGCGGTAGTTGCAAGTTGTGATCCACCACTTTGGGTAATAGTTGCAACACTGGTGTCTACAAAACTCTGGACCGTTGTAGCAATCTGTCCATCATCTATTTGCGTGATAGTAGCGACAGGAACATTAGAATCATTTTGAAAAGACTCCGCAAAGTTCAAGTCTCCTACTTGAGTTTGAGTAATTACTCCTAAGTTATTACTACTGGTTTGCTCTGCGTAAACCTCATTGTTGTCACCAGTTTGAGTCTGGGTGATCAGGTTATTAGTTACCGTCGGATCACTCTGATCAGCGGTTGCCATGTTACCAGTACCGTTCTGATTGAGAATGGCGGTATTGTTCGATGCGAAGGCTCCGGTGCTGGCGATCGCCAGAAGAACACTGGCGGCAATAGGTGTGTACTTGGTCATCTGTAACTCCATATAGATGTCAAATATCGCTGTACAGCTTTTACAAACAAAAAGAAAACAGCATCATTTGATATTGGAAGAGTCTCATCCTCAGGCATATTACAACCGTGCCAGAAGTATGTGAGGAAACTGGGATGAACCCGACTGCTTAATAACCTTCACATTCCTTGTGAAACCTAGCAATACCATTTAAACAGCAGCTTGATGCTGATTAGAGTTTTGTCGTCTTCTGGAGTTACAGCCATAGGACGGAAGTGCCGAAACCTTAGGAATAAAGTTCTTTTTTGAACTAGCTATGGCAAATAATGCCAGCTGATTTGGGGGGTGGCATTAAATGCATGAAATGGTTGTTTCATGGGAATTTAGGGCTAGTAATAATAATTGAAGCTTGCACTTAGCCCACCAAGTTGAAAATAGGCCGGCCAATTAAGCCGGCCTACCCCCTTTACTATTGAATGATAATTGCCATGTTGAAATCACCTACCTGTGTAGGTGTAGCCATGTTGGTATCGGTTGCCTGAGTTACGGCAATAACGTTGTTATTACCGGTCTGCGAGGCGACAGTGGTATTGAAATCTCCTGGCTGGGTAACGGTCAAGCTATTGAACGTTCCATCCTGGTAGCCTTCAGAATAGTTATCAAAGCCTGTCTGGGAGATCACGCCAATATTGGTGGTGCCCACTTGCTCAGTATAAGCCCAGTGATCATCTCCAACTTGAATGTGAGTCAAGCCCTGAGTAGTACCATTTTGGAAGCCCTCGCTGTAGTTCCCATCACCTGCTGTCTGTGATGTAGTGAATGTGTTGGAAGTGCCATCCTGGAAGGAAACAGAGGTACTGTTGGTGGCCAAAGTTTGAATGTGTATTACAGAGTTTGTGGTACCTGCCTGGGTAGCGTTAACAGTGCTCGAGGTACTGGAAGTTTGAGTAGAAGTTGCAGTATTGGTGGTTCCTGTTTGGGTTAAGAGTGCGGTGTTAAATGAACCGTTAGTTTGGATAACATTACCTACATTGCCGTCGCCAGACTGAGTCACTACAGCATTATCATTTGTACTGGAAACTTGAGTTACTGCTGCTACTTGCGGACTACCACTTTGGGTGACAGTAGCAACGCTGGTATCTACAAAACTTTGTGTAGTTGTTGCAAAGTGACCGTCGTTGATTTGGGTGATAGTAACAATCGCAGTGCTGGAATCATTCTGGAAGGACTCTGCGTCATTCATATCCCCGACTTGAGTTTGGGTAATTACACCGGAATCATTAAAGCTGGTTTGCTCTGCATAAACTACGTTGTTGTCACCAGTTTGGTTTTGTGTGATCAGGTTGTTGGATACAGTGGCATCACTCTGATCAGCCGTGGCCATATTGCCAGTGCCATTTTGGTTGAGAATGGCGGTATTGTTGGTAGCTAAGGCTCCGGTACTGGCGATCGCCAGAAGAACACTGGCGGCAATAGGTGTGTACTTAGTCATCAGTAACTCCATAGGGATGTCAAATATAGCTGTACAGCTTTTTACAAATAAAAGAATTCAGCACCATTAGATATTGGGAGTGTTTTGTCTCAGGACACGATACGGCTGTGTCAGGCGTATGTGAGTTATCTGGAGTGAAACCGACTGCTTCTAACCTTCACATTCCTTGTGAAACATCTAGCAATATCATTTTTAACAGCAGCTTGATGCTGACTAGAGTTTTGTCGGCTTTGGGAGTTGCGGCTATAGGACGGAAGTGTCGAAATTTTAGGAATAAAGTTCTTTTTTAAGCCTATGATGACAAATGTGAGCAGTTGGTTTTTTGAAATGACACAAAATTTGAGGAATTGTTGCTGCAGGCGATCTGGCTACTCAAATGGATAATTTAATTTTTGTAGTTGTGATTGTTGATAAATTAATCAGTGAAAATATAGGACTGAATAAGTCGAGGTAATCGGTTTTTGGAGAATTGATATATGCTTTAGATATTAGTCATACTGACTTATTTGTGTTGTTATGGCAGTTCCGACAACGGTGACTGAAGTATGTAATCCGTTCCCACTTTGGTAAATATTTACGTTATGAAAGCTGCCGATTTCTTCCACTTGTGCACTATTTTGTATTCCAATTTGAGATATGCCTGCTGTGTTTCCAACTCCATACTGATCGATATCTATAAAATTCTCAAAGCCCACCTGAATTAATAATGCAAAGTTGTAATCTCCGACTTGGCTGGATGAGACTATATTGTCTTTGCCGGATTGGGTGACAGCTAAGTTATTTCTATTGCCGTCCTGATGGGCAGAAGTGTAGTTGCTGCTACCTGTTTGGTAGGTGTGGACTCTATTTCCCCCGCCCTCCTGATTTATGACACTTAAATTTGAGATCGAATAAAGATTGGCTGCGCTCAATTCGCTGGCGACAGCCAATTCACTACTGCTATCCAAGTCTGAACAAAATCCTGTGCCAGGGAAGATTGCTACTGCCAGCAAAAAGGTGGCAGTGTAAGTGCTACTGATTTTATGGTACATCTTTTCAACCTTTCGAATTTCAGGATAGGCACAAAGTAAATTTTGAAGGCTTTAATCTCTACATAATGACGGTGCTATCATTTAAGTAGTACTGCAATATTGGATTCTCAATTTCATCCGGGTTGGCGAGTGCCCAGGAGTTGTGGACAATGCCTTCACTGATCAAGTGAATTACAGCGGATTCCATCGCTGAAAGCATAGCAAGCTGTGCCGGTTCGTTATAGGTAGTACCGGCTTCCAACTCCAATAGGCGTCGATATTTAACATAGCGGAATACATCGGCACTAATTGCTTTTGAATAGACCGTTTTGGAGGTTAATACAGAGTGTAATACCCGCCCGGAGCGAATATCAATGGCTCTCAAGTTAACTGTTACCTGGTCCACACGGTATTGCTCATCAGCGCCAATACCAAAGTATCGAGCGCCTGCGCCACCGGTTTGAATATTTTGGTCGTAGGCAACAATGCCACCTTCCAATAAGACGTTCGCAGCTACGAGAGTGGGAAGTGGCACACTGTTATTGACGGGAATATCCGGCTTGGTTAATCCTGCACGGATAATTTTCCGTTCGGTTAACAGATTTTGTAAGCCCTCACGCTCTAGTGGGATAAACCAGCCAGATTCATTGAGCACGTCCATTAGCATAGCCGCGCCACCCTGAGTAACCGCAGTCGAGAAACTACTATTCGGTGCGGGTTTATACTGACCGGTTTGGTCGCGGAAGCCATAAACCGCTACCAATATTTTACCTTTTGGTTCAGGAAGATTGATTAGGTCCCGGTAGGTATTTTTCCTCGGGGTGAGCATTGCATCTGTGATGCCCGGACCAAAAAGTGCATCGCCCACATCTTTGACTGCAGAACAGCTGCTTAGCGTCATTAATGTTGTTACGATGGGCAAAGCTATCACTTTTTTTATTGCATTACGCATTGCCAAAGAATCCTTTGAAATTTAAAGGTTCATTAGTTTGTCGGGTTTAATCCGCTTACAACGATTTCGCTTTTATCTCCGGTACTTCGATCGGTGATAAGTACTGTTAGGACACCATCGTTATCAACAATTTGTACGATAAAGTCGTCGGTAATTAGCTCTCCACTATTGCCGTCACCAACATCGGTAAGGAGTTGGTTTAGTAGACGGGTTTCCAGTGAATCGCTGAATCTATCCAGGGCACTGGGCTGCTCATAGAGGCTGTCAACCTTGTCAGGGTCTTCGTGGGTATCTTGGGACTGTGCATTTTGCAGTAAGTAGGTGCCGTTGAGTGGGTTGCCACCAAAGTTAGGGTTTACTGGTTCATAGATTAATTCGGTGGCGGAGATATGGTGGTAGGAGACCGCTGCCAGAGAAAAGACGGCGGTTCCTAGTAATGACTTGATCTTCATTAGAATTCATCCTTACCCAAATCAAAGGTGTCTGTGAGTGAGTTGCGAACACGCGCTTGCAGTACTTCCTGGTGAATATATTGCGCGGCCTCATCCGCCAAGCGATGAATATTATTGGTGCTTGGACTGATAAAACGCCTGAAAACAATTTTGTCGTTATAGGTAACCCAGATGAGATTTCCCCACCGTGCTGAGGGTCTTTCGTAAATAGTTAAGTTGTAAGTTGCATCTGGATAATTAAGGTTTCTGTATTCGCTCATGTAGCGGGCAAAATCGTGCCCGGTACGGGTTATTGTTCGATCAATATTGAATCCACTGATTTCGTCTTCGAGTTTTCCAGAATCGGTATCTGCTGGAGGGACCTCTGTGTCATCCTGGCCAAAGGCCAGGGATGCACACAGTGTCAACATCAACAGGGTTAGTCTCATATCCTCTCTTCCTGGAGATTGAGCTTGGCCCAATTACTGGCCTGCAGCCGGTTTTTAACTCCAATTTTTCGGAAAATGTTGTACATGTGATTTTTCACAGTGTGTTCGCTGAGGTGCAATTTTGTTGCGATCACACTGTTGGGTTCGCCGGTAGTGAGTTGTCCGAGTATTTCCTGTTCCCTGCGGGTAAGAGGGAGGGAGTTTTGTGGGCTGATATGTTGTCGCCCCTCGGCACTGTGAATCGCGGTATCCAATTTGTGAATAAGGTTTTCCTGACTGGTATTGCTGTCACAAAGTAGGTGAAAACCTTTCTGGCGTAACTTTTCCGATATATGAATGGGTAGGTTGGCTGGGAGATTAATCAGTAAAGCTTTTGCATGACTAATCTTCTTTAGATCTGAAAGAAACTGCTTTGAGTCAGAGCTCACACCAATTTGCCAGCAATCTATCACGATAGCCTGATAATGCTGCAGGCAGTTTTTTTGTTTTCCAATGCTAGATTTTTCCCAGGGTATGGGAATAGCTTGTGAAAACAGTGAAAACAATAGATCGCCTTGAAGGCCGGAGTTGCTAAAAAAAAGAACCGGCATATACCTCGTACCTCTCCTTGATACAGATAGATCTCTCTTAAAATAAGAGTTTGACCTTCCATCGACTCCTGTCGTTTAGGTTCCCAAAATTACCCCACGTTACCTGCCATGACGACGTGGGAGTCAGCGTAAAATTGTTTCTGCCGTGTTAGGGAAAAACACTCACTCAATGAGAATTTAGTTTGGAGTGTAGACGTAGGAGGGGTAAGGCTTAGGAAAAAATGTGCCTTATTTATGGGGTTTGAATATTTTTGGTTTGATTTGGCTGTGGTTTTTAAGTTTGGAAATGTATTGTTTTTCTCAGTCAAAGTTTTGAAAGGTATGCGTACAATTTATTTTTTTGGCATTTTGTGTCTCGCATATGGTGCTGTTTTTTTTCTTTGGCAACTATTGTGCTTTATTGTTGATTTTCTCTACTCTATGCAGACGTTTATTTTTTTAATTTCTAACGGGATAAACTTAAATTGATGTAAAAGAACAACTGTTTTCAGGTAACTTAATGATGTCACCTGTATGGTTCCGTATTGTTGGGTCGCCTTAACGGCCCTGCGTCTATATCAGCTTTCCCTGTGTTTCCAAAATTAGGGCCTGATCCCAATGGCAAAGCTGTCGTCATACTCCTGTACAAATTGTGAACTTTTGGGCGAATGTGCTGTCCGCAGCTGTTAGGATAGAGGCCAATTGGGCTGATAATGAAGGGGGGAGAGATGAGTCAACTAATGCAAAGTTTACCACTTTGGCTTTGGGGTATCCTGGGATTGATTGTTTTGTTCCTGGCCCGTGAGCCTGTGCATCGCGCCGTATATGCTATAGCGCGTCTGGGACATCGGGCGTTGCGCTTTGTGGCGAGTAATATTGATTCCGCAGAACAAAGACTGGTAGAGCGCAATCGAGAAGTACTTTTTGCTGAAGGCAGGGACACGGCAGAGCGCCAGATTGAAAGAGAATTTGAACGTATTGAGCAAACCGTACAGCGGGATTTGGCACTGTATCCAACCTTACATAGAAAGCTCTGTGAACAACTCAGCAGCTTGGATGAAGACTATGTACGCAGTGCTGAAATAGCACCAGAACCGTCAAACTGGGCCAGGGCTATTCGAGCTGTTTCGGAAATTCCTGGCAAAGAGGACCCTGTGGTAGCAGATGTTCTCGATACTATTAATCAGTCTATGCGCAAGGCCGAGTCCAAAGCTCTGGAGTCCTATCGTGAGTCCACCCGGGAGAGGCATCAATTACTAAAACGTATGCTGCCCAGTTGGCGTGCAATGCTTTCGACATTGGGACGTATTAACAAAAATGTAGAATCGGTTATTCGGCGGGCCAAAGCGCTGGATGGCCATATGGAGCGCTACGAAGAGATTTTGCAGGAAACGGATAAAAGCCTTCACTTGCTGTCTTCATCCTCTTTCAGCCGCTTTCTGACAGCTTCTCTGGTATTAGTGGTTGCTTTAGCTGGCGCTATGGTGAATTTTCAGTTACTGGCACAGCCTATGGCGGCAGTACTGGGCACTGAAGCTTCACTTGGCAGTTATAGTCTCGCCAGTATTTCAGCCGCAGTGGTTATCTTTTTGCAGATCACAGTCGGGTTGTTGATTATGGAATGCTTGCAGGTTACTCGAATGTTTCCTGCGGTAGGTTCCCTCGGTGAGAGTACGCGCAGGTTATTGCTGGGAGTGGCTTTGGCACTCTTATTGGTTTTGGCTGTAGTCGGTGGAAACCTGGCTTTCTCACGTGAGTTGATTCTGCAACAGCAGTTATTAGGTTCTGAGCAGCTTTGGCCAATTCCTCTGGCACAGATGGGACTTGGGTTTGTGCTTCCCTTGATTCTGGCTTTTCTGGCAATTCCTTTGGAGCAGTTTATCCGTTCAGCGCGAACGGTAATTGGTATTGGTGTGGGCTTATCCCTGCGGGGAATGACCATAATACTGCGGTTTTTGGCGATGGCTTCACTGCACTTAGGTGTTTTGGCTAATCGTTTTTACGACATCGTTATTTTTGTTCCCCTCTGGTTACAGGCTTTATATGTGCGTCAGAAACAGGGAATTGAAAGTGAGGCTAAAGAACCGGCGGGGAAAGAAGAGTCCAAAAAGAATACCGTGCTTGCTGACACTGACACTGACACTGACACTGACACTGACTCTGTTGCCAAATTAGTGGAAGAGGCGTGATCGAAGCTAACACTATCCAGCTTGAAAACTGACAAAATAATAAGTGTGGTGAAGCATGTTTTGGTTGTCGTTCTTTTTAATTGCCCTAGTCGTCCTATTTCTTTATGCCCGGTCTGCACCGGGTAAACCTTGTCCCCTGTGGTTTCCTCAGGGGGAGGGGCCGATGGTGATCGCACATGGTAATGATTGCGGCAATGGCCTCTATCCAGGAAACACGGCGATTTACCTTGAAAAAATGGTGCAACTGGGCGTGGATGCTATTGAAGTGGATCTGTGGCTCACTGCCGATGGCCATTTAGTGTTGATTCACGACAGGGAGCTGGAAATGTTCTCTGATGGTGCGGGGTTTGTAGAGGATAAAACCTTAGAGCAGCTGCGCCAGTTAAATATTGCCTATCTCTGGACTCGGGATGGAGAGCATTACCCCTATAGAGAAAAGCCTCTGCGAGTGTTGACTCTGGAAGCGGCGCTGGCAACGGTGGGGGATATGCCAATGATACTGGAGATTAAAAGTCGCCAGTATCGCGCTGCAAAAGTGTTGAAGGATGTGCTGGCAAAGTGTGGAAAAGGCGAGCAGGTCGTTGTTTCCTCATTTCACCAAGGGGTGATTAATGAGTTTCGTCGACTCTGCCCGCAAGTGGCGACGGGCACTCCTACCGTAGAGGCGGTGGTATTTTATATTGCACAGTTACTCCGAGCAGAGAAACTGCTGCGTCCAAGCTATAGCGCGATGCAGCTGCCGATGGAGCAAAAAGGTATTCCCGTAGTTACTGAAAGTATGGTGCGCGCCGCTAATAAGAAGAACGTCCACTTGGCGGTATGGACCGTGAATGGTATGGAGAATTACCGGCGCTATATTGATCTGGGCGTACACGGCATTGTGACTGACCGACCGGATCTGCTGTTGGAGATGTTGGCGCAGCAGCGAGAAACTTTATTGAAGCAGGCAGCCTGAGCTAAATAATCAGTTGCCGATGATATTGGAAAGAAATAATAACAACTGGGAGTTTTTATGAAGAACGTGGTAGGTTCCGTCGCCCTGGCGGTTTCTGTATTGGCTGCATCTTTTACCTCTGCGCAGGATCGGTTTGCCAATGTGGAAATTAGTAGTGAAGCCGTGTCTGGCAATGTTTATATGCTCAAAGGGGCTGGGGGCAATATTGCAGTACTGGTGGGAGAGGACGGCACCTTTATGGTGGATGACCAATACGCGCCTTTGACCGCAAAAATTCAACAGGCAGTAGCTGAGTTAGCCAAGCAACCTTTGCGTTTTGTCATTAATACCCACTGGCATGGAGATCATACCGGCGGTAATGAAAACCTGGGTAAAAGCGGCGCCCTGATTGTGGCTCACGAGAATGTGCGCAAACGGGTAAGTACCGAGCAGTTTATTGAGGCGTTTAAGCGCAAGGTTGAGCCGTCTCCTCCAGAAGCATTACCGGTGATTACCTTTACCGACGCCACTACCTTTTACTGGAATGGCGACAGGGTAAAGGTCCAGCATGTGGGGCCCGCCCACACGGATGGTGACTCCATTGTGCATTTTGCCGAAGCTGATGTGATTCATATGGGGGATATTTATTTTAACGGTAACTATCCCTTTATCGATCTCTCTTCCGGTGGCTCGGTGGATGGCATGATCGCAGCTATGGACACTGCTCTGGCAATGGCGGGGGAAGATACCAAAATTATTCCCGGCCATGGCCCCCTCAGTAATCGGGCAGAGCTGCAACAGCAGCGCAATATACTGGCAGGGCTTAGGGACAAAGTGAAAGCGATGGTGGATGAGGGTAAAACCCGGCAGGAAGTGATTTCTGCAAAACCGACTGCGGAATTTGATGCGCAGTATGGCCAGGGTTTTATGACACCGGATATTTGGACCGGGATTGTTTACGACTCCCTGACACAATCTTAGGAAATAAAAAAGGCGGCGCAGTGAAAGCCTGCGCCGCCTTTTTTGTTGGATTACCCGGTGATTTTAATCTGTAGTGGCATTTGGGGTCATGGGCCCGCCAAATTCAGGGCTATTTTCCACCGCCTCTTCATTGTGTTCTTCCCGCACTCGGAACCAAGCGGCATAGAGTGCTGGCAGGAACAGTAGGGTGAGTCCGGTTGCGACAATCAATCCGCCCATAATGGCGACCGCCATAGGGCCAAAGAAGTCACTGCGGGACAGTGGAATCATCGCCAATACCGCAGTCAGCGCTGTCAAAACAATCGGCCTGAAGCGTCTTACCGTCGACTCGACAATTGCATCCCAGGGGCTGAGGCCCTGGCTGATATCCTGCTGTATCTGGTCCACCAAAATCACCGAGTTACGCATAATCATTCCCGCCAGGGCGATGGTGCCCAGCATGGCGACAAAACCAAAGGGCTTGCCAAACAACAGCAGGAACAGGGTAACGCCGATCAGGCCCAGGGGAGCCGTGAGGAATACCATGGTGGATAGGGACATACTGCGCAATTGCAGCATTAGTAGGGTAAAGACCACCAGCACAAATAGCGGCATACCGGCATTGACCGATTTTTGCCCCCGTGCAGATTCTTCCACGGTACCACCCACTTCCAGCAAGTAGCCCGGCGGTAATTTATCGCGAATGGATTGAAGCTGAGGCCACACGGCATTGACGACGGTCGCCGGTAACTCTTCCCCATAAATATCAGCGCGCACGGTAACGGTGGGCAGACGGTCCCGGTGCCAGATAATACCTTCCTCAAAACCGTATTCCAGGGTGGCAATCTGGTTCAACGGTACACTGCGGCCGCTGTCGGTTTGTACCGCGAGGTTACCCAACTGGCGCAGGGCATAGCGATCGTCTTCATTACCGCGCACACGCACGTCGATCAGCTCGTTATCCTCCCGGTATTGGCTCACAGTGATACCCGTTAAGGAGCTTTGCAGAGCCTGGGACAAGGTTGCACTGTTGACGCCCATGGCGCGAGCGCGGTCCTGGTCGATATTGAGGTTGATAGATTTACTGGGTTCTTCCCAATCCAGGTGCACGTTGGTCACTTGTGGATTGTCCCGCAGGCGCTCGGCCACTTCCCGGGCCAATCCGCGCACTTCGCGAATATGTTCGCCGGACAAGCGGAATTGCACCGGGTAACCCACGGGCGGGCCGTTCTCGAGGCGGGACACACGGCTGCGCAGGGTGGGGAACTCCTCATTCATCGTATTGATCAACCAGCTGCGCACTTGCTCGCGTTCTTCGACACTGCGGGTCATCACAACAAACTGGGCGAAACTGGCAGCGGGCAGCTGCTGGTCCAAAGGCAGGTAGAAGCGCGGGGAGCCGGTGCCCACATAGGCCACGTAATTTTCTACCTGATCGTTTTGCGCCAGCAGGGTTTCCAACCTTTTGGCCTGGTGCTCGGTGGATTTCAGCGAGGCACCTTCGGCCAGCTTCAGGTCCACCATCAATTCGAGGCGTCCGGAAGAGGGGAAGAACTGCTGCGGAACCAGTTTGAACAAAGCGAGCGAGCCGACAAAAATTGCCAGGGTGGCCGCGATCACGGTTTTGCGATTGCGCAGGCACCAGGTAATAAAGCGGCGGAAGCGCTGGTAAAAGGGTTTCTGGTAGGGGTCTGCCACTTCACCGCCGTGGCCGTGTCGCGCCAGGTTCGGCAGCAGGTAGTGGCCCAGATAGGGTACAAAGACTACGGCGGCAATCCAGGAAACGATTAGCGACAGGGTGACTACCTGGAAAATAGATCGGGTGTATTCACCGGTACCGGATTGGGCGGTGGCAATCGGCAAAAAACCGGCGGCGGTAATTAGTGTACCGGTGAGCATGGGAAAGGCGGTGCTGGTCCAGGCGAAGCCGGCGGCTTTTAGCCGACTGAGCCCCTGCTCCATTTTTATCGCCATCATCTCCACCGCGATAATGGCATCGTCCACCATCAAGCCCAGGGCTAATACCAGTGCCCCCAGCGAGATCTTGTGCAGGCCGATATTGAAGTAGTGCATCAGCGCGAAGGTCATCGCCAATACCAATGGGATAGACAGCGCCACAATTAATCCGGGGCGGCTGCCGAGGGAGAAAAAACTCACCAGTAGTACGATACCCAGGGCTTCAGCCAGCACTTGCAGGAATTCGCCGACGCCGCGTTTTACAGCTGCCGGTTGGTCGGAGACCTTGCGCAGTTCCATACCTATGGGCAGATCTTGCTGTAGTCGGGCAAAGGTTTCATCGAGGGCTTTACCCAACTTTAAAATATCTCCCCCTTCCTTCATGGACACGGCGAGGCCGATGGCATCCTCTCCCATAAAGCGCATGCGGGGCTGGGCCGGATCGCTAAAGCCGCGGTGGACCTGGGCGATATCTCCCAGGCGCTGGGTGCGGCCATCTGCGGTAATAGGAAACTGGCGTATTTCATTGACGGAGGTGAATTGTCCGCTCACACGGATGCGCACCCGGTCGCTGACGGTATCCACAAAGCCGCCATCGGTGACCTGGTTTTGCGCTTGCAGGGCGTTTTGAACCGCAGACAGTGGAATGCCCATGGAGGCCAATTTGGTGTTGGATATTTCCACCCAAATTTTTTCGTCCTGCAGTCCCAGTAACTCGACCTTGCCTACATCCTTAACTCGCTGAAGGGCCAGTTGCAGCCGCTCAGCGTAGTCCTTCATCAGTGCGTAATCGAAGCCACTGCCGGTGAGGGCATAAATATTGCCGAAGGTGGTGCCAAACTCGTCGTTAAAAAATGGGCCCTGGATATCCGGCGGCAGGGTGTGGCGAATATCCCCCACCTTTTTGCGCACTTCATACCAGAGATCGGGAATGTCACGGGAGTGCATATCGTCCCGGGCAACAAACAATACCTGGGATTGCCCTGGACGGGAAAAAGAGGAGATACGCTGGTAGTCACCGGTCTCCAGCAATTTCTTTTCTACCCGTTCGGTAATCTGGCGGGACACATCTTCGGCACTGGCGCCGGGCCAGACGGTATTGATCACCATCACTTTAAAGGTAAAGGGTGGATCTTCACTTTGCCCCAGCTGGGTATAGGAGAAGGTTCCCAGCAGTCCCAGGACGATCATTGCGTAAAGTACCAGCGGGCGGTTTTTCAAGGCCCACTCGGAGAGGTTAAAACCCATGGCAGTTTCTCTGTTTCAAGGGCGGCTCTGCTGTTCGCGGCCGCACTTTGGAAATTGTTATCGAAGCTTTATTGGGAATTAATTTGCGCGGGCAGATTTATTGTTTCCGCGCCTTTAATTTATTCCTGGTGGGCGAGAGACGGCCCCTGTTCGATGGGGCGGTTCATATGGTCCACAGGGCGCACCACCATACCTTCCTGCAACAAATGGGTACCTGCGGCTACGATCCAATCGTTGCGTTTCAACCCGGAAAATACCGAGACAAACTCCTCACCGTAGGGGCCCAGGCTGACCGGAGTTTTATGCAGTGTTTTTGTCTCTGGATTTAATACCCATACAAATGCGGCGCCATCGTCGGCACTGACTGCTGACATAGGAACTTGCAGTACATCAGTTTCTTCCGCCCTGGGGACAAACGCCCGTGCACTCTGGCCGATTTCTACACCGCTCACTTTATTTTCGAAAGCGACCCTGGCTTCAAAGGTGCGGGATATGGGATCGGCTGCCGGTGATAGTTCGCGGATGCGTGCGGGAAAAGATTGGCCCGGTTGGGACCAAAGTTCGACAGTTAGCGGTTGGCCCACTTTAAAGCGGCTGACGGATTGCTCCGGCAGGTCGATACGCACTTCTCTCTCGCCATCGGCTGCCAGCTCAAAAATGCCTTGTCCTGCAGCAACGACCTGGCCGGCCTCAGCCATGCGGCGGGCGACGACACCACTTTCCGGCGCCTTAAGTACGGCGTAAGCAGCCTGGTTGCGGGCAACATCCAGCTGCGCCTTGGCCTGCTGTAGTCGCGCTTCGCTGGCTTCGAATTGGGTTTCTACGGTATCGAACTGGGAGAGGCTCACCAGCTGCTTTTCCAATAGCTTGCGGTGGCGCGACAGTTCACTGCTAGCCAGGCGCTGGTCTGCCTCGGCGGAAGTATGGCTGGCGCGAGCTGAATCCAGTTGTAGTAGCAGGTCTTCAGTGTCCAGTTCCGCCAGGGGCTGGCCCTGTTCCACACGGTCGCCGACATTTACCAGGCGCCGCTGGATTTTCCCGCCGATACGGAAGGCCAGTGCCGGCTCGAAGCGGGCTCTTACCTCACCGGGATACACATCGGTTTGGGCGCTGGCCAGGGTGGGGCGCACCATAACAGCGGGGCGCGGTTTGGTTTCTTGTTCCTGGGATTCAGAGGGGGCACAAGCGCTCAACAAAAGGCTGAGTGAGAGCGCAGCGAGGATTAGCATTCGGTACATATTGGCTTCCTTCCCCGGCGCTGGCGCGTCGAGGCAGATCCGTGACTGGGTCAAGCATGGCCGGGCGGCCATCAATGTTATACTGGCGAGTATAGTATATTTAATAAACTAACGAGTCTAGTATATGGAGAGCTATGTCTGAGCAGACCCAGACGGCCGCCCAGCGCGGTCGCCCCAAGGATCCGGTGAAACGCCAAGCCATTCTGGATGCCGCCCGGGACCTGTTTTTATCCCACGGTTTTGCCGCTACCAGCGTGGATGCGGTGGCCTCGGCTGCGGGAGTATCCAAACTTACGGTCTACAGCCACTTCTCCGATAAGGAGACGCTCTTTAGCGCCGCTATTGCCTCTCGCTGCGAAATGATGATGCCCCTGCCCATCTTTGCTTTAGAAGAGGGGGAATCGGTAGAGCAGGTCCTGGAGCGTATTGGCGACGCTTTTATGGGGATGGTGGAGAGCGAGGATAGCGTGCGTCTGTTACGCCTTTTGTGTGCCCTGGCATCCCAGGAGTCGGAAATGGCCCAGCTATTTTTTGACGCAGGTCCCCAGCGGATTTTGGGGGAGATAGAGCAGCTACTGCGCCGCGCCAATCAGCTGCAGATGTTAACGGTGGATGATCCCGTTGTGGCGGCGGAAGACTTTATCGGCCTATTGCTGGGCTGCCATCATATGAGGGTGTTGATCGGCTGTCGGCAAATGTCGACGCCGGAAGAGCGTCGTGAGCGCGTACAAAAGGCGGTGAGAACCTTTATGTGTGCCCACCACTAGCGCCGGAATTATTGCCTGTATTCTTGGGCTGCTCCGCCATCGCGGGGCACAGGACAATATCACTGGCGACCTGGATCCACTCAGGTTTGTTGCGGCTGTAAACATAGCGCTCGGGATAAATAAATTCCGGTGCATCAAAGGCGCCGCCGCCAAAGCCCCGATATTCGGGTAGGAATTCCAGTGTCCAGGTGAGCGTGCTGCCGCAATCGGGGCAGAACTGGCTCTTTATCCAGCGACCGGCATCGGAGTAAAGAGTGTGGGTTTGCAAATGGCCCTGAAGAAAAGCTATTTGTTTCTTTTTGAAGTAGACCGATAAGCCGATGGGGCTACCGCTGCGCTTTTTACACCACTGACAAGAGCACAGGCTGACCCGGCGAGGGGAGCCGAGGGCGCGAAAGCGCAGTTGCCCGCAAACGCAGCCCCCTTCGTGATATTCCTCCACCATGCTAAGTCCACCGCTGTACCGCCTTTACTAAGGTTGGCACAGCGGCGTGGGGGAAGAATCAGGTTTTGATGCGGTATCCGGTGCGGAAAATCCACCAGACGGTGGTGAGACACAGCACCAGAAAGAGCAAGGTCATGCCGATACTCAGCCCCAGGTTAACATCGGCTACGCCGTAAAAAGCCCAGCGGAAGCCGCTGATCAAATAAACTACCGGGTTGAACAAGGTAATTTTTTGCCACATTTCCGGCAGCATACTGATCGAATAAAATGCACCGCCGAGAAAAGTGAGAGGCGTTATAATCATCAGCGGAATAACTTGCAGCTTCTGAAAGTCATCGGCCCAAACTCCGATAATAAATCCAAACAGGCTAAAAGTGACGGCAGTCAGCGCGAGGAATGTCAGCATCCACCAGGGGTGTACAATTTCGTAATCCACAAAGAAGCGAGCGGTCAGCAATATCAACAGCCCCAATAAAATGGACTTTGTCGCTGCGGCACCCACATATCCGGTGACGATTTCGAATGAGGATATGGGAGCGGACAGTACTTCATAAATGGTGCCGGAA
The DNA here is from genome assembly GCF_052467955.1 of Microbulbifer maximicatervae (SeqCode). NCBI lineage: Bacteria > Pseudomonadati > Pseudomonadota > Gammaproteobacteria > Cellvibrionales > Microbulbiferaceae > Microbulbifer > Microbulbifer maximicatervae (SeqCode). The sequence continues at coordinate 1,242,197 of NZ_CP174329.1, forward strand.
AATTTGGGGAAAAATATTCCGAAAGAGGCGTTGGAAATGCTCTCGCTGAGCAGTGCCAGCATTACCAATCCTGGAATGATAAAGGCCCCATAGCTGACCCCGTCGATATCCCCCATACGCGATCCAATCGCCGCACCAAACACAATAAAATAGAGAGATGTGGAGAGCACCGGTGAGGCGATGCTCTGCATCAGGGTACGCCAGGTGCGGGCCATCTCAAACTTATAGATGGCGCCAATTCCATACCAATTCATGCCTGTGCCTCCTTGCTGAGCTGCTCTTCCCGTTCAAGGCGGGCACCGTGAACCAAGTTGACGAAAATTTCCTCCAGGGAGCTTTCCCGGGTGTGTAAATCGCGGAATTCAATATTGGCGGCATTTAAACGGCGCAGAAATTCCGCAAGACCAGTGTCTTCGCTTTTGATATCAAAGCGATAAACCAACTGGCTGCCATCGCTGCTGAGACTGAGTGGCAGGTCAGCGAGACTCTCTGGAATTTGTTGCAGTGGTGTGGGCAGTTGCAGGCTGAGTTCTTTCTCCCCCATTTTCTTCATCAGTGCATTTTTCTCCTCAACCAGAACCAGTTGGCCGTGATTGATAACACCGACACGATCGGCCATTTCCTCGGCCTCTTCGATATAGTGGGTGGTGAGGATAACGGTTACTCCCGACTCTTTCAGTTCGCGCACCATTTGCCACATATCCTGGCGTAGCTCCACATCGACCCCGGCGGTGGGTTCGTCGAGGAAGAGCACATTGGGCTCGTGGGATAGCGCTTTGGCGATCATCAGTCGGCGCTTCATTCCTCCTGAAAGTGTAATAATTTTGTTATCTTTTTTCTCCCATAGGGATAGCTGCCGTAGAATTTTCTCCAGATAGGCGGGATTGGGAGCCTTGCCGAATAGACCGCGGCTGAATTTCACTGCCGCCCAAACGGTTTCAAAGGCATCGGTGGATATCTCCTGGGGCACCAGACCAATCTCATTGCGGGCATTGCGATAGTCCCGCTGAATATTGTAACCATTGACAGTGACCTCACCGCAGCTTGGATTTACGATGCCGCAGATAATACTGATCATGGTTGTCTTGCCCGCGCCATTGGGGCCGAGCAAGGCAAAGAGTTCTCCCCGCTGAATTTCCAGGTCGATATTCTTCAGGGCGGTAAACCCCTCGGCATAGGTTTTTCCCAAGCCTTTGATGGAAATAATCGATTCCACTTTTTCTCCTTGCCAAAATTACCGTACGGCTTTGGCTGTGTGTTGTCAGGTGGATTTATCGGGCAGAAAGGAGGAATACCTTTCCTGTCGGATCAGTTTCCCGATCCCAGCCCGGAAGTATATGCCAATGAGAATTCTTTTTTAATTTTAATGATGTATATCAAAGCTGCGCTGGAGGCGGCGAACATCAAAATTAAAGCCATGGATGAGAATGCACTGGAATATCCCATTTTATCAATCCAGGGCTGGCTGATGAAAGGCGAAATAAATTGCCCAAGAAAAATTCCAGTCGTCAGAAATCCCGCAGTTTTCCCTCTTTTTGACTCCGGAGCAGATTCGAGAGCCGTAGAAAAGATATGTGGTATCAGGGTACCCATTCCAAGTCCGTAGAGGGCAATAAAAGCAACTATTTCCGTCAGGTTTTCAGCGCCGGCGAGCAGCCCAAAGCTGGCGGCCATAATAGTAAAGCTTGCGACAAAAACGCCGAGCACTCCCAGTCGATTCCGGGCTCGCCGGTAAATCAATAATGAGGCGATGGCTCCCATAACATTACTGGAGGCGATAGCCATAGCAATAAGGCTGGGTGAGGAGATTTCTATCTCGCGCAAGTAAAAAGGGATCTGAGTTGGAATCAGGGTAAAAGCCAGGCTATTTAAAGTTGCCGCCGCCAGTAGTGCATAAAATGCAAGCGGGTTATCCTGCTTTTCTTTTTTGGGGTCTCTGTGCTTGAAAGGCCTTACTCGCATGGGCTCCCAAAGGAAAATTTTAACTGCTGGAACTAGTAGTAAGGCCAACAAGTAAATTGCGAAGGGGGCGCGCCAATGTAAGCTGGCCAGTAGTCCGCCCAGGGTTAGAAATACGACCCCACCGATACTGATAAAAGTACTCTGCTGGCTCAAATAAGTTAGGCGTTGCTCCCGGCTGAAATAATCCCCCACCAGGGCTGTTACCGAGGTCATTGTTCCGGCCACGGCAACTCCCAATAGTAAGCGGCTAGTCAGGATACCTGCGAGACTATCCTGAAATAGGGCTAGTAGACCGGATAGTCCATAGAGTACCAGGGCTGCTTTCAATAATTGCAGGCGGCCATGGCGATCAGCAATCCAGCCTGCTAATGGAGCGCAGAGGGCGATGCTCAAAGCGGGCAGGGTCACTACCAGTCGGCTCCACAAATCACTATTGGGTGTCCCTGAGAAATACTGCTGCAGTGCAGGTAGTGACGGGGCTACAGTGGCCCCCGACATGATAGTGAGTGCTGCCAGACACAGTAATGTGATACGGCTCTGAGACGGTATCCCGCTGGTCGTGTGCTTCATGATTATTAGTCGCTGCTTCTAGGTCCCAGGGTTTCTCTTCGCGGTATCTCCAGACTCGCGTATTTCAGTAGCAAATTTGGGGTTCAGGCTTGCAGCTGCCACTAGTAGTAAGAACAGGTTTGGGTTGGCTTGACCGACTGGTTGCGCAACGCCGTTTGCTTGGTGCTTTTCCATCACTTTTCTCCCTCGCTTGCATTAGGTTGTGCAGCAGTGTAAAACCTCAACTAATGTTTAGGTCAATGGTTGGTGGGCATTTTTATGGCAGCTGAAGAATCGGCCGAAAAAGGAGCGGTAAAGTCAAAGCAAATCAAGCGGGAGCTGACTGTTGGCGAGGTGGCCGAGCGCAGCGGCGTGGCAGTCAGCGCCCTGCATTTCTATGAAAGCAAAGGCCTGATTGCCAGCTGGCGGACCTCCGGAAATCAAAGGCGTTACTCGCGGGATGTATTGCGCCGAGTGGCCATTATCAAGGTGGCCCAGAGCACCGGGATTCCACTGTCGGAAATACGCGAGGCTTTCGGGGAGCTTCCCAATAAACGCACGCCCAATGCGGGGGATTGGTCATCACTCTCTTCTCACTGGCGTGAAGAGTTGGATCAGCGTATCCAGCAGTTAACCAAGTTGCGCGATGACCTTGAGGGATGTATTGGCTGCGGTTGTTTGTCTATGCAGAAATGCCCTTTACGGAATCCCGGGGATGAAGCTGCGGAGCAGGGAGGGGGAGCTCGCTATTTGGATTTGACCGAATAGGAAAGTGGTAGCAATACACGAGTACTGCTACCAACCCCCAAGGCGTACTTTTATCACTGCTAAAAGGCTGATAGCGGTTTTTCGGCGCTCACCTCAGGAGAAAATCTTCTCGTAAAACGCCAGTGTTCCCCGCCAGGCGTCTTCAGCGGCTTCACGGTTATAGGCCAGCGGCAGGCCGAACTTTTCTCCCCGGTCTGTTGCACAGGGGTTGGTAAATCCGTGTAGGACCCCCGGGTAACTGACCAGAGTTAATTTGGCTTCGGATTCCTGCATCTCAGTAACAAACTGGCCGACCTGGTCCGGTGGAACCATCACATCGGCGCCGCCGGTGTAGACCTGTATTTCAGCATTAATAGGTTTGTTTTGTGCGGGGGTACTTCTTGCCAGTGCCCCGTGGTAACTGACTACGCCGCGCAAGTCCACGCCGACTCGAGCCATAGCGAGTACGACTCCGCCGCCAAAACAATAGCCCTGAGCTGCGACCTGGTCCGGGTCTGCCTGGGGCCGCTGCTGGAGCAGTGATAATGCTGTGCGGAAGCGCGCTTCAAGGGCCACCGGGTCCTTCAGGGCTTCATCCCTGAACTGTTGTGCCTCTTGTGGATCATCGGTCTGTTTGCCTGCGCCAAACATATCCACTGCAAAAGCGAGGTAGCCGCAGTTGGCCAGTTTCTCCGCCTGCTCGCGCACAAAGGCATTGTGACCCCACCATTCGTGTACCAGTAAAACCCCCGGCCGTTTGTCACTGATATTTTCATCCCATGCGAGATATCCGCAAAAAGTATCCCCGTTTACGGTGTAGTCAATTACTTCCGCTTCCATAGTGAGTCGCCTGGCTGATCGAGAAAGAGTCATTGAGAAACCGGTAAGGGCCCGGCTACTCCGCAAGCGTGGCACAAACTTCAGTTGTTGCCAGTGGGTGGCCCTTTCAGCTCAATCACATTGTCTTCGGGATCTGAGATGTAAATTGACAGGCCAATTCCATCGGCGCCAAAGCGCTCTTCTGCTGGCGAAAACTTTACCTGTTCCTGTGCTAAAAAGGCCTGGATACTCTCCGGATTAAAGGGTTCAACCCGGAAGCAAAAATGATCCAGGTTCCGCCCTTCCTTTCCTGGTGCTGCTCCCCCTCTCTGGCCTATAGGTTTATCAACTGGCACTAAATCTATCATGCAAGTGCCTGCGCGGAGTTGGTAGAGGCCAATATCGTCCCGTTGGCGCACAATGCTGCATCCAAGAATATTTTGGTAAAAGTCGAGCATGGGTTTTAGAGATTGGACACGCAATACAATATGGTCAATATGGTGGAGCTTAATCATAGGCGGCCCAAGCTTAGTTTTTACTAAGACTAGGTGGACCCTAAGGTAGTTGTCGAGTGAATTAAATGTTAGAGATTTTTTAGTTAATCTGTAAAAGTCTGGCTGTAGAGAAGGTAGGTAGCGCAAATAATCAGAAGGCTCCCCATGGATCTGTTAAATATTTTGCGCCGGTATTGACTCTCTAATAGTAAGCGAGCCCGATCCCCGGCAATAGCCCAAATACTTAATGAGATGTAGCAAACCAGAAAGTAAATCAGGGTGAATGAGAGTAAATTGCTGTGGTTATCGCTGCTGGAGAAAATAGCCACTCCAGAAAGGCAGGCGATCCAGGCCTTTGGGTTAAGCCATTGCAATAAAAATCCTTGATAGAAACGTGGCTCCTGAATCCGCTCAATACCCGCATGATCAGTAGGTGCAACCGCTGTTTGGTAGCCGATATAGGCCACAAAAATTGATCCTGGTATCGCAACATATCGTAGTAACTGGGGATAAATTTCTATTACCTGATAGAGCCCAAGGCCTATAGCTGCAAGTAACAGTGTAAAGCCTATTGTGGCTCCTGATACAAAGGGCAAAGTGCGGATAAATCCATAATTCACCCCAGAGGAAATGATAACCATATTCACCGGCCCCGGTGTAATGGACATAGCCAGGGAAAACCCAAACATAGCAAGAAGTAGTGACATTCGCTGCTCCTGGCAGTTATCAATTGTTTGGAGACTTTAATGGCCTGGTAGGAAAATGATTAGATACTTAAAACTGAAATATATTGTTTATAAAAATTTACTTACTAAAAAGGGAGAAGGAAAGAATACACTGCGCTCGGGACCCTATGAGGCATGGATGCCGATTAGGAGCTTACAGGGATGTATTTACTGCGTGTCTCGAGTGCGGTGTATTCTTTCCTTCCACCCCAATAGTAAGTATGGACGAGTGTGCTGCATGAGACTGGATGCCGATTAGGCGCTAACAACAATATATTCACAGATCTTCGCGAGAGCGGTGTATCCTTTCCTGTTGACCCAGAAGTACCTTTAGAGAATTCATAGGGAGTTGCTATTGTACTAAAGGATATTCGCTATTTACTGGTGTTTGCCAAGGTTGTGGAAAGCGGCTCTTTTAGAGGCGCTTCTTCGGAACTGGATATTTCTGTCGCCAGCGTTAGTTCCTATGTGGCGAGGTTGGAGGAAAGTCTTGGCGTTGCACTCTTGTATCGCAATACCCGCAAGTTGTCCCTGACCGAAGATGGGGAAAAGATTTATAAAACGGCACAGAAGATATTGGATTTGTACGCCGATGGTCTCGGAGAATACAAAGCGCGAGAGGAACGCAGTATCAGTCGGCTTAAAATTGCAATCCCCGCCGTTTTGATCCACAGCCGCTTGCTGAGCAAAATAGTGGGCTTTGTCCGGCGGGATCTGGGTATTCATTTACAAATTCAATGCAGCGACCAGCACGAGGATGTAATTGGCGGTGGTTTCGACTTGGCAATTCGTCTGGGTAATATGCCTGACAGCAATTTGAAAGCGCGTAAGATATTTGAACTAGAGCGGGTGTTAATTGCCAGTGGCGATATGCTGGATCGTTATGGTTTTCCGAGTCATCCTCGCGACCTTGCAGTTTGGCCCTGGATTGGGCTGACAATGCGGCCCAATCACCGGCGATTTCTGCATCGGCAGCAGGGCGAATATGAAGTTAGCTACGCTCCGGTAGCGACTGTCGACAGTGTTGAAGCGGCTTATCGATTAACGAGCTGCGGCCTGGGACTATCGGCGCCACCTAGATTTCTAATAAGTGCACAGGATGATGTACAAGAATTATTGCCAGACTGGCAGCTTCCGAATTTACCCGCCTATGCAGTTAGACCTTCAAACGGAGTCTCCGAAGGTCCTATACAGAAACTGATTGATTATTTGGCCGATAGTGATACCCAGCTTGCTGCCTGCCATCCTCGCGATTTAACGCAAAAGCTAGCTGCAGAAGCGGTTGATTGTCCCGGAAGGTTCTCAATAGCTCGGTAGAGGCCTCTGCCGTCAAGGTTGGTCACTTGCGGGCAGAGGTTCTTTTATTCATGGGGGAATTTAAAACCTTACTGCGGAATAAATTCCTGAACCATATTTATTCGGGCATTACTGCTTATTTCTACCGGATCTTGCTTTACCGGAGTTGACTCCATGGATGTGTCTTCAGAGGCGTTAACTGTGCGAATAATGCTGGAAATTTCTGGTTTGCAGGAACCGCAGCTGGTACCGCAGCCAAGGGTTTCTCCCAGTGCTTCGACGGTGTTAATGCCTTGGGCGATGGCCTCCTCTATCTGTGGCCGGGAAACCTGGAGGCAGGTACAAATCATCTTCACACCGGGCTTTATGGGATGAAGCAGTTGCCCCGGTGATTCAGGCAGGGGAGTGGCCAGGTAGTTTTCCAGGTGCTGTCGGCTGGGTAATTGGTGCCAGTTTCTACCAGAGAAAATCAGCAGCTTTAAGCTATTATCGTAGGCGATCCAGCGCTGACTTTTAGGGGTAACCAATTCCTGCCAGAACAATTGGGGCTGGTCGTTCATTATCTTGGATGCCAGATCCCGCCCGTGGATAAGTTGGTTCGCGGCAATTTCATAGCGAAAGCCATTTTCCAAGGGGACTCGATACCAGTGCAGGATACTGCTGTCGTTGGACTGCTGTAACCAATCCCATACTCTATCGGCAGTCTCTTCGGCACAGATCATTGTGGCAAAGTATTCAGCTGCCAGGGGACTGACACTGACGGGAACCTGTTTGAATTCTGGTTGGCCGGAATAGGGATCAATACTGGAGTCCGCTAGGGCACTGGGCTTGGAATCCTGTGAGAAGGTTTCGCTCCAGTGAATGGGGGCAAAGATCTCCCCTCTTTTTTGTCCTCCGTTGAGGGCGGCGCGGCCGACCATTTTAGATGAGACGCTGTTTAACCGAACTAATTCCCCATCTTTAATTTGGAAGCGAGCGGCATCCTTGGGGTTTATTTGTATTTCCGGCAGTTCGCTGTGATCGAGTAATTTCCTTACCCGCCCGGTTCGGGTCATGGTATGCCACTGGTCGCGCATACGGCCAGTATTGAGCCATATGGGATAGTCGTCACTGATCTGCTGTTCCGGAGGCTGCGGCGCTATGGGGATAAAGCGCGCACGCTTGTCCGGGGTAAAAAACTGTCCACTGGTGAATAAGCGTTTGCACCCAGCCGGGTGCTCCTGATTGACCGGCCACTGTACCGGGACCAATGCATCGTATTCACTGCGATTGATATTGGCGAGTGCGGAGATATTAAAAGCCCTGGAACCATGGTTTTCGAAGCCGGAAAGCTGGGCGTGCTCACGAAAAATATCGGCGGGGTGTGAATAATTAAACTGATCCCCATAGCCCAGATGTTGGGCCAGCCCGCACAGGGCTTGCCAGTCGTGGCGAGCTTCTCCCGCAGGGGATAAAAATCCACGCTGCCGAGAGATACGTCGTTCTGCATTGGTGACAGTGCCGTTTTTTTCTCCCCAGCCCGTTGCAGGAAGTAGCAAATCGGCACAGCGAGCGGTATCGGTATTGGCAATGCAGTCGGAGACAATAACCAGCGGGCATTTCTGTAGTGCAGCTTTGACTCTATCGGCTTCGGGCATACTGACAGCGGGGTTGGTAGCCATAATCCAAATGGCTTTGATTTTTCCGCTTTCTACCGCGCGGAACATATCCACAGCCTTCATTCCCGGCTTGGTAGCAACTTGATCGGAATTCCAGAATCGTGATACCCGGTCAATATCCTGCTCGTTAAACTCCATATGCGCAGCGAGGGTATTGGCAAGCCCGCCCACCTCGCGTCCACCCATCGCGTTGGGTTGACCGGTAATAGAAAATGGTCCTGCACCAATTTTGCCCACGCGTCCGGTGGCTAAATGGCAGTTTATGATTGCGTTGTTTTTATCAGTGCCGCTGCTGGACTGATTGATTCCCATGGAATAAAAACTAATGGTCTTCTCTGTTGCTGCAAATGCCTGAAAAAATTCCAATAGTTTTTCGATAGATATGCCACAGGTAGCCGCAGTTAATTCCGGTGACCAGTCTTGAGCCGCAGCTAAGGTATCGGCAAATCCCTGTGTATGATTTTTTATATAGTCGGTATCTAGATAATAGTGCCGGCTGAGAAAACGCAGCAGTCCATTGAATAGTGCAGCATCAGTGCCGGGTTTAATTGCCAGGTGCAGATCTGCCATTTCACTGGTAGCGCTGCCACGGGGGTCGATAACGATAAGCTTTGCAGCACCTGCCTGCATTCGCTGGAATAAGATCGGATGTGTCCAGGCTGCATTGGAACCGACAAGCACGATAAGTTCAGCCTGTTCCAGATCCTCATAGGAACAGGGAACCGCATCGGCACCAAATGCGCGTTTATATCCCACCACCGCAGAGGCCATACAAAGCCGGGAATTGGTATCAATATTGGCAGAGCCAATAAATCCCTTCATTAACTTGTTGGCCACATAATAGTCTTCGGTGAGAAGCTGACCGGACAGATAAAAAGCTACAGAGTCAGGGCCATGGTCGCGAATTGTCTGCTTAAAGGCATCGGCCATATAAGACAGCGCGGTATCCCAGTCACAATCTTTTCCGTGCAGGCGAGGGTGCAGGAGACGGCCGTGTTCGCCCAGCGTTTCGCCGAGCGCAGAACCTTTAACGCACAATTTGCCGAAATTTGAAGGATGCTGGGAGTCGCCACTAACAGTAATCGCTGTAGTATTTGCGCGCTCTTCCCTGTTAACCGAAACCCCACAACCGACACCACAATAGGGGCAGGTAGTGCAGGAGCGGTGCGCGCTCAGAAATTCCTGTACTGCCATTACTGTAGCTTATTGTTGCCGATGTAAACCGTGTCCCCACTAAATGCCAGTGGGTAGGTGGCAAGCTTGATATCGCTGTCTTCCATGCAGACTCCATCGCTAAGGCGGAAATGGTTTTTATACAGAGGGGAAGCAATGGTTAATTCCCCTTCCAGTTCCGCAATAATTCCTCTTGCAATCACACCAGCTTGTGCGATTGGGTCCCAGTTGTCAACGGCATAAAGCTGTTGTTCCTGGTCGGGTAAAAAAAACAGGGCGATGCTTCTTTGATAGACAGTTTTAGTCACTGTATTCAAAGCCTCCATTGGGTATATGGAGGTATCGCCCCAAAGCGCACATACCCCAGAGTTGGTGACCAAATCTGATCGCTGACAGATTGGAGACCATTGGGGGTGGGTTATGGCAACTGAATTTGAGGGAGTTTCTTGCAGGGCAGACAGGCTCATAATAATTTCCTCACAATGGATGGAAAGGATTCAAAAGCAATTTATTAATAAAGGTATAACCGACGGCTTGCGCCGCCGGGTGAAGCGTTAGGCGGATTCGGCTGTTTCCATTAGCTCGCCAGTGGTTGCCGGACGCGGTTGTCCACGCTCCTTAACGAAAACAATCTTTTCATCGGTTTCGTTGCTATTGACGAATTGACGGAAGCGCTTGAGTTTTTCCGGATCGTTAATGGCTGTTTTCCATTCGCACTGGTAGGTGTCTACTACTCGGGCCATCTGGGCTTCAAGCTCAGCACAAATCCCCAGCTTGTCATCGATAATGACTTCGCGCAGGTAATCCAGGCCGCCGTCAAGATTTTCCAGCCACACAGATGTGCGCTGTAATTTATCGGCGGTGCGCACATAGAACATCAGGAAACGGTCGATATAACGGATAAGAGTTTCGTCATCCAGGTCGGTGGCGAACAAATCTGCATGGCGGGGGCGCATGCCGCCGTTGCCACAAACAAATAGATTCCAACCTTTTTCAGTGGCGATAACCCCGACATCTTTGCTTTGAGCCTCAGCGCATTCACGGGTACAGCCGGAAACAGCCATTTTTATTTTGTGTGGAGAGCGCAGTCCCTTGTAACGGTTTTCTACGTGAAGGGCCATTGAAACACTGTCCTGAACCCCAAAGCGGCACCAGGTGCTGCCAACACAAGACTTAACTGTGCGCAGGGATTTGCCGTAGGCATGGCCGGTTTCAAATCCGGCATCAATCAGCTCTCGCCAAATTTCCGGTAGCTGTTCCAGGCGCGCGCCAAACAAGTCGATACGCTGGCCACCGGTAATTTTGGTATAGAGATTGTAGCGTTTGGCCACTTCACCGATCACTATTAATTTTTCCGGTGTGATCTCGCCGCCGGGAATACGCGGAACTACAGAATAGCTACCGTTTTTCTGCATATTCGCCATAAAAGTATCGTTGGTGTCCTGTAAGCCGACGTGAGTCTGCTCCAGAATATGTTCATTCCACAGGGAGGCAAATATGGATGCGGCCGCAGGTTTACAAATTTCACAGCCGCGCCCTGAACCGTGTTTGCTTAATAATTCACTAAAGGTTTTAATTTCTTCCACCTGGATAATGTGGAATAACTCCTGGCGGGAAAAGAGGAAGTGCACACATAAGTGATTGTTCACTTCCATGCCGAGCGCCGCTAGCTCTTCATCGACAATATTTTTCAGTAGCCCAGCGCAACCACCGCAACCTGTAGATGCTTTTGTTGCATCCTTAACATCAGCCAGTGAGTGGCAGCCTCCGGCAACGGCGTCGATAATTTGGCCTTTGCTTACATTGTGGCAGGAACACACGGTAGCCGAAGCGGGAAGTGCAGCAGCACCCAGCCCGGGAGCGGCGCCATCGGTTGCCGGTAAAATTAATTGTTCCGGGTGTTCGGGCAGATCAATATCGTTGAGGTGATATTGCAGCAGGGTATCGTAGTCATCCGTATCTCCTACCATTACCGCGCCCAGGAGCTTTTTTCCCTCGCTATCGGTGATCATACGTTTGTAAACGCCGCTCTGCTCGTCTACAAAAGTAATAGCGGCAGCGCCGTCGGTGCGACCATGGGCGTCGCCAATAGAACCGACCTGTACGCCCAGGAGTTTCAGTTTGGTGCTCATGTCAGCACCGTTAAAGCTTTCCTCTCCACCGGTCAGTTGAGCGACAGCAGTACGCGCCATGCTGTAACCGGGAGCGACCAGGCCAAAAATTTTCTGATCGTAAAGCGCGCATTCGCCGATAGCGAAAATATTCGGGTCTGAAGTACGGCAGTTGCTGTCAATTATGATCCCGCCGCGTTCGCCAACTTCCAGCCCGCTGGATTTTGCCAGTTCATCCTGGGGGCGAATGCCTGCGGAGAAAACAATCATATCGGTAAGCAGTTCTTTATCTCCCTTGAACTGCATACGCAGGCGGCCGTCTACTTCTTCAATCAATTCCGTGGCGGTACTGGTGTGTACCTGAACCCCGAGTGCTTCAATTTTTGTTCTTAATAGGGCTGAACCACCTTCATCCAGTTGAGTGGCCATAAGGCCTGGGGCGAACTCGACAACGTGGGCTTCAAGTCCCAGGGCTCTCAGGGCATTGGCGGCTTCCAGGCCCAGTAGGCCACCACCGACAACTACACCACTTTTTGCGTTGGCGGCAATCGAGCGAATGGAGTCGAGATCTTCCAGGGTTCGATATACAAAGCAGCTCGGGTGTTGGTGTCCGGGTATTGGTGGGACAAATGGGTAGGAGCCAGTGGCGAGTATTAATTGATCGTAAGAGTGGCAGGCTCCACTTGCCGCAGTAATTGTTTTATTGTCTCGATCAATTTGCACCACCTTGTCATTGAGCAGGATATTAAAACCCCACTGCTGATACTGCTCCAGGTCTCCCATGGACAGGTCTTCAGCTGTGCGCCCGGCAAAGTATTCGGAAAGGTGGACCCGGTCATAAGCGGGACGGGGCTCTGCACAGAATATGGTGATATCAAACTGGTTGGCATGTTGATGGTTGGCGAGCTGTTCCAGGAAATGGTGCCCGACCATACCGTTGCCAATCACAATCAGCTTTTGAGGTTTAACATTTGCCTTCATTTACAATCCTGCCGTCTCAATTCGTTTTACTCGGCAGGAAGAGGGCCCATCTGAAATGGCAAGGGCGTCTCCTCTTCTGCCGAAGAGTACAGGCGCCGTTGCCTCGTAATGGGGGGATAAATTGTTGGTAATTAAATACATTCAATCTCTATGCCAATTTTATTTTTAGTAATAAAGGGGGTTTGGCCTGATTGTCCACAATTTTTGCGACAAAGTGGTGCATTTAATTAATTTTCTGCGCTGTAAATGTGCTTATTCAAATCTTATGTATTAGCGCCAAAAGAAGTAGAGCAGATGAGAGAGCAGTAGAATTAAAGTTAGTAGCTGCCAGACAAGAACCGGATTTCTTTCTAGCAGGGGGCGGCTTTGGGGGGCTTTAAAATCTGGGCTGGGAGATTGCAGATCCTGGATAAATTCTGACAATGCGTTGTAGCGCTTTTTAGGATCAGGAGCACAAGCCTTTTGTAGGGCGCTATCAATCCAGTAGGGAATATCTTTGCGGTGTGCGGATGCGCGAGTAAAGCGCATTTGGCTATAGCTCTTTAAACGGTAGTGGTAGCTGCCAAAGCGCTCGGGATAGGGATATTTGCCCGTGAGCAACTCATAAGCAATGACTCCCAGGGAAAAGATGTCTGATCGATGGCTGGCGCTATCCCCAAAAAAGAATTCCGGGGCTGCGTAATTTTTACTACCGGGTGCAGTTTCACCAGAGAGATGTAATTGCTCTCGGAGCCCTGGGCCATCGGCACCACCGAGATCAATGATTACCAAGCGCCCGTCATTGCGCATCATAATATTCTCCGGCTTGAGATCGCCGTGAACGATCTCCAACCGCTGTAAACTTCGCAACGCACTAACCAGTTGTCCCATTAGCTCCCGCACTTGGGGAATTTGAGGTTGTGGATGTAATTGCATCCACTGACGTAAAGTCTGTCCTTCGATGTATTCGAGAATATGATAGAGGCAGTGCCTTTCAGAGGTCGGAGCGAAAACCCTAATAATTCCTGGGTGGGAGATTCGTCGCCCGGTCCACTCCTCAGCAACAAATCGTTCGATGTAGTGGGGGTCATCACAGAAATTAACCGAGGGAGTTTTTATCACTCGCAATGCTTCGGTATTGAGGTCCCGGGCAAGATAGAGATGGCTGCGACTGCTGGCATGTAATTCCTGTAAAACAAGAAAGTTGTCGAGCTTTTGGCCTGGGCACAGATCAGGTGCGAACGGGAGTTCGCGATTGCGCATGGCCAATTCATCGCACTGGGGCAGCCCTACATAATTTACTCGGCAAGTGACAGCAGTCAGGTTATCGGTGGAGCCCGCTTTCAGAGCAGCATCAATAAGCCCTTGTGGTGTTGAGCTGGAAAAGTTAAGCAATCGCTCAATCATCTCCGTCTCAGGCAGAAAATCGTGAATACCATCGCTACTCACCAGGAATATATCCCCGGGCTGTAATTCCTCACAGCGGTAGTCCACCTCAATATGGGCATCCATTCCCAGGGCGCGACTCAAAAACGTGCGTCCAGGTCCAAGGCTGTGGCTGTGATCGCTACTCAGGCACTCTAATTTCCTGTCGCGGAGCCGGTAGATCCGGGAATCGCCGATGTGGACCAGATGTGCGCTGGTGCCTTTGAAAATAACGGCAGAAAAAGTGGTCAACCAACCTCGTTTAATTTCGGCACTTCCACCACTTTGTCGAAACAGCCAGCTATTGAGCGAGTGCAAAACCCGCGCAACAGCGTGCTTTGTCGACCAGGTTTGCGGGGTGCTGTAATAATCGGAAAAGAATCCATTGATGGCAGCGCGGGCTGCTTCACCGCCGGCTTCTGCATTGGCAACACCGTCGGCTACTGCGGCAAGGCTGCCGTGGCGCTGTAATTCAGCGCCTTCGGGAAGCCGCACTGCGCAGGCGTCGTCATTGTGTTGGCGAAGTCCGGTGCAGGAGGCAGTGAACAGTTGCAGGGCATCTTCTTTATTGCCCTGCGAACTGTCACTGGCAGCGAGCCCGGATTCTTTGGTGCTCGCTGCAGTGGGTAGATCGTTATTAGGCAACATCGATCATGGATACGCTGCCATCGGGGTGTACTTCTGCCATTTGTCCCTCCGGTTCTTCCAGTAGAAGCAGGGCGGCAAAGCCGAGCAATGCGGTAGCGCAGATTACCAGGAAAAAGGTCTGGTAAGACACCATGCTGAGAACGGTGAGATAGAAAACGGCTCCGACATTGCCGTAGGCGCCAGTCATGCCGGCAATCTGCCCGGTTAGGCGGCGTTTGATCAAGGGCACCACTGCGAATACAGCGCCCTCACCAGCTTGCACAAAGAAGGAACAGGCCATGGCAGCGGCGACCGCCAGGTACAGGGGCCACTCGGCATCGATCATGCTCATAGTGAAGTAACCCAGAGCCAGGCCAGCGGTGAGGATCAGCAGGGTAGGTTTGCGGCCCCAGCGGTCGCTAATCAATCCGCCGGCAGGGCGTGACATGAGGTTCATAAAGGCATAGGCGGAGGCCAGCAAGCCAGCTTTTACCGGGTCTAGTGTAAAGGTCTCGGAGAAGAATAAGGGCAGCATAGAAACCACAGCCAATTCGGAACCGAAAGTCGCGAAGTAGAGCAGGTTCAAAACAGCTACTTGCTTAAACTTATAGCGGTGTACCGGTGCGGGTGGGTTGCTGAGCACTTCGCGGTTAATACTGTAGGTTTTATACGCGTCCAGAAGGTACAGTAGTACCAGGCCTGCATAGATCAGGTTGGCGGTAAGGTTGGATATTAATGCAACGCCGCTGGATAATTTCCAGGTTAGCAGAGCCAGTGCCGCATACATGGGCACTTTCATCACCAGAAGCAGGATAAAATCCCCGGGGCTGGTGACTTCCATAGCGCCAATTTTTTTGGGTTTGAAATAGGTTGATCCCTTGGGCGTATCAGTCACAGAGAAGTAATAAACTACGCTGTAAACCAGTGCGATTGCGCCGGTGAGGCCAATGGCATAGCGCCAGCCGTCGTCACCGCCAAAAAACAGGGCGATAGTGGGCAGGGACATGGCTGCTGCAGCTGAGCCAAAATTTCCCCATCCCCCGTAAATACCCTCTGCGGTACCCAGCTGTCGAGCCGGGAACCATTCGGATACCATGCGGATACCTACGACAAAACCTGCACCAATAAAGCCCAAAAGGAATCGGCCAATGGCTGCCTGCACAAAATTGTCTGCCAGGGCAAAAATAAAGCAAGGCACACTGCCGATTGCCAGTAATAGCGAATAGGTGAGTCTGGGGCCATATTTATCAGTGAGCATCCCTATCACAATACGCGCGGGAATTGTCAGGGCCACATTTAAAATAAGTAGGGTTTTGACCTGGTCTGGTGTTAATGAAAGGCTTTTCGCAATTGCCATTAACAATGGTGCGTGGTTAAACCAGGCAAAGAAAGTGATAAAGAAAGCCACCCAGGTTAGGTGGAGCACTTTTATCTTCCCGCGGAACGAGAATAGATTGAGTGAGTCACTGGACATGCGCATTTCCTTTGTTTGCTAATTCCGCAGGCACAAAAAAAGCCCAAAGCTGCAGCCGCTTGACTGCAGACGATGGACTTCGTTGCCCGTTATATTCGGCGAACAACCGCTTCACCGCGCTGATGCGCCTGAGGGAAGGCAATTGCATCATCGAATTATTTCCATTCAATTAATGTGCCACTATTTTTTTGCGAGCAGGAAATCCACCGTTTGCCGGTAGAGGTCTGGACGATAGGCTTCTGCTGCACGAAGTGTCGAGCTCCCCAGATCTGAATACATCTCCAGTAGCTGCCGTGCTTTTTCCTGAGTTGGACGCCCACAGTCGTTATCAATATGGGCAAAGAGGTGCCAGCCGGGATTGGCGAGGATTTCCCGGTCTCGGTGGTAGAGAATCTGGTCATTGAGAGAGCGTTGAATCAGATCCTCAGGCAGGTTGAGGTATTGCCCCAGGGACAAGAGCTTGGCAGCTTCGGCTCTGTTTGCGCGTGCGGCAAGCCAAGTGCAGGCTTTGAGAAGAGCGGCCCTTAGGGCCAAGTGGGTTGCAGGGTTGGCTTGGTGCCAGCTTTCAGTGACTGTCAGCACTTTTTCCGGCATAGCTGGCAGCAGTGTATTACAGGCTGCAATGACCACGCCGGACCCTTTGTGGGCGGCCAGGGAGTTCCAGGGTTCGCCTACACAATAGCCATCGATAACGCCACTGTGGAGGTTTTCCAGCATTTGTTCAGGCGGTAATACCACCAGTTTTATATCCCGATCCGGGTCGATATCGACGGAGCGCAACCAGTACCTTAATTGCAAGCTATGGCTTGAAAATGGATAAACTGTGGCGAGTCTGACAGTAGGAGGGTGTTTATTGCCGTGCAGATAGCGCTTAAGTGCCAAGGCGATATCACTTTGAGAGTCACCTTCGCAGTAATTTTGCAGGCGTTCAAATAATTCTGCGGAAAGGGTAATAGCGTTACCGTTGCAGCTGAGAATTAACCCACTCAATAACCGTTCGCGGCAATTGGGCAAAGCTTGTTCCAGTGTCAGGGGCATAGGAGCGAGCATTGCTGCAGCATCTGCCTTGCGCGCAATTAACTTGTCTCGCAGGGTGGCCCAGCTTGTTTCTTTTTGCAGCTGTACTTTTAATCCATATTCTTGGAAGTAGCCTAGTTCCTTGGCGACAATCAGCGGTGCGCTGTCGGTCAGGCGCAGGTAAAGCAGTTTGATGGTCTTTTTTTCCGGGCACAGAAGGGCTGACATCGGTACTCTAATGCTCTTTCTGAAAATATTGGATAACTTGCTCGGCAACTGTATGGATGGTTGAGTTGCTGTTCATCGCGAGATTGCGCAAGGTCTTATGGGCATCCTCTTCACTGAGGTTCTTCTTGGCCATTAATAGCCCTTTGGCCCGCTCGATAGCTTTTCGCTCTGTGAGTTGCTGCTGGGTACGCTCGAGAGACTGACGCAATTGCTGGAAATGTTTAAATTGTGCCATAGCGATTTCTATCGCTGGTGCCACGCGCTCAGGGGTCATTCCCTCGGCCATATAAGCGCTTACCCCGGAGTCGACTGCGCGGCTAATGAAGTCTGCGTTGCCGCTACTTGAAAACATGGCCACCGGAGTCGGCGCCTCACGATTAACTATGGCCAGGCTTTCCAGGATATCCCTGTCTGGGGATTCGATATCTATCAACACAATATCCGGACGGTATTTTTCCACCTGGAAAAGAAGTCCCTCAGCACTATTGATCTGGGCAAGAATACTGTAGCCAGCAGCACGTAATCGCTCACAAACCAAGTGAGCTCGCTCGGGATTGTCATCGACCAGCATGATTCCAGGGCTTGGATTAGTCACAATTTACTGCGGCACTCATCTAATAATTTTTATTGGGCTTTACCAACTTTTAATCAATAGTTGTGCCAAATACGCAGGAGTGGGGGAGTGGATATATTTCTCTAATTCCATGAGATAAATCTGATGTTACTGCTTTTTCCTGGTGCGACATTCTGCGGATATTGTTTTTTTTGCACAAGTAGGGGGCTAGTACATGTTTTTCAGGCAGAAAAGTGTGACTTGGTACTACGAAGGCAAAATCATCTGCACATTTGCGGTTTGTGTGAATAGACTGTCATATGGCGTGGTATTTTTTGTTATAAGCGTAATGTGGCAGCCGTATTCTTCGATAATATTTAACTAACATGATGTATTTGGTGATCTATTTTTGGTTATTAAAAATAGTCAGTTACCCCTAAATTTTTGTGGTTTCTGTTTATTTGCAGGTGCTTGCTCTACCGTGGGGATTCTTTTGGATTGAAAATTCATAGTGAATTGATCGGTAAGGCCATTCAAAAAGGAAAATCCCTTTTATTTTGGATAAACAAATAGCAATTTAACTTCAGGGAAAAGGTTTCGAGCGAGACTAATTTTTGCTTATTTCTCTCAGGTCTATATAGCCAATTTAGGATATATAGTCTTATTAATTTCACCAATTACGGCTATCAGGTTATCCCCCTTTTCATCCCCTTTGACGACGTTTACACTCGATCTGTTTATAAATTGGGCAATCCAATACTTTTTGAGGTAGATGTAGCTGTAAGTTCATAAAATCAACTAAGAGGGGCACGGCGGTGATTATAGCCATACCTAGAGAGACCGCAGAGGGAGAAGCACGTGTTGCAGCGACTCCCGATAGCGTAAGACGATTACGCGATTTGGGTTTTTCCGTAGCGGTGGAGAAGGGGGCTGGTAACAGGGCCAGTTTTACTGATGAAGCTTATGCTGAAGCCGGTGCAGAAATCCGTGAGGATATGCAACAGTGCCTGGCTGATGCGGGCATAGTATTAAAAGTACAAGCACCAACTGATCAAGAGTTGGCCCTGATTCCCAAAGGAGCTACGCTGATCGCCTTTCTGAAGCCGGCACAAAATGCCGAGTTCCTACAGAAGCTTGCCGAGCGCGATATCAATGCGCTAGCGGTCGAGTCGATTCCAAGAATTTCCCGCGCGCAAAAAATGGATGCGCTCAGCTCCATGGCAAACATTGCCGGCTATCGTGCGGTTGTGGAGGCTGCCCACAATTTCGGTCGCTTCTTTACCGGGCAGATCACAGCTGCAGGAAAAATTCCCCCGGCAAAAGTACTCGTTATTGGCGCTGGTGTAGCGGGGCTCTCAGCGATAGGGACGGCAAAAAGTATGGGCGCCATAGTGCGGGCCTTTGATACCCGTGCTGAAGTGCGAGAGCAAGTGGAATCCATGGGAGCTGAATTCCTTACCGTAGAAATTGAAGAAGAAGGCTCGGGCTCCGGTGGTTATGCCAAGGAGATGTCCAAGGAATTTATCGAAGCTGAAATGGCGCTGTTCCGCGAGCAGGCCAAAGAAGTGGATATTGTGATCACTACTGCCCTAATTCCGGGAAAACCCGCTCCGAAATTATGGCTTGCTGATATGGTTGACAGTATGCCTAAGGGTTCTGTCGTTGTGGATTTAGCGGCAGAAATGGGCGGTAACTGTGACTATACAGTGCCCCATGAAAAAGTGGAGCAGAACGGCGTCACTATTCTTGGTTATACCAATCTTCCCAGTCGAGCAGCGGCACAATCCTCGCGCCTGTATTCAACCAACCTTGCTCACCTGCTTGGGGAGCTGACTCCAGAGAAAGATGGTGAGATTAATCTCAATTTTGAT
This sequence comes from Microbulbifer maximicatervae (SeqCode), assembly GCF_052467955.1. NCBI lineage: Bacteria > Pseudomonadati > Pseudomonadota > Gammaproteobacteria > Cellvibrionales > Microbulbiferaceae > Microbulbifer > Microbulbifer maximicatervae (SeqCode). The sequence goes on from NZ_CP174329.1 coordinate 1,261,886, forward strand.
GATGAAGTGATTCGTGGAGCCACAGTAGTTAAATCCGGTGAGATTACCTGGCCTCCACCCGCACCAAAAATTTCTGCCCAGCCCAAGCCATCGGCGAAAGCTACTGAAGAAGTGAAAATTGTTGAGGAGAAAGCTGAGAAACGAAAATCTCCCGTATCTATTTTTGCATTTTGGGCGATTGCGGCAATCTTATTGTTGTGGTTGGGGCGTGTGGCACCTCCTGATTTCGTCTCGCACTTTACCGTATTTGTCCTGGCAATATTTGTTGGCTGGCAAGTGATTTGGAATGTTACCCATGCGCTACACACTCCGCTAATGAGTGTTACTAATGCAATTTCCGGCATTGTGGTTGTTGGTGCATTAGTACAGCTTGGGATTGCCAATTCGGGTTTGGTGAGCCTGCTTGCTTTCATTGGCGTATTGGTGGCCAGTATTAATATATTCGGTGGTTTCTTTGTGACCTACCGTATGCTGAAAATGTTTCGCCGGTAAGGGGGGGAGAGAGTGATGAACGGTATGATTGCAATGGCTTATCTCTTCTCCGCAGTGATGTTTATCTTGAGCCTGGGAGGTTTATCCAGTCACGAAACTGCGCGCAGGGGAAATATTTACGGCATGGTGGGAATGGCAGTTGCCATTATCGCCACTATTGCTGGAGTGGCCGCCGGGGCTTACTGGATGGTCGCTATCGCCATGATCGTCGGTGCGGTGATTGGTTTGGCTCTGGCCAAGCGTGTGGCTATGACTCAAATGCCACAAATGGTGGCTTTGCTACATAGCTTCGTCGGCTTGGCTGCGGTATTAATTGGTTGGGGCGGTTTCCTCGATCCGGTTGTGGAGTTACACGGGGCTGCTCATGTTGTCCACAGCACTGAGATATACCTGGGTGTATTTATTGGGGCAATTACCCTGACCGGTTCTTTGGTTGCTTTTTGTAAGTTGCAGGGATTGGTTTCCGGGAAACCATTAATGCTACCGGCCCGGCACTGGCTTAACTTGATTGCCATTTTGGCCTGTATTGTTCTGGGTGTGTTGTTTGTACCGGCAGATGTGCATGCGGGTACGGTTATTAACTTGCTGATAATGACCTCAATTGCATTGCTGTTAGGTATTCACCTTGTGGCGGCTATTGGCGGCGCTGATATGCCGGTGGTTATATCCATGTTGAACAGCTACTCCGGTTGGGCCGCTGCCGCTACCGGATTTATGCTGGGCAATGACCTGTTAATTGTAGTGGGCGCCCTGGTGGGTTCTTCCGGTGCCATCCTGAGTTACATCATGTGCCGGGGAATGAATCGCTCTTTTATCAGCGTTATTCTCGGTGGATTTGGCTCTGATGGTGGTGAAGTTTCCGATGAGGAAGTCGATGGTGAAGTAATTGCCATTGATCAGCAGGAGCTTGCGGATGAACTGGATGCGGCGGACAGTATCATTATTGTTCCCGGATTCGGAATGGCGGTAGCCCATGCCCAGCAGGCTGTTAGTGACTTGACCGATCGCTTGAGAAAGGCAGGTAAAACAGTGCGCTTTGGTATTCACCCGGTAGCGGGGCGTCTCCCCGGACATATGAATGTTCTCTTGGCCGAGGCCAATGTCCCCTACGATATTGTCCTGGAGATGGATGAGATTAATCCGGATTTCCCCACAACGGACTTGGTTTTGGTGATCGGTGCAAACGACACAGTAAACCCGGATGCTGTGGAAAAACCGGGCTCGCCTATTGCGGGTATGCCGGTTTTGGAAGTTTGGAAGGCGGGTAAGGTTGTTATCCTCAAACGCTCTATGGCTTCCGGGTATGCGGGAGTTGCTAACCCGCTGTTTTACAAAGAAAACTCACGTATGCTGTTCGGTGATGCAAAAGATAGTTTGCAGGGGGTTTTGGGTAAAGTCGGCAATTAGTTGCTGACTCGGGTTAATAATAGTAATTAACCTATTTTGTACTGAAAGGCCTGGTGGGGTACAAATTGTGATGTGCCGCTTCAGGCCTTTCTGTATTTTGGTTTAGCAATTTCTTTTGATGAAAAACTTGGTTATCGAACCCTTTTTCAAATAGTGGTAGGCTCCACCGCTTTACATATCTTTACTAATAAAAAGGTTAATAGGAGTTTGGGGATGGAAATCCGTCTACGTAAGCTAGCTTTAGCAGGGGTTGTTACTCTGGGAGCTTTAGGCTTGGCAGCCTGCGGGGGAGGCGGAGGTGCCTCTGACTCTGTTAGTGGTGGTGGCTCTGAGGTGCCTACAGCCGTTGGTGGTACTTGGGAAGAAGGTAATTTCCTGCCCGCCTCAACTTATGCGAGCCGATGTGTTGCTCCTCGCAGTGGTACTAACCCTGCTACGGGCTCTAAATATACAGAAGTAGCGGGTACTCGCGAAGATGAGAATAATTGGCTGCGCTCAATGAGCAATGATCTCTACTTGTGGTACGACGAGATTGATGACCAAAATCCAGCCGACTTTGATGATTCTTTAGCTTATTTCGAAGAGCTAAGAACTTTCGCTCTAACTCCCTCCGGTCGAGAGAAGGACCGCTTCCATTATACGGTTCCGTCAGATGAGTGGTATTCACAAACTGAATCTGGTGTGTATGTAGGTTATGGTGTCCAGTGGGCCCTACTTTCCGATCAGCCGCCACGTAAAGCGGTAGTCGCTTATCTGGATGAGGAAAACGGTGGTAATCTGCCGGATATTATCACCCGCGGTGCAGAAGTTATCAGCGTGGACGGCGTTGATCTGGCTTACGGCGATGATGTTGATACCTTAAATTACGGTATGTGGCCGGAGAGTGCTGGAGAGTCCCACGTATTTGAAATAAGACCTTTGGGTTCCTCGGCGATTGAGACTGTCACTTTGGTAGCATCGCCGGTGCAATCTGATCCTGTTCAATATGTCAAAACTGAAGTGACGGATTCGGGGCGCAAAGTTGGTTATATGTTGTTTAATGATCATATTGCAACAGCGGAAGCGGAGTTGATTAATGCAGTTACTCAGCTCGAATCTGAGTCTGTTGACGATTTGATTCTGGATCTGCGCTATAACGGTGGAGGTTATCTCAGTATCGCTGCGGAATTAGCCTATATGGTTGCCGGTGATATTACTGCGGGACAAATATTTGAAATGTCCCAATTTAATGATCAACACCCGGAAACAAACCCTGTTACCGGGGCGCCGCTGGATGGGACTCCATTTTACTCAACTGGACTGGGTATTATTGATGAATCTTTATTCGGTAAAGAATTGCCGACTTTGAACTTATCGCGGCTGTTTGTCCTAACCAGTGAAAATACCTGCTCCGCCAGTGAGGCCATTATCAATGGTTTGCGCGGCATTGATATCGAGGTTATTCAGATTGGTGAGACCACCTGCGGCAAGCCCTATGGTTTTTATCCGCTGGATAACTGCGGCACCACCTATTTTACTATCCAATTCTCCGGTGCAAATGCAAAAGGCTTTGGTGATTACTCCGACGGCTTTGTGCCCAATGGTAATTACGGTACTGATGCTGATTTGCCTGGGTGTGTGATCGGTGACGACTTTGATAATTCCCTGGGCGATGTGAATGAGGCGCGCTTTGCCACTGCATTGAATTACATTGAGACTGGCGAATGTGGAGATATTGCCGTTAGCGCATTCTCCATTTCCGATGAAAGCGAGGGTGCCCCCGCTTTCAATGCACGAGTGACCAAGGAAGTCTCTCGCAGTAACCGCATAATGGTGAAATAAAATGAAAAAGGCAGCTTTGACTAAACTTTGTGGTTTTGCATTAGTGTGTCTTGGCTGCTCCTCCCAGCAAAATATTGAAACTGCACAACCGGCACTGTTACAGGAAACGAGCCCGGAGATTCAGGGCAAGTTGCAGGTGGCAGTTTCGCAAGCGCTGGGCGGGGTTAATGTGACCCTGGGCCCGAGGGTGTTTGTGGACGATACTATTTTGGTGATTGAGAATGATCCCAAAAAGATGGCTCTGATTGGCCGGGATATGGGGCGGCCGATCAAGTTTCAATTAGTCGGCAATGGTGAGAAATGCTGGTTGAGGCGACTGTCCAATGGAGAATCCTGGGAGTTGCCTGTGATGTGTAAGCCAGTTTCCACTGGTTGAGAAAAGAAAGGGGAGCATTAGCTCCCCTTTTTGTTTAACGCAGCAGGTTGGACTTGCGAATATCCGGCTTCTGCGCTGCGCGGAAAATCAGGGCAATCTTGCCAATTTCCTGTACCAACTCGGATGAGGATTTTTCGCAAAGCTCACCAACGATTTGGTGGCGTACTTCCCGGTCGGCGATCATCAGTTTGACCTTGATCAGCTCGTGGTCTTCGAGTGCCCGGTTCAGTTCTTCCATCACCCCCTCGCTCAGCCCATTGCCGGCTACGGTCACGACAGGTTTCAGATTGTGACCCAGAGAGCGAAGAGCTTTTTTGCGGTCGGCGGTTAAAGGCATACAATACTCCATTACCACTTTGTGGAATTCGATGTGGGAGCGGCCACAGACCGCGATCGTCGCCAGCGTTTGTTCGGCGGACCCGATCGCGGCCAGTGGCCGCTCTTACAATTAAGCTGTAGTGATTGTAGGCATTGTACCCGATGGGCCGATCTAAGAGCAGCCACCGTTGGCTGCGTGAACATTTTAATGACCATTACGTCAAACAGTCCCAAAAAGAGGGCTACCGCTCCCGTGCCAGCTACAAGCTGCAGGAGCTGCAAAATAAGGACCGCTTATTCAAGCCGGGAATGACTGTTGTCGACCTGGGTGCGGCTCCAGGGGGCTGGTCCCAGGTAGCGATGGAGTTGGTAGGGCACAAAGGCAAGGTTTTGGCGTCAGATATATTGCCGATGGACCCGCTGGCCGGTGTGGACTTTGTCCAGGGGGACTTTACCGAGGAGTCGGTGCTCAGTGAACTGTTACAGCGCATGGGCGATGAACTGGCAGACCTTGTGATTTCCGATATGGCCCCCAATATGAGTGGGATACGCGATGTTGATCAGCCCGCCTCCATGTATTTGGTGGAACTGGCGGTCGATATGGCCCGGCAGGTACTTAAGCCCGGTGGTGCATTTGTTGCAAAGGTATTCCAGGGAGAGGGTTTCGACGAGTTGATCCGCGACTTGCGTGGGAGCTACAACAGTGTCGTAACTCGCAAACCTGGTGCTTCCCGCCCCCGTTCACGTGAAGTATACGTGGTGGCGCGAGGATTTAAGGGCTGAGAGCGACTGAGAACATCGGCGTATTTCTAGTCTGACTCCCCATATGGTATAAGCGATACCTGTATCGGGGGCGAAGGCTGTTGACCCCCCGCACCTATACTGGTTTTATCCGGTATTGATGTGGCCGGCATTGCCGGAATGAACGGATTTTGATTGCGAAAGCGAGAGGGCTATCCCTTTGAATGATATGGCAAAGAACCTGGTACTGTGGTTGATCATCGCAGCGGTACTGCTGATGGTTTTTCAAAACTTTAAACCGCAGTCACGGGATGAGGCTCTCAGTTACTCCGACTTTGTTCAGGATGTGCAGTCGGGCCAAGTTAAGAACGTGATCGTAGACGGTCTGGTGATCACCGGCGAAAAAGCCGATGGCAGCCGCTTCAAGACTATCCAGCCACAGATTATCGACGATGAGCTCACCAATGAGCTGGTTCGCAGCAATGTGCAATTCGTTGGTCGCGAGCCTGAGTCACCGAGTATCTGGCAGCAGCTTCTGGTAGCCAGCTTCCCGATCCTGATTATTATCGCTGTGTTTATGTTCTTTATGCGCCAAATGCAGGGCGGAGCCGGCGGTCGCTCAGGTCCTATGGCATTTGGTAAGAGTAAGGCGCGCCTGCTGGGCGAAGACCAGATCAAGACAACTTTTTCCGACGTTGCCGGAGTAGATGAAGCTAAGGAAGAGGTACAGGAGCTGGTCGAGTTCCTGCGCGATCCCACCAAGTTCCAGCGACTGGGTGGCAATATCCCCCGTGGCGTACTGATGTGTGGCCCTCCCGGTACCGGTAAGACCCTGCTTGCCAAAGCAATTGCCGGCGAAGCAAAAGTACCTTTCTTCTCCATCTCCGGTTCTGACTTTGTTGAGATGTTCGTTGGTGTGGGCGCTTCCCGGGTGCGGGATATGTTTGACCAAGCCAAGAAGCAGGCTCCCTGCATCATCTTTATCGACGAGATTGACGCTGTTGGCCGTCACCGTGGAGCCGGCGTTGGCGGCGGTCACGATGAGCGCGAGCAGACCCTGAACCAGTTGCTGGTTGAGATGGATGGTTTCGAAGGTAATGAGGGTGTGATCGTAATTGCAGCGACCAACCGCCCGGATGTACTGGACCACGCCCTGTTGCGCCCGGGTCGCTTTGACCGCCAGGTATTTGTTGGGCTGCCGGATATTCGTGGCCGCGAACAAATCCTCAAGGTTCATATGCGTAAAGTGCCTATGGACGACAAGGTGAATCCGCAAACTATTGCCCGTGGAACCCCTGGTTTCTCCGGTGCCGATCTGGCTAACCTGGTCAACGAAGCCGCCCTATTTGCTGCGCGGGCCAATAGACGCACCGTAACCATGGAAGAGTTTGAGCGCGCCCGTGACAAGATCATGATGGGTGCCGAGCGCAAGTCCATGGTGATGAATGAAAAGGAAAAGGTGAATACCGCTTACCACGAGGCCGGTCACGCCATTATTGGTCGACTGGTACCCGAGCATGACCCGGTACACAAAGTAACTATTATTCCCCGTGGCCGCGCTCTGGGCGTCACCCAGTTCCTGCCTGAGGAAGACAAGTACAGCCTGTCCAAGCGCGCGATTGAATCGCAACTGTGCTCCCTGTTTGGCGGCCGTATTGCCGAGGAAATGACCCTGGGTATCGACGGTGTTACTACCGGCGCTTCCAACGACATTGAACGGGCCACTGACTTGGCGCGCAGTATGGTGACCAAGTGGGGCTTGTCCGAAAAGCTCGGCCCATTGCATTACGGCGAAGATGAAAGTGGCCAGCCCGGTCAGGGCAATCCAGTTTCCGGCAAGACTTCCAATGAAATTGATGTGGAGGTGCGCCGTATTATCGATGTCTGCTACGAGCGAGCACAAAAGCTGCTGGAAGATAACCGCGATATTCTTGAAGCGATGAAAGATGCGCTGATGGAATATGAAACCCTGGATGCGGAGCAGGTGGACGATCTTATGGCTCGCCGCAAAGTTCGCGCACCAAGGGACTGGGAAGACAATAACTTCGGTTCTGGTGGAAACAGCCCGACCCAGGATACTGAAACCACAGAGGCCTCAACTGAGGCGGATAAGAGCAATACCGTCGGCGGCCCATTAAACGGCCACTGATTCTCCGAAGCGACTAACTGGACAAAACCAAATGCCGGGTTGGGGATAGGGCGATAGCCTGTTCCGATCCGGCATTTTTTTATTTCAGCCAATGAAAATTATCTGTGGTAACCACACCTTAGACCTCTCCCAACCGGTGGTTATGGGGGTTCTGAATACAACGCCAGACTCCTTTTCCGACGGTGGTAATTACTATGCCTCCGGTAGCCTGGACTTGACCCTGGCTCTGCAAAGAGCAGAACAGATGCTCTCTGAGGGAGCGAAAGTCCTGGATATTGGCGGAGAATCGACACGCCCTGGCGCATCGCCGGTCACCGAGCAGCAGGAGCTGGATCGGGTAGTGCCGGTGGTGGAGGCAATCAAAGCTAACTTTGACGCGATTATCTCTGTCGATACCAGTACTCCGGCAGTGATGCGTGAGTCAGCTGCGGTAGGGGCGGGACTGATCAATGATGTTCGTGCCCTGGAGCGCCCGGGTGCACTGGAAGCAGCCGTCGAGAGTGGCTTGGCGATCTGCCTGATGCATATGCAGGGTCAGCCCGGCACTATGCAGGATGATCCGTCTTACACTGATGTTGTAGAGGATGTCGCCAGGTACCTGCAGAAACGGGTCGATCTCTGTATCGAACTGGGGGTGGCACGGGATCGGCTCATTCTCGACCCAGGTTTTGGCTTTGGCAAAACCGATGAGCACAATTTGACGTTGTTGCGTAATTTGTCGCAGCTGGCGCCGGCGGATATGCCCATACTGGCAGGCTTGTCGCGCAAGTCGATGATCGGCCGCCTGCTCGATCGAGATGTAGATGGCCGACTCCCCGGTAGCCTGGCCCTGGCCATGTTGGCTGCGCAAAAGGGCGCAAGAATTTTACGTGTCCACGATGTTGCGGAAACCGTGGATGTGTTGCGCATGCAGCAATTGGTTTGCAGCGAAATTTGATGAGTGATGTCTTACAGAGACCTTAAGCCGCAGGGTCCTGTTGTGGTTTTCCGACAGAATAGAAAAGCGGCGAAGTACACAATTGAGAAGCGTTATGGAAAGAAAGTATTTTGGTACTGATGGTATTCGTGGTCGCGTTGGTACGGGAGCAATTACTCCCGATTTTATGCTGCGCCTCGGATACGCTGCGGGCAAGGTATTAGGGAGAACTTTCAAAGAGAAACATCACCGTCGACCTCGCATTCTTATTGGTAAAGACACCAGGGTTTCCGGCTATATGTTCGAGGCGGCTCTCGAAGCAGGTCTGATTAATGCCGGTGTTGATGTCGCCCTGTTGGGGCCAATGCCGACTCCGGCGATTGCCTACCTGACCCGGACTTTCCATGCCGGTGCAGGCATTGTTATCAGCGCTTCCCATAACCCTTACCATGACAATGGCATCAAGTTTTTCAGTGCTGAAGGTACCAAGTTGCCGGATGAGGTTGAGCTGGAGATCGAAGCCGCTCTCGAGCTGCCAATGGAAACTTCTGACGATCTCGGTCGCGCCTATCGTGTTGATGATGCAGCCGCGCGTTACATTGAGTTCTGCAAGGCTTCCACGCCCTGGGGTTTCTCCCTTGAGGGTTTGAAAATTGTTCTCGACTGCGCAAATGGTGCCACTTATCACGTAGCGCCAATGGTATTTCGTGAACTGGGAGCAGAAGTCAGCGTAATAGGGGCTGGGCCCGATGGACTCAATATCAATCTTGATTGCGGCTCCACTAAACCGCAGCAATTGCAACGAGCCGTGGTTAAGCGCGGTGCGGACCTGGGAATAGCCTTTGATGGTGACGGGGATCGGGTGTTGTTCGTCGATGCCAATGGGGAATTGGTCGATGGCGATCAGCTGCTGTATATCATCGCTATGCACCAGCATAAATTCCTGGGCGGTTGCAGTGGTGTTGTCGGCACTTTGATGAGCAATTACGGTTTTGAGCTCGCACTGCGCGAAAATAAAATTCCGTTTGAGAGAGCCAAAGTGGGCGACCGCCATGTGCTTGAGAAAATGTCAGCTAATCAGTGGAAGCTGGGAGGCGAGTCGTCAGGCCACATTATCTGTGCCGATGCTTCTACCACCGGCGACGGTATCATTGCCGCACTGCAGGTACTGCGTAGCCTGTGTGAATTTGATGAGCCCTTGCATCAGCTTAAATCCCGTATGACAATGTTCCCCCAGCACATGATTAATGTGCAACTGGCTCATCGCGATGGTGTTCTCGATCACACAGACGTTAAGGCCATTGTTGTCGATGCAGAACGTCAGCTCGCAGACAGCGGACGTGTGCTGCTGCGGCCATCTGGCACAGAGCCTCTGATCCGGGTAATGGTTGAAGGCCGCGACAGCGCCCTGGTGGAACAGCTGGCCAAAGATATTTCCTCCGTGGTGGAGCGAATTGGAAATAACTGATCTGCTGCGATTTAACCCGTAGTAAATCGGTCCTCTTGGGGCGTAGAAGAAACTCGTATAATTTTGGTTGTATGTTGGCGTCAATGTCGCTAAGATTTGCGCCCCTTGAAGGAGCACACATGCGAACACCGCTAGTAGCAGCAAACTGGAAAATGAACGGCAGCCGCGAGTTTGCCGAACGTTTTTTTACCGAACTCAACCTCGAAGGTGTGAAGTCCGGTGTTGTTGTTTGCCCATCTTTTCCATATCTCGGCCTAGTGGCTGATGCGGCGGAAAAGAGCGGAGGTTTTAGCCTGGGTGCCCAGGACCTTAGCCAGGAGCCCAAAGGGGCGTTTACTGGTGAGGTTTCCGCTAGCATGTTACTGGATTGGAATACCCGTTACGTTATTGTCGGGCATTCTGAGCGCCGTAGTCTCTACGGAGAAACCAGTGAGTTAGTGGCGAAAAAATTTGTTGCGGCCCAAGAGGCGGGATTGACTCCAATACTTTGCGTCGGGGAAACCCTTGAAGAACGCGAGCAGGAGCGCACTCTCGAAGTGGTTGCAAAACAACTTCAAGCGGTTGCCGATATCATTGATTCGGCTGGCTGGAAGCAGTCCGTGATTGCCTATGAGCCGGTATGGGCCATTGGCACCGGAAAAACTGCTACTCCTGATGAAGCCCAAGCTGTACATGCATTTATTCGCTCGCAGTTGGGAGATTTGGGCGCTGAAGTACAGATTTTATATGGCGGTAGTGTAAAATCCGCAAATGCCAGGGAGCTTTTTGCCCAGGCAGATATTGATGGTGCCCTGGTGGGTGGAGCCTCGCTGGATGCCGGCGAGTTTGCTGAGATTTGTCGCGCTGCTGTTTAAATTGACAGCACGCGGGTTGGCGAATACTGAATAACGGGTTGTTTAGACCCCGGTAGAGAGTTTCCAGAAAATGGAAAAATTGGTATTAGTTGTACACGTTTTGACCGCATTAGGCATTATTGGCCTGATTTTGTTGCAGCAAGGTAAAGGTGCCGAAGCCGGTGCTTCCTTTGGTGCGGGCGCGTCTCAGACAGTTTTTGGCAGTCAAGGTAGCGGAAATTTCTTTTCCCGCTTGACAGCAATTTTTGCGACGGTATTCTTCGTCACCAGTTTCGGCCTGGCCATCCTGGCTAAGCAAGGTGCAGGCACCAATGTTGATGCGGACCTTCCGCAAATTCCAGCAGCGGTACAGCAAATTGGCCCAGCCGAAGAACTGCCGGCTATCGACAGCGATATCCCGCAGCTCGAAACAGATTTGGAAACTGGCGATATCCCGCAGATTCCTGCAGACAGCACCGGTTCAGAAGAGCCAGCTGCTAACCAGGAAAGTGAGGAACAGCAGTAAAAGATTTTTGCCCAGGTGGTGGAATTGGTAGACACGCTATCTTGAGGGGGTAGTGAGCTATGCTCGTGCGGGTTCAAGTCCCGCCCTGGGCACCACATCAAGATCCGAGGAAGTTCGGAATCATCCAAAAAGCCCGGTAAATCCGGGCTTTTTGCTATCTGAAGGGTACACAGCCCTCCGTTCTCGTTCGTTGTCACCCGGTGCTATCTGGTGCTACATTTGGTGCTACCTAGTTCAATTTAGAAACTGGTAGAGGCACCAATGGCCCTTACAGATAGATACTCAACTCAAAACAAGCCAGCCAAACCAAGCGGCAAGAATCATTGGCTTGCGGATATCTGGTAGCTCCGAATGCGGCTCTTCCGCTCAGTGCTCAATACGCAAAGTAATGTAATCAATATAGCTTGAGCCCTGAGATCAGCTTTAGATCTCAATTTTGGCCAAGTAGAGAGCTAGTCATTTCAGCAAGAAATGATATGGACTACTAGCTATTTGACTAAGTCAGGGAATAATTATGCCTACCCTACGCAGTTGCTTGTCTATAAGTTTTAGTATACTCGTCCTAATTTATGTCCTGCATTGGCTTCTTGCCTTTCCATGGCTGTGGGTGATTGGCTATCTTGTAGTTGGTGCAATATTCGTCGGTTTCTCAACGTGGCTTTACTCTGGTATGTATAGCGAAGACGAATGAAAATTTTTACAAGCGCGCATATGTATAGCTGAATAGTGCGGTCTTGGTGGTCCATACTGTTTGAAGTCCTGGACCTTGCCAACCACCAAGGGTTGTAAGGGGGGGCGATTCTGGACTCCCTTTGGGGTCTTTTGAGAACCACTTTTGCTAAAGCCGGCTTGCCTGTTCAGTATTAGGTAACCTCGCACTTTGTCGATTTGGAGTAGGTGAAGTCACGCTTGAATTTCAGCATCACGCTCAGTCGTTGAGACGCCTCAGTAGAGGGAGGATTCAAAGTGGTGTTACTTTTTTGTTGTGCTTTCCTATACGTCCCGTAACCACTGGCTAGAAGTTATTTTTCAAGTCCCGCACTGATCAAGAAACGAAGAAGCTCAGAATCACCCAAAAAGCCCGGCTGGTCCGGGCTTTTTACTATTTAAAAAATAAAAATATTAACCTTTCACTTTGTCAGGAGTTGCCCTGCATAGCCTTGAATATCCCTTCCTGGCTCACTCATTGAAGACCAGGTGCCTCTCCAATAATTTATAAGCCATCTGCAGAGCTCACCGGTGGTTGATGTGATTTTGTAGGCAGGAAACATTCACTAGTAGGCCTGTAATTCTATGTAATAGCTTTTCCGGGAGGTTTGGTTGCGGGTTTATTTGGGGGGATGGATACTGGATTACTCCAGTTGCTCGGTATCAAGTTAGTAACTATTTTGCTTCCCTTTCGCGATCCCTATTCTCGGCACGAGTTCTGAAAGTGAATTAAAAATCGGCTGAGATTTTTGGTAAAAATAGAAAAAGGAGTTTTCGATTGAAGTCTTATACCACTAAATACAAAAAGCTTTCGACACTTCGGGGGTTAGTAATATTTGTCGGGCTACTGTCCATGGAAGGTGTATCAGCTGACGCCTCTCTTTCTGATCTTGATCTTGATATTGATAATGATGGTCTGATTGAGATTCGCAGTTTCAAAGATCTTAATGAGATTCGTAACAACCTAGACGGATCAACTTTATACAGTAGTAACTATGGTTGCCCAGAAAGTGGCTGTTATGGCTTTGAGCTGACCAAAGACCTGAATTTTGATACCAATGGCGATAGTTATGTTGATGCGAATGATGAGTACTGGAACGAGGGCTTGGGCTGGGAGCCAATCGGTACAAGTGAAAACCCGTTTACTGCGACCTTTGAAGGTAATGGCTATTCCATCAGTAATTTATATATAAACTTCAATGGAGGGGAATTTACAATTCTAAATGAACACTCAGGCCTTCTGGGACATGCTCAATCGGCGGAAATACATAACCTTACTACAGTTGATACCGTTGTTTCTTTCATGGGTGTTATGCCCGCAGGAGAAGACTCGGCAAACCCTAGTGAGGGATGCTCGGGCGAAGCGGTTGAGTCTAGTACAATTTCCAATGGAGACTTCGATACGACATGTGTATTCAGTTCGGTAGTGCTGACCTTGGATTTAACAGGTGCTGAGATAGAATTACCCTATATTAATTTCGAATCTCCAGTAGAAGGTAATGAAGTATCTGTTATTGATTTATCTAAATTCCCTTTAGTTGATAACGGGTGCGGTGCTAGTGATTTCTCCGAGGACAGTGATAGCTTTTGTGTTATTGGGTCAACGATTAGTTTCCAAGATTGGGCTGATGGTGACAGTTTAGTTGCTATTTCAAGTATTCCACTTATACCTAGCGCTACATTTAACTTTTACCCCAAAGTTACGGCAAAGCTATTTCAAGCTGGCCAGTTCAGGGCTGTAATTTATGAGGATCAGGGACCGGCAGAGATTCAAGCCTGGGTCACAGATGAGTATGAGCTGGACCCATTTACCTATAGTTGGAACAGCCCAAAGCTAGTTCAGCTTAACGACTCTGGTGAAAGCGTATTTACCTTTGATCCAGCAGGTTTGTCGGGAGCTTTCGAAGTTACTGTTACTGTTACAGATTCTGGTGGTTTGTCAGATACTGCGAAGCTGATATTGCGAGTGGATGGCAGTGCCCCTGTATTGTCCGATAATGAGGATGCTGATCAGGATGGGCTGAGTGACAGCGTTGAGGGATTCTTAGATTTAGATGGTGATCGAATACCGGACTATCTAGATAGGGTAGCGGTTCGTTCCCAGCTGCCGGTAAATAGAACTGGTGCAGTGATGCAAAGCTCTGAAGGGACAAGCTTGAGACTTGGTGATAGTGCCTATATTGCCGGTCAACAATTGGGCCAGGTTACGTTAGAGGATATAGATAATCTCTTTGAGGATAATTTGGCAGGACAGAATAGCTATAAATTCCTGCATGGTATTTTTGACTTTGTTATTTACGATACAGATTTTGGGGAAAGCGCTAACATTGTTGTCCCTTTAAATGCCGCTTTACTCGAAGGTGCTCGTTATCTGAAATATCGCCAAAGTGTTGGATGGGTGGATTTTATTGAGGATGAATTTAACCGTGTATCTTCTGCACTGGGGCAGCTGGGTGATTGTCCTGAGCCGGGTAGTGAGAAGTACCAGCCTGGGCTCCATGAGGGCCATTTTTGTATCCAGCTTAGCTTGGTAGATGGTGGCCTCAATGATGATGACGGAGAGATGAATGGCATTATTGTCGATCCTGGTGCTGTCGCGACCCTCAATGTTAAAGAACCTATTGTAAATATAAAATCCTATGCACTTGAGAATTCACAGTTTCAGTTAGAGGAGGAGGCACCGGTGTTGGCTTTCTCCCTACAGAGTGACTCTGCTGATGCGATGCTGAAGTCACTCACACTCAAGGCCGATGGTGAGTTGGATGAAGTATCGGACATACAGAGGGTGCGTTTGTATTTGGATATGGATAACAATGGAATTGCCAGTAATTCGGAGTTAATCGGCGATGGTCTCTTTTCAATTGATAATGGCTATCTGAAGTTAGATTTATTCAAAAAGTTTCAGTTGCCCGTTGGTGAGGCCCAGTTTCTGGTGACGTATGAATTTTAAAACCTCAGAGAGTTTTTCGGAATTACTGCTATTAATTGGTGGATATATGAAACCTTTAAAATCCAATGTGCGCTTTTATTTTGTTTTAGTTATCGCTGCTTTTGTTGGTGGTTGTGCTGATTCTTCGAATAACATAGTTGAGCCAGAAGAAAAGCCCGTAAGTAAGGCCTTTTCGATTACCCTAGAGTCAGTTGAGGTTGAGAGGCTAAGTAATGGTGAGGCTGTCTCTGTGGATGCAGGTGAGATAAAAAATGAAGCTCTTATTTTGGTGCCAAATTTCGATTAAATAATTCTTAGTAAGTAAACGTAAAGCCCCTATTTTGGGGCTTTTTTAATGTTCAAATGCAGGGGTGCTAAAAGTAATTAGCTAATATTTGTTTCTAATAACTTTGCACTAAAGGGTTTAAGTATCAAAATAATGACCGAAGTTGATGCAATTACCTTGCATATTTTACAGTTTATATAATAGCAGTCGATTTTTGGCTGATAAGCAACCGTACATACACTTCCTTAGTGAGCTGGAAAAGATACCCAGACTTGGGTGAGGTATTTTTTCTAATCAGGGTGACATGCGGTAATAAAGTTAGTGCCCCTAAAGTGACGCTGAGAGACTTAGTTCTCAAAAACGGAGCTGGTTCCTGATATTGCTTTCTCTTTAGGATGGTAGGTCACCAGATTTCGACTCTGAAGGGTATCAGCTGATCATAAGGAAAAGAGTGGATAGTTGGAGTCAATATCTGCTACTTCTTCTCCATCAGTAGATCAAGTGGTGGCAGAAAATTGATTGAAGAGTATTGATGCTAGATTCAGCAATAAAGAAAAGTGGTTGGAATGAGTGAAATCAACTTAACCAGTTTGAGATAACCCAGGAGCTACCTTGTAATCGAGATGGTGTACTTTAAGTAAAATAAAAGAGTACTTAATCTGTAATTCGATCGAGAATAAGCTTTAGGTTAGCTGAATTGATATTTTATTACTTTGTTTGTTTTAGCTTTTTAATATCATAAGGCACTTAAACATGTTGTCGATGTCTGCGATGTGATAGATGTTTCCTTTGCTTTGTTAATTATTGCTTTTTAATCGCGGGGCAATATTCAAATAAAAGCTAAGTTTGTCTTTATGTGGTTTCCTGTTGTTTGATGGGGATGTTGTGATCTGCAATTTTGTGACGAGAAAAGATAAGTGGAGATTTAAATAATCGGTTAATTTGAGTTTTGATTTATATTTTTTTGAGATTTTTGTAAGGCATACTGAGTGTGAATGCAGGCTGAATATATAGGTTTTTTTGCTGTAATTGCTGAAGTATTTATAGTTTTAATTTTTTGTTTGGATCTTCTTGCTAGTTAATATTTGGGTATTTATACTGCCTGCTCGATTATTTTTTTAAGGATGAAAAATGAAGTTTTTGAAGTCTATGTTGCCGGTGTTTGCCTTGTTGTTAGCGAGTCAGTCTTTTGCAGAAATGACTTTTATTAGCGGCGTTAAGCATAATGTTACTGAGTACTCTTATACTTCGGATACTCGGCGAATTGCTGAGATTGATATCTTGGGTGATAGTGCGCAAGAAATCCGTTTCGATATTACTGCGATTGTATCTGGTTTGGGACGGTTGAGGCCAGATGTCGTTTGTCGTTATTCCCATAGGGGAGAGCGTTGCTACACTAAAAATCATCCTAAAATTTTTGACTATGTGTATGACGTTTCGATCACGGCAAGTTGTGTTGCCAAAGATGGTACTCAAACTGCAATAGGGGTTGATAGGGACGATAAAAATATTTATACGAATGTGCCCATTTCAGATTTTCGCAATGAAGTAGTCTTAACGATAGATAATGGTTCAATTGCCGCGGATATGTGCGATACCTTGACAGTTGATATTCAGGGTGATTTAGAGGCTATTGAAGATGTAAATTTAAAAGTTTTCACCTACGAAATTTTCTAGTTAATAGTATGAAAGTGTCGGTAATAATTGCCGGCACTTTCACAGTCGAACTCCAATCTAGTATATCCATACAATCAAAAGTAGTGGATCACCGCACACCTAATAGAAATGATGTCAGCTCTGTAGCAGAGTCAGAAGCAGTTAATAAAGTCTTTTCTTTTATCTGAAGTCGGTAAGGGTTGAACGGCTTAGTAGTGGCGATTCAGTGCCGATAGCTACCGGCCGGTTAAAAGTGATGAACTTATATTGAGCTGGATACCGATTCGTTAAATTTCCTTCACAATAGAATCTGTCGCTAGTTTTGAGCCCCATCAAGGGGCTTTTTTGTATCTGTTGATTAACAATTGAGGTCAATAGCTGATGCAGGCTAAAGGGTGGGGGAATTGTCTGTACAGGAATATTCCCATATAGAGAGGCGAATGAGATTAATACCCTTATCTTGTGTGTGGTCTATGCGATAACTGAGCACTTTTCTTTGTGTGAGGTAGTAGGCGCGACCCTGATTTCCGGTGCGGAAAGTGAGAAAGATGCCCAGACTTGAGCCAGATCATTTTTCCCCAGTCAGAGTGGCATAAGGTAACGGAATTAGTGTCCCGGCAGTGACGCTGAGAGATTGAGCACTCAAAAATGAGGCAGAGGCGCTCGCACTGCTCTGAGTGTAACTGTTCCCTCTAGCTCTTGAAAAAAGCATGGCTATAACGGAGTAAGAGGGCGGAGACTGGATCAGGGAGGATCGTGGTGAATTTGGTTGAAGATTCCTGGCTGCCAATTATCCGGCGATGCGGTATGCAGGAAAGAATTGCTCCTTGGCAAATTGTCGAGGTGGATAATCCTGTCGTAGATATTTGTACGGTACGACCGGATTTTCGCGGGGCGCTGTTCCAATTTTTAATCGGCCTGTTGCAAACAGCTTTTGCACCTGAAAGTGTGGATGATTGGGGAGTCTACTGGAAAAAGGCGCCTACAGAGGAAACACTAAAATCACGGCTGCAAAGCTACGTTCCCAATTTTGAATTATTTCAAGAGTCCGGGCCTGCATTTATGCAGGACTTGGAGCTGAGAGATGGGGAATCAAAGTCGATTGCTGCCCTACTGATTGAGGCGCCGGGCAGTAAAACCTGTAGAGATAATCAGGATCTATTTATTAAGGGCGGTAGGGTGCAGGGTGTATGTCCCAGCTGTGCCGCTAGTGCCTTGTTTACTTTACAAATTAACGCCCCCTCCGGAGGAGTGGGGCATAGAACGAGTTTGCGTGGTGGTGGCCCTTTAACCACATTGATAATGCCAGAGGCAGAAGATGCCAACCTTTGGCAGAAATTGTGGCTCAATATCCTGCCACAAGAGGAGTTTGGAGCGAGGTCTGAAAGTTCTGATAGTTGTATCTTCCCCTGGCTCGCTCCCTCCCGCCTCTCTGACAAACAAGGTTCCTCTACGTCTCCCAATGATACCCATCCTCTGCAAATGTACTGGGGTATGCCGCGCAGGATACGTTTCCAAATCCCGAGAGAAGGCAAGGATTACTGCGACCTTTGTGGAGAGCAGACGAATCAATTAATCCGGGAATATACCACTAAGAATTATGGCATTAATTACGAGGGGCCCTGGATTCATCCCCTTACGCCCTATCGATGTGACCCCAAGAAAAAAGCCCCACCCTTGAGTTTGAAGGGGCAACAGAGTGGTCTCGGTTATCGACACTGGTTAGGGCTTATGTGGAATGACCATTCAAATGGTGATGAAGCGAGTCGGGCGGTGCGCTTGTTCCATGAGGAATATGCGGAAATTCTCGAAGAACTGGACTCGAATGTCGATGTACGCCTGTGGGGATTTGGCTATGACATGGACAATATGAAAGCGCGTTGCTGGTATGAACAGGAACTGCCAGTACTGCCTATTTCCCCTCAGCATCAGTCGCTGTTTATTCAGCTGGCAGGGCAGCTTTTAACGGCTGCAAAAGATACTTTGAAAGAGCTGCGATTTAGGGTAAAGGCTGCCTGGTTTAATAACCCTAATGAAGCCAAAGGGGATTTTTCATTTGTCGATCAGGCGTTTTGGCAGGCGACGGAAAGCCAGTTTTATCGCTTGCTCAAGCAATTATCCCTCGAATCCAAGAAATCCCAATTAACACCTGCACCGGTGGCTATTGCCTGGGTACACACACTGAAAAAAACGGCCTTGGCGCAGTTTGACCATTGGTCAATGGAGGGCTCTGCGGAAGACTTGAAATTGCAGCGAGTGACCCGGGCGCGACGTTTTTTAAGAAATAAGCTCGCCAGTCTGGCAAGTTTAAAGGCTCTGGATAATACAGCCAAAATTGAGCAACAACAGGAGGAATTGTGATGGCCGGATATCAATATCTTAGCGATACAGATGTGAGCCGACTGCGCGAGTGGCACCGCTGGCTCAATGACAAAGCTGGCCGGGCCGACCGAGCGCGTTTGCGCCGTGCGGTAGAGCCCATGGATGTAATGCCTACTCCCGCCTTTATCCGTTTTTTAAAGGATATGCCCGAGCGCTGGCAGAAAGATGAGCAAATTCGTATCGAAGATGCGGCTCTGGTAGCCACCGTAATTGCACACGTAAAAAATGATAACACCAGCAAAACAATTGATGTTGACAGCAGCGAGGCTATGGATATCAGTTTTGCCCGGTCCCTGGCTATGCCCCGGGAGAGAGGCGGGCGCCCCCCTTTAAGTGAGCTGCGTTTTTTTCAGTTGCAAAAAAGTCGCGATACGGCTGAGTTCTACCGCCGCATAGTACGGGCCCTGGCCCTGCTGGATGGCAGAGCCAATATAGCTTCTCTTGCCAATGATTTGCTGCACTGGCAAAGAGAGATGCGCACGATTCCAGCACGGCATCCACAGGAACGCCTGGCTGTGCGTTGGGCAACTGATTACTACGCCGTATTACCAGACTGAGAAAAATTCAAAAGTTTCCAAATTAACGGGGTCTTAGGGGCCTAAAAATATTTTAAATACTATTCCCATAACAACACTAAGCACAGAGCAAAGCCAGACCGATTGACAGTGACTGTTAATCAGATACCTGAGAAATGAATCGAAGTAATGTGATGGCCTGACGGTCGCAACAAGGAGAGATTTATGAGCCGCTTTATTCAATTGCATGTATTGACCGCCTATCCCCCTGCGAACCTGAATCGGGATGACTTGGGGCGGCCAAAAACAGCGAAGATGGGAGGTGTTGATCGCCTGCGAATTTCCTCCCAGAGCCTTAAGCGTCACTGGCGAACGTCGGAGTTGTTCCAGCAGGTATTGGCAGCGGAGCAGAAGGATAGCCTCATTGGTACCAGAACCAAGCGTCAGGGGGTACTGGCCTATGAGACTTTATTGGAGCTGGGCGTCTCTGAAAAAAAGGCCAAATTGTGGGCCCAGAAAATTGCCGAGCAATTCGGTAAGTTAAAAAAGCCGGAAAAAGATAACCCTCTGGCTGACTTGGAAATCGAGCAGTTAGTTCACCTCAGTAGTGCCGAGCAAAATGGAATCAATGCACTACTGAAAACCTTGGCAGAAGAGGGGCGTGAGCCGGAGAAGGCGGAGTTGGATTTATTGCGCAAGGAAAATATGGCGGTGGATATCGCCTTGTTTGGCCGCATGCTCGCTTCCAAGCCTACCTATAACGTTGAAGCTGCGTGCCAGGTAGCCCATGCGCTCTCGGCTCACTCTGTAGTGATTGAAGATGATTACTTTACTGCGGTAGATGACCTGAATGATCGCAGCGAGGATGCCGGTGCCGCTCACTTGGGGGAGGCGGGTTTTGCTGCGGGATTATTTTATTCCTATATCTGCATTAACAAAGAGCTGCTCATTGAAAACCTGGGCGGGGATAAACCCCTGGCCGATCGAGCTGTAGCTGCGCTGACTGAGACAATCCTTAAAGTTTCTCCCAGCGGTAAACAAAACAGCTATGCCAGCCGTGCCTATGCCTCTTATGTCGTGGCCGAAGCCGGTGACCAGCAACCGCGCTCTCTCTCTGCGGCCTACCTGAAGCCGGTTGATCGCTATAGCGAGGATTACGCCCATGACGCTATTGATGCACTGCAAAAGC
The DNA here is from genome assembly GCF_052467955.1 of Microbulbifer maximicatervae (SeqCode). Lineage (NCBI taxonomy): Bacteria > Pseudomonadati > Pseudomonadota > Gammaproteobacteria > Cellvibrionales > Microbulbiferaceae > Microbulbifer > Microbulbifer maximicatervae (SeqCode). The sequence goes on from NZ_CP174329.1 coordinate 1,282,598, forward strand.
AATTGCAGAGTTTCGATAAGGTGTACGGGGATTGTGCTGATAGCCGCTATGTTCTCAATGCTGTAACTGGCGAAGGTAATATCGAGGAACTTTTAGCCTTTGTCAGCGAATAGGTGGCGCTATGGAATACCTAGTATTTCGTCTTTACGGTGCCATGGCTTCCTGGGGGGAAGTAGCTGTGGGAGAGTCCCGCCACAGCGCACACTACCCGGGTAAATCTGCTATCGCGGGACTATTTGGTGCGGCACTGGGGATACCCCGGGAGCGAGAGGACTTACACCAGAGCCTGGCCCGGCAATATCGCCAGGCGGTGAAGGTGCTGAATGTCGGCACTTTGCTAAAGGATTTCCACACGGTGCAGGTCCCAGATTCCGCTGGCAAGCGCCGCTATCATACGCGCCGGGATGAGCTGATTGTAGGGAAAGCGCGTCTGGGAACCCTGTTATCCCGCAGGGAGTATCTGGTGGATGCGCAGGCGATAGTGGCCCTGAGATCCTGTGAAGAGGCTAACTGGACTCTGGCGGAATTGTGTGAAGCCCTGGCCCGGCCAAAGTATCACCTCTACCTAGGGCGAAAAGCATTTCCACTTTCAGCCCCCACTGCCGCACGGGTGATCGGTGCGGATAATTTCCGCAGCGCCCTGGATCATTATGAATCCCCGGAGTTGCTGGATTACCAACCGGAATGGGCCCGGCAGGAGCGCTGGTTGCCCACTGAAGAGAGTTGTCGTTACTACTGGGAGGGTAGCTTGGATGATTTCTCTGCGGAAGATGGAGTGTTTTCAGCAGGATCTGTACAGCGGCTCAGCCGTCTCGATCAGCCCCTATCTCGCAAGCGCTGGCAGTTCCAGCCGCGTATTGAAAATCTCTGGCAGTCATAAGGGAGCGGCTATGTATTTATCCAGAGTTCAACTATCTCCCTCGCTAGCGGTGCAGAAGCAGCTGGCCCGATTGCTCAGCGAGAACAGCTACGGTATCCATCAAATCTTGTGGGATCTTTTTGAGGGTGATGAGCGCTTTTTATTTCGTGAGGAATCCTCGCGGGAACAGTTACTTAGCAAACGCAATCTACCGGTGTATTACCTGCTGTCAAAAGTCCGGCCTGCGCAGGATAATCCGATATTTTTGGTAGAGACTAAAATCTTCGACCCCCGCTTAAACCCCGGCGATCGGCTGGCATTCCGCTTACGGGCGAACCCTACTGTGGCTCGTAAAACCGAAGGGCAAAAGCGCGGCAAGCGGCACGATGTGCTGATGGATGCTCAATACCATTGGTTGCGGGAGCAGTGCGAATTGCATGGTTTACCTGTTGAAGGTGGCAAAGGGCAGCTGAAGCAGAGCTTGGTACAGGAAAAGCCGGAGCAGTTTGACCAGGGGCAGATTGAAACCCGGTTACACGATGTCAGCCAGACTGCCGCCCGCAGCTGGTTAATTCACCGGGGGACGCGCCTCGGATTTGATATTTACCCACCAAAGCTTCACTGCAATGGGTATCGTTGGAATTTGTTACATAAAAAGCAGCGCGGTGCTGGTTTCAGTTCTGTGGATTACCGGGGAGAGCTTTTGGTTACTGAACCCGAATTATTTATAAAAAATATTTTTGCGGGTATGGGGCCGGCCAAAGCATTTGGTTGTGGATTGATGTTAATCCGTCGAATCTGATTGGGATAAATAGAATTGTTATACAGCTGGAAGTGTTTGAAGAGCTAGGGGGCCTCTGAATAACTCCGTAATGCCTCTGCGGGTCTTGAAGGCTGCAGATGTTAGGCGCAGCTCGCCGCGAATGGCCGTAGCCCTTTGCAAGAGCTGCAACGCAGCAGATGCGGCCTTCAAGGCTCGCCCTTCGGGGCTTGCAGAGCGATTCACACTCCGCGTTGCGACTTCTTGAAAGGTCTAGACATTCCTGCGAAGCCGCGCCTTGATTGTGAACCGCTCTGCATGCCAAAGGTATCATGGAGTTATTCAGAGGCTCCCTAGGGCTGGAATTCAAAAGTGCTGGCAACGATACTAAGGCTTTAGCGGATAGCAAATAGGCATATTTAGAGAGTTCCCCGCATCAGCGGAGATAAATCGACCGGTGAGATGATGGTCAAACCAGCTTCATACTGTTCCCCGTATATACGGGGCTAAACCGGAGGGTATCCTGTTATACACTCCTTTCCGAATAGGTTCTCCGCATAAGCGGAGTTGCACCGGTAATTGCGCAATAAGGCGATCTTAACTGAGGCTGTTCCCCGCCGAGGCGGGGTTAAACCGTGGAAAATCGTCAAAGCTGCACGGTAATGATTCGGGCTATTCCCCGCTGCTGCGGGGGTAAACCGAGTGTGGGGTTGGGTTGTGCCGACACCTGAGTTTGTTCCCCCGCTGGGCGGGGTTGGACCGTAGCCGATAGCGCACGGACATTAGTTCTGAAAATGTTTCCCCGAAGGCTCGGGGATGTAATGAGGGTGTGCTATGATCGCGCTCCTTTTGCGCGACTGTTCCCTGTTTGTACAGGGGTAAACCGGATAAGGCATAGCCTTTGTGCTCTGCGCAAGGTGTTCCCTGAATACTCGGGGATAAACCGACGATGGAGAAGTTGTCGGAGTGCATCCTAGTTGTTCCCCGCTCTCGCGGGGCTGCACAACGACTTTTCCCTTCTTCTTTTTCCTGTAGATTTCGCAATCGAAAGCCCCGCAGTGTATTACCGGGGGCTTCTGAATTTTGGCTGAAATTATTGGATGATTACGCCGGTATTACTCTCGCCGCCGATCTGGAAGTTAAAAGCGCGGCCATTAGAACCTGTCTGAGTAATTTCCTTGGTGTGATTGTTACCAATTTGCAGGCTAAAGGCTGAGTTGGAGTCACCGCTCTGGGTGATGGTGATGTTATTACTATCGCCAAATTGTCGGGAGCTTATTGAAAGAGACTCACCAGCCTGTTCGAACGTTGCCCGGTTATCGAAACCCAATTGACGGGTGAATATATCTACCTCTGTTCCAGCCTGCTCGATATTGGCAACATTCTGCAACCCGGTTTGTTCATTGGTCGCGCTGATCAGGAAGCCGCCTTGATTAATAACAACCACATTATCAATCAGGAACTGTTCGCTGTTCATGGTGTTGAATTCGGCACCCAGCTGGGAACCCGTAATCTGGTTGGTGGTACCGGTCTGGCGTACATCGATACTGCTACTCAGTGCAGATTGTTCTAAAGCCGCGTTGTTGCCCCCACCATTTTGGCGCAACTCAAGGGTATTAAAGGCACCGGTTTGGGTAATCGAGGTGATATTGGCATCGCCGAGCCTTTGGATAATCAGAAGGTCATTGAACAGACTGTCTACTTGGGTTGCAAAGGCGAAGTGGCGATTGTTTGTTTGCCGTAAGGTCATACTGCTGCTGACACTGGCAAATTGTGCGAGCCCGCCATAGATATCGCTGCCATCCTGCAGTATGTCCAAGGTGCCATCGATTGTGGCAACCAGGCTGGCGGTGGCAAAGTCGTCCCGATCAAACTGGAAGATTAAAACGGAACTGCCTATATTGCCTGCGGTTTCCTCTACCACGGCACTTTGCCTTTCGCCGTCCTGGAATACAAAAATGCTGCCGTTAGCACTGGCTTCCTGGCGACCAATAAAAAAGTGACTGTCTCCGTCCTGGATATTGGTAATGGTATTACCGCTGCCAAAGCGCTGTTCGATAGTGGAAGCGTTGGAGGTACCGAGTTGCAGAATAGATACCTGGCTGTCGAGAGAGAGTTCTTGGGTGATCTCGGAAGTATTTTGCGATCCGATTTGTGTATTGGTTGCGCTTAGAGAAGCACCACCGGATTGAGATATCGTGGTCTCGTTTTGACTGCCGATCTGGGAACTCTGAATACTACTGTTAATAACACCGCCACTTTGAGTGGCGGTAGCGGTATTAGTATCACCTATTTGGCGTTTGATAATAGTATTGCCGAAACCCGCTTCAGTTTGATCGGAATTTGCTGAGTTACCTGAACCGATTTGTTCCAAGTCGGTAGAGTTGGTACCCAGCGCATTGCCGCTAAAGGCAACCAGTGCGAGTGTTGCAATACTGGCGCATAACTTCATGAGTAACTCCTTTACTACAAAACTTCCAAGGAGCCCATTCGGGGCTGCTAATGAATATCGTTCACTCGTACTTCACAAGTGGACATCAAAAACTACGAGCCGAATACATCAGTATGGGATCTTAGCTACTGCTAGCCGTCTATCTAAGCGCCAAATTATCCCTATGGGATAAACGGATGCCAGGTAGCTTTTACTTTCAGTAGCTATTTCCCGCCGAATAGAAAAATTATTGCTGGCATCGAAGGGGTAGGATATGAGAAATAAGTATTGAAAATGTAGGAAGAAAGTCCCAGGGATGTGACTGGGAAATGGCGGCGATAACTGCCTTTCATTCTCTCGGGAATTATCGTGGGGACTTTCGACACTCGCGGTCCACGCGTTTCAATAAAGTGGGGATACGGTGGTCTCCATGCATCTTTTTCACCAATTTTTTGGCTTCCGGCAAAGGGAGACCGAGGCTGCTGATATACAGCGGTTTTATACTTTTTCCCCGCAGCAGCTCCGCCTCAACAGGGGTGTCCTTAAATGGTTTCTTGGCGACACCGATGATGGGAACTTCCTGCTGGAGAGTAGAGTAGAGATGGGCACCCAGACCCGGTTTTTGTTCCCCTCCGAGAAATACATAACCATCGATAACAATCAGTTCTGCTTCTATCTTGTGCTCTTCGATTAGGGTGAGGATACAGGGGAGCTCTCGCTTGTAGAAAGCACCGGGCTCATAGGCCAAGGTACTCTCTATTTTACTGAGATAGAGTTGCTCGGGGTCAGGAGCTGACCAATCGTCAAAGCCGACCCCGGCTACCATTGCTCCAGGGTCCCGGTAATCTACATCTACCGCCAAAATCATATTGGGAGCCTTTTTACCATTGAGTCGAATGTTGCGATTGGTTCAGGATACTTCCAGTTTTGCCTGCTTTAATAGCTGCTTATGAGTCGCTTTGTAGTGCTTGCCCAGTGTTTTGGATTTATCAAGGATTTCATTGAACAAGACATTGGCCTTTTCCACCTGGGATTGATCTTTTAAGAATAAAGCAAAGTAAAAAATCGCTTCTGGTCCACTGTAGTATTGGTACAGCGTTTCATACTCGTGGTAGGCCTCTTTGACTTGTTTCAATGCCGCTAGCGTACGAGCGTAAAGTAAGTGAGCATCCTGATTTTTAAAATCGGGGTTCTTTTCGATTAATTGGTCCAGTGTTTCCTTGGTCAGTTCAAACAGATTGAGAGCAAACTGACAGCGTGCCAACCCTAACATCAGCTCAGGGTCATCCTGATGAACCCCCTGGAGGCACTTTTCATAGAGAGTTTTTGCCTCGTGATAAAGGCCACGCTTCACGCATTCATCGGCCATGCGCATAGAGTTTTCCACATTATTGGAACGGGACAATTCTTGCGCAGCCTGATGGATATCCCGATTGGGATTTAGAGTTTCCCGCACCGTCCTGCGCGCATTTTTGGCACTGCGTGATTGGTTTACTTCCGGCAGAATTTCCAGGACCAGGTAAGCAATAACTCCGGCCATGGGCAGCATCACTAGAACCCAAATCCAAGTGGTGTTGCGCCCAGTTTTGAGCACGTGAATTACAAAAGCTGCCTGAATAAGGATGGATAGAATAAGAAACGGCATAGGGATTACTCTTCTTATTTTCACTACTAACTTTTCGAGGGCAAGGTTAACCGAGTTCGCTTAGAACACAAGGGCTGTGGATCACGGAGTTGTGCACCAGGGTACCACTCTGTATTGAGTGCACAGTTGTCGCAATATACTACTGGGCCATGGGAATAAGCCGTCTAAGATTTCTGGGGATAAAAATGACCAGTGCCTTAGACACTTGGAGCTATGGCGCATAGGGAGGTGGACCCATGGCTCAATTGTCGCGACGGAAATTTTGTTTTGCCACTGGCGCATTGGGGGCGGCCTTACTAACAGGGGTGTCGACTTCCAAAGCTGCCCAGGCACAGAAGGGCCGCCGTCAGGCTTTACCGATTCCCCCGGAGTTGCGTGCAGATAGGCAAGGCCGGATTAAATTGGCAGCGCGCCCGGGCAAGCAGTCTTTCCTACCGGGGGTGACTACGCGTACTTATGGGTTCAATGGTCCGTTTTTAGGTCCGGCGATACGGGTGCGCAAGGGCGAGAAAGTAACCGTCAGCGTGGTCAATCATCTGCCGCAAAATGTAACTGCGCATTGGCATGGACTGATCGTACCCGGCAATGCCGATGGTGGCCCCTATATGCCATTGAAGCCTGGAGAAACCTGGACCGTAGATTGGAACATAATCCAGCCCGCCGCTACCCTGTGGTTTCATCCCCACCTCTACCCGACAACCGCCGAGTTGGTACTCAAAGGCCTGGCCGGATTGATTATTATCGACGATGAAGAAGGCGATGCACTGCCGATACCTTCGCGGTGGGGTGTGGATGACATTCCGTTAGTGATTCAGGATCGCCGCTTTACCGATAATGGTCAGTTCTTCCATCGCTTTAACGAAGTGACGGTTGCGGCGGGCTATTGTGGGGATCGACTTCTGGTTAATGGCGTTATTAATCCGGTGGTCAGGCCACCTAAAGGCTGGGTGCGCTTTCGTATTTTGGATGGCTCCAACGGGCGCAACTATCGGCTTGCCACCAGTGACAAGCGACCACTTTACGTGATCGCCAGCGATGGCGGTTTTCTCTCGGAACCAGTGAAAGTGGATGTACTGCCTATTGCTGCGGGAGAGCGCTACGAAGTAATGATCGATACCCGCGATGGCAAGCCTTTCGACTTCCAAACACTGCCAGTGCCCCAGCCAATAATGCGCCTGCCACCATTTGATCAGGCCCACAGTTTTCTCAGTGTGGTGCCTGGAACATCCGAGGGGAAAGGACAGTTGCCGGAGCGCCTGGTATCCCTGCCGCAGATCCCCCAAAACTTGCCACCAATCAGTCAGAAGCTGGTGATGCAAATGAACCGACAGAAGCAGGCGCAAGCTGTGATCGGTGCAACGGGGCTGCCGCAGATGGTTGCCGCAGGTACGACCAACCCCGATGTGGTGGCTAAGGTATTGAAGCTGATTACTGAGGGGCCGGCATTGCCGTTAAAAGAGCAGCTAACTGCGAATGCGATTAATGGGGTTTCCTTTGCATTTACCGAGCCCGGATTTAAGGTCGCGATGAATAAGGACTTGCGCTGGGAGATCTCTGAAGGACAGGACCGAATGCTACACCCGGTACATATCCACGGCTGCCAGTTTCGGGTCACGAAATACAATAATGCAGAACCGCCACTCTATATGCGTGGCTGGAAAGATACGATGCCCATATCCGATGGCGGCAAAGCAGAAATATTTGTTCGTTTCCCGCTGCCGGCGATACCGGATATGCCCTATATGGTGCACTGCCATGTTTTGGAGCACGAGGACTCGGGAATGATGACAGAGTTTAGTGTCTCCTGACTTTATTCGCTGCTATTCTGTCAGCGTCGCTTCTGTTTCCTGTCTTCCTTATGCTGTAGCTTGGTAGCTTTCCTGATCAGGTTTTGGAAGTTGGGGCACTCCAGCTGATTGACCTCGGGACAGTTGGCCACATGGCGTAGCCCATCGCGCATAGCTTCGAGTCGGCGGATATTCTTTTCCAGATCGTCGGCCCTGGCGAGGAGCTGCTCCCTGTCGATAGCGGGGTTGCCATTAGAGGAAAACATCTCGCCAATTTCATCCAGGGAAAAACCGGCGTAGCGGCCAAGGGAGATAAGGGATAACTGTTCTATCACTGTGGCTTTAAAAATTCGGGTAATTCCCCGACGACCACATGACTTTATCAGGCCTTTTTCCTCATAATACCGAAGTGTGGAAGAGGGGAGTCCCGACAGTTTGGAGACTTCGCGTATATCCAGTTCTTCCCTGTTATTCATCGCTTATTGACCTCAAGCTCACTTGAAGTTGTATGCTAGTTTCACGCGTCATTACTGGCAAGTCAAAGTTCAGCTTATGCACACCGCGAAAAGTTATTCCGAAAACCCAATTTCCCAAGAGGCTGCTCAGGTTTCCAAAAGGGGAGTCCTGGTCACCTTGTGTTTGGCGACCTTGCTCGCAGCCTTGGGAGTCAGCGCAATTAATATGGCGCTGCCTGTATTAATCGAAAGCTTAGGGGCTTCCTTCAGTAATACTCAATGGATTACCGTGGCCTACATGATGTGTATGACTGCGACCCTGCCTATTGCCGGAAGCCTCAGTGACAAGCTGGGTCGCAGAAAATTGTTCCTAAGCGGTGGATTGATATTCACCTTATCGACATTACTTTGCGCGCTGTCTTTTAATGTTTGGACTCTGGTTTTTTTCCGCGCAATACAAGGGGTCGGTGCGGCGATGTTCGTGGCTGTGTCTATGGCTATTGCCAGCGACGTTTTCGATAAAAGTGAAACGGGAAAGATAATTGGATTACTGGGCAGCCTGTCTGCGGTTGGGACTGGTATGGGTCCTATTGTGGGCGGCTTGATTGTCGAAAACCTGAATTGGCAGGCTATCTTTTGGTTGGTAGTGCCGGTGGGATTGGGGGTGTTTTTTCTGGCATATCGAACTCTACCGGAAAACATAGTCGGCGAAGTTGTTGATGGCAGAAGTCGACTCAAACGCTACCTGGCCGCAGCATTCCTGTTCTTTAACATTGTTTTTTATACCCTGGCGATTAAGCCATTGGGAGAGGGATATTCCGCAGTTAATGGAATTGCTATCGCTCTATCGGTGATATTTGGTGTGGGGTTATTTTATGTCAGGCAGAAAGTACAACCCCTGCGTGAAGGATTTACGGAATCTTCTGGAAAGCAGACATTCCTGGCGAATGTGGCTGGAAACTTTTTGGTGGCTTCATCGGTAATGAGTAGCCTGATTGTAGGGCCTTTTTATTTGACCCTGGCACTGGATCTGGACCTTTTTATCGCAGGGCTGGTGATGACAACCGGATCATTTATGGTGGCTGCTTGTTCAAATCTTGCCGGTCGAGCCGTGGATCGATTCAATAGTCGAGGTATCGTATTACTGGGTCTGGTAATTTTGCTTTGTGGAGCCTTGGGAATGGGACTGCTCAGGGTGGAGCAGGGCTTGGTAGGCTATCTGGTTTTTTCCGTCACTATGGCAATGGGTTATGGAACCTACCTTTCGACAGTTAATACTATGACCATGAATAGCGCCCGGGCCGAAGTTCGTGGGCGTATTTCCGGGTTTCTCAGCCTTTCACGAGGCTTGGGTTTATTGACTGGGGCTTCTGTGATGAGTGTTATTTTTGTAGGGCTTGTACCCAGCCAGCCCCTGCAAGACATGAGCCCGTCACAGATAGCGGACGGCCTCAATGCCGTTTATCGCCTGGCATCAGTGTTCTTGTTAACAGCATTAACAATACAGGTGGTGTCTATTCTTGCCAGCAAGCTTGCTTCTAAAGCGCAAAATTAAAGATTACCTCCAGAGCTATAAAGTAAACCCATTAGCGAGTGCTTCGTTTTAGTGAGCATTCGCGGGTATTAATTGCTACTGGAGCTATTAATACCCATCTTTATTTCCTGATTTATTCCTATTTTCCAGGCCAACGCTTTTACACTTCACCCACTACCTCAATAGCTAAAAATACAGGCACAGATCTGGTTGACTTAAAGCTGGCTTCAAGTTGTATCTTGAATTTGTGGATTCGCAGTAATTTTCAACAAGACATCGAGAGAGCTTTAGGAGGACCAATCAGTGACGAATTCTTTGAGACAGTGTGTTGAAGCACTTAAAGCGAATTGGCAGGGACTTGATACTTCATCAATTGTGAGATGTCGAGAAGCCCTGGAAAAGTTGGCAGTATCAAATTCTGATGAAGCATGGTTGGCTGATCTACACGGTCGCCAAGAACCCAGTGTAGAGTTATATCGGGATGAAGATAAGGGTTTTATCTTACTGGCTCATGTGGAGCCTCGTGGGCTCTATCGCCCACCACATAATCATGGCAATGGCTGGGTATTTTACGCGGTGCAACATGGTGAAGTGGAGATGTCTACCTATGGTTTGCTCAATCAAGACGATGGTGAACAACTAGTGAGCCGTGGCTGTTATCAAATGAAGCCCGGTGACTGTAGTGCGTTCTTACCAGGAGATATTCACGATACTCGTTGCCTTTCCGAGTATGTGTTGATGTTTAGATTGACCAGCTGTGACTTTAGCGAGGAGAAGCGTGAGGGACGTCTTAGGGTGTTTGCATCTTAAGCAAGAGTTTAACAATTGCCCGCTGGCCAGTTGCTAACGGGCAATTATCGATTGGACGGTTCCTAAGGAGCCTCTGAATAACTCCGTAATGCCTCTGCGGGTCTTGAAGGCTGCAGATGTTAGGCGCAGCTCGCCGCGAATGGCTCTAGTCCTTTGTAAGAGCTGCAACGCAGCAGCTGTGGCCTTCAAGGCCCGCCCTTCGGGGCTTGCAGAGCGATTCACACTCCGCGTTGCGACTTCTTGAAAGGTCTAGACATTCCTGCAAAGCCGCGCCTTGATTGTGAACCGCTCTGCAAGCCAGAGATAACACGGAGTTATTCAGAGGCTCCCTAAGCCCAGTACAATCAAAACTCTCGATTAAAAATCGTAATCTCTATTATTGGGATATCATCCCGATATTGCCATTGCCCACTTGACTGGCTGATATATTTCCATTGACTTCACTCTGTGAAATATCAATAAAATTATCCAGCCCATTCTGTTGAGATAAGGCGAAACTCGAAGTACCCTCCTGAAATGCAACAGCTTCATTAAACATACCTTCCTGTGTGGTGGTGATGCTCATGAGTTCACCTTCTTGTCGAGAGGAAATGATATTGTCTGACCCGATCTGACTTGTTTGGGCGTAGCTGTTTTCATTGAATATTTGCCAGAGAATGGCATTGTTGCCATCACCTAATTGGGTGACTTCACTAGTAAGGGACTCGCCAAAGTTCTGCAAGCTGGTCGCCTCATTTCCTGTTCCGTTTTGTGTCACGGTAGAGGTATAGAAGGTACCGCGTAGTTGAATTAGGACACCATCATTCAAGGTTCCTGTTTGGAGAAGTGAGCCTGAGTGGAAGTCACCACTGGTGGCGCGAACAAACCCCATATTACTTTGTCCAGATTGGAACAAGTAGCCTGTATTGCCAATGGAGTCACTTTGGAAGAGTCTACCGTTATTCAATAGCCCCTCCTGATAGATTTCCCCATTAGTCGTAGTGGTAAGTATCTGGGTACTGAGTGCGGTCTGATTATCACCCAATTGCACAACTTGCACCGTGGTTGAAGTGCTTTCTTCTTGACTGGCGATGGCGCTGTTACTGTCTCCAGTTTGCATTTGAAGTATGTAGCCCAAAGATGAATTCACAGATTGCATCGCTTCGGCAGAGTTGGAACTACCCGTTTGCATTTGTTCTATTAAGTTATTTTCAATGGTTGAGTCGGCTTGCTCGGCTGTTGCCAGATTGCTATCGCCGTATTGCTCTACAGTGGTAGTACTTGTGTCCGCGTGGCTAATAGTACCTAACAACAGAATTGTGGATGAAAAAAGGATAGGGTAAGGCTTCACAAAGATCTCCCTTTGTTGAACTAATCTGAGCTCTTTCCTGTTTGGGGCACGGGGTGCTAGCCAAAGGATAAATGAATGTCAGTTACGGCTTATTACTGCTGATATTGCCGATCTAAAGTGTCGCCATAGAGTAAGGGAAATACTATGGGCCAGAAGTACTTTTATTTTGAGAGAAAAGTCACTGACGAAAGATATAGGAATTGTGAAAAACTGTATTTATCAGTGGTGGTTCCTGGTTAGATTGGGAACTTTTTCTCACTTAGACGATGTAAAGCGCCATGAATTTGTCTATCGGTGTCTGTTGGCTAGGTAATTATCCTTACATTTTGATCTTGTATTGTTATTGGTAAAACTTTTCTCTTTTATGGTTTTATGTAGATTTAAAAACCTATAATTTCCGATTTTTACGTGCCTTTGATCTTGAATTTAGACATTTGCTCACTGGCGCACGTGACCTGTGTCGATGTGGTCACGAAATATTCTGTTTAAATCTGGAACCATTCCGTTTGCTATTTATCGAAACTGCTGAGTACGTATGGGGCTATTTGAACAGCGTACAGAAATAAAGTAAGTGTTTGTGATAATTATTAAAGGTGCAGGGGCAGTTGCACCCAGTTGAGTAAATAAAGACGGGGAAGGGAAGTGGGCTCCTTTCAATTTAGAGCATCCTGGCAGTGTATAAATATTTATGCCAAGAATGCCTGCTCTATTTATTAATGCCTTCCGTTATACGTTATTCACACAAGCTCTCGATCTCTATTTTTGCAAATAATACCTGGCAGTTTGGTATTTGCCTCATCGCGTAAAACTTTAAATAGAGCCCTAAAAACGACAATTGGAGATTCTATGAGCCATATTTTTATTCGCACAGCCATAGCATCGGCGCTGATGCTGGGCGCTCAAGGTTTGAGTGCGGCACAACCCGCCGACGACTACGTTGCGGGGCAGAGTTATTCCGGTGGCAGCCAGGTTTGCTACGGGGGAAACCTGTATAAAGCTCAATGGTGGGCAACAGCTTCTCAAATTCCCTCGGATGCCCTGACAGCAGAAAACCGCTGGGACTCCCCCTGGATCTTGGAAGAGTCAGGTGCGTGCGATACCAGTGGTGGCGATGACTCCAATTCCGGTGATGGTGATAACACCGATTCTGATGATGATACTGATACCGGAAATAACGGAGATACGGATTCTGGTAACAATGATGATGCAGGTTCCGGCAGTGGTGGTGGCACTGGTGGCCCTGACGACTCCGATACTTATATTTCCGGTCAAAACTATCGCAAAGGCGAAGAAGTTTGTTACGACGGTGACCTATTTGTTGCCCAGTGGTGGGCTAATGGTGACGACCACCCCACCGATGCATTAGCGGCTGAAAATACCTGGGGTTCCCCTTGGCTTCTTAAGGAAGCGGATGGTTGCTCCAGTGATGGCGGCTCCGATGACGACACCGGCACCGGTGGCGATGATAGCGGCAGTGGCAACGACGATAACGACAACAGTGGCGATGACAATGATAATTCTGACAGCACTCCCATTACGATCAGTGCTTCAGTGTCGCAGTCACAAATTACCGGTGGTGGTACTGTAACACTTGATGCTAGTGCCTCCGGTGGGGACGGCAACTTGTCTTACAGCTGGGCTCAATTATCCCCGGCCTCTCCTGAAGCAGATATTGCCTCTGCGACCAGCGCATCCACCACTGTTACCCTACCTTCAAGCACCTTTGATGTGAGCTATGTCTTTAGCCTGATCGTCAGTGATGGTGACACTACTGAAGAAGCACAGGTAACCGTGCAAAACCTCGCGGTGGACGATACCGATGAAGACGACGATGATAATACCGATGGTTCTGAAAGCTCAGTAACCGCAAATATCTCGGCCTCAAGTATCAATGTAGGCTGTAGTGGAACGATTAATCTGGATGGCTCAGGCAGTACCGGCGGCAGCGATATCTCTTACATTTGGAGCCAAACCAGTGGCCCGGTTGTAAAGATGACCAACTATACCGGCAGCGCTACCTCAGTGACCCTGTCTGAGGTATACAGCGATGTAACCTACACCTTCCAGCTGACAGCTTCTGACTCCACTCAAGCCAGTGATGTGGACGAGGTCTCCATTAGCCAGGATGGCTGTGCCGCAGCCGATGGCTATGTGATGGGCATCAGCGAATTGGAAGCTGCGGAAGAGTCGATTACCAGCAGTGATTCCCTGCTTCAGGAAGTAAAGGACACTGTCGAAACCCGGGACAACGCCGTGGTTGAGGCGGTACAACCTGGCCGCAATGCAAACCCTGAAAATGTCCTCCGCGTTGAGAGCATCCTGTCTGAAGAAGACTGGGATTACCTTTTCGCCCTCAGAGCGGAAGAGTACACCTACACCAATTTCCTCCGTGCCGTAGCCAAGTTCCCAGCTTTCTGTGGTGACTATACCGATGGCCGTGATGCCGAGGCGATCTGTCGCAAGTCGATGGCTGTCATGTTTGCACACTACGCCCAGGAAACCGGTGCCCACGCAACAGGTTGGGAAGTGCCGGAATGGCGCCAGGGCCTTTACTGGTTGCGGGAAATTGGCTGGACTGAAGATACTTCCGGTGGCTACGGCGCCTGTGATGCCAGCAGCAGCTGGGCAGCAGAAGCATGGCCCTGTGCGATCAATAGTGATGGTGGCTACAAGAGTTACTTCGGCCGCGGCGCCAAGCAGTTGAGCTGGAACTATAACTACGGTCCCTTCTCCCAGGCAATGTACGGCGATATTTACACCCTGCTGGAAGCCCCGGAATTGGTAGCAGATACTTGGTTGAACCTGGCGAGCTCCATCTTCTTCTTCGTCTATCCACAGCCACCCAAGCCAAGCATCCTGCATGTAATCGATGGCACTTGGGAACCGAACAGTGTGGATCTGGCCAATAACCTGACTGCTGGATTCGGTGTTACCACCAATATCATTAACGGTGCCATCGAATGTAGTTCTGGTACTGAAGACTACCGCTCACAGTATCGGATCGAGTACTACCAGAGCACAGCGGAATACTTCGGTGTAGAAATTCCGGCAGATGAAGAACTCGGTTGTGCCAATATGGGGCAGTTCCAAACTGGTGGTGCAGCCTCCCTGGATATTTACTGGGATAAAGATTGGGGATGGTCTGCAGATACCCCAAATAATGAGAGCTACGCATGTCAGTTGGTGAATTACCAGACTGCCTACTCAGCACTGAATGAGGGCGACTATGCCAAGTGTGTTGAGGGCAACTTTGATATGACCATCGATTACCAAGATTAAAAACCAGGGGGCTGAATAGCCCCCACCCAAACCCTTTCAGTGACCTGGTTCTCCCCCGCAGCCAGGTCACTTTTTTATTACCTTTCCTTCGGTGTTATCTTTCTCTAAACCTATCTACAGGCATATACATTCCTGTTAGACAAAATTTTAATCCAGGCAGTTGGGGTTAGCAGTTGTAAAAGTGTTGGAGATCCATGTATTGGAAGACGTACAGGCATCGGCATTGGCATCATTAAGGTCGAAGCCGAGACTGATGTCGCCCCCAATAACTCTATTGCCAGTAATAAGGTAATTGGTTTGCGCAAATTCCTGCATCAATATGCCGCTAAACTCAATATCTAAAACGGTATTTTGGGTAATAATCCCTCCGGACGAGCTGCCGATAACAATACCATTCATCCCTGTTATAAGACCTGCAGCTTCGGGCTCTATGGTATTTTGTGAAACGAGTACATTATCCCCTTGAATAACGATGGAGTCCTTCTCGTTACCCAAGATTTCGTTTGAAAGTATGCTGTTAAAATCCCCATCGGAAGAGATACCCATTTCGGTATTTGACAAAATTGTTGAGCCGCTAACAAAATTGTGATTGCTGGTTAGGGAAATACCTATTTCGTTAGTTTGCACTAGGATATTGTAAATTCCATGAAATCCCGAGTCCTCTGCGCTGACGCCGGTATAACAATTTTCAATAGTCCCATTTGAGAGAAAAGCCCCCTGACCAGACAAAATAATGCCAGTATTTAGCACGGGAAGTTCGGCACAGTGCACGGTAAACCCGTTCATATCCAGATTGCCGCTAGGAACGGATATGGTGATTGGCGGCATAGCAGTGCAGAATAATATGTCTTCAGTCATTATTTCAGCGGTGGTAATGGTATCGCCGCACTGAACGTCAGCAAAAGATAGGGCTGGTAAAAGCACGGATGCAAAAATTAACGGGAAATATTTTCCTGCCTGCATAGGGTTTTTCTCTGTCAGTTGCTTTAAGGTGGCGCTTAAAAGAGATCCTTTGAGCGGATCTTCTGAGAAAAATATAGGGAGCCTCTGAATAACTCCGTGATGCCTCTGGCATGCAGAGCGGTTCACAATCAAGGCGCGGCTTAGCAGGAATGTCTAGACCTTTCAATAAGTCGCAACGCGGAGTGTGAATCGCTTTGCAAGCCCCGAAGGGCGGGCCTTGAAGGCCGCATCTGCTGCGTTGCAGCTCTTGCAAAGGGCTACGGCCATTCGCGGCGAGCTGCGCCTAACATCTGCAGACTTCAAGACCCGCAGAGGTATTACGGAGTTATTCAGAGGCTCCATAGATATGATTGATTGGAGGGTGAGGTAATAGGTGACGGAGATCAGGCGTGGGAAATAGGTGCATGTTATTGATATTTGCATAGATTCCAGCCAAACAAGTAGGAATAATTAGCGGCTCAGAACTTCCTGGACAGACTGTTTTTATACGTGCAGATTACTCTTTTTACTCTGTGGTATTGTGCTCGCGCCTTGTGTATAAGGCGAAAATATACGATAGGGCTAATAAACTAAAATGCCGCCGGATATCGCAAAGGATATTGGCGGCATGGCATTGCAAGTTATTCAGGGGCTGCTTGGGTTTACTCCTACTGTGTGACCTGGGCAAAGTTGGCGCTGCCGATTTGGATCGTGAAAGAGGAATGACCTTCACCAGATTGTGATATCTCCTTGTAATGCCCTTCGCCGATTTGTAGGAGTGTGATGGAATTATTCAGGCCACTTTGTGAGATCATTGCTTCATTGGAATTACCAATTTGGGCAACATCTGTTCTGAGAATAACGCCATCCTGTTGTAGGCTGACGGTATTAGCTGTTCCGACTTGTGCAACCAGCAAGTGTACATCAAGTCCTAATTGATCAGTATCCACGGCATTTTGGCTTCCGAGCTGAGCAATCTCACCACTACTTATCAGTGTATTTTGGTCGGCCTCAACACTATTTCCTGAACCGCCTTGGGTAATAATTAGGGAGCCATCTTCAGATAGATTCTGGTTAGTAGTTGCTGTATTTAAGGTTCCTAGCTGGGCAATAAATACACTATTAGAGTTACTAATAGTCTGGGTAGTTTCAGCGGAGTTCTGAGTGCCAGTTTGTAATACTTCTGCACTATCAGAATTGGCATCCAGCTGAGAAATCTTCGCATAGTTATTACCTCCAATTTGGGTAATAGACCCTTGAGCGGTGTCGCTGTCAATTTGGTCAATACGGCCTGTATTTAATGATCCGACCTGAAGCAGAGTTCCAGTGCTACCAGACCTTAGCAGTTGCAGAATATTCCCCGTATTTGATACTCCAAATTGTTGAAGTGTGCCACTAGCAGAACTTATATTCTCCTGGTAAATTTCCGCAGAGTTTTGTTCTCCCAATTGAGTGGTGAGTGATGAGATTGAAGAGGTCACAACCTGTTGGGAGGTAGCGGTATTCGATACGCCGATTTGATTGACGATGATCGATCCGTCTGATGAGCTTCCCTGGCCAGCATTAGCGCTGTTACTATCCCCTGTCTGAGAAGTGTTGATATGCCCATTACTGGTATTTTCCTGGGCAGTCTCACTGTCATTGGCGACACCGATCTGGCTTTGCACGATGGTGCTTTCACTGGTTCCATCAATTTGGAGGGCATCCTCGCTGTTGTTGACTCCAAATTGAGTTTGTACTATTAAGCTGTTGTTAACATCAGAGTCTGCATTATTGGCTGTCGCGGTATTGCCTATGCCAGTTTGGTTTTGGATTACAAAATTGTTTTCGGCAAAAACCACACTGCTGATTGCCAACGCAAGTGAGCTAAAGATAAGTGGTGAGATTTTCATAAGTTACTCCTTTAAACTAAAAATCCCTAAATCATTGTCCGTTCAGTTACTGCTTCCTCCTTGTAAATCGAATTGACCACTGATATCCACTTGAGGCTCTGCCGATGAACGATACTGCATACAGAGCCTAATCCTGTGAGTTTTGGATATAACTATTGCTGCACACTGGCAAAGTTGGCATTACCAATTTGTAACGTAAATGAAGTTTGGTTTACATACACTTTGTGAAATTTCTTCAGAATGACAGCAGCCAATCTGGATTAATATCATCAAATTTCTCAGATCCGTATGGGTATTGTCTGCCTCATGGTACTGCCATTTTGTGTTACAGCGGTGCTCAGAAAGGCCCTACCTTGCTGTGAAGTAACAAAATTATTCTCGGCGATAGCAGCACTGCTGATGGTCAGCGCCAGGGAATCGGTAAGGAAGGAAGAGATTTTCATAAGATACTCCTTGACTACAAAATCTCTATGACAGCATATGGTGATGTTGAGGCGATGTGCTCATTAACTTTTGCATATTGAGTAGGTTAAGATGCCCAAAGGGCACCTTAACGAAAGTCTCTATCAGTCTACTGTATAAATGTAGCGCTATTGCCGTCTCCAAGTTGGGTAACACTGATAGCATCATTAAAGCCAGTTTGCGTAACCGATATGTAGTTACTGCTACCGTCTTGAGATAATGTTGCAGTGTTTTGCATGCCGCTCTGGGCCAACTCAATCAAATTCAAGTTACCTGCCTGCAGCATGGTTGCTGTCTCCATATCTCCATCCTGTGTTGAGATAATTTCGTTCTCATCACCTTCCTGGGTGATATCCAGTGAGCCACTGAATGCTGATTGGCTAGCTGAAACCATATTCATATTTCCAATTTGTTCAACAGAGGATGTATCCGATGAACCGCTTTGTGTGACAGTAGCATCGTTTTGTGTACCGTCCTGGGAAATAATATTGGAGCTATTGTCAGTCGACGCCTGTAAGGCTGTAGCCATATTGGATGAGCCTGACTGATAAACTTCAATGTTGTCACTGGCTCCTGATTGTGTTGCCAAAGCCATATTATTGTCATCACTTTGGCTAATATAAATGTTACTTTCAAAAGCACTACTTTGTGTGGCAACCGCTGATTGATTATCACCATATTGATAGATGGATAATGTATTGTCTGCCGTATCAAAACTAGTAGCACTGGCAAAATTGGAGTCTCCGGACTGTACTACGATAGCACTATCGGAACTTGAGGTGTTTCTGTTAATTGAGGCATTGTTGAAATCACCAACCTGACTTATCAAGTCCGAATTGGTAAAGGAGTTAAGGTGAGATATCCCAGCAGCATTTTGTTGCCCGAATTGAATTGTGGTAGCGCTGTTACCAGAGCTTGCTGTGTTTTGCAATGTAGTTGAAATATTTAAGTCACCGGATTGGGTAATGACTACAACATTGCTGGAACTCGTGTCCTGAGTACTAGTAGCCAGGTTTTGATCGCCATACTGGCTGATTGAAATAGAATCAGAATCTGAGGAGGTTTGTTCAGAGCTGGCAAAGTTAGTGTCACCATTCTGGAGGATTTCACTGTTACCGTTTGAAGCGGTTTCCTGACTGGTTAAAACGATATTGTTATCCCCGACCTGGAGTGCTGATGCCGTAGTGCTGGTTGTGGCATCTTGTGTCGAGGTGACACTATTATTATCCCCCTGCTGTGTTTGATAAATGGCGCCGCTGACATTGCCATTAGTTTGACTGGCATCAGCGTCGTTGTTATCACCAATTTGTGTTTGCACAATAAGGTTATCAAATACGGTCGGATCACTTTGATCTGCTGTCGCGTTATTATCTGTACCCATCTGGTTCTGGATGACAGTATTTTCCGCATAGGAAATCCCACTGATTATAAGGGATAAGGCCGTGGCTATAAGGGAATAGGTCTTCATTGGATAACTCCTTTACCAATTTGGACTTTGGGTGGTAAGCATATACTCTGCCTTTAACATCCATATAAAGGCATAGTACTTTCCGTGTTTCTACGAAAAAATATGTGCGGTCAATAATGATTGGAAATATTAAGTGGAGGCTAATACATAAAAAATATCACTCTACTACACGATGATATGGTTTAAAGCCATAGGTTGGGTTGTTAGCCACTTGATTTATAGCGTCAGCTCAATCAAAGGCTACTTTAATTTTTGTCGATGAATTGGTATGTGGCTATGAGAATTTAGTTTGGCAAAGTTAGGAATAAAGTCGAGTTTGCGCCCTGATGATCACGTCAGCTCACCGGTCAGCACAGCTATCGAGACAACCTTGAAAAGGCTAAATTATTGCTGCTAGTTCGTGCTATTGTCACCACCTATTTGTAGTATGTCGGCACTGCTACTAACCCCAGTTTGGATCATGTGTATAAATTTATTGTTAACAACTGGAGAGAATTTGACAGTATTTTGTCTTCTACTCTGGGTTGGACTGAGCCCATTAAGGTTACCTATTTGGTGAGCGTAGAGATGAGTCTCTTCTCCACTCTGAGTGACGTTTACACTATTAATATATCCCTCCTTGAGTAGTTGCAGTTCGCTACTTGTGCCGCCTAAATTCACTGTTCCAATATTACTACTGCCGAGTTAATTAATAATGACCTCATTATTAGCTGTAAAGAAAAAACTAATATCGATAGTGTGCCTGGCCCCAGCTTGTATAATCTCTACTTTGTCATTATCATTATCATTATCACTGTGAGTTAGAAAAACTGGTTGTCCGCACCAACTTACTTGATATAGTCTATTGTAGAGTTTGTCGCGCTAATAAATACATAGTTTTGATTGATATCACCGCTTTGGACAGAAATTGTATTATTATTAGAGCCACTGTTTAAATCTATTATTGTTGGTTTGTTATTAAGTTCTATCTGATGAACTTGCATTTCTCCATTGATAATATTATCTTGTGAACTGGTGTCTGAATTTTCTGTCCTTTTTTAATAGACAGAAATAGAAGCATTTTCAGAGTCGGTTTGAACACTTTAGGCGTTATTTTGATGGCCTAACTGGATATAGTTAAGATCGCTGTTCGTAATGGAGTCTTGTAGTGAACTTCCCTGGTTGCTATCGTCAATCTGGTAGTGAATACTAGTAATATCGCTTTGGTCAGTAGTGGCACTGTTAGCGCTACCCTGCTGATACAGTGATGTACTATTTGCTTCAGCCAAAGAATTTGTGGCAACAAATAAAGATAGAGCGACGTAAATACCAGCCTTGGTGTACATGATAACTCCTTTTTATGACCGAACATTAAGTAACAGTTTCCCGGAGTTAGTACTTCTATCATGAGTAAATTTTATATAAACAACCTAAGTTTTTCATAATTAAGCTGCATACATTAGCTGGCGAATAAAATCGTACTTTCCAAAGTTGGATCAGAGTATGGTGTTTAGGGTTAAATGCTAGTAATCATCAGAAAGTAATTGCGCCAGCTTAAGTTTCTGTATTTAATCATTGCTATCGATATAGCTGCACTAGTTTCTTCAAAAGAATGACGTAGTTTTTTATACATTCGGACGTCAATTATTTTGGGCAATTTTTCTTATGGTGGAAGCTATTATTGCATCCAAACTTAGGGGACTCAGTATCTCTGTGCTGAGATGTATTCTTTATTCTGAACTGATAGGAGTTGGATGTGAAAATTAAGCAGTCTGTAGATAAGGTGGCACTATTAGCGATAATGGCTTTATCGGCGTCTTCATATTCATCAATTGCCTTGGCTGAAGTGGCTTGTGGCGATGTGATTACAACTGCAGAAGTGCTCACTGAGGACTTATCTTGTGATCTAACAACCGATGAACCTGATGCACTTACTATTGTCGGCCCAAGTGGCAGCTTAAATATGGGCGACTATTCCCTGACCTGTACTACAGGAGGAGACCTAGGTGGTGCAGGAATTCGAATGGAAGGTAATGGCGCCACCCTCACTGGAGGCGTTATTGATGGCTGTTTTGATGGAATTTTCTTAGAGGGAGAGGGGTATCACAAAGTACTTGGTACCGAAGTTGTTAATAGCGTTAATGATGGAATAGATATAGATAGTATTTACAATACTATAAATGACTGTGTTATTACTGATAGTGGTAGAGTCGGAGTCGATATGGATGATGACTACAATACTTTTTCTGGCTGTACCGTAACAGGTAGTGTTGCCGATGGAATCCAGGTGGATGATAGTTTTTCACGAGTTTTTAACAACACTTCAAGCAGAAATGGAGGGGCTGGTATTCTAATAGAAGGATCGTCAAATAATGTGATATCACAGAACACAACTACTGATAATGGCAACGGTGATAGCCAAGATGGTGGTATAGTTCTTATTTTTACTAATTCCAACTTCAATATTATTTCTGCGAACTCTTCTTTTGATAATGATCCTTTTGATCTGAGGGATACAGTTGACCCTGATTGCAGTGGTACTAATATTTGGGTAAACAATGAATATCTCACTAAAGATCCAGATTGTTTGGATTAACAAGTTTTTATTAGACAATTTCTTTTCCATGGCCTGTTAAATTTGGTGGTAACGTTTTGTGGAATTTTATAGCCCGATTTAATTAATTTTTTATAAAATTTATCAATCAGTAATCTATTAGGGGCTCGTATGTGAAATATATGAGCTTCCTTTATATAGCATAATATAAATATATTTATATCTATTGTAGTGAAATGTGGTAGGGGTTTAATTAAAATAAAAATATCTCCAAGGTGAGTATCTTGTAAAGGGCTCTCAGGCGTGTATTTTTCACATTAAATGTTATTGTATGAATTCAATAATATTTGCATCTAAATGTTGATATGTTTCCATGTATAAGATTTTGATGTGGAAGATTAGTTGAGTATTTTAAATATTAGGCATTAATAGGATGTTGAGTTGGACAGCAGGTATGCGGTTAGTAAGCATGATCTAAATGTTAAATATATATTCCTAAGTTCACCACTTAAAATACGATGGATGTCTGATGGCGTATATGTAGCCAGGTATTTGAAATTTTCAAGAGGGGACTTTTTTTGGAGAGTACTATGTGAGTGCAGCGATGCTGTAGTGTTTCGGTAATTTGGGGGGGGCGCAAACAAACCGAAGAGTGTGAGTAAGTGTGGGTGTAATTTTAAATTGCCTCTTTTTGTGGTATTACCACGATATTCAATGTGCTGATGGTTGGTTCTATAAGAAATAGTAGTTTTGGGGATGCACTGAGGCGATAGATATGATAACAAAACAGAATAATATATATTCAATAATTGTATCTGTTCAGTGAATCCCCAATTTATGATCACTAAATATTTTTCTATGAAATTAAAGTGAGCTTGAGGCCAGGCATATTATTGCATTATGTTTCCGCTATTGTTGTCTCCAAACTGTGTCACGGTAGTTGAGGCAGATGGGTTCACCTGCATGGCCTGTAGAAAATTATTATTTCCACTTTGTGAGAGTGTGGCCCAGCTACTCATACCTGTCTGGTTAAGATCAATTTCGTTGAGTGTACCATTTTGGTCTGTATCGGCAGAAATTAAGTCACCATCCTGAAAAATAGTGAGCACATTTTGTGTACCTGTTTGCGTACTTAGAAGACTATTTGATGATCCAGTTTGGCTAGCCAAGGCCATATTTTGCTCGCCATTTTGAGAAAGGGTTAATAGTGCTGAATCACTCATAATTTGGAAAGCAATTGCATCATTGGCAATGCCTATCTGATTGACCTCTACTGTACCATTGCTACTAAAGAAGTGGCCTGAACCCCCGATAATATTTTGATCACCTATTTGAGTGATAGAGCCGATTACATTATTACTCGAGCTTATCGATACACCGCCGAAATTGTCATTTCCTATTTGTTGGATAAATGTCTGGCTCAGCGTGCTATCAATTTGGCTGGAGCTTCCTTGGTTTGCATTACCATCCTGAATGGAAAAGGTACTACCAAAACTACTACTCGAGTTACTGGCTCCGCTAAGGTTGTCAACGCCACTTTGAATAACAGTACTTGTCATAAAGTCAGAGCTGTTAAATTGGGAAATTCCCCCATTATTAAGTGATCCAGTTTGTAAAACTATGGAGGTGGTATTGTCTGTGTTTAGGCTTGCAGATGCGGAACTAAGATTTTCAGATCCATCCTGGCTAATAAATATGGAGTTGTTATTTGAATTATTGAAATGAGAAGCCGAAGATTGATTGTCAGTACCAACCTGAATAATATTTGTGCTGTTTGAGCTGGAGTTAAAATTTACAGTCGAAGTGAAATTGATTTCACCGGTTTGGGATACGAAGTTGGTGTTATTAGAGTCACCAAGCATACTGGATGTAACTTCGTTAGTATTACCCACTTGTAAGGTTGTCAGCGTTGTGCCTGTACTATCCTCCTGGCTCGCGTTGGCTAAGTTTCCATCTCCAATCTGGGTCTGAATAATCACGCCATCACTACTATTAATGATTTGTTCCGCCTCGGCTGTATTATTATCCCCATTCTGGGTTTGTACAATCAAATTGTTGGTAACGGTGGGGTCGCTTTGGTCTCCCGTAGCCATATTGTTATTGCCGGTTTGGTTTACAATATATGTATTACTAGCTTGGACTGTAGCGCTGATACTAATTGCTAAAATACATGGGATTGCTGGAATAAGCAAAGGCATTCTCATTGATAAATCCTCGACCTCTTTACTGTAGTCATTTCCCTAAAACAAAAGTTTATACGGGCTTATTACATATTTAAATTGAGTAGGTATAAGCTTAAATGAATACCATTAATGTCCATTTCTATCTGGAGCTGATAGCGGGTTGTCGCTATAGAGATCAATATTTGCTTGGGGAAACTTCAGAACCACCAGAAGAAATTTTCCGAAACTGACTAATCGGCATTAATACTTAGCTATGCCTGTTATTGATCAAAGCTGAACACGCTTAAGATATCACCAAATATGGACTACAAGTTGTGCGATTACTAAATGCATGCTTACTGTCTAATTATCCTTTAAACCTCCTAGAGTCTATTAATGATGGATAGAGGTAATCTATCTTACCTATATATGACTACTGCCTTTGGGTTGTCTGAGCAAGTTGAAAGCTTGGTAAAAGAATTGATGGAACATGAGTCTTTTCAATGAGAGATAAGTGTGTAACTGCTAGTAATAAAGTTTACTTCCAGTGAGCTAGGCCAACTGATCTTTTTTGCACTATAATTATTTTTTTTAGAATGGGCTATAATTTATCTAGTTTTGAATGATTTCAAATCTAGATAAAGGTTGCAGTCTTAGCTTATGAATGCTTTAGGCTAATCCAATTGCCTTGATTTATCCAGGAGAATTGTCCGGGGATAAACTTACATCCTATTTTTTAACAAAAAAAATGATACCAAACGGAAGTATTTGATATCATCAACTACAAATAAAGAAATGCACGTCTTAAGCGGAATAAATGATATGAGAATTTCTCCTAATGCATGTCCTTTATGGATGGTCATGTATTCTGCTACTTTGTGTACTTTGAGTTAATAGTGGGTGAGCTACTGCATGATATTACCACTATTATTGTCTCCGAATTGTGTTACAGTAGTTGAAGCTGAAATGTTCGATTGCATAGCCTGTAGAAAATTATTGTTACCACTTTGTGAGAGTGTGGCAACACTACTCATACCGGTCTGATCAAGGTCAATTTCATTAAGTGTGCCACTCTGATTGGTATCGGCAGAAATTGAGTCGCCATTCTGAATGATGGAAAGTGTATTTTGTGTTCCTGTTTGAGCACCAAGAAGGACGTTAGATACACCAGTTTGCCCTGCCAGGGCCATATTTTGTTCACCATTTTGAGAAAGAGTTAATACTCCCAAGTCGCTCATAATTTGGAAGGCAATTGCTTCATTCGCGGTACCTATTTGAGCGACCTCTACAGTACCATTGCTACTGGAGGAGTGGCCTGAGCCACCAACTATGTTTTGGTCGCCTATTTGTATGATGGAAGCGCTAACATTGTTGCTAGATCCTATCGATATACTACCTAAGTTATCAGTACCTGTTTGCTGGATAAATGTATGGCTCTGTGTGCTATCAATTTGGCTTGAACTTCCTAAATTTAAACTTCCCACTTGATTAGAAAAGGTACTGCCGAAGCTACTATTTAAATTACTGGCTCCCCCTAGATTATCATCGCCACTTTGAATGACCGTACTCGTCATAAATTGAGAGCCACTAACTTGCCCAACTCCCCCATTGTTCAGCGATCCATCCTGTAAGATGACAATACTGTTGTTCTCCGCATCGAAACTTGCGCCTGGAGAACTCGTATTTTGAGATCCGCTTTGGTTTACAAATATTGAATTGTTACTTGAATTGAAGGCATGAGCAGTAAAAGTTTCATTGTCTGTTCCTATCTGTATAACATTGGTAATATTAGACATGGAATTAAAATTATTGGTAGAGGTGAAATTCAATTCACCACTTTGAAAAATGAAATTGGTGCTCGCGGTATCATTTTGCATAAAGGAATCAACTTCGTTATTGTTACCTGTCTGTATGACTGAGTAGATTGTATTGGTGCTATTTTCCTGGCTTGCTGTGGCTAAGTTTCCATCTCCAATTTGAGTCTGACTGATCACTGCATTATTGCTATTTATGATTTGTTCTGCCTCAGCTGTATTATTATCACCATTTTGGGTTTGCACAATTAGGTTGTTGGCAACGGTGGGATCACTTTGATCCCCCATGGCAGTGTTATTGTTACCATTTTGATTGACTATGTAGGTGTTGCTCGCTTGTGCTAGCTGTATCACAGCAAGGGTGGATAATCCGGCAATTGTGGCTTTGAATTTCATTGTTGAATTCCTTTTCAAGTCAGGTTCTGGTTGAGATTTGGTTTAGTAAGTGACTTAGGTGTGAGTATCATCGTTGAGGCTGCTTACTTTACAGATTTCAGTACGTTTTCATTGGCAATGAAAGTTTGAAGTGCCAGAGTGCAGCCATTACAGTTGAGTCCGGTTACTAACAATTGTAGTGATGTAATCATTTCCCATGCTTAATTGAAGCTCCTCCTATGTAGAATTTATGATTTGAACGGAAATTAATAAGCCCTATGAAGCTGCCTTCGTTGAGGGCCTATTATAGTATTGTCAATGTCACTGCTATCGAATATGGGAGTAAAGCACTGAAATTCTGGGAAGAAAATATTGAAAATGCAGATGTTAATAGTGAAAGGTGTATCCGTATAAATTTTGGATATCTTGATTCTGGGCCGTGATAAGTTTTGCAAGCAATATGTATCAATGAAGAAGGTTGTATTTATCTTCTAGATGTAAAGGCTGTCAAGAGAATTTATAGAGTAGAAGTATGAGTTGTTGTGTTAATGATCTGCTCCTGTTAATGCCCTTGATGAATTTCTAGCTTGCAGAAGTATAGATATTTCGAGAGAGTGGGCTAATCGCTGGATCAGCCCAAAATCTAATTTTACTGCAAAATAGTGCTGCTATTATTGTCACCGGTTTGTGAAACTGTAGCAATTGATGAAGTGTTCAGTTGCATCGAATCCAGCAAGTTACTATTGCCATTCTGGGAGAAAAAAGCGTCGTTATCCTGTCCCATTTGTATTGAGTTAATCGTGTTTAACATACCATCTTGATTTATATCGGCTATCAATAAATCGCCGTCCTGATCTAAATCTATTGTATTTTGATTGCCAGTTTGCTCTGCATCCACAGTATTGGTTGATCCTGTCTGGAAACTAGAGATAAAATTTTGGTCTCCAATCTGGTGGAGATTTACATCACTGTCGTTACTAAAAAAATGAAAACCGGTTGCCTCATTGCTAGCGCCAAGCTGAACTAGCATGGCGGAATCATTGACGCTATTAACTTGCACAAAACTTCCAGTGTTTTGATTGCCCATCTGAGTTATATTAATAAAGCCATTGGTGGTTGCGTCCTGAATAAGTGCACCAACAATATTATCATTGCCTATTTGATTACTAATACCTTGGCTAAGTGTGCTATCGGTATGCACTGGGGAGGATAAATTGGCGTTGCCAGACTGAATCATTGTCACGCTACCAGAAGTACTTCCTCCACTAAAGATATTTCCAAGATTATCGTCACCAGTTTGAATGATTGTGCTACTCATAAATTGTGATGAGTCTGTCTGTGAGGCGCCGACTGAATTGAAGTTACCTGTTTGCTGAATAGCTATAGATGTATTTGCTGCACTATTAAAACTGGCTACGCTGGCCGAATTTTGAATGCCGTTTTGGGTCACTGTAATGCTATTATTTGCTCCTCCTGAATTTTGGACGACCGAGCTGAAATTATCGGTTCCTTGCTGAAATACAATGCTGGTATTAAAGCTTGAAGTGTTATTGATTATATTAGTGGAATTTAATATCCCAAACTGTGAGATAATATTGCCATTAAAGTTGTCATTAATTTGGCTTGTGACAACTTCGTTGTTGTCCCCTACCTGCGTGGCGTTAACAGTACCATTGGTACTATTATCTTGAGTACTGAGTGTATTGTTTAAGTTACCTTGCTGACTATGAATAATGACCCCATTAGCATTGCTGTTGATTTGTTCTGCTTCAGCGGTATTATTGTCTCCAATTTGAGTCTGGGAAATTAAATTGTTGCTGATTGTTGGATCGCTCTGGTCGCCAATGGCGGTATTGCCTGCACCAACCTGATTAACGATATATGTATTGTTGGCATAGGCGCTAATACAAATGCTGAAGAGGGTTGGGATTAATAGTATATTCTTCATGATAATTCCATATTTAGATCGATTTAGGTTGCTATCAAGTAGCCGTGTAAAAAGTATGCCTACTTGAATAACTACTGCAGATATGTCGCACTGTTGTTATCTCCCAGCTGGGTGACACTAATGGTATCGCTAAAACCGGTCTGCGTTACCATTAGGAAATTGCTATTGCCATCCTGGGACAATGTAGCAATATCTGAAGATCCACTCTGAGTCAGGTCTATTTCGTTGAGATTGCCGCTCTGGTTAAGAGTGGCTGAAATACTGTCTCCGTCTTGGAGGGAATTAATCAAGTTGTCCTCGCCATCTTGTGAGGCGTAAAGGTCGGCATTGAAGTTGGTTTGCTCCGCATTTATAGTGTTTAATTCACTCATTTGAATTATCTCAGCCGAGTGGTTGGAGCCAGTCTGTGTCAATTCCACATCATTGCCATTACCAATTTGGCTGATGGAGTAGTTATTATCAGATACCGATTGCAGGCTAACAAAAATGTCATTGCTATCACCTTGTTGTAGGTTGGAGCCGACACTGTTATTAGCATTGTCATCTGAGGAGCTAAAGGAATTGTCATTTCCATATTGCTCAACTGTAGTAAATTGATCAGAACTTTGTCCTCGTACGGTAAACCCTGAATTGAAATTGCCGATCTGTGTTAATTGGACAGAAGTGTTTGAGCTGCCATCATCATCTACCCCTCCGCCGGTATTATCGTCACCCATTTGAAAAACACTGATACTGCTATTGAAGCTATCCGTTTGACCCGATGTGCCGACGTTTCTGTCGCCAATAGAAACTACGTTCAGAAATGCTTCATCCATATTGGTCTGTCCCGATGAACCAATATTATCGGTGCCAATCATGGTAAATTGCATCGAGCTATTGGTAGAGTCTCTTTGCAGTGAACTGCCAACACTACTTGTACCGCTAATAGTGTAAATCATTGAAGTATTGGAAGTATTTTCCTGTAAGGAACTACCTATATTGTCAGTTCCCATAATGGTAAAACTCATTAAGGTACTCGTTGTATTTTCCTGAATAGAGCCACTACCATTATTTGTACCCATAAGGGTATTTATCATAGTTGTACTAGTAGTGCCTTCCTGCCTTGAGCCGCCAAAATTATCGGTACCGATAAATGTCTCTTGCATTACACTATTGCTGGTTGATATTTGGTCCGTTCCCGTTCCGTTATTGTCTCCTATTAAAGTAATTACTGCTGAAGAATTACTGCTTGCGTCTTGTTCACTATTCGCAAAATTGTTGTTTCCCTGTTGTATTTGAATAATAGTTCCATTGCTGTTGGCATTGAATTGTGTTGCTTCAGCATCGTTATTGTCGCCAATCTGAGTCTGCGTGATTAAACTATCAGTGGCACCAGTTTGGTCTCCCATGGCCATATTTCCGGTTCCCTCTTGATTGACAATATAAGTATTGTCACCGTATGCAATACCGGAAATGGCTAACGCTAAGGCAGTGATTGCAAAGATTGATGTTTTCATAAATGATTCCTTTCATTTAATGAGCTATGGATGGTGTTAAGAGTGATAAATCTCTTGGTTCTATATCGGTAATTAACGAATAAAACTTCTGTAGTTCATTTAGGCTTTAATGAGCGCTAGGTAAGAAGTTTAAAGGCCATAAATGGTAAGAGAAGTAGTGAGAATGCTTGCTTGCACTGATCCCAAGCCATTTTTTGGCATTAATGCTTGGAGATGCCGAGGCTATATTCATTTTTGCTTCGATTGATATGAAATATTTATTCCAAATTTTTCACCTGTATTGGGTGATTTTACTATTCATTTAATTTGCTCCTGTTTGGTTTGTTGGTCGGTCAAAATGTAGTGAAGTGATAAATGACCCCTACTTACGGTATCGCTTTTAGTATTATTAATAAATAAGATAATTGGTATGAGATAAAAGCACTGAAATGCTAGTAAAAAAGTCTGATTTACATAGTACTTTCATTGCGGAGTAATATTGATGTTTGGTAGTGGATAGAATATGGATGGTAACTAGGAGCCCATATATAAGTATATGGGCTTCCATTAACTAGTGGTCCATGCGGTTAATTGTGTAACTAATAACTTTATAGCTGTAAAAATTAGACATCAGTAATACGCATAAAGAAAGAAAATATATTTTCTTAAGTTACATTACTTTCCGCATGGACCACTAGTTACTGTGTAAAAGTGGCACTATTATTGTCACCCAACTGGGTAACGCTAATACTATCGCTAAAGCCGGTTTGGGTCACCATTAGGAAGTTATTGTTACCATCTTGAGATAGGGTGGCAGCGTCCTGTTGTCCGCTTTGCATAAGGTCTATTTCATTGAGGGTACCCACTTGGTTGAGCGATGCCATTTCGCTATCGCCATCTTGTAAAGAGGTGATCAGGTTTTGTTCACCATCCTGATAGGCGTAGAGGTCTGCCTCGAATCCTGTTTGATCGGCGTCGATCATATTCATAGTGTCGTTCTGAATTATATCTGCACTATGTGATGAGCCGGACTGAAATAAGAAAGATTCGTTACTCTCACCTGTCTGGGAAACACTTGAAATACTGTCAAATGCGAGATCTGCATTAGTGAAAGCATTATTGTTGTCACCCTGTTGAATAATGGTTGAGTTCAGATTGGCAGAGTCCGAGATCAGTATAAATGCATCATTTTGATCACCAGACTGCAATATATAATTGGTAATATCGCTGCCAGTATTTGTAGTGGCGGCGGCAGAGTTACCGTCCCCATACTGCTCCATGAGATCTATCTGGTTAAAGCTGGGAGTATGGTTAAATCCTAGGTTATTTGAATTGCCAGACTGTATAGCGGATATGCTGTTATTCGAGCTATCAATATCGTTGCCGGAAAATATATTAAAGTCTCCAGTTTGCTGAATGACTATGGTCGTGTTGAAGCTGTCAGTCTGGTTTGTGGATGCGACGTTGTTATCACCATTCATTTCGGCATTGAATGATACTGAATCGGAGTTTGTTTGACCTGATCCGAATATATTATTATTCCCATTAACGGTGAATATCATTACGCCATTAGAAGTTGATATTTGCCCCGAGCCTCCGAGGTTGTCATTGCCTGTAACGGTATATTCCTGCGTCGTATTACTTGTATCCTGTTGGGTGGGGGAAACGTCATTCATATCGCCAATCAGGGTAATTACTAAGGTAGTGTCAGTGGTCCCATCCTGAAGTGCGATAGAACCGTTAGAGTCACCCTCCTGATACTGAGTAATTACACCATTGGTGTTGCCGTTGGATTGTGTTGCATCTGCATTGTTATTGTCACCAATCTGAGTCTGTTCGATCAGGTTATTAAATATAGTGGGGTCGCTTTGGTCCCCTGAGGCTGTATTTCCTGTACCATCCTGATAGAGGATATACTCATTGTCGTCAGCATGAACGAGTCCACTAATGGCAAGGGAAAGAGCGGTAACAGCTATAGGTAAAATCTTCACAAGTAACTCCTTTACTTCAATTCGTTGTGGCGCTTTGATGACGTCCACAGTACTTCCTGTACAACACAGGTGAAATCCATATCCAATCTCGGTGTAAACGAACGGAGACTACATTCCGCCTCTACCGTCCGCTGGGCATTGGGGGGTGATTTGATCGGCCCTAAATGGTGAGAGAAGTAGTGAGACTGCTTACTTGCACTGGCTCCAAGCCATTGTCATTGGCATTAGTACTTGGATATGCCGGGGCTAAGATCATTGGCGGCTTTCTAAAAAAGACTCAATGATTCCAAATTCTGGTGGGCATAAGTGCTCACCGTTTGTCATAGATATTTCTCCTCTGTAATCCGTTTGATTGGGCTCTCCAAAAGTCGAAATCCAGCTCGTTTCAGATATTGGAGCCTTGGAAAAAGTATTGACAATGAGACTCCTCAGGGGAATGAGATAAAAGCACTGAGATACTGGGACTAAAGTCGGAAAATATCTGATATTTTCAGTGTGTTAGGATGTGGCTGCTGGGAGGAGAGTTGGATGATAGATTCTGGGAGATAGCTGTCTGAACATACAAGTTCCTAGAGATTGGCACATGGCTTTACTGCAGAGAAATCGCGGTATTATTACCAAATTAAGTAGTGGTGATGCTATCGTTAATTCCTGCCTGCGTGGGCATTATTTAATTGTTGTTGCCGTTAAATTGTGTTGCTTCAACGTTATTATTGTCACCAATCTGAGCTTGATTTATTAAGTTGTTAGTGGTTGTTTGTTCAATTTGATCTTCAGTAGCAGTGTTGCCAGTTCTTACTTGGTTGATGAGTAAGCACTGTTCGCCTGGGTCTGATGGCCATGATTGATCGAGAGAATGGTAATGGCAAAAGATAGCACCTTCATGGGCAAACCCTGTCAGCCTTTGAGTTTTGGTTTATAAGAATTGGAGTAGAGGGCCCCGCTCAAGCCTGTCGATCAATCCTGATTAATCATAGGCTGATAGCTTCCAATACTTCTGCTACCGGATACTGCTTTTGGACTGATTCGATCTGCTAAACATGGAATGAGGATTAGTGAGACTGCGGACTTACACTGACATCAAGCCATTGTTGTTGGCATTAATGCTTGTCTATGCCTGAGCTGGGACCTAATCAGAGTATTGCGGAAGAAAGTAATTCTGGATATAGGAGAAAAGCACCGAGATTCTAGTAATAAAGTTTATGAGGACCCCCTTGGTACTAGGCTGTTACTTGGTGTTGCCTGATAATTTGCGCTGCAGTTGGTCCTTCATTGGTCCAAGCTTATATATCCATTGCATAACTTGCAAAGTGTGAAGTTTGGCATTTATGGCAGCCTCAAAGACCCCGCTATCGCGATCACAGATTATTGGCTTAACGGCATTGTCGTTGGCAGTCTTTTTGGTGGCCAATGATTTTACGGCCTTCTCCGTCGCTATCCCTGCAATGGAAAAACACTTTAACGCAGATATCTCCACTCTTCAGTGGGTGATTAACGGTTATGCATTGGTGTTCGGGATTTTTATAGTTACTGGCGGGCGCTTGGCGGATATGTTTGGTCGGCGCCGGCTATTTTTTGTTGGAACCTCAATCTTCGTCTTTTTCTCAGTTTTGGGTGGTCTGGCCGTCAATGAATGGATGCTGCTGGGAAGCCGGGCATTAATGGGTGTTGGTGGTGCTCTGATGTGGCCCGCTGTGCTCGGCATGACCTATCAGATCATGCCTGATGACCGCGCCGGTCAGGCAGGCGGTTTGATAATGACGGTGTGTGGCTTTGCGAACTCTGTAGGGCCACTGTTGGGTGGTTTCTTTACAGATTTTCTTAGCTGGCGCTGGATTTTTTTTATTAACTTACCCATCGCTTTGGCGGCAATGTTGGTGGGCTGGAAAGTAATTGAGGATGATAAGCCCGATGAGAGCAATGAAAAGGTTGACTATTGGGGGATGGCCTCATTATCAATTAGCCTTTTGGCTTTAATGTTATCTCTGGATTTTGTTATCGATGTAGGATTTAGAAGTCCTTTAGTGATTGGACTTTTAGTAACATCGGTGATTTTCTTTTTGGTATTTGCCTGGGTTGAGCCTCATACTCGCTCTGACCCACTTATTCCCCCGGATGTAGCTACTAATTGGCGCTTTTTTTCTATCTGTCTGGTGACTTTGCTTCTATCGGTCACTTTTGTATCTATGTTGCTTTATATTCCTCAATTTTTAATTAAGGAGTTGAGCTATTCTGCAGTTTGGTCTGGTGCGGGTTTATTGCCGGTGATGATTACCTATGCGGTAGTCTCATATATAGCAGGGTGGTTATATGAATTTTTGGGGGCTCGCCTAATTTTAGCGGGAGCGGCACTCTTTTTAGGTTTGGGAATGTTTTTACTTTCTGGCCTAGTGGTTCGCGATCACTATCTGCACTTGGTACCGGGAATGCTCACTCTCGGTATAGGATTAGGCTTATATTTTCCTACGATAACGACTACTGCGGTTACGGTATTGGGGCCTGCCAGGGCAAGCTTGGCGGCGGCCTTAATTTATATGTTCCAAATTATCGGCGGTGCTATTGGTCTGGCGATGAATACAACGGTTGTTGCGATGGCTCCGGAATTATCTGAGGGTATTGATCGGGCATTTACTGTTAATGCGTGTTTGGCTGCTGCAGCACTGATTGTAAGTTTGCTGTTTGTGAAAGGGGATGTTTCCCAGAAAGAAAAAATCTGAGCAATAAATAATATGGTTTTTCTTAGCCTCTTTCTCTACTGTATGTATATCGCAGAATTGTTACTGCCAATCTGTGAAATGGAGATAGTAGCACCAAAACTCAATTGAATTACCTGGAGAAAGTTGTCTGTACCTAGTTGTAGTAGCTCTGCACTATTAAAGCTGCCGGTTTGAGTGAGATTGATAGTGTTTAGCTCACCCAGTTGAATGATGTCCGCATCATCAATATAACCAGACTGCGTTGAACTTACTTGATTCTGTAGGCCTTGTTGCAGCAACTGTAGTCTTGCACTAAAGCCATCTTGAATGGCTATTAATGTATTTTGATCAAATTCCTGGTCTATAGCTGCCTCAGAGGCTGATCCACTTTGACTAATATCAGCACTATTATCCGATCCACTTTGTGTGACAACACTACTGGCCCCTTCAATAGCGAGTTGTATTGACGTGGCGCTATTACTTGTTCCTGTTTGTGTTATCTCGGAAAAATTATTGATGTTTATCTGGTTGATTGTGGACCCGTTGTTTGTTCCACTTTGAGATGTAAAGGCCTGGTTGTTTTGAGCAAGATTAACAATTATAGAAGCGCGATTACTCTGTCCTTGCTGGATGGAACTGTTAAATCCCTGAATAGAGTTGCTTGTTTGGATGCTAGTAGCACTGGAATCTGTAAGTTGTACTATTGAGTTGGTATTAAAGGCGCCGTTAGTATTTGTTATCCGGGCAGTGTTGTTATTGCCAAATTGTTGAATTTGATTATTGGTTCCCAGAGACTGTATCAGGATAATTCTAGTATCAATATTCTGGCTTCCACTTTGGATAATACTGGCAGAGTTTGCTATGCCACTTTCTTTATCGATAATCTCAGCTCTATTAAAATTACCTAACTGGCTAATAGAGACATCACTAAGAGCAACATCATCTTGGATAGATTCCGAAAAATTTAGGGTTCCTATCTGCGAGATGTTAGCAGTTGTACCAGTGGAAAGGTTTTGTATGCTCGTAATTTGATTTAGGGATTGTTCCTGACTGATGCTTATAGTGCTAAACAGTGTACTTGTCTGTGAGGTTTCGGCCTTGTTGAGAACATTAAGCTGGGAGACTGATGTCGTGCTACCCAGGCTGCTGGATTGGACTGACATTAGCTCGTTTGATACGCCTCTCTGCAACTGGATAATAGATCCTTCAGTATTGCCGTTGGATTGCTGAGCCACCACATTATTAAATTCACCATCTTGTGTTTGCATGATGAGATTGTTAATGATGGTTGGGTCGCTTTGGTCCCCTATAGCCCGATTGCCAATACCCTGTTGTGACAGGATATAAGTGTTGGTTGCGAGGGCCTGGCAGCAGAATAGTAAGGTTGATGCCGCGATAAGATAGCCTGGTATGAGCATAATTCCTCCACTGCACAGGCTGGCGTAAATCTCTAACTTAGGCGGTATTTTACCGGCACTGGGCACCGTGTAATGATTGCCATATAAAATTATGGTGAAAGCTTAATGGTTTGTATATGAGAGATAAGTACTGAATTACTAGGGAAGTAGGTTCAAGTTTTATTCCTGGTTGAGTGTTTGTTTATTGGTGGCTCCGTGTATGTTTCTGTAAATGGAAGTGCTTCCCAATTTGAGTAAACTTGTGAGATACTTCAAGTCCACTTCACCTTTGCCCAGTTTTTCCTGAAAATAGAAATAACCCTATAAAACGTGTGGTTTTTTTCAGGTTATCTACACAGAAAAAGATTCTTCACCCCAGTTAGAATAATTCACAGACTACTCATTTTTTTGTTAACTATTTTTGTTAATTGAGTGAGAATAGGGCTCTTTCCCAATCCCTGGAAATGGAATCTCGGGCGATATCCCGCACTGATGCGGATGACTGAAAAGTCGGCGCTTTTGCCTAGGTTGCGGCGCCGCCGGACAGATAAACCCCTGTGTCCTGCTTTTTATAGGGCGCCTTTGATTCTCCAAGCAAAGCAGGCCTGTCGGGGTGGTCTTGTACTGCGAATTATTTGTGTAGGGAGCCTGGTGTTCCCGTAGTTGGTAAGGAGAATGGATTTTGATACCTATCGTTGACCGCGCGCGCGCGGAGTCTATTGCACCTATTTGGCGTATGCCGTTTCGCCCTTTTTTCTGGGGAGCTGCTCTGTGGAGTATGGTTGCCCTGGTTATCTGGCAGGGGCAGTTATTCGGTTGGCAGATGCCGGCTTTTCGAATGGGGGTAGTCTGGCACTCCCATGAGATGCTGTTTGGGTTCGCGGCTACCGTTGTTGTGGGTTTTCTCGGCACGGCCATGCAAACCTGGACTGGTATCCCCTCGCCAAAGGGAACCCAACTTATTGCTTTGGTCGGCCTGTGGCTCTTGGCCCGTTTGGGTTACCTGTTGGCGGCGGTCCCTATTTGGATGCCGGTGATTGCTGAAGTCTCCTTTTTCCTGTTCTCAGCGTTTTTGCTCGGAGCCAGGGTGTTGCGAACCAAGCAGTGGCGAAATATGTTTGTATTGCCTGCGATGCTGATGTTTGCTGCATTGTCCGCTAGCCACTGGTTGCTGCCAGGGGCACAGAGCCGAATCGCCTTGCTGGCTTTGCTGTTGGTGACGGCGATTATTCTGATAATCGGTGGGCGGGTTATACCCTTCTTTACGGCGCGCCGCTTTCACTTGAGCCCAAGAGATAAGATACCGGCTGTAGAGTGGGGTACCCATATTGCTGCGGTGGGCTTGTTGCTATCGGTGGCTGTTGGTTTGCCGCAAATGGTTTGGGCCTTTTTTGCGGTCTCTCTGGGTATTTTGCAGGTGATCCGGGTGGTGCGCTGGCACCCTACAAAAATATGGGCAGAACCGATGGTTTGGTCTCTGCATGTGAGCTACTGGTTAGTTATTTTGGGGTGTTTTCTCGCGGCTCTGGCCTGGAGCCAAATTGCCCCTTCCTGGCAGAGTCCCGCTTTACACGCATTTGCCGTTGGCGGTATTGGCGGATTGATCTTGTCTATGACCAGCCGCGTCAGTCTCGGCCACACAGGTCGGATATTGAAGGCGCCGCGCTTGATGCCCCTGGCTTTTATGGCTCTGGCGTTATCTGCTCTCGCACGTGTTTTTTGGGCACCCGCCCCGAGTGGTTTGCTCGCAGCAATTATTGCCTGGGTAGTCGGTTACACGCTTTTCCTGCTGTATTACACCCCGGTGCTATTCCAGCCGCGCGTTGACGGTCATCCCGGCTAATGCTCTCTATGTGACCTTCAGTTGCTGCGAGAAACCTTATCATCGCAGCAACTGTGGTCGAGTAAAGCCATCATTAACTGGTCTATTCAGAGTCCGCACTAGCCACCTGGGGTAGTTTGTCTACTTTAGGTACTGTTTCCAGTTCCCGATCCCACTCGGCTTTACTGGCCATAAAGATATGGGCATTAGGCCTTACATCTATTGGGCGATCCAGACTGCCAGCGGGAACCGCTAAGAGGCCAATTTCAGGATCTTCTCGTGGCACTGCGGAACCGCATTGATTGCAAAAGCTTTTGCTGTGCCTCGTCCCTGCTAACTTAAAGGTTTTGACCTGTTCTGCACCGGATAGCCATTCAAGTTTCGCTGATGCGAAGAATAGGTTTGCTGCATGAGCTGAACCGGTATCTTTGCGGCAGTAACTACAGTGGCAGAGAAAGAAGCCGCCAAAGTCACCTTCAATTTCGAAGTTAATAGTGCCACATAGGCACGATCCTTTTTGTTCCATTGCTCAATGCTCCTCTGTTTAGTTGTACTTATCGTAATTGGGGGAAATTGTGATTTATTTTGGAAATCCCGGCGGATTTTCGGGGTATCAAACCCGTATGGTCCCGCTCAAATAGGGTACTGCTTTGCCTGAGATAATGACTCTGTCCCCGGTGATGGTGCAATTCAGCAGGCCGCCGCGCTTGGAGGCTTGATAGGCGATCAGCTCTTTCTTATCCAGAATTTGTGACCAGTAAGGGGCGAGCCCTGTGTGAATAGAACCGGTCACCGGATCTTCGGCACCACCATTGGATGGCCAGAAATATCGGGAGATAAAATCGTACTTATCGGATTTTGCCGTGACGACCACATCGTAGGGGGCGAGCTTTCGCAGGCTGCTCGCATCCTGCTGTACATCCAATACTTCTCGCTCACTATTTTAGATGGCAAAGTAAGCTTGGTTGTTAAGTAACGCTTGACTTGGTGTTATTGAAAGCCCCTCCAGTAATTCTGGCGGTATGCGATCTATGGGTTGTGGCTCCCTTCGTGGGAAGTCCATGGAAATAATTCTATTTTCCCCTCGGCTTATTGTCATTTTGCCCACAGCGGCCGCATGGAGCTGGAGTTGCTCGCATTGAGGGTCTTGAGAAAAAAGAACATGGGCTGACGCCAGGGTGGCATGACCACAAAAATCAATTTCCGTTAACGGTGAAAACCAGCGAATTCCATAACTGGTATCCGGGCGTTTTACCAGAAACGCGGTTTCGGAAAGATTATTTTCTGCAGCGATGGACTGCATTAAATTTTCATCCAGCCAATCCTCAGTAACAACAACTCCGGCTGAATTTCCGTGAAAGACTTTGTCGGTAAAGGCGTTAATGAAATGAATTTTAAGTTCCATATTTGAACTCCATGGTGCTCCAGTTTTTCAGAAGCGCTGGTGGCGGGCGTGATATTTTATACCCCTAAAGTTCACCAATTTATACCTCTGTAGAGCGGCTTGGGATTGGCTTTAACCTGATCTGGATCAGTTTATCCCGGATGTGAGTCACTAGAGTGACTTGTATTTGTTGCGTGCAAATCAGGGGTGTGAAAATGACGGAGTCCGATGTAGCTATCGTAGGTGCTGGACCGGCGGGACTTTCCTTGGCGGTGATGCTCGCCCGCAAAGGGTGTCAGGTGGCAATTATTGAGCGCCAGGATAAGTCGGCGCTGTCCGCTCCCGTTGATGATGGCCGCGAGATTGCTCTGACACATAAATCCTACAAGCTGCTGCAAGAACTGGGGGCTTGGCAGAGATTATCCCCGGAAGAGATTAGCCCGCTAAATGCTGCCGAAGTAGTCGACGGCAATTCCCCTTCGACACTCCACTTTAGCCCGGGAGAGAGGGGGCCTCTGGGTTTTATTGTCTCCAACTCTGCAATCCGGCGAATCTTATATGAGACAGTTTTGGAGACTGAGAATATAACGCTGCTCGATAACTCGACCGTTACCGGGATGACATTGAGTGGCGCCATGCGTCATCTTGAACTGGCAGAGGGGGAGGGCGTGCGCGCTTCCCTGGTGGTTGCAGCCGACAGCCGTTTTTCTGAAGTGCGACGCATGGCGGGAATTGGCGCCGATATGCGCGACTTTGGCCGAGTGGCGATTGTCGGCCCTGTACGCACCGAATTACCCCACGATGGTATTGCCCGGGAGTGTTTCCGCTACGGCTCGACACTGGCGCTGTTACCTTTGCCCAAGGCAAATATTTCATCGGCCGTGGTTACTGTTCCCGCCAGTCTCTCTGCCCAGATTATGGCGATGGGTAATGAAGAGTTTGCCGGGCACGTATCCCGCGAAAGCGCGTCCCAGCTCGGCGGTGTCGAAGCTTTTGGTGAGCGCCACTGTTATCCATTGGTTGCGGTATACGCACATCACTTTTTCGCTGAGCGCTTTGCCTTGGTGGGAGATGCCGCTGTGGGGATGCATCCAGTGACCGCACATGGATTTAATTTGGGCTTGGCCGGTGCGGATACTTTGGCCCGTCAACTGGATAGTGTTAGCCGTCTATATAACCCGGCCAAGCTGACTCGGGCCCTGGCCCGTTACCAGATGCTGCACCGGGTTGAATCCAAGCCGATTTACTCTGGAACTAATAGGGTGGTGGATTTGTTTACTGACGATCGCCTGCCGGCCAAGTTGCTGCGCAAAATGGTGTTGCGAGTCAGTGATCGCTTTCCCCCAATTCGAAAAGCAATAGTGCACCAGTTAACTCGCTAGCTTATTCAGAGGCTTGTTAAGAGAGTTTTACTCTTCGTTCTTTTTATAAAAAGTACATGTGCAAGAAAGAAGACGGTATATGAAGGTGGTCTGCTTGCGGGATTTTCTTCCTTTTCTATACTGATTTTCGAGATGGTAGAGACGGCTTTACCCCCTCGGTGAAAACAAATGCCAATTACGGCTTGACTCACCGGGTCAGCACCAATAGAATGCGCAGCCTCTTGAGTGGTTGGGCTGGTCCCGCCGCAGGGAAACAAAGATCAACCAGGCTTTGTTTCTTGGAGTTGTTGCGGGGTGGAGCAGCCTGGTAGCTCGTCGGGCTCATAACCCGAAGGTCGTAGGTTCAAATCCTGCCCCCGCTACCAATTTTCCTTAGGGAAAAATTTGATTGCGCTTTTGTTGTTGCGGGGTGGAGCAGCCTGGTAGCTCGTCGGGCTCATAACCCGAAGGTCGTAGGTTCAAATCCTGCCCCCGCTACCAACTTTCCTTAGGGAAACTTTGATTGCGCTTTCGTTGTTGCGGGGTGGAGCAGCCTGGTAGCTCGTCGGGCTCATAACCCGAAGGTCGTAGGTTCAAATCCTGCCCCCGCTACCAAATTTTGCATTCGTGCACACTGACTGCGCGAATGTGCGGTCAAAGCCCCGTCAGGGGCTTTTTCGTATCTGCAAGAAAAGTTGCAGATATTTTTCGAAGTGGGCCGTAGGCCCATTTTTTGTATGTGGTGACGAGAATGGCGAGCAAACGCGAATTGCTGGAAGAGCTTCTGGCGCCGGTGGTGGCATCGCTGGGGTGTGAGTTGTGGGGTATTGAGTACCAAACCCACGGTCGCAACGCGCTGCTGCGCATTTATATCGACTCCGAAAACGGTATTTCCGTTGAGGATTGCGAGAAAGTGAGCCGCCAATCCAGTGCTGTACTGGATGTGGAAGATCCCATCAGTAGTAAGTACACACTTGAAGTCTCTTCCCCAGGGCTCGACCGCCCTCTTTATAAGCTGGCCCAGTACGAGCGCTTTATCGGCGCCCAGATTGAAGTTCGCCTGCGTATGCCTCTGGATGGGCAGCGTAAGTGGCGCGGACTGCTGGCCGGTGTAGAGGGTGATGAAGTGGTTCTGCGTGTAGATAGTGAAAACGAATACCTTTTGCCGATCGACAGTATCGAAAAAGCAAATATCATTCCCCAATTTACCAAATAACCTGTAGGAGCCTGAGCTCAGGCGATTTTGAGGCACAGTTGCATGAACAAAGAGATCTTGCTGGTAGCCGAGGCGGTATCCAACGAGAAGGGCGTTGACCAGGAGATTATTTTCCAGGCCATCGAAGCGGCATTGGCAACGGCCACGAAGAAGCGCTACGACGAAGATTCAACCATTGAGGTTATCATTGATCGTCGTTCAGGCGATTACGAGACTTTCCGCAGCTGGGAAGTGGTCGGTGATGAAGTCTTGGCTGAGTTGGGTACCCAGTTCACCCTGGAAGAAGCTCACGAAAAAGATGCTGACCTGAAAGCAGGTGATGTTTTCCGCGAGCAGGTGGAAAATGTAGAATTTGGCCGTATCGCTGCACAGACCGCAAAGCAGGTCATCGTACAAAAGGTACGTGAAGCCGAGCGCGCCAAGGTTGTAGACGAGTACCGCGATCGCGTCGGCGAGATGGTTAGCGGCACGGTGAAGAAGGTGACTCGCGACTTTATCGCTGTAGACCTGGGTAATAACGCCGAAGCGCGTCTGCCCCGCGATCAGCTGGTTGGCCGCGAAATTTTCCGACTCGGCGATCGCGTGCGCGCAATCCTGTTGGAAATCCAACCGGAAGCCCGCGGCCCCCAGCTGATGCTGAGCCGCTCCTGCCCGGAAATGATTGTCGAATTGTTCCGCATTGAAGTGCCGGAAATTTCCGAGCAGGTAATCGAAATTAAAGGCGCGGCCCGCGATCCCGGTCTGCGTGCAAAAATCGCTGTAAATACCAACGACGGTCGCATCGACCCGGTGGGTGCCTGTGTGGGTATGCGTGGCGCGCGTGTTCAAGCGGTTTCCAACGAACTGTCTGGTGAGCGTGTAGATATCGTTCTGTGGGACGAAAACCCTGCTCAGTTCGTTATCAATGCGATGGCGCCAGCAGAAATTGAATCCATCGTGGTCGACGAAGACACCGGTTCTATGGATGTAGCCGTGGCAGAGGAAAACCTCGCAATGGCTATCGGCCGCAGCGGCCAGAATGTACGCTTGGCCTCCGAGCTGACCCAGTGGCAGATCAATGTCATGAGCAGTGATGAGTGGCAGAGCAAGCAGGAAGCCGAGTCCAGCTCCATCATGCAGGTGTTTATGGATCGCCTGGATATCGATGAAGACGTTGCCGGTGTGCTGGTTGAAGAGGGCTTTGCCTCTCTTGAAGAAGTA
The DNA here is from genome assembly GCF_052467955.1 of Microbulbifer maximicatervae (SeqCode). Classification (NCBI taxonomy): domain Bacteria; kingdom Pseudomonadati; phylum Pseudomonadota; class Gammaproteobacteria; order Cellvibrionales; family Microbulbiferaceae; genus Microbulbifer; species Microbulbifer maximicatervae (SeqCode). Next base: position 1,325,626 of record NZ_CP174329.1, read on the forward strand.
GCTTATGTACCCATCGAAGAGATGCTCGCAATTGAGGGCTTCGATGAGGATATCGCTGAGGAGCTGCGCGCCCGCGCCAAGGACACCCTGTTGACCCAAGCGCTGGCATCTGAAGAGAAGCTGGATGCATCTGAGCCCCAGGAAGACCTTTTGAATATGGACGGTATGGAGCGCCAGCTGGCATTCCAACTGGCCAGCCGTGGTATTTCCACGATGGAAGACCTGGCAGAGCAGGCTGTCGATGACCTGCTGGATATCGAAGGTCTCGACCAGGAGCGCGCTGCAGCGCTGATTATGAAGGCGCGTGAGCCCTGGTTTGCCGATGACAGCGGCGAAGAAGCTTAAATGCAGCGAAAAATAACTTACGTATAAGTAACCCCCTCCGACCAAGTGACTTTTAGGAGAGAGAATGGCCGAAGTAACAGTTAGTGAACTCGCCAAATCGGTTGGTGCCACCGAAGACCGTCTGCTCAAGCAGATGAAAGAAGCGGGTTTGCCTCACACCTCTGTGGATGCAGTGGTGTCAGACGAGGAAAAGCAGGTCTTGCTCAGTTTCCTGAAAAGCAGTCACGGGGAGCAGGGCGCCGCGCCGCGCAAGATCACCTTGAAGCGCAAAACCACAAGCACGCTGAAGACTGGCTCTGGCACCGGCCGCAAGACTGTGAATGTGGAAGTGCGCAAGAAGCGCACTTATGTGAAGCGCCCTCAAGCTGAGCTTGAAACCGTAGCGGCAGGCGAAGAATCGAGCAGCCCCGAGCAGGAAGCGGCAGTCGATGCCCTGCAAAATGAGCAGGAAAGACTGGAGGCCGAAGCCGAACGCGCTCGCGTAGAAGCCGAGGCAGAAGCTGCACGCCTAGCGGCGGAAGAAGAGGCGCTAGCCAAAGCCGAAGCCGAGGCGAAAGCCAAGGCTGAAGCCGAAGCGAAAGCCAAGGCCGAAGCAGAAGCAAAAGCCAAGGCTGAAGCCGAAGCGAAAGCAAGCAATGAAGTAAAAGCCGATCAAGATGCGGCTAAATCAGAGGATAAGACCGCGGAAAACGTAGTGAAAAAGGCAGAGCCCGCCGCACCAATCCGCTCAAGCTACTCAGACGATATCGAGGCAATGCGAATTGCCGCGATGGAGCGTCGCAAGCAGCAGGCTGAGCAGGAAAAGCGTGAACTTGAAGAGAAGAAAGCTAAAGTAGAAGCTGACCGACGCGCAGCCCAGGAAAAGAAAGAGAAAGCTGCGCAAGCTGCACAGACAGCCAAGGCTAAGCCAGCACCGGCAAAAAGTGCTGAGAAGACCTCTGAGGTCAAGCCAGCTCTGCGTCGCAAGCTGGAGGCAGCATCCACTGCCCCCGCTGAAGCTGATCGCTCTGAGGATGAACCGCGTAAGCGTCGCGGTCGCCGCTCCAAGTCCGGCCCGAAAAAATCCAGCAAAACCGCTCTGTACGAACAGGCGCTGGAAGTATTTGAGGAAGACGAAGCATCCAAGCGCAGCACGCGCTCCCTGTCTCGTCCGACCTTGAAGGTTAAACCTACGCACGGCTTTAAAAGGCCCACGGAGAAGCAGGTGTACGAAGTACAGTTGGGCGAAACCATCACTGTTGGCGAGCTGGCCAAACAGATGAATGTGAAAGCCGGTGACCTGATCAAGCGCCTGATGAAAATGGGCGAGATGGTTACTATCAACCAGAGCCTGGACCGTGAAACTGCGCAGCTGATCATCGAAGAGATGGGCCACAAGGTGGTATTCCGCTCTGAAAGCGAGCTGGAGGAAGCGCTGGTTGCCGAGACCCAGGCCAGTGAAGGCACTGAGGTGTCCCGCGCACCGGTAGTTACCGTTATGGGTCACGTTGACCACGGTAAAACCTCCCTGCTGGACTACATCCGTAAGACCAAGGTGGCTTCCGGTGAGGCCGGTGGTATTACCCAGCACATCGGTGCTTACCGTGTGAAAACCAGCCAGGGCGAGATCGCTTTCCTGGATACCCCGGGACACGCCGCCTTTACCGCAATGCGCGCCCGTGGGGCCCAGGCAACTGACGTAGTTATCCTGGTAGTGGCTGCTGACGACGGTGTGATGCCGCAGACCGAAGAAGCTGTGAACCACGCCCGCGCTGCCGGTGTACCGCTGGTTGTTGCAATCAACAAGTGCGATAAAGAAGCTGCCGATCCCGATCGTGTTAAAAACGAGCTGGCTGCGAAAGATGTAATTCCTGAAGACTGGGGCGGTGATACCCAGTTTATCAATGTGTCTGCACACACTGGTGAAGGCATCGACGACCTGCTGGAAGCGATTTCTCTGCAAGCAGAGATGCTGGAGCTGAAGGCCAAGGTCAAGGTACCGGCAACAGGTGTTGTGATCGAATCCCGCCTGGAAAAAGGTCGCGGTGTTGTGGCGACCCTGCTGGTACAGAACGGCGAGCTGAAGCGCGGCGATATCGTACTGGCAGGCCAGAGCTACGGCCGTGTTCGCGCCATGACCAACGAGCTGGGCAAGCAGGTTAAAGAAGCTGGCCCTTCAACTCCGGTTGAGCTGCTGGGTCTGGACACCACACCCAACGCTGGTGACGAGTTCATGGTGGTTGCGGATGAGCGCAGAGCTCGTGAAGTAGCTGAACAGCGCGGTGATAAAGAGCGTCGTGAGCGCATGCAGCGCCAGCAGGCGGCCAAGCTGGAAAACATGTTTGCGAACATGGAAGCCGGCGAGCGCAAAGTACTGCCGGTTGTTATCAAAGCGGACGTTCGCGGCTCCCTGGAAGCTATCCTGGGCGCACTGGCGGATATCGGCAACGAAGAAGTCTCTGTCAACGTCGTGTCCAGCGGTGTAGGTGGTATCGCCGAGAACGATATCAACCTGGCCCTGACCTCCGGCGCTATCGTTCTGGGCTTCAACACCCGTGCTGATGTGGCTGCCCGAAAGGTTGCTGAGACAGAAGGCGTAGAGATTCGTTACTACAGCGTGATCTACAACCTGCTCGACGAAGTGAAGCAGGCACTGTCCGGTATGCTTGATCCGGAAATACGCGAAGAGATCGTGGGTATTGCCCAGGTTCGCGATGTGTTCCGCTCACCGAAGTTTGGCGCCATTGCCGGTTGTATGGTTACTGAAGGTACCGTCTACCGCAACAAGCCGATCCGCGTACTGCGCGACAACGTTGTGATCTATCAGGGCGAACTGGAATCCCTGCGTCGCTTCAAAGACGATGTGCAAGATGTGCGCAACGGCATGGAGTGTGGTATCGGGGTTAAGGACTACAACGACGTTAAGTCCGGTGACCAGATCGAAGTTTACGATATCGTTAAGGTTGCTCGCGAACTCTAAGGAGTTCCGCAGCGGATCGAGGATAAACCCGCGCGGCCTAGCCGTGCGGGTTTTCCTGTCTTTAAACCGCCATTCTCAATAGGTAAACAATGGCAAGAGAATTTCATCGCGCAGACCGCGTCGCCGACGCCATGCGCCGCGAGCTGGCCCAGCTGATCCAACACGAGATTCGCGATCCTCGCCTGGGTATGATCAACGTCAATGATGTTGAAGTCAGCCGCGACCTAACCGTTGCTAAAGTTTTTGTCACCCTGGTGGGTGAGGATGATCGCAGCAAAATTAATACCTCTATCGAAGTGCTGAATAAAGCCGCCGGCTTTTTGCGCACGCAGCTTGCGCGCGCAATCCAGATTCGCACTATTCCCCGTTTGCACTTCCGCTACGATGAGACCTCGGTGCGCGGCCAGGCGCTGTCTGCCCTGATCGACAAGGCGGTTAAAGAAGATCGCAAACACCAAGACGACGATAGCGACTCCAACGAAGATTAATCCATGGGCCGCAGACCAAAATGGGGCCGGCCGGTTCACGGCGTGCTGTTATTGAACAAGCCCGCCGGGATTACCGCCAACGACGCCCTGCAAAAAGCCAAACGACTCTTTTTCGCCAATCGCGCCGGTCACACCGGAGCGCTGGACCCCCTGGCAACCGGCGTATTGCCGATCTGTTTCGGCGAAGCGACCAAGTTTTCCCAGTACCTGCTCGATGCGGACAAGCGCTATCGCAGTACTTTTGTTTTCGGCATGACCACTGCTAGTGGCGATGCCGATGGCGATGTACTGGAAACTAAAGATGCTTCCGGTTTGACCGAAGAAGCTGTGCTGAAAGCGATGGAAGCCTTTCGCGGTCCCATCAAGCAAGTGCCGTCCATGTACTCGGCCCTCAAGCACAAGGGGCAGCCGCTGTATAAGTTGGCGCGCCAGGGCTTGGAAGTGGAGCGCGAGGCGCGGGAAGTAGAGATTTTTGAATTTGAACTGCTGAGCTTTACACCGGGCGCCCAGCCCCGTGCAGAAGTTGAGGTTCACTGCTCCAAGGGCACTTATATTCGCAGTATTGCCGAAGACCTGGGCCAGGCCCTGGGTGTCGGTGCCTATGTGGAAGAGTTGCACCGCAGCGCAGCCGGTCCCTACGTCGAGGCCGATTCAGTGACTCTGGATGAGCTCACCGCGGAGCGCGGTGAGGGCATGGCGGAGGAGTTGGATCACCACCTGTTATCGGTGGATTCTCCTGCCTCCTCGCTGCCCAAACTCACCCTTCCGGACGAGTCTGGTTACTATGTGCGTCAGGGGCAGCCGGTAATGGATTTGCAGGTCTACCGTATCGGTGAAGAAGGTGATATGGTGCGCCTCTTCCTGGAAAATGGCGATTTTCTGGGCGTAGGAGAAATTACTGACGACGGGTGCGTAGCGCCTCGGCGTCTGGTAAGTAGTACTTAAGCAGAAAACGCTATATTGGTGAGAGCCGATAGCGGTTGATGTGAGAGTATTGCAGTGGACTAAGTCCACAACAGTGAGTAGCTGGTCTGTAAATATGCACGGGCCAGCCGAATCTTTTAAAGCATATTACGACGAGGTTAATCGTTATGGCACTGTCTGCAGTAGAAAAAGCAGCAATCCTGAAAGAGCACGGTCAATCTGAAGGCGACACCGGTTCTCCGGAAGTCCAGGTAGCCCTGCTGACTGCCAACATCAACAAACTGCAGGGTCACTTCTCTGCGCACAAGCAGGATCACCACTCTCGCCGTGGTCTGATCCGCATGGTAAACCAGCGTCGCAAGCTGCTGGACTACCTGAAGCGCAAGGATCTGAACCGTTACGCACAGCTGATCGCTAAGCTCGGCCTGCGTCGCTAAGACCCTGGAATGCCCGCCTCTGGCGGGCTTTCTTCTTTAATGCTTGCTGAAAAGTGGCGCTGTTGTCACTTTTCGGCAGTTTCGCAACACAACCCCAGGGACAAATATCCCGGCGGATGTGCTGCGTTTGCACCGGCCACCCGGGTCGGTAGCGGTACATCCCCGTATCGCTCTGGATTGAAGGTTTGGAACTTCTATCCAGGCAACCACTGTAGGGGTTACTGGAATGGGCCAGTAACCGTAAGGAAATAGGAAAAAAACTAGTGAATCCAGTAAGCAAAACTTTCCAATACGGACAACACCAAGTCACCATCGAGACCGGCCGTATCGCGCGCCAGGCTACCGGTGCTGCCCTGGTTAGCATGGGAGAGACTGTTGTCCTGTGTACTGTTGTCGGCGCTAAAGAAGCCAAGCCAGATCAGGGCTTCTTCCCGTTGTCCGTGCACTATCAAGAAAAAGCCTACGCGGCTGGCAAAATTCCCGGTGGTTTCTTCAAGCGTGAAGGCCGCCCGTCTGAAAAAGAAACCCTGACTTCCCGTCTGATCGATCGCCCGATCCGCCCGCTGTTCCCGAACGGCTTTATGAACGAAGTTCAGGTGATGTGTACTGTTCTCTCCGCTGAGAAGGACATGGACCCGGATATCGCTGCCATGATCGGCACTTCCGCAGCGCTGTCTGTTTCCGGTATTCCTTTCGCAGGCCCAATCGGTGCTGCGCGCGTGGGTTACACCCAGCAAGACGGCTACCTGCTGAACCCGGGCTACGAAGCTCTGAAGACCTCCGAGCTGGACATGGTCGTTGCCGGTACCAAAGACGCCGTACTGATGGTGGAGTCCGAAGCCCAGGAGCTGCCGGAAGACATCATGCTGGGTGCCGTACTCTACGCACACCAGGAAATGCAGGCCATTATCAAGGTTTGTGAAGAGCTGAAAGCGGAAGCGGGCAAGCCCCAGTGGGACTGGCAGGCTCCGGCGGAAAACACCGAGCTGAAAGCTGCCCTGGACGCTCAGTTTGGCGAGAAGGTTGCCGAAGCCTACCGCATCACCAACAAGCAAGAGCGCAGCACCCGCCTGGCGGAACTGCGCAGCGAAGCCGCTGAAGCCCTGGCTACTGAAGAAATTAGCGCCGATCTGGTAAAAAGCTACTTCGGCAAGCTGGAGAAGAAGCTGGTGCGCGGCGCTGTAGTACGTGGCGAGCCCCGTATCGACGGTCGCGACAGCAAAACTGTACGTTCGATCGCTGTGGAAGTTGGCGCTCTGCCCAAGTCCCACGGCTCTGCGCTGTTCACCCGTGGTGAGACCCAGGCTCTGGTAGTGGCTACCCTCGGTTCCACTGGCGATGCACAGATCATCGACGCCCTGGAAGGTGAGCGCAAAGACTACTTTATGTTGCACTACAACTTCCCTCCCTACTCTGTAGGTGAAGCGGGTCGTGTAGGTGCTACCGGTCGTCGCGAAATCGGCCACGGTCGCCTTGCTCGTCGCGGTATCGCTGCAGTTCTGCCGAGCCCGGACAGCTTCCCCTACACCGTGCGCGTGGTTTCCGAGATCACTGAATCCAACGGTTCCAGCTCCATGGCTTCCGTATGTGGTTCCAGCCTGGCGCTGATGGATGCGGGTGTTCCGCTGAAGGCACCGGTAGCCGGTATCGCTATGGGCCTGGTGAAAGAAGACGAAGGCTATGCGGTTCTGACCGATATCCTCGGTGACGAAGACCATCTCGGCGATATGGACTTCAAAGTAGCGGGTACCGCCTCTGGTGTGACCGCGCTGCAGATGGACATCAAGATCGAAGGTATTACCGAAGAGATCATGGAGACCGCTCTGGAGCAGGCTCTGCATGCGCGTCTGCACATCCTCGCGGAAATGAACAAGGTGATCGACTCTTCCCGTACCACCGTGAATGAGAACGCACCGCGCTACGCGACCCTGAAGATCCATCCGGACAAGATCCGCGACGTGATCGGTAAGGGCGGTGCGACTATCCGCTCCATCACTGAAGAGACCGGCGCCTCCATTGATATCGAAGATGACGGCACTATCAAAGTCTTCGGTGAAGACGGTGAGAGCCTGGAAGCGGCGGTAACCCGCATCGAGGAGATCACTGCGGAAGCTGAGATTGGCGCTATCTACGAAGGTACCGTGGTACGTATCGTAGACTTCGGTGCGTTCGTTAACTTCCTGCCGGGCAAAGACGGTCTGGTGCATATCTCCCAGATCGCTGAAGAGCGCGTAAATGCCGTAACTGATTACCTGAGTGAAGGTGAGAAGATTAAGGTTAAAGTACTCGACGTTGACCAGCGTGGACGTATCAAGCTTTCTATCAAGGAAGCCAAGGCCGACGCAGCTGCCGCTGAAGAAGCCAAGCAAGCTTCCGACGAAGCTTAAGTCTACGGACTGAAAAAACCCGGCTTTTAAGCCGGGTTTTTTTGTATCTGCCGAAGCAGAATTGTCGCTTATTACCGGTTTTCTATTAGAATTCTGGAAAAAAAGGGCAAAACATTGGACAACTTCTGGCTGATCGACATTCTCCTCACCCTCGCCGCACTGCTGATTGCCAATCAGTACTGGCGTCTTACCAATGCTCGCTTCCAATCAGCTGCACTCTTGGTGATGGCGGGTCTTCTATTTATCGCTGTCTCCGCGATTGTCGGTGCCTATCGCTACGGTATTGATCCCGGGGCAACCCAATTACACCGGGCTTTACTGCAACTATCCGGGTTTAGTTCGCTGTTGCTAATTGGAATAGGGTTGGTTTGGGCACGTTTCGAGATAGGTATTGGACAGAGTACCCGGGGACCCGCTTATGTAGTGCTGGTGCTGGTATTGGCCTCGTCTATTGGCGTCTCGGAAAGTGGCAGGTTATCGCCGCAGGAAGTGACAGAGGTATTTTCCGCCCTGGGGCTTCTATTGTGGTTGTGGGTTGCAATGATGGAATTGATGTCACCGCGACGACTATCGCCACCGGGTCCTTTGTTACTGGGGGCAGGGGCAGTAGTCATTGCAATGGATGGTTTGTTTGTGGGTACTGGCGCTCCGCGGGTGCTGGGCTTGGCACGTACAAACTGGTTCCATCTGCTGCTGGGCCTTTCGCTGTTTTCACTGTTGGCTGCCCGCCCGTTATTTGAAAAGGACAATAATTCAAATGAGTAAAGTTACTACTGAACTTCGCGGAGGTTGCCACTGTGGCGCTATTCGTTATCGGGCGCGGCACGAGCGTGACTCAGGGGAGAAACTGGTAGCCCATGCGTGCAATTGCTCGATGTGTGAGAAAGTGGGTTTTCTGCACGTCATTATTCCCGCTGAAAACTTTAAGCTGGAGTCTGGGGAAAAAGACCTGGATTGTTATACGTTTAATACGGGAGTGGCCAAGCACCTGTTTTGTCGCCATTGCGGCGTTAAGTCTTTTTATGTGCCGCGCTCCAACCCGGATGGCTATAGTCTTAATGCGCGCTGTTTTGATGAGAGACCCGGAGACTTGGAGGTCGAACCTTTCGATGGTCAAAACTGGGAGCAGAACGCCGCAGAGCTGGCCCATCTCAGTAAATAAGTCGCGCAAAGAAAGTGATGCTCCAATCAATATCAGGTGATATGAGAGCCTATGGAAACTGGTCTGGTCTACGCTGTCTTACTCGATCGCAAAGGCTCGGGCCGAGAGCTTTCCTGGGCAGAGGTGAAATCCTGGCAACCTGATCAGGGAGTTCTCTGGTTGCATTTTGACTACGACAGCACCAACACCGTCGAGTGGCTGCAACAGGATAGTGGACTCACAGCTACGGCGATAGAGACCCTGTCTGCAAAGACAACACGCCCCTGTGTAATGACTGTGGATCAGGGGCTGATGTTGGCTATGTATGGCATTGAGCGAAAATCCAAACCGCGCGCAAAGGATATGATCGCCATTCGCATTTGGGCCGAGGAAAACCGTATTATCAGTACCGGCCGACGGAAGTTGCTTTCAGAGGATGACTTGCTTTCTCGCTTGCGCAGTGGCTTTGGTCCCCGTGGAACTGCGGCTCTTTTGATGTCCCTGGCAGATCTGTTGGTCTTGCGTATGTGTGATCGGGCCGAAGACTTCGAAGAAAAAATCGATGACCTGGAAAACCTGTTATTAGAGAAGGGAGGTTCGGAGCTTTCTTCCCTACTGGTTCGGCTGCGCAAGAGAACTATCGTATTGCGACGCTACTTATGCCTGCAGCGGGAGGTGCTCGGGCGTTTGCAGCAGGAATCCCTATCCTGGTTTGATGAGCACAGCCACGCCCTCTTGGGAGAGGTAAATGATCGGTTGCAGCGCCATATCGACGATATCGATGCGGTAAGGGAGCGCGCGGCAATCGCTCAGGAGGAGTTGTTGAGTCGCACTTCGGATCAGTTGAATAGCCGTATGTATGTACTATCAGTGGTGGCAGCAGTTTTTCTGCCGCTGAGCTTTCTCACTGGATTGTTTGGGATTAATGTCGGCGGTATTCCCTGGGGGCAGTCGTCCTTGGGCTTTATTGCTTTTTGTATCTTGCTGGTGGTGGCATTGGCTGGACAAGTCGCTTTATTCTATTGGAAAAAGTGGCTGTAGCGCTCTTTCGCTGTTTTTGAATTCAATAGTCGCTCAGGGATACTTGTAATTTTGGCGATATAGCAGTTAATTACGAAAATTTTATAGATCTTACAATTCGATCTGCATTTGCCATTATTGTATAAGCAATGGTTGAACCTGCAATATTGGGGAAGTTAGCGGAATCCACAATATGGACGTTCTTGAAGTTTGCAGGCCGTCCTAACAGGTCAGAGGAAAAGGTTTCGTGTTCCCCCTTCATTGGAAAGCTTCCACCGCTATGGTAACTTTTCCCCGGAGGAAGTACTTTCAAGTAAAAGGGAGGTACTAAACCCAACTTAATTAAACTGCGCCTTATCAATGATTGAGTTCTTGCTATAACCCAGCGGGCCCTGGGGTTTTCAATCCCTTTTATTTCTACTGTAGAGCTATCTGGACGTTTGTTAGTTAAAGTCAATTCCAGAGTATCCGAATCTTCCGAAGATAAGAAACCCTGAATGATATATAAACGGTCCAAAGCAAGATCTTTTGAGATAAATGATGGCAATAAAGCCGCAACCTGGTCTTCAATGATTTGGCTGCGGCCATATAACTGAAGGTGAATCTGTTCTGGGCTTATGTTCGCGTTCTCTATTTCCAGGAAAATTTCTGCTAATGTGAATTCAATTTCATAGTGGTGTCTTTTATAGGTGAGAAAAGGAAAAAAGAAATATTGACTGCTTTGAATCTCGATGGGTGTATTTAGCAGGTTAAGGGATCTTGCTACGATAGTAGTTGTGGCGAAGTGCCCCGCAGCCAAGAAGACTTTCTCTGCAAAAAAACTGTATACCTTTCCATCGTCTATGCTAACCGCAATAACTTCAACTCCCTCTTTGTTCTCTTTTAGCTCCAATACAACAAATCCCTGGTGTATGGTCAAACCATCCTTTTGCAAATCTTCAAATAGTGTTTTGGGGTTGAAGATAGATTGATATACACAGCCGTAAAGGCAGTGCCCGCAATATCGACATCCACGTTTACCAGAGCTTGCATCCACAGCTAGCCGAGCCCGACCAAACTCAATGCCATTGCTTCGGAGGTTGTCTTCGACATTGGTGAGTTTTTGCAATATAAAATCTGTTGCTGGATTTCTTTTCAGGGTTTCAAAATTTTCCGAAAACAGTGGGAATTTTGTCTGGAGGTTGTCTGGCTCCGCACTTATTGGCATAAATCGGAGAACATTTTTGTAAGATGGGGCCAGTTCACTTAGGGAGAGTGGCCAGTTTCTTAATTGGCGCTCGCTGTAGGGAAGGATCGCTGCACCCCACACGTTTCCAAGGCCACCAAAGCCGTGGGAAAACTCTGTGTTGCAGTTGGTTGTGTTGACTTGAAAGTGTTCTGGGGTTCTATAAGGAAAATCAGACCCAAAGATATACCTTCTTTCTACGCCGCTGCTGGAGACTTTGGGGGGAGGGAAAATCCGTTTTTTTTCTTCATCTTTCCAGCTGTCCACATGTTTTTGCGATAAGGAGTGAACCTGGTGCTTAATGTGATGCTCAAGATCATATGAGACGTCAATGACTTCAACTTCTTGCCCAATATCCTGCAATGCCTTGACCGTAGCGATACTCGCAGGACCACTCCCGATAACCAGATTCTTAATTCTGTCCACTGAAAGCCCTTCCCGCCAAGCATGTGTTTGTGCGTGGGTTAAAGTTCTCCTCAATAAGCAAAATTGTAGCTGGATTGTGTTTTCAGTCCGGTGTCGTTCACTTTGTCGGTAAATTGGTTAAGCCCCTTCCGATCCCCTGCGGAAGAGGCTGTGTGCCGCTCGTTTAGTGTTTAACCCATGAGAAGTCTACAAATACTGGGTCGTGGTCGCTCAGCCCTGTGTACTCTGCGGAGCCAATATAATAATTGGTTACGTCCAGCGTGTAATTGGGGTTGTTATTAATAACGACGACATGATCGGTATCGTCCTGAAGTTCATCAGCACAGGCTTCCAAGCTGGTGTCGCTGCCAGATAGCATATATTGGCAGGCATGCTTGCCGCCGGTTTTGGCAAAAAATGCTTTCCAGGTTTGGTAGTTTGTACCGCGCCAGCCGTCGTCATTTTCATCAAACGCCATATTGAAATCACCGGCCAATATGACTGTGGCATTACTTGAGTGGGCGACGATCATATCGGCAATCTGGTCGAGTTGCTTGGCTTTGGCATTTAGGTCATCGTCTTGGTGTCCTGCATCCATATGGGTGTTGTACACATGGACATGGAAGTTTTTGGTTACTTCAACTTTTGCTACGGTAAAGCCTTTTTCGGTATCACAGTCATTACCTGCGCACTTGTTAAAAGTTTCCTCCTCATAAGTGGCGAAGGTGTAGTCGTCGTCATCGCGGTTATCTCGGTCAAACGGAAACTTGGAGAAGGTCAGCAGGCCATTGCCAAAGCTGGTACCGGTGCCTTTCCAGTGTTTGGAGCGATAGGGGACTGTATCGTTATCGAGCTTGTCGTCGTCGTCCAGATAATTGGCTTTGGTTTTGCTCCAGGCCTCCTGCATCAACCAGAGGTCTTTGGGATTGTTATCAAAAGTGTTAATAATCTGTTTGAAGTCAGACTTGCTGTTGCCACCTATACACTCCAAAAATCCATCCATGTTGTAGACGATCATGTCAAAGCTGCCTGAATTGGCATCGGCAAATTCAGTGTCACCGTATTCATAGCCGTCCAGATCTTTTGATCCGGTATCGTCGACATCATCAATAAATTCAAACCAGTTACAAGAAGTAATTGCATCCCAAACGTCTTCAAAATCTACTGCTGCGGCGGAATGGCTGAATAGAAGTGTGAGTGAAAAAAATATTCTTTTTATCATTATTGCTCTCCAACTTTGTTATTACCGACGGTTTTGTAGTGGGGTCGAAAATTGGGGCGTTTCTCTGGCGGCCCCTTTGTTTTCGAAGGAGGGGATGATGGATAGCGTAGATTACAAATTGGAGTAAAGGAGGTTTTTTTTATTTTATTTTTCTGTAAGGGCGGCGCGAATTATTTTTTTCATAAAAAAATAATAAAAATCACGAAAGTTGTATATTTTTATGTAGGTAATAATTGATTCGTTAGGCGGGTTAAGCAGGATCGGGAAGTATTATTTAGAGTGATCTGAAGGCTGCAGAAAAGTTACAAAATTCTTTAGGACCGCTTAAATGGTTCCATCCGTGGAGCCAAGGCACTCAATGAGTGGCGGTAAAGGGATAGTTGATCGACGAGTGCTGGTTAACCAAAGATAGTGACCATTTGGCGGGAGAGGGCGGTTAAACGTTCATCGGCATCCCACAAACGGGCCTGTATTACTGCGTAGCCATCCTCGGCCTGTTCCACTTCGGCCTCGTATTGCCACCAGTCAGAAGCGGTGCGCTCTGGGAGTGGCTCCATAAACTCCACTGTCCATGTTAATGAGCTGGCGGGAGCCGGCTCTTTCATCATCGGGAGTGTCGCCGGTGGCCAGGCATCGATCAGTGCGAGTAAGTGGCTGATACCGGTACGGCCTTCACTGCCATCCTTAAATCGTATCCACCCACCTAAAATTCTCTCTTTTGCGCCGCTGAAAGGCAGCCCCCCACAAGCGATGCGGTAATCGAACTTCTGTGTGAACTCCGGCACTACACCTTCGATATAGGGCAGGGGCAGGCATTTATCCGGGGAAGGGTACTCCGGTGCTGAGGGACCTTTGGCGAGAACGGATGACTCCCTGCCGCGGCCAAAACTGGCGAGACCCGCCAGCATAACGGCATCATCCTGATCGAGGTGCCCCTGCACCTGGGTGACAGAGCGACCTGCGCGAAGGACATCCGCACGGGTGTTAATCTCCCCCGGGGCAACCGGGCCTACGAATGAGGTGGTAAAAGAGCGCAAGCTGCTCTCAGAAGGCAGCTCTGAAGCCATCTGCTCATACAGCATTGCGGCTACAAGGCCGCCAAATGTAGCCCGCCCCTGGGTCCAGCCTTCGGGCACAGAAGTGGCGCCATTGGTCGAGAGCCAATCCTGGATTAGTTGGTCGAAAGTCATAGTGTTACCGCTTGATAGCGGCAGGTGGGACCTGCCGCAGAAAAATACCAGGTGAGAAGCACCCGGATGAGGGGAGTATTATTTAAATATGTGTTCCTCGCCGGGGAAAACGCCTTGTTTGACGTCCTCGGCGTATTTGCGCAGGGCCCCGGGAATATCCTCGGCCTCTACCAGGAAGTTTTTGGAAAACTTGGGGGGCTGTTGGGTGAGGCCCAGGATGTCATTGATTACCAGTACCTGGGCATCGCAGTCGCGGCCCGCGCCTATGCCGATGGTGGGCATGGATACGGCTTCGGTAATACGCTTTGCCAGGTCGGCGGGAACACATTCCAACACCAGCAGGTCAGCTCCGGCTTCGTCGAGTTGCAAGGCGTCTTCGAGGATTTGCTTGGCGTGTTCTTCGTCGCGCCCCTGAACGCGATAGCCTCCCAGTTTGTGTACTGATTGAGGGGTGAGGCCCAGGTGGGCGCAAACGGGAATACCGCGATCAGTAAGGATTTTTACGGTATCAGCGAGCCAGGCGCCTCCCTCGATCTTCACCATATGTGCACCGGCCTGCATGATCCGGGTTGCATTCTGGAGTGCCTGCTCTGGGGTGGCGTAAGTCATAAACGGCATATCCCCCATAATCAGGGACTTCTTATTGCCGCGCGCGACCGCCTCGACGTGGTAAATCATTTGCTCCATCGTCACTGGCACGGTGCTGTCGTAACCCAGCACGGTCATGCCCAGGGAATCTCCGACGAGCAGTGTCTCAACCCCGGACTTTTGTGCCATCGCAGCCATAGGGGCATCGTAGAGAGCAACGGTAATAAACTTCTCACCATTCGCTTTCATTTTTCGCAGGGTTTGAACGGTTACGAGCTTTTCTAATTCAGAGGGTGCATACATAACGATTAACTTCCTGGGTTGTAATAGTGCCGGCCACTGGTGATCGTGAACAGATATTCGACCAGCTGTTGGTAGTCCTCTGGGCTATCGACAATGTCGATCTCCTCGGTATTGACGATGAGTAGAGGCGCTTCATCGTAAAAATGGAAAAAGCGGGTGTAGGCGTTGTTGAGGGTGGCGAGGTACTCATTGCTTATCGCCTGCTCAGCCGGGATTCCCCGATTGCGGATTCGGGCTTGCAGCACATCGAGGGGGGCTTGCAAATAGATCACCAGGTCCGGCTTGGGTGCTTCCAGGGTGAGGTGTTTGTACACCTGTTGGTACAGGTGCAGCTCATCCTTATCCAGGGTGACTTCAGCAAACAGCTGGTCCTTTTCGATCAAAAAGTCCGACACCCGCACCGGCTCAAAGATATCGTCCTGCCGCAGTGCCTGGATTTGCTGTGATCGCTGGAGGAGAAAGTGCAGCTGGGTGGGCAGTGCGGCATTTTGGGGGTCCCGGTAGAAACGCTCCAAAAAGGGGTTCTCCTCGGGTAATTCCAACAGCGTGTCGTAATTGAATGTGGAGGCCAGCTTCTTTGCCAGTGTGGTTTTTCCCACACCAATATTGCCTTCCACCGCGATAAATTTAGGCGGTGTTTTATTAGACAGGTTGAGTTCAGCTGTGCTGGTCTCGGGTTTTTCGATAACCACTTGAGCGACTCCTCTTTGTCTGGGGTCTTCCCTGATGAGTTGCAAACGCAAAAGTACTATTGAGAGGGCCGCCCGTCGAGTAGTTGGGGAGCCTCAGTCGATCAAACTTTTTCCAGGCGGTTTTCCGGGCAGCTCTGTAAGAGTGCTGGAAGGGCTCCCAATCCGGGCAGTTCCATCGCGGGAGCCAGTTCAGAAAGGGGTAGCAGTACGAAGTTGCGCTCGGCCATGCACGGGTGTGGGACCTGTAGGCGGGGCTCATCGATTTGAGATTCCCCAAACAACAGGATATCCAGGTCCAGGGTGCGGGCGCCCCAGCGGATGGAGCGCTCGCGCCCGTGGGACAGCTCGATAGATTGGAGCTGGTCCAGTAGTGCTAGCGGGGACAGTGCTGTTTTCAATGCTGCGACGGCATTGATGTAATCGGGTTGATCGCCGGGGCCGACCGGGGCGCTTCGGTAAAAGCTCGAACACCCCAATAATTCTGTACTGGGGATTCGTTCCATGGCCGATAGGGCGCTGCGCAGTTGTTTGCCGGGCTCTGCCAGGTTACTGCCCAGGCCGATGTATACCGTTTCCATTACTGTTCTGCTCTCGGCTTGCGACGGCGGCCGCGAGAGTTGCGGTTGCGGCGCCCACCGCTGCCTGTGCGCTGTAGCTTGCGCACCATTTGCTGGCGCTGCTCATCGTCAGCCTGTTGGAAGTCGGTCCACCATTTGCCCAGGCCCGCTTCAATCTCGCCACTTTCTTCCCGCAGCAACAGAAAGTCGTAGGCGGCGCGGAAACGGGGGTGTTCCAGCAAGCGCTGGGCCCGGCTGCCACCGCGCTGGGGCAGGCGCTGTTGCAGGTCCCAGATTTCCCGCATGGGGATTGAGAAGCGCTTGGGAATAGCGGTGTGGGCCAGCTGTGAACTGGTAACTTTTTGTGCCGCTTGGGCCAGCGCCGGCGCTGGCGGGGTACCCTTGGCAATCAGCTTTTGTTGCTCGGTGCTCACCGCAGGCCAGAGTAGGGCGGCGTAGAGGAACGCTGGGGTAACACGCATATCGGCGCGGATACGTTGGTCCGTGTTCCGCAGGGCTTGTTGGGATAGTTTCAGGGCCGCGTTGTTGGCCTCAATTTGTGCGGCGTTATCCGGGAACAGGTGTTGCCAGAGCTGGTACTGGCGCAGCAGTTCAAAGGTGCGCTCTCCGTGGCCACTCATCAGCAGCTTGAGAATCTCATCGAACAGGCGAGCCGGGGCAATATTGCGTAACAGTGGCGCCAGCTCGTGCAGGGGAGCTTCCGTCTTGCCTTCAATAGTGAAATCTAACTTGGCGGCGAAGCGCACTGCGCGCAGCATGCGCACCGGGTCTTCCTTGTAGCGGACCTCCGGGGAGCCGATCATTCTAATCAGGCGCTTTTCAATATCCTCGACACCGCCGGTGTAGTCGTGGATTTCGAACCCTTTGGTGGTGTAGTAAAGCGCGTTGACCGTGAAATCCCGACGCATGGCATCACTTTCCAGGTCGCCATAGACATTGTCACGCAGCAGCATACCGTGTTCGGACTGCTTGGCCTCGTGGGTCTCGCCATCGCTGTGGTGACCGCGGAAGGTAGTCACTTCGATAACTTCACGGCCTATACGGGCGTGCAGGATGCGAAAGCGACGACCGACAATGCGTGCGCCGCGAAAAAGCACCTTGGCCTGCTCTGGAGTGGCGTCGGTGGCCACATCAAAATCCTTGGGGTGACCGCCGAGCATCAGGTCGCGTACACCTCCACCTACGATATACGCCTGGTATCCGGCATCCTGAAGGCGCTTCATAACTGTTAAGGCCGCGCGGCTAATTTCTCGGCGCGAGATGCTGTGGTCGTTGCGGGCGATAACCCTGGGGCCTTTACTGGCTGGCTTGCGCCAGCGTTTGATACTACTAATCAGGTTGTTGAGCATACGGCTGTCTATGTTGACTGCTGCCATTTAGGGATGGCCGGGAAAGCCCCGCTGTGCTTGGCCACGCATTGGTTGGCGGCCTGTATAAGTGGTGGTCCCTCTGGGGAGATTCACGATGGCACTGCTGGAGCCTCTATACCTGGGCTACCCCAGGAGCGAGTCCGGAAAGGAGCCTCAGTGGCTGTTTATCCTCAGAGATCGGGACTCGCGGGCGCGATTCTAACACACGCAAAGGAATGCGCCCGCAATATGCGGGTGCCTGTAAGTTCGGGGGAAAAGAAATATGGGAATTATTATTACCAGTATGAAGGCAGCGGCTTCCTTGCGCTCTCAATTTGCTTTCAAGCAAACACCCTCTCCCAGGTACAGTTCAGTCAGTTTGCAACGCGCTTGTTGTTATTCTTATTCTTCTTGAGTTTTATTGTTATTGTTTATTGTTGTTCTTGCGGTTTTGGCCACTCATTGCTTTTATTGTCGGCCGCCCCATTATTTTTATTATGTTTCGCCCCACTTATTGTTAGTTGTTATAGGGCTTTTAACAGTCATTTATTTTTATTGTTGGCTGTTTTCAATTTTTGTACTAAGAGTAAAGCACTTAGTATGCCAACTTTTAAAAACCTTTATAAATCAATAAGTTACGATCTTTACGAAATTTGACGGAACTTTTCTGAGAGCTATTGCGTTACGGAAGGTGCGAGAGTTGTTACTTCTGGGTGGGTGTGGGTAACACTCTGGTTGGTAACCCCTGTGGGGGTGGGGTAACAAAGTGGTCGAAGGAGTTTGACAGGTGAGGACGGATTGGGAGCAGGGGGCGAAGCCCCCTGGGGATAGCGTTAGTTTTAAGCTTCTGCGGCGGCGCTACGACGGCTCTTCTTGCGGGGGATGCCCAGCTTTTGGCGTCGTTCCCACAGGCATTTGCGGCTGACGCCGAGCTTCTTGGCCAGGTCTGTCTCACTCATGGTGTCCTGGTGCTCAATAACGAAGCGGGCGAAGTAGTCTTCCAGGGACAGGTCCTCACGGGGGTCGGTGTGCAGGCTGCGGGGGCGCGGGATGCCGTCGGCCTCTTCGATCGGCACCAGGTCTAGATCGATATCCAGGGTTTTGTGGTCGATCTCGCGGCTGTTCTTATCCGTCAGGATTACAGCGCGCTGGATGGCGTTCTCCAATTCGCGCACGTTACCGGGCCAGGTGTAGGTGGTAACAGCCTGGATGGCCTCCGGTGACAGGCGCAATAAAGGGCGCTCGATCTTGGTGCAGAACTTTTCCAGCAGGTGCTCTGCCAGTGCTAGGACGTCTCTGCCTCGCTCGCGCAAGGGGGCAAGCGTCATTTGCACCACATTGATGCGGTAGTAGAGGTCTTCCCGGAATTTACGCTCCGCTGACAGCTGGCGCAGGTTGCGGTGGGTGGCTGTTACCAGGCGCACATCCACTTTGCGGGATTCGATCGAGCCGATTGGCCGCACTTCGCCCTCTTGCAGCACACGCAGCAGGCGGGCCTGTGCCTCCAGGGGCAGCTCACCGATCTCGTCAAGGAACAGGGTTCCTCCATCGGCTGCCGCTACCAGTCCCTCCCGGGAACTCTGGGCACCGGTAAATGCACCTTTCTCGTAGCCGAACAGCTCAGATTCAATCAGTGTGTCGGGAATCGCGGCACAGTTGACGGAGATCAGCGGTTTGTTGGCCCGGCGGCTCTCCTCGTGAATAGCCCGGGCGACCAGTTCCTTACCGGTGCCGGTTTCACCGTGCACCAGGACGGTGGCGTCTGTGGGGGCAACTTTATGGATGCGACCATAGAGCTCCCTCATAACTGGGCTGCTGCCAATCATGCCGGCGATAGTGCCGGTATTCTCTTTCTCGTTGACGGGCTGGGCGCGATTCTGCTCCGCTTTGCCTATGACCCGGCGGACGGTTGCGAGCATTTCGTCGTGATCAAAGGGCTTGGCGATATAGTCGGCGGCGCCCATACGCATGGAGTCCACCGCAGAGCGGAGGCTGGCGTAACTGGTCATGATCAGTACCGGAATATCACCGGCGTGCTTGAGCAGGTCGGTGCCCGGTGCGCCGGGCAGGCGCAAATCGGAAATAACCAGGTCAACTTCATTGAGGCGGTACTTGGTGAGCGCCTCCTTTACCGAACCCGCTTCACTGATTTTGTAGCGGTGCCGCTCTAATAGCTTGCGCAGCGCCGTTCGGATAATGGCTTCATCTTCGACGATGAGGATGTGGCTCATATGTTACGCCTGGTTACAAAATGCTCAGTAAGCGCCTAGTTTTACCCGGGCGCCGTTTCGATGCAACTCAAAAACTGTTAATCGGGTTATTTTTGCACAAATAATGATCGATATGGTTGTCCAGCCACCTCAGTCTCCCAGGGGGAGTTGCACAATAAATCGGGCGCCAGTCCCGGTTTCCGGGTTGGCGGGACTGACTAATTCCAGCTGGCCGCCGTGCTCCTCGACAATGCTGTAAACCATTGCCAGCCCCAGTCCCGTACCTTCGCCGGGCTCTTTCGTTGTGAAGAAGGGCTCCAGAATTCGTTCACGATGTTGAGCCGAAATTCCCGGTCCGCTGTCGGTGACAGAGACACAGGCGCTGCCGCTCTTGCGATAGCCCTCAATTAGAATCTGGCCGCCATCGGGGCTGGCATCGCGGGCATTGCTGAGCAGGTTGATAAACACCTGGATCAGGCGCTGGTTGTCTCCCGGGGCGATCAGGTCTTCGGGTACCCGATTCTCAAACTGGACCTCGGTCTTATCCCGTTGCAGGGACAGCAGATTGACCGCCTCCTGTACACAGGCATAGAGGTCCACTGGGGCCCGCTCACTGTCTTCCTGGCTGCCACTGTGAGAGAAGTTGACCAGGGAGTGGACGATACGACTAATGCGTTGGGTCTGGCTCAAGATCTGGTCGGCAGTATCCAGGACCTCTGGGTTGTCACAGTCGTACTGGAGGTTTTGTGCCAGGCAGGCGATTCCCGTTACCGGGTTACCCACTTCATGGGCTACGCCGGCGGCCAGGCGACCTACAGAGGCCAGGCGCTCGCTGTGGATAAGTTCCTGTTCCAAGACCTGTGTTTCGGTAATGTCCTCCAGTAACAACATTTGTGCATCGCCGCGCTCGTCGCGGGAGCGGTCGCTGCGGCTGCGTTTTTGCCGTGCCTTGTGCAGGTTGAGCCAGTGGCTATTGCCGTCGAGGCTCACCTGTTGCTTAAAGCGGCTGGCATCGGTGGATAGGGCGAACTCCCCCAGCAGGCTGCGCCAGGGTTCTGCCAAGTATTCCAGTTTCGAGCCGATTACCTCGCTGGCACTGATACCGGTGAGGTCCTGCATGGCGTAGTTCCACAACAGGACTTCTCCGTCGCGCCCCAGGGAGCAAGCGGCCATCGGCAGCTCTTCCAGCATTTGGCGGTGATACAGACGCAGGTTATTGAGTTCTGCGGCCAGGCCAGTGAGCTGGTGCTTATAACGGCCCAACCGGGTCTCGATCAGGTGAATGTCCTTGTTTGCCGGCTGATCGCTGTTCTGGAACGGGAAGTGTCGATCAATAATTTGCACCGCCAGAACACGCCCCAGCAGGCCGGAGAGATTGGACTCCAGCTTGTTGCGCAGTTGACGCAGGGCGTAGGGGCGGCGCTCGTTGTCCGGCAGATTGAGAGCGGCGAGAGCGCGTTTAACTTCTTTATTCGCAGTAGCGGCTCCGAGGCTTTCAGCCAAGCGCAGGCGAAAATCTGCGGCGGATTCCACATCCAGTCCCAAGCGCAGAGCCTGGGCGATGGTGTCGTCGCTACACAGGTCAGCGGCGTACTGCTCCAGGCTGCTGGTGCGGGTGAACAGAGACAGGCCGACAAATAACAGGACATTGACCCCTAGTGACAGGGTGGTGATCTGTGTCCAGATAGACATTCCCAGGGGAATTTGGAGGGAAGTGCCGGGCAGGGTGATGCCGGTAATCCCAAAAATTGACGGAATTAACAGGCCGCCCCCCCAAAGTAACATGCCTGCCAGCAGGCCACCGACAAATCCGCGTCGATTACCTCGCGGCCAGTGGATTACAGCAAAAATCCCCGGCAGGAACTGAAGTGATCCGATAAATGCCAGCAGGGCCAGATCCGACAGGGAGAGTCGGTTGTTGAGTAACAGGTAAAAGGCAAAGCCGGCAATAAATAGAGCGGCGATCAGAGCGCGGCGCAACCACACCAGCTGCCGGTACATATTGTCCTCAGAGTGCCAGCGGGTGCCGGGTAGCAGCCAGTGGTTCATCACCATGGTGGCGAGGGCCAGGGTGATCATAATCAGTGCGCCAGTGGCTGCCGACAGGCCGCCGATAAAGGCCAGGGTGGTGAGCAGGGCCGAGCCACTGGCGCGGGGAACCGCCAGGGAGAAGTACTGCACCGGGCCGGCCACATCCAGGGCAAAGCCCGCCCACATGATGGGGAAGATGGGCAGGGCCATCAGCAGCAGGAACAGGGGGAAGCCCCAGCTGGCGGTGCGCATTGCCTGTCCGGTGGGGCGCTCGGCAATACTCAGGTAAAAAATATGTGGCATAGCCACGGCAGTGGCGATAAACACCAGTAGCAGGGTATGGGATGAGCCCTGCTTGATGGGGGTGTAGAGCAGCTGGTGCATATCGGGGTTCTCCAGCAGCCACTCATCCAGGCCGGAAAACCCACCGAAGACGCCGTAAATGGCATAGCCGCCCACCGCGGTGAGCGCCACCAGTTTTACCAGGGACTCCAGGGCCATGGCGCTGGCCAGGCCCTCGCCACGCTCGCGGGTGGCGCCGTACATGCTGGTGAATACCGCCAGCAGCACGCAGTAGAAAAATGCGATTAGGTTTTTGCTCGATACACCGCTGTCCGGCAGTGCCAGGGCAGCCACACTATCCCGCGACAAAAGGGCCAGGGTCTCGGATACCGCCTGGATTTGCAGGGCGATCAGGGGGAGCAGCGCCAACAGCATAAACAGAGTGGCGAGAGTCCCCGCCTGGCGGCTGTGATAGCGGAACACCAGAAGATCTGCCGGGGAGTACAGCTGGTAGCGCTGTGCCAGGCGCGCCAGTGGCTCCAGGGCTACCGGCGCAAACAGGAACATGGCGCCGGTGCCAAGATAGTAGGCGAGCACCCCGTAACCATACTGCCAGGCCAGGTCGACGATACCGTAGAAAGTCCAGGCCGATAACGATACGCCCAGGGAGAGCACATAAACCAGCGGATGCCGCACCCAGCGGGAAGGCAGCCAGCCCTTGGAGGTGGCGAAGGCGACAAAAAACAGGGTGGCGATATAAGCCACTCCCACCAGGGCAATGTGGGCAATATCAAAGCTCATTCGATTTGCGCCTCCACTGGATAAAAATCGCCAGTAGGATCAGCACGAACCAGAGGATAAAAGGCCGGTACCAGGCGCCGACGGGATTGATCATCCAGGTAAAGATGGTGGGGGAGAATACATAACCCACCAGCACCAGCAGAATTAATAGTGTGCGGTTACTCATAGATCGCCTTGAAAACCCGCTAGAGAAATTTGTTGCCCGCGCACTGTACCGGTGAGAAGTCATCCCTGTGTAATCGTCAACGCGGGTTATCAGCCGGACCCTTAAGGGCGGCTGGCGCGGAAATGGTAAGTGCAGCTTGGAATCAGTGCAATTGGCGGTTGCGCATATCTATCTGGTGGCGGCGCCAGCGTGCGGTAGCCCACTTGAGAATATGCTCGGGGGATTCTGTTAGGGCAGTGTTTGGCAGTTTGAAGCCGAGGAACTGTAAAGCCTTACACAGGTTACCGGAAGCCATGTTGTCGTCGATAGCCGGCGCGTGATTTTGTTTGCTGAGTTTTTGCCTGTCATCAGGGCCCATCACCAACGGCAGATGGCCGAATTGGGGTGGAGTGGCGCCGAGGATTTTAAACAGGCGCTGTTGTGCACCGGTGGTATCCAATAGATCTGAGCCGCGCACCACCTGGTTGATCTGTTGATCGATATCGTCGACAACGACTGCCAGTTGGTAGGCATAGAGGCCGTCGCGGCGCTTGAGAATGGTGTCTTCGCGGATTAGCTGCCGTTGCTCTCCGTGCCAAATATCCACAAAGCCTTCCTCGCCGCCTGCGCATTGCAATCGCAGCGCTGAGGGTTCGCTCACATCGTATTTAAGGCGACAGAAGTCGTTCGCATGTCCACCATTTTTCTTAATCTGGCTGCGTGAGCAGTCGCAGGGGTAAATCAGTTGCCGTTGGCGCAGTGTGGACAGGGTTTCCTCGTAAAGTGCGTAGCGCTTGCTCTGCCATTCGACGGGGCCTTGCCAGTGCAGTCCGTGGGCTTCCAGGGATTTCAGAATGCGGGTTGCCGCGCCGGGCTCTTCCCGGGGAGGGTCGAGGTCTTCCATGCGCAGGAGCCAGTGTCCGCCATGGGCGAGGGCGTCAAGGTAGCTGCCGACGGCGCACACCAGTGAGCCGAAGTGGAGTGGTCCACTCGGGGAGGGTGCGAAGCGACCAATATAGGGAGTTGTGCTGTTCAAAATGAATAGGGGCGATACATTGATCGCCCCCTCCGAGCAGGGCGATCGCAAGCGAACGCCGTGCCGCTATCGGTTGTGGATCAGCCGGAGATCTGCCGTTCCTTGATTTCCGCGAGGGTTTTGCAGTCCACGCACAGAGTGGCGGTTGGACGGGCTTCCAGGCGGCGAATGCCGATATCAACACCACAGGCTTCGCAGAAACCGTAGTCATCCTGGTCGATAAGCTCCAGGGTGGCATCGATCTTCTTGATCAGCTTGCGCTCGCGATCGCGGGTGCGCAATTCCAGGCTAAATTCTTCTTCCTGGCTGGCGCGGTCTGCGGGATCGGGGAAGTTTGCGGCCTCGTCTTTCATGTGGGAAACGGTGCGGTCCACTTCCGCCATCAGCTCGGCCTTCCAGGCCAACAGCAAGTTGCGGAAATGCTCCTGCTGCTTCTCATTCATGTACTCTTCGCCCTGCGTCTCCTTGTAGGGCTCAAAGCCGTGCAGAGATTCGGTGCTCGCAGCAGTTTTGGGCATAGTCGTTGCCTCTCTTTCTATACGGGCCCCCCTTTATGGGGGCGATACCACCAAATTCAATCTAGCCTAGACCGGAATCTTTCTAAGTGATGCTTTTTTCACCTATCAAATTCGCTGTGGTGTCAGGCTAATCCTGTTCTCGGTACCGATACCCCTGGCGACCGAGAGCGAGGAAGCTATCAAATCTGCGCGATTCGCGCCACAAATAGTTGTCTGCTATTTTGTGGCGCCTGAAATTACAGCCAAGTGGTCCAGCCCGTGAAATTTACCCCTCCGTTGCAAAAGGCAACACTTTTGCGCCGATACAAGCGTTTTCTCGCCGATGTGGAATCTGCCAGTGGCGACGTGTTTACCATCCACTGCCCAAATACGGGGTCTATGAAGAGTTGTTGGGTGGAGGGGGGAGACTGCTGGTACTCCGATTCTGGCAATCCCAAGCGCAAGTACCGCCACACCCTGGAAATCTGTACGACCCCGGATGGAGCCCTGGCGGGGGTGAACACAGGCCGCGCCAATGCTCTGGTTGAAGAGGCCATTCTGTCCGGCGTAGTCAGCGAGTTACAGGGCTATGAATCCCTGCGCAGGGAAGTGCGCTACGGCGAGGAAAACAGCCGTATCGATCTGTTGTTGTCTGGCACCGATGGGGACTGCTACGTGGAAGTGAAAAATGTGACCCTGGCAGATGGGGCGCAGGGTTACTTTCCCGATGCAGTAAGTGCCCGGGGCGCCAAGCACCTACGCGAGCTGCAAAAGCTGGCTGAGAGCGGAGTGCGGGCGGTACTTTTTTACTGCGTCCAACACAGCGGTATTGAGACGGTGCAGGCGGCGCGGGAAATTGATCCCGCTTATGCTGAGGCCCTGGATTCCGCTGTTAATGCTGGTGTGCAAGTGCTCGCATACCGTGCGAAGCTTGGTGCTGAAGGTGTCGAGCTGGTGGAGGCCCTGCCTTTTCTCCCGTAAGGGAAAGGCAGGGAGCTGTCAGTCGGCCAGTAATGCGTAGAGACCGTCCTGTGCATATTCCACCGGTACTGGCGTAAGGGCATCACCAGTGCAGGGCCCGGCGATACACTCCCCAGATTCAATCAGAAATAGCGCGCCGTGGGAGGCGCACTGAATAAGTGCGCCATCGGGATCGAGGAACTGGTCTTCCTGCCAGTCCAGATTGATGCCCCGGTGAGGGCAGGTGTTTTTGTAGGCGTAGACCTCGCCATCTTTCATCACAGCAAACACATTGTCAGTGCCGGCGGCAGTGTCTCCGAGGGAGAACCCTTTGGATCGACCTTCGCTTAATTCGTCATAGCGACACAGGAAGTACTTCTGCATAAGTTTTCGGCTCCCGGCCTAATTCTTGTTCAGGGCGCAAGCGCCTGCTTATTCGGGTGCCGCGAGTCTAATGGACGTGTAGCGAATTGTCCCGTCACGCAGTATGCCGATAGTGATTTCGTCACCGGCACTATGCTTTTCAAGGGCATTGAGCAGATCGTCGTAGCTGCGAATCGGCTGCTGTTCTATTTCTACAATCACATCGCCCAATTCCCAGCCTCCACCCCGGGTGCGGTGGATACCGCGCAAGCCGGCTTTCTCTGCGGGAAGCCCGGGAGCGGTACGCAATACGGCGACCCCTTCAAAGCCGTAGCGGCTACTCCACTGGTCCGGGGCGGATTCGATACCAATAATCGGGCGTACCAGGCGGCCGTGATTGATCAGTTCCGGCACAATTTTTTTGACCGTATCCACTGGAATCGCAAAGCCAATACCGACACTGGCGCCACTGGGACTGTAAATTGCGGTGTTGACCCCGATTAAACGCGCTTGGGAATCAAGCAATGGGCCGCCGGAGTTACCTGGATTAATAGCCGCATCTGTTTGGATAACATTGCGAATGGTGCGGTTGTTGGCGGCTTCAATTTCCCGCCCCAGGGCGCTGACCACACCGGTGGTGAGAGTGGTATCCAGGCCGAACGGGTTGCCGATAGCCAGTACTTTGCGGCCTACCGCGAGATTGCTGGAGGTGCCCACAACCAGCGGTTTTAGCAACTCCCTGGGAGCGTTAATTTTCAGAACGGCCAGATCTTTTTCTGGCGCAGACCCCACCAGCTCGGCCGGCCACTCACTGCGATCCTGCAAAGTAATAGTGATTTGCCGCGCACCCTCAATGACGTGAAAATTGGTGACAATATGGCCCTGAGTGTCCCAGATAAATCCGCTGCCGGCGCCTTTGGGCACTGAGTGGAGGCGCAGGGTCCTGCGATCCCGCACCAGGGTTTCATTGGTGACATAGACCACTGACGGACTGGCAAAATTGAACACCTGCATGGTGTTGCGCTCGTCGTCGGTGGCAAAGGTTTCCGCCTGTGCAGATATTGCCGGGGTAAGTAGTAAAAAGACTGAGATGAAGCTGGCGCGTAGAGTTTTAAGTAGAGTCATTAATACAATCCTCCCTTTGAACTGCCGGATTGGAAGAGACATCTGTAATTGTCGCCTTCCTTTTTGTTTGTTGCTGTTTTGAAAGTGTATCTTATTTGCAATCGTTATGCGGTGTTGGCTGTTTATTGGGGGCTGCGGGCGAGATTTAAAGTGGAGGTAGTTTAGTCGTACAACATCAGCGGCCCGGCAACCACTGTTTGCTAGATCGCTCCGGTGTGAATAAGGCAATTAAAAAATACAAGATTGTGTACTGATGTTCTTTTCTTGTAATAGCGGTTATTTGATAGTCCTCGAGGCTTTGTCCTGTTTTTAGTGTGTTAAGCCTAAGTCGAGGTGATTCTCAACTGAGGCCATAGTCTTTATCGAGTTATTCACTTGTGTTGATGATCGCTTCACCGTTGAGGGCACATCGATTACACCAGGACTAGTTATCCTGAGAGCTAGCTTTGCTAATTGAGGAAGTCTCATTGATGCAGAATTGCATTGGTCGGGTTAGCTCTGATATCCAGAACCACTGGGTGAATACAAGCCCAATTTCTGTTTCTGAGAATATGATGTAAAGCCCCGAAATCGAAAGCTACTCCGGGACTTTGTGTAAGGAGTAGCCAGTTTGGAATTGCTGTATAGGAGACACTCTTGTCTAGTCTCGATATATTTAACTCCGTTTTTGATTATGGTGTGGTTGTCAGTCGAGGGTTTTGCGAGTCTTCCTGACGTTTTCCTGACTCGAGTGACGTCAACATCTTTTTTAAGAGCTGCATAGTTACTTCATCTCCGGGTCTTACTTCCAAAGCCTTTTCCAAGTATGCCCTTGCAATTTCTTGATTTAAAGGTTCAATTAGTTTGGCACTAAGTTTATATGCTGTAAAACTAATCCCTCGAGATACCTGTGCCCACTGCTCTATCACTGCCATTGCATTTTCAAGGTTACCCTGATCAATATGAATTGAAATCAGTTCCTTCCAGATTGAGTGGTTACGTAGCTTTGGCTCAATAAAGGGCTCCAGTATCTCTCTGGCCTTTTCAAACTGTCTTAATCCGCGCAACGCTTGCGCTTTAATAGCTGCGGTATTTGCATCTGTTTTAACGACGCTTAATGCTTTATCAGCCTCTTCGTAATTTCCGGTTTTATTCAGGTATCGAGCAAACTGTAGTGCAAAGTCGGGGAACTCTTTATACATTGAACGATACTTGGAAAAGAGAGCTTCTTTGGCGGACATTGGTGTTGATGGTGTACGAAGTTGTTCTAATACGCTCTCTCTTGATAAATCTCCTACAGGTTGGCAATACTTATCAATAAGCCTGGAAACCTGAATTCGTACCAATTCATCTCGCACGTGTACTTGATCATCCATCCAGGCGATACTACGATCTGTCAATAATATCGATTCATAGCTGGGATAATAGAAAACATTAGAATTTGAGTACACCAGTGCTTCAGCAGCAGCTCTCAATACGGACTTTGAATACGAATTTGAAATAGAGATATCTTGATTTCTGTATGTAAGCGACATCGGGACGGGTGAAATTGTGATCAGTATATTCTGCTGAACTTTCGCATTGGCTTTCAACAGCTGTATGGTTTTGTCGAGATGATCATAGACTTCATTATAATTTAATACATGAAGCTCAAATCTTCCGGGCCACAATTCTATAACTTTTTGCAGTGGTACTGTGTTTAGATATAAGTTGGTTTTTTTGTCGAACCAGACTTCCGACAACCCTAGGGTAATAATAATTGTCTCGGCTTTTTGGACCGATTTATAAAATCTAGTAATGGCCTCTCTTCTTGTCTTTACTGTCTCTAGTGAGGCGGGGCGTATAGAGGATAATACATTTAGGTCGCAATATTTTCCTTCGTTCACCTCAACAATGCACTCTTCTGGCATCCCGCTATTTTCATCCAGTGCCCATTTGAATTCATTGTAGATGGATGCAACTCCAAAGTTAGTGATTGAATCTAGTTTGGGGTCTTCAAATTCTGGCAATTCAAATATCTCACTCGATGGAATGTGAAAGCCAAGTTCAATCAGTTTGGTTTCGACATTTCGGGCGAAGCAGGAACCAACCGAAAAAACACATGATCCAGGTCGAAATTGAAAGCCAGCCATAAAGTCAGGTCTTGCGATAGGTTCATACCTGTTGTCCGCTGAACGATTAGGCCAGTGTCCGGCACGATTATTTTTCTTAATATTGACAGCCTCTTTATCAGATAAGATTTGTATAGGCATGATCGACTCCGAATTGATTTCAGCTTATGAGTTAAAGTTCGCTAATGTTTTTGGCGGGCTGCTAGAATAAGGCCAAAAAATTACCGTAAATATTGGGAGAGGGGTTCCTGAGGTCTTTGTTATTTAGTCCATACTAGACTGTTTTCAATAAGTAATCGCTATATCTATGAGAAAACCTCATGTTTGGCGTCCTTATCCACTTGGTGGGTAAGTTTATTTATAAATTGTTAATTCAGGATGGGTTTTTCCTGAAGTTATAAATTTAAAAGCAATGTCCCATCGGTATGGCTTGTAAAGTATGGATATGTAATGACGGGTTATTATTTTGTAATAGGCATTTGGGATCGTTTGGATTGTGTGAGGTGCAGCGTCCGAGTCGCTGAGAGGATCTGCTAATCCTCTGGTGCTATAAATAGATTGGGTGCTGTTTCTCTCTTGATGATTTATGTGAATTGACGTATTGCATTATTAATTTAATTGTTGAGGGCTCCGTTTTGATTTTCCCCAAGTGGCTACTTTCGTTTTATTGCTACAGGGCGCCTGTTGGCTCTTGGGTCTAAAGTGGTGGTTGATTAAAGAGTATCATTTCTATTTTTCTTACAAAAAAAATTATACTAATCAATGCATTTTCTCCCTGGGTTCTCTATTGGATTTGTGGGTTGAAAATTTTTCTATGAAGCCCCTGAATCAGGAGCTTTAGCGGCGTTGTAATGCTTTTTTAGAAGTCTAGGGTTGTTCGGTTGCCTCGCCACGGGACTGGTGATTAAAAAACAGTACCAGGTTCCGGACCGTTGTTACCTTGCCAAAATAGGGATTGCTTTGATAGTCCTCAAGGGTTCGCCCGGTTCTTTGTGCGATCTCTTCAAATAAGTCCAGATAGAGATCATCTTCATCCAGTTTTAGGGTGTTAAAGAAATCATCTGATGCTTGAATTGGGACCAGTTGTTTGGTGGGAAGTGTCGCTTGTAGTTGCTCATACACCGCTCTAATAATCCATGTATCTACAATTTTGCAATCAAACTCCCGGGCAAATTCACAAATGGATAAACCTTTGCGGTTGTCACGTAGATGTTGGAAATGCCTATCAATTTTGGGTTGTTCGAGATAGCCCCAAATTATGGCCAATAATGCTAAGCCAGCTAAAGATAAAAAGAACATTGGCTGGTAAATAAGGAGAGCTAACACTGCTGCGAGAAAAACAAACAACGTAGCTTTACTTGCCTTTTCAGTTTTGTATTTAGGCATAAATCTTGATGCTTTTCTCATGTTTTTATTATTGCTCCAGTTTTGGTAGTTGTAGCTTTTGTTGCAATTTGGCAAAGGTTTTTTCTGTGTAGGGGCCAAAAATAAACTTGGAAGAATCTGCGAATTTGTGGTCTTTAAGTCGATCTATGTAATAGTAAGCGCAGGCACCCTCAGGGCAAGCGTAGACTGAGACGAACATCTCGTTTGCACTGATATGATGTGGTTCATCGATACGGCGGATGTAGGCATCGTCCCCCAAATTAAAACCAAGGGCTTTTTCGCCATCTATCCAATAAATCTCGTAAGGGCCATCACTCCATGAAGGAGAACACCCAATTAAAAATATGGCGATGAGTAGTGGGATGTACTTCAGGACACTTCTTTGCATAAATGCTTTTACTTTGCATCTGTCCACATAGAAAGTAACTACGTTTTAGTGGCAGCTCTGTGAGAAATTGAAACTACAGCTCTGATCACTTATCTATCCAATTAGACACTAATTACGGAAGTTTTGCAGGGCGAGAATACGATCATCCAGTGGTGGGTGCGTGGCCATAAGTGCTCCCATGCTACCGAATATACCGAAGGCTTTCATATTGCCGGGTAGGGGTTCCTCGTGACCGCGATCGGACTCCACCTTGAGTCGTTGCAGTGCGGCAATCATGGATTGGGGGCTGGCCAGTGTGGCGCCGGCATGGTCGGCCCGATATTCACGGCGGCGACTGAACCAGGCGACAATCATCATGGCGAAGAAGCCGAATATGATATCCATAACAATGGATGTGACAAAATAGCCGATGCCCAATCCCTCTTCGTTGCGCAAGATAACCCGGTCTACGAAGAATCCAACCAAGCGGGCGAGGAACATCACAAAGGTATTTACCACGCCTTGGATCAGTGCCAGCGTCACCATATCGCCATTGGCCACGTGACCAATTTCATGGCCAATTACGGCGCGGGCTTCCTCTCGGCTAAAGCGCTGCAGCAGACCTGCACTGACAGAAACCAGGGCGCTGTTGCGATTCCAGCCGGTGGCGAAGGCATTTGCCTGGGGCATTGGAAATATCCCCACATCCGGCATACCGATGCCCGCTTTGCGAGAGAGTTCCCGTACGGTTTCTACCAGCCATTGTTCATCGGCGCTGCGGGGCTGCTCGATAATTTGTGTGCGGGTACTGACCCGTGCGATGGTTTTCGATAAGAGCAGGGAAATAAAAGATCCGCCAAAACCAAAAATCGCGCACATCAGCAACAAGGCGCCGAGGTTGAGATCGACACCGTTTGCCTGAAGAATTCCCCCAATTCCAAAAATATTGAAAATAATGCCAACCAATACAAGGACAGCAAGGTTGGTCAGCAGGAATAGCCCAATGCGCAACATCGGATCTCTCCTTTGAGTGAGTGTCTTTACGGAATTATTCCGCGGCTCCACCGGTAAGTTTAGATAGGGTTGGCGCAACTTGCCTTACTGTAGATCGGCACAGCTTGGCTTGCTGTGCCGAGTCCGTCGAGTGCGTGTGTCTGCGACTCTTTCCGGGGTGTTTGAGGGGAATTGCTAGTCAGAGTTTTGGGTGGCAAGGAGGCGGTCGACCTCGCTGGTAAGGTGTTGTTTCAGCTCCGGCTCCAGGTCGTTCCAGTGCACGTCCATCAGCGCGCCCTGAAGAGCGTAGAGCATTACTTTGGAGGCGTTAATCCCCCGATTGCGAATGCTGATAAAGGCCTCGACAGGCCCAACCCTGCGCAGATCATCGTGGGAACGAATGCCAATAGAGTGGAGAATATTGACCGAGGCCAGGCCCAGGTTTTTTAGTTTTAATAGTTCTGATTGACTCGGGTGCATTCGGTTTTCCCTACCAGTTTGAGCGTCCGTTGTCGCAGCCAACCCCTCGACTGCGGCTTTGAACTTAACATAAATTAACAGGTGGCTAACAAACATTACCGCCAGATTATTGTGCGGCGCGCCTGCTTTTGGTGCCCCTGCTTTGGTGCCATAGTTAAGGGCGACTGTCTGCGCTCTGTTAAAGTAGGCATAGCCTGTTGAATAATTTAGCCTGCCCTTTGGAGTTCGCCTAATAATGAGATGCAAATGTTATCGACACCGCTGAAGCGTATGTTATTTGGACTCGGCGATGAGCATGTCATTGTCGACCCAGCTTCTGACCAGCTTTTACATCCCGAAGCACT
This sequence comes from Microbulbifer maximicatervae (SeqCode), assembly GCF_052467955.1. Lineage (NCBI taxonomy): Bacteria > Pseudomonadati > Pseudomonadota > Gammaproteobacteria > Cellvibrionales > Microbulbiferaceae > Microbulbifer > Microbulbifer maximicatervae (SeqCode). The sequence goes on from NZ_CP174329.1 coordinate 1,357,989, forward strand.
GATCGCCTTCCAGCGCTTGAGTCGGGATGCCCGTGAAGAGGGGTTTGCCCCCAAAATCGTTTCCGGTTTTCGCGCCTTTGATCGACAACTGTTGATTTGGAATGCCAAAGCGCAGGGTCACCGCCCGGTTCTCGATAGTCACGGTACTCCCCTGGATATTGAACAGTTAAGCGAGCGGGAGCTGATCTTCGCCATTCTGCGCTGGTCCGCATTGCCGGGAGCATCCCGTCACCACTGGGGTACCGATTTCGATATTATTGATGCGGCGGCGGTCCCTGCTGACTATGCAGTCCAGCTTACCCCCCAGGAGGTGGCGGACGACGGAGCTTTTGGCGCCTTCCACCGTTGGCTGGATAACCAAATCAGCACGGGTAATAGTTATGGGCTGTTCCGACCCTATGCAGAGGATCGCGGCGGAGTCGCACCGGAACGCTGGCACCTGAGCTATGCCCCCAGGGCTCGAGAGCTTCAGGAACTTCTCAGCGTGGAACGCCTGTCCGAGCTGCTGCAAGAGTCAGAACTATCCCTGGGCACTGCGGTTTGCGAGCACCTTCAGGACATTTATACGCGCTATATCTGGGTTCCGGATCACTGCTATCCCCCATTTAATGGGCAACTATAGCGGCCTGTTGAGATAGGTTGGTTACAGTTCATTACCACCTCATTGGGGGTGGCAAGAAAGCTACTTTGCGATGGAGGCTTCCTCTTGAAAGGGGCTAGTGATCCTGCCAAGCTGCGCCGCAGTGAGTGCCCTGGGGAATATAAGGGAGATGAATTATGGGTGAGGAAGCGGCCGTTCAAGGCCAGCGGGATATCTGGCAGGCGATGCGGGCTGAAGCCTCAGAGGCAGCTGCCGGTGAGCCTATCCTGGCAAGTTATTTCCACAATACCATTTTGCGCCACAAGTCCTTGGATGATGCTATAGCTGATCACCTGGCTTCGGTGCTTGAGCACAATGCCCTCACGGCAACCGCGCTTCAGGAAGTGATTGCCCTGGCTCTGGCCAATGACCCGAGTATTTCCCGCTGTATGGGCGAGGATATTTGCGCTTGGTATGACCGTGACCCGGCATGTGACCAGTACCTGACGCCTTTCCTGTACTTTAAGGGTTTTCACGCCCTGCAATCCCACCGGATAGCGCACTGGTTGTGGAATCAAGGTCGCCATACCCTGGCGCTCTATTTCCAGAGCCAGGTATCAGAGCAGTTTTCGGTGGATATTCACCCAGCAGCGCGATTTGGCTGCGGCATTATGATTGACCACGCTACTGGATTGGTGGTGGGGGAGACCTGTGTGGTAGAGGACAATGTATCGATTCTCCACTCGGTGACATTGGGTGGCAGTGGCTGCGGCAGTGGCGATCGCCATCCGAAAATTGGCCCCGGAGTGATGATTGGCGCCGGGGCCAAAGTACTGGGTCCGGTTAAGGTGGGAGAGGACGTCAAAATTGCCGCCGGTAGCTTGGTCTTGCACGATGTGCCCGCTCATACAACCGTCGCAGGTGTTCCCGCCCGCCAGGTAGGAGGGCGTGTTGAAGGGGCCCCGGCTTATACCATGGACCAGACTCTGGATTCGGAAGAGTAACTCAGGGAAATATTATTGATGTCGCAATCCACCTACAGCTTGGTTTTTCGCGGTGATTTGGTGGCGGGTTTTACCGCTGGTGATGTAAAAGCCAGTATGGTGCGCCTGTTTAAAAGTAATCCCCAGGCGATAGAGAAATTGTTCAGTGGGCGCCCGCTGGTACTGAAGAAAGGGTTATCTCTGCCCCAGGCACAGCAGTTTCGTGCAAACCTGGCCAAAATAGGCGCACAGGTCAGTATTAAGGATGAGAGCAGCGGAGCAGCTGTTGCCGAGCAAACCAAGCCCAAGGCGGAAACTGCGGCTAGCCCACAATGGACCTTGGCACCCATGGAGGGAAACCTCGTAAAGGAGCACGAACGCAAGTCGGTGGAACCGGTCAGCGTTAAGGTAGAGCACCTCAGTTTGCGTGCAGCGGAAGGCCAGCTTCTGGATGAGAGTGAGCGCAAAGGGGAGGAGCTATCTCCTGTCACTGTTCCCAATTGGGAAGTTAACTGACAGGGTTTCTCCTAACAGGCAATAAAAAACCGGCACTAGGCCGGTTTTTTTATTGCTCAGAGTCTGCTGAAAGAAGAGGGGGATTAGCCTTCTTCTTTCAGGTAGCGCTCGCGGGAAGCCATAACTTCTTTGCGTGCAGCTTCGGCGTCAGCCCAGCCTTCTACTTTAACCCACTTGCCCGCTTCCAGGGCTTTGTAGTTTTCGAAGTAGTGCTCGATCTGCTTGATCAGCAGCTCGGGTAGGTCGCTGATTTCTTCAACGTGATCGTACAGCTTGGTCAGCTTGGTGTGCGGTACGGCCAGCAGTTTGGCATCAACACCGGATTCGTCGGTCATGTTCAGAACGCCAACAACACGAGAGCGGATTACAGAACCAACCATTACCGGGTAAGGCGCTACAACCAGCACGTCCAGGGGGTCACCGTCTTCAGACAGAGTCTGGGGCACGTAGCCGTAGTTTGCTGGGTAGAACATCGGAGTGGCAACGAAGCGATCCACAAATACTGCGTCAGAGTCCTTGTCCACTTCGTATTTGATCGGGTCGTGGTTGGCAGGGATCTCGATGATTACGTTGATATCGTTGGGCAGTTCTTTACCTGCCGGGATCTTTTCGAAGCTCATTGCTGGTCCTGAATGAATAGATAACTGAAAATCTGGAGCGCGGATTATATATGCTGAGGGGCTCGGCTGAAAGTCACGCCTGCGCCGGGTTTATGGCGTCGAAGCTCGTCTGGCGGGTCTATCCTGTAACTCGGAGATAACAACAACGGGGCAGGACCAGTCATGGTAAAGGCACGGGAGGTAAAAACCGCTCAGGAGGCCCGCGCAATTGTCGAAGAACGAGGCCTCAGTCATGTCAAAGTGGGCTTATTCGATACCGATGGTGTAATGCGTGGCAAATATATGAGCCGCGCCAAATTCCTCTCATCCCTGGAAAAGGGCTTCTCGTTTTGCGATGTGGTCCTGGGCTGGGATGTTAAGGATCAGCTCTACGACAACACTCGTTATACCGGTTGGCATACCGGATATCCAGACGCTCCGGTACGTATACTCCCCGATAGCTGCCGTGATGTGCCTTTTGAAGGCGATATGTTGTTGTTTCTCGCGGAGTTTGATGGTCGAGCCCAGGCGCTGTGCCCCCGCGCAGTTCTGCGCAGGGTGATTGAACGCTGTCGCTCATTGGGATTTGATCCCTGTGCCGCCCTGGAATACGAATTTTTCCTGTTTGACGAAACGCCCGATTCAGTGCGGAACAAGGGTTTCCGCAATTTAAAGCCTTTTACCCCCGATGTGTTTGGCTATTCCATACTGCGAAATTCCGTACACGGAGAGCTGTATCGGGAAATCCTGGAGCTGAGCGAGCGCATGGATTTCCCCTTGGAGGGATTACACACGGAAACAGGCCCGGGAGTTTTAGAGGCGGCTATTGCAGTGGATGGTGCTGAGGCCGCTGGAGACAAAGCTGCCCTGTTTAAAACTTTTATAAAAGTGCTGGCACAGCGGATGGGTTTGATGGCTACTTTTATGTCCCGCTGGTCCAGTGAGTACCCGGGGCAAAGCGGACATATTCATTTGTCACTGCGCAATAGCGGCAGCGGTGATTCCGCCTTTCTCGATTCGAGCCAGCCTGATGGTATCAGCCAGATAATGCGTCAGTTCATAGCTGGGCAGCAGAGGCTGATGCCGCAATTCCTTGCCCTGATGGCACCGACCGTTAACAGTTATCGCCGCCTGGTACCAGGTTTTTGGGCACCGACGGGAGCCAATTGGGGGGTGGAAAACCGCACAACGGCACTGCGTGCTATCCCCGGCGGCGACACTTCCCAGCGCGTCGAATACCGCTTGGGGGCCGCCGATGCAAACCCCTATTTAGCACTGGCAGCAGCTTTGGGCTCGGGTCTTTACGGCGTTATGCAGCAGTGGCAGCCCAGTGAGCCTGTCGCCGGTAATGCTTACTCGCTGGAGTTGGAAAACGAACAAGTTCTGCCGGGCACACTGTGGGAATCCACGCAGCAATTTAAGGCGTCAGAAGCGGCACAGGAATTATTTGGCAGCGACTTTGTTGAACACTTTTCTGCCAGTCGCGAATGGGAGGAGCGGGAATATCGCCGCCATGTGAGTGACTGGGAGTTGGAGCGGTACTTCGAAATTATTTAATTGGGAGTATCGACGCCGATGAAGACTACAAAAATCATGCACCATCTTCAGTGTATTTCTCCTATTGATAACAGTGTTTATGTAGAGCGCGCTCTGGCGGGAGAGGTGGAAATCCGTGTAGTGCTGGATCGGGCCAGTAAAGCACAAAAAGCATGGAGGCGAACTCCCCTCAATGAGCGCATCGCCATTGTCGAGCGGGCTGTGGAAATATTTGCCGTTAAAAAAGAGCGTTTGGGGCGGGAGCTGTGTTGGATGATGGGGCGTCCAATCCGTTATGCAGGAGGAGAAATTAACGGGTTTATGGATCGTGCGCAGACCATGGCACAGCTTGCTACTGAAGCCCTCGCTGACATTCAGTTACCTGAGAAGCCGGGTTTTACCCGGTTTATCCGCCGCGAGCCCTTAGGGGTCTCCCTGGTAATTGCCCCGTGGAATTACCCTTACCTGACGGCGGTTAATGCAGTGGTGCCGGCATTGCTATCGGGTAATGCAGTTATTTTAAAACACTCGGCACAGACACCACTTTGTGCTGAGCGAATGGTGGAGATTTTTCGCGAGGCGGGATTGCCCTACGGTGTTTTTCAGTTTCTTCATTTAAATCATGCTTATACCCAGCGATTAGCCTGTGCGGGGGAAATCCAGCATGTTGCTTTCACCGGCTCGGTTGGCGCTGGAGCGAACCTAGAACGCACAGTTGCCGGTCGATTTATTCAAGTGGGACTTGAACTGGGGGGGAAGGATCCAGCCTATGTTCGCGCCGACGCCGATATTAACCAAGCTGTGGCAGCGGTAGTCGACGGCGCCTATTTTAATTCCGGGCAGTCCTGTTGCGGTATTGAGCGGGCCTATGTGCATGAAGATATTTTTTCTGAGTTTATTTCCCAAACGGTCGACTTACTGCGTGACTATCGACTTGGGCGCCCGGATCAAGTGGAAACCACTTTGGGGCCTTTGGTGCGTGCGGAAGCTGCCGATCGGGCTCGCGCACAGGTGGATGAAGCGATAGCGGAGGGCGCGAAGGTCCACTTGGATGTGAATGAATTCCCAATGGACAAGCGGGGCACCCAATATATGGCACCGCAACTGTTAACCCGGGTGCGACACCATATGCGAGTGATGCGCGAGGAGACTTTTGGGCCGGTGCTGGGGGTGCAGAAAGTGCACGATGATGGCGAAGCTCTAGAATTTATGAATAACAGCCCATTTGGTCTAACTGCGGCTATTTTTACCCGCGATGAAGATGTTGCAATGGAGATGGGAGAGTATTTAGAGGCCGGCACTGTTTTTTCAAATCGTTGTGATTACCTGGATCCGGAATTGGCCTGGACGGGTGTCAAGCAATCTGGTCGCGGATGTACGCTTTCTAAAATTGGATTTGAGAATTTAACCCGTCCCAAGTCATTTCATTTTAAACATGATGGTTAGCGGGAACGGTTGCCGGATGCAGAAAGTGAAATTGTCTGCCTGTTTTCCGAAAGGTCACAGCCTATTTTGAATAGGCAAAAGTGACAGAACGTCAGAGAGGAAATTGTGGATAAATACCATGTCAATTGGAATTATCCCACGACCGTTTGGGTTGGTCCCGGTCGCATTACTGAATTGGCTGAAGCTTGCCTGGAGCTGAATATTCACAAGCCTCTGTTAGTTACTGATCCTACAGTCGCCGCATTGCCACTGGTCGATAGTGCGATTAACCCATGCCAACAGGTGGGTCTAGAAGTTAGCGTTTTTTCCAAAATCAAAGGTAATCCCAATGAGATAAATATCGCCGATGGGGTGGCCAAGCTGCGTGAGCAGAAGTGCGATGGGGTCATTGCCTTGGGCGGGGGCTCGGCCCTGGATGCGGGCAAAGCCATTGCCCTTATGGCGGGACAGCAGCACAGTATTTGGGATTTTGAGGATATTGGCGACAACTACAGGCGTGTGGACCCAGAGGGTATTTTATCGCTGATTGCCATTCCCACGACGGCTGGCACAGGTTCTGAAGTTGGCCGGGTTGCGGTAATTACCGATGAGAAAGCCCAGGTTAAGAGGCTGATTTTCCATCCGCGCATGATGCCGGATATCGTTATTCTCGATGCTCAATTGACTATGGGGTTGCCGCCAGACCTCACTGCAGCGACGGGAATGGATGCGCTGTCACACAATCTGGAGTCTTTTTACTCCCCTCAATACCATCCTATGGCTGAGGGAATTGCCCTGGAGGGGATGCGCCTGATCAAGGAGTATTTGCCTCGAGCTTATGCTATAGGCGCAGAACTCGAGGCGCGTCAGCAAATGTTGGTAGCTTCCTGTATGGGGGCTACGGCTTTCCAGCGGGGCTTGGGCGCTATCCACGCCCTGGCACATCCATTGGGGGCCCTGTATGACAAGCACCATGGTTTGTTAAATGCGATATTGATGCCCTACGTTCTGATCGCCAACCGTCCAGCCATCCAGGTGCCTATGGGGCATCTGGCACTTTATCTACAACTGGCCGGTAATGAGATGTTTGATAGCGGATTTGATGCGGTACTCAACTGGTTGCTCGGATTGCGCAAACAGCTGGGGATTCCCCACAGCCTGTCGGAGATTGGAATTGATGACACTGATGCCGACAGAGTTGGGAAAATGGCATCGGTGGAGCCTTCCGCTAGTACTAACCCGATGCGTTTTAACGGGATAGAGTATCGGGATATTTTCTTGCGCGCCTGTGAAGGTACCGTCACCCTGTAATAAATTCCTGCGAATAGACGACAGAAGAGAATGTGTTCCATCGACAATCGGTAAAGGACTGAATGATGCGCAGTATTATTGCTCTCTTATTCCTCTCATTGGCCAGTATTTCCCTGGCTCAGGATTCATCGAATATTCGCACGGCTATTTTTGCAGGAGGGTGTTTCTGGTGCATGGAGCCGCCATTTGACAAGGTCGATGGCGTCCTGGAAACCAGCTCAGGATACAGCGGTGGCCATGTCAAAAACCCGACCTATGAACAGGTATCTTCCGGTGGTACGGGGCATGCGGAAGTTGTTCAGGTAAAGTACGATGCGAATAAAGTCAGCTATTCCGACTTACTGAATATTTTTTGGCACAACGTTGACCCTTTTGATTCCGGTGGTCAATTTTGCGATCGCGGTGACCAGTACCGAGCCGAGGTTTTTTACGGCAGTCAAGAAGAAAAGGTGTTAGCAGAGGAGAGCAAGAAAAAGGTAGAAGCGGAGTTGGGTAAAAAGGTGGTGACACAAATAAAACCCGCTGCAACCTTTTATCCCGCAGAGGCCTACCATCAGGACTATTACCAACGTAATCCTCTGCGTTACAAGTATTATCGCTACCGCTGTGGGCGTGATAAGCGCTTAGAGGAGGTCTGGGGGAAAGCGCCAAGTTAACGGATTGCCTCTCCGCAGGGTGAATATGGCACCGAGTCCCACTTTGTATGACGGGGAAGTCCTGGAAACAATCAATGATTTTCCAGTGCTTTACCGTTATTTACCGGCGGTTAGTACCAGTCCGCTAATGGTATTTATTCCAGGCACAGCACATCTAGCGCGTATTTTCTACGGCTATCCTGGTGGTCGCTCAGATGATTTTATAAGTCACTGGGTCAATCGAGCGGGTTTTCCCTTCCTTGCTATTTCTTACCCTATGGAAAATGCGGTTTTTTGCAGTACTCACCCGGAGTTTACAATTCAAGATTGGGGAGATCAGGCTGCAGAAATTATTGCCAAGATTTTGTCTGAATCTAACCTTCCAAATTCGGTAGTTGTATGCGGCTGGAGTATGGGAGGGAAAATCGCTGGGGCTCTAGCGAGGGCGGCGAAAGCCTTGAATTTTTCGATTGAATGCTTTGTGGCAATGGCCGCAGAACCCGCGTTGCCGGGCTTTCTTCCCGAAGCTAATGCCAAGGCCATCGAAATGACAGTTGATGGAATGGCCAGTCGAAAGGGCATATATCCTGCCTTTTTGGCCGCGCTTGATGAGCAGAATGCTCTAAACCAACACACAATTATCCCCAAAGATATCTATCGGGAGGCGTTCCTTGGAGCAATTCCCATCGCGCTTATTGGCACTGGGTTAATGTATGATGGGCAAGGGTTTAAGGAAGATCTTTCCAGGGCATTGAAAACGGCAAACACCTTTGACTTCTTGGACTATCCAATTCCCGTTGTTATTCAGAGTGATTCAATGGGGGATTTGGAAAACGTGCTGTGCAATATTGATGATTGGGCATTTATTCGCAATCGAGTTCTTGCCAGTAAACTTTTAGGAGGTGCATCTCCAGAGCAGATCCCAAGGGAAAGGTGGGAGCTAGTACAGCTTATTATCCGCTCGTCTTCCGCTTATTTTTCACAGACCGTTACAGGTAACCATTTCTTCTTTGTTGGCGCTATTGGGGCGCGCACTACTGTTGAAAGTATCGAAAAGCTTTTGGTCAGGGTGAGAAGTATCCAGTCCTAATAAAGCGCTTCTTAATAGCCACATGGTACTCTGGTTCAGCTGTCAGAGATTTTTAAATTAACATTTTGGTTATTTTACGATCCGCTCTACTTGTTTAAGACTTACTACTGGGGCGGAAGAAAAGAATCACCATAGGGTCCAAGCGCGGTGTATTCTTCCCTTCTCCCTTTTTAGCAGGCTATGCAGGTTGTAAGGCTTGTTCATGCTGATATTGGGTGAAATAGAGTTTCTCAGAAAGCTCGGTAATAAAATCGATGTTTTCGACCTTGTCGGCCATGCTTTCCATTCGGTCTTCTCCATTTAATGCCCCCCAGATGCTAGCAGCCATGGCACCCAAGGTATCTGTGTCACCACCTAGAGAAAAAATATTAGCTAATACAGACGTTAAAGGAGAGTTTCGATACTTAAGTCCAAAGTAAATGGCGGTGATACAGGACTCTGGCGCGGTAATGCCATTACCCAGCCATTGCTTGATTTGCTGCGGATGTGGGATTTTCTGGTTAAACAGTAGAGTCGCACACTTTTCCAGTTTGTAGCGATATATTTCGGACTTACAACTTACTTCCAGTTTGTTCAATATCTCACTGTTTGAACGATCTTGCAGGGATTCACAGATGGCGATAGCGATCAAGTATGCCCCCTCGACAGCAACTGGATGGGCGTGGGTGATTTCAGACACCGATTGTATATATTGCTTGAGGCGATAGTCATTTTGGGGATGGCAGAGGGCAATAATAGGTGCCCTCATGGCGGCCCCATTGCCGATAGAACCGTGCTTAAATTTTTTTCGGTTTAAATCTTGCCAGCGTTTACCATCCCTGACGCCTTTGAGTAGTTTCGCTGCACTGGGACCATACCCTCTGCTCCAGCGATAACTTTGGGCAAATTTTTTGGCTATGTGGTCTTGATCAAGGTAATTATGTTCAAGAAAGGAGGTCGCAATATCAATAGACATTTGCGTGTCATCGGTGTAACGCTTTTTACCCTGTTCGGTTTTCCCGATAATTTTCCAGAGTTGTCTTTCTAGAACGCCACCTTCGTACGGGGCGCCAAATGAATCGCCGATGGCTATTCCTTTAAAGCAACCTCTGTATTTACTGAGCTTTATCATTTATTGATTTTTATACCTTATTCTCAGGGGAAGTCGCTACTAGCTATAAGAACCACTATTAATTGCTGTTATAAGTAACAGTTTTATTCTAGAAAACATATATTGGCAGTTGATGGCCATCGAGGGAAAGGGTTTTATTTTAGGTGAGAGCGAGCCGATATTTAAAACTAATCGGCTCGCCACTAAAGTCGCTATATCATTTAATTAATACAGGCATCGTTAGCACTTCCAAAAGTATTTCTAATCCATACATTGCCAGTGCAAGCAGGGTGGTTGTGGTCAGCAAGATCTGCGCCAGCATTATTTTCTGCGGTATTGCCAATGATCAAGTATCCGACTTGACCCAATCCCAACATCATAATGCCGTTAACGCCGTTATTATCTGATAAATTATTGGCAACAATGCCGCCATCCCCACTATCAATTACAATCCCACTCGATGTATTGAGAATCGTCTCATTGAATCTGATGAGAGTATTGTCACCAACGATCTTTATTCCTTGGAGACCGTTACTTGATGCATAAGAGTATCTCACACGATTACCGTCACCCATAACGCGTATACCCATTCCCCCATTGCCGCTAGCATCGGTGGCTTCAACTGTATTACCTGAACTCCAAAGTGCGATTCCTGCAATAGAGTTTGATGAAGCAGTGATATCAAAGATTTGGTGGCTGCCATCACCTTCGGCTGATACGCCATTGTTACAGTTTGTGATAGTGCTTCCACCAACAGTATCCTCAAGGACTCTATCACTGTCTTTCAATTGAATGCCAATTCCGCTGCCATCGCAACTGAGGTGGTAACCCGCCATATCGAGTGATCCGCCAGCATCTATCACGAGTGCAGGATGGCTTGCGCAGCCAAGAATATCGCCGGTGAGTACTTCTGCTGTTGTAATGGTATCTCCACAGCTGACAGCTGAAGCGACGGCGGAGAGCGATAGTGCTGCAATACCGGATACAGCGAGCAATGATGCTTTTATAGAATTCATATTTCTATTTTTCATATCAAATTTCCCTAATTATCTGAGTAATTAAAAAAGAGAGTGAACACCCAAAGCCATGGAGATTGTGACCTAGGTTTGAGAAAGAGCCATAGGAAATTCTTCCTAATTTATTGGGTTTTATTTGATATTTTGGTGATAATAGACTGTTTTTATTCTATTAAAATATTTACTTTTTTATTTTAGGTGGAGGTGCTTAATGCTGGTGCGAAAAATGAAGAAACCTGCATTATAAAAATAAGCGTTGTTTGGGTGTGAAATGGCTACTTTTTAAGATTTGTTGCGAGAATCTTTACGCAATCTGCCCTCTGTTCGAAAGTTGTGTTGGCAAACCCGAGCACCAATCCTGGATCTTCAGTTTTATTGGAATAGAAGAGCGATAGTGGTGTGCTGCCAAATCCGTATGCGTGTATTTTTTTTGAAAGGGTGATGTCGTCGTGTCCCGGTGTAGATATTACCAAGTGCATACCGGCACTACTGGCAATTAATCCGGCTGGAGGTGGTATTTCTTCTCGAATAAGCTGACAGAAATGTTCCCATTTCTTCATATAGTTAGCACGCATTTTGCGAAGATGTCGCACAAAATGCCCCTCATCGAGAAATTCTGCCACGACAGCTTGTATGACTAAGGGGGAGTGTCCAGATAACATTTCTTTTGCTTGGGTAAATGCCTCTACTGTGGAATTAGGCACCACTAAATAGCCTAATCGTAGGCTGGGTAGCAAGGTCTTACTAAAGCTCCCCATGTAGAGTACAGGTGTATTTTCTCCCATCCCCTGGAGCGCCGCGACGGGTTTATGTTGGAATGAAAATTCACTGTCGTAATCATCTTCAATTATCCAGCAGCTAGCCTGTGTCGCCCAATCCAGCAGTTTAATCCGTTCACCTGCGGGCATAACACCACCCATTGGGTACTGATGTGTTGGTGTGGTAAAAAGTAACTTGGCCTGGGTTGCATTATTGACCAGCTTATCTACATCCAAGTGCTTATCTTTCAGATCCGCTGGTACGAGCTTTGCTCCAACAGCCTGGAAAGCTGCTCGAGCGCGGCGATATCCTGGATTTTCTATATAAACCTTGTCTCCCTGGTTAATCGCGACCAGTGCACATAGATTCAGGGCTTCCTGAGCTCCATTGGTAATAATAATTTGTTCAGCGGTACAGCGAACTCCCCGGGAGTTGCGCAAGTATTCAGTAAGTGCCATACGCAAAGGTAAATAACCTTGGCTTTGCCCGTAACCTGCGAGAGCTAACCTGGATTGGTGGCGGCGGTATAATTTATTCCAAATAGTGAATGGAAATGTGCTTAGATCCGGTAGGCCGGGGGTGAAGGGGAGAGATTGATCCTCACTTTTCTTACCCCAAGATAATGTCTGTGCAAAATCACCATAGTGAGAAAGTGATGGTAAGTACCTATTCCTCTGTGCTTGCCAACCTTGTCTGTGTGTTCTCTTTGTGTAGGCCGGCAATTCGGGAGATACAAATACGCCTTTCCCTGGATGGCTGGTAAGGAAGCCCTCTGCTTTCAGCTGGTCCAGAACTAATGTCACTGTATTGCGGCTGATAGAGAGGGATTCTGCCAACCGGCGCGAGGAGGGGAGCTTGGTACCAGCAGCCAGTCGGCCATTGCAGATCCAATCTACCAATTGCCGATACAACTGTTCCTGTAGCGGCTGGCCTGATTCGAGAGTTAGGTCTGTAAGTTCGGCGGCACTCAAAACTGGCACCATAAAATAGTTAAAACTGGCGCTTATCAGCGTACCAGCAAGATCCTACATTGGCGATATCTATTTCATACCAGAGTGAGTTAAAGGAGGTTTTATGAATTTACATTCGCCAATCTCTGATGAATTGCCAACCTCAGCGAAGAGTCGTGTACGTCGTGCTCCCAAGCGTGCCAGTTATCGGCGAGAGGATGTTTATAAGCTTGTCGACGAGCTAAAACTTGGCCATGTCGGTTTTATTGAAGACGGTGAAGTCATCATTATTCCTTTAACCGTTTGGCGTCTGGGGGAGTTTTTGTATTTTCACCTGGCTAACAAGAGTCGGCTACAAAAACTATTGGAGGCAGGAGAGCAGGTCTGTATTTCATTTGCCCGTTATGATGAGTGGGTACTGGCCAAGTCAGCCTTTCATCACAGTGCTAATTATCGCTCTGCGGTATTGTTTTGCCGAGGTGAGAGGGTCAAAGAGCAGCGGGAATTTGATGCGGTTTTTAAAGCGATTATTGATGATATAGAGCCGGAGCGCTGGGATCAGGTGCGCCTCCCCAGCCTACAGGAGCGCAAGGGAACAGCTTTGATGCGCCTGACTATAGAGGAGGGGGCTTTCAAAAGCCGAACTGGCGCGCCATCCGATAATAAAGAGGATTTGGCTCTGCCTGTGTGGAGCGGGGTCAAGCCTGTGTGCCCGTTTCGCTAGTGCTCAATTTAGCAAAGTAAAGGGAGCCTTATAGGGCCTCTGCCACTACTTTTAATGCGATTTGAATGATCTCCTGCTGGCCGGCTTCAATATCGGGGATCACACCCTGTCCTTCCCAGTTGGGGCGGCTGCCGACAATCGTAGAAACTGGGCGTTTATCTGGGATACCGATTTCAAAGCCATAGGGGAGGGATTGGGGAGACTCCATCATATGTGCCCCACCGGCGCTGGCAGTACCTATAACCGTGGCTCGGCCCAGCTGTTGTAGTGAGAAGGCGGTACTCTCAGATGCAGAGAAGGATCTTCCATCAATCAGAATGACCATTGGCCTGTCACTACCATAGCTGGGCCAGGGTTGAGGTGAAATACGTTTCGGTATTTCTCTCCCCTTGCGGCTTTCAATAACAAAGGGAAAGGGAGAATGGGGGTCAATAAATGACTGCAGAACAGCATTGGCGGTTTCTTCGTCTCCGCCGCCATTACTGCGTAAATCGAGTATTAGGCCCTCGCTGTGGCGAAGCAGGGTGAAAGCCGCAGCGAGGGTTTGGTGGGCATTTTTATAGGTGTGGAAAGAAGAGAGGGAAAGGTAGCCAATGTTACCGGGAAGAATCTCAATTTTCTTAACGCCGTAGTTATTGCTGGGCGCTTCAGCCTGCCACTGTTCAATCCAATTGTGGGCTTCTTTTTGGTTATCTATATGCTCTATATAGAAATGCTTATCACCGGAAAGGGTACGAATTTCTTTGGTAAGTGCGCTGGCTAATTGTTGGTAGTCACTACAAAGATGATTAAAGTGTTTGGATTCTGCCAGGCTATTGAGTTGAGCAGATAGCGCCTGTCCTTTTTCCTCCAATATATAGTGCTTCTGAATAGCTACTGCAGCAGCTTTAATAACCGGGCCTGTCTCAAACTGGCAGGAACTCATTGCGCCGGAACTTGCCGCGAGAGACATGGAAAAAAAACTGATTAATACCGCTAAACTCATCTTGAGTTGGCGTTTCATATTTATGTAGCCTCTATTGATAGATTTTCTTTTATCCGCTCTAAATAAGAGCGTTTCTCTAAAGCTTGAATTGTTTGATTGAGCAGCTCTGATAGTTCTGTCGGTAATTCGCTATTGAGGGACTGTTCAGCTTCCCGAGTTGCTATCCACTGCTGTTTTAGCTTGGGTATCAACGCACTGCCTTTGCGGGTCAAGCGTATTTTGCGCTGGCGAGCATCTTCTCCAAAAGAGGTCTGTACCAGCCCTTGTTTAATCATGTCTTTTACAGTTTGACTCACTGCGGGCTGGGAAATATGGGTGCTCGCTACCACCTCACTAATGGTTATATCTCTCTTGTGGATAAGTGCACGCATTATCGGGGTGTGGCGGGGTTTGTAATTCTCCAGGCCACAGGCCCTATAGCTCTCTGCTACATCGCCATCCAGTAATTCCAGAATGTGACGAAGCTGAGTCCCCAGTTGGCTGTATTTCATAAAAGCTGTTCCATAAGCACTTATATAAGTGACTATATAATTTTTGGCGAACTTTTCAAGCTTCTTTGCCGCTATTCATCACCCCGCACAAATTCTTTGGCGCTTTTTTTGCATTGTGTGGCGAGTTTGGCGGGTTTTGTGTGAAATGGATTTTTGAACAAAGAGCTGAAATTTAAATTTCATATTTCATTCATCGAACTTTAGGAATTAACCGCCAATCTTTGCGCCGCGTGATCTGTGTCAGGTACGAGTGAAGAGAACATTATGAAAGAGATTGGCTTGGCTGCCCTTGCAGCCCTGGGGTTACCATTTTTGGCTGAAGAGGTCCAAGCCAGCGACCTCATTATTTCTGAATATATCGAGGGCAGTAGCAACAATAAGGCCCTTGAAATTTACAATGGAACGGGTGCAGCGGTTGACCTGAGTAGCTACAGCATTGAACTTTACTTCAATGGCTCCTCTGCGGCGGCTTCAACCATCGCCCTAAGTGGCAGCTTGGCAGACGGCGATGTTTACGTATTCGCCCACGCCAGTGCTGATTCCTCAATCCTGTCAGTAGCCGATCAGATTTATACCAGCGGCCTATTTAATGGGGATGATGCGGTTGCCCTGAGTGGCCCCAATGGATATGTGGATGTTATCGGCCAGATCGGTGTTGATCCCGGTAGCCAATGGGGCGACAGCAGTCTGGGGACCCAAAATCAAACCTTAATCCGCGACTGGAGTGTGAGTGAAGGTCGTGCCGACGGCAGTACGGATTTTGACCCAGATTCAGAGTGGTCTAGCTTGGGTCAGGATGACTTTTCCAACCTCGGCTGGCACAGCGAAGACGGCACTGGTGGTGGAGATGACGGCGGTGATGACGATGTTGTTCTCGGCGATTGCGGAGATATTTCTACGTTAATCAGCCAGGTTCAGGGTGATGAGTTTGAAAGCACTCTGGAGAATGAGCGCCACGAAATTGAAGCGGTTGTTGTTGGTGACTTCCAAGATACCAGCACCGGCCTTTCCGGCTTCTTCCTGCAAGAGGAAGACAGTGATCAGGATGGCCAGATCAATACCTCTGAAGGACTGTTTGTACACGACAAAGGCTTCGGTGTAGCTGTGCAAGTCGGAGACTTGGTTCGCGTCGGTGGTGTGGTTACTGAATACTATGACTTTACCGAATTAGATGAGGTTGATGGCGTTACGGTTTGTGGTAGCGGCTACAGTGTGACTGCCGAGGAAGTCTCCCTGCCGTTTAGTTCTGCTGAAGAGCAGGAGCAATACGAGGGGATGTTGGTTGAGTTCCCGCAAGCCCTGATGGTGAATGACCACTATAACCTTGGGCGCTATGGTGAAGTCACCCTGGCTAATGGCCGCCTCTATATTCCCACCCACAACAATGAGCCTGGGGTTGCAGCTGTAGCACAGGAAAGTGCTAACGATCTTAACAGGATTGTGTTGGACGATGGTTCCAGTGTGCAGAACCCGGAAGCGGTGCCATACCCGGTCTCTGGCCTCAGTGCCAGTAATACCTTACGCAATGGCGATACGGTAGAGGGATTGCGCGGTGTAATGGGGTATAGCTACAGCGCCTACCGAGTACATCCCGTGGAGGCGCCAGAATTTGTTGCTGCCAACCTGCGTGAAAGCGCTCCACAATTACCGGGTAAGGGCAGTTTAAAGATCGCCAGCTTTAATGTTCTGAATTATTTTAATGGCGATGGTTATGGCGGCGGTTTCCCTACCTCCCGTGGGGCTGATACTGAAGAAGAATTCCTGCGCCAGAGAAATAAAATTATCTCCGCTATTTTAGGCCTGGATGCCGATGTAGTTGGCTTAATGGAAATTGAGAACGATGGCTACGGTTCGGAAAGTGCTATTCAGGATTTAATTAATGGTCTTAACGCGGCTACTGGCAGTGAAAACTATCAATTTATTAATCCAGACCTGGCTCAACTGGGCACCGATGAAATTACTGTGGGGCTGATTTATCGCAGCGATCGGGTAATGCCTATAGGCGCTGCTGCGACAACTGATAGCTATCCCTTTGATGACGGTAACCGCCAACCACTGCTGCAGGCTTTTGCCGAACTATCAAGTGGTGAAGAGCTGGCCGTGGTGGTGAATCACTTTAAATCAAAGGGAAGTTGTCCTGACGATGGCAGTTTGAACGATGATCTGGGTGATGGACAGGGCTGCTGGAACTCGCTGCGCACCGAAGCCGCAGATGCCCTGGTTTCATGGATTGATTCTGACCCGACAGGTAGTGGCACCGATCGTGTTTTGGTGCTCGGTGACCTCAATAGCTACGCCCGCGAAAACCCAATTAGCACTCTAAAGGACGCTGGCTACGCTGATTTGTTGGAGGTTTTCGGTGAAGGAGAAGCTTACTCCTATGTCTACAGCGGTGAGTCCGGTTACTTGGATCACGCCCTCGCCAGTGAATCACTGGCTCCTTTAGCAACAGGTGCGGCCGATTGGCATATCAATGCCGACGAGCCTCGGGTGCTGGATTACAACATCGAGAATAAAACCGATGAGCAGGTGGAGAGTTTCTACTCGACTGATGCATTCCGCGCTTCAGATCACGATCCGCTTGTGGTTGAACTGGATCTGGGGGCAGATAACCAGGAGCCGGTTGCTGGGTTTGAGTGGGGTGTTGAAGGCTTCGAAGTGAACTACTTCGACAGCAGCATCGATACCGATGGCACTATCGTTAGCTGGGCCTGGGATTTTGGTGATGGCACTACCAGTACTGAGCAAAACCCCAGTCATAGCTACGATGCAGCAGGCACTTATTCAGTAATCCTCCAGGTTGAGGACGATAGGGGAGCGATCTCCACTGTTGAGCAGCTTGTACCACTTGAAGAAGTTGTTGATCTCCGAGCTGATTTTAAAGTCCACAGCTTCCTGCGCTGGGTGTGGGTTGAAGAGCGCAGTAATTACGATGGCGACGGTAACCTGAGCTATGAGTGGGACTTTGGCGATGGTACCAGCCGCTCCGGTCCCATGGCACTGTATCGCTATGCCACCGGTGGTAGTTATGAAATTACCCTGACTGTGAAAGACGATTTCGGTAATGAAGATAAAGCCTACCGTGAAATTGAGATTCGCAAGCCGTTTTGGCACCGAGATGGATATCAACAACAATAAATAATTAACTCCACATATTGAACGGTCGGATATTAAGGCAAGAGATATTCGGCCGTTTTCTTTCCTCCCCGCGTTAATTGCGTGTTTTTCTTCTTTACCTTCGTGGGTATATGCCCGAGTGTTTCACTTCCTCGTTTTCATATTGGTAGCCCGGCAAGGCTCCATTGCGAGTCATTAAAATCTTTCTTATATGGACCATTGGAGGGGAAAGTGTTTGTGCGTGCCCGATCCCTGAATTGGAAAAAGACTTGAGTAAAGTGCCTAAGATGTCTTTCTGGAGTATTGAGGTATCATTGGGGCCTATCGGAGACGTATCAAAATAGATAAATATTTAATGCAAGGAGTGTCGTTTTCAGTCAGCGTGTGTTTTATTGCTTCAGGTAAATCAGTTACTAGTGATCAACGAAGCTATTAAACCACCGGGGGAGACATAGTTTGCAGGCATTTAAGACATTGGAAGGTTTAAGCCTGGAATGGACCGGCACCCACTATTCAAAACAAGGTGATTTCCCCGACCTTTCTACCCACACGGTAACCTATGAAACCGCGACTCATTGTTACGTTACGGCGTCGGGAGAGTTAGCTGGGGAAGCTTCATATACCTATGAAGCCATGGACGATAGGATGGCGGCGTTGATTTATCGGCCTGATATATATCAGGGGCGAAAAGGCGTGGTGCTTTATGCGATGCTCGATTTTGTACAGATGATGGATCGAGCCATTATTCTCTATCAGGATCGGCCACTAGCGCTGGCAAATGGCAGTTTTCAGGTGGTGAATACCCCTGTTCGACCTACAGCCTGAGAATTGAAAAGCAAGGAAAATAGAGAGCTTATGAGAGAGTGCGAAAAAATTAATTATATTGAGTTACCCTCCAGGGATTTGGACAAGACAAAAGCATTCTTTACCGAGGCTTTTAATTGGACTTTTACCGATTACGGTCCGGAGTACATCGCTTTTTCAAATGCTGGATTAGACGGTGGTTTTTTCAAGGCAGAGTTGCAGAGCACTACGGAAAATGGGGCTGCACTAGTGGTGTTATACAGCCGCGACCTGGAGGGTACCCTGGAGAAGGTCACGCGATGCGGAGCCGAAATAGCCAAGCCAATTTTCCCGTTTCCCGGTGGCAGGCGCTTCCATTTTAGGGAACCTTGCGGCAATGAATTTGCGGTTTGGTCTGATGTGGAGTCTGCGTAGAGGCGTTTACAGAAAAAAGCCCCCGATTTTACTCGGAGGCTTTTGGGAGACTGGCAACCGTTTCTATTAAGCTTCGAAATCGGTACCCAGCTTCTTTTCCACCAGCTGCTTTTTCAGGGTGGCGTACTGGGGAATGCCATTTTTGTAGGGAGGGTAGTCCTCGCCTTGAATCAATGGCAGCAGGTACTTGCGTCCCTCTTCAGTAATTCCAAAGCCGTCTTCGCTGATATATTCGCGCGGCATAAATTTTTCTACGTTGGCGACTTCAGACAGCGGCGCCTCTGCGATGGACCAGCTGTACTCTTCACCTTCTGCGCGAATAATGGCTGGCATAATGGCATTTTTGCCTGCTACAGCCATTTCCACTGCGGCGCGACCTACGGCGTAGGCTTGCTCAACGTCGGTAGCAGAAGCGATATGGCGAGCGGCGCGCTGGAGGTAATCTGCCAGGGCCCAGTGGTACTTCAGTCCGAGTTCGCTTTTGACCATGTTGGCCAGGGTCGGTGCAACACCGCCCAACTGCTTGTGGCCAAAGGCGTCGGTGGTGCCGGCATCGGCAAGGAAGGTGCCGTCGCCGTACTGGGCGCCTTCGGAGGCGACGATAACGCAGTAGCCTTTCTCGTCTACGGTCTTTTGTACCTTGGCGAGGAACTTCTCTTTATCGAAAGCGATTTCCGGGAACAGGATAATGTGGGGTGCATCGCCTTCCTGTTCTTGGGCCAGAGCGCCGGCAGCGGCAATCCAGCCCGCGTGACGGCCCATCACCTCGAGAATAAATACCTTGGTGGAAGTAGCGCACATGGAGGCCACGTCCATGGCCGCTTCCTTGGTGGAAACGGCAACATATTTGGCAACGGAGCCAAAGCCCGGGCAGTTGTCGGTCAGGGGCAGGTCGTTATCCACAGTTTTGGGAATATGGATGGCCTGGATTGGATAACCCATGGTCTCGGACAGTTGGGATACTTTCAGGCAGGTGTCTGCGGAGTCGCCGCCACCGTTGTAAAAGAAGTAGCCAATATTATGCGCTTTGAAGACTTCGATCAGGCGCTCGTATTCTGCGCGGTTCTCTTCCAGGCTCTTCAGTTTATAGCGGCAGGAACCAAAGGCACCGGAGGGGGTGTGGCGCAGTGCAGCAATATCCTCTGCGCTCTCTTGGCTCACGTCGATCAGCTCCTCGCGCAGCGCGCCGAGAATACCGTTTAGCCCTGCGTAGACATTGCCAATCTGGTCCGGGTTTTCACGCGCAGCTTCAATTACGCCGCAGGCGGATGCGTTGATCACGGCGGTAACGCCACCGGACTGCGCATAAAAGGCGTTCTTTTTCGACATGGTTATCCTGTGCTTATAGAGATATAGAGAAGTATCCCGATCCGGTAGTCCGCCTCGCATCTAGTTTTAAACATTTGTGCCAGTGGGGATAACCGGGAGCTCGTATCGGGTGTCGACCCTTTCGGGAAAATTCCTACCACCGTACCGGGGATGAGGCCGACCAATGCGGGGGCGGAGTCTAATGGAATAGCGAGTAAATTGCATGGTAACTGGGGTATTTGGCAATTACTGGCCCGATTTGCCGTGTTAAGCTTGCGCCGCAACCCGTAGGAGTACATTTTTCCGCTATGCATATTCATATTCTAGGTATTTGCGGCACATTTATGGGCAGTTTGGCCCAACTGGCGGTGGCGGAAGGGCACCGCGTAACCGGCAGTGACGCCAATGTTTATCCACCTATGAGCACCCAGTTGCAACAGGCGGGTATCCAAATTACCGAGGGCTATGATCCCGCACAGCTGGAGCCCACCCCGGACCTGGTGATTATTGGCAATGCCATGTCCCGGGGAAATCCGGCAGTAGAGGCGGTGCTGGAAAAAGGGTTGGCTTACACCTCTGGCGCCCAGTGGTTGTGCGATCACTTCCTGGGTGGCCGCTGGGTATTGGCGGTTTCCGGAACCCACGGTAAAACCACCACCGCCAGTATGCTGGCCTGGATTTTGGAAGCGGCAGATATGCAGCCCGGCTTCCTGATTGGTGGAGTTCCGGCTAATTTTGGTGTCTCTGCTCGTTTGGGAGAGTCTCCCTTCTTTATTGTTGAGGCGGATGAGTATGACACTGCCTTTTTCGACAAGCGTTCCAAGTTTGTGCACTACCGCCCGCGCACGGTGATTATCAACAATCTCGAATTTGACCACGCAGATATCTTTGAGGACCTGGCGGCAATCCAGAAACAATTCCATCACCTGGTACGAACTGTGCCTGCTAGCGGCCTGATAGTGGCCTCTGCCGAAGAGAATGTAGAGCAGGTGCTTGATAAAGGCTGCTGGAGTGAAGTACAGCGGGTTGGCAGCGAGTCTGCCGATGGTGTGCGAGTGGGTGATTGGTGCGCAGTGGATATTGCCGCTGATGGCAGCAGCTTTACGGTTCAGTTTAAAGGCGAGGCTGTGGCGCGGGTCGAGTGGGACCTGACCGGGCAGCACAATGTGCAAAATGGCCTCGCGGCTATGGCTGCGGCGCGGCATGTGGGTGTCACCCCAGATTTGAGTGCGGCAGCTCTGGCACGCTTCCAGGGGGTTAAACGCCGTATGGAGTGCCTGGGAGAAGTGGCCGGCATCCGTGTTTACGATGATTTTGCCCATCACCCCACCGCGATTGAATCCACCCTCAATGGTCTGCGGGCGAAGGTAGGGGAGGATAAAATCATTGCCCTGATTGAACCGCGTTCCAATACCATGCGTATGGGAGTGCACCAGGGCAAGCTGGCCGACTCCTGCTCCGGGGCCGATATGGTGCTCTGGTATCAGCCTGAGGGGGTTAACTGGTCCCTGGAAGACGTCGCCCACCACTCATCGGTGCCGGCCAAAACTTTTGATTCGATTGAAGATGGTGTGGAATCTGTGTTGCAGCTAGCCGATTCCGGTAGCCATATCGTAGTGATGAGCAACGGCGGCTTTGGCGGTATCCACCAGCGCCTTATCGGTGCCCTGGAACAGAAATACGATCTCTAAGTCAGAAGACTAATGTTTCCTGCGCAGCCCTATGCTCGCAGGGCTTAATAAGGTATCGACTTTGCATCAATCTCCTTTCGAGAAGACCGTGACCCTGGCTATGACCGGGGCCTCCGGCGCCCAGTATGGTTTGCGCCTGCTTCAGTGCCTGCTGGCTTCGAATGTGCGCGTATGGCTGCTGCTGTCCGAGGCGGCTCAGGTGGTCATCAACACCGAAACTGATATGCAGTTGCCGGAGGGCGATGAGCGCGAGTTGCAGAATTTCCTCGCCGATCGTTTTGCCGCGCAGGAAGGCCAGCTGACCCTTTTCAGCAAGCGCGATTGGTTTTCCCCGGTGGCTTCTGGAACCGGGGCGCCAGCCAGTATGGTGATCTGCCCGGCAAGTGGTGGCACCTTGTCTGCGGTGGCCTGTGGAGCATCGAACAACCTGATTGAGCGGGCTGCGGATGTAGCCCTGAAAGAGCGCCGCCAGCTCATTCTGGTTCCCCGCGAGGCGCCTTACTCCGAGATTCACCTGGAAAATATGCTGAAACTCACCCGCATGGGGGCCATGATCCTGCCGGCCAGTCCTGGCTTTTACCAAAGGCCCAGTTCTGTGGAGGATATTGTGGACTTCGTGGTTGCTCGACTGCTCGACCAACTGGGCATCGAGCAGAAGCTGTTGCCCAGCTGGGGAGAGCAGGATGGGCAATGAGATAAAACCGAGTATTACGATTCACTACTGTGTGCAGTGCAACTGGATGTTGCGAGCCACCTGGATGGCCCAGGAATTGCTGCACACTTTCGCCGATGACCTCAATCAGGTTGCATTGCAACCGGGTACTGGGGGAGTATTCGAGATTCGGATTGGCGAAATTTTGATCTGGGAGCGCAAGCGTGACGGCGGCTTTCCCGATGCCAAGGAGCTCAAACGTCGCGTCAGGGACACCCTGTTTCCCGAACGCGACCTGGGGCATATCGACAATCCCTGAAAAAAGTTCCAATAAAACGGTGCGGTGGCAAATTTTAGGTTTGCTAATTCATCGCATAGGCGAACAATATGCGCGCCGCAATGCGGCCAGTTTTTAGTTTGGAAAGAAGCGGAAATTTATGCTGTCAGCTTTACAGAAGTCTTATGAATACTTGGTGACCAAGCGGCCCGCTGCGGTGTTGGTGGTTATCGGCCTGTTAACCCTGCTGGCAGCCCTCGGATTGTCCCGCCTGAAGATCGATGCCTCTGCCGATTCCCTCACTCTGGAAGCTGATAAATCCCTGGATTATTTCCGCGAGATTTCCGAGCGCTATGCCAGTGGCGACTTCCTGGTCGTTACTTACCGCTCCAAGACTGGGGACCTGTTCAGTGATGAGTCCCTGGAAACCCTGGGCAAGTTGCGGGATGAATTGGCCAAGGTAGATGGTGTGTCCAGTGTGCAGAGCATTCTCGATGTCCCACTGCTGTACAGCCCCAAGCTGGTTCTCACCGATATCAGCGATGAGGTGCGCACGCTCTCCAGGCCCGATGTCGACCGGGATATGGCCCGGCAAGAGTTCCTCTCAAGCCCGATTTATCGGGAGTTGATCCTGAGCCCGGACGGGCAGACGACGGCCATACTGGCGAACCTGAAACTGGATAGCCGCGGCATCGAGATGGTGCGCGAGCGGGATGCTTTGCGCAGCAAGCGCAATACAGAGGGACTGACTCCGGAAGAGGCCGTTCGCCTGGAGGAGATCAGCGCGGTCTATCTGACCCACCGTACTGAGCAAGAGAAAGTTGCCCACCAGCGAGTCGATACCGTGCGCGCAATTCTGGCTGGCTACAACGGCGAAGCGGAGCTGTTCCTCGGTGGTGTCACCATGATTACCGCCGATATGATTTCGTTTATTAAGAGCGACCTGTTGGTATTTGGTGTGGGGATTCTCGCTTTTATTGTGATTACCCTGTTGCTGATTTTCCGCCAGCCGCGCTGGGTGCTGTTGCCGCTGATGACTTGTGTTACCACTGCGGTGGTGATGCTGGGGCTACTCGGCTGGCTGGACTGGCGACTGACAGTGATCTCGGCCAACTTTGTCGCACTGCTGTTAATTATTACTTTGGCAATTACCATCCACCTGGCGGTACGCTACCGGGAATATATTGCCCAGAACCCGGATTGGGATCTTGAAAAGCTGGTATTGCAGACAGTGCGCTTTATGGCCAAGCCCTGCCTGTATACCGCACTGACCACCATCGTGGCTTTTGTGTCCCTGGTGGTGAGCGGCATTCGCCCGGTTATCGATTTTGGCTGGATGATGACGATGGGTGTGACTGTGGCTCTGCTGCTGTCGTTCCTGATTATTCCCAGTTTCCTGATGGTGCTGCCGAAGCGTGTGGGCAGTGTGAGTGCAGATAACTCCCACGCATTTACCCTGCAGTTTTCCCGCTTTGCTGAGCGCCACAAGTTTGTGGTGCTAGGTATTTCACTGCTGGCAGCCGTCGTGAGTGTGGTGGGTATATCCCAGCTGAAAGTGGAAAACCGCTTTATCGATTACTTCGATGATTCCACGGAAATTTATCAGGGCATGCTGGTGATTGACCGCCGCTTGGGTGGCACTGTGACCTTGGATATTATTCTGGATCAGCCCGAGGAGCAGGAGGCAGCTTTCGAGGGAGAAGAAGATCCCTTTGCGATGGAAGCAGAGGAAGATCCCTTCGCTGTAGAAGAGGACCCCTTTGCCTCCGATGATCCATTTGGCGGTGAAGAGGAGTCAGTGGAGCAGAGCTACTGGTTTACGGTTGCCGGTTTGGCAAAGCTGGAGCAGCTGCATGATTACCTGGAGGAGCAGCCGGAGATAGGCAAGGTTCAATCTCTGGCGACCCTGTATAAAGTTGCCGTGGATCTGAATGGCGGCCCCCTCAATGACTTTGAGCTGGCGGTGGCCAATACCAGCCTGCCGGCCGAAATTCGCTCCGTTCTGGTAGACCCCTATTTATCCGTGGAGAATAATCAGGCTCGTATCACCCTGCGAGTGATGGAGACAGACCCCACCCTGCGTCGCGATGAGCTGATCCAGCGCATCTACAACTACGCTCATAATGAGATGGGTATTGCTCCAGAGAATGTCCATCAGACTGGCCTGTTGGTGCTGTACAACAATATGTTACAGAGCCTGTTTAAGTCCCAGATCCTGACCCTGGGTGCCGTTTTTGTCGGAATCCTGCTGATGTTCCTGGTGCTATTCCGCTCTCTGTGGATTGCTCTGATTGCACTGGTGCCAAATATGCTGGCGGCCTGTGTGGTACTTGGTGGTATGGGGCTCGCGGGTATTCCGCTGGATATGATGACCATCACTATCGCCGCGATTACCGTGGGTATCGGTGTGGACCACGCGATTCACTACCTGTATCGCTTCCGCGCGGAGTTTGCCAAAGATGGCAATTATCTGGCGACCATGCATCGCAGCCATGCGACGATTGGCCGTGCCATGTTCTACACAGCGATCACGATTATTGTCGGTTTCTCAATTTTGGCGCTGTCGAAGTTTGTTCCGTCGATCTATTTCGGCCTCCTCACCGCGCTGGCGATGTCCGCCGCACTGTTGGGTTCCCTGACACTTCTGCCCCTGTTGCTGGTGATGTTCAAGCCGCTCGGTCGTCAGAGGCAAGCTGATAAAGTTGAGCCCGAGGCACCGATGCAGGAGGCGCCCAGCGCCTGAATCGAAGGAATTTGAAATATAAAAAAAGCCGGGATAACCCCGGCTTTTTTTATGTCTGCTCAACAGTCGGGACTCAGTCCTGACGGCTGGTAATTTCTAGCAAGTGGTAGCCAAACTGGGTTTTGACTGGGCCATGCACCTTGTGCAGCTCCTCGGAAAATACGACCTTGTCAAATTCGGGAACCATCATTCCCTTGCTGAAAGAGCCCAGGTCACCGCCGGAACGGCTAGAGGGGCACTGGGAGTACTGCTCGGCAATTTTACCGAAGTCAGCGCCGTTCTCGATTTGCTGTTTCAGGTCCTGGCACTGCTGTTCATTTTCAACCAGGATATGGCGAGCGGTTGCTGTAGGCATGAAAAATCTCCGTTTGGTCAATTTACCGCAGCAGCTTAAAGGCTGGGTGTTGGGCTTGCCAGCGACAATTACCGCAAAGTGGAAAAACTTGCTCCCAATCCAACCGGTTGGCGGTAAAAAGTCTCTTAACCTGCCGCAGAGTTCCCTAGGGCGATGTTATCTTTAGGGTACACAAAAAATAATGAGTGATGACTTTGCAACAGATACCCCTTTTTCCCCTGAGTGTCCCTCTATACCCCGGTGTGACCTTGCCCCTGCGGATTTTTGAGCAGCGCTATATTCACCTTGTCAGTGAGTCCATGAAAACCAATAGCGGCTTCGGCATTGTTTTGATTCGCTCCGGGGGTGAAGTGGGGCGCGCTTCAGTATGGCCTCTCGGTGTTTATGTCGACATCGTGGATTGGGGGCAGGGCGAGGGAGGGCTGCTTAATGTGGAAGTGAAAGGTCGGCGTCGCTTTCGCATTGTCCACACCCGTCGCGCAGAGGATGACCTGCTTCTGGGGGACGTGGAATGGATACCAGATGAAGATGAAAAGCCGATTCCAGCGGATTGCGATGGTCTCCTGTCGGTGTTGGAGGAGTTGAAGGAGCGGGCACAGACGCTATCACTTAAATTTGAGCCGGTGGAGTCTGCGGACTCACTTTCCTGGCAATTGGCTCAGCTTCTGCCATTGGAAGATAAGGTCCGCACCGATTTGCTAGCGGTAGAAGATCCTCTTATGCGGCTTGCCACCATTGCCGAGAACCTGGACCGTTGGACGCGGGAATAGCTAGATATAAAGCTGTGGGGCCCGGTAATCGGCACTTTCAACCGGGTCTCGCTGGGTTATACTGCGCGGCCGACCGGATTTTGCACGGAGAGCCAAGTGACCGCCACAGACACCGCTGATCAGCAATCCACTCGCGCCAAGCTCGAACAAATGGGGCGCGCAGCCCGTACCGCCGCCAAACAGATAGCTGCTGCGGATACCTCCACCAAAAATAATGCTCTTAAAGCCATCGCTGCCCAACTGGAGACACAGCGAGTATCTTTACTGAAGGCCAATGCATTGGATATGCAGGCCGGTCGCGAGCGCGGCCTGGATGCGGCTCTTCTGGATCGTCTGGAGCTTAACGATGCCCGCATCGATGGCATGATCGAGGGCTTGGTGCAGGTGGCAGAGCTGCCCGACCCGGTGGGAGAAGTTGAAGATTTACGCTATCGCCCCAGCGGTATTCAAGTGGGCAAAATGCGTGTGCCCCTAGGGGTGGTGGGCATTATTTATGAGTCCAGGCCCAATGTGACCATTGATGCAGCGAGCCTGTGCTTAAAATCCGGCAATGCCACAATTTTGCGTGGAGGCAGTGAAGCGCTGCACTCGAACAAGGCAATTGCCACCTGTATTACCGCCGGCTTGCGCGAAGCGGGTTTGCCGGAAACGGCGGTGCAGGTTGTCGATACCACCGATCGAGCGGCGGTGGGTGCCCTGATCACTATGCCGGAATATGTGGATGTGATTGTACCCAGGGGCGGAACCGGCTTGATTGAAAGGGTCAGTCGCGAAGCCCGGGTGCCGGTAATCAAACACCTGCACGGTGTTTGTCATGTGTATATCGATGATCGGGCTGACCTGGACAAAGCTTTCGATATCGCCCTCAATGCCAAGACCCATCGCTATGGTGTTTGTAACGCCATGGAAACACTTTTAGTTGCCGAGATGGCTGCGGCGGATATACTGCCGCGCTTGGCTGGTGCCTACGAAGACAAAGGGGTTGAATTGCGCGGTTGTGACCGGACCCGTGAAATCATTGCTCACTGTGTAGCGGCGACAGAAGATGACTGGAGTGAGGAATACCTTGCCCCGGTTCTGGCTGTGCGTGTTGTTGCGGATATGGAAGCGGCTATGGAGCATATTGCCTGTTACGGATCCGGCCACACCGAGGCAATTGTCACCCAGGATTACAGTCGCAGCCGCCGCTTTATGAGTGCTGTGGATGCCAGCTCAGTGATGATTAATGCCTCAACCCGCTTTGCTGACGGTTTCGAGTACGGCTTGGGGGCGGAAATTGGTATCAGTACTGATAAAATCCACGCCCGTGGCCCGGTTGGCCTGGAAGGGCTCACTTCGCAAAAATGGATTGTGTTCGGGGATGGCCATATCCGGCAATAAGCACTTTTCCAGTTGGGGCAGCGAGTGCGAGGGGTACGATAAATAATTGTGGCGAGCAAAAGGCATACGTTGGCCCTGTTTGGGGGAACCTTTGATCCGATCCATCTCGGTCATTTACGCATGGCGCTGGAGCTGCGCCAGGTGCTCGAATTTGATGAAATGCGCTTGCTACCCAGCCACCAGCCCGCCCACCGGCAGACGCCAGGTGTATCGTCCCGCCAGCGCAGTGAAATGCTGGCTCTGGCGCTGGAGGGGTGTGAGGAACTCACCCTGGATGAGCGAGAACTCCATCGTGGCGGAGCTACTTATACGGTAGATACCCTGGAGGAACTGCGCAGTGAACTGGGAGGTGAAGCCTCCATCAGTTTCTGCATGGGATTGGACTCCCTATTGAGTCTGCACCGCTGGCACCGCTGGGAGCGCCTCTTGGAGCTGGCACATCTGGTGGTGGTAACAAGGCCGGGCTGGCACCTGCCAGATCGCGATAGCGAAGAGCATGGCCCTCTGGCAGAACTGCTGGAGAATCATCGGGGCACGGTTGCAGACTTGCATACACGAGCATGTGGTTGCCTGCTGTTGCGGGAGCAGACCATGTTGCCAATTTCCGCGACGCAAATTCGCGAAATAATTAAAAGTGGCCAGTCGCCACGCTATTTACTGCCCGCAACTGTGTTGCAGTACATAGAAGATCATCGACTTTATACAGAGGTTGCTTCGGGCGACCCGCAATGAATCAAGGTGTTATGACAAATATTAAAGATATCGCTCTCAATGCGCTGGAAGATTTGAAAGGTAAGGATATTGTTTCCCTGGATGTTTCCGGACTTTCAGATGTAATGGACAATCTGTTGATCTGTACTGGTACTTCCAGTCGTCAGGTTAAGTCCCTGGCAGAGAACGTTGTAGACGAACTGAAAAAAGAAGGTATTCGCCCCATTGGTGTTGAAGGTGTCGACCAGGGCGAGTGGGTATTAGTCGACTACGGTGACTTGGTTGTCCACGTGATGCTCGCAGATGTTCGCGGTTTCTACGACCTGGAAAAACTCTGGTCTATGACTCCGAATACCCGTGACGATGCCGATGGCAGCGATCCGCACCAGGGTTAATTGCTGTGAAAATCCGCATTCTTGCCGCCGGTGGAAAAATGCCGGCTTGGGTGCAGGAGGGCTACGCCGAGTACGCTAAGCGCCTGCCCCGGGAAATTGCTCTGGAAATGGTGGAAATTCCACTCGGCCAACGAGGCCAAAAGAGCTCTGCAGCCCTGATTGAAAAAGCGCGAAAAAAAGAGGGCGAGGCGATGCTCGCCGCTTTGGGACCGCGGGACCACGTGGTAGCGCTCGATGTGAAAGGCAAGCCCTGGAGTACCGAGCAGTTGTCGGCGCAATTAAGTGATTGGCAAATGCTTGGGGAAAATATCAGCCTGTTAATTGGCGGGCCCGACGGTTTATCCGAAGACTGCCTCGCCCGTGCACGCCAGCGCTGGTCTCTGTCCCCACTGACCTTGCCACACCCGCTGGTGAGGGTGGTTCTGGCTGAACAAATTTATCGCGCCTGGACATTATTGGCCGGCCATCCCTACCACAAATAAAATATTTGCGATAAGTCGCGGAGAGATTTGCCGACTCGGTTCTCTCTCCTGACTCGCCCTGTGTTAATGTAGGGAATTAGATTTTTTGCACGCCAGTCAAAAACCATCGAATAAATTCTGATGCCGCACGATTACCATCTCAAGGACCCCCATACCGAGCAGCGATTGTTTCGCAATCGTATGTTGGTGGCGCTTGTGGGGGTTATCTTTTTACTGGGTGTTCTCGTAGCGCGTTTCTACAACCTCCAGGTGGTTAATTACGAAGACTACCGCACTCAATCTGATGAGAACCGTATCCAGGTGCGCCCGGTCGCGCCGACCCGCGGATTGATCTATGACCGCAACGGCATTTTGCTAGCCGATAACCGCGCCAGTTATAACTTGTCGATTGTTCGCGAGCGCGTTCGCGATATGGATGCCACGTTAGAGCTGATCGGTAACCTGGTGCGACTCGACGAAAACGATGTCACCAAATTCCAGAAACGCCTCAAGCGCCGGCGCCCCTATGAGCCAGTGCCTCTCCGATTTCGATTGAACGAAGATGAAATCGCACGGATCAGTGTTAATCAATTCCGTATGCCTGGGGTGTCAGTGGAGGCGGAGTTGGTGCGCTACTACTCCCTCGGGGATTTATTTGCCCACAGTGTGGGCTATGTGGGGCGAATCAGTGACCGCGACCTGAGTAACTTTACCGAGGATGATGTGCGCCGCTATCGCGGTACCCGCAGCATCGGTAAGGTCGGGTTGGAACGCTCCTACGAGGATCTCCTACTCGGAGAGGTCGGTTATGAAAATGTTGAAATTAATGCTCGTGGCCGGGTTTTACGAGTACTGGAGCGCCAGGACCCCAAACCGGGCTCGGATCTGGTGCTCAACCTGGATGCTCAACTGCAACAAGTCGCCTCTGATGCCCTGGGAGATCGCCGCGGTGCAGTAGTTGCGATCGATGTAAATAGCGGTGGTGTGTTGGCGTTTGTCAGCAAGCCGTCCTTCGACCCCAACTTGTTTGTGACCGGCATCAGCTTTGCCGACTATCGCGCCCTCAGCGATTCCCTCGATGTGCCCCTGTTTAATCGGGCGGTGCAGGGTCAGTATCCACCGGGTTCCACTTTAAAGCCGTTGATGGGGCTGGGTGGACTCCAGGCGGGCATTATTACCCGAGAGAGTACGGTCAAGGACCCCGGCTTTTACAAGCTGCCCAACGATCCGCGTATCTACCGCGACCACGTGCGCTGGGGGCACGGTGAGAAGGTGGATCTGATACAGGCCATGGCGCAGAGTTGTGATGTCTACTTTTGGGATATGGCGCACCGCTGGGATATCGATGATATGCACAGCATCGCCTCTCATTTTGGCCTGGGGACAAAGACCGGAATCGACTTGCCCATGGAGCGCTCCGGGTTGTTTCCCTCTAGAGATTGGAAGCGCGGTGCCCGCGGTATGCCCTGGTTTCCGGGTGACAGTTTGAATGCGGTGCTGGGGCAGGGTTTTGTGTTGGCGACGCCACTGCAGCTTGCAGTAATGACTGCCACGATTGCCAATCGCGGTACCCACTACCGCCCGCAGATGGTCAAGTCGATCAACGGGGTGGAGCAACCTCCCGAGATACTGCACAACCTCGAGGCCCGCCCTGATCACTGGGATTTGGTATTCGAGGGAATGGAGGCTGTAGTCAACCACCGTACCGGTACGGGGAAACGGGCAGGTAAAGATCTGGATTTTCGCGTGGCGGGTAAGTCTGGTACCGCTCAGGTGGTCGGTATTGCCCAGGGGGAGCGCTATGACTCAGAGGCCCTGCAAGAGCGCCACCGAGACCACGCCCTGTTTGTGGCTTTCGCGCCTGTGGATAACCCCCGTATCGCCGTTTCGGTACTAGTCGAGAATGGCGAGGGCGGCGGCAAGGTTGCTGCCCCGGTAGCAAGAGAGCTATTTGCGGAGTGGATGTCACGCCCGCAGTTGGAACCGCAAAAGACGGCGGATACCACTTATTTGAGCGAGGGGGCTGGCAATGGCTAGTCGCGATTTCTCCCACCGTTTGTCAGATGCCCACGGCAGTCTGCGCAAACCGGCCAGTCTCTCACGCCGCCTGCATATTGATATACCGCTACTGGTGCTGTTGTTGGTGTTGGCCGCCGTAGGACTTGGAGTGCTGTACAGCGCTTCTGGCGGTGATATGAACTATGTGCGGCGCCAGTCGATTTTTATGTGCGTGGCCTTCGTGGGCATGTTTATCGTTGCGCAAATTCCTCTGGATTTTTATCGGCGCTGGTCCCCCTGGGCCTATTTGGCCGGTTGTGCGCTATTGGTTGGGGTATTGTTTTTTGGCACCAAGGCGATGGGGGCACAGCGCTGGTTGGAGATAGGCGGATTTCGCTTCCAGCCATCGGAAGTGATGAAGCTCGGTGTCCCCATGGCAGTGGCAGCTTACCTGCATCAACGCCGCTTGCCGCCATCACTGACCACGGTGATTGGAGCTTTGGCAATTGTGGCGATTCCCGCAGCTCTTATCGTACGGCAACCGGATTTGGGGACCTCGATCCTGATTGCGGCGTCCGGTCTTTTTGCCCTGTATCTAGCGGGGTTGAGTTGGAAGATGATCAGCGCGGCGGCAATGGCGCTGTTGGTTGCTGCCTATCCAATTTGGCACTGGGGGCTCCACGACTACCAGCGGCAGCGAATTTTGACCCTGCTCAACCCAGATGATGACCGTTTTGGTGCTGGTTGGAATATATTTAACTCCAAAGCGGCTATCGGCTCCGGTGGTGTTTACGGCAAAGGCTACCTGCAGGGAACCCAGTCACAGCTCGATTTCCTGCCGGAGAGCCATACCGATTTTATTATCGCGGTACTGTCGGAGGAGTGGGGCATGCGCGGCGCCCTGTTGCTGCTTTTGCTATATGTACTGATTATTTCCCGCGGCATTTACATCAGCTTTATGGCCCAGCACGTATTTGGCCGACTGTTGGCGGGGAGTATTACCCTCACTTTTTTTGTCTATGTATTTGTAAACATTGGTATGGTTACAGGATTGTTGCCGGTAGTGGGGGTGCCTTTGCCAGTGATTAGTTACGGCGGGACATCCTTGATTACATTGATGGCCGGATTTGGCCTTCTGATGGCTGTTGGCACTGAACGGCGCAGAGTTCACTTTTGAGGAACACTGCATAGGGACAATAACCGGATTTAGAGACGCGAGATGAAGACAGGAGCGGTCGTTTTGAAGTGGACCTCGGGATTATTAATCGGGATGGGACTGGCCCTCGCCGCCTGTGCGCAGGAACCGGGTCATGGAAATAATAAACAAGCGCAAGAATTCGTTGATTATATGGTGGAAGAGCACGAGTTTAATCGCGAAGAAATGCAGACTCTGATGCGTGAGGCTAAGCGCAAAGACTCCATCCTAAAGGCGATCAAACGGCCAGCCGAGAAAGCCAAGCCCTGGCATGAATATCGCAAAATGTTTCTCACCCCGCAGAGCATTGCCGGTGGGGTAGACTTTTGGGATCAAAATGCCGAGGCCCTGGCTGAGGCTGAAAAGAAATACGGTGTACCGGCAGAGATGATTGTTGCCATCATCGGAATTGAAACCCGATACGGCGGTAATATGGGCGGCTACCGGGTTTTGGATGCACTTTCCACGTTGGCATTTAACTACCCCCGTCGCTCTGCGTTTTTTACCAAAGAGTTAGAAAACTACCTTCTGCTGACTCGTGAGCAGGATATGGATCCCCTGGCCCTCAAGGGCTCTTATGCTGGGGCTATGGGCTACGGTCAATTTATGCCTTCAAGCTACCGCTCTTATGCGGTGGACTTCAGCGACGATGGCAAGGCGGATATATGGAACAACCCTACCGATGCGATCGGCAGTGTGGCTAACTATTTCGTTAAACATGGATGGAAGCCCGGTGAACCGGTCGCGGTACTGGCCAGCCCCCGCCCGAATGCGGACATGACAATCGTCAACGATACTCTGCAGCCGCAGTGGACCGTTGGAGAATTGGCGGATAAAGGCTTTAACGCTACTAGCCAGGTGGCTCCGGAAATGCCGGCCAACGTTTTCTCCCTGCAAACTGAGCAGGGAAAACAGTATTGGCTCGGCTTGAATAATTTCGCGACTATCACCCGCTATAACCGCAGTCGTCTCTACGCTATGGCCGTCAATGACTTGGCCCAAGAGATCGTTAAAGCGAGAGGCGGCAAGTCTTAAGGCGGCTTCAGTCCCGCAGCTAAATTTAACCCAAATGGAGGGAACCATTTGGGTTTTTAGTGTTCATATTTTTCTATTTTATTTAGCAGTTCCAGATAATAGCGGCTTGGAGACGGCAGCAATAAGTTGTCGCGCGCCGGGGGGATTATGTTTCAGTGCAAAGCGCGTTGGGGAGTGGCCCTGGCGGTCCTGATATTAGCGGCCTGTAGTGGCCCGCAGCCAAAACCACAGAAAACCGAAAACACCAAGCAACCGGACTTTAATAGCATCAAGGATAGTGGCCCTGCTGCTCCGGTAAATATGCAAGCAGCCCCTGAGCCGATCCCTGTCCGCGAGCCGATCGGCGACGCCGGCAATAAATCCCCTTATAAGGTCAACGGTGTCACGTATCGTGTACGCAATGACGTCAAGGGCTATAAGGAAGTGGGGCAGGCTTCCTGGTATGGAACAAAATTCCACGGCCGACGCACTGCAAATGGCGAGGTCTACAATATGTATGCCATGTCTGCTGCCCATAAAACGCTACCACTGCCCAGCTATGCCAAGGTCACCAATCTCGACAATGGCCGCAGTATTATCGTGCGGGTAAACGATCGGGGGCCCTTTGTGCACGGGCGCATCATCGACCTCAGTTATACTGCTGCGCAAAAGCTCGGATACATTGATAAAGGCATTGCTCGGGTTGAGGTAGAGGCTCTGGACCCGGCCGCGTTGCCGGCGGCCAATGAAGTACTGGCCAATAGTGATGGCACCGCTGGTTTGGCGGAAGATACGACTATCAAGTTGCCCGACAATACCTATCTGCAAGTTGGTGCTTATAGCAGTTCCGCGCAGGCCCAGGAAATTCGCACCCAATTGGCAGCGGCCATTGACTATCCTGTTGCTGTTAGTTCTGTTCAGAGTGGCGGCAAGACTTATTATCGAGTTCGAATTGGCCCACTCACCCAGCAGAGAGCTTTGGCAACAGCGCGGGAAACTGTTGAGCAAAAGCAATTTGGACAGCCACAAGTAGTTTACGAATAGTGTTGTGGGCTTTTGGGTATCAATAGGTAAAGGTGATATCTGCCTTAAATGATTGTGACTGATGCTATCGGCGGCAGTCATTTGAATACCCGTTCACAAAATAGTGCGCATTGACGCGTTTTTTCTTGTATTTTGTAATTTTGTAATGATAGGCGGCGTTTGGTGACAAGCTCTAGTGCCGCTGATTAACCTTGTAGATTTCGTTGCAGGTTAAGCCAACGAAAACGAGGAATGACGAGACATATACCTATGATCACACGGATTATCGCCTGTTCTTTCCTGTTGTTATGTGCGGGCCTGGCCCAGGCGCAATCTCTTATCCCTGCACCGCCTCAATTGGCGGCAAAGTCTTACCTGCTCTTAGATGCCAATACCGGTCAGGTCCTGGTTGAGCACGAGGCGGATACTCCGGTACCGCCGGCAAGCCTAACCAAGATGATGACGGCCTATATCGTTTCTGAGGAGATCCTTAAGGGGAGCATCAAAGAAAACGATATGGTTCGTATCTCTGAAAAGGCCTGGCGTAAGGGTGGCTCCAAGATGTTTGTCAAAGTGGGTGACCAGGTGCCGGTTATCGACTTGATGCGCGGTGTGATTATTCAGTCCGGTAACGATGCGAGTATCGCCCTGGCAGAACACGTCTCCGGTAGCGAAGAGGTCTTTGCCGAAGTTATGAACCAGCAGGCAGAGCTGCTGGGCATGGAAGATACTAACTTTGTCAACGCCACTGGCTGGCCTGCAGAGGGGCATGTAACGACTGCCCATGACCTGGGTGTACTGGCGCGCGCGCTGATAATGGACCACCCAGAGCATTACGATATTTATTCCGAGAAGTATTTCAGCTACTCCGGCATTAACCAGCCCAACCGCAATCGTTTGCTGTGGCGCGATTCCTCTGTAGACGGAATTAAGACCGGCCATACGGAAGAAGCAGGGTACTGCCTGGTAGCTTCTGCAATGAAGCGCGGCATGCGCCTGGTTGCTATTGTTGTCGGCACCGACAGTGATGAGAAACGCGCCTCTGAGACCCAAAAACTGCTCGCCTACGGCTTCCGCTACTACCAAACCCATAAGGTATATGGTCAGGGTGAAGAGTTGCAGACGGAGCGTGTCTGGGGTGGTGAAGAGCCCAGCGTGGGTATTGCCGTAGCTAAAGATGTATTCGTTACCATCCCCCGAGGCGGTGAGGAAGGCATTAAGGCCGACCTGATTGTGGATGGCGAGCTGGAAGCGCCTGTGCAGAAGGGCCAGCCAGTGGGTAAAGTTGTTGTGACCCTGGATGGTGAGACTGTCGCCGATGTTAAAGCCGTTGCTGCCGAAGATGTGGAGCGTGCCGGTTTCTTCAAGCGCATGTGGGACTCCATCAAGCGCTTTGTAATGGGCTTTTTTAGCTAATTGCTGATTTAGGGGTGGGAATGATTCCCATCCCTGTCCATCCCTCCCCACTCTCTGTCCACTTCCCCTTTTGCTCACTGTCCACTGCTGTTTAGCCGCTGTATAATCGCCGCCCGGCTGTGCCTAAGCTTTTCTCAATATCTAACAGCCCGGCCCCGGAGAGTGGTATGAGTCAAGATCCCAATCAAAAAGCCCCGAAAATTGAATTTCCCTGCGAAGACTACATGGTCAAGGTCGTGCGTGATGCCAATGATGAGGCGCACGAATTTGTACTGAATGTGATGCGTCGCCATGCCCCCGGCCTGGATGAAGAGCGCGTTACCTTGCGTGACAGTAGTACTGGTAAATTCACCTCAATGACTTTCTTTATCCTCGCCACTGGTGAGGAGCAGCTCAAAGCATTATTTGAAGAACTGAAACAGCACCCCGCTGTGCATATGGTGCTCTGATGACCATTGTTCGCGATCTTGCGCGGCGAGATTACAAGAGTGTCTGGCAGGCTATGTCGCGCTATACCGATAGTCGCGATGGCGAAAGTGTCGACGAGATCTGGTGTGTAGAGCACGAACCGGTTTTCACCCAGGGGCAGGCAGGCAAAGCCGAGCACCTGCTGAATACCGGTGATATACCCGTGGTTCAGGTGGATCGTGGGGGACAGGTGACTTATCACGGCCCCGGCCAGTTGGTGGTGTACCCATTGCTGGACCTGCGTAGAGCAAAAATCGGCGTGCGTGATCTGGTCACTGCCCTGGAGACTGCCACGGTGGCAATGCTGGAAACTTTTGGTGTTGCAGCGGCACCCAGGGGCGATGCGCCTGGGGTCTACCTCACTGAAGGCCCACGTGCGGGAAGTAAGATTGCCTCTATCGGATTGCGAGTTCGGCGGGGGTGCAGTTTCCACGGTATCGCCATCAATATCGATATGGATCTGGCTCCATTCCTGCGGATCAACCCCTGTGGCTATGCGGGGATGCAGATGGTGCAGATGGCAGAAATATTGGAACCAACCCCGAGTTGGAGCCAGGTCGCCGAGATTTTTGTACGCGAGCTGCTCCACACTCTTCAGTTGCCCGACGCCCAGTGGCAACCCATTGATGAAAAAGTATTTGCGCAGCTGAGCGCAGAACAGCAGGAATTAAGTAATGGCTGATAAACCCGACCTGGTGCCCGTTAAGCGCACTCGCCGCCTCCAGCAGGGGGAGAAACTTCGCGATGGCGATAAGGTAGAGCGTATCCCGGTGAAGGTAATTGCCAGCGATAACCTGCTGCGTAAGCCTGACTGGATTCGCGTAAAGGTTCCCGCTTCAAAAGAAGTGGATCGCATCAAAAATATTCTCCGCTCACAAAAACTGTCAACGGTTTGTGAAGAGGCGAGCTGCCCTAATTTGGGAGAGTGCTTTAGTGGCGGTACCGCGACATTTATGATCATGGGTGAAATCTGTACCCGTCGCTGTCCTTTCTGCGACGTAGGCCACGGTAAGCCCAATCCACTGGACCCGGAAGAGCCTAAGAACCTGGCGGATGCCATTGCTGCAATGAGTTTGCGCTATGTGGTAATCACCTCTGTTGACCGGGATGACTTGCGCGATGGTGGCGCCGAGCATTTTGCCAATTGTATTCGTGAATCGAGAGCGCAATCCCCGAACCTGCAAGTGGAAATTCTCACTCCGGATTTCCGCGGCCGTATGGATGTAGCGCTGGACATTCTGGAGAAAGAAGCTCCGGATGTGTTTAACCACAATTTGGAAACTGTGCCACGCCTGTATAAAGAGTCTCGTCCCGGTGCCAATTACAAGTGGTCTTTAAAGCTGCTGCAGGAATACAAAAAGCGTCGCCCTGACGTACTGACCAAGTCCGGGTTGATGGTTGGCCTGGGTGAGGAGAAAGAGGAAATTTTCCAGGTAATGGACGATATGCGCGAGCATGATATCGATATGCTTACGATCGGCCAGTATCTGCAACCGAGTAAAGAACACTTGCCGGTGCAGCGCTACGTCCACCCGGATGAGTTTGAAGAGTATCGCCGCTACGCTGAGCAAATCGGCTTTAAACACGCGGCCTGTGGTCCCTTAGTACGTTCTTCTTACCATGCTGATAAGCAGGCTCATGGAGAGAAAGTGGGTTAAGCCGGCGGAATAAGTTGATTTGTTAAGGGTGCTTTCAAGCACCCTTTTTTGTCATTCTCCCCAGATCATATGTAAATACGAACCCGAACTGCCCGCTCGTAAAGATATTCAGTTGCTAATCGCTGGGGCTAATGTCAGCCCAACCCTAGGAGAGTGTGTGATGAAAGCTCCTAGCTAGACTCTAGAGATGCTGCGAAAAATCATATACTGAAAAATTCTGGTGATACATGGATCTCGTTGTATTCTTCACAAGATCCCAAATTACTCCAAACAAAATTTATATTCTTTTGGGCTATTTTAGCTGTAAGCAAAGTTGAGTAGGCCCGAGTTACTTGGATTTCGTCAGGGAAATCAACTTTGCACCAATTTTGGGAGCAGGTCTTATTTGTTTGAAAGTATACACCTCCATTTTTATGGGTTATCAATCGTGTAACTTGCTCGGTACAGTTAATTGCGGCATTTCCAGTTAGAGAAAGTAAGCCAAGCACAATGATTAAGGTGAATTTATAAAAGGTTAGAGTTTTCATGGGGAATATACTCATTTTTTATAATGTTAATTTAAGTGGGCGGAGCTTTGAGGTGTGAAAGCTATTATTTAAATCCAGCCCCCTTTAAATGTGTGTTGTGTTTTGACTTGCCCTTGGGTGTTTTTCGGAAGCCTAGCATGGTTTCCTTGGGTAATTAAATCAATATATCAATCTGTATTGTGGATAGGGGAGTTGCTGTTTTATAAAAATGTAATTTGTACTATAGATCCAGTATTCATCCTTATTCGTGATGACTGTCATAATCTGAGATGGGATCCTAGTTGGTAGAAGTGTTTGCTTAATTACCGCTAACTTTAAGTTAGTTTCGAGTAACCTTTTGGGATGTTGGTAATCTCTGTATAGGGAGTAAGTAAGTTCGGTGATGGATACCGGTAAACCTATTTTTTCCATATTGAGACTCCGTTTAAAAGTACTGAGTATTCTTTAAGCCGCAAAGTGATCTGCTCGCCTGCTAGCTCTCAGATTGCTGTGGGGGCTAGGATTCTACTGCTTACAGGATCTTCGATCCGAGCATCTGGTCTATGTAATGACGTTAAGGGGTGGGAGGGTATCCGGGGTGGCCCTGCTACTATCGCAAAGGTGTTCTTTGTGCAGCTGAAAAGCGAATAGTTCCTGAGAGACTCTAATATAAAGAGCTGTATATATCATTAGCGTCTCCTTTTCTGATATTTTCGGGAATTCTGCATCAAAGCTTGCATCTCGTGCGATCATTCCGGAAGTAGATATCGTCGGGTTCAATAAAATCGGGCAGCTTGGACTGGTAATCCGGTTCTATTGTTTTCCATCGGGATTTCTGTTTTCTTCGTTAGTCATATTGAAATGAATGCCTAGATGAAAGTAGGCTCCATGCAAAAATGCTACGAATCTATTGATGGGCGGAAGTTCTGTGAAGTAAAAAGTCTTGTGAGGGGTAATCGGCGCTTTGTTTTGATTTGTGCATTGTTACTTCATTTTGCGGTGGGTTAGGTTGTAATATTTGACGTGCACATACTAAAGGTAGAAAAACCAGTGAGTCAGCGCCATGGGGGTAGGGAGTTGAAGTGCGAATCATACTGTGTTGCCTCACATATTAACGGAGCTTTTATATTTACATTCTGATGAATATTTCTTAGCAAGGAGGGGACGATTTTGGGAGGCTCAGAGCGTGAAAACACCCCTTGTTTAGGGTGCTTGTAATGGTTAAAAAATATCTGGGCTTGAACAAAATTAAGGCGTATGGTAATTTCCCGAAAAATTTACGTCTCGATTTTGTTGTATTTCATGGCTAAGGGATAGGAATTGGATAAATTCCCCTCCAAAAACGGAGGTTCGGCCATGATAAGGATTTAACAATGGTTGTGCTCTCTTCTAAAGTCCTGAGGTTATTTGGGGCTTTTTCCGTTCGAGTTTCCCTGTTTTTTGTACTCCCTATTTTGGCAGCCTCGACGCTTGCAGAAGACAGTGCCAGCCTTGTCTTTGATTCACCAAGTGATGATGAATATGTATCTAGCCGATTTCCTGTATTTAAGTTAAGGCTTGAAAACGCTGGTGATCTTGATGATTTATCCGTTGTTTTTGGGGATAAATCCTTGCCTACAAATGTATGCACCTTTGAGAAGTCTAGTGGTATAGCTTACTGCACGCTATCCGTGAGTCTAGATAATGGTTGGCAAGAGGTTTCGGCGCTTCTTTACAGTGGTAATTCTCTTGTCGCTCAAGCAAGTATATCTGTAGCGGTTGATTTAGATGAAGATGGAATCCCTGATCACCTGGATCAGTGTGGAAATACAGTAGAAAAAGAAAAAGTAAATCTTAATGGATGCTCCCCTATTCAGCTGGATAGCGATGGTGATGGAGTCTCCAATGTTGACGAGTTCTTACAAATTCTTCCAGCGATAAATATGCTTCTGTCCTCTTCTCCGGCAGTTGTTATTGAAGAGCCTCAACCTTTGGATAGTGCAATTGAGGATGGGCTTACATTTGAATCTCCCGCACATAAATCCCTAGTAAAAAGTGGCAAGCCTTCTGTCCGTCTACGTGCAAATATTTCAGAGAGCACTGCTGGCGCTCACCTCTCTATATTGGTAGATGGTGTAGATACAGGAAGTTGTAACTTTGATGATGTTACTGCGTTAGGAACTTGTGAGCTCTCACAGCCTTTGCTAGAGGGTTGGCATCGTCTAGATGCGCACCTTTTACGTGGTGACAGTAAGCTTGCTAGTGCTGCTATATCAATAGCATTGGACACTGATGAAGACGGAATACCTAATCATGAAGATTATTGTTCAAATACCCCTCTAAGTGAAACTGTAGATGGCTCGGGGTGTGGGGCATCACAAATTGATTCAGATTCAGATGGTATTGTAGATGTTATTGAGCTAGAAGCTGGCAGTAACCCTTATAGTCGCCACAGTTACCCGGCGGTAATTATCCAATCATTTTCAGCGCTACCTGAACAAATTTCTAGGGCTGGAGATAGTGCAGGCCTCAGTTGGTCCGTTAGTGGTGCAACAAGTGTTGTATTAAGAAATAGTGCTGATGATACTACGATAAACCGCTTACCATTAATTGGAACTGCAAGAGTTTCTCCACAGGCTGCGACTACTTACACCCTGAAGGCAATAGGCCCGGGGGGAACCAAAAGCTCTCAAGTGGAGATCTCTATTGTTTCCGATAAGCGAGAAAATCAATGGGGAATTTCACCTCTAGATCAAATTGGTGAGGCTGTCAGTTCTTCCCTCACTCTAACTGATGATGGTGGTGTTTTCCTTGGTGCATTTGACGGAAACTACTACCGATTCACCTCTAGTGGCAATCTTGCCTGGGTGATGGAAGATGTTGGTATTGTGATGAATAAAGCAGCTGTTTCCGATAGCACAGTATATATCGGAACTAACAGTGCTTCTGGGGGTAGAATTTTGGCGTTAAGCTCTAAAAAGGAAGTACTTTGGGATGAGATGACTCAAGCCGGTGTTGTTGCCAGTCCTGTATTAAACCAAACCAAAAGTATTTTATATGTTGCCACTTATAATGGCACTATCTTAGGTTTCAATACCGAAAATGGGACTTTGATTTGGAGCTTTAAACTTCCAGAGGGTGAAACTATTAGTGCAACACCCATGCTAACCAGTAATGATGAAATACTTTACATCCATAGTAATAGTCACAAGATATTTGCTGTTCGCGTGAAACCTGAG
The DNA here is from genome assembly GCF_052467955.1 of Microbulbifer maximicatervae (SeqCode). Lineage (NCBI taxonomy): Bacteria > Pseudomonadati > Pseudomonadota > Gammaproteobacteria > Cellvibrionales > Microbulbiferaceae > Microbulbifer > Microbulbifer maximicatervae (SeqCode). The sequence goes on from NZ_CP174329.1 coordinate 1,400,253, forward strand.
AATGGAAGTCAGTCAGACGATACCCAGCAGATAATACTTGAACCAAACGATGGTACTAATAGTGGTACTCCTCTCCTTTGGGAGAGCGATATAAGTTCTCCATCGAATTAACGATATTTCTTCTACCGAATAATCGTATCCCGATAATAAATAATTTCGCTGGTATATGTTTATATGCTAGCGAATCTCCCAGTGGAATAAGAACGCAAAACGATGTTAATGAAATTTCTTATAGGTTTTTCAGTAAGGATGTTGAAAGTCTACTTTTCTTTGCTCGTGCTTACATTGGGAGCGTATTCACAGGGGGCATGGTCTAGTTATCTTACCGTCTCTCCGTCTACAAGTAAGACGGGTGATCTGGAAGTGAGAGTAAATTATTATTCGGAACCCTGTAGTGGAAATTGTGTTGCGGTTATACACAATCTAACTGTTTATCATGATGGTAAGTACAAGGGAACTCTCGATAGTTTAGCAACTAGAACAGCGAGTAATGTGTATTCATTAAAAGTAGCTGAGGCTGGTTCGTGGAAGGTTAGATATGATTATTCCCAAAAAATCGGAGAAGAAGAATATCCTTGTGGTGGTGTGATAAATTATGATCTTGGTGGTACTCCAAACTTAATGCTCGGAGTACCAATGGCCAGTGCGCTTGTAAGTTCAAGAAGATGTTTCGCCACCTATTACACAACAAAGAAACTTATTCAAACTAAGACTGCTACAGTATCTGACCCTATAAGTAAGCCAGTATTTAAAAATCTACCAAATCAGGATGAGGCGGCAAATGGTGAATATAGTATATATTGGACGTATCCATCAAATACCTCAAAAATTGAACTTTGGGAAGGTGTTAATAGTAAAACTAAACTAAAGTCGGTTTCTCTCTCAAGTAACAAAGCAAGTAATCATCCATTTAAAAATAAACCGGTAGGTACATATTATTATCGGTTGCAGGCGTGTAATAAGTTAAATCAGTGTAGTGGGCTTACTGATTTTGCATCTGTGACCGTGCGAAAAAATGACCTTCCGCAGTTAAAGTTTCTCGCTTTTCCAATGCAGAATGCTTTTAGGCCAAAAAGCAATTTAACATTATATGCTCAGTCTTCTGATCGCGATGGTATTTCAAAAGTTACCTTCTACTATAGCTATAGCGATGGAATAAAAAGACTTATCGGTGATGGTGAAACGGCAACAAATGTTCCTGAAATGAACCAGTGCGATGGGTGTTACAGAAAAAACTGGACTCTCCCATCTCTTGAAGATGAAGATCAAATAAAAAACATCCAGGTCTGGGTAGAAGCTATTGATAAGATCAATGGAAAGACCGAGCTGGTTGCTCCAGGAATTATCAAACTTTCAAATAACCAACAGCCTACAGTTAGTGTTAGTGCATCACCGAGTACTATAATCGAGGGCGAAAGTGTTACTTTGAGTGCTAATGCTTCTGACCCGGATGGTAGCGTTAAATCCGTTGTCTTCTATGTCGGGGGGGCACCTTATAAAACGGATTCGACTTCTCCTTATCAGGTTCAATGGAGCACGAATTCCGCCGGTACATATTCTATCTATGCGAAAGTCACTGATAATGAAGGTCTTGAAAAGAAATCAAATAATATAAGTGTAAAAGTCTCCCCAAAGGCCCCACCACCTGCTCCCTCCTATTTAAATTTAGTTAATTCTTCGCGTGTCAACATAACTGGCGATTTTGAGCTTGCCTGGGATGCTGTAGGCGAGGTGACCTACAAGGTGGAAAAACTTGAAGTCGGCGTAAATGCTGATTTTGTCCCGGATACGACTTATACAAATAATAAAGTACCTGGACATGAAATATTTGATCAAAGAGCGGGAGATTATCGCTACCGGGTTTTTGCTTGCAATAGTGTTGGCTGTAGTGAAAAACCTAGCCCAGAAGTTTCAATTACTGTGGTTAGGGAAAAGCCCAACGCACCCAAAGGACTTGTTGCCAACCCGGATAAAGGCGCTCAGTTATTTACTGGTAATTACAAATTAACTTGGAATCCCTACAATTCTTCACTCGATGGCGTGAAACCTGAATTCTATAAGTTACAAGAGAAAACTGGAGGGGTAGAGAGCAGTTCTAAGTGGAGTACTCTACCTACAAGCAGCTTAACTACAAATTACACGGCTTCGAATAAGCAGCCCGGAAACTATAGCTACCAGGTTCTAGCATGCAATGCACTGGGATGCAGCACTCCTGGTGAGATAGTTAATGTTACGGTTTTACCTCCCTATTTGAATACTGCTGCTCTATCGTGTGACGGAGGATGCATCCGTTTATCGGGTTCAGGTTTTGATCCTGAATCATCTATAAGTCTCAAGGCAATTCATAGTCCAAGTATTAAAAAATCACTGCGATTTTCTGAGGCTGCTCAAGCAAATTCAACTGAAATCGAGTTTCCGATAAGCAAGCAAGCAGCGATTTATGATGCCCTATTTGAATTAGGGGTTCGTATTACAGTTACCAATCCGAATAGTGCTCAGGGTGGTATTACCCTTTACGGAGATCGAGCTACAGAAATAATAGGTGAAACCCAGTCTACTCCTGCATTAAGCATGGATGGCTCCACTCTCTATGTAGGAGCAGAAAATCAACTCTATGCCCTGGATACGAAGAATAGCGGCACTGTGTCTTGGCGTTTTGCAACAGATGGGATTATCAAGGCTAGTCCTAGGGTAGATAGCATTGATGGGACCATCTATGTAGGGTCACTCGATCATCATTTCTATGCAGTTACCCCTCATGCTGTAGAAAAGTGGAGGTTAAAGACTGGTGGAGAGATTGTTTCTTCTGCGATATTAGATGAAGATCGAACGCTCTATTTTGGTTCAATGGATAGAAATCTCTACGCCGTAGATCCTATTGAAGGCGCAGTGAAGTGGACTTACCCAGCCGATGGAGGGATTGCTGAAACGCCTGTATTAGCTGGTAATGATATTCTCTATTTTACTACGGTAGAAAGTAATCAAGTTCACGCTATATCTCGAAAAAACCGCGGACCGGGCAAATTGGTATGGGAAAGCGTAGATGATTCCTTGTTGTGGGGGGAAATTGGAAACTGGATTCCAGAGCCCTCAATGGAGCCCGAATTTCAATCGATAGCCCGACTTTATCGTGGGTTATTGCAGCCTCCATTAGCATTAAATCGAAAGGTTCTTACTTTCTGGACTTATCAGCGCGTAGCAGGCCTAGTTAGCGACGCAGATATAGCTCGGGCATTTCTTGAGTCTGACACCGGGCGCATAAATTTTTCCTCAACTTTAAGTAATAGTGACTTCGTCGATACGTTGTATGGGCGGATTTTCCCAGGGCAGGGCTATCCTGATATTTCCGTCGGTGGGGATACGTACAGTCGTGCAGCGTTGATCGGCCTTTTAGATGGAGGCTATGCGAGAGCTAATGTAGCTTTACTGTTCACTCAGTCCCTGGAATATACCGCTTCAACGAATAGTCTACTTAGACTTGCTTTTGATTATTTGTATGACCAGGACTTCAGTTGGGCAGTAACAACTTGTAATACCGGCGATGAATACACCCGCGATTGTGATGACGATAATTTGCCCGATTGGTGGGAAATCCTTTTCTTTGGCCATACCGACTACGGTTGGGAGGATGATCCAGACGAAGACGGAAAACCTAATGGTCAAGCTTTTATGGAAAGTATTAGCCCCTGTCAGGCAGGCTGTTATAACGGTATAACAGAAAAACCCCCGGCACCTGCCGAGGCCCCACAAGTGAATTTGGGGGATCTCAGCATCTCTGAATCTATTGGCGCTTTACCTGGTGAATTTCGCGTAAATGAAGCTGGAGCTGCAACATATTCAGTACCACTCAGTTTGCCGTCTGGAACCGCAGGGGTAACACCTGAGCTTGCATTGGCTTATACCAGCACAGCGGGCAATGGCATTATGGGTAAAGGGTGGACCTTAAGTGGCTTATCGGGGATAAGCCGTTGCCGACAAACAGCTGGACGCGACGGCAAAGGTGAAGCCATTACTTGGGGTGAGGGGGACCGTTTTTGCCTGGATGGACAACGGTTGCTATTGGTAAGTAATGGCCATTATGGTGACTCTGGGTCACAGTATCGCACCGAGGTAGATAGCTTTGCGTTAGTTACAGCTCACGGTGGGTCTCGTGGTAAGCCAGACTTCTTCACCGTTGAAAGAAAAGATGGATCCATTAGCTATTACGGAAATGGCAATAAATCGCAGCTGGCGTTTTCAGGACATGGCACCCTTAACTGGATGTTAAGCAGCTTCGAAGATAGTGCCGGCAATGAAATTAATTATATCTATACCGAAGACGGTGGCCACCGCATCCGGGAAATTCGATATGCCTATGGTGATAGTGGGCATGCCGCTGCACGGGTGACTTTCGAGTATGAAGATCGGATGGATGTAATTAATGGTTATTCCGCCGGGGCCTTCCTGTCTACCAAAAAACGTATGACAGAAATTAAGGTCCTCGGTGAAGATTACACTGTTCTTCGACGTTACGAACTCGATTATCTCAATACAGGGTACGACCATTTAAGTAGAGTTGAGCGTATTCGGGAATGTGTAGCTAATAGTTGTCGTCCTGATACCGTATTTAAGTGGCGCCTGCCAGCGGCTTTCCTTGCAGTAAATGCCGATTCCGGGGTAGGACTGAGTCGCCAGCTTGATCGGGCTAATCTGGCTCCACGCCCCGCAGATATCAATGGTGATGGTCTTTTAGACTTGATCTGGGTAGAGACTGATTGGGATGATGATGAGAGGATTCATGACCAGTACTTTAAGTATGTATTGGCGAATGGGAATGGTTTTGATTCCGAGCAGCTTGTCTTCAGGTATCAGGAAGATGTGCGTGTACCTTATTCCTGGAGCATGATTGACTATAATGCCGATGGTCGTGCGGACTTGGTCGTTTATGTTCGCGAGCGTGGCGTATGGGTAGTGCACAAATCGACCCCTAACCCTAGTGATGGCACATGGTCTATTAGCACATCTTCTGCTGCAACACTGAAAGAGTTGCCCATCACAAAAGAAGATACACGTTTCGTTGATATTAATGGCGATGGTTTAGTGGATGCTGTTTCGGCAACTGGTTATCAGCTATTAGAAAAGAGACCAGATGCCACTCCGGTTTCTAGTGATTTTTACCAATTTGGTAAGGTCAACCCCTGGACCATCAGTGGTTTAGAGTCTTGGGGTCATATAGACAGTGACGACGAAAGTGCTTTCCAGTATTTAGATCCACAAGCAATTGGCGATTTTAATCATGATGGCCAAGTTGATTTGGTTTTGGTTGATAGCAAGGTGTGGTGGGATAGAGATCCACTAGACCCTTATCCAATTGAGTTATCAAGGCCAGATTTAGATAAGCAGCATACCAAAGCATATTTAATGCAAGTTCAAGGCAATAAATTAATTGCTAAGGAAAAACTACTCGACTTCATGCAGGTCGATGGCTTTAAAGGTGACAGCAGAGACTATGATGCCACGGTATTAGAGCGCCACGGAACACTCAAAGAGTCCTTACAAACGGTTGATATTAACAGCGATGGCTTGGTTGATATTATTACCCGGGAAAGAGAAGGCAATAAATATCGCTACCGTATTAATACTGGAGATGGATTCCTGAATGACGTTTCTCTGGGGGCTTTTCCAGATAACGTACACCTGAACTGGTTCGACTATGAACTAGATGGTGATCTGGATATGTTATGGCGAAAGCAGGATGGAGAACTGGAAAAATTAGTCTTCCGTCGCTGGCAGGCGCGTACACAGTCCTTTGGCGAAGAAGAGCATTTCCGCACAGTAATTTCCAGCCGCAAAGGTGGAGGAGACACTTTTGTGGATATGGACGGTGACGGCCAGACTGATTATTTGGAATTCCATGGCGATCGTCTCTCCGTATATAAGGCAGGAGATAGGAAAGTGGCTCCCAATGTGATTGAGAAAATCACAAATGGTTTGGGTACTGAAACTATAATCAGTTATGGCTCCACCTCCTCTTCTGGACATTTTGCGCGGCCAGGGTTTGGCTCGGCAATGGATACATACTGTGCCAAGGTAGCTAATGGTGATAGCGGTATTGAAAGCTGGTGCCAGGAATATAAAGAGCCTTCGTACTATAGCCTCTATAACTCAATCAATGAAGATTGGCGCAAGTTTGAAACGGTAGATAATATTAGTTATCAGACTTTGGGTAAGACAAGCCCGATTTTCGATGTACACAATACTCAATTCTTAGTAACACGTGTTCAAAGTAGTGCGCCCACAGCAGCTGAGTACCCAGGGTCAGTAAACAGTAAAGCACTAGTTGGGGTGAGTTATTTCTATGGCCGCGCGCGCTTACAGGCAGGGGGACGTGGCTACCTGGGCTTTGAAAAAATCCGCACCTTGGATGAACAAACAGGCGTTGCTACTACTACAACTTATCGCCAAGACTTTCCATTCAATGGATTGCCGTTGAGGACCGAACAGCGTACTGCCTCAGGTAAATTACTGAGTGAGTCTGGTAATTATTGGGCTCTTAAGGGATGGCAATCTGAATGGTCTGAAAAGGCGAGGTCTCAGGGCACTTCTTCACTAGGACCTTTACAGCCCTATGTTTGGGAGAGTGTCGAAAAAGCCTATGACTTGACCGTCAATGGAGAGGTTCAAGGTAACTTACTGAAAACTATCACGAGTAAGACAGAGCAGGATCTGGATGGTAATACCACGCGTGTATACGTAGTTACTGAAACACCGAACGGGGATAGTTTCACTACAGAAACCATTAATGAATATGGAACAGGAGAGAGTGTTTCCTTTAGCAACTCTGATCATAGCTTCTCAAGCTATGAAGAGTTGGGCCGTTTGACTTTGGCGAGAGTTATTCATTCTCGCAAACAAGACGGGATAGAGGAGTTGGCCGAGCGTAACAGCGCTTTTACCTATTATCAAACCGGTAACAAAGCCGGCCTTTTGAAAGAAGAGATACTAGAACCTGAAAATGGCGGCCTGGACTTGGCGGATAGCGAATTGCGACTGCGTACATTCTATGACTATGACCGCTTTGGTAATAAAGTCTCAGCAGAGCAGATTGCCGACCTTGATAAATCGCGCTTGCAACGCTGGGTTTATGATCCAAGAGGCCGTTTTGTGGATCGTGAAGAAAATAGTTACGGCCAGACCGTGAGCCAGGTTCTTGAGCGCGATCAATATGGCCAGGCCACCTTGATTGAAGATATGGCCGGGGTACGGGCAACCATCGGTTACGATGCCTTTGGGCGAAAGGTGCTTGAGTACACTGAGACTGGAGCGGGCAAAGTAATATTATTTGACCACCCCGGTAGTCAGTGTCCCGCGGGTACTGTCTATCAGACGGTTGAGCGCACATCAGATGGCACTGAGGGCATAATTTGTTTTGATGTCCTTACTCGAGAAATGCGTAAGGCAGGTCGAGCATTTGATGGCAATTGGAATTATGTAGACACTGAATACGATAGTCTAGGCAGTGTCAAACATAAGTCCGAGCCATATCAGTCCGGCCAAAGCACCTATTGGACCACCCAGTACTATGATTTGATTGGCAGGGTCGTAGGTACAGATTTACCTGGAGTAGAGGGGACTAATGGTACTGGGTACGATCTGTCAATTGCCTACTCCGGATATACCACCACTGCAACTAATCCAAAGGGGCATGTACATAAGGAAACGGTAAATGCCCTGGGGGACAATATTCGGGTTGAAGATAATCTGGGTAATGTGCAGGAGTTTAAATACGATGCTCAGGGCAACCTGAGGTTTGTAATTAACCGTGGTAATGGTTCTCGCAACTATGTGACTGAGATGGAGTATGACCTGCTCGGTCGCAAGACGATGATGTCCGATCCGGATAAAGGGCAGTGGCGGTATCGCTACAATGCCTTTGGCGAGATGGTCGAACAGACCGATGCCAAAGGGCAGAAAGTAGTAAATCAGTATGACCGCCTTGGCCGCTTGGAAGAGCGCAGCGATTACAATAGTGAGAGTGAAATTGTAGAAACCACTCTCTGGGGTTATAACAATGAGCTGACGAGGGACCAATACGGTACTCCGCCCGCAGCCCTTCGCGAAGTGGTAGCGGTTGATTCCGGTTATATCAAAATCCATGGCTATGATGATTTTGGCCGCCCCAGCGAAACCATGACCAGTTTTGCCGAAGGGGATAATCACTATGAAAAAAGTAATTACGATCAATATGGCCGCCCCTTCCAGATATTTGACGCCGGTGGCGATGGGAGCTGGCAAAGCAGTGCTATCCAGCATAAATACAATCAGTATGGTTACCTGGAGAAAGTGGTTGATGCGGAAAAGTTGAACTTGGCAACTGCCGAGGAGTTCTATTCCGTATTGAAGATGGATGCTCGGGGCAATGTCACCGAGTACCAGACTGGTAATGGGGTCATTACTTATAAACACTTTGAACCTGCCACTGGCCGCCTGCTGACACAGCAAGCGCAGGCTAGCGGTATTCAAGGGGTCACTGATGTTCAAGACTTGAGCTATCACTGGGACTTGTTGGGCAACTTGGAGTATCGCGAGGACCGCAGTGGTGATAAGGATCTGCGCGAGGACTTTACCTACGATGGCTTGAATCGCCTGGAGACCGCACAGATTCAGGGGCGTGAAGCCCTGGTGATGCGCTATGACGACCTTGGCAATATCACTTATAAATCTGATGTGGGTGAGTATCGCTATGCCAGCCAGTGCAATGAAGGTTTTGGACCTCACGCTTTGTGTGAAACCAGTGATGGCATCAGTTATAAGTACGATCGAAATGGCAACATGGAGAGCGACTCCAGTGGTAGATTACTCAAGTACACGACTTTTGATAAGCCCTCAGAAATCACTAAAGGCGGGCACAAAACCGAGTTCCTCTATGGGCCTGCGCGTAAGCGCTATTTTCGCAGGGATACCGCCAGCAATGGCCAAGTCAGCGAGACCCGCTATATAGGCAATGTGGAAAAAGTCACACGTGGTGAAACTACAGAGATCAAACGCTATCTCCCTGGAGGAGTGTTAATCACGGTGAAGAATGGTGAACGCCGAAGCCAGTATATGCACAAGGATCACCTGGGTTCCCTGGATGTGATTACTAGCGTAAATGGCGAAATCGCCACAGACACAAATGGCAACCAGCAAGTGTTTAGTTTTGATGCCTGGGGGCAGCGTCGGAATGCACTGGATTGGAGTGTTCTGCTGGATAAACAACTGACTGGCTTTGCCACTGAATTGACTACTCGCGGCTATACTGGCCATGAAATGCTGGATCAGGTCGGCCTGATTCATATGAATGGCCGTATTTACGATCCACGCCTGGCCAGGTTCCTACAAGCTGACCCGTTAGTACAGGCACCTGATTATAGTCAGTCACACAATCGCTATTCCTATGTGTGGAACAACCCCTTAAATGCAACCGACCCGAGTGGTTATTCTGTTACCTTACTTGCAGCATTTGCCTTAGCTGTAATGAAGGTAAAAACAGTCTGGATTATTATGACGGTTATGGCAGCAGCAGGCTTTGTTGATGCCCTTTTACAAGGAGCTAGCTTTGGTGAAGCCTTGCAGAGTGGATTGGTACAGGGGGTTTCAGCCGCCGCTTTTGCTGCTGTTGGGCAGGCTGGAGTAGGGGCTGGAGTAGGGGCTGGAGCTACTGCAAGCCAGGCCTTTGCAATAAAAGGAACCGTTCTGGGTTTGATGGGCGGTATTACTGCGGAGTTACAAGGTGGGGAGTTTGGTCATGGGTTTGCGTCAGCTGGATTAGGGTTTTTCGCGAATGGAATTTTCCCCACTGAGAATCCTATTGTCGGAATTATAGTTGGCGGAACAGTTTCGCGGCTTTCTGGAGGAAAGTTTGCAAATGGGGCGGCGACCGCTGCTATGGCGTTTGCCGTCAGCGGAATTGCTTCAAGTGCTAGAGGTAGAGGTGGCAATACAGGTGCTGCAGGCTCTTGTGCTCCTCCGCTTGAGTGTGCAAGTGCTCAAGATCAGAAAGCGGCTGAAGCCTTATCGGTAGCAAATCCGCAGTCAATCAAAGATAATCTTGAATACGGTGGATATATTTATCGGGACGAAGAAGGTGCCCACGGGTACACGCAGCCTATGGCAGGAACTGAGGATGGATTCAATCCATCTTCCGCAGCACACCTTGTCCCTAAAGGGGCGGTTATTGTTGGCGATTATCATACGCACGCGGACTACTCCATAATAAAATCGAATGGAGACATTATTAGAACGGGTGACCCTTTAAGAGACAATTTAAATTCCGACCACTTCTCATCTACGGATCTCAGGGGGATTGCGGCGGATGCAGGTACGAATGCCGTGTATCGTGGATATTTGGGTACCCCAAGCGGAACATTTAGAGCCTATGATCCGGTTGGTCAACGGGAGTACGTATTAAACCCATGAATATTGTACGAGTGGTGGCTATAGCGTCGTTATTTACGTATGGCCCTATAGTCGCAGCAGAGCAAGAGGTTAGTGTGCTGAAGAAAGAGATATCTTTGACCGGAGAGCAGCTTGTTGCTTTTAAGCTAGCTTTGGATGAACTCAAAAAACGTAGTCTTGACTCTCAGGACTACAAAGGCACGCTGTATAAATTTGGAGAAAATCATGTTGTGATTTTTGAAGATCCGGCATCGCCTACCGACCAAAGAGGAAGTACAAGTAAAATACGAACCTTTGAAGTTGAGCTAAGCCCAGGTCATGAAGTGGTAAGAGCCAACTTCTCTAGGTAAATACTTGTGCCGGTTTGCTTAATCGGACGTATGAAAGCCCCGGCAGATGGCTCTGCCGGGGCTTTGTGCTATCTGCCATTCTTTTTTTAGCCGCTAAGCCGCATCCCCCGCCGAGAGCCGGTTGGCGGCGTGCTTGAGGATCAGGATATCCAGCAGCTCCTTGGCGATCTTCTTCTCTTCCTCGCTGAACCCGCTCAGCGCCTCAAACTGCATCCGGAAACTGGTATCCGGCCCGCGCTCCCCCTCTGCAAATACTAACTCGTCCAGGGTCACATGCAGTTCCTTGGCGAGGCGCACCAGGGTCTCCAGGGTAGGCTGGGAGGTACCTGTCTCGTACCGCTTAATCTGATTGACGTGCAGGCCAATTGTGCTTGCTTTAAAGGAAACTGCCTACAAAATGGAAAAGTGCCTCAAGGGAAAAATCTTGATAGAGTCGATCTTCGTCGGGAGAAAATGGCTGCAAGCCGTTGATGCGCCAAGGGAAAATCGCTTCTGAACTACGACTTCGCGTCAGGTGTACCGGTCTTTGCAAATGGAGCTGTGACGGCTGCCTTCTCCATGGCGATGAGTTCAATCGCGCGATCAGGAACCCAGCCCACCGATAAACCTAATATTACTGGTAGTGATAAAGTAGCGTTTGTAGGTGGTGCCGCAGACGATACTTTCGGAGCTGGTGTTGTCAGGGAGAAATACGAGGCTTACATAAAAGTGAACGGTGAGGACAGCGCAGCCTATTTTGAGTGGACTGATGCTGATGCGCTGTCAACCTACGTGGGTGATCATAACGGCCGAGTTACTATTGTTGCGCACAGTTATGGCGCGGACGAAGCCGCACACTTGGTTGCTGGCGGAATGAAAGTTCACAAACTTATAACAGTTGATCCCGTTGGTTGGACGCGGCCAAGCATGCAAGCGATATCAAATAATGCTGTTATCTGGAATAACTTTGATTCTACGGGAACAAGCGGTTACTTTTGGAATAATGCAGTGGCCACAGTTGGAGGTGCTTGGAACTCTTTGCCATCTGAATATGCCACAATGCACACAGTAAGCAATTATGACCATGTTGCTATTTGCTCTGTATATTGCAGTCCGTGAGAACAATTAGAATGTTGAAAATTAGTAATTTGATACGATTATCTGCCATTGTTGCTTTGGGGTTGTTTGTTCAGGGTTGTAAAGCTGATCTAAACGATTTGAAGCTGGAAAAACTATCATTGGTAGAGGTGTCGCCTAAAACAGATTCCGAAATGGACTTTGGGAGATATGTTTCACGAGACGGGGATTTGTTTCGTCTGCGAGTGGATATTACCTCTGACAGGGATGTGTGGAAGTTGATTAAGGATCAGCATTACCTTCTCAAGGTTGATACGTTTTTTTGTAAGGAACCGAAAAAAAATGTTCTGATTGATACCGGGGTTTTGTATTGGAAGGGACAAGATGTAATGAGTAAAAGTCTTGATCTTGACTCTCCGATTGAACGCGAGCAGCCTGGAGAAAAGACATATTCTGTTTATTTAAGCGTTTATTCTCCGGCAGTTCCGAGCTTTAGGAAAAGCCAGGAAGGCAAGCAATTTAATGAATACGAGGCCTATGATTTAGTTAAAAAAGCCGAGGATGTTTGCCTTACCGTAAATAGCCGGACAATGGTTGGAGGGTTTAAATCCAACACGGTAAGAATACCGAAAAGCTTGATAAGGGATGAGTTGAAAAAAGTGGTTTTGGCTGAATGAGTGCTGTACGCCAAAATCATGTTTGGCTACAGCGCCAAAGAAATAGCCAAGGCCGTGAAGGCCGACATACTGATCGAGGTAACGACAATGGATAAACCCATCCTGGAAGTGATGTACGAAAGCGCTCAAGAGCTCTGCACAAGGCCGGGGCCATGAACGAAATTACCCTCAAGGAGTTTGATGCCCTGTGCCTGCAACCAGTGAAGGAATACACCGCGGGCTCTTCCCCAAGCGCTAAAAGGCCAGCTAGGGCGTGTTCGCTGTGTACCTGAATAACAACAAATCCATGGTGCAGAATTGGGAGCAGGGGGCCAAAAAGCCCAGCGGCCCGTCTCTGAAGCTGCTGAACATCGTGGATTGCAAGGGCCTGGATGTGCTTGCCTGCCCCTCAGTCAGTAACCACCCCAGATACAACAATCTCCAGGCGCTGACGCTCCCAGGGAGCGTTGTATCTGGCTCAAGTAAACCACTTCCGGACTAAAAAGTGCCCAAGAGAAAAATCTTGTTAGAGTCGGTCTTCGTTGGGAAAAAGTAGCTGCAAGCCCTAGATGCGCCAAGGAAAAGCCGCCCCTGTGATACGACTTCGCATCAGGTGAACCCATCTTTACAAATGGGCTGCTATGACAGCAGTTAAGTTAAATGTAGTCTCCGTAAAGACTAGGGGTAAAGAATTACCTAATTCACCAGAAGTTGGTGATAAAGACGTAACTTACTCGTCAAAGGAAGAGTTTTACAAAGAGAATCATATTCCTGCAATAACATCAGACGAGAGGCCTCTGGATATGGTGTGTGGGAACGCGATAGGCGAAATATTTGATGGTTAGTGACTTAGAAATCTAGATATTTCAGGTTCAAACGAACATATTCTTGTAACTCCTCCAGATAGCATTGTCTCGGATATTGGCTTTATGGAGGTAAATAGGGTGGGGAAATTATCGCCTTTTGGGGATATACGAAATTTGACAAGCATTATCAATACGCGAGTCCTCAAAGGCTTTTCCATCTGGAAACCTACATAAAGTTGAATCACCTATAGATAGGAAAGTGATGCATGGCTAGTTTTTGAATCTCTACAAATGCCTTTCTAGCAACCCCGGTCAGCAATTCCTTAGCAGTAGTAATCATATTTAACTTTTCCAAGAAGAGCTGTATTGCCTAGCTCAATAGTCTCGAAGCTAATTGACGTAAGCTTCCATAGTGCCAGGTATTTGCTATTGAGGTAGCTTGTATAGATACCCTCCAATGATACTCTCTAAAGAGGTCTGACTTTAACTGTGAATTGAATAGGTCGAGTCAATCTGTAATGAGTTTACAGTATAAAAGGTTAAGAATGAGTTACGATAGAGGTTCATCGCACTATTTATTCATATCGTAAAAAACTAACTTATTTTAGATGCAAGCGAGTTGCTATTTTTGTTAACTTAAGAGAGTAAGGTTGACTTTAGATTTGAACGATAATCTTATAAGAGATGAGTTATGGAATTTATATTATAGGAGGCATTATGCTTGAAAGGGTATTGATTATTCTTTGTTTTTTAGCGCCAGTAAGTGTTTGGGCTCATTCAAGTACAGGAAGTATATCTATTACTAAATTACAAAGCTGGAACGGCGGTGGGATTTTTATTAAAACGGATGAGTTGGAGATAAGTAATCCCGCAGGGTGCGCTATTACTGATCAATATGTCCTATCCCCAAATGCATCTGAAATGTCACAGTCTATGCTGCTTAGCTCATATATTGCTGAGCAAAAACTGAATCTAATAGTGTATGGTGATGGCTGTGAAAATGATAGGCCTATGATAGTTGCGGTTACATTTCATAAATAAAGTAAGAAGTAGCTCGGCGATATTTGTCACCGGCACATTTTGTGTTGCCTAGTGGTAATATTTATTTCTGGCACTTGTCTATTTTGTACCAGGTTTGTCAGTAAGTCGTTTTTTTCTTGAAGATGAAAAAAAATTCTGTGAAAATGCTCACGAATAAGGAAGTGGTTTTTTCTGTAGTTGGTTGTTGCAGTTTTTGGTCGGGATGCTAAAAGTGTAATCTTTCGATTCGCGAAAAATCTGGCCATCATCAAGGATGAAAAAATGGTTGGATCGCTCGCTGAGCCTCTTCATAAAATGGAAGCTAAAGTAGTTTCTATTTTCTTCTCTTTCTTCATTGTGTTTTCTCCCTGCCCTATTGTTGCAGCCACAACTGCATCTGTATCAATAGATGCTCCAGGTAATGATACGCTAGTTCCAGATAGGTTTCCTGATGTCGAAGTTTCACTTGCTAACGTTCAAAATCTATCAAATCTTGAGCTTAAAATAAGTCAGGGGCGTGGAGTAGAGAGCTTATGTCTGATCGATTTGAATGAAAATATAGGGCTTTGTTCACTTACAGTAAGTCTTGACGATGGCTGGCAGGCTATTGATGTGAGTTTGTATAGTGATGGAAGCCTGGTTTCCAAAGCAGCAATATCTGTTGCCGTAGACGAAGACCGTGATGGTATTGCAGATCATTTAGATAAATGTACGAATACTATTGATACTGAGGTCGTAGATGTCGATGGTTGTAGCCCCGTGCAGTTGGATAGCGATAACGATGGAATTTCAAATGTAGATGAATTTCTACTTATTTTGCCTGCGATTAACATGCTACTTGACTCTCCTTATGATCCCGTAGAAGAACCTAAACCACTAGAAAACGCTATCGAAGATGGTTTGTTTTTTGAATCCCCAGCCCATAAAGCTCTGGTTGTAACCGATAAGCCCTCTTTGCGGCTGAGAGCTAACTCAAGTCTAGATTTAACTGGTGCAAAATTAACAGTCAGCATTGGTAACGGAAGCGCAGAGTCTTGTAGCTTCGATCCTGATACAAAGGTTGGTAAATGCGATTTAACAAAGCCGATAGGACATAAATGGACAGATATAGAGGCTGTCCTTTTTAAGTCTGATACACAGCTTGCTCGAAGTGTTATCTCAGTTGCGCTTGATAGCGATGAAGATGGAATCGCTAATTCTGAAGATTTCTGTTCTTCAACTTCCCTAGATGAAACCGCGAATAGTTTAGGGTGTGCTCCATCTCAAATTGATTCTGATTTTGATGGTATCAGTGACATTGATGAGATAGCAGCTGGTAGTAATCCATTTAGCGGAAAAAGTTATCCGTCCGTTAAAATTAGTGCATTTACGGCATTGCCTGAAAAAATCTCTCGTGCTGGTGATAGTGTGGGGTTGAGCTGGATAACATCCGGTGCCACATCAGTTAGTCTTACTAACAATGCTGATGACTTTTCTTTTTCCCGATTACCTGCTGAGGGTAATGCGAGGGTGGCGCCAAACTTCTCGACTACCTATACCGTAGTGGCTACGGGACCCGGAGGTAAGTCAAGTGCAAATGTTCAAGTTAAAGTAGGTGCATTTACGCCACAAAACCAGTGGGGAGAATCTCCTCTTGATCAAGTAGCTGAAGCGATTAGTACTTCACTCACTGTTTCAGAAAGTGGAGCTGTTTTTTTGGGAGCCTTTGATAATAATTATTATCGTTTCTCACCTAAAGGTGATCTTGATTGGACGCTGAAAGATGTCGGTGTGGTGATGAATAAGGGCGCTATACAAGGAAGTACCATATTTATAGGCACCAGCAATTCAACTGGGGGAACTGTAGCAGCTCTTGATGGAGATAAAACCACCCGGTGGACATCAAGGACTGAGTCAGCAGTTATTGGGGGGCCGGTTCTTAATTCCACAGGTACAGTTGTATATGCTGCGACATATGATGGTTCGGTATATGGATTTAATACTGTAGATGGTCAAGAGCAGTGGAGTTATCAGTTGCCCGAAGGCGAGACTGTAAGTGCAACACCTGCCTTGAGTCGGGATGGTGCGACTCTCTATGTGCACAGCAACTCCCATAATGTATATGCATTGAGTTTGCTTCCATCGCCCTTGTTAATGATGCGTAGTTCTCAGTCGTTATCCGGCCAGAGCCCTTCAAATAATGCGCAATCTCAGACTAATGGCACTTTACTTTGGAAAAGTGATATTGGTAAAGAGGAATAAGAAAGTCGAGAAATGGCTTTAACCACTGTCTTTAATGTAACGGATGGTGGGTGTAGTGAATTATTTATAATGAACGATAGTGCAATGTAGTCTGCCAGTCGTCTTGCATATGGAACGGTTTGTTATGTCTTTTTGGGGATTACTCTGTAGAGTTAGATCAATAGTTAGCTCTATATTTCTCGCTTTATTATTTCTTTCTTGTTCAGCTAAAGTTTGGGCGATTCAGTGGTTTTCAAATGACTACCGTGATTATTTTGAAAATATAGATGTGACTTTTAGTGTCACTCCAAATTCCGTAAGTAAAGACGGAAAAATAAATCTAAAGGTTGTAACTGAATCGAATGGTTACCATTCAGGTCATCTATTTTGGCCGAGTATGAGAGATGATGGAAAAGTTATATCTACCCCGTGCGAGATTTATCAAAGTACGGACGGAGGGGGAAGTTGGTATAGAATACCAGAAAACCAAGGGCCCGGTTTTCCTTATCTTGCTGAGATTGATTGTAATCCAAACACCTTCGGCCAATCTGGGAAGCAGACAATCTTAGCTGCCAC
Source organism: Microbulbifer maximicatervae (SeqCode) (assembly GCF_052467955.1). NCBI lineage: Bacteria > Pseudomonadati > Pseudomonadota > Gammaproteobacteria > Cellvibrionales > Microbulbiferaceae > Microbulbifer > Microbulbifer maximicatervae (SeqCode). The sequence goes on from NZ_CP174329.1 coordinate 1,417,353, forward strand.
TATTACCCGGAATGTTAATAAAACGTATAAATTTAAGTTCAGAATGTCGACTGGTCCGGGTATAGGAGCAGATCCGATAGACTATTGGACAACTCCTGTTGAAGCCGTAACGGTTGATATTCCGGAAAGGCCAGGGAAAGTTACAATTACCTCAGCTACTGGTGAAAAAGAGGCCGCCGATGGTGTATTCACTATTAAATGGGCTAAGCCTTCTGGGGATGTTAATACTTATAAAATACAGGAGTACTATAAACGAGATGGTGTTACCTCCAGCCCAAAATATATCACAGTAAACAAAAACACTTATAGTTATACCCCCTCTAAAAAACCTGCTTCAACTACTTATTACTATAAAGTTAAGGGGTGTAATGAGCTCAATCAATGTAGTAATGAGTGGAGTGATCCTCGGGCCGTAAAAGTAAGAACTAATGAGAAGCCGACAGTTAAATTACAGGCTCCAACTCACGGCAAGACCTACCGGCCAGGTGATATAAAAACCATTTACGCCACTGCATCAGACTATAACGGTATTAACCAGGTAGAGTTTTTTCGTAGTGCGAGCAGCTCCGGTAGCAAACCAGCTTCGTTAGGATATAGTACCTCTGATAATGGTGATTGTAATGGCTGTTACCGTATTAATTGGCCTGCAAACTCTATTTCGGGGGAAAATATCTATATTTGGGCTGTAGCTAAAGATACCCTTGGGCTGAAAAATTCGATAAACGATACGAATACAGTAAAAATATCTATTCTAGATAATGAACAGCCTGTTGGCTGGCTAAATAGTCTGCCATCCTCTATTACTCAATATGATAACGTTGTATTAACTGCAACTGCCTCTGACAATGATGGAAGTGTGGCATCAGTTGAGTTTTTTGTCGGCGGATCCAGTTTAGGTATTGATAGAACTTCACCATATACGGCTAATTGGAATGATGTGCCAGATGGGAATCATTTACTATCGATAGTTGTTACGGATAATGAGGGATTGTCTAAGACTTCCAATCCAGTAATCGCTAGTGTAAAAGCACTAGACCCGCCAGCTCCGCCCAACAGTTTAACTATTGATGGATATACTGCTCCAGTTCCAGAAAATACTACAGGGTCTTACACCGTCAATTGGAGCGACGCTGGTGAATATTATGTTCTTGAACAATTAAAGGTAGGGGTTGACGGCGTATTCAAGTCAATTCCTTTGGCGAACAATAAAACTACCGGGCAATACATGCCCAATCAAGGTGCGGGCACTTATAAGTATCGAGTATATGCTTGCAATAGGGCTGGTTGTAGCTCTCAACCTAGCCCAGAAACATCAATAGAAGTAGTTAAAGAAAGTCCTAAATCCCCCCAAAAACTTGTAGCTGTCCCTGCGGGAAATGAAGCTCTCTTCACAAGTAACTACCAGTTACAATGGGACGCGTTTAACCAACAGGAAGGGGGCGCAAGGCCGACTTATTATGTATTACAGGAAAAATCAGGAGGGCTAGAGACCTCTGGAAAATGGACTGTACTTTCCTCCAATAGCCTTTCCAACAGTTTTTCTGTAGAGCGTAAGAGCTCAGGAGTTTATAGCTATCAAGTTATGGCATGTAATGTCATAGGGTGTAGCGAACCAGGGGAGATAGTCACATTAACAGTAGTTCCACCCTATTTTTCAGCGGCAGCTGTCTCATGCGACGGTCAATGTATCTCACTTTCTGTTAACGGGCTGGACCCGGAGGGCTCGATCCTGTTGAGCGCGATACATTCCAAGCTATTTGACTTGTCTATTTCTGCTAAAGATCTCAACTGGCAATCCTCTACAGAGTTTGAGCTTGCAATAGTTCCTGAGATGGAGCTTTATAAAGGCCTGTTCGAGCTTGGTGTCCGAGTAACAGCTGTTAACCCTAATAGTGCCAAAGGGGGTATAACTGTTTATGGAGATAAAGCTACAGAGATTATTGGTGAGAGTCAGTCGGCCCCAACCCTTTCCCCGGATGGCACCCTATATGTCGGTGCGGATGAAAAGCTATATGCCTTGAACACTGAGGACGGCTCCGTTCTTCCAGAGTGGCCTTTTACTACTGGAGGAATTATTAAAGCGAGCCCACGGATTGATGGAACGGATGGAACGATTTATGTTGGATCTTTAGACCACAGTCTCTATGCGGTAACTCCTTGGGCTATTCAAAAGTGGCGCTTAGAAACGGGGGGAGAGATCGTCTCCTCTGTTGTGATTGATGATAGCCGCGTGCTTTACTTTGGTTCTATGGATGGTGTGCTCTATGCCGTGAATGCACCTAATGGGAGCATAAAATGGGCGTTCCCTGCTGATGGCGGCATTGCGGAAACGCCAGTCCTTGCCGGCAATGATACTCTGTACTTCACCACAGTAGACAGTAATCAAGTTTTTGCAATTCCTCGCAGTAACCAGGGGCCTGGAAAGCTGGTCTGGGATAGCGTTGATGACTCTTTGATATGGGAAGAGATCGGCAATTGGAATCCAAATATCGCCCAATTGCCTGAATTTCTTACCGTTGCAAGACTTTATCGAGGCCTTTTACAGCCACCACTAGCAATGAATAGAAAGGTACTAACTTTCTGGACTTATCAGCTATTGAGTGGCGACTATACGCAAGTCGACATTGCCAGAGCTTTTCTTAATTCGGATACGGGTCGTAGTATTTATACTCCAGCATTAAGTAACACTAAATTTATAGACACTCTATATGAAAGAATTTTTCCCGGTCAGGGAGCTCCGCAGATAACCTGGGGTGGGGTAACGTATAGCCGTACGATGCTGTTGGATATGTTATCTGGTGGCTATTCTCGTGAGCAAATAGCGGTGCTATTAACGCAGTCTCTTGAATTTAGTTATGCCACCAATACTCTTTTAAACTATAGCTTTGATTACCTTTATGAACAGGATTACAGCTGGGCAGTAACAACCTGTGACGAAGGAGATGAATATACTCGCGATTGTGACTCGGACGGGCTCCCTGACTGGTGGGAAATACTCTTTCTCGGGAGTACGGATTACGATAGCTCCGATGACCCAGATGGCGATGGAATTACTAATGGCAAAGCATTTGCAGGTAATCTGAGCCCATGTGATGCTGGTTGTTACAATGGAGTCGTTGATCAACCACCAACCCCAGCAGATATTCCTCAATTATCTGCAAGCGAGATAAAGACATCAGAATCAATAGGTGCATTATCTGGTAACTTCAGGGTCAATGAGACAGGCGCTGCGACTTATTCTATTCCCCTAAGTGTTCCTGTGGGCACCGCCGGTGTCGCGCCAGAGCTTGCTCTAAGCTACTCCAGTCGATCAGGCAATGGGCTTTTAGGGCAGGGGTGGAGCTTATCAGGGCTGTCTTCTATTAGCCGGTGTAATAAAACCCTGGACCAGGATGGTAAGGGTGCAGCGGTTTCGTGGAGCAAAGATGACCGATTCTGCTTGAATGGGCGCCGTCTGGTATTGGTTGAGGGAAGTTATGGAAAACCTGGATCACAGTACCGAACTGAAATAGATACCTATGTTTTAGTTACCGCTAAAGGAGGGACAGCAGGCCACCCCAGCTACTTTACGGTTGAAAGCAAAGACGGATCGATAAGTTATTTCGGTGACGGTAATAAATCACAACAAACTATTTCTGGAAAAGGTACTTCAACTTGGGCAATTAGCCGTACGGAAGATAGTGCGGGTAATGGTATAAATTATATTTATGCAAATGATGGTGGTCATCGTATACGGGAGATACGCTATGCCTATGGGGCGGGAGCAGTAGCTGAGGCCCGAGTCTCTTTTACTTATGATGATCGTATGGACGTGATCAACGGCTATTTTGCGGGCTCCCTGTTATCAGTTAAAAAGCGAATGACCGGCATTGAAATATTTGGTAGCGAAAGTGATGCCTTGCATCGGTATGAGATTGATTATCTAGACAGTGGTTATGATCACCTGAGTCGAATTGAGTATATACGGGAATGTGCAGGCAATATTTGTAGGCCGGATACAGCCTTTGAATGGCATCTGCCTTCCATTATGCATAATCCTCAGTACTCAGACACGCTGCAGCTGAGCAAACAATTAGATCGCGCAGCCATTTCTCCCCAACCCGCGGATATCAATGGCGATGGTTTACTGGATATCATTTGGTTGGAACCAGATTGGGATCCCGATGGAAGGATCCATGATCAATATTTCAAGTATGTACTAGCTTCTGGTGATTCATTTACAAGAGAAAGATTAGCCTATAAGTACCAAGAGGATGTTGATACGCCTTATCAGTGGAGCATGATTGACTATAATGCGGACGGGCGCTCCGATTTGGCTATCTATGTGAGAGAGCGTGGCCACTGGGTAGTTCACCAGTCTCAACCGAGTTCAGCTGGAGTTTGGAACCTTCCTTCATCCAGTATTCCGCCTATCGACTTGCCTGTTTATGAAGAGGATGCGCGCTTCATAGATATCAATGGCGATGGACTTGCCGATGCGGTATCTGCCACTGGATATCAGTTACTCGAGCCCGATAGCTCCAAACCTAATTCTTCAGCCAATTACTATAAGTATGGTAATAAAAGGAGCTGGACGATTAGTGGACTACCGTCTTGGGGTGAACTTGACAGTAAATACGAAAGTACAGAGTTGTATCTGGATCCAGGTGCAGTAGGAGATTTCAATAATGATGGTCGGGTAGACCTTGTTTTTGTTGATACTAAGCAGACTTGGGAAGTTGATTTAACTAATTTCGACTTTTCTTCAGGTAGAGATGAAACCCTCATTTTGTCCAATCAACATACTCGGGTTTACTATGCATCCATTGATGGGGATAACCTGTTTATTGATGGTAAATTGTTGGATTTCGTGCAGGCGTCCTGGCCAAATAAAGAAAATAAAGAATATGAAACCACAGCACTTGAAAGACATGGGAGCCTTAAGCAGTCGCTGCAGGTGGTCGATGTTAATAGTGATGGCTTGCTAGACCTAATTACACGAAATGGAGAAAACTATAAATATCGAATAAATACTGGCGATGGTTTCAATTCGGAGGTTAACCTCGGTACATTAAATAAAAACTTATCGTTCAGCTGGTTTGATTACGAAGGTGATGGTGACCTTGATGTGCTTTGGCGAGAGGAAGATGGGGCTAGTGAAAAGTTAGTTTTCCGTCGCTGGCAAAGCCGTACCAATAACTTCTCTGAGCCTGAAACTTTCAAGCGTGTGAATAGTTCCCGGGTTGGTGGTAAGGATATATTCCTAGATATGAATGGGGATGGGAGGACAGATTATCTCGAATTCCATGATGATTACCTCTATATCTATCATGCTGAGGAGAGCCAGGTTGCCCCTAATGTTATTTCTAAGATAACTAATGGTCTTGGGGCTGAAACTTATATTACCTACAGTGCAACAAATACCTCTGGCCACTACGCCCAGCTGGGAATCGGTGTAGCCCTTTCTGGTTATTGTTCTCGAGTTTCAAATTCTGACAGTAATGTGGAGGACTGGTGTTTAACTAATAAGGTTGCTAGTAGCAGCGAGTTCTATCAAGCCCTTAATTCTGATTGGCAACACTCTTTAACCCTTGGGAAAACCAATGTCGTTATGCCGTTAATGGGTAACCAATTCCTGGTGACTCGCATTGAAAGTTCGACTCCCGCTGCGGGTCACCAACCCGGTACGGTTGACAATCTTGCAACTAGTGGAATTCGCTATTTCTACGGAAATGCTCTCCTACAAGCGGGCGGAAGGGGCCATCTGGGGTTTGAGTCTATCCAGACTTTAGATGAGCAAACCGGCGTAACCACGACCACCACCTATAGGCAGGACTTTCCCTTCATCGGTATGCCTCTACGTACAAAGCAGCGTACTAGTGATGGCGCTCTACTAAGTGAAGCGGATAATACCTGGGATATTCTGGGGATGGAGGATTCTTGGCCTGAGACTGCTAGAAGCGAAGGAACTGTCTCTTTAGGCCCGTTAAAACCTTATATTTCCCAAACTATCGAATCCAGTTACGCCTTAAGAGCGAACGGTCAAGCTCAGGGGGAACATCTCAAAACTGTTACCACCCATACGGAGCAGGACATGCATGGTAATGTCACCAGGCTTACGGTAAATACCGAGGCCGCTAATGGTGATAACTACATTACCGACACCGAAAATGATTATGGTTCTGGTCGACGAGTTAACTTCGTTAACCCTGATCACCAATTGAATGAGTATGAGGAACTAGGGCGCCTTGTCTCTGCCAGAGTCACTCATAATCGTTTTGAGGGAGGAGAGAATGATTCTGCGGTTCGATATAGCGAATTTAGTTACTATGAAAATGGGTATAAAGCAGGGCTCTTAAAAGAGGAGATCATCGAGCCGCTCTCCGATGACTTGCGATTCACTACTCTCTATGATTATGACCAGTTCGGTAACAAAATATTCTCGCAGCAGTCTGCTGCGAATGAAGAGAGCCGTTTCCAGCACTGGATTTACGATGTCAGTGGGCGCTTTGTAGATAGGGAAGAAAATGTTTATGGGCAAACTACATCCCTAGTATTGGAGCGCAATGAATATGGTCAGCCGACTCTGGTTGAGAATATTTCGGGTGTGCCTACATCATTCCTTTACGATAGGTTTGGCCAGCGATTATTGGAATATAGTGCTACAGGCTCACACAAAATAGTGATGCTGGGCCATGCTGGTGCTCAGTGCCCAGCATCTGCTGTTTACCAAGTTACCGAACGTGTCGGCGGCGGTGGTGAATCTGTTACTTGCTTCGATATGCTGGCGCGGAAAATTCGTACCGCCGCTCGCGCTTTTGACGGCGGGTGGAACTTTGTCGATATGCAGTATGACCAACTGGGGCGGGTTAAGCATCAAAGCCAGCCTTATTCCCAGGGGCATTCTCGTTACTGGACTACACAATATTACGACTTGATTGGGCGTATCATCGGAACCGACTTACCCGGAGTTTTAGGGGTTAATGGCACTGGCTACGATGTTGCTGTGGAGTATGATGGTTATACGAGCTCATCTATAAATGCTAAAGGCCAGGTTCACAGGTCAACAAAAAATGCGTTGGGTGATCAGGTACGAGTCCAGGATAATTTGGGCAATGTGCAAGAGTTCCAATACGATGCCCAGGGTAACCTCCGATTCGTATTTAATCGTGGTGATGGTAGTCGCAACATTGTGACAGGTATGGAGTATGACCTGCTGGGACGTAAAACAAAGATGTCCGATCCCGACAAGGGGGAGTGGGGTTACAAGTACACAGCTTATGGCGAGCTGTTCGAACAGACTGATGCCAATGGCCAAGTAGTAATTAATCGTTATGACCGCCTTGGCCGCTTAAAGGAACGCACGGATAAAGATAGCGCTGGTGTAATTGTTGAGACTACACTGTGGGGTTATAACAACGAAGTATCCGCGGATGTTTATGGCACACCTGCGGGGGCCCTACGTGAAGTGGTAGCCTTGGATAGTGGTTACATCCGCTTGCATGGTTACGATACTTTAGGCCGCCCACAAGAGACGATCACCAGTTTTGCTGATGGTGATGATCACTACGAGAGAAGTAATTACGATCAATACGGCCGCGTGTTCCAGGTGTTTGATGCGGGCGGTGATGGCAGCTGGGAGAGCAGTGCGATCCAGCATAAGTACAATGAGTATGGTTATTTAGAGCAAGTCATCGATGCTGAACAACTCAACCTTGCCACTGCGGAACAGTTTTATACTGTTATTAGCATGGATGCTCGCGGTAATGTCACCGAATATTTGAACGGGAATGGGATAACAACCCAAAACTTCATTGATCCAGCCACTGGTCGTCTTACTGGTAAAGTCGCCCATGTACTCGGACTTGGGAATATTCAGGAGCTAAGTTATCAGTGGGATGATGCGGGTAACCTGGAGTACCGGGAAGATCGCAGTGGTGACAAGGATCTTCATGAAAGCTTTAGTTACGATGGTTTGAATCGACTAGAGCGATCCCAAATCCAAGGGCGCGATGCTCAAGATGTGCACTACGATGATTTGGGTAATATTACCTTCAAATCAGATGTTGGCACTTATAAATATGCTGAGCAGTGCAGTAACGGCGCGGGCCCTCATGCGGTGTGTGAAACCAGTGATGGTGTCAGCTACCAATACGATGACAATGGCAATATGACCTCTGATTCCAGTGGCCGCTCATTGGTATATAGCACTTTCGATAAGCCTACCGAAATTACTAAAGATGGCCATAAAACCACATTCCTTTATGGTCCAGAGCGCAAACGTTTTCTCCGCAGAGATACGGCTACTGATGGTCAGGTAACTGAAACTCGCTATATTGGGAATGTGGAAAAAGTCACCACTGATGGTAATACCGAAGTGAAGCGGTATTTACCTGGTGGAGCCTTAGTGATTATTTCTGCTGGGCAGCGCAAGAGCCGTTATATGCATACGGATCACTTGGGCTCATTGGATGTCATAACCGAAATTAGTGGGGAAATCGCTAAAGACAGCAATGGAAATCAACAGGTCTTTAGCTTTGATGCCTGGGGGCAAAGGCGCAATGCTGTAGACTGGGGTGCTTTATTGGGTGATGAACTTACAGGCTTCTCATCCAGCTTAACCAGCCGCGGCTATACCGGCCACGAGATGTTGGATCAGGTTGGACTGGTCCATATGAACGGGCGTATCTACGATCCCCGCCTGGCCCGCTTCCTTCAGGCGGACCCCTATGTGCAGTCGCCGGATTACAGCCAGTCTCATAATCGCTATGCGTATATATGGAATAACCCACTGAATTCCACCGATCCCAGTGGTTACTTCAGGCTTAGAGATTGGGTGGGAGTCATAGTAGCCGTCGTAGGGGGGATTATTTGCGGAGCACCTTGTGCAGAATTTGGTTGGGAGATGGTCGCCCTTGGAGCCGCTTCTGGTGCAGCAAGTGCTGCCGCTAATGGAGGGAACGTTCTAGAGGGGGCTTTGATTGGAGGCATAAGTGCAGCTGCTTATGGAGCGGTAGGGCAAATGGACTTTGGTGGGCTGGGCTCGTTTGCAGGCGTGGCTGAGTTCTCTGCTTATGGCATAGCAGGTGGTATTACCAGTGTGCTCGGAGGCGGAAAATTTGGACATGGGTTTGTTTCCGCCGGTGTGAATCGGAGCGTTTCTGGGAAAATTGATGGTGTTGGAGGATCAGGCTCTACGGGAGTAGCTTTACGAACGGTTGTAAAAGCTGTTGTTGGTGGAACTATTTCTGAGGTTACAGGTGGCAAATTTGCCAATGGCGCCGCTACTGCTGCTTTCTACGAATTGGTGGGTTCAGTTGAATTAGATGAAAGTTCAGGTTCAGGAGAAATTGATTTTTCAACAGAAGGAACTGCTGAAGAGCGACAGGAGCGGTTTAATCAGGTTACAAAGGGTGAAAAAAATATTGAGTTTCGTGATTGGTATAGAGGGAAGCAAAAGGATGCTGATGGAAATATTACTTATTTCGAGACCGAAAATGCCGCGGAGTTTAAAGAGTGGTTAGCAGATCGATCTGAAGGAAGATCTAGAGGGTGGGTTAATGGTGTCAACCCAGCCCCTCGGAATTTCTTTGGCTTGAAGGTAAATGGCACAATAACTTTGTATCGCACGAGTGTAATGGGTTTTCATGGGAGAAAGTATCTGCCTGATGGTCAGGAAATTAGTGGTCTATTTTCACCTTTAGAGAACGGTTACATAACCGTCGGCCACGAACTTTCACATAGAGCTGGTATTGAGATGGGGAATAATGCTGTTGCTCATTTGCAATCGAATCTGCGGGGTTACAGTAAGTGTTTGTCAGCAGGGATGTGTAATTGGCAGGGCTGGTCTTTTGGAGGTTTGTGATTATGAATAAAGTTTTTATTGCTTCATTATTTTTTATTTTGAACTGTTCTGCATTTGCAGAATCTGAGATTCAATTTCAGGCCTCTGAAGCTGAGGTTGTCGCAAGGTCATTCGATATTGTAGAAGGGGAAGTTGTTAGTGGCACGGTTGAAAAGCCAGCGGGTGTGGGGACATGTTTTAGTTATGTATATGATCTTAAAGTAGAAAATAGCTTTAGGGGGAAGTATAAAGCTGGTGAGGTAATTAAGGTTGGTCTTAATTTGAATTCTATCGTGGTCGCACCGAATCAACAGCAGCTTATCGTTTTAATGGAGCCTTCTAAGGATTTTTTTAGGCATTGTGTTATCGCTGACTTTGGTGCAAGTCGTGTGGATAAAGTTGTATCGGAGCACCTTGTAGGTATATTTGAGCTTTTTTCTGTTGGGGGGGAGGTGGTTAAATTTAGAGGTGTCAGTTGTAATAGGAGTAAACCTATTTTATACGAGGATTTTGCAAGGGAGAGAAAATGGATAACAGGATCATGTTATGAGGCGATTGGGCGGTATCAAGACTTAGAGAAAGAAATAAAGAAAGTGGTGGAGGAAGGTGATCGTTAGTTTTTATTTTTGATGTCGGTGTTTTTTTAGTTTTATTATCTACAATGATTCTCTCCTGGATTCAGTCACTATTTTGAGGTCAAGAATATATTATGTTCCGGTCTATTATTTTTTTCTGTTTTCTTATTTTTTCATATGGCGCCTCTGCTGCCTCCACAATGTGCTCCCAATATGGCAATAAATTGGATGGGCTGGTTGGACCCGATTCGGGCACAGGCGATAGAGTATTTTCATCGCTTAAGTCAGAAGGTAATGAGTGTGGCTGTACATTTGTACGGTTTATTGAGGGTACAGCCGATGTCAATAAAGTTCTTTCGGTACTTATGACAGCAAAAGTAAGTGGGAATACTGTCAGAGTGGATTTTGCTGAGCCGAATAATTGCAATAGTGGAGTTAGAGTTTATCTTGAGTAATAGACTGTCAGTTAGTTTTCAATGAGTTTTCACTTTTAGGGCTGAATTTTTTCAAATGAAGAGTAAGTGTTTAATATTCGTAGTGAGCATCCTTGGTTTCACACAAAATGCATTCGCAATGTGTACTCAAAATGGTAACAGTTTGAATGGGTTAGTAGGGTTGGGCAGTAGCGGAACACTGGTTTACGCGGACGTGAATTCCGCATCCAATGAGTGTGGTTGCGATCGTTTTAGATTTCAGCCTGAGAATACCGATATTAAAATTGCTTTAAGTGTTCTTCTTTCTGCCAAGATAGCGGATAAAAAAGTGAGAATTGATATTGAAGAACCAGGTAATTGTAATACGGCAACTAATGTCTACCTTCAATATTGAAACTGCCAGTCTGTCCAGAGAACAGATTACATCCTAGAGCCTATTTAGATCCTCACGAAAATAATAAGCAAAGTCAGTACTTTCAATAATAAGGTTTGCACTTTTACGAAGGCTTAATATTTGGCTTATTCTGAATGCTGTACAGCATTCTGTCCCTCCCTCGCAATTTATATATTGGGCTTTTGATGGAAGCCCAATTTATCCTGGTAACATTTTGACTATTCAGTCCCTTTTGCACTGAAGAATAATCTAAAGTAAGTTTATCTATTAAGAATAACAATAAATTCAGGCTGCCATTCAAGTTGCAGTTGCTGCCAGTAGGGCCACTGTGCCACTTTATTGATGGTGTAGAAGGTTACAATCTTACTGAGGATTTTTTGAGGATATTTTCACTAATAAAGCCTGCTACTTAGTACCCAAATTACAAAAAACACAATAATGAGAGAGGACAAGCGATGACCCCGGAAGAAAAGTACGAGATGGTGAAGGACCTGCAACCCCTGGAGCTTCTATATCAAAGGGAGTTGCAACAGGCGGATACGGTCTTTCTTCGGCAGATGCAGCAGCGTCAATGGCGGGATTATACCTGGGGTGAGGTCATGGATCGGGCTCGCAGGATCGCTGGGTACTTACGGGCCCAGTATGAGCCCGGTGATCGCATCGCTATTCACGGTAAAAACTGTGCGGACTGGATCATCGTGGACGTGGGTATCATGTTAGCGGGAATGATCAGCGTGCCACTTTACCCTGGCCAATCTGTCTCCTCAATGACCTATGTTTTGCAGCACTCTGAATCGAAAATGCTTTTCTGTGGGGCCACCGACAATAATGCCGCTCTACAGGAAGTTGCTGATATGCTGCCCTCGGTCGCTATCCAGCGCTGTGAGATTCGTTGCGATCAGGACCTGGAAGCTCTCATTAAAGGTAGTGAGCGCTTTGAGGAGAAGCCGATCTTTAATCTGGATGATATTTTTACAATCATGTATACCTCCGGAACCACGGGTAATCCAAAAGGGGTTATGCATAGCTGGTCTTCAGTGGTTTTTGTCTCCCCAAATATGATTCGCGGTTATGGCATGGATGAAAATGACCGTGTTCTTTCTTATCTGCCCCTGGCCCACGCGGCAGAGCGAATATTGGTTGAATTCCACTGCTTGTATTCAGGCACTCCAATTCACTTCCCCGAGTCTTTGGATACTTTCTTAGAAGACCTAAAGCGTACGCGCCCAACGATGTTCTTCTCGGTTCCCCGGCTATGGACCAAGTTTAAAGAGGGTATTGATGAAAAAATCCCGCCGTCACTGCAAGAAGTGCTGTTGCGTATTCCCGGAATCAATACCTGGCTGAGAAAGAAAGTTCGCAGTGGTTTGGGGTTGGATGATGCAGAAATATTGGTTAGTGGTGCATCCCCCATTTCCATTGAGTTGCTTCGCTGGTACCACCGTATGGGAATGAAGGTGGCTGATGGTTATGGTATGACGGAGAACTTTATCTATGGCTGCTTTGCTCCACCTGGGGAAGATCCTGTGCCGGGGACGGTTGGTAAGCCTTATCACGGCTGTGAAGTTAAGATTTCTGAGGAAGGGGAGATACTCTTTAAGAGTGGTTCCTTGATGAAGGGATACTATCTTGAACCGGAAAAAACCGCGGAGGTAATACGGGACGGTTATTACCACACGGGTGATTCTGGATTTATTGATAAGGACGGTCTGGTACATATCACCGGGCGTATTTCAGAAACCTTCAAGACCAGTAAAGGCAAGTTTATTCAGCCCAGCCGACTCGAAGGATTTTTTGGTAATGAGACAATGCTGGCCCAGCTCTGTGTTCTGGGACACGGTATGGATCAGCCAGTAATGCTGGTGACTATCTCCGAGTCCGCTGAAAAATTACCACGTGGGGAAGTTAATGAGCATTTGCAGAAGCTACTGACTTCAGTGAATGATAAGTTACCGCAACATGAGCGAATTAAGGCTATCTTTATCACCAAGGAAGAGTGGACACCTCTTAATGAATTCCTCACGCCGACTTTGAAGATTAAGCGAAAGGTACTCGAAGCGAATTATCAGCCTTTATTTAAACAGCACGTGGATACCAAAGGGGTTGTATGGGAGCCGCGAGCCTCTGTTGGCGAAAGCTCAAAAGAGGCCTCATTAGAGCCTGTGAATTAATTGCCTTTCAATTAATAAAAAAAGCCCGGAAAATATTGAACCGGGCTTTTTTATTGGGTCTCTAGCGGACTGCTAATGGGTGTAACTCTGGCAGTGTTGGGACTTGCCTATCAGTCCAATTTGAATGCTCTCTGCTGAACACTCGAAGTCATCATTAAATTTACAGTCTTCCATTTTACAGGCTCCAACACCGGCGGTACGGGAGCTGCTTGTATGACGGGAGTTGGTGAAGAAAGTATCACAGTCGGGATCGGCACCGTCACCAATGGTAATTGCCCTGGCGTGGCAAGCATCGTTGGCGTTGTAAGCACATTGGCTGGCGGCACATCGACTGACTTCTGGCATATCGGTTGCGATAATCATGGCAGTCCTCTCCTTAATAGTAAGTTGGAGACTAGACCAGCATGGTTGCATGTCAATGAAAAACCACAGGGTCTGTGTGGTATTTTTATTTTGTAAGAACAGGCAAAGCTGTTATCGCAAATAGTTTTTGGGTGGATAACCTTTATTCCGAATAGGAATTTTTCTCCATTACTTCTTGCTGCCAAGCCAGTAACAATACTGTTTTCGTTTCACCGGGCAGCACAATTTCTTTTTCAGCACTTAAGCCCAGCTTCTTTAATAACTTAATTGAGGGCGTGTTACTGGGGTGTGCAATGGCGAGAATGCGTCGTAGGCCCAATTCCTCTCTCGCGTATTGCATGACAGCTTGTGCCGATTCCAGAGCGAAGCCCCGGCCGCGAAAATCAGGTAAAAAGGCAAAACCGATATCGATACCATCCAGTCCTGCGCGTTTGACTAATCCGCAGATTCCTATAGCAGTGCCATCTTTCAAGGACACCTTGTACATACCAAAGCCGTGTTCCCGATACATGGCAACGGGGCCGTTCAGGATAAACTGGTAGGCGTCTTCCTTAGTACGCACGCCACGATCGCCAATATTTTGTAGGAACGCAGAGTCGTTGAGCAGTGACAGAATTAGGGTACTGTCTTGTTCTGCATTTATCTCTTGGATAATAAGATTGTCAGTCTCCAGCTTAAACATATGAGAATCCCTGTTTTTCCAACGCCAAAGTGGAGTGGGAAAGTTTTGGTGTTTGCAGATCAATAAGGAGGGGGGAGACTGTGCCCCCTGAAAGGGGGCACAGTGTTGCTTAGAAGCGGTAAGTCAAATTGACAGAGGCAGATTCAGTCGTTGGGCGGGAAGCGACAGTTGCGCTAACAGCGATAGCGTCAGCTGCTTGCCAGCGAATACCGGCAATCATACCCATGCCACCGTTGAAGATGCCCTCATCGACACTGGCGTAGCTTGGCATGGCATTCATATTGCCTTCCATGGATTTCACGCCAACCTCAATGGTGTCTTCTTCTGTGCCGTTATTATCTTCGTACCAGATTTCGGCGTAAGCGTTAATGGTATCCCAGCTCTTATTAGCGAAGGCACCAAAACGCATATTTCTAATACGGCGTTCTTGGTCGCCGTAGTGCATGCCGAGAGGGTCGAGCTCATTACCGCTCAAGTCGGTATAAGTGAAGCCCTCGATAGCGTCTTCGGTGTAGCCGTCTACATCAGTAGTGACCTTGGTAAAGCTTACAAATGGACCGAACTGGAAGGTCTCACTACTGAGTAGGTTGGCACCGGCTGTAATTCCCAGGGACAAGCTCTCGCCAGACGTATTGCCAGTCAGGTTGCCGTTGTAAGTGTCACCCAGAGCGACAGCGCGGCTGACGTCATCGTAATCTACATCGGTCAGGGTCGCGTTACTTTCGACAAAGAAAATGTCGTAGTGCATACGGCCAAAGACGCTGTAGTTGGTTGAAGTGGAGTCGATAGCAAGCTGTGAATTATCCACATCAATATTGGAGCGGCTCACTGCAAAACCGATTTCCGCATTGTCGCGCACGGCGTAAGTCAGGCCGAGAATATTGGAATAGCCATCTCCCCTGACATTGGCGGTGTAATCGGTATCGTAGTCGACGTTACCCAGGGAGCTACCGGCGAAAACGCCAGTCTGAGCGGTGCGGTAACGAACACTGGCCAAGCTCTCGTCAAGGCTGTTGGTGTGGGTGCGAGTAGCCTGGATTGCGATATCCGGCAGCTGACCGGCAACCTGAGCAGCATTCACGATTGCGGTGTAGTAGTCACCGAGGATTTCCTGACCAATTTGAGTGGGGTGAACACTGTCGTTGAAGATCAGCTTGTCTGCATCGGGGTCGGTGCCGTTAATGCCATAAACGGAGTGCTCAATACAGTCGTTGCCACTGCCGTCGTAACAGAACAGTTGGTTCTCTGAGGAGGATAAACCAAAGATGGTCGGGTTATTAAGGGCGACTTTCAGGATACCTGCTTGGTCAACCATCAGAACGCCGTCGATATCCTTGGCCTTAGCTAACAGTGCTGAGTTGAAGGTTTCAGAAGTAGTACTTGCTTCGAAAAGTATCTCTTCGAAGGCGGTGGCCAGCTTGGCATCCGCATCTTCCTGGGTCATCAGTCCAGCATCAACCGCAGCTTGCAGAGCCTCTGCATTGTCGCTGGAGTAAACGGCTTCATATGCAGCAGCGTAAACGCCAGGAGTTTTGCTGACATCGGGTACATTGGATACGAGGATGTAATTGGCACCTGCATCGGACAGGGCGCCAGCTGCGCTTGCCAGCATAGTTGACGCAACGTCTAGGTCCGCAGTGACTTCTTCGATGGTTGAGGTGCCAGCGACGACATCTTCGAAACCGCTGAGCAAGTCGTTACCACCGCCGTTTACCCAATAAAGAGCGTTGTGATCAGCACTTCCCAGAGTGCTTTCCAGGTAGCCCATTCCCAGTGGATGTGGGTTGCCCGAGGTTCCAGATGTGGCGATAAGACCAGCAAAGGTGCCTTCGATGGCATCGCTCATAGCGGCGGCCTGGGTCATCAGCTCGGCATAAGTAGCCATATCTCCCTCAGCCTTAGCTGCTTCTGCTTCAGCTACTAGTTGGGCTGCTGTGGCCTGTTGTACTAGCAATTGACCCAACAGTTGGGAGTCTGGATAGCTGGGCGTTAAGCCTTCGTCACCAGTGGTTGGCATCAGGGCGCTTAACAGGTTATGACGGCTCGGGTCAGCTTCCAGGCCATATGCTTGCAGGTAGGCCGCATAGTTGTCGGGGCCGATGATATTCATCAGAACATCAGCAGCTTTATGTCCACCTACGGCCCAGCCTGTACCAGCATTGCTCAAGCCAGCAGCAATCTGAGCAGTAACGGAAGCTTCAAGATCCTCTGCACTCAGTGAGGGGTCTACGGTGGGTAGGCAAAAGGAAGATTGCATACCTGCACAAGACGGTGTAACTGCACCCAAGCCGAGATTCTGGGATAAAAGACTAATTGCTACTTCACGATCGTCGCCACCATTGGTGAACACATCGTAGTTGCCAACATCAGTCAGACTGTCACCAAAGGCGATAACTTGGGAAAAGGCGGTGTCTTTAGCAAAAGCTGCAGAGCTTGTCATTGTTGCGAGTGCAATGGCCGCTGCGAGGCTACGCTTGGCGTTGTGCATGGTTTTCTCCTTGTCGCGGTAATCTCACACCCGCGGAGACATCGGGAGCAGTCCAGAGGAAACTACAGGGCGCGAGTCTTTATTGTTCTTTGCTCCAGTACTTCGAGGAAGCTGGGCAATGTTAGCGGATTTGACTGAGACTTGAAAATAAGTCACAAATCATCCCGCGTATTCTGGTCGGCCCTCAGGCCGCTTCACTAGCTTTTATTTGGCTGGCGCAATATTACTTAATGAGGGTTTCCCGGTAAATGAGGTTTACCCCCTGATATCCTCACTTTATAGAAAGCATTTTTCGGTATATTGATTTCTGTCAATGGCGAATTGTATCTGTGTAGTGGGACTGGTTAATAGCTGCACTATTTGGGCAAAATAGTCATAGAGTTTTGTATTTTTAGTAAAACGATGTAGCTCAGGCTTTGGATGTTTATGGTTTGTGGAAAAGGTAGGATATCGGTTTCTCAAGATGAAATTGAAATGAGTGCGATACGCGCTCAAGGCGCCGGTGGCCAAAATGTAAATAAAGTTTCCAGTGCAATTCACCTGCGCTTTGATATTCAGGCTTCTTCACTTCCTCAGCTAATTAAAGATGGCCTTTTGAAGCTCAAAGATCGGCGTATTTCTTCAGATGGAGTGGTGATTATCAAGGCCCAGAGGTTTAGGACCCAGGAAAAAAACCGCGCAGATGCCCTAGAGCGATTACAGGAGCTGGTGGATAAAGCCGCATTCAGGCCAAAGTTTCGTGTGGCTACCAAGCCCAGTCGAGGTGCCAAGGAGCGCCGTTTACAAGCAAAAAATCGTCGTTCTCAGGTGAAATCAATGAGGGGTAAGGTAAAAGATCAGCACTAATACAGTTCCCTAGAAAAGGGAAAAATTTTCACAAAGCTTTACTACCACCCGGCTTCTTAGTACGGATGTTCTAGTTGGTGGGTAGGGCGATATCTCAACTCTAGTGTAATCGAATCATTTGTAGAGCCGACCTATTTTTCTTTTCTCATATGAATTCCTAAGCTACTCACAGAGGGTGGCGTAAACCTGGGAAGGGTGTGTGCTGGTTGAAATAAGCTATATAGGTGTAAACCCCTGCGGACTAGAGTGACCGCAGAGGTATCCTCGATGGGGTAGAGATCTATAGGTAAGGAGAGCGGGCGAGGGCTTGCTGGTACTCTGCCTCCCGTTGCATTAGTTCGTATTGTAAGTCCGCTATTTCCATTCCTAGCTCAGAGTGCCTAACCTTTAGGCGAGCGACGTCAGCGATAAGTGTTACTCGTTCGGAATTGTCGATTGCTTCATCGACCAACAGTGCACCAATTTCTGTCATGTCATCGAGAATGTGTTCTCTCTCCAACTCCAAGTTGTGAATTGCCGACACAATTTCCTCAACGGCTGACTTGGCAAGAAAAATATCCTGGCCTGAATTGTACCCCCGCAGGAATAACCCTTCGAGGTCCGCGGGGCAGACACCGTTATAGTGGTTACCGGAGCGCCCTTGGTCAAATCCGCGCAGCTCGGTACAAAAAAGCTCCAGCCCTTCACCTCGCCCATCCCGGTAAGCATTAGTATTGACCGTTACGCCATATTTTGCACAGGATTCGCGGCGTCTCCCCAGGTAGGATAAGTCCCTGCCCGCTGCGCCATCCTCATACCCGATTGCCTGCCAATCTGCGACATAACATTCATCTTCACTCATGGTGGCACACCCTGAGATCGAGGTTGCTAAAAATATGAGGAGGGCAATTGTAGAAGTAGACTTCACGGTGGTTTTCCATCTCATTAGTTTTGCTACAGCCTACTCAAGTGATCCTGACTGGCAGCTGAAGCGCTAGTTTCATATGGCCATTATGTTAACAAATTGCTACCAACAGTGGCGCCGATAATTTTCCGCTGACGACTAATCTGATGGTGTTAGGGGGCCGGTAATTGTGAGCTTGGGTCAATGAGCGATTTCGTTGGGATGACAGCTCTCGAGTTGTTACGCGGATACAGGGCGAAGTGTTTTTCGCCGGTTGAGGTTGTCGAGGGGCTACTCAATCAAATTGAGAAGCTAAATAGGCATGTCAGTGCTTTTTGTCTGATAGACAGGAAGACCAGCATTGCCTACGCACGGGACTCTGAGTGCCGCTATATGTCTGGTACTGTCAAAGGGTTGCTTGACGGAGTGCCGGTGGCACTAAAAGACGTTTTTTACACGCCGATGTGGCCGACAGTTTTCGGCTCCCAAATTATTGACCCAGAGACAACATTGGGTTGTGCGGCCCCTTGCATTGCGGCATTACAGCGCAACGGGTACACGCCAATAGGGAAAACCACGACACCGGAGTTTGGTTGGAAGGCGGTGACGGATAACGCCATAGACGGTATTACGAGAAACCCCTGGGATAGGGATAAGACATCGGGTGGTTCGAGTGGCGGGGCTGCGGTTGCAGTATCACTGGGATTGAGCCCTCTGGCTGTGGGGGCTGATGGTGGTGGATCTATCCGGATTCCGGCCAGCTTTTGCGGCACAATTGGGTTCAAACCGAGTTTTGGACAGGTTCCCCATTGGCCATTAGGTACCTTCTCCTCCCTGGTGCATGTGGGGCCCTTAGCATCGACGGTGGAAGACTGTGCACTGATGATGAATGTAATCAGTGAACCGGATCATCGGGATATCCGCGCAATACCTCGCCGGAAAATTGATTTCCTTGCAGCTACAGAGGGAAGGTTGATTGAAAGAACAGGAAAGTTGCGTATTGCTTACAGCCCCAGTCTTGGTTACGTAGCACCTGATCCCATGGTGGTGAGCAACGTTTCTGCTAGTGTAATGCACTTCCAGGAATTGGGTGCTGAAGTTGTAGAGGTTGACCCGGGTATTGATGATGCTAGTGCAGCTTTTGGCTGTCTATTTTGTGCGGGGATAGCGAGTATCTTTAGGGCGATGGATAGTACCAGGCGCCAACTGGTGGAGCCCCAATTGTTAGAGGTCGCAGAACAAGCGGACAAATTATCCTTACCTGATTATCTCGACGCGCTGAAGTGGCGAGATAACTTTGTCGAGCGATTACAGGAATTTTTTCTGAAATATGATCTGTTAGTGACCCCAACTTTACCTATTACCGCATTTAGTGCTGGGGTCAATGTGCCGGATAGTAATTCAGGCTCTCTATGGTATTCCTGGACACCTTATACCTACCCCTTCAATTTATCAGGCCATCCGGCAATATCAATCAATTGCGGTTTTTCAGCGAGTGGTCTGCCAGTAGGCCTGCAAATAGTAGGCAGAAAATATGCTGATGAGACCGTTTTATGTGCAGCCGCTGCTTTACAAAACCAGCAGGGATTAAAAAGGAGGCTTCCTGGTTGGGTAGATTCTGTGTGAGTTGCAATCTTAAAATTCTTCTTGTAGATCTAATTAAAATAAAGGGCTGAAAAACCCTTTAGTTCAGAAATTATTCCTAGTTCTATTTGCTATTAATAGTGTTTTTATATTCTATGTTTTTTGTGTATTTGTGATCCACTTAAAGTTTATTGCGGCTCTTACGCTGAAAGATGCCAAATTGTTTTAGTATTTATTTGAATGTGCTAGCTTTTCCTTGCCGGATTGGTCAATCCGGTTTTGTTTGTTCTCTCTGCGCTTTTCGAAATTCGAATAATAAAAATATTTCTGGATTGTCCGCGATTGTTTATAGGTATGGCCTGTAGTTCCATCCTCATTGATTTTTGTATTATTTGAATATTATTGAGATTCAAAACTGCTGTTTGTGCAGGCTTCTTGCATGTGTGTTTATTGCCTGCCTGTGTTTTTGAAATATCAGGGATTCGCAGGGGGCTAACTTAATGTGGAGAAGATAATGAAAAAAATTATTAGTAGGTCTTTAGTTGGGGTTCTTGCACTCCCCGGCGCTGTTATGGCAGAAGAGCTGTGGATAACTATAGGTAGTGATGGTTATAAAACCTTAAAGCAAAACAGTAGCCTGGTTGCCAAGCAACCACTCTCGATTCAAGGTGAGGAACGTAACGGAGTCACTATTCTAAAAGTTAATGAAAAGAATCTTTCCGAAATATCGACTCTGATGCATATCAACCATAACCGTTGTGGCGGCTTTATGGTACATGACTCATTGGAGGAAGCAGAAGCTGCCCAGATTTCATCGCTGACGACAACAGTGAATAACGTGATCGCTTACTCTATTGATAATGCAGATGTGGTTAACGCCCTGCAAGCAGAGATCTCAGAGTCTAATATACGGTCAACTATTCAAAGTTTGTCGAATTTTACTAATCGCTATTACACCACTTCAACCGGCGTGGATGGTGCTGAATGGATAAGGGATGAGTGGCAGGCATTAACGAATTCACGAAGTGATGCCTCTGTCGAACTTTATAGCCATAGTTGGGCGCAACCCTCTGTAATTTTGACGATTCAGGGGCAAACTGACCCGGATGAAATTATCGTGCTGGGGGCGCACCTGGATTCTACGGTCGGTTTTGGCACTGGTGAAGGTACGAGAGCGCCGGGGGCTGACGATGATGCGTCTGGCATAGCAACATTGACGGATGTCATTAATGCAATTGTCGCTACAGACTATAAGCCGGATAAAACGCTGGCTTTTATGGGGTACGCTGCTGAGGAAGTGGGGCTGCGGGGGTCAGATGATATTGCTAGCGATTACAAATCACAGAATAAAAATGTGATAGGTGCCTTGCAGTTGGATATGACTAATTACTATGGCTCAAATAGTGATATCTATATTATTGGAGATTACACCAATAGTGCCCAGAATAGCTTTCTTGAGGATCTGGCCCAGACCTACCTGAGCGGCCTCACTGTTGGAACAACTTATTGTGGTTATGCGTGTTCTGATCACGCATCTTGGTATAACCAGGGTTATCCGGTTTCCTTTCCTTTTGAGGCGACTTTTAATGGCTCAAACCCTTATATCCACACTTCAAGTGATACCCTCGCTAATAGTGGTGGAGATGCCAGTCATGCGGTGAAGTTTGGAAAGCTTGCTGCTGCCTATGTCGCTGAATTGGCCAAGGGTTATATAGGGGATGATCCGGGCCCAGACCCCGATCCGGACCCCGATCCCGATCCAGACCCCGGTGAGGAACAAACAGAAACCTTTAGTGGTGATGTGGGGCGAGGTTCGGAGGATCACTATGGACCTCTCAGTGTAACGCCCGGTACAGATTTTATCGCGGATATGACCGGTACTAATGATGCCGATCTATATGTCCGTTTTGGTGCGGCACCTACTTGGCGCTATTACGATTGCCGTCCCTATGAGGGAGATAGCTCTGAGAACTGTTCCTTAACCGTGCCAAGTGGTGAGAGTGAAGCCTATTTTATGGTGCGGGGCTACAGTCGCCTGGGATCGGATTATGAGGTTGACGTTACTTATACACCTCAATAGACGGTGCTGATTTCACCTATTTATTTTTTTAAGTGAACTCATTGCTGTCACTTTTGCTTCAGCCTTTCTAAAAGTCACGTTTGGCAGTTTTTGGCATTTGCTAAACGTGTACCCCCTCCTTTTAAAATAAATATTGCGACATTAATTTTTTGATTTGTTGGAAGTTGACATTTAATCGCGTAAAAGATCTACCCTAGGCGTGCACTAATTTCTGGCATGGATGCAATTAGACGGAACGTCAGTATGCCGCTTTTTTTGTTTAACCCCTGCACGGATCTAATTTGATGTGCATTGCTTTGATGAATTATCCGGTGATGTTCTGTTTGATGTTAATAATGAGAAGAGAGGGTGGTGAATATGAAGCGTTACTTGTTGAGACCTTTGTCATTGGCGGTGGCAGTTACGATTTTTAACTCTGGTGGGTATGCGATTGCTGAGGAAAAGGAAGAGGGTGCCTCTAATACTGCTGATCGGGCAATGGAGGAAGTGATAACCACAGGTACACGCAAAGAGGGTGTATCTCCCACCGAGACTCTTTCTCCGGTAGATGTGGTTGGCGGAGAGGATATTGCGGATCAAGCGAGCTTTGATCTTACTGAGTCCCTGGCAAAAATTGCCCCTTCATTTAATACGCAGAGATTTCCAATTGCTGATGGTACCGCTTTTATCCGCCCGGTAACTTTACGTAATTTATCCCCAGATCAAACTTTGGTACTGGTCAATGGAACTCGCCGCCATCGCTCTGCACTGGTTAATTTGCAGCTTGCCCCCCTGGGTACAGTTAACCAGGGTGCCCAAGCCGTCGACTTTTCGGCGCTACCCTCTATGGCTATAGAGCGAGTTGAGGTTTTACGTGATGGCGCTTCAGCACAATATGGCTCCGATGCGATTGCCGGTGTCGTTAACATTATCCTGAAGGATGATGCAGAGGGATTTAGCTTATCAGCTCAGACAGGGGAGTATTTTGAAGGGGATGGAACCCGGATGAGTATTGCCGCAAATACGGGATTTGCGCTGGGTAATGCAGGATTTATTAATGGCACCATTGAATTTTCCCGCGCAGATAAAACCTGGCGCAGCGAAGCGCGGCCAGATGCGCAACAGGTAGGATCAGTTGTGGGAAATAATTTAGTACCACTGGATGGCTTGGGTCAGAGATGGGGTGATCCCGATGTTGAGTCCCTGAAGTTTTTTATTAACAGCGGCCTGGAGATCTCTGATTCGGTAGAGCTCTATGGAAATTTCGGTTATTCACAAAATGAAACAATTTCTGACTTTTTCTATCGTGGACCGGTGCTCGACCCAGAACACCAGTTTACTGCGAGAGGTACCCTGCAAGTAGACAGCCCTAATGATCCCCTTGATCCGAATAGTATCGACTACATGCCCGACCCAGCTCCCCAGTCTTTAGTGGATTCTATTTTGGCGCAAGGCCTAAACCCCTCGGATTACCTGGTAGCAGATACTTCCAGCGACAGTGGGTACGTGTTGCGAAACCCAATTTATACTCAGTTCCCCGGCGGCTACAACCCTGAATTTGGTGCAGATATTTATGATATCGCTGCTGTATTCGGGGCGCGTGGAGAGCTTGCCAATGGCCTCTCCTGGGATCTACGCGGACGTTTGGCTGAAAATGAAGTGGACTATGTCCTGAAAAATTCAATCAATCCAAGTTTGGGTATTTTGTCTCCTACTTCCTTCAAGCCGGGAACCCTCACGCAGGAAGAGTCCAGCCTCAATGCGGATTTTGTCTACCCCATTGATGTCATGGCTTTTGCTTCGCCATTGAACCTTGCATTCGGCGCTGAGTGGCGTGAAGAGACTTACTCAATTGGTAGGGGGGATGCAGCGTCCACTGCGGTAGGCCCAACTGCTGCGTACTTTGGTGTGGGTTCAGATGGTTTTCAGGGTTTCCCGATTGAAGCGCTGGGCAGTTTCAGTAGCGAGAGTATTGCAGCTTATATTGACCTTGAAGCCGATGTGACTGAGGCTCTGACTTTGGGAGCGGCTTTACGGTTAGAGGAATATGATGAGTTTGGCTCGACATCGGATTGGAAATTGTCAGCACGGTATGATGTGAATGAACAACTGGCATTTCGAGCGACGGTAAATACTGGTTTCAGGGCGCCAACACCCGGACAGGTGAATACCTTAAATGTTACTACTACGACAGACTCCAGTGGCAACCTGATACCCAATGGAACCTATCCTGTGGCTCATCCGGTGGCATCAGCGCTCGGAGCCGTTGAGCTGGAACCGGAGGAATCCACCAGTTTCACCTTGGGTGCGGTTTTTGCCCCACTGGACAATACCAGTGTGACAATAGATTACTACAACATCGACATCGAGGATCGCCTGGCTCTGCGCAACAATGCCATCGGAGATGACGAAGTGATTCTGTTGCAAAATGCCGGTATAGAAAATGCAGCACTACTCAACGGCAGCAATGCAAACTATTTCGTCAATGCTTATGACTCGGAAGTGTCTGGTATAGATCTGGCAGTTACCAGTGATTTCGAGATTTTTGAAAGTTTATTGGTGGTGGATTTACGCCACAATCACAATCGCCAGGAAGTTACCAGTGTTACGCCAAATACCATCAATGCCTCACGGGTATTTGACCTGGAAAACCAAGTTCCCAGTGATCGAACGACTTTAACTTTTGATCTCGATACGGGTGATTTATTTGCAGGGTACCTGCGTTTTAATCGCTATGGCAGTTGGGAATCAACAGGCGGGTTGTTTGGTGCTGGGGATGCCAGTGATACCTATAGTTATGGCAGTGAAATTCTCGTTGATATCGAAGCGACGTTTACGCTGTATGAAAATTATAAATTGTCATTGGGGGGCGAGAATATCTTTGACGTAATGCCTGATGATGAGCAGGAGCCCACGTTGCGATATCTCGGAGTACGTCATGCCCTCACATCACCATTTGGCTTTAATGGTGGCTATTGGTATTTACGTGCTAGCGCAGAGTTTTAAGCAGTATAAATAGGGGAGACTATTTAGCCTAGAGTCTTTTCTTGCATTAACTCACAGCAGTAGCCCGGTAATTGTCCCGGGTTACTGTCTGTTCTCTTAGTTGGTGAAGGGGATCTTCTCCAACGTCTAAGTGCCAGTTTTTGTGAATTCAACACGGGCATTAAAATCGGATACGATTTGAGGTTCATCAGTGAAAACCCCATCGATACCTTGAGCTGCCAACAGTATCAAATCGTTGGGGTCGTTGACGGTAAATACGTAGTTCTTAAGCCCGCGCTGTTTTGCATCGGCTATTAAATCTGCATTTATAAAATCTACGTTCGTATGTAATGAATAGGCCTTTAATGGAGCAGAGCAGGCTGCAAGATCGAGGGGAACACCGGAAACCAGCACTCCCCGCCGAACCTCAGGAGCTAATTGCAGGCACTGGTACAACTGGCGGTGATCGAAAGAGGAAACGATGTATTGCTCATAGCTCGCACCAGTATCCTGCGTAAAGGTGTGGATTTCATCCGCGAAAAGGGCTGCACAGTTAGGCCCTTTCAGCTCGATATTGAGTTGGGCACTATTTCCCACAAGTTCCAGGACTTCCCGTAATGTAGGGACCTTATTCCCGCAAGGGAGAGGTCTCTCTTTCAGGGCATCGGGATGCATTTCAGTGATGAGTTCGGAGCCCGCGATTAGGCGTCCGAGTCGCCGGTCATGCTTGACCAGAAGCTGCCCACCAATATTCCACACATCAATTTCGATACCCCCGACGTTGAGTTCCAACGCATGCCCGATTGCTTGGAGAGTGTTTTCACTGGCTCGCTGTTGATAGCCCCGGTGGGCGAAACAGAAGAGCGTAGTTGAAGTCATGGCTTATCAGTCCATTTTCATGGTTTGCTTCAGACTGCCCTTGAATTATTACGAGGTCACTAATGCAACACCAAAGTTTCTGCCAAATACTGGTTAATTGGCATTAAAAAATTATTTTTATAGCCTTTGGGTAGTGATTAGGCTCCAAAAAGTGAGCTGCTACTCTCCAGCCAATGCACGATAACAGCCTTGATGAAAGACCAGGGGTTCACCACCAAAAGCGGCAAATTCCAGCACCTCTCCAAGCAATATTGTGTGATCTCCACCATCAATGCACTGCGCGCGGCGGCAATGGAAATAGGCTGCACACTCCTCTAGGCGAGGTATACCATTGGGGCCTTCATACCAGTTGACCTGTCCAAACTTGTCTGCTCCTCGACCAGCAAATAGGTTTGAGACATGTTGTTGGTCTGCTCGCAGGATATGCACGGCAAAGTGCTCCCGGGTGGTAAATGCTTTATAGCCCATGGACTGCTTATCGATACTCCATAGAACCAGGGCGGGGTCGAGGGAAACGGAATTAAAGCTGTTAGCCGTCATGCCGGCAGGTTGGCCATTGGTATCCTGAGTGGTAATGACGGTTACACCGGTAGCAAAGTGGCCGAGGGTGTCCCGCAGTAGCCGGCTTTGCTCGGGTGACGGGGAAATCGTACGGCTTTTCTCTGTCGTCATACTAGGGCTACTTGTACCAAAACTTTGAAGGGCCGCCATTTTAAGGCAAAAGTTAACGGTTTGCGCGCTTTACCTCGAATAGCTATTAAAATAAGTATGATTATCAGTCATTTTTTGACTGGTCGTTCATAATTGGCTGGCACTCTTGGCTGAGCCTTTCCCGGAGGGCGATCGCACTACCGGTAAGGGCAAAACCGAGTAGATTGCCCTTTTCGTCGCGAAATTCGGCGCAAACCCCTGAATCTTCTATGTTGATTTGCCAAGTCCCCTTGGTATCAGGGCTTGGCGGGCAAACGGTAGTTGGGTGCAGGGTTGTCTTTACGGCCACAGGAATAACGCCAAAGCAAACGGGAGTCAGATTTCCTGACAAAGTTTGTGCCAGACTCTTCGCACAGCTGATTAGGGGGGCGACAAAGAGTAGCCGATGGCCGTCTATTTCTGCGCAATCCCCCAGGGCGTAGATATCGGGATCGCTTGTTTGCAGATATCGATCTACAGCAATACCTCTTTGCACGGCTATACCGGCCATGGAGGCTAAGCCGGTGTTAGCCTCAAGTCCGAGTGCGGCGAGAACAACATCCGCTTCTATTTGCTCTCCACTACTCAGCTGGGCCCGGAAACCGGTGCTCAATTTCTCGATACGGTTTAATGATGAGCCCCCATGGAAGCGAACGCCATAGTCTTCCAGGGCCGTCTGCAGATCGCGCCCGGCGACTTCCGGCAGCAGTGTCGCCAGTGGCCATTGCTCCATGTCAACCAGATCCACTGCGAAGCCGGTCTGTATCAAATCGTTGGCAAATTCACAGCCAATCAAACCAGCGCCCAGGAGTAGTATGCGCTTGCGCCCCACCACGGCAGTGCGAAAACGGTGGTAGTCTCTGAGATTATTTATGCGAAAGATATGTGATTGGGCATCCCCCTCATAGTGGGGAAGTTTGCGGCACTTGGCCCCGGTTGCCAGAACTAGCTTTCCATAGGGAATCTTGGATACATGCTCTGCACCATCCTGCTGAATCGTCAGAGTTTTGTTTTGGCGATCTATATGTATTACCCGCGTGTGAACCAGAATTTGTGCATTGAGTTCGCTAGCCATATCTTCGGCACTGGAAGTGCTGAGTTGCTGTGCAGTCTTGCCGTGAGAGAAAGAGGCTGACAGCAAAGGCTTGGAGTAAAAAGCTCCATCATCGGCAGTGATTAACAGGAGAGGAGACTGGGGGGTAAGCTTGCGAAACTCTCGCGCCAGATTATACCCGGCCAGCCCTGTGCCAATAATAACTAAAGGTGCTGAGGTTGTAGTGGTTGTGTTTTGGTTGGCTGAAGGGGACGGGGCGATGGGGGCTTGGCCTACAAGAACCATATCAAATTCTTGTTTACTAACGCCGCATTGAGGGCAATTCCATTCGTCGGGAATATCCTCCCACCGAGTACCAGGAGCAATGCCATCTTGTGGACATCCCTCGGCCTCATTGTATGTCCAGCCACATACCATGCACTCCCAGATTCGGAAGCCATCATTGCTAGCTAAGCTGGCTTGAGTAGTATCGGCGCCAATCTCCAGCATGGAGAAATCTTGTTTGGCTGCACCACACTCCGGGCAGTACCAGTCTTCAGGTATATCTTCCCAGCGAGTACCGGGAAGAATTCCATCCTCGGGCCAACCTTTGGACTCATCGTATATCCAGCCGCAGTTCTGGCACTGCCACTTTTTGTATGCCGACATGTTTTTTCACCAAACAGAGCTGAGCTCGGTAGCTAAAACTACCGGGTTAACCCCATTTATAGTGGTAAAAACGAAGGCAGTCGGGCAATAGTATTATTCGGTGCTGCGCTGAGAGATTTTACTAAGGGCACCTTGATAAATATCAGCAATTTCCCCCGGGTGCTTAATTGAAATACCCAAATCATGTACCAGGCCATCTTTTAGGCCGTAAACCCAACCGTTGACGGTGAGTTCTTGACCCGCACGCCAGGCATCGCGAACGATCGTTGTCTGACACACGTGTATCACCTGTTCCAGGACATTTAATTCACACAACAGATCTGTACGCTGCTGTTGTTGAAAAATATCGATCAAAGTGTGATGTTTATCCCTAACGTCTTGGATATGTCGCAACCAGTTATCAATTAAGCCCAGCTGATCATTGTTGAGGGCTGCCTGCACGCCGCCACAACCGTAATGACCACAGACAATAATATGTTTTACTTTCAGGATCTCCACAGCATATTGGAGTACTGATAGGCAATTCAGGTCTGAGTGAACGACTACATTGGCAACATTTCTGTGAACAAAAAGCTCGCCGGGTAATAGGCCGACGATCTCATTGGCGGGAACGCGGCTATCTGCGCAGCCAATCCACAGGTATTCAGGGCTTTGCTGTTCAGATAATTGAAGGAAAAAGTCCGGCTCTTCTTGACGGGTAGCCTCGGACCAATGTTGGTTATTTTGTAATAAGTGGTTAAGCGGGTGCAATGCGATTGTATCCTGAAGTGACCATTTGGACATGTAGACAGCAGAATAGCGGCTTTGCTCGTGTGCGCCAAGTAAACTTGGTCTAGTCTTAAATGTGACTAACGGCTCAAACTTGGTCTAATAAGGATTTCAGGATCATGGGAAGAAAAAAAAGCTCAGTCCCCGGCAGGCGGCAAAGAGTCACTCGACACTCTAAGACGGCAGGTCGACATCGCCTCAGGGTGCGCCAGTTATTGGCGAGACGAACCCGGTTACGCAGTTACTTACAGTACTTTGTGAGTGATGACAAAGTTGATTTTAAAGAGACTTTAGAAACAGCGAATGCAGAGCTTACCGATTGAGTTTACTATTTTTCCCTGGGATCGCTACAGGTCATTATTTTGGTATGCTCTCCAACAGCTCTTACTTATCAGGCGCCTGTGAAGGCATTTTTTCGCTGTAATTGCGGAGGTAGGAAAAAATATTTATGGTTTTATCAGATTGTGAAGCTGGTACCGCATTAAAGATTGATTTGGCGAATTACGACGACTCGCAACATACAAGTGATATCTTGGCTTTGATGGATGAATATGCTCGGGATCCATTTGGCGGTGGTGAGCCTCTAAGTGATCACTGCCGCTCTAGTTTATTGCCGGCATTAAGAGATTTTCCGGGGGCTTTTAGTGTTCTTGCTTATCGAGGGGAGCGTGCGGTAGGGCTCATTAATTGCTTTACTGGCTTTTCTACTTTTTTATGTAAGCCGCTGGTTAATATCCACGATGTTATTGTCAGTGAAACTGCTCGAAGTCTGGGGGTGTGCACTGCCATGCTCGACTTTCTGGCGAAAGAGGCAAAAAAGAGGGGCTGTTGCAAACTTACCCTGGAAGTTCTGCAAAAAAATTATACTGCTCAGGCGGCTTATCTTAAGACCGGCTTTAAGCCATACACATTGGATGAAGAACAGGGGCAAGCTGAGTTTTGGCAGCGCTACCTTTAACTTTGTAGGGTGAGCACTCGGATCCCCCACTCAGACAGCAATTACCCGTTTAGTCAGGTAATTGCTGAGCTATCTTCCCAGGAGTTAGGTTGCGCTCACTTTAGGCGCTTTTTTCCAAGAAATGGCCAGGCTGATTAATGTGAGAACTGCAATTAGGCTAACACTAAGTAGCATCCCTGCCAGAGGTTGCGAAGGGCTTTTTTCGTAGAGCCATCCGCCCATTGCAAAGCCAATTGTGTAACCTCCGGTATGCATCAGTGACAAAAGGCCAAACAAGCGGCCGTTGCGCTGTTGCCCTTGACTTAATAGGGCACTGTAGCCAGGGACTAAGAAGGCGATACCAATAACAAATAGAATCAAGCCTAGCACCGCAAGGGAGCTGCCTAGAGCGAGTGATAGTGATGTAGTGCCCAGGCATATACACAGAACCCCAATTACAAAGCTGATTAGTGGGCGCGCTATTTTTCTAACTAACAGCATCTGGACAAAGAATCCGGAAATGGCGACAGCAGCAAGAAGAATGGCGGTTGTCGATGATGCCCCCAATGCACTTAATCCGTATAAGTCTTGTAGTACAGGCCCCATAACAACTTGTAGCTGCCCGATGCTTACTGTGCCCAGCAGTGCTATCGCGAAAAGCCCAATATTTGTAGTGGGAAAGTGAGTTTTTTCGACTTTCTTTTCAGCTATTGTGCAGCCCGGAACTCGAGGTAAAAAAAGCGTTAAGGTTAGGGCGGAAAAGGGCAGGAGGACCAGCCAAAGTAAGGGCCAAAGACTACCCACTAGAAGGGTCGGTAAGGCAAGTAAGGGGCCTAATCCTCGCCCTAAATTTGCAGCAGCGCTGATCCCTGAGAGAATTGACAGTTGTTGGTTTTTCTCTCCCAGCTCTAGGGCCCAAGCTTGGCAGCAAGGAAAAATTGCGGCGGCGTTTAATCCATAAAGGATTCTGCTGGCAACCAGGGCCACAAGCGCTGTATCAGTTTCCAAGTACCCTTGAGCCAGGGCGACGAGCAGGGCAACGAACAGGATCTGGGATAGTAGTGCCCCACTGAGCCCAGCTAGCAGAATTGGCTTCCGTCCAATTTTATCGCCTAGCTCTCCCCAGATTGGGCCCGCAATCATCAGGCAAAAAGTACTGACTGCAACTAGTGCGCCGAGAGTGGCTAAATCCAGCCCGCAATACTCGATGATTAATGGAATCTGGGTCAGCAATATGACCTGGGCCGCACCCTGGCTCGCAACAATCCAGTTTATTTTTTGGAAGTGAAGGGATTTCCGCATTCGGGCTCCAGAGGGATAAAACTAGGGACAATTGTCAAATTTGTCCTAAACAATGGTTCTCAGCCGAATAATTTCCCTATTAAAAAGCTTGATGTGTACCAAATTTCACGACATGATAATAAAAATACAAATCATTCGCATTACAATTCTGTAAAAGAACCTTACTCATGAATAATCCAGATCTCGACGGGACTTTGCCGGGCGTCTCCGCAGGAGCTTCTGATGCTCAAGGATTGAGCCTGACCACCTCTGAACAGTTGGTCAATATGACTGTAGAAGATCAAAAGGTCAAATGTGCCGGCGAAAGGTTGTCGGCTAATTGCTTTTTTAATGCGCTATTGCGTGAGACCGAATGTGGTCAATGGTACGAGCAGAGCGGTGTGTCACTCCCCCAAGGCATAAGGGTTCCCGCAGTTTGTGTGCCATTACCGAGCACTGGCGCTGAGCTTTGGCTCAATCTAATCTACCGAAGCGAGTGTGGCAGGCATCAATTTGAGCTGCCAATGGTTTGGCGGCAGACCTCCGGGAAAAGCCAAGAAGTATCAATGGCTGAGTGTGCCCGTTTGATCGCCGACGAGTCAGCTTTTTTCCCCGGCGCTGGAGAAGAATCACGACAGGTATTTGTGGAGCGTGTGCAATCTAGCGTTCGCAATATGACCCAAGCCCTACAGGCGCGCAACAAAGATATGGAGCGTTTGTTTGGTGATGTGTTGTCTTTTGGTGAGTCAGAACAAGCTCTACTCTGTGGTCACTCTATTCACCCTACCCCAAAGAGTAGGGAACCCTTTACCGATCAAGATGCTGAGTGCTTTGCGCCGGAATTTGGCAACAGCTTTTCTCTGATGTGGTTAGGGGTAGATCCCAAGTTTTTATCTGGTGCTAGCGGAGCGCGAGTCTCAGAAGGTCAGCTAGCGGGTTTGGTGCGAGTAACTGATGGTGCTCCCCTGCCGCCGGAGGGCTTTGTAGCTGTGCCCGCTCACCCTTGGCAGTGGCGTCAATTACAGAGTGACCAAAGAATTGCCAAATTACTTTCAACTGGCAGTGTTGTTGAGCTGGGTGTTGGCTCGGGCGCTTGGCGGGCGACGTCATCTTTGCGTGCAGTGTACAGCGCTGAGAGCCCCTATATGTTGAAGTTTTCTCTCAGCTTGCGCCTGACTAACTCGGTGCGCACCCTGCAGCCGAAGGAGATGGTGAGGGGACTGGAGGTCTTGAAAGTACGAGACACGCCAATTGGGCAAGACTTTGCACGCCGTTACCCAAATTTCCAGGTTTTAGCTGAACCCGCCTACTTGATGTTAGCGGATGAGTCAGGAAACCCGGTGATCGAGAGTTTGGTGATGTTCCGTGAGAACCCATTCATCGGTGAGGCAGCAGAAAACACCTGTTTGTTGGCAACTTTAACTCAAGACCATCCAGACGCTGATTTCTGTCGCGCAGCTCAACTTATCTCTCAGTTGGCAATGGAACAAAACCTATCTTCTGCCATTGCTGCAAAACGATGGTTTAATGCTTTTCTCGATGCGGTGATAGAGCCACTGTTAATTGCTCAAGCTGATTTTGGAATTTTATTTGGGGCTCATCAACAAAACTTAATTTTGCGTTTTGATGGTTCCATGCCTATCGCTGGTTATTTCCGCGACTGTCAAGGTAGCGGTTATAGTCATCTCGGTGAAGAGCTATTGAAGCCCTATTTACCAAATCTTGCTCAAAATAGTGAAAATGTTATTAATGAGGAAATGGCTAATCGTCTATTCGCCTATTACCTTATTGTGAATAGTTGTTTTGGACTAATTTCCGCCATCGCTGCTGCCGGACTTGTAAGCGAAAGTGCTTTGTTAAGTGAACTTCGTGAACGCTTGCAGCTTCTTTATGACGGTCAGCGACGAGATCGTAGCTGTTTAGAATATTTACTCCAATCTGCTCAGATCTGGTCAAAGGGTAACTTTCAATGTGCAGTTATTGGTATGAACGAAACAACGAGTGAAGACCCTTTATCAATTTACCACTCAATGGATAACCCACTGAAGATAGCTGACAAGCTTTTTACCGCAGAGCCTGGTAGCTCGGCCCTTGTAGAGCAATAAGGATCGAATGATGAATAACGCAGAGATTGTTTCTGAAAAACAAGGCATCAAAAAAGGTGCATTACCTGATGGACGGCTGTGGACACTTGATAGTGAGGGTTACCAGTGTCAGTTGGAGTTAGATAATTTTTTTAAAGTGCGGCACAGAATAACTAGTGATTTTGCACAGGTACATATTTCTAGTCATGAGGCTGAATCAACCGGGTTAAATAATTGGTTGGATTGGGTATTTGGCACTCACGGAGATATTAAGCTTGTTGAAATAATTAGTTTAGGTGGAAAAAAGATAAATGAAATACTCAAATCTGATTTCTATCAGCGTAAGGACCTTTGGTATCGAGGCAATAATGGTGGGAATTTTCCCCTAAGATGGGTGGAAAATGAGCAAGGCGTAAAGCATCCACTTCGAGCAAAACCTGTGGAGGGGGAAGTATATCGTCGTCACTTTTATTCCCTGGAAATGGACCTTAGTCTTCGTCACTTGGATCCAGATAGCGATCTTGAGCTTTTTACAAGCTGGATGAACATGGGGCGTGTAGCGAAGTTTTGGGAAGAGGAAGGGGGAATGGATAAACAACGGAAATTTATCCAAGATGTTATTCAAGACCCTCATAAATACCCACTAATCGCCTGCTTCGATGATGTGCCCTTTGCTTACTTTGAGGTTTACTGGGCACTTGAGGATCGTATAGCCCCTTACTACAACTGCCAACCCTTTGATCGTGGAGCCCATATGCTGGTGGGCAACAGTCGTTTTTTGGGTAGACGCTATGCTCAAGCTTGGTTTAATGCAGTATCTCATTTTATGTTTCTAGATGACTGTCGAACTCAGACTTTGGTTGGAGAGCCAAGAGCTGATAACGGGCCACTATTAAAGTACATTGATGGAACTTTTGGTTGGAAAAAAATAAAAGAATTTGATTTTCCGCATAAACGAGCTGCGTTGGTTACCTGCGACAGAGATGAATTCTTTGAGAGTATGGGGGAGATATGAGCCAAAGTTATTATTGGGAGCAGGCTAATCGGAAAATACTTGCCAAGTCTTTATCTGAACTCTGCTATGAGCAAGCTTTGAGCGCCCGTCAAGAGCTAGATAAATCTTACGTTGTTAAGCTCAAGTCTGGGGTGAGTTATGAATTTACTGCGCGTTTGACTATCTGGGATTGGCTTCAAATTGATGAGGATACAATTCAAAGAAATCAAGGTGATGAAGAATTAGTTGCTGACGATGCAGCTCAGTTCTTTATTGATGCTGCTGAAGATCTGAAAATAACTGCCAGCACACTGGGTAATTTATTGCATGAATTGGCGAATACCATCGCTAGCGATGTGGCCATACTTGAAAAACGTGAAGATCAAGCAGCGGAAACTATGGCCAAGTTTACCGATGAGCAATTACAGTGCTATTTAGATGGGCATCCTAAAGCGATTGTCAATAAGGGGCGTATTGGCTGGGGCGCGCAAGAGTTCAAGGCCTATGGCACTGAATCGGGTGAATATGTGCGCTTCTTATGGTTGGCAGTTCGGCGTGATCTGACTGTCAATGGACATAGTGAGGATTGGAATTGGCAGCAGTTACTTGAGGAAAGCCTCTCCACTAATCAAATGCAGTCATTGGAAGCTATCTGCCGGGATAAAAAGATAAACTGGCGGGAGTTTATTCCTCTGCCAGTTCATCCATGGCAGTGGCAGCACCATATTCGTCAGCATTATGCGCAGCTACTAAGTCGCGGGGATATCATTTTATTGGGTGAGTTCGGTGATGAGTACTTGCCACAAGTCTCGTTGCGTACTTTCTCAAATCGGTCTCGCCCACAAGCCTTGCATATTAAATTACCTTTAACAGTGTTAAATACTTCGTGCTACCGTGGAATTCCCGGAAAATACATGCAATGTGGGCCGTCTTTATCACAGTGGATGCAGGAGCTCTGTGATAGAGATGAAAATTTATCGGCTCGCGGTACGGGTATTCTTCAGGAAGTTGCTGGATTACATGTTCCTCATCTCCATCACGAACAGGTAAAAGGGACACCTTACCGATACCGAGAGATGCTAGGGGCGACTTGGCGCCAAAGTCCTGCAAGTCATTGTTCAGAGGGTGAGCGCCACCTTTTAATGGCTGCGCTATTGCAGAAAGATTCCAGTGGGAAATCCATTGCAGCCGCATTAATTGATAGCTCGGGGCTTTCGATTGAAAAGTGGTTGGAATATCTTTTTGATTCAACAGTTGTGCCCTTGTACCACCTGCTTAGCCGCTACGGAATTGGTTTAGTTGCACATTCTCAAAACTTAACTTTGGTACTAAAGGAAGACCGAGTAACTCGTGTTCTGTTAAAGGATTTTCAGGGTGATTTACGTCTCGCGAAAGGAGATTTTCCTGAGCGGAGTGATATTCCATCCTCGGCTTTGGCTGTGTTGGATCAGTTGCCTCCAAATTACATTATTCATGATCTTTTTACTGGACATTTTGTGACGGTCTTGCGTTATCTTTCATCCCAGTTGATGTTGGAGCTTAATTTTTCTGAGACTAAATTTTACAGTGTATTGTCTCAAGTTTTACGTTCTTATCAGAAAAAAGTTATGAAAGAAAACGCGAAAATGGCTGAGCGTTTTCAGTGTTTTGATGTTTTTCGAGCCCATATAGAGAGAGTTTGTATTAACCGGGTGCGGTTATCTCAAGGTTATGATGATAGTGCTGAAAGGCCGGTGCCTATAGTTGGAGGTGATCTGGAGAACCCCCTTTGGTTATCAGAACAGAAGCCAACTAAAGGCGAATCAAAAAATCATACAATTTCCCCCGTCGAGGTATAATGATGAGTAATATATTAGATCTAGCTGGTATTGGCGCCGGTCCGTTTAACCTAGCTGTTGCCTCCCTGATGTGGGATAAGTCTCTAACCCACCGTTTTTTTGAAGCAAAAGCGGAATTTTCATGGCATCCGGGATTGATGTTGCCCGGAGCCATGATGCAAACCTCTTATTTAAAAGACCTGGTAACACCGGTCGATCCAACTAATCCATATAGTTTCCTGGCATATCTTGTCGAGAAAAAGCGTTTCTACGATTTTTTACATGCCGAGCAACGCACGGTTACCCGCAGAGAATTTGCTGATTATTTGGCGTGGGCTGCAAAGCGTTTAAGTTCAGTAGAAATGGGGAGCCGAGTGCAAAGTGTCTTAGATAAGGGAAGCTATTTTGAATTGGATGTCCACGGTTCTCAAGGTCAAGAAATAGTCAAAGCGAAAAATATCTGTGTTGCAGGTGGTAAGAAACCCAATATCCCAGAGTTTTGTCGTTCTCAACTATCTGAATCCTGTTTCCACGCCTTGGAAATTGCTTTGCGCAATCCTGATGTCCATGGTAAACGGGTTGCTGTAATAGGAGGTGGCCAGACTGGAGCTGAGGTGGTTATCAACCTACTTAATAAAGAGTGGGGAAAACCGGAACAAATCACCTGGGTTTCCCGTCGGAGTAATTATCTCCCCTTGGATGAAACCCCATTTACTAATGACTGGTTTACACCTGAATATGTAGATGTGTTCCGTCAGCTATCCCAGCACCGTAGGGAAGAAGTCGTGGCGGAGCAGAAGCTAGCCTCGGATGGGATTTCACCGGATACTTTAAAAGAGCTGTACCAGCTTTTTTATCGATTGGTACACCTTGATGGTGACACGAATCGTGTGGTGCTAATGCCCAATCGTGAAATGGTGGATATGTCTAGTTGTGGCAGTTATCGAATTCAACTGCAAAATCATCTAGTTGGTGGAGCAAATGGGCAAGAGTGGTTAGACGCGGATATTGTCATTCTGTGCACAGGGCTATGTGAAGCACTGCCTCCTTGTATTGCGCCCCTACAGGATCGTATAGCCAGAGATGGGGAGGGACGTATACTTCTGGATGACGCTTTTGCAACCCAATTAAATGGTGATGAAAGTGATCGTCGGCTCTATTTTTTGGGGACTGGACGCTTTAGCCATGGTATTGCAGAGCCACAGCTAAGCCTCTCTGCCTGGAGGGCTGCACAGGTTGTTAATGATTTGCACAGTGATCTGGTATACAACAACCAGCAGTCAAGCAACTATATGAATTGGATTACTCCCAAGAAGGTTCAAGAGGCTGCTGTAGCCTAGTTCTTTAGCTAATCAGTGGTTGAGTACTTTAATTCAACCACTGATTGTTTAATTCCCCATATCCAAGTCGTAAAAAGCCTTGCTTACTTGGTAACACTTATAAAGATTCCCATATGGTCAGTTACCGCTGCTGACATGCTCGCATCGTTCACTGCAACTGGGGTACTCTGTGAGAGATAACCTACTTGATTAACACGAATTGTACTTGTGTTGTAAATCGCCACATCATACTTCTTACTCGCGGTGCTGTTTGTGCCCGAAAAACTGCGTTCATAAGAATCTGAAGGCTGTATGCTAGCGCTACTATGTGCGTCAGAAAAGGTCGACCCAGTGGCCCTGCTAAGAACATCTTCGGTGAAGCTATCAGTCCCTTGATTGGTATCGCCCATCACAAGATCAATGGTGCCATAACCTCCGTGTATCACCTGGTTGTTGATAAAGCGATAGAAGGAGATTGCATCACTTTGTTTTTTGGCAATACTATTGGGAACGTGTACAAAAACGACATTGATATTGCCTGATCTCACTGCAGTCCAACCCATGCCTGAACCGAGGATTGTGTGCTGGGTGGTATTGGCCGCATGAATACTAAAACTGTTACAGGCTTTTCCTGTTGTGTTTGAGCCGACCAGATTTCCTGCATGCTGTTGCATAGAACTCCATTCACTATTGCTACCATCCATTTCTCCGTACACCAATAAATCACAGGTTTGACCCAGCGAGCGATACAGATGTTGATGTGTCTGGCGGGCCTTCCCTTCTATCATGTTCAAAAACTGGGCATCGCTATGCTGATTTTTACCCATAAACCCTTGTGGCGCCTGTGCCACTAGTTGGGCCGGGCCATGGATTGGAATTTGTGGCCTTAATCCATCTGCAGTTGGCATAACCAGGTGCCAGCGGTCCTGGTTAGATGCCTGATGATTATGCGTCATACGGGTGAAATATTGGCTATTGGACGCACCAATTCCGCAATTGGTGCTAGCGTTCGAATTTATTGATTGGTAAGCGAAAGTTGGCATAGAGGATCATCATCCTTGATTCGGGTATTGAATGTCATTTCTTTTAAAACTAAATTCCATGAGTTTTACAGCGGGTAAGCCGCGATCTTATGTAGAACTCAATGTGAATAGCGCTGCTTTGAAATGATCTCACTAAAGACAGTGAGTTTAAATTTTGATGAATAAGAATAAAAGAGGAATATGTAAGCACTTTTACAGACATCGAATTACCCGATAGTTAAATATAGGCCACATTCTCAGGGTTAACTAGGGTATTTTTGTTGTTGTGATTTTACTTTGTAGGGTGTTGAAATTGTTCTGGGCATGCAGGTTAGCGAGGGATATACATTATTAGTGTTCTGGCCTAGAAAATTTCCCGTTGCCCCAATTAGATAGCTCATATTAAAAGTACAGGGGCAATTTTATCGTATCGAGCTATTTATAAGTTCTGAGGTCAAATATTGCGATTTTAAAATTTAAATTAAAGGAGGCGCGAAAAACGAGGTCAGACTCCTTCCGTGTGCAATACTTTTTGGGTACTGGACCACCGGTCTAGTGCGCGGTGAGCAAGGAGGGAACCTGCGATGCGATTGAATTCAACTTTGGCTCAGGGGCGCTATCACTATAGTTGTGATGGCAGGGAAATGCCTGTGCAAGATAGTTGGCAGTTAGGGAATGATGAGCAGGGGCGACGCTCGCTTGTCAGTCGGCGCTTAGTCGGGGACCAGGGGTTTGGGATCGAAGTATTTGCTCTTTTGGAAGGGGGGCTAGTGAGTGAGTGTGTTGTGCATTGGCGAGATGAAGTTGATGAGGTGAGCGCCCACTACAAGTTAATTCCAGAGGAGGGAAAAAGTCCTGCGATAGGTGATGACATTCAAGCCAGCTGGACAGGTCCCAATGGCCCTCAGCAACTCAATATAGAAGGGGACGAGCGGCTTTTGTTTCCACTGATGCGGGTTTTTATGGGGCCTGTCTTGTCGAGGTTGGTACAACATGAAAATGGCCTGGAAGTTGTGTCCCCTGATATCGTCGATCCATCTCAGCGAGGTAAGTTGCTCTCTCCTAGGGTGAGCCATCGCACGGCAAGATCAATGGCGGGGGATGTTTCGAGCCAGAAGGCTCAGGAACTGGGTTCCGATATTATTGCTTACATTTACCAGGGCGATGAAGCTGAAAGAGATGCCCATTGCTATGTTGATAGTCGGAGCCTGTTAGTGGGGTACGATTGGCCATCTAGTACTGGCCGCCTGTGGCAGGTTCGGCTGAGGGACTTGGAGTGGTCGTCGAGCTTAAAAGGACTACTTTAGTCCAGCTTGAGGAAACTTTATAACCACTATTGGTCACACAAATAGGCTTAAATGGAGATTCCTGTTTCTATTCCTGTCACTATTTAGTTTTCTGTTCTATCTAAGCTGAAATTAGAGCTTCGCTAGCCTGATTGGCTATCTTGTCACGATAATCGCAAAATTATGTAGTGGGACTTGTAATCCTCTCCAGTGTAAGCTTGCATCACGATTGCAATAAATGACTGGGGGAAAGCGTTTTGTCCTACTATCGAAGAAGGGTTTTTGCCGGGCTCACATTACTTTCTTCTGTTGGGTTAGTTGCACAGTTGCCAACAGCTTTAGCTGAAGAGGCGCCAGAATCAACTTTTTCTATGGATGCGGGAGAAAACCTGCAGACCCACCATAAGCGCTGCTTGAACGAGCAAATACTTGTTTCGGATGCCGATGTCACGATAAGGGAAATTCGACGTATCTGCGCTGAAAGAGTTAGAGCTGAACTGACCCTTGAAGAAGATCCGGTGATAGCAGACTTTATTGTCGACGAGTATGAGGAAGACCTTCCGACAGATGAAGTATTGTTAGGGGGCAGAGCTCAGGCTATCAGGGATGCCGCCAATAACCCCTTTACTTTAGCTTCCCATAAAACTAACTACGTGCTGCCAATGGTCTACAACCCAG
Source organism: Microbulbifer maximicatervae (SeqCode) (assembly GCF_052467955.1). Lineage (NCBI taxonomy): Bacteria > Pseudomonadati > Pseudomonadota > Gammaproteobacteria > Cellvibrionales > Microbulbiferaceae > Microbulbifer > Microbulbifer maximicatervae (SeqCode). The sequence continues at coordinate 1,458,097 of NZ_CP174329.1, forward strand.
CCCCTGAAGAGGGAGGGGTGGCAGATATTGAAGGACCAGATAAAGCTGAGGATTTGGATAACGTCGAAGTACAGTTCCAGCTCTCTGTGCAAGTGCCTATTTGGCGGGGTTTTTTGGGGCAGGCTTCTGTACTGAGTGTCGCCTATACAAATCGTAGCTTTTGGCAGGCATACAACTCTGATAACTCCTCTCCCTTTCGTGAAACAAATCACGAGCCGGAATTGATTCTGAGTTGGCTCAATGATTGGAGCCTATTTGGCTGGAATAATGTAGCTAATCAGGTGGCGATTAACCACCAGTCAAATGGGCGCAGTGAACCCTATTCCCGCAGCTGGAATAGAATTTACGCCAATTTTGTTTTTGAGCGGGATAATTATTCAATCAGCCTAAAGCCCTGGTACAGGGTCCCTGAAGATAAGGATGATGATGATAATCCGGATATTGAGCACTACCTGGGGCATTTTGAACTAGGTGGGCGATACCGCGATGGAGATCACACGGTTTCACTGATGTTACGTAACAATTTGCGCTCAGATAATCGTGGCGCAGTGGAGCTGACCTGGGGCTTCCCTCTCGGGAAACGCGTCGATGGATATATCCGCTATTTCAATGGTTACGGCGAGAGCCTCCTTGATTATGATGAATCAGTGCAAACTTTAGGATTTGGATTTGTATTAGCCCAGGGGTTTTAACCTTAACGACGAGGGCGTACTCGCAATGAATAGGCTCTCGTTTTTCACTTCTTAACCTGACTTGTTATCAGGGTTTGTTCATGGCCTTTGATGATAGTTACCGATTGAGTGCCCATGCGGTAATCACGAATACTGGCGGAGAAGTACTGCAGCTGAAAGCGACTTATGCTGAGCGTAGCTGGGGCTTGCCTGGCGGAGCATTAGACCCGGGTGAAACTGCCCATGAGGCATTGGTGCGGGAGTGCCATGAGGAGCTTGGACGAGAAGTGCGAATAGAGTATCTCAGTGGCATCTACTACCACAACGCTTTCAATTCACATGTTTTTATTTTTCGAGCCCATTTTATTAAAGAGGGTGACTACATTCTCTCTGATGAACATTCCCAATGGGCTTACTTTCCGCTTCACCAATTATCCCTGGTACAACGTCACAGGGTCGAGGATTGCCTCACGTTTAATGGTATTGTGCGTAGCGCAAAGTTCTAACTTTATTATCTTCCTTGGCAATAGATCTGGTATGCCTGGGTACATTTGGCGAAAATCGCCAAATGCAATGTAGTCGCAGAATTCCCCTCCCTCCTACATTAGTATTTGCCCCCTGGTGTTTATTGCCCTGGAATTCCAGAGCCACCGCAACTCGCGGGGGCCTTATAAAAGTTAATAAAATCAAATAGTTGAATAATTGATACAGCAAGTTGTACTCACCTGCAAGCTATGCTGATGGATAAGAATTATGGGTTTGGAATTGAAGATGCCTGAGTTGGGCAACCTAAACGAAAACAGCCTTGAATTAGAGTGCCGGGTCGCTCTGGTCAGTTCTGATAGCAAATTGGCCAATGAGTGGATTACCGCTCTCAATAATACGGCAGCAGTACACGACAATCCTTTTGGCCTTCACTTTGAAGCCGTAACGCCCGCAGATGCTGAAAGGTTGGCAAAAGAAGAGGATTCACTGCAAGCGGTCATTGTCGATGGTGGCAGTGACGGGCAGGGGATGGATGCTGCAGATGACATCGCTGACCGAATTCACGCTTTGCGTTCCCAGCTTAATATCTTCCTCGTAGCCCACAGTGGTTTTGCTGGAACAACCTCCAAGCCGGGCAAATCCGGTTCAAAATCCCTGGCAAATTTGCGTCGCCGCTTCGATGAGTTGTTCGATCGTCGTGAGGGCAATTTCAACCATATGTTCCGCTTGGTGCAGGCGTTTATTGCTCGAAGAGCTTCGACTCCTTTTGCCGACACTCTGAAAGAATACGTATTCTCAGCTCGGGATGCGTGGCATACACCTGGCCATTCTGGTGGTGACAGTTTGCGCAATAGTCCCTGGGTGGGGGATTTTTATCGCTTTATGGGTGAACATATCTTCAATACAGACTTGTCTGTTTCTGTTCAAGTTTTAGATAGTTTACTCGAGCCCCACTCGGTTATTCAGGAGGCGCAGGATCTAGCAGCTCAGGCTTTTGGAGCTCGCCATACCTTTTTCCTGACCAACGGCACCTCTACCGCAAATAAAGTGGTTATTCAGCAAATTCTTGGTGGTGGCGGAAAAATTATCGTTGACCAAGCGTGTCATAAATCAGTTCACCATGCGATTGTGATGAATCGCTGTGAGCCGGTTTACCTGAAGTCTGTACTGCATCCAGAATTTGGAATTTACGGGCCGGTAAAGCGTTCGGATATTGAAGCTGCCCTGGATGAGCACAGTGATGCGCGCCTATTGGTAATTACCTCCTGTACCTATGATGGATTGCGTTACGACCTTAAGCCAATTATCGACTACGCCCATGAGCGTGGAGTGAAAGTGCTAGTGGATGAAGCCTGGTTTGCCCATGGTTTCTTCCATCCCGAGTTGCGGCCTACAGCACTGGAGTGTGGGGCGGATTATGTGACCCAAAGCACCCACAAAATGCTGTCGGCCTTTTCCCAGGCCAGTATGATCCACGTGCAAGACCCGGACTTTGATGAATTCCGTTTTCGCGAAAACCTGAATATGCACGCCTCTACCAGTCCTCAGTACGCAATGATTGCGAGCCTAGATGTGGCGCGTAAACAAATGGCGATGGAGGGGTATGGTCGTTTGAAGCAATGTCTAAAGATGGTGGAAACTTTACGTAATGCCGTCAATGAGACAGGTGTGTTCCGCGCGCTAACACGTGATGACTTGATTGCTGATCCACTTGCCAGTGATAACATTCGCCTTGATTCCACCAAGGTGACTATTGATATTTCCAAGAGTGGTTACTCTGGCAATGAAATGCAGATTAAATTGTTTGATCAGTATGGCATCCAGGTGGAAAAGACCACCTACAATACCATTACTGTACTTGTAACCCTCGGTAGTACAGAGAGCAAATTACTTCGCTTGATTCATGCTCTTAAGCAATTGGCAGGAAATACTCACAAGCGTATTCATATCGGGTCGCCGAGGCGTTTGCCAGAATTTACCCGTTTTACATGTCTACCGGCAGATGCTTATTTTTCGGAAGCAGAAGAATTGCCGCTGATGGATAATGGCACAGAAGCTATTGAGAACCTGGTTGGTCGGACCAGTGCAGATGAAATTGTTCCCTATCCGCCAGGTATTCCGGTCCTTGTGCCGGGGCAGGAAATTTCAGCCCAAATAGTACAGTTTTTGCAACAGCTACTTCAGGGGCAGAATACGACAGAAATTCACGGTCTTATTTTCCGCTCTGATGAGCCGATGCTAAGGGTCGTTAAGGAAGCCTCCAAGGGCAAAGCTGAGAAAGTGCAGTCTTCTGGAGAGAAAAAGAAAGGAAAATAGTAAAACTCCATAATCCGGCATGGAGGCCGGTATGCTCGAAAGCCCACAATCTGTGTTGATAGCCGGTGCTTCCGGTGGCATAGCGCAGGCTATTGGCGCCGAAATTATTCGGCGCTACCCTCAAGTTACGTTATTGACCTTGAGTCGAATCACAGTTGATATGATTCCTGGCCATGTCGGTGAGCGACACCATTTATCCGTTTGTCTAGAGCAAGCCGAGTCCATCGATATTGTTGAAAATTTTTTGGCCGAACACTCTGAGCCTCCAGGTTGGGTAATCAACTGCTGTGGCATTTTACATGATGAGTTCCACGGACCGGAGAAGTCTCTATCGCAATGTGATGATCACTGGCTATTGCAGTCGATTCAGGTCAACGTACTTTCCCATTTACATTTAGCGCGCGCACTAGATGGATTCTTGAAGCGCAGACGCCCTTTATTGTGGGCGTCGCTTTCGGCAAAGGTGGGAAGTATCACGGATAACCAGCTCGGCGGCTGGTACAGCTACCGGTGTAGTAAGGCCGCATTAAATATGCTGGTTAAGAATCTGTCTATTGAGTGGGCGCGGAAACTGGAGGAAAGTTGTGTGGTAGCGATTCATCCAGGTACGACAGATACTTCACTGTCCAAGCCTTTCCAGTCTAATTTGCCCCCAGATAAACTCTACACCCCTGAATTAAGCGCGAATCGTATTGTAGATGTCTTGAGCCAACTGGCATCGTCAGACACCGGGAAATTACTGTCATGGGATGGAAGTCTTATACCCTGGTAGCGATCAGCGTGAAATAGGCGCGATAGTAGCTGTTATCGTATCTTAAGTTATAAGAGGGTTTCCCCGCTCCAGAATAGTGGCGATGTCAATCCCGGTGGGTAGGCTTCCAGTATTGTGTGTGCCGTTAATCCCTATTCTTGATTTGATAAAGGCATCAGTTACACAAGGGCTACTCCCCTGTAGCAGAAGGTGCGCCTGCATGGTCAGGGCCATTTGATCAATAATATGACGTGCACGGTATTCAAATTGATTTAGGTCGGAAAGGTCGTTTCTTAACTTGTCGACTGCCGTATCAAACTGTGTGTTTATGCCTCGGCTAATGTTTAATTCATCAAACCAGTGACTAATTACTGCAGGAGTTTTAGTGATGGCACGTAACACGTCCATCGCTTGAATATTCCCTGAGCCCTCCCAGATTGCATTTATCGGAGCATCTCGGTACAGCCGTGCCGTAATAAAGTTTTCAATAGCTCCATTACCTCCCAGGCACTCCATAGCCTCATAGGCGTGATGAGGACTGCGTTTGCATATCCAGTATTTTCCCACCGCGGCCCCGAGTCTGAGTAGCATCTTTTCGTGTTCGCTGCCCTCTTGATCCATTGCTCTGGCTATGCGCATGGTAAAGGCAATTGAGCCTTCCACCTCCAATTGAAGGTCGGCAAGTACATTTTGCATCAGTGGTTGATCAATCAGCTTTTTGCCAAATGCTTTACGCTCACTAGCGTTGTATATTGCCTGGATAACAGCTTGCCGCTGCCCTGCAGATGAGCCCATCATGCAATCAAACCGCGTAATCGCTACCATCTTGATGATGGCGCTGACCCCACGCCCTTCTTCGCCGATTAGCCAGCCCAATGCGCCGCGTATCTCAACTTCTGAAGAAGCATTGGAGACATTGCCACACTTTGTCTTCAGGCGTTGAATCTCCAGCTGGTTCTTCGATCCATCCGGCCTCCATCTTGGAACCAAGAAGCAGGATAAGCCGCCGGGCGCCTGGGCAAGAATTAAAAAGGCATCGCACATAGGGGCGGACATAAACCATTTGTGCCCTAATAATTCATAGGTTCCATCGGCGAGGGGAATTGCAGCGGTGGTATTTGCCCTGACATCTGAGCCCCCTTGTTTTTCGGTCATGCCCATACCGATCGTCAATGAGTTTTTTTCAAAATATGGGCGATTACTTCCATCGTAAGTGCGGCTGGTTATTTTGGGTACCCATTCACTGGCGATTTCAGAGTTTAGCTCGATAGTGGGTACTGAGGCGAAGGTCATAGTGATAGGACACCCGTGACCGGCTTCAAGCTGAGTGTGCAAGTAATTTTTTGCAGCTCTGGCCACGTGGGCACCTGCGCGTGGGGCGGTCCAGGGAGAGCTGTGTAAACCTTCTGAAAGTGCCAGCTGCATTAGCTGGTGATAAGAGGGGTGGTATCGAACCAAATCAATGCGGTGGCCAGAACGATCATGACTTTCGAAGATAGGTTTAAATTCATTGGCAGCATAACCCCGCTCAATCATTTCTGGCCTGCCACACACCTCCCCATACCGCTCCAGGTCATCTTCAGCCCAATGGGCCCCATTAATATGTACGGCTTCCTTTAACGCCTGATCAGCAATATAGAGGTTATGACCAGTAAGTGGGCGAGGCTGATTGCTAACTTGATATGTGGATTTGTAATCTGGCACATAGTTTTGACTGTTCATAACTTCACCTAAAGGACTTGAGATTTCAATTGGTGTAGCGACTTACTTTGTACAATTTTACCAATTAACTAAAGGTAATAATTCAAGAAATAGCTGAATATGAGCATAAAACAAGCTTTCCTTGATTACTATTTAAGCTGTTTGATTGTGGGCAGTTATTTTGTTGCTTTTATTTGCAGGGCTGTATGTTTTGATTTGAGGGTAATGTTTACTCGATCAAATATGGTTTTAAAGTAATGAAATGAAATTTATATTTAATTGCTATCGAATACTGTTTTTTCAGTTTATCTACTGTAGCTCTTGAATAGTTTGATGTTTGTCACCTCATTTTAGCTAAGGTTTTTTTTTATCTAAAATTGATCAAAATAAATTTAATAATACTGTGGACCAGTATAAAAAAATTGATATTTATGAGTTCTTGTTTGCTGGGAGAATCTATACCAAAGCATGTGAATTTTTCTTTTCGGTTCACCTTTCTATGATACCTTAGTATTACTAAATGGTATGAGGGAACCAAGTTGGCACACTTAAGATTGAATTTTTGATATCTAGATCACTACCGGTTGAAGTCATTGGGTTGATCGAATAGATTTAGCTCACAGCATAAGATGAGCGCGGAAACTTAAAAAATAGTTAGCCTGGTAACAGGCTTAAACATAAAAGGACTGCACATTGGGGGAACCCAGATGAATTTGCATAAGGATTATGCACCGCTAAAGGTTGTTAGCCCTAAGTCAGAAAAGACAGGGATTACAGTTGCCTTTTTAACCGCATGCGTCAATCTACAATCCTCAATATTTGCCGGGCGAATTGAAGATGAGTTTAAGACTACTTGCGCTATTTTGCAGCGCTCGACACTTTCATCGCTGAGTGGCATTAAGGCTGAATACCTCCTTCTTGATTGTGCCGATGTCTCTGCTTCAGAGCTTGAATTACTCTTAAGGGAAATACACTCCCTGCCCAGTCCACCAAATATCGTATTGATCAATGTAGGTCAGAAATCGGATATTGATTTTGTTCTTCACTGGGAAAAAGTCTTGGGATTAATACCCTCTGAGTGCGAAGCAAAAGTCATTATGGAGAGGTTAGGGAGGATATTCTCAGGGGAATACTGGTTCCCAAGAGATGTGCTTCATAACTTCCTTAGGCAGCATAGAAAGCCAAAAAAATGGTGCGATAAAGTATCAAATCTTACTCAGCGGGAACGGCAAATTTTGCAGTTGATTTGTGACTGTAATACTAATGCTAATATAGCTGAAGCCTTGTGTGTCAGTGAACATACTGTTAAGAGCCATCTATATAAGATCTATAGAAAAATAGGCTGTAAGAATCGCCTAGAAGCAAGTAGCTGGGCCAGTCAAAACTTGTAATATTATGAAATCACTATTAATAAGTGCAGCTGTGTTTACAGTTGCACTTTCATGTATCGTATACAAAAGTTATGCCCAAGAAACAGGTGAGCAAATCTCAGAGGAGTCTCTGCTTACTGGACTGGTTATTGATAATACGGTAAGTGGTATCGGCCATGAGTTTGCGAGATCTCTTTCTATTTATATCACGACTAATTTCACTGGGTTTGATTACAATCTGACAGTGCATGAAAGGCCGTCGGCTAGATGGGGTAGTGTTGTTTGGGTGACCTTCGATAGCAAGCAGGTTTTTAAGACGGTTATTTACCCTGGGCGAAGAAAGTTCGGTGCAGTTGTCGAGCAGGCAGCATCGCAAATAAATAATAATGTACGTCAGCAGCGGTTACAGGAGCTGTTATCTCAAAATATTGATTTGGCGGGGGATGAAATATAATGAAATATATTTGCGCGGTAGCTATTTGTATTTTTTCTTGTTCAGTGTTTGCAACGGAGTTGGTGTATACGCCAGTTAACCCATCATTCGGGGGTAATCCTTTAAATGGTAATTATTTGTTGAATAATGCTAGCGCGCAGAACAGTAAGAAAGATCCTGATGCTAAGAATTCCCCCTATTCTGATTCTTCTTCCCTGGATAGATTTACAGACACTCTAGAATCTCGCTTGCTTTCACAGTTGTTGACAGATGTCGGGAACGGTAATGACGGGACTTTGGTGACTGATGATTACATTGTAAATATTGTTGATATTGATGGTGAGCTAACAATAACGATAACCGATGCTGTTACAGGTGAAATATCTGAGATTGTGGTAGTGGGTCTCAATCCTACCAATTAATAAAATTTTATCGATAGGCTTAGGTTTTTGTGGGGTGGTGCAATGTTGTTAAGAATATTGTTGTTTACTGTTATTTTTGGGTTGAGTGCGTGTAGCTCTGTAAAAGAAGCTTTATTTGGTCCCGGTCAACAAAAGGCAACGCTGACAGACCGAATGAGCACTTATTCTGATTTGGTTAGCTTGCCAGCTCCCAGGGGAAAAATAGTCGCAGCTGTTTATGGTTTTAGTGATCAGACTGGGCAGTATCGGCCTGCGCCTTCCAGTTCATTTTCGACAGCGGTTACTCAGGGAGCTGCTGCCATGCTTGTTCAGGTTCTGAATGAATCTGGGTGGTTTGTAACGCTTGAGCGAGAGGGTCTTCAGAACCTATTGACGGAAAGGAAAATAATTAGGGCCGCAATAAAAGAACAGGATAGCCCTGCAAGTCCTGTGTTCGATTTACCTTCACTAATGTCAGCAAACATTATGCTTGAAGGTGGGATTGTTGGTTATGATACCAATATTAAGACTGGAGGAGCAGGTGCCCGTTACTTTGGTATTGGTATTTCCGAGCAGTATCGTGTCGATGAAGTGACCGTTAATTTACGTGCAGTAGATGTGCGAAGTGGTCGGGTGTTGAGTAGTGTTTTGACTAGCAAGAAAATTTTGTCGAGGCAGGTTCAGGGAGACGTTTACACTTTTGTTGAGTATAAGCGATTGCTTGAAATAGAAGCAGGTATGACAACTAATGATCCTACTCAGTTATGTGTTCTTTCGGCCATAGAGTCAGCGGTAATTCACCTTATTTCACAGGGGGTCAATGCTAACCTGTGGGCGCTAGAAGATAATAGCCAATACCCTATGTCTGTACTTAGCGAATACGCAGCAACTCCAGTTAAAATATTATAAATTTTTAAAGAATATTAAATTTTGCAATACATGTTTCTATTTGTTTGGTTGGCCTGGAGTGGTTTTGTTTGTTAATTGTCAAATTTTATTTGTGAGCTTTAATGTTTTTGCGTGTAATTAGATGGAATGGGTTTACGTTGGCATTTTGTGTGTTTTGGGCTTGTGGTCTAAGTTAATACCAAAGTCTTATATTCTTCTTATTCTTTTTTATTAAATATAATCTTTCTTCTGATTCAATATTTCTCTTTTTTACCTATAGTTGTTCTCGTTGTTTTTTTAGTTGTTAACCGTTCTTTATTGAGAGGTGGTTGGTGATTGCTACAGCGAAACGAGTAACGGTAATTACACTTCTGTTCCTGGTTTTACCGCTTTCGGTGTGTTGGGCTTCTGATCTGGATAACCACGATGAACTGTCTGCGGGGCAGGGGGCCCTGGATCTTCTTTTACTAAGAAAAGATTCAATTGCGGGCAACTTGGCTCAGGTTTCACAAACGGGTGATTATAACGTTGCAGAGATTACCCAGTCTGGTTTTTATAACCAGGCCGTCCTGATACAAGGAGGTGAATCCAATGCTGCATTAGTGCAGCAAACAGGCGATTCTAATTATGCTGCGATATCGCAGTCTGGGGCCTACAACCAAGCTACAGCGATACAGAGTGGTGTGGGTAACGTGGCATTGATCAGTCAGGTTGGCTACGGAAATTCCGCAAACATTATTCAAAACGGTGATGGATTGTTTGGTTATGTCGCTCAGTTCGGTGACGACCATGCGGTGCAACTAGTGCAGTACGATTAAAGCACTGCACTCTTTTACTTGTATTTATAATTTTATTCCGAGGGAGATTGATAGATGAAAAAGGTTACACTTGCTGCTGCTATTGCTTTGGTTGTTGGCTCTAGCCAGGCACTAGCTGATAACAACTTTGGTGATCAGGTGCAGCTTGGAAATGACAATGATGCCAATGTTATCCAGGTGACAGCAGCTACCAATAATGCGGCGTACCAGTGGCAGGAAGGCGAGTCAAACTACGCCAGAGCCATTCAATCTAATGCTGATGACAACTACATTGACCAAACACAAATTGGCAACCGTAATTCAGCTAGAACAACCCAAGAATATGGCCAAGTAGGTAGTGAGGCAACTACTTATCAAGATGGTGAGGGAAACAACGGTGTAATTCATCAGTGGGAAGGTTCGTATAACACGACTCATATTGCTCAAATCGGTAGTGAAAACCAGCTGCATGTAGATCAGTTCTTTGGGTCTAATTTCAATTACTCTGACATGTATCAAGTGGGTAGCGATAACGCCGGACTCCTACAGCAAGAAGGTGATGGTAACTACTTTGTCAGCACCCAAGAAGGCGATAGTAACGGTGTTTGGAACAGCGCAGTTCTTTCTTCTACCGATGGGTTTTATGGCGGTCAGCTAGGTGACTTCAACGTGGGGTCAGTCTATCAATATGGTTCTGCCAACAATGCTAATTTGATGCAAAGAGGCGACTTCAACCTATTAGACGTTGGACAGGCCGGAGCTAATAATACAGCTAATGTCTTACAAGAAGGCCTGGGAAATGCGGGAATGGGCTATCAATCTGGAGATAATAACGTTGTTAATATCAGCCAGAACGAAACCTTCAATTATGGTGTTATGAATCAAGTGGGTAATGATAATAGCGCTAATCTTGTTCAAACTGGTGATGCTAATGTGGCCGACTTCGGTCAGTATGGCGATTTGAATCTTGTTAACATTGACCAGGCTGGTATTAGTAATGAGACATACGGTTATAGTGCCGGTGTATCAAATATTGTAGATGTAGATCAGTTTGGGGAGCTGAACTTGGCTGAAGTGCATCAAGATTTTGGTGCTGATAACCTGGTAACCGTAGCTCAATCAGGCGCCGAGCACTTCGCTCACGTTGGTCAGTCTGGCTATGAAAACATTGCCACTGTTAACCAGACCAGTACCTTAAATATGGCTAGCATTGAGCAAGTTGGCGCCAACAATATGGCTACCATTACTCAGAACTGATCTTGAAAAGTTTCAGGTATGAGAAAAAACCGCCCTTTTGGGGCGGTTTTTCATGAGGCCAATGTGGTTTTAGGTAAACAAAAAGTGACTAGATTATCCGTTGACCAGAAAAGTTGAGGATCAGCTCTAATAGCCCTGTCCATGGAGATTGCTGCCCACTACCACCTTTAATAGAGATATCTATAGCTCGAGCGCGAATTAATAAGCTTTCTAGTTGCTTCCTATTTAGTCTGTGTAGGGCTCCTTGGACCAATGGCTGTCGCTTTTGCAGCCGAACCAATCTCGCTAGAGGTTGGCCTTGATCCAGTTTTTCCATAATGTCGAGAAGAGTGCGAATTTCTCTTGCTATTGCCCAAAGTACAATGGGTGGTTCAATACCTTCGACCCTCAATCCGTCGAGTGTTTTGACTGCTTTGGCTGAGTTGCCAGAGAGTGCTGTGTCAATTAGGTCAAAAACACTGTAACGGGCGGAGCTGGTAACACTATGTTCCATCATTTCCCGGGTGATTTCTTGCCCGGGGCAGGAAAGCTTAAGTTTTTCTATCTCCTGGCTTGCGGCAAGCAAGTTGCCTTCTACTCTTTCTGCCAGGATTTGTACTGCTTCTGGTTCGGCTGAGAGGCCTGCAGATGCAAGGCGCTGGTTGATCCAGCGGGGCATTTCCTGAATCGTCACAGGCCATACCTGAACCAATACTCCTGATTGTTCTAGGACTTTGACCCATTTGCTGTTGAGTTGCGATTTATCAAGTTTCGGTAATACCAGTAAAAGCAAAAGATCTTCACTCGCCAGTGAGGCAAACTCTTGCAGGGCTTTACTGCCCTTATCCCCCGGTTTACCTCCGGGTAAACGCAGCTCGACGAGTTTTTTTTCTGCGAAAAGAGACATATTTCCGGCTGAAGCAACCAGCGTGCTCCAGTCAAAATTATGCTCTGCGTGAATAAGTTCTCTCTCGGTGAAACCGTGCTTTTTCGCTGTTGAGCGGACTAAATCGCAGCACTCTTGTACTATTAAGGGCTCATCACCAGTGATAACAAAAATTGGCGATAGGCCCTTTTTTAGATTTTGCGATAATTGATGGGGGGTAACGCGCATTAATAAAACTAACCTAGTAGCTCTTTTCTTCTAATGAAGCATTCACATCGATACGCCGTAAGCGGTCGATAATGCGCCCAATAAGCTCCCGCTGCATCTCCGCGCGTAAGGTATTTTCCTCTTCACTTTTACTGACAATTTCATCGACATCCCACTCCAAGGTGCGGTAAACGTCTGCCTGTGCTTTATTTAGGAGGACTTGGCCTGAAGCTGTGCGTACGCTATAGATTGCACTGGTAATTAATTCGTATTCAGATGCTCGCCCTTCAGAGTCTACAGCTACGGTTAGTTTTCTCTCGGTTTCCTGGTGAATGATGAGTGTATAGTCAGCTTCTGCAGGTGATTCCGCCATAGGCACACCCGCATTATTGAGCAGTCGCGTTAATTGATCTGCGATATCACTGCGAGGGTCTACTGTGGATATATAGAGTGTACTACCGGGAGGAAAATTCTTAGGGGCGCCTCTTAGATGCCAGCCGCAACCGGCAATAGTGATAGCGAGAAGAAAAATAAAGGCTCGAATTGCGATTGTTTTCATAAACTACTTGCCTTGATCTTGTCGGCTACAGCGAGCTGACTTAAGTGAGCCGGGAGTGAAACTCCCGGCATCATATTGCGGGTCTCTACTTGGCGACAATATTAACCAGTTTGCCAGGAACGACGATTACTTTGCGCACCGTAGCTTCACCGATAAATTTCTGAACGTTCTCATCGGCGAGGGCGAGTTTTTCCAGGCTCTCTTTGTCTGCATCAGCAGGCGCATCCAGTTTTGCCCGTACCTTGCCATTGACCTGGACGACCAAAGTAATCGAGGTGCGCACCAGTGCTTTTTCATCTGCCATTGGCCAAGGAGAATCGATTAGGGCACTGGTATTCCCCAGCACCTGCCACAGTTGGTGACAGATATGAGGAGTAACCGGAGCCAACAGCAAGACGGCGGTCTGTAGGGCTTCTCTCTCTACAGCCAGTCCTTGATCACTGTTGCGATCTGCCAGCTTGCCCACTTCATTGAGCAATTCCATTACTGCTGCGATAGCGGTATTAAAGGTCTGGCGGCGGCCATAGTCATCCCCCACTTTTTGGATGGTCTCGTGGGTTTTGCGGCGTAGCTGCTGTTGCTTGTCATTGAGGGACTGCTGGTCGATCTGTGCTTCACTGGAGCCCGCTGCAATATGGGCGTGAACGGTCTTCCAGAGTTTGCGCAGGAAGCGGCTGGCACCTTCCACACCGGCATCGTGCCACTCCAGAGTCTGCTCCGGAGGGGCGGCAAACATGGTGAACAGGCGAACGGTATCGGCACCGTACTCCTCAACCGCAGCGTGAGGGTCTATGCCATTGTTCTTGGACTTGGACATCTTTACCACGCCGCCGGCAATAATCTCTTCGCCGGTGGCTCGCTCAATCGCTTTGGTCGGCTTGCCCTTGTCATCGCGCTCGACGTCCACATCGGCGGGGTTGATCCAGGTCTTGTGGCCGTGTTCCTCCTTGTAGAAGGATTCGGCTAACACCATGCCCTGACACAGCAGCTGCTTGAAGGGTTCATCGCTATTGACCAGGCCCTCATCCCGCATCAGCTTGTGGAAGAAGCGCGCGTAGAGAAGGTGCAAGATGGCATGTTCAATACCGCCGACATACTGGTCCACTGGCAGCCAGTAGTTGGCGCGGTCCGGGTCTAGCATGCCCTCTTCAAAATCGGGACAGGTATAACGGGCATAGTACCAGCTGGACTCCATAAAGGTGTCGAAGGTATCGGTTTCACGTTCTACGGGAGTGCCGTTGAGTTCGTCTTTACGCCATTCGGGATCGGCTTTAATAGGTGATTGAACGCCGTCGAGCTCGACATCTTCCGGCAACAGGATCGGCAGTTTGTCTGCGGGTACTGGTATTTCTCCGCCGTCGGCCAGGTTGAACATGGGGATGGGCGCCCCCCAGTAGCGCTGGCGGGAGACACCCCAATCGCGCAGGCGGTAGTTGGTCTTAACCCGACCCTTACCTACGGCAATCAGCGCTTCGGAAATCGCAGTGAAGGCGCCATCAAAATCCAGGCCGTCAAAACTGCCGGAATTTACCAGTTTGCCTTTCTCCGTATAGGCCTCTTTCTCCAAGTCGATGGACTCGCCGTCGGCAGCCTCGATAACCTGGATAACGGGCAGCTGGTATTTTTGTGCAAATTCCCAGTCGCGCTGGTCGTGTGCCGGTACTGCCATCACCGCGCCTGAGCCGTAATCCATCAGAACATAGTTGGCCACCCATACGGAGACCTCTTCACCACTGATGGGGTGAATTGCCTTGAGCCCGGTATCCATGCCTTTCTTGTCCATCGTGGCCATATCGGCTTCGGACAGGGATTGCTTTTTGCACTCGGCGATAAAAGTTTTGAGTTCGGGGTTGGACCCGGCAAGCTCCAGAGCGATGGGGTGCTCGGCGGCGAGGGAGACATAGGTAACGCCCATCAGTGTATCCGGACGGGTGGTATACACATCGAAGTGGTCCATACCCGCAATAGGCTTGGGCAGGGCAAAGCTCAGCTCTACTCCCCGGCTTTTTCCGATCCAGTTGCGCTGCATGGTGCGCACCTGCTCGGGCCACTCGGGCAGTTTGTCCAGGTCTTCGAGCAGCTCTTCGGCATAATCGGTGATCTTGATAAACCACTGGGCCAGCTCGCGGCGCTCAACGGTGGTGCCACAGCGCCAGCAGGCGCCATCTTCGACCTGCTCATTGGCCAGTACGGTCTGGTCGTGGGGGCACCAGTTCACTGCAGAGTTTTTCTTGTAGACCAGGCCTTTTTCGTAGAGGCGGGTGAAGAACCACTGCTCCCAGCGGTAGTAGGAGGGTTGGCAGGTGGCCAGTTCGCGGGACCAGTCAAAGCCAAAACCCAGGGCCTTGAGCTGGCCTTTCATATACTCGATATTGGCATAGGTCCATTTGGCTGGAGCAGTCTTGTTCTGGATGGCCGCATTCTCTGCCGGCAGACCGAAAGCATCCCAGCCCATCGGGTGCAACACGTTTTTGCCCTGCATGCGCTGATAGCGAGTAATTACATCGGTAATGGTGTAATTGCGCACATGCCCCATGTGCAGCTTGCCGCTGGGGTAGGGGAACATGGATAGGCAGTAGAACTTTTCCCTGCCGGCGTCTTCCTTTACTTCAAAGCTCTTCTCGGCCTCCCAGAATTCCTGGGCGGAAGCTTCGACTGCGGAGGGGTTGTACTGCTCTTCCATCGATTCGGGACCTATACTCTGTGATCAAAATTTGCGGGAAACTGTTCAGTGTTTATTGGGGGATGTGAACGCTTGTCAATCGGTAAAGATTGATCGCGATCAAGTTTCGCTCCCAGTGCATCTTTTACGATGCGTAAACGCGGGATTATAGGAGGGATACCGTGACGAAGGAACCAAAGTTGCCGCCGAAGGACGATCTGATTAATGAGTTTCGCGAAGACTTTGAAGATTTGGTCGAAGGTGAGCTGGCTGTTGAGAATCTCACCGCCAATAAGATGGCATTTTTGCGCGCTTGGCTGAAAGATGACCTGCATCGGGCTGCTGACTATATCCGGGGACTAGGTGGGGAATTGAAGACCCTAGAGGAGCGCAGCGGTGATTGGCTGCTGGATGCGGCGGACCCCACAGAAACTGCCTGGCCAAACTTAATGCGATGCATCAAAGAGGGCAAGCCCTGGGCTTTGGCCGGCGAGTTTGTAGGGCCGGATGAGGAGTTGCAGTGTTTGGGCTGTGGATACCGAGCTATGCCGCCGGCAAATACCCAGATCACTCCCTGCCACCGGTGTGGTTATGGATGCTTTCGTCAGATTGAGGGTGGTCTCGAGTATTGAATGGGCTCTATACGGCGGCGGCCACGCTTCTGATGCCTCCAGCAGCCCCATTGTTGGGGCTGCTGGTTGCATTCCTTTTGCGATTCTCTTCATCCGGGTCCTTGCTTGAGAGATGCTCTCTACCCTTGGCTGTGATTTCCTTTTGTGTGCTTTGGTTAGGGGCGACCCCGGCATTCTCATCCTGGCTTGGGGATCGATTGGGCAAAGTACCTTATCAACCCCATATAAGGCCTGAGGCTGTTGTGATCCTTGGTGCAGGGCGTTATCGCGACAGGTATTCGAATAGGGAGAGACTCTCTGCGGCGAGTCTTGAAAGAGTTGCCGGTGCTGTCGAGCAAGCACCAAAAGAGTTACCGATTCTGGTATCTGGCGGTCGGGTTCACAGCGGAGAGCGGCTGGCAGAGTCTGATTTAATGGCTGCGTTGTTGGAGGAAGAGTTTTCCACTCCGGTCACTTGGCGTGAAGATTGCAGTCGTACTACTGCAGAGAATGCAGTAAATAGTGCTGATATTTTGCACAGTGCTAATGTGAGGTCGGTTTTTTTGGCCACTCACTGGTGGCATATGCCTCGCGCAGCGGAAATTTTTTCCCGCGCTGGCTTAGAGGTACAACCCCTGCCGGTTGGGAGTGCCGGAGAATTGATGCCCCGCGCTCAAACAGGTGTGGGGCGCTGGCTGCCCAATGCTGTCTCCCTGCTAAGGACCCAGGTCTACTGGCGGGAAATACTGGCACGGATCTGGTATCGGTGGAGTTCGCTACCGTCCATCAGGAAATGTTGAGGATCCATAAGGAACTTTTTGATAAATGTAATCTCAGAGGGCTACAGGATTTGAGGGATCAGGCGTCGAGCCCAAATGTTTGAGAGCTCTTGATTGCTAGTTGTACCGGGCTTAGGATGACTGGCGCCACAGGACATACCCATTGATTACCTTTTAATATGGAGTAGCGGCTGTGGATAAGAAACATAACAATAATCGAGATAACCTTATGATGAAGGGCATCCCACTTTCTTTCTCTCCGATACAGTTACATAACCGGTTGAACCGGGCTGTTTGGATTGGCTTCAAGCGGGTTGAGCAAGATGGCCGCACACTGGTTTTTCTGTGTGCCGGTGGCGATAGCGGCGCCCAACTCAGTAAAAATTTTGAGACCTTTGCCGGGCAGATAGTCCGGGAGTTCGGTTTTGCTCCCGCCGAAGTGGAGTTTATCGAGCTGCGTTCAAAAGCCGAGGAGTCCCATTGGTATCGCTGGCATGCCCAATGGGTGGGGTCTGCGCCAATGGAGTGCCATGGCGACCTGGTGACCAGTGAATCTAGCCGACGCTACTTAGCCCAGGCACTCGAAAGCGATATGGCCGCCGCTTAAATTCATTTGTTCAGGCGCTGGCTTTAGTGGCAGCGCCGTCACCCTTGAGCAGGTCTGAGAGGGCCTGCTCCAGAGTTGGAAATTGGAAGGTATAGCCGGTTTCCAATGCTGTACAGGGCTCGACCCTATCACTGGCTAGCAGTAATTCATCAGCCATCTCTCCAAAAGCTATCTTTAAAGCCCAGGTCGGTAAGCGTAAAAACGCCGGGCGATGCAGCTCTTTGGCCAGGATCCGGGCAAAGCTGTTGTTGGTGACAGGTTCTGGTGCACTTCCGTTAAATGGACGGCAAAGTTGATTGTCGATGGCGTGTAATATCAGCCCGACTTCGTCTTCTTCGTGAATCCAGCTCATCCAGTGCTCGCCCGAGCCCATGGGGCCGCCAAGCCCGAGACGAAATGGTGGCAGCATTTGGGGAAGGGCGCCACCGCGCATGGAGAGAACGATAGCTGTGCGGATAATGCCTACCTTAACGCCAGAGTGCTGCAGCGGGAGCGTGGCGGCCTCCCAGTCCCGACACAGCTGTGCGGCAAAGCCCCCTCCTGGAGCGCTGTCTTCTTTCAGTAACTCCCCTCCGCGATTGCCGTAATAGCCGATTGCGGAGCCGGACAAGAAGTAGGATGGCTTGTCTCTTTGGCCCAGGGTCCAGTGAACCAGCTTCTCTGTTGTGTCCAGGCGTGAACTGCGAATCTCAGTGCGATATTTTTCTGTCCAGCGACGGGAGATGGGGGCCCCGGCAAGGTTCACAATAACATCTACGGGCTGGTTTACCTCTGCGGGATCGCGGCAGGCGTTGGCTGATTCGCCACATAAGTTTCGAACCCTGTCCGGATGTCGGCTTAATACCGTAATAGTATTGCCTCGCTCCAGCCAGCGCCGACAAAAGAGTCTGCCTATAAGCCCGGTGCCACCGCTAATCAAGCAATGCATGGGGAATCACCTTGCCTTATATTCGCTAGAAAATTGAATGGAGCATAGCAGTGATATTCAGTGGCGGTAGCTTACCGATGGCCACCCCGGCAGGGAGTGGCCACAGGGCTTGTTTTAATCGGGTAGCTCGCCACTGAGAGGGGAGTTGGATTGGGGTTCCACCCTACGGCGTAAAAACAGGGCCAGGGCCAGCATTGGGAGCGCCAAGGCAAATACCAATGAGATGCCGGCTAGCATAAACGGAGTGGCGCCACTCATCGCTCTGATATCCCCGGTCATATTCGCGCGCTCGAATTGGGGGAGTTTTTTAATAATCCTCCCCTTGGGGTCCACAATTGCCGTCACACCAGTATTTGTCCCTCTCACCAGGTAGCGACCAGTTTCCAAAGCGCGCATCTGCGCCATTTGCATATGTTGTAAGGGGCCAATAGAGGTCCCGAACCATGCATCATTGCTAATGGTCAGCAAAACCTGGGAAGACAGTGCTGAGTCGGCAACCAGCCTGGGATAGACAATCTCATAGCAGATAAGCGGCGCCCAGCTTGCACCAGCAGCATTGAGTGGTGATTGTTCGTCCGGGCCTGAGCGGATAAAGGAAGTGGGGAGATTAAAAAACTCGATAGTGCCCCGAATAAAATCCTCCAGAGGTACATACTCACCAAAGGGGACCAGGTGGCGCTTGTGATACACGCTGGGGCTCTGGCCAAAAACTGCGGCGGAGTTGTGAATACTCGGCCGCTCCTGTGCCGAACCCCGGGTGTCATAGAGAATGCCGGTGATCAAATCGATGTTGGTAGTCTCAGCATTGCGTTGCAGCGCCTGCATAAGGTTGGGGGCTTGCCCGTAGAGCATGGGCAGGGCGGCTTCGGGCCAGATAATAACGTCTACATCCTGATCGCTAAGGGCGCGAGTACCCTCCTGATAACGACTGATAGTTTCCCCGCGAAACTCTGGCAACCACTTCTTTTCCTGAGGAATATTAGCCTGCACCAGCCCAACGCTGATAAGAGGACCTTTTGCGGAGGTCCACTCCACTTGGGAGAGGGCAGCTCCTATTGGCCAGGAGGCCAGTGCCGCAGTGAGTAGAATGATATGGCTGTGTCGCTTGAGCGGGGATAGGCGGCCACTGACAACCAGGGCCAGCACTGCGCCGGTAAATGCCAATAGCAG
Source organism: Microbulbifer maximicatervae (SeqCode) (assembly GCF_052467955.1). Taxonomy (NCBI): domain Bacteria; kingdom Pseudomonadati; phylum Pseudomonadota; class Gammaproteobacteria; order Cellvibrionales; family Microbulbiferaceae; genus Microbulbifer; species Microbulbifer maximicatervae (SeqCode). The sequence goes on from NZ_CP174329.1 coordinate 1,477,556, forward strand.
GCCTATGCCGTAGACACTCAAAATCGGCGCCCAGCCCGCTAGCCAGGTTTCTGTATGGCCATAGCCGGCGAAGAGCCAGGGGAAACCGGTAAAGGCCCAGCTGCGCAGCCATTCACTGATAAACCACAATGCGGCAAAAGCCAGAGCGAAGCTGAATTTATTATCTGTGAAGCGGCCCAGAATGTAGAAGGGCGCGGCTAACAGCAGCGCCATAATAGCGACGAAGCTTCCGGTGAGGGCCAGTCCTAATGGCACCGATGAGTTGCCAAAATTTGTAATCGAAACGTAGACCCAGGAAGCCCCGCTGGCGAAGAGGCCCAATCCATAGCAGAGGGCGAGCCAGAAGCTTTTGCGACCTGGTAGCACCTGCCCTTTGGCTGCAGAGAGCAGAATCCAGGCGAATAGTGTCAGGGACAGCAGGCCACATACCCAATAGTTAAATGGGGCAAATGAAAGTGTCATCAACCCGCCAGCTACAACGCTGGCGAGAGGAGAAAATAATCTGCGCATAAAGTTGTTGTCAGGATACCCCGTTCGCTCAGGGTATCAGTGTATTAAGGCTTGCAGTAATGAGCGGTACTCAGCTGTCTTCTTCTGGCGGTTTGCGCATATGGGCAACCCGCAAAAGGTGTATCTGGCGGCTGTCTGCATAGAGTACCCGGAACATAAAGTCACCCAGTCGGGTGACTTCGTCACGGCCCGGCAAATGGCCGAATGATTGCATAATAAGACCGCCGACAGTGTCGAATTCTTCATCACTAAAGGCGCTCTCGAAAAATTCATTGAACTCTTCAATGGGAGTCAGAGCTTTAACGATAAAATCGTTTTCCCCAACTTTACGGATATAACTATCCGCTTCTTCCTCGTCGGTCTCGTCTTCGATTTCACCGACAATTTCCTCGAGAATATCTTCGATAGTCACAACACCGGATACACCGCCGTATTCGTCTATCACGACCGCCATATGGTAGCGGTTCTCACGGAACTCGCGCAGCAGGATATTGAGGCGCTTGCTCTCGGGAATAATATTGGCTGGGCGGATCAGGTCTTCGAGCTGAAATCCGTCGAAACCTTTCAACAGGAGAGGGAGCAGGTCTTTGGCGAGCAATATCCCGCGTATATCATCAACACTTTCGCCGACGACAGGGAATCGGGAGTGCCCCGAATCAATAATTTTGGGGAGGAACTCTTCCGGCTTATCTTGAAGGCCTACCACAACCATTTGCGAGCGTGGAATCATAATCTCGCGGACTTGCTGGCTGGAAACGTCCAGTGCGCCTTCGATAATAGAGAGCGCTTCAGCATCTACCAGCTGATTTTCAGCGGCGTCCTTAATGATGTCCAATAATTCGTCGCGAGACTTGGGTTCAGCTGAAAAGGCGCTGAACAGCTTTTCCAGCCAACTTTTTTCACTCGCGCGGGATTTGCTCGCTGAGTGACTACTTGGGGGCTCGTCTGTGGTCATGGAAGTGGCCATGCTCCGGGGTTCTCTCGTTGGTAGATAAAATTCAGTAGCAGTTTGCCATTACTTCGGTGGTACAGCGGCTATCATCCCACTTCATCCTGTGGGGCGTAGGGGTCTGCAATGCCGAGGTTGGCGAGCAACTTCGTTTCCAGGCTTTCCATAACCTGAGCGTCTGCATCTTCGATATGGTCATAACCTAGAAGGTGCAGTGTGCCATGGACCACCATATGTGCCCAGTGCGCCGATAGTGATTTGCTCTGTTGCTCCGCTTCCAGTTCAACTACTGGGGCACAGATCACAAGATCTCCAAGCATTGGGAGATCCAGCTCCGCAGGGAAATCGGTAGGGAAGGATAAAACATTAGTGGGTTTATCCTTGCCTCGGTACTGGTGATTAAGTTCCTGGCTCTCACTTTCGTCCACGATTCGCACCGACAGTTCCGCTTCGTTGCGGTGGCCGGTCAAAGCCTTGGATACCCAGTTGCTGATAGCCTCATCGGAAGGGATGTCGTGGCAGCGGCTGACCCGCTGCACATCGAGTGTTAAATCAGTCATAACTCAGGTGCGGACTCTAAGCGGCATTCTCATCGGCTTTATTGGAAATTCGATCTGCTGAGGCCATTTCCAGCTCAGCTTCATGAATATCGTAGGCCTCCACAATGCGCTGCACGAGGGGGTGGCGAACCACATCCTTGGCTCCAAAGTGGGTAAAGCTGATTCCATTAACTCGCCCCAGTACTCCAACAGCATGGCGCAAACCGGAAGCTTGGCCACGGGGCAGGTCGACCTGGCTGGGGTCACCGGTAATTACGGCGGTGGAGCCAAAGCCAATCCGCGTGAGGAACATTTTCATCTGCTCGCGGGTGGTATTTTGGCTCTCATCGAGAATAACAAAGGCATTGTTCAGGGTGCGCCCGCGCATATAGGCAAGGGGAGCCACTTCGATAACGTTGCGTTCGATCAGCTTGCCAACAGTTTCAAAACCGAGCATTTCGTAGAGGGCGTCGTAGAGTGGGCGGAGGTAAGGGTCTACCTTTTGGCTCAAGTCACCGGGCAGGAAACCCAATTTCTCGCCGGCTTCAACGGCGGGGCGGACCAGGAGGATTCGCTCAACTTCATCCTTGAGCAGAGACTCCACGGCACAGGCTACTGCCAGGTAGGTTTTACCGGTACCGGCGGGTCCGATACCGAAATTGATATCATTGGTCTGCACAGCGCGAACGTATTTACGCTGATTGAGCCCTCTGGGGCGCACCGAGCACTTCTTGGTGCGAATCAGCACTACTTGGTCACCTTCACTGGATTCACCGCTGCCATCTTGGCCGGTGAGTTCTTCGACCCCCGCTTGTTGTAGAGCCAAGTGAATCTCGTCAGGAGTGAGATAGTCCTTGGTGCCGGTTTCCTTGTAGAGTCTACTGAGTAGTTCGCCAGCGGCACGCGCCGATGTGGCATCGCCGAAAAATGAAAACTGGTTGCCGCGATTTCGAATTTCGATATCTAGGCGCTGTTCTATTTGGCGTAAGTGTTGGTCGAACTGACCGCAGAGATTGGCGAGACGGCGTGCGTCGTTGGGCTCGAGAGTGATGCTGTGAGCGAGGGTTTGTGTTTCCAAATTGGTTTCCGGCACCTTTAATCCAGGGGTTATATTGCTAGGGTATACCCATTTTCCCTAAAGGGGAAAGAGGTGATTCCTACAAATAGGTTCTAACTTTACCTGATTTTAATTACGGGGCGTAATTTGGGGGGTAAGTTGAGCCTAATTTGGCGGCAGGATGTGCTTTCGAAGTACATCTTGCCGCTATTTGAGGTAATCACAAAGTCTTAGAACAGATCTTCTTCCAGCTCAGATGTGACTAAAGTACCGCGCAGGGAGTTTGGCAGGGCCTCTTCAATCACAACATCGGCAAATTTGCCGATCAGGGCGAGATCGTCCGCACGGAAGTTGACTACCCGGTTGTTCTCGGTGCGGCCTTGCAGCTGTCCGGGGTCCTTTTTGGAAACGCCGGTTACCAGCACACGCTCGGTGTTGCCAACCATGCGGCGGGCAATAGCTGCCGCCTGCTGGTTAATCCGCGCTTGCAGCAGCTGTAGGCGCTGCTTTTTAACCTCCTCCGGCGTGTCATCGGCCAGGTCGGCAGCCGGAGTGCCTGGGCGAGGGGAGTATATAAAGCTGAAGGAGATATCGAAGCCCACGTCCTGGATCAGGTTCATGGTCGCTTCAAAGTCCCTGTCAGTTTCGCCGGGGAAGCCGATAATAAAGTCTGAAGACAGGCAGATATCCGGGCGAATTTTCTTCAAGCGGCGGATCTTGGATTTGTACTCCAGGGCGGTGTGGCCGCGTTTCATTGCCATCAGAATGCGGTCGGAGCCACTCTGTACGGGCAGGTGAAGGTGACTAACCAGTTCTGGCACCTGTCCGTAGACATCGATCAGCGCATCGGAGAACTCTACCGGGTGAGAGGTGGTATAGCGGATACGGTCGATGCCATCGATCGCTGCCACATAAGTGATCAGCTCGGCGAAATCTACTTCGTGGCCATCTTCTCCCGTAGCGCGGTAGGCGTTTACGTTTTGCCCAAGCAGGTTCACCTCGCGGACACCCTGGTCTGCCAGATGGGCGATCTCTTCGAGTACATCGGCCACAGGGCGGCTGACTTCTTCGCCACGGGTGTAGGGAACCACGCAGAAAGTACAGTACTTGGAGCAGCCTTCCATAATAGAGACAAATGCGGTGGCGCCGTCGGCCTCTGGCTGGGGCAGGCGATCAAACTTCTCGATCTCCGGGAAGCTCACATCGACGATAACTGCGCCGCTTTTTTGCTCTTTGGTCTCCATCATCTCCGGCAGGCGATGCAAGGTCTGGGGACCAAAGATCAAGTCTACATGGGGTGCGCGCTTGGCAATCGCCTCGCCTTCCTGACTGGCTACACAGCCGCCAACACCAATCACCAGGTCGGGATTTTTTTCCTTCAGGTGCTTCCAACGGCCCAGCTGGTGGAACAGCTTTTCCTGTGCTTTCTCGCGGATAGAACAGGTGTTGACCAATAGTACATCCGCCTCGTCGGGATCGTCGGTAGGTACCATGTCGTGGGACTCGCCGAGCAGATCGCGCATCCTCGCGGAATCGTACTCATTCATTTGGCAGCCGTGGGTCTTAATATATAGCTTTTTCACCGATGTTTCGGACATATCGCGCCTGGTTAAAAACTGGTCAACAATTAGGGTGGGGCATTATAGCGATACGACCCGGCACTGCATAGATGGCTATATTAGCTGTTGCGAACCTGTGCTATTCTTGCGCGCTTTTTCGGGCTTTGCCCGTTCTTTGATCAATTTGAGCTTCGGGGTCATCCCCATCCTGAGAGACTTATGGCCAACCCGATTTATAAAGTTATTTTCCACAATCAAAACCAAGTGTACGAACTCTACGCTCGGGCCATCTATCAAAGTGATATGTACGGCTTTATCGAGGTGGAGGAGTTTGTATTTGGGGAAAAGGCTCAGCTTGTGGTCGATCCCAGTGAGGAAAAGCTGAAAACCGAATTTGCTTCGGTAACCCGTTCCTATATTCCGATGCACAGCATCGTGCGTATTGATGAAGTGGAAAAAGAGGGCACCGGCAAGATTGTGGAAGTAAAGGGTGACAAAGTTGCCAAGTTTCCTTTTGCCCCGCCTATCCGTCATCCCCAGGACACAGAGTAAGCTTTATTTTTACTCTGAATCAGGCCGGGCTCTATGCCCGGTTTTTAGCGCCAAAATCATCCGCTGCACCTTTTTTTCCTCTGCAATATAAGCTTCAATAAAAATCCTCCTGACTGTCATCAAATCGCTGCAAAGTGGTTGCGCTGACGATCAACGCCGTTCTGTATTTAGTTGATCTCAATTTGCTAGCAAGAGAGCAAATACGGATTTATCGATTTTTCTCAAGTTAGCTCAAGCGACGACCTATATTTTTGCCGCGTATCTGCCCTGATTTTTATGGGCTGATAACTGGTACAGACTGGAACTTTGCTATGAGCAATCGCTATCGCGCACTGTGGATTTCCGATGTCCATTTGGGCAGCAGAGACAGTGAGCCCCATCGACTTGCAGATTTTCTGGCTCAGAATCGCGCCGATACGGTCTATCTGGTTGGGGATATTTTTGATATGCAGGCACTCGCTCAAGGACGAGGTACATGGTGTCAGGCCTCTTCGCTGCTACTGGAAATGCTTTCCGAATTAAGTAGCCTGACGCCTGAAGTCATTTATATTCCTGGAAATCACGACGCGCCAATGCGCAGCTGGGCCGGAAAGCGGCTCGGCAATATCCGAATTGAAAAAGACTATATCCACACTGCTTCTAATGGACGCCGCTTTTGGGTGACCCACGGCGATCAGTTTGAACACCGAATTAAAATAAATCCAATCAGTTACCATATCGGCGATCGCAGTTATTACCTGATGTTGCGCTTTAATCGCTGGATCAATTATTGGCGCAATCGATTTAATAAGCCTTGGTGGTCGCTGGCCAGCCAGATAAAAAATCGTGTGGGTGCCGCTCGACAAATGATGAGTGATTTTGAGGATGTCGCCACCCGTGAAGCGATATCGCGGGGATTTGATGGTGTTATTTGTGGCCATATCCATAGGCCTGCCCTTAGAAATAAAACAGTGTGTGGGGATGCTGTGACCTATGCGAATTGTGGTGATTGGGTCGACTCTATGAGTGCGGTTGTAGAACAACAAGATGGCAATTTAGATCTTTTACATTGGTATCGGACTCCAAAAATTGCCAGCATAATGACAGAGGTGGTTGCGGCATGATTCATCTTGAGACTCTTTTGCAGAAAAACGCCTGGTACAGCGCGGCACCACAAAAAACCACGCGAAAATTGGTTTCTGCCACAGTAAAGAAAATCTGTTGTGAGGAGCAGCTACAGGAATTTACCAGCAGTTACCCCCACCTTGGCGGCCTGGATTTTATTCGCCAGGTATTCGATGACTTGAATTTTCGCTACGAATTAAATCCATCAGAGTTGGCTCGGGTTCCCACTAGTGGGCCGCTGGTGATTGTGTCTAATCACCCCTTAGGAAGCCTGGATGGTCTCGCTCTGATCGATATGGTGGCGCGGGTACGGAAAGATGTTCGAGCTGTCGCAAGCCAATTATTATGGAACATAAAATCCCTGCGCCCCTGTTTATTGCCCGTAGATAACTTTAATGGGCGTACCCGTCGAGCCGATATTGAAGGTATCTATAGCCATTTAGGTGACGGGGGAGCGATTATCATTTTCCCGGCGGGCGAAGTATCCAGGCTCACCCCCCATGGGGTTCGGGATGGACGCTGGAATTCAGGCTTTGCTCGTTTTGCGGAAAAAACCAATGCGCCGATATTGCCGGTGCAGGTTTTAGGGAGGAATTCCTGGTGGTTCTATGGCCTCTCAATGTTGAACAAGCCTCTCTCGACTTTATGGTTGATTAGGGAGATGTTTAAACAGGCCAGCCGCAGTATCGATATTCGTATAGGACGCCCCCTGGAAGCGGAACACTTTCGTAGCTGGCCGCTAACACCCCGCGCCAAGGCTGCCCTGTGGCGTAAACATGTCTACCAATTACATCGTTCGCCCGCCCCTCTGGGGCCGGAATTAATTGTTGAAGCTGAGCCAAAAGTCGATGTAGCGCGAGTGGTTGAGTCCTGTGTATCACTCTCTGAACTGGGTAATTTTTCTGTGCGTTTATATCGGCAGAAAGCAGATTGCCCCGTCATGCGGGAATTGGCCAGAGTGAGGGAGATTGCCTTTCGCTCAGTGGGGGAGGGGACCGGCCAGAGTCGGGATTGGGATGCGTTTGATGCTCATTACGACCATCTATTGTTGTGGGATGCAGAAAATCGACAGATTGCAGGAGCTTACCGCATAGCAGCGACCGAGGCGCTCTCGGATGATCAGATATACAGCAGTACGCTATTTAATTACCCGCAGCCTCCTCGGCAGTGCCTGCCAGATTCTGCTGAGCTAGGGCGTAGCTTCCTACTGCCAGAATATTGGAGAGGGCGCGGGTTGGACCTGCTCTGGTGTGCTATTGGACAGTGGGTATTGCGCAATAAGGTACGCTACCTATTTGGCCCAGTGTCTATGCCCGGTACATTTTCCGTGAGAGCGAAGTCCGTTATTGTGCGCTATTTTTCCCATTATTTTGCTCCTGAAAACTCCTTGGGGGATGCTCGACTGCCATTTCCGGAAGCACAATCTGAACTGCCTGAATTACTTGGGGATTCGGTGTCAGATATGCGTCAATTGAAGCATATTTTGCGTGAGGAGGGCGTTATGCTACCTCCCCTATTTAAAAAGTATGCCTCTGTTACTAAAACGGGAGGGACCAGTTTCCACGCCTTTAATATTGACCCGGATTTTTGCGATGCTGTGGATGGGCTGGTCGTTGTTGATTTATCAAAAGTGGACGAGAAGTTTGCTAAACGTTATTTATCCAGCTGACTTAGAAGCGACTCTTTATGAAAAAGGCAGCGTAAAGCTGCCTTTTTTGATGATTCAGGAAATCTCACCTGGAATTTTTGGATGGTTAAATTTTGCCAAGCTTTTTACGTAGACTCACCAGTTTGACACAGAGGACGAAAACAGACATTGCGGTATCCAGTTCTTCCAGCGGTGGGAAACTGGGTGCAATACGAATATTGCTGTCCTCAGGGTCCTTACCATAAGGGAAGGTAGCGCCGGCAGGTGTTAATTTTACTCCTGCATCCGCAGCCATTTTAACCACTGCTTTTGCGCAACCGGGAAGGGTATTAAAGGAAACAAAATAACCCCCTTCAGGTTTTTCCCAAGTACCCATATCTGCATCGGTGAGGGCATTATGTAAATGCTCCAGAACACACTCGAACTTCGGGCGAAGAATATCTGCATGTTTATGCATGTGTTCTGTCAGACTGGTGTGTTCGGTAAAAAATCTCGAGTGACGCAATTGGTTGACTTTGTCAGGACCAATGGTCATTGCCTGCATTTGGCCTTTGAGGGAATCGAGATTTGCCTGGCTGGCGCTCACAAACGCAACGCCTGCGCCAGCGTGGGTGACTTTTGAAGTTGAGGCAAACTGTATTACGGAGTCTGCAGTATCATTTTCCAGGGTTGCTGTGCGAATATTTGGCAGATTTACATAGTTGCCAATGTCGTGCACCGAATAGGCATTGTCCCAAAATATCCGGAAGCTAGCGCCGGCAAATTGTCCCAACTGTGCCAATCTTTCTACAGTTTCCTTGCTGTAAGTGGCTCCTGTTGGATTTGAAAACTTGGGCACACACCAGATACCAACAATCTCTGCGTCTTCACGCACGAGCTTTTCCACAAGCTCCATGTCGGGCCCCTGCTCTCCCATGGGCACGTTAATCATCTCGATACCCAGCTGCTCACAGATCGTAAAATGGCGGTCATAGCCGGGAACAGGGCAGAGAAATTTGGGAGCTCTTAATTCGCGCCAGGGGGTAGTGCCCGCAAAGCCGAACAGGTAACCGGTGACTAGGGCGTAATACATCAGTGTGAGAGAGCTGTTGCCTCCGGCAATCACTTCGCTGACAGGCACTTGAAGCATTTCGGCTCCCAGCTCCCTTGCGCAGGTCAGACCGATGAGGCCACCGTAGTTGCGAGTGTCGGTACCGTCTGCCGCTCGATAGTCACCGGAGAGAATTCCATCAAGTTTATCGGAAAGTTTTAATTGCTCCGCCGAGGGCTTTCCACGTGTGATATCCAGGCTTAACTCGTGTTGACAGATCTTGTTGTAGTGAGCGCTTAATTCTTTTTCCCACTCGATCAATTGTTCCTGTGTGGCGGATTCGATATGCACTTGAATTCCCCTGGCTGGTAATGTGAGTTGGCGAGCTTATCAGCCTTAGGTTGCTTTCGTCAGCAGGAAATCACACATGATTATTAGTTTCTCCTGAATCTATTGCGTGGAATTTATCCTGGATACGCTAGCTTTTTGAGCTCTCATGTCGTTCATTAGCTTGGCGGTGGTGTTGGGATCTGGGCGTCTGATTATTGGCTGGATAGAGAGCGGAAGTCCTGGGCATAGTCGCGCAGAGTTTTGCTTAGGTGACGACGTTGTGTGGGGCTGGTACTGGACAGAATTTGTTCTCCCAGTTCGCGAGCTTGGGTTTTGCGCTGCTCTTGCGCCTTGCGATATTCGTCGGACCAAAGTTGGTCTGGGTTTTCCAACAGACCGCGCAACTGTTGTTGGTATCCATCAGGCTTCTGTCGGAGAAGCTCAATGGCATGTTGCTGCCAAATCATATGTTGTTCGTTACGTAATACAGGGTTGTACTCTACCTGCTTTACCCAGGCTGCGATCAGCTGCTTTTGTTGCTCGGTTAAACTTCCCAGCCATCGCCTGCTCTCCCGGCGAATTTGCCGATCGCGGTGTCGTTGTATTTTCCACGGCGAGCGCTGCCATTTTTCCAGTGTTTTCTGCTGCTTTTTGGCCAAGTTGTGTTGCAGGCGATCAATCTGTTGTGGCGTTAACTGCGCCACAATAGGAAGCATTAAGTTGAAGGCGTTGTTACTGGCGCTTTCGATGAAGTGGTACACCTCTTTTTCAACCGGAGCCAGCTGAGGATTCTCAAGTTGACCTTGATCTACTTTATCTGCCAGTTGGCTCAGGAAATCGGCATATTTTGGTAGCTGTGTTTGGCGGTGCCAGTGAAAGAAGCTGTTTAGAGCCCCTTGAAACTCCAGCTCTTGCTGGGAATTTAAGTCGACATAGTCACGAAGCTTCCAGCGTATCCAATAATCAATGTTGTTATAGGCGAATTGTATGCTGGAGCAGCTGCTCAGTAAGCTCGCAACTACAAGGAGAATGATTAAACGCCATTTTTGTGTGGTGTAACTGCCCGGGGTTTGGGGCATTGATCCTTCCTGTAGATATGATCGACAGCAACTGATAGGGGTGCCTTAAGCATAGATTAAAAAGGTATACCCAATTCCAGTTTTGTTGTGACAGTAATGGGGTCTCGGGTTGGCGAGCTAGTGGGCGTTTGAAAACAAAGCAGGACGATTAATGGCGTCAATTAACCGAGGTGAAGTACTGCTGGGCATAGACTGATTGATGGAGCTCGGTATTAATGTGAGAACTGGGTTCATATTTTGAGTGAGTCAGGTAGGAAGTATTATGGTTACCACGGTCATGGAGGCTGAGGCTCGTGAGGCGCCGGATAGGATTGCTGAACAGCTGCATTCCAATGCCAATATAATGTCCCATCTGGGAGAGCGGCTGCGCCAGAAGCCTCCTCGTTTTGTGATGATTGTGGGGAGGGGGTCTTCTGATCATGCGGGCGTCTTTGCCAAGTATCTGATAGAGATTGAAACTGGTACCCCTACTTTTGCTGCCGCACCGTCGGTCTCCAGTGTTTATGGTCGCAAATTAAAGCTCGATGAGGCCCTGGTTATCGTCATTTCCCAGTCTGGGAGAAGCCCAGATATTCTGACCCAGGCCCGCATGGCGAGAGAGCAGGGGGCTTATACAGTCGCTTTGCTTAACGATGAAGATGCGCCGATTAAAGATGTGGTTGACTTGGTAATTCCCCTAAAGGCGGGCCCGGAAAAAGCGGTTGCAGCTACAAAAAGCTATCTAGCGACCCTATCTGCGATACTGCAGATGGTCGCCAATTGGACGCAGGACCCCGCTCTTTGTAGTGCTCTGGAAAAGTTGCCGGAAACTTTGAGATCTGCGGTGCGGGCAGAAATTCAATTGCGCCCGGAAAACCTGGCTTCGGTACAAAATCTGGTAGTTTTGGGGCGGGGTCCCGGTTATGGGATTACCCGGGAACTGGCGCTGAAGTTAAAAGAAGTCTGCAATATTCATGCGGAGTCCTATTCCAGTGCGGAATTCTTGCACGGCCCCGTTACGCTGGTGGAAGGGAAATTGACAGTGGTGAATGTTCCAATCGAGGATGAGTCATTCCCCACACACAGCCAACAGATCGATGAAATTCGACGGCGTGGGGCGGCGCTGATTAATTTGCATGTGCCGAGTAAGGGGGTTCACCCGAGGGTGGCTCCACTGGCGCTGTTGCAGCGTTTTTATATCGATGTGGCCCACGTGGCGGTAAGTCGGGGGATTAATCCCGATGAGCCGGCGGGTTTAAAGAAAGTTACTCAGACAGTCTGAATAAAACAGAAAATAGTATTTGGGAGGGGGAAGTGGGAGTTATCCTGATTGCTGAAAAGCTATTTGATGGCGAGCGCATACTTGCAGATGTTGCTATCACCATTGGAGATAGCGGACTGATTTCCGCAGTGGGTGGGGGTGTGAGTTCCGATGCTGAGCGCTTACCGGGTTTGTTGGTGCCGGGCTTTATTGATATCCAGGTCAATGGTGGTGGTGGTGTACTGTTTAATCAGGAGCCCTCAGTTAATGCGCTTCAGAAAATAAGCGAAGCCCATAGTCAGTTTGGTACCAGTGTTTTCCTGCCCACCTTGATTACGGATAGCTTTCCAGTGATGCAGCGGGCAGCCGATGCGGTAAGTGGGGCCTTGTCCAGTGGTGTTCCGGGTGTGATTGGAGTACATTTTGAGGGGCCGCATTTAAGTGAGGCCAAAAAGGGTACCCATGAAGGAGGGTTTATCCGCTCTTTGAGTCATGAGGAGCTCTCCCTCTACGCCCGGGAAGACCTGGGAATCCGCTTGGTCACTCTGGCGCCAGAATGTGTATCGGTATCCGATATCCGAAAGTTGGTTTCCCTGGGGGTTCATGTTTGTCTCGGCCATTCGAATGCGAGTGCTGAAATTGTTGAAGCTGCGTTGGATGCTGGAGCGACAGGATTTACCCACTTATACAATGCAATGTCCCCGTTTCATTCGCGTGAGCCGGGTATGGTGGGGGCAGCCCTGATCCGGGATGACGCCTGGTGTGGATTAATTGCCGATGGCCACCATGTCAGTAGCGGCGCTATGGCGTTAGCTTTGAAAGCAAAACCTCGCGGTAAGTTGTTACTGGTAACCGATGCAATGTCGCTAGTGGGCAGTGATGCCACCAGTTTTCCCCTATTTGATCGAGTGGTTACACGAGAAGGGGATAAACTGACCTCCAGTACCGGAGAATTAGCGGGTTCTCACTTAGATATGATCGGTGCGGTTAAAAATATCCGCGACTGGTGTGGGATTGAATTGCCGGAAGCGCTGCGCATGGCAAGTTTGTATCCGGCGCAGTTCCTTGGTCTGGGAGCAGGTGTAATCACTGAAGGGGCCCGAGCGGATATGGTTTTATTAGGTGAGGATCTGCAAGTGAATAGGACCTGGAGCCTGGGGCGTGAAATTTATCGACGAAATTAACTTTCCAGATCTCTCTTAAGCTGAAGGGGTTATGTGGGCGCGGGGCCTGTGGATTGTCGAATAATTAACTCGGGGGTGAAGCTACGGTATGTTTCACTCTCTTGCCCAGAACCATTGAGTTCTTTTGAACTTTTACACTGAATTTTCTCAAGCAGTAATTCTGCTGCCGAGCGGGCGATTTCCTGGTTGGGTTGGTGTGCGGTTGTAAGTTTGGGCCAGGTTTGTCGAGAAAATGGGCTGTCTTCAAATCCTGCGATAGAGACTTGCCCGGGAACATCAATCTTTAACATACGGGCGGCAAATAGAGCGCCCGCTGCGATTTCGTCATTAGCGGCAAATATTGCTGAGGGAGGTTTGTCGCTGTCGAGGATCTTTCTCGCATTAATCTCGCCCGATTCAAATGAATATTTTCCTTCAACAATCAAATGTCGGTCTACTGCTATTCCTGCATCTTTGAGTGCCTGGCTGTATCCATTTTGGCGCCCCAATGTAGAAAGGTGCTCCTCGCCTCCGCTTAGATAAGCGATACGTTTGTGCCCGAGTGAAAGTAGGTGCTGGGTAATATTGTAGGCGGCTTGGCGGTCGTCAATCTGTATAGATTTTCCCTTTGCTTCCTCTGTACTGGTGGAGGAAATAATTCGCACAAATTCCACATTCATGGATTGGAGCGTATCGATAAAAGAAGGTGACTCTGAAAAAGGGGGGGTCAGGACCAATCCGGCTACTTTGCCGTGCTCGACCAGTTTATTTAGGTCGCTGTGGATAACTGGAGATTTCGAATTGCAAGGATGGATAAGTAGCTCATACCCTTTTGCTCTGCAGGCCTCCAATATGCCGTTTTGCATATCGATAACGTAGTGGGCATTAGGGTTGTCATAAATAAATGCGATGGAATAGGAGTGTGTCCCCGCCAGATTCCGCGCTGCCAGACTGGGTGTGTAGTTCAGGCTTTTGACTGCGTCGAGTACTTTTTGCCGAGTGGCTGCGCGTACAGAGGGCTCATTATTGATCACCCTGGACACTGTTTTGATAGATACGCCGGCGCGCTCGGCAACATCGTTAATTGTGACTTTCATGCATCAACTAGTTCTATCTGAGCCTTGGCCTTGCTGGCATCGACAAGTAAGTATTGCTGGAAGGTGGGATTTTAACAGTTATGAGTCTGCAATTAGCTTATGGGGTGCGCCTCCTTTCTTAATTTGTGGGTAATTTGTAGTTTTTTATCCCAATTCTTTGAGATTCCCAGACCTTATCATTTGTCTGTAAAAATCCTACACCTAAGTAAGGCCAATCTTTCTCTTTGTGACTGAATGAAGGCATTAAGTTTCCCAGTATTAAAGAAAATGATGGCTTTTACGCCAAATACTTCCTATATGCCTGTCTCCTCTGGTCAACATCTTCAATCACTATTTGAAGCCTCTTGAAAATTTTTGTAGTTTTACTACATAATGCGCATCAATAAGATTGAGTGGCTACAGATTGGGTGAATTACTCAAGCCGGGCGTCCAAAGTCTCTACCACCTCAGCGGGGAGGAGGTTCCGGCATTGTTGGATCACTAACATTCAGCTCTAAGAGCGGGAAGAGGTTCGGAAGTGAGATTTCTACCCGATAACAGAATTTCCCATGAGTCTCCATAAGCAGTCTTGCCGTGGGCTGAAAGGTTGTCCGCTGGAATGATTGGGTTTCCAGCGATCTGATAAAAGCAACTTTGTTCCTCCTGCTTCAGATTTACGATTGGGCAATAGGACATTGATGGCACTACAACCAAAGGGTTGCAGTGGGAGCCAATCCGCCGAAAGGCGCTCCACGGAAAGATAATCACAGGTGGCTGATGCCACTGAAATGTGACCCTGGTGGTTTTTGTAACTAGAGACCACCTCAACAGAGTTATTACGGAATAGTCATGGTTCACAGCAAGCTTCAGACCGTTACCGAACGCATCATTAAGCGCAGCGAAGAAACTCGTGCAGAGTATCTTGCGCAGGTTGAGAAAGCGCATATTGAAGGGCGGGCAGCGGCACATGTGTCTTGCGGAAACTTGGCCCACGCAATAGCCGCATCTCCGGAAGGTGATAAGCAGTTGATCGCCTCTGGGCGGGGGCCGAACCTGGGTATCGTCAACGCCTATAACGATATGTTGTCCGCTCACCAGCCCTATGGTGCCTACCCTGCTCAATTGAAAGAGGCAGCTGCGCGCAATGGCGCAACGGCCCAGGTTGCCGGTGGCGTACCGGCAATGTGCGATGGGGTGACTCAAGGGCGTGCAGGGATGGAACTCAGCCTGTTTTCGCGAGATGTGATTGCCATGTCCACAGCAATCGCGCTTTCGCATGATGTTTTCGAAGGAGCCATATTCCTGGGTATCTGCGACAAAATTGTCCCCGGCCTGGTTATTGGTGCTCTTTCTTTTGGCCACTTGCCTTCAATTTTTGTACCTGCGGGTCCAATGCCCACAGGCCTGTCCAATGCGGAAAAAGTTCGGGTTCGCCAGCTCTATGCTGAAGGTAAAGTAGGGCGCTCTGAACTATTGGAAGCCGAGAGTGCTTCCTACCACAGTGCCGGCACCTGCACCTTTTACGGCACTGCCAACAGTAACCAGATGTTGGTAGAAATTATGGGACTGCAACTGCCTGGCAGTTCCTTCGTAAACCCCGGTACCGAATTGCGCTCGGCATTAAATGAAGCTGCCGTGGCGCAATTGGTAAAAATTACTGAACCGAGCCGGCACACTTCGGTAGCTAAAATTCTCACCGAAAAAGCATTCGTCAACGGAGTGGTGGGACTGCTCGCTACCGGCGGATCCACAAACCACACATTGCACCTTATTGCGATGGCGCGTGCAGCAGGTATTCAGTTGACTTGGCAGGATATGGCCGACCTCTCTGAAGTGGTGCCGCTGCTTTGTCATGTCTACCCGAACGGTACTGCGGATATCAACCACTTTGCCGCAGCCGGCGGTATGCAGTTCCTGATTCGTGAACTCCGCTCCGCTGGCCTTTTACACGATGATGTGCACACAGTACTCGGTAATTCCGGTCTCGAACCCTACTGTGAAGACCCCTTCCTCAACAGTGATGCTGGCGGTGGTGTGGTTTGGAAACCCACTCCAGAAGAGAGCGGTGATACGACGGTCATTCGTCCAGCCACTGACCCTTTCTCCCAGCATGGTGGTTTGCAGTTGCTCGAAGGAAACCTTGGGCGCAGTGTAATCAAAGTCTCTGCGGTTAAATCTGAGCACCTCAAAGTGAAGGCGCCGGCCATTGTTCTGGATAACCAGGACGACCTGCTCAAGCGATTCAAAGCCGGTGAGCTAGAGCGTGACTTTGTCGCTGTAGTGAGATTCCAGGGACCTCGAGCCAACGGTATGCCGGAACTGCACAAGCTAACACCGACGTTGGGGGTGCTGCAGGATCGTGGCTTTAAAGTGGCGTTAGTCACTGATGGGCGTATGTCCGGCGCTTCCGGGAAAGTCCCTGCTGCCATTCATATGTCACCGGAAGCCGTAGAAGGCGGTGCGATTGCCAAGGTGCAAGAGGGCGACATGATTGAGCTCGATTCAGAGGCCGGTATTTTACGCGTGCTGGTAGATGAAGCTGAATTTAATACCCGCCAACCGGCCCAGTGTGATCTGTCTGAAAGTGCCCGTGGTACGGGCCGTGAACTTTTCGCTAATATGCGCGGGCTTGCCAGCGGTGCAGAGACCGGTGCAAGTATTCTTTATTGATTATTATGGAGCCAAACAGGCTCCGAGAAAAGAACGATCTCAGAGCAAAATTTATGATTAACCCTTTTGATATGGTGTTATTTGGTGGAGGCGGAGACCTTGCACTGCGCAAGTTACTACCGGCACTTTACCGAGCATTTAGAGAGGGCAGCTTGGTTGAGGGCTGTCGCATCCTTCCGGTGTGTCGCCGCCAATCAGATGTTGATCAATATATCGAAACAGCCCACCAGGCACTGCAAAAATATCTCCGTGAGGGTGAGTACAGTGCTTCGAGCTGGGACCAATTTAGCCAATTACTTTGTCCGATCGCACTGGACATTGCCGTACCGGATAGCCAGTGGGATCACCTGGCAGAAATTCTCGGTTCCGACTCAGAGCGGGTTCGTATTTTCTATTTGGCAATACCGCCCGCGGTATTCGGCCCCTGTTGTGAAAACCTCTCCGTAAAAGGCCTGATTACTGGAAATTCCAGAGTCGTAGTGGAAAAGCCACTGGGCTATAACGCCCAAACCTCTGATGAAATTAACAGTAAAATTGCCAGTTACTTCCCGGAAGATAGTATCTTCCGTATCGATCACTACCTGGGTAAAGAAACTGTCCAAAACCTTCTTGCACTGCGTTTTAGCAATGTATTGTTTGAGCATCTTTGGGATGCAAAAACCATTGATCATATCCAGATCAGTATTTCAGAAACCGTAGGCCTGGAAGGGCGTGCGGGTTTTTATGATGAAACTGGTGCTATGCGGGATATGGTGCAAAACCATCTGCTGCAACTGCTGTGCCTTATCGCCATGGAATCTCCCAACAGTATGTCGGCGAAGAATATCCGTGCAGAAAAAATTAAGGTGCTTGAGGCTTTGCGCCCGCTTACCGGTAATTTGGTCGATAAAAACGTTGTGCGTGGCCAGTATATAGCTGGGCAAATCAATGGCAGTGATGTTCCTGGTTATCTCGATGAACTCGACGGTGGAACCAGTTCAACCGAAACCTTCGTTGCCATTCGAGCGCATATCGATAGTTGGCGTTGGGCAGGGGTGCCGTTTTACTTGCGTACTGGCAAACGCATGGAAAAGCGTTGTGCTGAAATTGTAGTGCAATACAAAAATGTTTCTCATCATGTATACGATGAGTCAGCCGGAAAGGTTGTTCCCAATCGCTTGGTTATTCGCTTACAGCCGGAAGAAAGTATCAAGCTGGTTTTGATGGCGAAAAAAATGGACAGTCTCACCACTGAGTTGCAACCGGCCGAATTGAATTTAACCCTTTCTGATACTTACGACAGCTTCCGCAGCGACGCTTATAAGCGCCTGATGTTGGATGCTGCAGCAAATAATCCCGCGCTCTTTATCCACCGTGACGAAGTTGCTGCTGCCTGGGCGTGGGTGGATCCAATTATTGAGCATTGGCGCGAAACGGCTAATCAGCCGCAGCCCTATCCTGCAGGTAGCTGGGGGCCGGAAGAGGCAGAAAAACTGCTGTCACGCAGTGATCGTCATTGGTTTAACGCGCAGTAATAATTTGGAAAGCCGGCGCAGCTATTAATTTTACCGCGCCGGTTTCCACTAAGAGAAATGGAATAATCCATGGCTGAAGAAAAATTTTTCCAAGATCGCGAGCGCCTGGTGCAGGCTCTAGCCCACGATTGTGCTTGCGAACTGCAAAAAGGTATTAAAGAAAATAATCACGCAAGTTTCCTGGTATCTGGCGGTAGTACGCCGGAACCAGTATATCGCGAGCTATCCAAACGCCCGCTTCCGTGGTCGCAAATTACAGCGGCCCTCGTTGATGAGCGCTGGGTAGAAAAAACCGAAAGCGGTAGTAACGCAGCTTTTATTGAAAAGTCGCTTTTACAGAATTTTGGCGCCGAAGCCAATTTTCTGGGTATGAAAAATTCACATGCATCAGCCGCTGAAGGTGAAGAGGCCTGTGAGCGCGCATATAGCGAGTTGCAGAAACCGTTTGATGTTTGTCTGCTGGGTATGGGCAGTGACGGCCACACCGCATCACTATTCCCCCATGCACAGGGCTTACAGGATGCACTAAATCCTGAATCACAAAAGTTGTGCAAGGCAATTACTGCTAATCAAAGTGAAGTTACCGGCTCCAATACCGAGCGTATGACTTTGACCCTGAGTGCAATTTTGCAAGCGCGCAATATCAAGTTATTGATCACTGGCGAAGAGAAGCTAAAAGTTTATCGCGAGGCGTTGCTCGGCAGTGATGAGTTAGAAATGCCGGTGCGCAGTATTCTTAGGCAGGGGCTGAAACCAGTCACTGTTTACTGGGCGCCTTAACGAAAGATTTGGAATTATCTGATGCAGAAAAATATCGCCGAGATTTTGCAGGTAGCTGGCGTTGTCCCAGTACTGGTTGTAGATAAAGTTGAAGATGCCCTCCCTCTTGCCGGCGCTTTGATTGAAGGTGGCCTGAAAGTACTTGAGGTAACCCTGCGCACTGAGGCAGCCCTGGAAGTTGTTGAACAAATTGCAAAACACCTGCCGGAAGCCCATGTAGGAACTGGCACGGTGCTCAATGGTGATGATCTGCGTCGCTCTATCGAAGCTGGCGCCAGCTTTATGGTGAGCCCCGGCGCAACCGACCGCTTACTGGATGCTGCTGAAGGCAGTGAAGTACCGCTGCTGCCCGGTGCTGCCAGTGTTTCAGAAGTGATGCGCCTCTACGAGCGTGGTTATCGCTACCAGAAATTTTTCCCAGCCCAGGCGGCAGGGGGAGTGCCAATGCTGAAATCCATTGGCGGTCCGCTACAGGACGTTCGCTTTTGTCCCACCGGTGGTATAGGGCCTCAAAATGCCCCGGACTTTCTGGCTCTGAACAATGTGGTCTGTGTCGGTGGTTCCTGGATGGCGAGTAGTACTCTGGTTCGTGAAAAGAACTGGGCAGAGATTACTCGTCTGGCAAAACAAGCTGCGGAATTGAAATAACACACACTCGGTATGGTGCACTCGCAAGCGGGTGCCACTTGAAAAACCAGAAGCATATAAAGAGGGTAAAGCGAGATGAAAATTAAAATTGCCATTAATGGTTACGGTCGTATCGGTAGAAATGTCACCCGAGCTATCTATGAATCAGGCTACAGCGATCGTGTTCAATTGGTCGCGATTAATGATCTCGCTCCGGTAGCTTCTAATGCTCACCTGACTCGCTTCGATACTATTCACGGTCGCTTTGGTACAGACGTCAAAGTCGATGGTGATGCTCTGGTTATTGGTGGTGATCGAGTTCAGGTTTGCCAGGAGCGCGACCCTTCTAAATTGCCTTGGAAGCAATTGGGTGTGGATTTAGTCCTGGAGTGTACTGGCCGCTTTACCGATCGCGCTTCCGCTTCTGCCCATATTGAAGCCGGTGCCGCTGCAGTGCTGATTTCTGCACCCTCAAAAGATGCGGATCTCACAGTTGTTTACGGTGTAAACGACAGCAATCTCACTGCGGATCACCGTGTGGTATCCAATGCATCCTGCACTACCAACTGTCTGGCACCTGTAGCTCAAGCACTGCATCGTGAATTGGGTATTGAGCGCGGCTTTATGACCACCGTGCATGCCTATACCAACGACCAGAATACCCAAGATGCGGTGCACGCAGATATTTATCGTGCCCGTGCGGCGGCGGATAATATGATCCCTACCAAAACAGGTGCGGCTGCAGCGGTAGGTTTGGTATTGCCTGAGTTAAAAGGTCGCCTCGATGGTATGGCCGTCCGTGTACCGGTAAGCAATGTGTCTCTGGTGGACTGCCAGTTTATTGCCGGCCGTGACACCACCGCCGAAGAAGTTAACCGCATCATGCAGGAAGCTGCTCAGGCCAGTGGCGGTGTACTGACTTACTGCGATCAGCCCTTGGTATCTGTGGACTTCAATCACACCAGTGCCTCCAGTCACTTTGATGCGAATCACACCCGTGTGAATGGTAACTTGGTGAAGGTCATGGCCTGGTACGATAACGAGTGGGGCTTCTCCCACCGCATGTTGGATACCAGTCTGGCAATGGCTGAGTCACTTCAGTTGAAGCAGCCTGTTGCTGAATCCGCCTGATCCCCCCTCATTTACCATATTTTGGTAATTCAATTACTGAGGGCCATTAAATGGACATAGAATTCCTATTTGATAGCCCTCTGAACCTCCTTCTCAAATTATTAGATGACGGGATCTTATGATTCGCCATACAAAAATCGTAGCAACCTTAGGCCCGGGTACGGACAAGCCTCGCGTAATCGATGAAATGATTCGCGCTGGGGTGAACGTTGTACGTCTGAACTTTTCTCACGGATCGGCGGAGGATCACCGACGCCGCGTTACAGAAGTGCGCAACGCCGCCGAAGCGCAGGGAAAAATTGTTGCGGTTTTGGGGGACTTACAGGGCCCTAAAATCCGCATTGCTCGTTTTGCCAAGGGCAGTGTACAGCTTGAAAACAATGACGAATTTACCCTCGACCTGGATTGCCCGGTTGAAGGGGGAGATGAGCACCGCGTTGGAGTGGATTATCCAAGCCTGATCAGCGACTGCCAGTCCGGCAATATCCTGCTGTTGGATGACGGCAAGATTCGCCTTGAAGTAACCGGCACTACGCCAAGCAAGCTCTATTGCCGGGTTTTACAGGGCGGTAAGCTGTCGAATAACAAGGGCATCAACTTGTTGGGCGGCGGCCTGTCTGCACCGGCTCTGACAGAAAAAGACTACCGGGATATCAAGCTGGCAGCAGATCTCGAAGTGGATTTCCTCGCGGTCAGTTTTCCGCGCTGTGCGGAAGACCTCGATACTGCTCGCAAAGCCATGGCAGAGGCTGGAAGCCAAGCGGCGATCGTCGCCAAAGTTGAAAGGGCCGAAGCTGTTGCCGATGATGAGCAAATGGACAGCCTAATCCTGGCTTCCGATGCGATTATGGTAGCTCGAGGTGACCTAGGGGTAGAGATCGGTGATCCCGCTCTGGTCGGGGTGCAGAAAAAACTGATCAACCGCGCAAATGCTCTCAATCGCGCCGTAATCACTGCAACACAAATGATGGAGTCGATGATTACCAGCCCGACTCCCACCCGTGCCGAGGTGATGGATGTTGCCAATGCGGTGCTGGACGGTACTGATGCAGTTATGTTGTCGGCGGAAACAGCAGCGGGTGATTACCCGGTTGCCGCCGTGGAATCTATGAGTGAAGTGATTATCGGCGCTGAACAGTATTTGGGCAGTGTTCCCTATACTGCAGAGGACCACGGTTCTTCAGCTCTAATCGATACTGTAATTGCCCAGGCGGCGATTGATGTTGCAACGCGCGTGGAGAATCTCTGTGCTGTAGCCGCACTGACCGAGTCTGGCCGCACACCGAGAATGATGTCCCGTGCAAATACTCGCTTGCCGATCTATGCACTAACCCGGCATCCTAAAATCGCTCGCCAGCTGATGCTGTTACGGGGAGTAGAGACAGTGAGCTTTGATCCGGCTTCAGTTCCCCTGGGACATTTAACCGAAGCGGTTATCGAGGTATTAAGCTCTAGAATCGATTTGCAGAAAGGGCAGCGGGTACTGATTACCCAGGGGGAACGCCTCAATATGGGTGGGCATACCAACTCCATGCGGATCAAAGAGATCGAATAGGCTTTCTGAAAAAAGGCTCAGGCACCTGATCATGAGGTTACTGGGCCTACTTCAACCCATACCGCGCTTTATTGCAGTTCAAGGCAATCCCGTCCGCTGATTTCCCCGTTCACCCTGCTTGTAACTGGGATATCCTTGTGATGAGTGTCACAAATTTAAAGATCCAATTTCGCAGCCTGCCAAAAGCTATCCAATTAGTTACTTTTATCAATAACGGAATATTGATACTCGCTGTAGAGAAATTATCCAATTACGGTAAACAAATGAATAATAATTGTTCATAGGGTTTGTATTACGGGATATTTTTTTAATACACGGGTACTATTTTTATTGGTTTATTGAAAATTAATCGACGATAACTTTGGCTCGGTTTTGTGTTATCGAAGTTTTAATTTCTGCTCCCGAAAGCTTCTCTACTCAGCTTAACACTTGCTATCTACCGTATTTACCTAATTTGCGGTAACCTCGCGAAGTAGATCTCAGCCCTACGTTTTATTCGGCGCCACCTAGATTCTTAACTTCTTAAGAGTGAAAAGGAAGATAAGAATCTAATCGTTAGTATTCTTCTAGCATGGTAGCCCTTAAGCTCCCTTTTTTGGATAGAGAATGTTCTTCTCAGCGGCTTCGTTGTGTAATGGCGTGGTATTGGCTGATCTTGCGATTTCGATTTTAATCGACGCCGACAAAGCTCGGAGGAATCACCAGTTGAAGTCTGGTTGACTTCAGTTTAAAGGTATTTTGCTCGAAAAATAGTCGGAATCGAAAGCTTACCGGAGTTCTTTGGGGGTTCCCTAATGTTCGCGGGTGAGAATTAACTGAATTAGGTCCCCACTAGGTCCAGATAGGCGTAAGTGTTTAAAGGATTATCATGCAGCTACGTGTTGAAAATAAGCAAGGCATCCAGTACGAAGTGAGAGTAGGGTGGACGTACCCGCTGGGGATTCCGATGCAGGTCGATGCCGGCCACTTGCTTTCGATGTTCGACGATGCGGTTATTGAGAAAATTTACCAGCACTTCTTCAGCCTGGGAGGTAGCTCCTGCAATTTACTCAGTACCAGTATTCAAGCGGGTACCTCGGGCACAATCTTCCTGGGTCCCCTATCTGAGCCGCCCGGCCATTTGTCCTCTTCTGAACGAGAGATTTATCGCGCTTTAATCCAGAATCGTCTGATTATTGAAGAAGCGCCAACGGCAGCTATCGTAATTGCTGACAAACAGGCTGAGTTGATTGCCAAGATTCGTATCGGCCTGCAGCAAATTATTGCCCAGGAGAGGGCAGAGGCGGCCCAAATCCAGCAGCAGCATGAGAAGCGCTCAACGCTGGAAAAAGTGGGTGCCTATATTGAAAGTGGCGCGACCGGTTTTGGCAATGCCGCCTGGGGCTTGGCGGTATGGACAAAAGATGTGCTTGAAGTGGCGCAAATGCTGAATCCCATGCGCCAATCCCAGCGGCTGGGTGTTGCCACAGCAAATTACTTCTGGAATGACAAGAGCTTCGCAGAGTCTGGCCAGGAATATGTCACTGACTTACAAAAGGAAGTGGTGGATGTACTCGGTTTTGACCCTTCAAAGATCACTAAACAGCAACTGGATTTGGCATTCGACGTTGCTCAAATTATTTACGATGATCCGGCCCTACGCGAGATTATTTTTCGCTTTGCCCAGGATTATGTAAAAGCACAACACAGCCTGGAAATTACCGAAATAGCCGGCGGTGGCGCCTTTGAAATTATCCTCACTATCGTCCTAGCGGCGATTACTGGAGGCGTCGGCGCCGCTGTAGCTATGGCCAAAAATGCGCGCTTGCTGAAGTCCTTTAAAAATGTCGGCGAGCTGATGTTGGACTTGGCCAAACTGAAGAAGCAGCAACAGCTGGTTTCCAAGAAAAAGGGTGGCAACGCTAAGGGAGGGGAAGGCGCTAACTTCTCCGATTTGAGTTCCTCTGAAGCGGCAGCCCCACCAGCCAGCTCCAGTGGGCCCTCTTCAAGTAGCTCCAGCTCCGGCAGTTCTGGTGGCTCAGGGGCCAGCAGCACTGCCTCAAATTCCAATCAAAGCAATAGTGGCTCCAATAATAATTCAAGTGAGTCGCAAGGTAGCCAAGCGAATAATAGCAACGAGCCGGACAATACCAATAGCGACACCGGGGAAAACCAGAACGGTGATACCTCCCAGTGCAATGCCAATGCCTGTGAAGGTGGTGAACCGATCAACTTAAAAACAGGTGAAGAGCGTCTGACTTTGGTGGATACGGTGCTGGATGGCCCGCTGCCACTAACTCTGGCGCGAACTTACCGCAGCAGTAACGCCAGGGATTTCGGTTTGGGCCACGGCTGGACCCACACGTTGAATGAGCGCCTGGTATGGCGTCCAGGCAAAGCGGTACAGTTTCATGATGCCGAGGGCCGGGTAATCAGCTTACCTGCACCGGGTAATAGCGGCCGCAGCCACAATGTGGTGGAAAATTTATCGTTAACTCGCGTTAACGATGAGCATTGGGTTGTAACTCCCTACGGAGCCCAAAATGGTGTGCAAAAACACTTCAAGGCGACAGGTACTAAAGGGGCTCTAAAACTCTCTGAAATCCGCGATGGCTACGGTAACTATTACCTCTTCCACTATATCGATGAGCGCCTGATTTGTATCGAAAGCAGCCTTGGTGAAGCTCTGCATATCAGCCCGCCCGAAGGGCAGCCCAATAGCCTGCGTATTGGCGAGCTGAAGAAAGAAACTCGCGATGGTCGCATTAAAATACTGGCTCAGTACGAATACAGTGATGAAGGTGATCTGATAAAAGCCACCGATGCGGATGGCTACAGTGAGCAATATGAATATCACCAGCATGTTATTTCCAAGCGCATCCTAAAAACCGGTTACCACTTTTACTTTGAGTGGGATAAAGAAGGCCCATCTGCTCGTTGCGTACGCCAATGGGGTGATGCTATCGACGGGCAGGCTACCTACAACTACAAATTTGCCTGGGATGAGGATGGCCACGGCGTTACCGTAACGGATACTCGTGGGGGACAGGAACGTTACCGCTTTAATGATCGCGCCCTACCGATTTATCACCGCGACCCTGAAGGTGCAGAGACCCTCTACAGCTACAACGATCTGGGCCAAGTTACCAAAGTACAATTGCCCAGCGATGATGGCAGTCGGCGAGAAGAACTCTATAAGTATGATGACCAGGGTCGCTTGATACAAAAGACCGATGCCGCTGGCAACAGCCACCGCATCGAGTACAACGGTGAAGGTCTGCCTGCCAAAGTGACTGATCCCGCCGGTAACTCCTGGCAACGTGAATACAACCAGAAAGGCCAGATCGTCACCACCAAAGACCCTCTTGGCAGTAGCACCCGATATAGCTATAACCCGGTCGGATTGATAGGCAGTGTTACCGATCCTCTGGGCAATGCCACCCGCTATCTGTGGAATCCTGAGGGCAAGTTGGCAGCGGTCAAAGACCCCATGGGTCGAACTCAGCACTACCGTTATGACGGTGCCCGCCGCCTGGAGGAAGTACAGCATGCTCCTGGCCAGATAACCCGCTATGAATACGATGCCCAGGACCGTATCCACGCAGTTATTACCCCAGATGGGTCTAGGACTCAGTACAGCTATAACCCCCAAGGGCTGCTTGCGGAAGTTATGGACTCCGAAGGCCGCAGCACCTGCTACGCCTACGACGGCCTCAGCCAGGTTAAGTTGCGCACTAACCCGGACGGCAGCCGCCTGGAGTACCACTACGACGGCGAGCGCAACTTTGTGGGCCTCACCAACGAAAATGGTGAGCGGTACCAGCTCAAGTACGACCTGAACGAACGCCTGATTGAAGAAGTGGGCTTCGATGGACGCGTGACTCGCTACGCCTATAACCGCGCTGGGCACCTGATTAGTTCCAGGGCTGTCACTGATGCTGATACCGGCAAGGGTGTCGACACCATTTTCCAGCGTGACCCTTTTGGCCGCCTGTTGGAAGAAGTCACCCCGGATGGTGTAACCAACTTCCGCTATAACCGCAGCGGTCAGTTAATCGAAGCGGAAAATACCCATCGTAAACTGCGCTGGGAATATGATGCCAACGGCCGCGTGACTGCGGATTGGCAGGGCAAAGATAAACTCATTCATAAGTACGATGCTGCAGGCAACCGCATCGCTACTACCTTGCCTGATGGCGAAGTGCTCAACTTCGCCTTCAACCCCGCCGGCCAATTCAAGAGCCTGCACCGTCGCCCGGTAGGCAGTAACACCGATCAGCTGATTACTAGCATTAATCACGATGAGCAGGGCAGGGAGAGTCAGCGCCAGCACGGCAATGGGCTGGAGAGCCAGCGAGATTATGATCCTCAAGGGCGCCTGCAAAAGCTGAGCCTGGGCAAGGCCGGTGGTCCAGTGTCAGATCCGACCCAGGAATCTAACTCAATTCTGGAGCGCAGCTACCAGTACAACAAAGCTGGTCAGATCGCCAAGATTGAGGACAGTTTACGTGGTACCCGCAGCTATCACTACGATGCTCTGGATCGCCTCACCCAGGTTGATGGCCCCAACCCAGAATATTTTGTGCACGACCCCGCACACAATATTCTGGCCGCCGCTAGATCAGAAGATGAAGCCAAACAGCAGGCCAGTGCCACTCAAGTCAAGGGCAATCGATTAGCTTTCCGTGGCGATACTCACTATCGCTACGATATCCATGGCAACCGTATCGCCGAGCTGCGTGGTAAAGGGCAGAAACTGCAGACCCGCTATCAGTACAACAGTCGCCAGCAGTTGGTGCGGGTTGAAAAGCTCAAAGTGGAAGAGGGGAGCGAACAGCTTCAACAAGAGATTCACTACCAATATGACCCACTGGGTCGCCGTATTGATAAATCTACTAATAGCGAACAAACTTGCTTCCTCTGGGATGAGGATGTCCTGCTTCGTGAAAACAAATCCGATATCCACACCCAACAAGATCTTAATACTCGGACTTACTATTTTGAACCGGGGACTTTCAAACCGGTTGCACTGAAAGAAGATGAGCAGGTCTATCACTACCATCTGGATCACCTGGGAACGCCTGATACTCTTACCAACCAGGAAGGTGAGGTGGTTTGGAGTGTTGCCTATAAGAGCTATGGCAATATTGCATTAGCTCATGAGAATCAGGTAGAACAGCCGATTCGTTTCCAGGGACAGTATTTCGATGAAGAGACCGGGCTGCACTACAACCGGTTTAGGTATTATGATCCGGAGGTTGGGGAGTTTACGCAGCAGGATCCGATCGGGTTATCCGGTGGGATTAATAATTATCGGTATGCGTCAAATCCGGTTAGATGGATAGATCCTCTTGGACTAAGTTGCAAGGAGGGATTTGCTTATATCTATCACTATCAAGGAGAAGATAGTCCTCATTTTGCAATTATTACTGAGCATGATGGATATAAAATAGGCACAGAGCAGGCTGGTGAACAGGGAAGTAAGACTCTAGATGTTGAATTTCACCCCTCGGAATCAGAATTAACACTTGTTGCTGTATACAAAGTTAAGCTACCCGATGCAGAAGCAGCACAAAATTACCAACAAAATTTGCTAATAAATGGTCAAACTGCGTTTGATAGAGCAAACTATGATATCAATAAATTAGATACCCCGGATTACTGCGTAGAAACAAAAAGCTGCTTAACCCATGTGTTTGATGTGCTAAATGCAGGAGGGAAGTCTGCGCCTAAAACTTCTCCAGTTGGCTTGTCAACTCGTAGGTATATGCGTGGAATAGAGAAAGAATCTAAAGCTTTCGAATAGATAAGGCTACAATTTATGGGTTTTTGGTTTTGTAATAAACATGGAAAGAGTGTATTCGTTCGCTGTTGTTCTCATTTGAAAGCAGGGTTTGAGAGCAACAAAAAAGAAAGGTTCTATTTAATAATGGAAGAGCTTTCTCAGTCGAATATGATATATATATCAACTCTTCTATGTGGTACCTGTTTGAAAAAACTGGGTTTAAACTCCTCGACTTTGTTTTATGACCCTCAAATAAGAAATTATGAAAGCAACATGGATTCTGCAGAGCCTGAAGAAGATTTAAAGTACAAGGATATTTTTGCAGAGATTGATGGGGAGCTGGTTTCAGTTTGTAGGTCCTGCATATTGGATGTGGAGCCAGAGTTTCTCGAGCTTTTGGATAGCATGAAAAGTAAATTGGTGGAGCTCCCTAAAGAGCTATCGAGATAGATGTAAAAGTAAAAAAGTTGCTGTTTAAACAGGCCCGTTATGGGCGCCCAATACACCGAGCTGATTAGGACATCCATAGAATGGAGAGTCGGAAGCTAGACAAGAATTTTTACGCCACCACTTGGTAGCCGGTATATTTGTCTCAAAATAGATGGCAATTTGGCGTTAAAAGATCATTTGGGGAGTCCATAGGGAATCAGGCGGGATGTAGAGTCGGGAGCGATGGAATCTAGGGGCAGCTGATAAGCGGATTTCTGTAATTTAGCAGGGGGTGGGGCTAAGAAAGCGCTGGCAATCGCGCAGCCCGTGTACCCAGTGTTTATTTTGCTGCGCACAGACCTGGCGTACCGCTTCCGCTGAGCCCACCAAGCGTTTAAAGCGGCTTTCAAAATTGCGGTTTAGATAAAGCCAGTGTTTTGGCGAAATACCCAGCCGATTTAAAATAGGTGGGATGTTTTCGGGAATAGCGCCGCGCTTTTTAGGGTGCAGCTGCCGGCCACTCCAGTCTACCAGCTCTAAATAGTTATCCAGCTGAAAAGGCAAGCCTTTAGGCATATCCCGGCGCTCCCCGCCGACCAGCGGCAGTAGGCTTTTGGGCTGCTGGCCTGAGATGGCTGTGTGGATACGTTGCTGGATCGAAGTGTAATCGGATTCTTCTGGGGTTTTAGCGATACCAGCACGGATAGGGTTGAGGTCCACGTAAGCCAGGCAGGCGGCAAGGGCTCTTTCATCCAGCAAGGCCTGAGATTTGAAACGCCCTTCCCAGAAACGACCGGTGCAGTTGTCCTCGGCATTGGCCTGGCGGGCGATGGGCTCGTTCAGGCAGCGCATAAACCAGCTGATATTCATTAGGCGCTCCCGCCATTGGGACAAGAATTCTTTTAGCCTGTTTACTTCAGCGTGACCGAGGGCATCGCCTTGAAGATAGCGCTGGACCAAGCTAGAGGCTTTGAAGAGTTTTTGTCAGCGAGTAATTATCTCTGCGACCACTTATTAGCAGATTCTGTGTCGATGTATAGCACTATATAGTAGTGATTACTCATTACCGCATAGGCAGCAATAACTAGCGCAAACACCTCGGCCAACTTATGCATACGGCTTTGAATTAATTCGCGGCGATGCTCGTAATCATTTCCGAATTCGGTATCTCTGCCACAAATAAATGCACGCCGCACACTGATGGCAACACTTAAAGATAGAAAAATATCAGGAAGGATAAACTCGTAAACTGGATTTGACCTGACGGGGTACCTTTTTAAAAGCTGATAACTGTTAGATCGAGCCTGAACCACTACATTTAATACACATCCTTTAAGCCGATTTAAAGTTTCCGCTGCCTTCAAATAGTGAAGCAGTTTAGTTTTTTCCTGCCAAACAGTTTTGACGCCAGGCTCACCAGCGCTGCTTCGTCCAAGAAAGTCTCCAATGCCTGTCAGCATACGATTTATATCTATCACATTTAGAGGTTAATTTGGCGGGAAAGTTTTATCTTTTTTTATCCATACCATACGCCACTCTTTTTCAGTGTAGACATTCGTCCATAGCTCATCAATTCATTCTTATCAGCTTAAAAGAGTAATCCAGCTGAAAGAGTAGGTCGTCAATATATTTGAGCCTTAATCGCTTGTGAGAGATTTCTCGATAATATATTTGTAAAAAAATAACTCTGTATTTCATATGTTGGTAATCTAGGTTTTTGTGGCTTATTGACCTCTCTTCCTAGAGCAATGATGAGAGATGGCATGCCTCCCACTTCTTATTTTAATCAAATAAATTTGAAAAAAGAGTTTGCTAGGCGTACTTGACTGTATGATGGTTGTAATGGGCAAGGATATTGTCTTTTATGTGTAATAGAACTTTTTGTCATGCGAAATTGAGTCTCAGTTTCTCTAAGGCAGCATAACCATTTTTTTGTGAGGTTGTTCATCAGGCCTTAAACCCTTTTACTCCTAGTTTGAAATGTGGAAGAAAAATTCCTTAATTGGGATCCTGTGGTTTTTTGGGGTTTTGTATGACGTTTGTTTCTCAGCTCATAGTTTTTTCACTTGTCATGATTACGGTTTTGCTTGAATGAGAGTGTGGTAATGAAGATTGGATTTCAGTCGCTTACATAGATTTTATTTTCGTTGATCTAGTTTTGTTTATCTGTAACCATTAAAAACAGTTGGGTTTTGTTTGAAAAGAATAATCTTAAATTTGTGACCGCATTTTGCTGGTGTAGTCAAAAAATAGATTCTCCAACCTTTGATCGATAAGGAATGTAATGAAAACTGTTCAGTTTGGAAAAGTAATAATTCATAAAAAGGAACAAGCCAGTGGTAATGAGGCGATCCTTTACGCACATGGTTCATTTGATAACGGCTCTTTTGGTAAGGCTGAATTGCCAGAGGGTTTGGCTCTATACTTCTACTCATTTCATGGTTCGGCATCTTCTGATCATGCAGTCAGGAGTTTGACAAAAACAGGTAAGCCTGCCAATGAGGAAAATAGTAAAGAAAAATTTGGAACTTTTGAGTTCCTAAATATGGGGTCAGGAAAAGTCCACTCTATAGCTGGTGGTGGTGCGAGCGTTTATAATTATAATCTCTCATATAATGAAAAAAGCCCTGGTCATCTGGATAATATCAAAAAGGCTTGGCAGAGTGGCCTTCATGATCATGATTTGATTTTGGTTGAAGATGGGGCTCATATTCATTTGGATGATGTTCTAAAAGTCATTACTGAAAATAAGTTAGGTTATAACAAGCTTCACTTTACTGCCTGCCGCTCGCCGAGTAGCGGGAATGATCTTAGCTCTCAAGAGCAGTGGGGCTAATTGAGA
The DNA here is from genome assembly GCF_052467955.1 of Microbulbifer maximicatervae (SeqCode). NCBI lineage: Bacteria > Pseudomonadati > Pseudomonadota > Gammaproteobacteria > Cellvibrionales > Microbulbiferaceae > Microbulbifer > Microbulbifer maximicatervae (SeqCode). The sequence goes on from NZ_CP174329.1 coordinate 1,508,704, forward strand.
GTAGAGTGTTCACTCTAGTTTAAAAATTCCAGAATTTATAAAGGCCGCTTACCTCCATGATCACAGGAGGTAAGTGGCCTTTGTTATTTGTGATTGGCCTTTTGAATTAGATGCTCTAATGATTGGAATATCTTTTTATTATTAACCCCAGTTGGTGCGAGCTATTTTTGTGATGATGTATCATAAAAAATATAACTGTCCGCTTTGTTGAAATAAAATTCGGTATTTTTTATTGGAATTTTACCTGTCAGTAATTTCAGGTTCCTCAATTTTTTGTTCGCATTTTTAAGTGAGTTGCACCTTGGTTTTTCCGTGAAAAAATTTCACATGTAACTAATTTTATAGAGAAATGTATCTGTATTTTGTTTTTTTGAGTTTTTATTTTTTTTAGATTTGCTTTTTTCTTGTTGAACGTTACGCCTTATTAAAGAGTTTGATGTCATTATCATCAATTTAAGAATTGGTGCTATTGACAAAAGTTTATGGAAGCGTGGAAAGTTGGCGGGCTCTTATGGGAGTGTAAATAAATAATAAAATTAAGGCTTAGGTTATGAGAAAGACTGTTTCCAATATCTCGATAAAAACTGCTTTATCATTGTGCGTGCTTGCGTCATCAACTATAGGTTTTGCTCAAAGTGTTTCTTCGGTTGAGGCTGCCAACAATAGCGTTGGGCTAAAGCGCTGCGGTACAGACCACCCATCAGTTCAGGAAGCTGCATTAAAAGAGCAGCATTTTTCTACTCTGCGTGGTATATCAAGTGATAGAAGTGTGGCACACACATTGCGGCCCGCAGGTTCTGTAGAAGTTGATGTTTACTTTCATGTAATTACTGACTCAGCTAATAATGGAGCACTTTCTAATAGTGAGATTAATACGCAAATGGATGTGTTGAATGATGCTTACGCAAATACTCCATTTACTTTTAATTTAGTTTCAACCACTGTTACAGCAAATAATTCTTGGTATAACGTTGGTTACAATTCTTCGGCTGAACAGTCAATGAAATCTTCCTTACGAGTTGGCGATGCCGGGGATTTGAATATCTATGTAGCTGAAATTAGTGATGGCCTACTTGGGTGGGCTACATTCCCAAGTAGTTACTCCTCTGATCCACTTGATGACGGCGTAGTAATTTTAACTGGTTCTGTACCTGGAGGTGATGCTGCGCCCTACAATGAGGGGGATACCTTAACTCACGAGGTTGGCCACTGGTTGGGTCTTTATCATACGTTCCAAGGTGGATGTTTCGGCCGGGGAGACTACGTCTCAGATACTCCTGCGGAGAGATCGGCTGCTTATGGCTGCCCTGTTGGTCGGGATACCTGTACCAGGGGAAGAAATGCTGAAGGGGAAGATCCGGTAACTAACTTTATGGATTATACTGACGATAGCTGTATGTACGAGTTCACTGAAGGTCAGGCCACTCGCGCGGATGAACAAAGCGCGACTTATCGTGGTCTTTAACAGTTAAGGGGGGCTTGCCCCCCTTCTTCAATTATGAATAAAGAACATTATTTATTTTTAGTGCTGAGCTTACTAATTTTTGCTAGTTCGGATCTATTGGCTCAAAGGTTAGCTGTTCCAGAGTACGTGACCTGTGATCGAAACCAATTAACTTCATGGCAGGGGGAGATTACAAAACTTGTGCGGGTGAAAGATGGAGTTAAGCTTTGGGTTGCTACTGACCATGGAACAAATGAGGTTCTAAACCTGACTATGCCAAATTGGAAGGAGGTTCTCGGGCAGTTCCGCATCCATGGCCGTAATTTTCATTCCAGCGATTGGGAGAAACTCATTGATACTAAGGGGAAGCTTAAGGTGGGAATGAAAGCGATTGTTTGGTTATGTAATACTGAAGGTATAAGCCCGGTAATCAATTGGCAGCCACCCTCAGAGTGAAATCTTACTACAGGCGGAGAAAGAAAATTTTTGAATCTTATGCTTAAGCGATTATTTTGAGTGCATAAGGTTATTAGATCAAAAGTATATTGGTGTGATTTTATCCGTGACATAAATTGCAAGAAAAAGAACTATAAACGTGCCCGTTATCCATATACTTGATTCCATTATAGATAGAGAATGCATTTCCATTTTATGTGTTTCTGCTTGTGAGGTACCATAGGTGTGCGATGCTGAATTTGGGGCGCATTCATGAGAGCAATGACCAAGATTGGGCGCGGTTCCATCTTTTCCCGGAAGAGTCATACATCCGTGTTTTAAATGATTTTTTACCAGCCAATAGTTAATAGGGTAAGCAATGATACCTCCAACAATGGTTGCCAAGCTCATACGAAACCAAAAGGTAGCATTTGATGGGGCTTCAGAGTTTGGCCATATGGAAGTCAGTATCACCATAGCGGGTATCATGCCAGCCATAACCATGTTCATCGATACAGTTTCAGCAAAGAAAGTTTTGCCCACTGCTTTTAAGTAGTTTCCCTGATACATACTTCGCATCATCAATGCCTGAAAAATAAACAAACCACAAATAAAGCCAGCCAAGTACTCAATTATGGAGTCCCATCCATTGGTGAGGCCCAGTGTAGGTACAATAGATGCTGCGATAAGGATTCCAGTTGCATCACCTGCAAGACAATGCATTTCGCTATTTACACTTTGCTTCCATGTGGTCCTAGTGAATTGATCGTGGCCGCCAGGAAAGGGGCGGCGACAGGTGAGTAGGTAGAAGATTAAGCCGATGACACCGGTATAAAGAATCACTAATATCCAAGCCAGGCGCTGAACCCAGCTGGTTGGCGCATTAGTGATTGAGTCCCAAATAACAAAAACTACGCTGAGACCGGTAAGAATAAACCAAACAAGCATTGCTCCGTTTAACATATAGGCTACCCATGATAGAGGGAACGGGGTCTAAATAATTATATCTTCTGAGCAATCAAATAGGCGTGTAATTCTGGTGGTTGGTCGTACTCCAGATGTCTACAAATACAACCAGATGAAATAAGGAGTTGTATAAATTTATTTGTGCCTAAGGTGGAGTAATATAATTCCTGTCCCATCGCATTATTCTTATGATAGTCCTCTTTATCTGTTCCACCAAAGGAGAATATTAGAACGCCTTCCTTGTTTAAGTAAGACGCTAGCTTCCTTATAGTTTCCTCTTGTTTTTCAATTGGTATATGCCAGATGCTATCCCACGCGCTTATAAAGTCATATTTTTTTGTGCCTTTCCATTCACATATATCCTCTAGATAGAAGTTGACATTAGGGTGTTTATCCCTGGCGATCTCTATCATTCTCTTAGAAACATCAATTCCCTCGGGAGCAAATCCTTCAGTTTGCAGAAGCTCGATATGCCTTCCTGTGCAGCCACACCCTACATCTAGTGCCGAGCCTCTATTTTTTACAAAGCCAAGTGCCCGCTTATACTGGCTAATACCGTTGTTTCTGTTGAACTCTTTACGTTCCCATAGATCTGTGATGGTATCGTATGCTATCCCGGTCTGTTTCGGTTCCATAATTGTAAATTCTGTTTATAAATTTTATTTAATGATCGCTGCACGCTTTTTGTTTTGTAGAGTCGCTAGAGTTTGATTTATTTGAGGCGAATGCTTCAATACCTATAATTACAACGGTTGCCATGAGTATCCATACGAGCCACTTCATGCCATTTTGAGCTAGTGTAACTTTTAGTGGGTTGCCAATAAGGTAATCCATCAATGGTTGCCTCACTAGGGCGCCGTGAGTGGCTGTTAGTAGAGCTGAAAAAATTAGAATTCTAAATGGAAGTCTGTACTTGAATAGTTTGTCTTGTATCAGGATATATAGAATTATTGCAGCGACGCCATATTCGATTGATGTCAATAGAGCTATATATTTTATATTCCATGAGGGCTGTATGCTGACCCCTTGCATTTGTTGACTTATCCATTCTGGAAGCCATTCTGCAGAGGCGAGGTGGATAACGAAGCTGCTTGATGATGCGATGATAGCGATTATCAAAAGTGGTATCACTCTGTCTATTTTTTTATGCATTTTTATACCTAAATTAATTGTTATGTCGTTTTTTTGCATTAAAGCGTTATCGAATTTAAAATCAAGGTCGTTTAATTGCACTGTTAACGGTCTTTGGAGCCTCAAGATTATAATGAGTTCCTGGTTTTTTAAGAGGAGAGCAAAAACCTCAGTTTGTAGTTTGTAGTTGGTGGGTAGGGTTATGCAACGTTTGACATATTTACCTTTGTAGATATTTTAGGTGTTGGTACCAAGTATAATTTATTAGTTGTTGTTGCACTTGGCGCAGATCTACTGCTTTGAGTGAGTTTGGTTATTGATTTTGTGGGCGTCAAGCTGGTAGTACGCTTTTCGATCTATATATGCGTCTATTTTGGTATCCCCTGGTCAATAAATCCAGAATCAACACCAAACCAAAAGCTTCCATCCATATTGTTAAAATACATATATCTTATATTTCCACCACTTGGAACTGGGGTCTTGCTTGTGAATTTCTCTTTTTCTGTGTTAAAGGCAAAAATGATATTTGGAATCTCTCCAGTATCAGCGACCCAAAGTTGGTTATTGTTGTCCAGTGCTGTTCCGTAGGGGCGAGGATTCTTACTGGGTAGCTTCCACTCTTTAAACTCCTTGGTCGTCGGGGTATAGCGCCCCAAATAGCCTTCTGGATAATCTACATACCAAACATTGCCGGTAGGGTCGATTTCCAGTCTGCGAGGGCGAGCATTTGGGCGTGGCAGGTTAACCTCACTTATGGCCATGGTTTTTGCGTCTACTCGCGCTAACTTGTTGGTGCCAAATAGAGCTACCCAGGGGTTTCCCTGAGCATCAATCTTAATACCATAGGGGCGGGCATTAGCGGTTGTTGGGGTGGCACTTAGAACCTTGCCACTCTGTATATTTAACAGTCCTATGCGGTTACTTTGCTGGGCTGTGAACCAGATATTTCCCTCTCGATTGAAGATTAACGTATGTGGGTCTTTGATACCTTCTGGCATTGGATATTGTTTAATTTGTCCATTATTGGTGTCTAATCGCCCAATATGCGCATTGCGATTACCTGCATACCAAACAATATCGTTTGAATCCACAATCAGGTTATGAGGGTGAGTACCTTCAGGTATTTCATACTGCTTAAACTCTTCAGAGGTCGGTGTAAACTTTCCGATGTAGTTACCCGCTTGCCCACAGAACCAGACATTACCTTTACTGTCTACATGCGGGTCTCTGGGGAGTCCCTCCCAGGGCACCTTCCATTCGTTTAATTTAAGTTTGTCAGGTAAGTTATCTTCTTGAGCAGCGGCATTCGCCAGTAGGAGAGGGAGTGTGGTAAGTAGTATGACTAAGTTGAGATGATAAATTCGCCAGGAATGAATACGCATTTTTCTCTCCAAGAGTTATCTATGATTGGTAATCAGTCATGCTGTGGTGTAAGGCGCCTAGAGATATAGCAGTTAAAGCATAGGTGAATTTAGGTTGGAGTTGTCTGATTCTAGTCATTATATGTAGTGAGCTAAGCTTCCTCATCTCATTAAAAATACATGATTAGCGGGAATTTATACATAATTAGATGGCTTGCTACTTTTCCAATTGGTACGTCTTGTTCACCGTTTTTTCGGGCAGTTGAGCAAGTTGTTGGTCGGTGTTACCACTATTTAATGGCTTAATTAGTATTTAATTTTATGAGCTGCAATATTCTCGATGAAAACTCATTCTTCAGTACTATTTTTATAATTTTACAGTTGGATATTGAGGGCGTATATTGCGGGCCTTAGCTATAGGAGGTCATTTATGCTACAACGTCTTCGCCGGCCTGAAATTCTTTTGCTTATTCTGGCAGCTTCGATGCCGCTCTCATTTGCTGTTTGGAATACGTTACTTAATAACTTTGTTATTGAAAAGGCAGCATTTACCGGTGCAGATATTGGTTTGTTGCAAAGTGTGCGTGAGATACCTGGCTTTTTGGCCTTCCTAGTGGTCTTTGTATTACTTTTTGTCAGGGAGCAGAGACTGGCGATAATCTCCTTGGTAGCAACTGGCCTTGGGGTGATGCTAACGGGGCTGTATCCTTCATTGACCGGGTTGTTACTCACTACACTTTTAATGTCTACGGGATTTCATTTTTATGAGACCTTGCAGACTTCCCTGGCACTCCAGTGGTTCCCCAAACAAACAGCAGCAGTTTGGATGGGGCGTATGGCTGCCGCAGGTTCCTTTGCCGCGCTTCTGGCTTATGGTTTGGTGTGGGGTTTAATGAACTTCGCAGGTTTGGATTATTCATGGGTTTATCTAATTGGTGGTGGCGCGACCATTGTCATTGCTTTAGGTGCCTGGGTCCTTTTCCCTCAGTTTGCTCAGCCCCACAGCCAGCATAAGAAGCTTATTCTGCGAAAACGCTATTGGCTCTATTATGCGCTCACGATGATGAGTGGGGCTCGCAGGCAGATCTTTATAGTATTCGCTGGTTTTTTGATGGTGGAGAAATTTGGATACAGTGTGGGGGAGGTTGCTGCTCTCTATACGGTAAATCACTTACTTAATTTGTATATCGCACCGAAGATCGGACAGTTTATCGTTCGGTTTGGCGAGCGCCGTATCCTAACTTTGGAATATATTGGTCTGATACTGGTATTTGCGGGTTATGCGCTGGTAGAAAGTGCTGCGCTGGCAGCGGTATTATATATTGTTGACCATTTATTCTTTTCTATGGCAATTGCGATTAAAACCTACTTCCAGAAGATAGTCGACGAGCGGGATATCGCGGCTTCGGCCGGAGTCAGCTTTACTATTAATCATATTGCCGCAGTAGTTATCCCTGTAGTATTTGGCTTGCTGTGGCTTGTCTCTCCGCCAATGGTATTCTTTGCCGGGTCTTTAATGGCCTTAATTTCTCTTGGGTTGGCACAGCTGGTTCCAGAGCAGCCGTTGCCCGGTAATGAGGTTAGGGTTGGGCAGTATTCTGAGGCTACCTAGAAAGAGTTGATGGAGTTTTTGTTCCATTATCCTTGGCGGCAACTTAAACAAGACTGTTTACTATGAAATACGCGCAAGAACTTCTTTCTATATGTTGCTGCCAGGCAACCTGCGTGCTTCTGTAAATTTATTCGGAAGCGTTTTTGCTTCCGTAGAGTCAAAGAACCCGGAGCGGAAGCGCCGGGTTTTTTTATGGCCAGGTGGCAGAGAGGAAATGCGACGGTCTGCAACACCGTTTTTCACCGGTTCGAATCCGGTCCTGGCCTCTATTTATTCTGTTGATCTATGGATATATGCTTTGCAAGCTGTCTTTTGTATAGCTATCCCCCTTTTCTTTTCTCAGCTTGCTTTTAAATTCCGTCGATAGCGCCAAAGAGCCAATAGTTGTCTGGATTATCCGGGCAAACAGTAGGTCCACACTCTGCGAAGGTTATAAATATATTAAGTGTGGTAATTGAAAATGCAGCCACTATGGCCGTTTTTCCGAGAGCTCTCTGATCTCGAAAGCTAATAAATATGGGGTTCCCATATTGCTTATTAAATGCACTGACAATCGCGATGCCAATAATTGTCATGTAGAAGATAATCAGAGCCCAGGTGTAATAGTGATACCCCATTAATGGATTGCCATAACCTGGCGTTCCGGGAATAACATGTAGGCTGACTTGGCGCAGCGCGGTAGCGGCGCCAAATAGCGCTGACAGTGTAGCCAGGCTGTAGTGTAGAGGGCGGTTGCCATAGAGTACATTTAGCATCAGGCCAAATAAGACTCCTGTGAGCCCAATTCGTTGAAGTAAACAGAGAGGGCAGGGCAATTCTCCATTCACTAATTGAAAGTACTCTGCGGCGACGAGTACGGCACATACGGCGAGTATGCCCAGTGCATTAAGCTCTCGAAATGTATGGCCCATTCACCCTCCTCTACAAGGCTAAGTTGAGATTGTCGCCGGTGTGATAGCCCAGCCAGGCGATGCTTGATATCAAGGAAAAAATGAATGTTACGGTTGCTAGGGTGTGGTAATTCTTCACGGCTAGAGCCATTGCAAGGAGATGGAAGAGAAATAGTAGGCTCATCATAATGAGGCGCCCCTCGGTTTTTGCATCGAACTCACTCCAACCACTTTCAATCGTATAAAAAAGCACCACTTGTTACGATAGCTGTAGAGGTGGGGGGAGGGGTGATACAGGTAATGCGCTACCTGTCAGGGTTGGCTAGCTAATACTCGATTCGTTGAGTTTGAAGGTTGCCGGGTCACTTTAAGGGGGGAGTAGTGAATTTAATTGGTGCGATAGTCTTGAATAGTATTAACCTAATCAAATAAATTTGTCTTTAGGTTAATGTTGGTGGACTTTGTTTGCCAGTTGGGCTTCTTCCCTGTTTAATGCTGGCTTTGGTTTCCGGCGACTGTCGGAAAGCACTTGTCATCGTAGATGCGTAGAAGAGTGGTACGTTAGGGTATCTCTGAAAATTTAGTAACTATAAAAGTAGCTAGGAGTTGTACTTATGGCACAGATCAAAGCTTTGGATAAAAAGGCACATGCCAACCTGAAACTCACCCAAGACATTACTTTTGACCATGTAAGCAGTAATCATGTTCTGCCGCTGGTGGTTCAGGAAATCGTACAGGCAGCTCAGAGCTACCCGATCCTGTTCGTTAAAGACCAGAATACTGACCAGTTTAAAGTTGTGGCGCTTACCGGTCTGCGCCCCGGTGAGAACCTGTTCTCCGGTGCTGATGGCTGGAATGGTAGCTACATTCCTGTGCAAGTGCGCACTTACCCGTTCGTTTTGGTGAAGAACCCAGACAACGCGGATCAGGCTGTTCTGTGCATCGACGAAGACTCCAAGATGCTGAGCGACTCTGAAGGTGAAGCGCTGTTCGATGGGGAAGGCGAGCAAACTGACTTCCTGAAGAATCGCGCCCAGGCGGTGGTTGAGACTGCACAGCGTGTTGCTGTGACCGACTCTTTTATTGAGTTCCTGGTTTCCAAGGACCTGCTGACCCAGAAGAAACTGACTCTCCGTGTTAGCGAAGATGACAAGCCTTACGATTTGACAGGTTTCTTTGTTATCGATGAAGAGAAGCTTAACAAGTTGTCTGATGAAGACTTCCTGGAGCTGCGTAAGCGTGGAGCCCTGCCGGCAATCTACGCCTCTATGATGTCCTCTATGCAGGTTCAAAACCTGATTCGCAAGAAGCGCTTGAACTAATTGCGCTTTGCCCGGCAGCTGCGGCTGCCGGGCAACCCTCCTAACCGGAATAGGCGAACTCGCCAAATCTTGTCTTGATCCCATCTCACACTCGTACCACTATTGTCTCCCTCTGACGCTTTAGCTCACAAATAATAAGATGAAAAACGTGGCGCGATTCTCTCTTCGCTATTGGTTCGCTTGGTTGGTTCTGTTTTACGGTGTTTGGTTGTTCCTGATTTTACAGGGCGAGAACCTGGCCCTGGCACTCGAGCATTGGTCCATGGCCCTGGCGATGGCGCTGGGTAGCTATGCCGCTGGTTCTACGCCGATGGGAGGCGGGACAGTTGGGTTTCCCGTGCTGGTGCTGTTTTTTGATATGCCGGCAAGCCTGGGGCGCGACTTTAGTTTTGCAGTTCAATCGATAGGTATGGTCAGTGCCAGCTTGTTTATTCTCTGCCGGCGCCAGCAGCTGGCCTGGTCGATGTTGCGGGGGGCGCTGCTGGGCTCTCTTCTGGCGACTCCCGCCGGTATCCTGCTGTTTGCCCCTCTGATACCTGAACTCTGGGTGAAACTCTCCTTTGCCGTCCTCTGGGGCAGTTTTGGCATTTTTCATTTGTATCGCCTCAGCGAAATTACTGATTGTGAGCACGCGGGAGACCCCCAGTGCCCGACAGATTTTCGTGTCGGCTTGCTATTGGGTGCTTTTGCCGGCTTTTGCGTGGTGGCAGTTACCGGTGTGGGTGTAGACATGCTGGTGTATGCGGCTCTTGTGCTGTTGAGCAGGGTAGATCTTAAGGTGGCGATCCCTACATCTGTGGTGATCATGGCATTTTGTTCGGTACTCGGGGTAATAGTGAAGTCGCTGGCGGGAGATTGGCAGCCTGGCGTGTTTGGGAATTGGCTGGCAGCAGCACCGGTAGTGGCCCTTGGGGCGCCTCTGGGCGTTTTTGTGGTTAGCTTGCTGGGACGCAAGCCGACCCTGTTGATTGTGGCCTTCCTGTGCGTTGTGCAGCTTGTGTGGACTTGCATGTCCGAGAGTGAGGCTATGAAGGGATATGGCGGTCCGCTAGTGCTGCTGGCATTGCTGTGCTGCCTGGCGGGCTTCGAGTGGCTGCGGGCCCTGGGTTTGCGCAGGGAGCAAGTGCGAACGCCTGTAGCAACTTCAGGTACTGCTGGCCTGGAGCCCGATAGCGCCGAAGTGACAGTTATGGAAGCTAATGGTGTGGTGCTGCCGGAGTAGTTGATTTTTGGATTGCGTTCGCGGACGAGTTCTGGCGAGCTATTCGCAGAATCAGATAAAAAACGGTTGCGTTTTTGGTTGCTGCCCAGATTTGGGCCTGCTAGATAATTTAGGAAGATGGCTGGGGCGGAAGGATTCGAACCTTCGCATGACGGGATCAAAACCCGCTGCCTTACCGCTTGGCTACGCCCCAGTTTCAAGTTTCACAAAGAATAGTCTCTGTGATTTGAAATGGTAGCAAGGGGGAGACTCGAACTCCCGACCTCAGCATTATGAGTGCTGCGCTCTAACCGGCTGAGCTACCTTGCCATTTCTTTTGTTGTCTCGGCTGTCCCGAGGGCGCGCATTATTAAACGATGGGCCGGGGGTGTCAACATTTTTTTTGTATTCTTTTCAGATAGTTAGCGATTTTTTTCATCTGATGCTCGGGACTGCTCAGAACGGCGCCTGGAACTGATTGCGGCGAGGGCGGAACCGAGTACTACGGCGCCGGCGCCGGCCCAGCTGATCCAGTTGAGCGGCTCAACTGCAATATAGTCGGGCCAGATAGAGCTGATCAGCGTACTGAACAGAAGGGTGATGACTGGCACTAATGACAGGGTTGCGCTGACACTGGATGCCTCCCAGTGCGCTAGTGACTTGCTAAAAGCCCCATAGGCGATCAGCGTATTGGCGGTGAGAAATGCCAAAAGTACCCACTCGAGCCAGCCCAGGTGGGAAACCTTCATTGGCTCCGCCATGGGCAGGAAGAACAGGGTTCCTGCGATATAAATCACTACCAGTAAATCCTGGGGTGTTGCGCGGCTCAATATTTTTTTCTGGAAAAAGCCGTAAATCGCCCAGGTGACAGCGGCGATCAGGATATAGCCGAGCCCCAGCAGGTATTCGCCGCCGGCGCCACTGGTCAGCTCTTCCAGGCGCTGGTTAAAAAATAGCAGTAGCCCAATTACTACCAGTACTACGCCGCTCCACTGACGCGGCGAGAAGCGCTCGCCCAGCCAAAGTACGCTGGATATCAGCAGAAGCAGGGGAGCCAGCTGGATTACAACCTGGGCGGCGCCAGGGGTGATGTAATTGAGCCCGCTGGCGTAGGCAAGGTAGTTCACCAGGAGGCCGGCAACGGCGAGGATGGTGAAAAGCAGCAAGCCGCGACTGAAGAGTGGGCTGAGCTGCAACTTGCGCGCCTGCCCGTAATAGACGCCCGCCAACAACGCTGCACCGGCAAAGCGATACCAGGTAGCGGTACCGGGACTGATGTATTCGAGAAGCCCTTTAAGGGCGATGGGCAGGGTTGCCCACATAAATACGGTAATCAGTGCCAGGGGCAGGCCGACTTTCCAGTTTGATTGAGCCATGGAATTTACACTGGTAGGCGCGCCTCCCCGGGGTGGGGAGGCAAAAAAGGAGAGGCGGTTAGACGTTAAAGCGGAAGTGGATTACGTCGCCGTCGGCGACAATGTAGTCCTTGCCTTCCAGGCGCCATTTGCCGGCGTCTTTTGCTCCGGCCTCACCATTGTTGTCGATGTAATCGCTGTAGCCAATCACTTCAGCGCGGATAAAACCCTTTTCAAAATCAGTGTGGATTTTACCGGCGGCGTTGGGAGCGGTAGCGCCCAGTGGAATGGTCCAGGCGCGAACTTCCTTTACGCCAGCGGTGAAGTAGGTGTGCAGGCCCAGCAGTTGGTAGCCGGCGCGAATCACGCGGTTCAGCCCGGGCTCTTCCATACCCAGCTCTTCCAGGAACTCCTGCTTTTCTTCGTCGTCCAGCTCGGCAATTTCCGCTTCGAGTTTGTTGCAGATAGGTACCAGTACCGCGTTCTCTTCAGCGGCGATGGCTGCCACAGCATCCAGGTGCGGATTGTTCTCGAAGCCATCTTCGTCCACGTTGGCGATATACATGGTGGGCTTGATAGTGAGCAGGCTCAATTCGCGCAGGTCCGCCAGTTCGTCTTCTGAAAGCTCGAAAGAGCGCAGCGGCTTGGCTTCATCCAGGTGGGGCTGGATTTTTTCCAGCAACGCTTTCATCTTGATCGCGTGCTTGTCCTGCCCCTTGGCGGCGCGGGTAAAGCGCTGCAGGGCCTTTTCCACAGTGTCCAGGTCGGCCAGGGCTAACTCGGTATTGATTACCTCGATATCCGCTACAGGGTGTACCTGGTTTGCGACGTGGATAACGTTATCGTCTTCGAAGCAGCGCACAACGTGGGCGATAGCGTCGGTCTCGCGGATATTGGCAAGGAACTTGTTACCCAGACCTTCCCCCTTGGAGGCGCCCGCAACCAGACCGGCGATATCGGTAAATTCCATGGTGGTGGGAATTACCTTTTCCGGTTTGACGATCTCAGCCAGCTTGTCGATGCGGGGATCTGGTACCGGCACGACCCCAGCATTGGGTTCGATGGTGCAGAAGGGGAAGTTTTCCGCATCGATACCCGCTTTGGTCAATGCATTGAATAGGGTGGATTTGCCCACATTAGGTAGGCCGACAATACCGCAAGTAAAACCCATGGTGATATTTTTCCGTTTGCCCGAGGCGCATACAGCGCGCTCTGCTAATTGCGTTTGAGGTCCGGTAGTGGTTGCGCTGGCGGGATTTTGGATGGGCGGGATGTCTCGGCCACCTCAGGGTCCGGGCCAGCCGGGAAAATACCGGCAATTTAGCGCAGCACACTATCGAGATTTCCGCGGCAAAAGGCAAGCCGGCGGGTGGGATCTATTTGTTGGTGTGCAGCGTTTTCATGGCTGCGCCCCAGTCGCCGGAAGCGGCGGTGGGTAGAACGTCGATCGAGCGATCGATCGCATCAGCCAGTGTTTCCTGTTCCGCCCTGGGGGCTCGCTGGAGTACAAACCGGGCCACTTCGCTCGAGCTGCCGGGGTGGCCAATACCGAGTCGCAGGCGCATAAAGTTTCGGTTGTTGCCCAGTGCGGCAATGATATCCCGCAGGCCGTTGTGTCCACCGTGACCGCCGCCGGCTTTCAGGCGCGCGATACCGGGGGCTAGGTCCAGCTCATCGTGAGCGACCAGAATGGCTTCCGGGGGAATCTTGAAGAAGTTCGCCAGTGGGCCGACAGATTGGCCACTGCGATTCATATAGGTGGTGGGAATCAGCAGCCGGATATCCTGGCTGCCGACCCGCACACGGCCAGTGAGGCCGTGATACTTGCTGTCGAGGCTGAGCTGGGTGCCTTGTTGGCGGGCCAGCTCGACAACAAAGTCGGCACCGGCGTTGTGTCGCGTCCGATCGTATTCCGGTCCGGGGTTTCCCAGGCCGACAATCAACTGGATCGGAGTATCCGGTGCCGCAGCCAAGGCGATTACTCTTCGCCTTCGCCAGCTTCGGCTTCAGCTTCCACAGCGCCGCGAGGCTTGTGGATAGAAGCTACAACCAGGTCGTGGTCTGCACCGTGGCTCAGTGCCACAGACTCAACACCTTCCGGCAGTTTCAGGTCGGAGATGTGCAGTACGCCGTCCATATCCAGGTCGGCCAGGTCCACTTCGATGAACTCAGGCAGCTTGCCGGCAGGAGCGTTAACTTCCAGCTCGGTCAGGGTGTGGGAAACGATACCGCCAGCCTTAACACCTTTGCTGCTCTCTTCGTTCAGGAAGTGCAGAGGTACTTTAACGTGTACTTTGGTGTTGGCAGATACGCGTTGGAAGTCGATGTGCAGCAGCAGGGCTTTAGCCGGATGACGCTGCAGGTCGCGCAGAATAACTTTCTCTTCTTTGCCGTCTACGTCCACAGTCAGCATGGAGGAGAAGAAAGCTTCGTTTTCCAGAGCTTTGGTCAGGTCTTTGTGCAGCAGGGAGATAGAAGCAGGCTCTGCTTCACCGCCGTAGATGATACCGGGTACACGGCCTTCCAGGCGACGCAGGCGGCGGCTCGCACCTTTCCCTTCATCGCTGCGGGCAATGGCGTTCAATTTAATATCAGACATGGGATAAACCTCGGGTTGTCTGTCCAGAGTGACCTGCGACCGGACCGCTCTGGCATGGATGTTAAAATTGGGCACTGGGCCCAAAAGTAATTGCCCGGCAGTGCCGGGCGGGCGCGTATTCTACGGGAATCAGCGCTAAAGGCAAAGTGCCCCGGCATGCGGGGCGCAGAGATACCTTGACCGGCAAGCTCCTAGCGGAACATTGCGGACAGGGATTCCTCATTGCTGATACGGCGCATGGACTCGGCCAGCATGGCAGACAGGGTCAGCTGGCGAATTTTTGGTGCCTTCTCCATTTTGTCACCCAGGGGGATGGAGTCGGTAACCACCAGCTCATCCAGAACGGAGTTGTTCAGGTTGGTGATGGCGTTGCCGGACAGTACCGGGTGGGTACAGTAGGCCACAACTTTCTCGGCGCCGTGCTCTTTCAGGGCGTTGGCGGCGTTACACAGGGTGCCGGCGGTGTCGACCATGTCGTCTACCAGTAGGCAGGTGCGGCCGCTGACTTCACCGATAATATTCATGACTTCGGCAACATTGGCGGCCGGACGGCGCTTGTCGATAATGGCCAGGTCGCAGTCGAGGCTCTTGGCCACGGCGCGGGCGCGCACAACGCCGCCGATGTCCGGGGATACTACCACCAGGTTCTGGTACTTCTGGCGCTCGATATCGTCGAGCAGGACAGAGGAGCCGTAAACGTTATCCACAGGAACGTCGAAGAAGCCCTGGATCTGTTCCGCGTGCAGGTCGACGGTTAATACGCGGTCGATACCTACGCTCACCATCATATCGGCAACCACTTTTGCGGAAATCGGCACGCGCTGGGATCTTACGCGGCGATCCTGGCGGGCGTAGCCAAAGTAGGGGACTACAGCGGTAACGCGGCCGGCGGAGGCACGGCGCAGGGCGTCTACCAGCAGGATCAGTTCCATCAGGTTGCGGTTGGTGGGTTGGCAGGTGGATTGCACCACGAAAACGTCGCGGCCGCGCACGTTATCGGTAATTTCTACTGCAATCTCGCCGTCGGAGAAGCGCTTGACCGTGGCTTCACCCAGGGGGATCGCCATATGGTCGACAACCTTCTGTGCCAGTTCCGGGTTTGCGTTGCCGGTAAAGACCATTAAGTCAGCCACTGCGAGTTCCTTTAATTCTGTCTTGAAGTGAATTGAAGTGTAGATGCCTGCATATTTGCTAGCAGTCAGGGTTTTTGCTGCAACACTTTTGCGTTGAGCGGATAAAAACAGGGTTTTGGCCACAGTTTTTTTCCTTGCTCAACGGGTTGCTCTGGGTGCGTGCTCGCACAACCATCGGGCACTTGCATTCAAGTCTGCCTTCAGGATTCTTTAAAAATTGGGGAGTGGCTCTGTAAAGCCCTGTGCGAATGGCCTGGGCCGGCTGGATCAGCGTAGACTGAATCATGTCGGAACCGGTTTTTGACTGTGCCATTGCATATAAAGAAAGTGGCTGGGGCGGAAGGATTCGAACCTTCGCATGACGGGATCAAAACCCGCTGCCTTACCGCTTGGCTACGCCCCAGTAATGTTTCCTCAAAAATCTGAGGAGATTTTCGCTAGCGCTTGATGTGTCGGTGAAACCAATACACCCGCTGCTGTAAAACCCTGCCACGCTTCAGGCAGTTTGGCGTGTGCCTCAATGGCTGCCTCTGCCGTAGGGAATGCCGCAAAAATGCAGCCCCCGGTGCCGGTGAGTTGTGCTGGAGCAAATTGCTCGAGCCATTCTCTGGCATCGCGTATTTCAGGGTAGAGCTTTTCAACTAATGGCTGGCAGTCATTGCCGGAAAATGTTTCCAGTTTTTCGCTGCCGAGTCGCATCTCGTTGGCCCGCTCCTCGCGAAGGGCCGCTAATGTAATTGCGACTGAATCTCTTGTCAAACGTGAATCGCGAAAAATTTTTGCAGTGCTCACTTCGCAACCGGTTGAGACAACCAGATAGTGGTGTTGCTCGGTGGTTATTGGGGTTAATTTTTCACCAACCCCTTCCGCCCAAGCGGTGCGTCCGCGCACAAAAACTGGAACATCGGCGCCTAATTGTCGTCCCAGCTCTGCCAGTTTATCGATCGATAAATTGCACTGCCATAAGTGGTTGAGCCCGAGCAAAGTGGTGGCGGCATCGCTACTGCCTCCACCGATGCCGCCGCCGTGAGGCAACTTTTTTATCAACCGGATAGAGGCGCCGAGAGAATTTTGTCGGTCCGGCTCAGTTTGTTTGCGCAGTAATTGGGCTGCGCGATAAACCAGGTTGTCTTCTTCAGCTACATCCAGCTGGCCGGCATCGACACTGATAATGCCATCGCTGCGCTCACTGAATTCCAATAAGTCGCCGAAATCGAGCAGTTGGAACAGGGTTTGTAACTCGTGATAGCCATCCGGGCGACGGCCGAGAATGCGCAGAATCAGGTTGAGTTTTGCTGGGGCGGGCAGGGTTAGCAGCATGAGGCAAAAAGGGGTCAATCAATTACAAGATCGCCATAATACCTGCATGCTGCGCTTTGGGCATTGATAGAGTTATGCAAAACCCCCTACAAACCCCAGTCTTTAATCACCAGGGTGACGGATACCGGGCCAGTGGGACTGTTGGTTTGTGCTTTGATCCGTGTTGGCAGCATAAAGGGGCCTTCGCTGCGATATTCACTAAAACCCAAGGCCCAGCCGGATTGTCGCAAGCTTTGCAGCTGGCCCTGGGCGTTGCGCTGCTCACCACTCTTGGCGCCGGGCGCAGGAAGACCGCGCACCCAGTAGAACATCTCGCGGGCGGGCAGAGGCCAGCCCAGTGCTTCCTGGGTTAGCTGTGCCGGGTTGCGCGCATAAATTGGCGGCTCGCTACCGCGCACCAAACTGACTCCACCGGCTGAGCCGGTGATGACGGTAGTGCCCGCTCCGAGCGGACCGCTGAGATGCAGGCGAAAATTCTCCGCGCCGCCCTGAAGCCAAGCCAGGTTAGCGCTGCCGTTTTCTTTGGGGGAGCGAACACCCAGCTTGCCCTTGAGATTCCACTGGGTAAATTCAGCGACTGTTTGCGGTGCCGAATTTTGATTTTCAGTGGGGGAACCTGGCTCCGGTTCTTGTTTGGTTTTTTGTCCGGCACAGGCGGAAATCATTATTGCCAGACATGCCAGCCATAATAGATAGAATCTTCGCGCGGTTGTCTTGTCAGCTATCTGATGCATGTTGTTCCAGTGACTCTTCGATTTGTAGGCGCTTCATGGCAGCCGGAATAATTTTGCTGTGGGGATTCAGCAGAAGACCTTTTCTCCACATTTTCATGGCGGCTTCTCTGTTTCCCTGAACCCAGAGTACTTCACCGAGGTGTGCGGCAATTTCGTGGTCGGGCAACTTTTCCATCGCCTGCCGCAGATACTTTTCCGCAGCTTCGTGATTGCCGAGACGGTACTCTATCCACCCCATGCTGTCGATTATTGCCGGATCCTCAGGCTCGAGTTCCAAAGCGCGGCTGATCAACTGGTAGGCTTCTGCGTGCCGGGATTTATCTTCAATCAGTTTATAGCCGAGTGCGTTGAGAACTGTGGCGTTATCGGGATTTCTTTCCAGCAGGTTTCTCAAGTCCTTTTCGAATTGTTGTGCGTTGCCGAGTTGGTCATGCAACAGCGCGCGGGTGTACATCAAGCGACCGCTGGTGCTGTTGGTTTGTAATGCCTCGTCTACTCGCTGCAAAGCCATTCCGGCTTCACCACTTTTGCGAAGTAATTCGACCTCCATCAGGTAAAAATGTTCTTCCTGGGTGGGGTGTTTTTTTCTCAGTTCAGCAAACCACTGCCGGTTAGTGCTGTACTGTCCGAGGCTCGCCAGCAATTCCGTACCGCGAGTAATGGCTTCTACGTAATCACTGCCGGGCCCCACTTCGCGGAAATATTTAATTGCATGGGAAAAATCTCCAGATTTTTCTGCAATGTTGCCCAGGTAAAAATAGGCAGCGGATTCGTGTTGCTGTAATTCAAGTAGTTGGGTGAAGAGGACTTTGGCCTCTTCAGTTTGTTCGGTCTCGTACTGAATTAGGGCCAGCGACAAAATCAGGTTGCCATCTTCCGGGCGCTGCTTAACCAGTTCGGCAAACTGCTTGCGAGCCAGGGCCAGGTCCTCTCGAATCAGCAGGCGGGCGTATTGAAGGCGCAGGCGGCTCTCGGAGGGATGGATACCGACGAGCCGTTCGAGTAGGGATATGGCTTCTTTGCGCTTGCCCTGATCAACCAACAGGTGACTTTCTAGCAGTGGTGCATCCAGTTGGTCGGGATGGTGCTCCTGAACGCGGCGCACCAGGGATAAAGCGCGGGCGAATTCCCTTTCGGTGCGCAGTACCATGGCATAGGCGAGCACGACCTCGTCATCGAGGGGGTAGACTTTTGCCAGCCGGGCAAACTCCCGCTTGGCTTGATCTGTGAGTTGCTCGTGCCCAATAGCGGTTGCTGCGAGAGATTGCATGGGCGGGTTGCCGCCGAGTTCCAGGGTTTTACTGGCGTGAATCAGAGCTGTGTGTAAGTCGCCGGAAAGAGTCAGCTCGGCTGTGAGGGCCAACTGCGCATCGGCATTTTGTGGCTCAAGCTCTACCCATAGCCGGGCTGAATCCAAGGCGGCCTGGCGGGCATTTAAAAAGCGGGCAATGCGTGTAGCGCGGGCGGCAACCCCGGGATCTTTGGTGACCTCCGCCTGGTGGTAGTAATTGGCCAGTGCGACATCGTACTGTTCGCGGATACCGGCGACTTCGGCCACCAGAAGGGTGTAAAAGGTATCAATAGGGAAAGTTTTAGCTTCCGGCCCACCTGACTCAGTGGTTTCCTTACCCTTAAGGTTGCTCGGCTCCAGTGCTGTGCTCGCGATCTCTGCAGAGGGAGCCGCCGGCGTCTGGTGCTGGGTGCAAGAAACAAGCATTACGGATGCTACAAGGAAAGCGGCAAGCTTGAGCAAGTGGCTGGAAATTCGGGCTGGAAGCTGATGTGCGCGAGGTGGGAGCATAGATCGTGTCCATACGTTACGTTGTCGCTGAAAGCTGGGTATTACTGGCGTGTTTTAAACGATTATCGCCATATAATTCTAGTCGTGAATCGGGTTTGGAGCGGTAGTGGGCAGGGGCTCTTGCCAAATCGGCGGGCAATTTTACTGCCTCTTACGCTTGCAAGGGAGACGGCTGCCTATGAAAATGCGCTCCCAGTGCGGTTTCCGCCTTTTAAGATTTAATGCTAACGGAAGTCTATGCCAATTCTTACCCTGGGTATCAACCACGATAGCGCGTCGGTCGAAGTGCGCGAGCGGGTGGCCTTTGCCCCCGAGGTGATGCCCGGCGCACTGGGAGATGCGCGAAAAGCACTGGGGTGCCGCGAGCTGGCCATCCTGTCTACCTGCAATCGCACCGAAATATACGGAAATGTGGAGTCAGAAGCCCTGTTGCAATGGCTATCTGAATACCACCAAGTGCCCCTGGAGCAGCTCAAGGGCTGTGCCTATGTGTACAGCGATGAAGAAGCGGTACGCCATATGATGCGCGTTGCCTGTGGTCTCGATTCCCTGGTGTTGGGTGAGCCGCAGATCCTCGGCCAGATTAAGTCCGCCTATGCGGTGGCGCGGGAATCCGGCAGTGTGGGCAGTGAACTGCACCGGGTTTTCCAGCGGGTGTTTACCGTCGCCAAGAAGGTTCGCACCGAAACTGCAATCGGTGAAAACCCGGTTTCTGTTGCCTACGCCGCTGTTTCTCTGGCTTCGCGTATCTTCACCGACCTGAAAAAGCAGACTGCCCTGTTGATCGGTGCGGGAGAGACCGTGGAGCTGGTTGCCCGACATTTGCTCGATCAGGGAATCAAGCAGGTCATTGTTGCCAACCGCACATTGAGCCGGGCCCAGTTGCTCGCAGAGAGCTTTGGTGCCGAGGCAATCCTGCTTGCGGATATCCCCGAGCATCTGGCGCGCGCGGATATCGTTATCAGTTCCACCGCGAGCCAGCTGCCGATCCTGGGTAAGGGAGCGGTCGAATCGGCGCTGCGCAAGCGTCGGCACAGCCCCATGTTTATGGTGGATATTGCGGTACCCCGTGATATCGAATCGGAAGTTGGCGAGCTGGATGATGTTTATCTGTATACAGTGGACGATTTGCGCGGGGTTATTGATGAGGGCAAGCGCTCCCGAGAGAAAGCGGCGGAGGCCGCTCAGGAAATAGTAAATGCTGCCGCGGCTGAATTTACCAAAGAGAGCCGCTCTTTGGAGGCTGTGGATAGTATTCGCAGCTACCGGCAGCGAGCCCAGGAAGTGAGCACTTCCGAACTTGAACGGGTACTTTTGCAGCTGGAAAAAGGCGAGGACCCTCGTCGACTGATGGAGCAGCTCGCTCGCTCTCTCACTAATAAATTAATTCATGCACCCACCGTCAGTCTGAAAAAAGCCACGGCGGAGGGTGATGTTGAGCGTTTGCGTATCGCTCGCGAGGTCGTTGGGTTGGATGATCTCACCGATATCGATTTAGAGAAAAAGCATCAATGAAAGAATCGTTACTGAATAAACTGGAAACCTTGCTTGAGCGCCACGAGGAAGTATCTGCGCTGTTGGGCGATGCCGACGTAATTGCTGATCAGGATCAATTCCGCGATCTTTCCCGCGAGTATTCTGAGCTGGAAGAAGTGGTGAAATGCTACGGCGCTTACAAACAGTTGCAGGAAGATATGGTCGCGGCTCGGGAGATGCTGGGGGAAGATGACCCGGAAATGCGCGAAATGGCTCAGGAAGAGCTGCGCGAGGCTGAAGGTCAAGTGGAGCCGCTAGAGCGAGAGCTACAGACTTTGCTGTTGCCGCGCGACCCCAATGACAGAAAAAATGTTTTCCTGGAAATTCGCGCAGGAACCGGTGGTGATGAAGCGGCTATTTTCTCCGGCGATCTGTTTCGCATGTACTCTCGCTATGCGGAGAAGCAGGGATGGCGAATAGAAATTGTCAGCGAAAATTTCGGTGAGCACGGCGGCTACAAGGAGATTATCACTCGCGTCGCCGGTGAAGATGTCTACGCAAAATTAAAATTTGAGTCCGGTGCGCACCGGGTACAAAGGGTTCCTGAAACAGAATCCCAGGGTCGTATTCACACTTCGGCTTGTACGGTCGCGGTGATGCCGGAGCCGGATGAGCGCGATGCGATTGAAATTAATAAAGCGGATTTGCGTGTGGATACTTACCGTGCATCCGGTGCCGGTGGTCAGCACGTTAACAAAACCGATTCCGCTGTGCGCTTAACCCATATTCCCACGGGGATTGTGGTGGAGTGTCAGGATGAGCGCTCCCAGCACAAGAACAAAGCCAAGGCGATGGCACTGTTGCAAGCGAAGCTCAATACTGCGCAGGAAACGGCGGCGGCCCAGGAAATTTCCGATGCCCGCCGCAGCCTGGTGGGCAGCGGTGATCGCTCTGAGCGAATCCGTACCTACAACTATCCCCAGGGTCGGGTTACCGATCACCGTATCGGCCTCACCCTCTACAAACTCGATGAGATTATGCAGGGGGCTCTGGGGGAGGTGATCGGGCCATTGCGCACGGAATACCAGGCCGACCAGCTGGCGGCCCTGGCCCAATAAATCCAGATTTTTTACGCCGCCTCGAGCGGCGTTTTTATAGGTTTTTCTCCATGACCAGCGTCAAGGAAAATATCGCACGCTGCGCCCAATTAACCGATAGCGACAGCGCGCGCCTGGATGCAGAGCTTCTGCTCGGCAGTGTGTTGGGGCGCGAGCGCACCTGGCTCTATACCTGGCCGGAATACGAATTGAATGAAGCTGAGCAAGTGCGCTATGAGCAGTTGCTCGAGCGCCGGCAAGCGGGAGAGCCGGTGGCACACCTTATCGGTGAGCGCGAATTTTGGTCCCTGTCGCTAAAGGTGGATTCCTCCACCCTGATCCCCCGCCCGGACACTGAATTGTTGGTGGAGACCGCGCTGGAGTTTTTTCCCCAGGGTAGGTTGCGAGCACTGGACCTGGGCACTGGCACTGGTGCTATCGCACTGGCTCTGGCATCGGAGCGACCGGGATGGGAAATTATTGCAGCGGAGAAATCACCCGCTGCGGTAGCACTGGCAGAGGAAAACCGGCGCTCCCTCAAGCTGCAAAATGTGCAAGTTATCCAGAGCGATTGGTTTTCCAGTTTGGAGCCACAGCTGTTTTCCCTGATCGTCAGCAACCCTCCCTATATCGATGCATCTGACCCGCACTTGGTGCAGGGCGATGTGCGCTTTGAGCCCCGCACTGCGTTGGTGGCAGAGCGACAGGGTTTGGCAGATATTGAACATATCGCTACAACCGCTGGTGATTATCTGGAAAACGGTGGCTGGCTAATGGTGGAGCACGGTTGGCAGCAAGCCGAGAGTGTGCGGGATATTTTTTCTGTGGCGGGATTGAATAAAGTTTCAAGTCGCAGGGATTATTCCGGTTGGGAGCGAATTACCTTAGGGCAAAAATAGTGATACCTGCGGAGCTGCCACAGGGATTTGAGGAGGGAGCCTATGCATGATCATGTCCACCACCGAACTGGCAATGGGGCTTTGCGCCCATTAATTATTGCACTGGTTCTCACTCTCAGTTTTTCCATAGTTGAAGCCATAGGTGGTTGGCTATCTGGCTCCCTGGCATTGCTCGGCGATGCCGCCCATATGCTGACCGATACTTTTGCCCTGGCACTGGGGGCTATTGCCGCAGTACTGGCGAAAAAACCCGCTGATCGGGAATTGTCGTTTGGCTGGGGGCGAGCGGAGGTCTTAGCTGCGGTAACCAACGGCCTGATTATGCTACTGATCGTGGTCGGTATTTCTTTTATGGCCATTGATAGGTTGCGTAATCCCCAGCCGGTGCACGGCAGTACGGTGATGTTGATTGCGGCCATGGGGTTGCTGATTAATATTCTGGCGGCCTGGGTTTTATTAAAAGGCGAGCGCACGCTCAATATTCGCGGTGCGCTTTTGCATGTGATGGGCGATATGCTGGGCTCTGTCGCGGCACTGGCTTCCGGAGCTGTGATTTATTTTACCGGTTGGGTACCCATCGACCCCCTGCTGTCACTGCTTATTTGCCTGTTAATCCTGGTTTCCTGCGTGCGACTGCTCAGGGATGCGATCGATGTATTGATGGAGCGGGTACCCAGGGAATTGAGCCTTCCGGTTGTGGGTGAGACACTGGCGGCGGTAACCGGGGTACGCTCAGTGCACGATCTCCATATTTGGCGCTTGGATTCCAGCACTATTTCCCTGTCGGCCCATATTGTGGTGGATGACTTGCAGGCTTGGCCCAGCGTACTGGAGCGCCTGCGGGAAACCCTGGTCAAGCGCTTCGATATCGACCATATCACCCTTCAACCGGAACCTTTGGCAATGCCCGAAGTGACGGTGATCGATAAAGTCAGTGATTAATAGGTGAGGATTTATTCCTCACCTTCTGTCGGCGGCTGGCGGTTTTCTGGGGTGGCTGGTACTTTGCTCTCTGATTTGTCAGCGACCGATTCTTCCGCTACTACTTCCTGGGGCTGGCTGATTTGTTCCTGGGGAGCCTGGATACCGATATGGTAGGCGGCAAATCCCGGTTGCACGACCTGGTTTAATGCCATGCCGAGAATACGGCCGTTGTGCTCAGAGCGAATTTCTGTGCGCACATTGGTAATAGGATTGGTTACCGTTCCCAGTAAATCGCCTTTACGCACAAACTCACCGAGCTGTACCTCACTAAAGATAACCCCGCCGGTCGATGTCCGCTGCCAGGTGGAGGTGTAGTAAACCGGTTCGGGATCGCCCCAGAGGCGGAATTTACTCACCATACCCAGTTGGTTCAGCAGAGTGCGTATACCTTTCACACTGTGACTTACCGATAGCTCATCCAGCACCATGGGTGCTCCGGCTTCCAGAGTGACGGTGGGGATACCAGCCTCCACAGCGGCGCGGCGCAGGGTACCCTTGGCTCCGGCGCTGTGCAGTACCACAGTGGAGCCAAAACCCTGGGTCATTTTCACTACCTTGGGATTGGTTAAGTCGCCGCGCAACTGTGGCAAGTTGGTGCGATAAAAAGAACCCGTATGCAAGTCCACCACGGCGTTACAGTGGCTGATCACTTCGTGGAAAAATGAATTGGCAATTCGCGAAGCCGAAGAGCCATTGGGATCGCCGGGGAAGTGCCGGTTCAGGTCGCGTCGATCAGTCAGGTAGCGGGAGCCTCGATGGAAGCCTTGCAGATTGACGATGGGTACGCCAATTACCGCACCGCTTAAATGGTCTGCGTCCAGGTCGTACATAACCCGCCGCACAGTTTCCACACCGTTCAACTCATCACCGTGCACCGCCGCAGTAAGGCAGAGAACCGGCCCTGGCTT
Organism: Microbulbifer maximicatervae (SeqCode); assembly: GCF_052467955.1. Lineage (NCBI taxonomy): Bacteria > Pseudomonadati > Pseudomonadota > Gammaproteobacteria > Cellvibrionales > Microbulbiferaceae > Microbulbifer > Microbulbifer maximicatervae (SeqCode). The sequence goes on from NZ_CP174329.1 coordinate 1,533,372, forward strand.
GGCGCCGTTAACCACCAATACAGCGGTGGGGCTATAGACCCCTTCGAAGTGTTGGCTGGGAGACCAGGCCAGGCGCGTAGAAGTCGCAGGGGGAACCTCTGAGCCTAATAATCGCAGAGGCTTGGCAGTCTCTCCCGGAACCAGGGAGATGGTGCCGGGCTCCGGTAATTCGGGTTGAGGTTTAACTGTTTCGGTTTCTTTATCGGCAGTGGGAGCAGTCTCGGTGGGAGCTGCCGGTTTATCCAGTTCCTGAATAGGTTGGTCCAGCTCCAGATTTTCCGCTTGGGGCAGGGAGATTTCTTCAGAACCAGCATCTGTCGACTGGGATTGCTCCTCAGTAGGGGCAACGTTGGTGGGTGGCCCCAGCTCTGTGATCACCGGTTGGTCCAGCTGCATATTGGCAGCCTGGGGGACCGCTTCTGTCTCTTCTCCAGTGCTGTCATCGGCGCTCAGGGCCTGGGTGGATGAAAGCAGTAAAGCCAGGCTTAGCAGGTGTCGGGTCCTTCGGGAGGATTGGCGCGGGATCATTCGGCACTCCGGTCAACTTCGTATATCTGGGTGTGCCGGAGAGCCTTGTGTCCGGCACAGATTGGGACTTTGGAGCGCCAGTATAGTCAATACGTTCCCGAGGAATGTGATACGCGCCGAATTACGCGTATCCGTAGGTTCGCTCGATGGCTTTGCGGCTGGTTCGCCAAAAGCGAATTCCCAGCAGGATTGAAGCCGTTCCCAAGCCGATACAGACACCGGTCCAATAACCGTATACCCCCCAGAAGCTCTCTCCCAGCCAGTAGGCGGTAGAAAGCCCCACCAGCCAGTAGGAAAATAGCTGTATAAACATGGGAGCACTGGTGTCCTTATATCCGCGCAATGCGCCCCAGGTCATTGCCTGGGTGACATCCACCAGCTGGAATGCGGCACACAGCAATAGCAGGTTGGCGGCCACCGCAATAATTTCTTCATTGCTGGTATAGGCCTGAACAAACAGGGTACGCAGGGTAATCAAAAGTACACCGGTGCCCAGTGCGTAGATAAGGCCGCTACTGATGCCCACTTTGCCACAGAAGCGCGCGCGCTTTGGCCGTCCCTGACCGAGTAGTTGGGCGGTGCGGATACTCAGGGCCTGGGCCAGTGCCAGTGCGACCAAGTAAAAAATCGAGCCCACATTCATGCTGATCTGATGGGCGGCGACAATGGCTGCGCCATAAGGGGCAAGCAAAATGGTAAGACTGGCAAAAAAAGTAACTTCACTGGCTGCCCCCACACAAATTGGCAGGCCAACTGCGAGCAAGTGGCGCAGGGTTGGCCAGTGAGGGCGAGGCGGCAACAGCCTAAGTTTAAGCTTGTGGTAGACCGGATCGGTGTTCGCGTGCCAGAAGAGTGCCAGTGCGATCAGGCAGCTGACCGCTGCGGTAGCCCATCCGCATCCCGCTCCCCCCATTGCCGGTATGGGGCCGGCACCAAACACCAAAAGAATATCCAGGGGAATATTTAAAATTGCGGCGGTGATATAGATGCGCATTACCGGGCGCACTTGTCCCATGCCCTCACAGTAGCCGCGCAACGCCGTGCCGAGTGCAAAAGGCAGGGTGCCGACAGTCAGGGCCAGTACATAGCCCTCCATCACTTTGCGAACAGGCTCTTCCGTGTCTATCCAGTGACTCCAGATAGGAACCGCTAGCAGGGCGGAAAACACCAGAATGCCACCGATCAGTGCGATCCACAGCGCCTGGTGCAGTTGCCTGGCGCAGCCAGCTTCATCGCGGCCACCGCGCAAGTGTGCAACAACCGGGGAGATAGCAGCGAGCAGGCCGATTAGTGTCACTGCGCAAACAGCCCAAATACTGGCTCCCAAGGCGAGCCCGGCGAGACTTACTTCTCCAGCGCGTCCTGCTACCAGAGTATCGACAACTCCCATGCTCACCACAGCCAGGTTACTGACTACCAGGGGGCCTCCCAAGGTGGTTAGGTGCGACAGTTCGGTTTTAGTGGCATTTCGGTAAAGCTTGAACAAAGAAAAACCTGAGCTCTTGTTACTGGTCTCGATAGAGGGTTCTGGGGTCTGGGCTAATTTTGACAAAAAATTAATCCTGCGGGGGATTGTTAACAGGCCCTGGCCTTCGCAAATACAGCTGAAAACGGGCGGTGGGCCAAAATTCGTAGAGGCTTTCAGTCTGCCGGGGGAAGGCAGGGCGGTACTGCAAAAAGGTCCGACATTCTACGGTACAAACGGCGCCTGCGCCCAGTGCTGATTACGGACTTTCCTCAAGTAGTTTGGCCACAATTTCTGCCTTATTAATAATGCAGTCGTGGTTTATTGCTGCCTCCCGATAAACCCACCCGCTTATCCGCTTTGCTTTGCGGCTACTGTAGATGGCTGGCGGGTACTCGGGTTGGGTACAGTGAATAAAAGTGCATGGAGGGCCCTGTTCTGGGGGGCGTTGCAAATGGATCGGGTCCAGTAGTGTTTTGATGGGATGTGGGGTCATACGGCGGTTTAGCCAGCGAATATCATCGGGGTGGGTTATCCCCAGGTCTTCTGGTGGCGGCGGCATAATGCACAGAGTGCCGTCAATATTCTGCGCTTGTTTTAGTCGCTGCTCCTCTATACCGCTGGGAAGTTGGCTGCTGAATGGGCGCCCTGGCTCAGGAACAGCGCCATCCAGGTAGATCAATCTGTGTACCCGTTCGGGTAGAGCGTCGGCGGCACCGGTTGCAGCCATTCCCCCAAAGCTGTGGCCCACAAGGGTGACTTGCTGCAACTCCTCCCAAAGGATTGTATTGATCAGGTCTTGGATAAAAGTATCCAGGCCAACGGAGGGTGAGAGTAGGTGTTTGCGTTCCCCCAGACCACTGTGGGTGGGGGTGAATACTCGATGCCCATTACGCTGCAGGAGGTTGGCGACCCTGCTCCAGCACCAGCCTCCATGAAATAGCCCGTGGACCAGTACGTAAGTTTTCCCCACCAGGTTGCTCTCAAGTTACTTGGGTTCTGCAAGCATAGATGTGCTTTGTGGGGCGCTGAGATAGGGCTGTGTAAGAGTTGGCGATATCACTCGACTAAAGTGAACAAAGACACTGATAAGAGAGTGAGCTAAATGAGTGGAGCTATGAATAGCCTGAGCGGTTGGTACAACTGCTTTTTACATTATGTACGCAAAATAGACTGGCTGGGGCCATTATTACTACGGATTTATTTGGCGCCAATTTTTATCCTGGCCGGTATGAATAAGATGAATAATATCGAAGATGTCGCTGCCTGGTTTGGCAATCCCGATTGGGGCTTGGGGCTTCCAGCGCCGATGTTGATGGCGTGGATAGCTGCCTTGGTGGAATTCTTTGGTGGTATCGCCATCTTGCTGGGCGTAGCGACTCGGTTGGTAGCGATTCCCCTGATGTTTGTGATGGCAGTGGCAGCATTTACGGCCCACTGGGAGAACGGTTGGTCAGCGTTACCGGATAAAACACTGAGTGTGCCCTGGGAATGGCGCAAGGACCTTATTGACGAAGCCTCGGTGCGTAAAGAGAAGATTGTCGGCTTGCTCAAGGAGCACGGCAACTATGAGTGGTTGGTGGAAACTGGAGGGGTGACCATCCTGAAAAATGGTATTGAGTTCGCTGCTACCTACTTCATTATGCTGCTAGCGCTATTTTGTAGTGGGGCAGGGCGGTTTTTCAGTGTGGATTACTGGCTGTGCCGTCACTATAGCGGGCCGAGTGCCACCTAGAGATGGTATACTCGCCGATTATTTGAACATTTGAGCGAGTATTTCACTTGATAGGAAAGTTGTTCCGCCGTTCCTCCTCCAAAGAGGATAAGGGCTCCCGCCGGGGAGAAGAAAGCTCAGGGCGCCGTAAAGAAGGGCAAGAACCTTCTGGTAAGGCTGCCAAGGGACGCACAAAGTCCGCACCGGCGGAGGGGAAGTCGCGAAAGAGCGGTGGCCGTGGCGCCCAGACAGGGCGCCAGCGCAGCAGAAAGCCGAAAGCTCCGGCAGCTGCGCCATGGTCCCTGGATGAATTCCAGGTCCCGGAACAGGAGGGCAAGGTCCGCTTCCACGACCTGGGGCTGCCCAATGAGTTGATGCACGCCATCCACGACCTGGGCTTCCAGTATTGCTCGCCTATCCAGGGTCGCTCCCTTCCCCACACCCTCAATGGTCACGACCTGGTGGGTAAGGCACAAACCGGTACCGGTAAGACAGCGGCCTTCCTGATCACAGTGATTGACGATCTGCTCAAGCACCCGTTTGAAGGTGAGCGCTATGCCGGCGAAGCCCGCTCCCTGATTATCGCTCCGACCCGTGAGCTAGTAATGCAGATTGCCGATGATGCCAAGGCACTGTGTAAACACACCGCGCTGGAAATTCATACCCTGGTGGGCGGTATGGATTATGACAAGCAGCAGAGAAACCTAAATGAGCGGCTGGTGGATATCCTGGTGGCGACGCCGGGTCGCCTGCTGGACTTTGTCAGCAATCGGGATTGCTTCCTGGATCAGGTGGAAGTCCTGGTGATCGATGAGGCGGATCGCATGTTGGACATGGGCTTTATCCCCCAAGTGCGCCGCATTGTTCGTCAGACGCCGCGTAAAACTCATCGCCAAACTATGTTCTTCTCCGCCACATTTACTCCCGAAGTGGATGATCTGGTGGAGCAGTGGACGGATGATCCGGTAGTTGTGGAGATTGAGCCGGAGAGGGTTGCCACGGATACCGTAGAGCAGCATGTCTACCTGTCCGCCAGCGAAGAAAAGTACACCTTGCTTTACAACATTGTGCAGCGGGAAGAGGTGGATAGCCTGATTGTTTTTGCCAACCGCCGCGACCAATGCCGCCGCTTGCACGAGCAGCTTCTCGCTCACGGCATTTCTGCGGGCCTGTTGTCTGGTGAAGTGGCGCAAAACAAGCGGGTTCGCACCCTTGATGACTTTAAGTCTGGTAAAACCAAGGTGCTGGTAGCTACCGATGTCGCCGGGCGTGGTATTCATATCGACGGTATCAGCCATGTGGTGAATTTCACTTTGCCTGAAGAGCCGGAGGATTATGTTCACCGCATTGGCCGAACTGGCCGGGCGGGTAAAACGGGCACTTCTATCAGTTTCGCCTGTGAAGATGATGCCATGCGCCTGGAACCTATTGAGCAGTTGCTCGGTGGTAAGCTCAAGTGCGAAGTGCCGCCAGAAGAGCTTTTGGTTGAACCGCCCAAGGTGAAAGTTCAGCGCAGTCACGGCGATCGCGATGGGCGTCGCGGTGGCTCTGGAGGCCACCGTCGTCCACGTCGGCACTGATTTTTTTTCTTATGCTGCGAGGGAGTTTGTGTCCCTTGCAGCCCCCCAATTTACCAGAGAAAGTCATTGTTAATTCTTACTTTTCAATGCTTTAACTTATTGTGGGATTTGGAATATATATAATAATTACGTTAGTGATTTTATTTCCCCCTAAATTAAAAAAGATATAGTTGATTAGAATCAAAGCTCAGCAGTTGGAGGCTAACTCTGTAGTGTTGGGCTTACAATAAAAAGTTAGTAGATACTCGAATAATGCGTACCCTCTATCTACATATAGGTTTCCATAAAACCGGCTCAAGTTCTCTTCAGTTAGCGATGAAAGAGCAGGAACAAGCTCTGAGTGAAGCCGGGTATGAGTTTTTGTCCTTGGGAAAAAAGGGTAACTCTTCGGGATGTGTGGAAGTCTCTAGCTGTACTGGTCAGCTCAGATTTCAGTTGAATACAAGACTGGATGAATTGCTCGCATCAAGTAGCGGTGAGAAAGCGATAATATCGGCAGAGCACCTCTGTTTTTTGCATCAACGTGAAAGTGTCGAATTGGTTCGGCGTACCTGTGCCAAGTATTTCGATAAAGTTAATGTGATTGTGTATTTACGCAGACAGGACTTGCAGGCGATATCCTTTAAAAAGCAAGGAGCCAGAGGAGCTGTTGCTTACCGCAGCTCTTCCAGTAAATTGTTTGGACATAGTGAAGGTGCTTTCCCAGCTTTCACTAAGGATATCGAGACTTACTATGATTATTTCTCCAAGTTAATTCTGTGGGAGTCTGTGTTCGGCAAGGCTGCTTTAAGCGTTCGCTCTTTTACCCGTGAGGCCCTTCAGGGGGGAGATATTGTCAGTGACTTTCTCGCATTGCTGGGAGGTAACATAGACATTTCAGGAAGGCGGGTCAATGAGGGGGTGGGAAGAAGGGAATTCCTATTGACTCACAAGTTATTGGAATTGGGAGTGGCTGAGTCGGAGCTGCTGAAGCTGAAACCAATGATGCTGGAAGAAAATACTCGGTTGGTACCTTCTGAAAAGGATGCCCAAAGTTTCTTTATGCACTTTAGCGATTCAAATCGCCAATTGAATGATCACTTTTTGAAGAATCAATCTGGCTTGGCATTTGATAGTGATTTTTCAGGATATCCTGAGTGGGGAAATGACCGGATTACAGCGCAGGATTTATTCAGTTGGAGCCCGCAAATCTTGGCGTCTGGAATTCAAAAACCAGAGGGTTTACGCGATGCATTACTGGCTGACAGGATTCGACAAATACGGAGCAAGAGTCTCTCGGGCGAGGTGCTTAACAGTGAGCTGGAGTACTTGGAAAAATGCTTGTCGGCTACAGCTTGTGTTTCTAAGGGTAGGCAACCTTGGTATCGCTGGCTGAAAAAGAAAAAAGCTACAGGCCGCTAATATAAAAAGCCCTCTATTCCTGAGGGCTTTTTTGGGGGGTATTTGAAGTTAGATTACTGAAGAATAGGAGTTTCAGTTCCCAGATCCCCTTCAATACGCAATCTTTCAATCCACAGAGCCGTACCGCCAGCAACTGCCGCAGGCATAATAAAGATATTTAAAATCGGCACCATTTTGGCAAGCATCACGGTCCCACCAAAGGTAAGGCTAGTGAGTTTACGGCGGCGCAGTACCGTTTTTAATTCATCGAATGGCCGCTGGTGGTTATCCAGTGGGTAGTCAACGTATTGAATAGCCATACACCAAGCGCCCCAAACTGCGGTGAGCACTGCGGGGATAATAATGGTCCAGCTGGTGATGGTGGCAATTATAAATACGATCAAACCCCAAAATATAAAGTAACCCAGCTTACGCAATTCCCGGCCCAGGGTACGCCATACCATTTGCATTATCGGCTCGGCAGGAGGAGCTTTACCGGTTAGCAGTTCCTCTACTTTCTCAGCGAGCAAACCGTTAAAGGGGGCGGCAATAATGTTGGTGATGACGCTAAATAAATAGCCGTAAGCAAGGAAAAATAGGAAAAGCACTATCAGTGCAATAATCCAGGCCAGCCAGCGAAAAACACTGGCGGTCCATGCTGCACCCTTGGCCATAATGGCTTCCCACCAGGACATATTCTCCGTATTTACCGGCGTGTGGGAAAGCAGGCTACTTATATAATCGGTAAGCCCTCCGAGCTGTGAAATCATTATGCTACTGATAATAATAAACAGCACCAGATTTATTAGTAATGGCACCAGGATAAATGGGCGTAACTCACGCCGGGTAATCAAGTGGATACCGCGCACCAATGCGTCGATACCGTGAACGGGATTTGAAGTCATACTCTCACCTTTCGCTGGTACGATGCCTAAATTTCCAGAGTTCTCAGTTGGCGCCAGCGGCTTTTAAAATCTCGCTATATTCTCCGCCCTGGCGGTGTTCAGCAATACGTGCCAGCAGAGTTTTTCCATCGGGACCAGGACTGTTCAGATCCAGGCCTTCAGCGAGAAATAATTTTATAAATGTGGCAAAGCTCTCTGCTTTCATACTTCGGTAGGCGCGCTCGAGAAGATGAAAATCCCGGTTTACGCCTGCGGGAGCTTCGCCAATCAAGAATCCAGCAATACGCTCCTCGTCAAAAACTTCTCCGAGTACTTTCTGTTTGTCTTTTTTCAGGCTCAAAACTATATCCTTGCTACATAAATAGGGGGCGGGCGAAGCCCGACCCAGGTCTTGAAATGTTGAGGGTTAAAGCAGTGCGTCCAATTTTTGTTTGAGGATTTTATTAATCATCTGTGGGTTTGCCTGCCCTTTGGACGCTTTCATGATTTGCCCGACGAAATACCCCATCATTTTGGGGCGCTTTGATTCATCGGCCTTGCGGTAGTTTTCTACCTGGGCATCGCTTGCAGCGATCACCTCATCCACCATTTTTTCGATAGCGCCGGTATCGGAAACTTGTTTCAGCCCACGCTTTTCGATGACTTCGTCGGCACTGCCCTCTCCGTCGGCAATAGCCTCGAATACCTGTTTGGCGATTTTGCTGGAAATGGTGTTGTCTTTGATGCGCGAGATTAGTCCAGCTAGTTGGTCGGCAGAAACCGGCGATTGTGAAATAGTTAGTTCACGACGGTTGAGCAGCGCTGCCAGTTCACCGTTAATCCAGTTGGCGGCAAGCTTGGATTCGCCACAGGATTTACTCACAGTTTCAAAATAGTCTGCACTGGCACGCTCCTGTGTCAGCTGGTCTGCATCATAAGCAGATAGCTGGTATTCCGCTTGGAAGCGGGCTGCTTTTGCATCGGGCAGTTCTGGCAGGATGCTGCGCAGTTGCTCGACATATTCATCAGTGAGTACAACTGGCAGAAGGTCAGGGCAGGGGAAGTAGCGGTAATCATTGGCCACTTCTTTACTGCGCATAGAGCGGGTTTCATTTTTGTCCGCGTCGTAGAGGCGGGTTTCCTGGGTAATGGTGCCGCCGTCTTCCAAGATATCGATCTGACGTTCAGCTTCGACTTTAATTGCGCGCTCGACAAAACGGAAAGAATTGATGTTTTTTAATTCTGTACGGGTGCCGAGTTTTTCTTCGCCTTTCAAGCGCACGGATACATTGGCATCACAGCGCAGTGAGCCCTGGGACATATCACCATCGGAAATGCCCAGGTAGGTTACGATGCTGTGAATTTTTTTCAGGTAGGCCACAGCCTCGGCGGCACTGCGCATATCCGGTTCAGAGACAATCTCAATCAGCGGCGTACCTGCGCGGTTCAGGTCGATACCGGACATTCCGTGGAAGTCTTCGTGCAGGGATTTACCAGCATCCTCCTCCAGGTGAGCGTGGTGTAAACGCACTTTCTTACTGCTGCCATCTTCCAGGTGAATTTCCACTTCACCTGGGCCGACAATAGGCTGTTCCAATTGAGTGGTTTGATAGCCCTTGGGCAAGTCGGGATAGAAGTAATTCTTGCGTTCAAAAACGGAGCGCTTGCCGATCTCCGCGTTCATCGCCAGGCCGAACATTACCGCAAAGCGAAATGCTTCTTCATTCGGTACCGGCAAGGTGCCCGGCATAGCCAGGTCCACAGCGCAAGCCTGGGTATTCGGCTCGGCGCCAAAGCGGATGCTAGCGCCGGAAAAGAGTTTTGACTGGGTGGAGAGCTGGACGTGAATTTCCAACCCGATAACGATTTCCCATTCCACAATTTATCTCCTTATACGGCGCTGGCTTTGTGCCAGTCGGTTACCTGTTGGTATTGGTGGGCGATATTGAGCATGCGCGCCTCTTCCAGGTAATTACCGGTTATTTGCAGGCCCACTGGCATATTGTCCACCAGGCCACAGGGTACAGACATGCCAGGTAGTCCGGCCAGGTTGGTGGCGATGGTGTAGATATCCTCCAAGTACATAGCTACCGGGTCAGCGCTCTTTGCGCCAAGCTCGAAAGCGGGAGAGGGGGTCGTGGGGCCCATAATCACATCCACTTTTTCGAATGCTTCGACAAAGTCCTGCTTGATCAGGCGTCTGGCCTGTTGGGCTTTGTTGTAATAAGCATCGTAATAACCGGCGGACAGGGCGTAGGTGCCTACCAGGATTCGACGCTGCACTTCTTCGCCGAAGCCTTCACCGCGGGAGCGTATATAGAGATCGCGCAGGTCTTTGGGCTCTTCACAGCGGTAGCCATAGCGCACCCCATCGAATCGAGATAGGTTGGCAGAGGCTTCAGCGGGGGCGATCACATAGTAAGCAGGTATCGCTAACTCGGTATGTGGCAGGCTGATATCGACCAGTTGAGCCCCCAGCTTTTCAAACGCTCTCAAAGCCTCCTGAACCCGGCTTGCGGTTTCAGGGTTAAGGCCTTCCCCAAAGTACTCCCGGGGTACTCCGATCCGCAGCCCGGCAATCGGGTTATTCAGTTCGGCGGTAAAATCAGAGGGCTGCTGCTTCAGGCTGGTGGAATCTTTCGGGTCGTGGCTGGCCATCGCGGACAGCAGGTAAGCCGCATCTTCGGCGTTGCGGGCGATGGGGCCAGCCTGGTCCAGGCTGGAGGCGTAGGCCACGATGCCATAGCGGGAAATACGCCCGTAGGTGGGCTTCAGCCCGGTGGTGTTTGTCAACGCCGCCGGCTGGCGAATAGAGCCGCCGGTATCGGTAGCTGTGGCGCCGGGTATCAGTTGTGCAGCAACTGCCGCAGCTGAGCCACCGGAGGAACCGCCGGGCACACAGCGGGTATTCCAAGGGTTTTTTACTGGGCCGTAAAAGCTGCTTTCGTTGGATGAGCCCATGGCGAATTCATCCATATTGGTCTTGCCCAGGGAGACGGTTCCGGCAGCGTTGAGGTTATCTACCACCGTGGCATCGTAGGGAGGGATAAAATTATCCAGCATTTTTGAGGCACAGCTGGTGCGCACGCCGTTAGTGCAAATAATATCTTTGTGGGCGATGGGCACACCGCACAGTGCCGGTGCCTCCCCGTTGGCCAGGCGTTGGTCGGCAGCCGCGGCTTGCGCTAGGGCGCTCTCTTCGGTGACGGTAATAAAACTGTTGTAGTTGCTGTCCAGTTGCTGGATGCGGCCGAGTAAATGGCGGGTTAGCTCTGTACTTGAGAACTCTTTGCTCCGCAGTCCACGGATGATCTCGGCGATAGTAAGCTGATGCATGTTATTCCCTTAAAGGCTCTAGACGGGCTGAGGGCTTGGGTATTTAGGTGAACTTAGTCAGTGTTGGGCCGGCTAATCAATTACTTTGGGAACCAGGTAGAGGCCTTCTTCGGTTTGGGGAGCCAGTTCTAGGAAGTCTTTGCGCTTGTCAGCCTCTGTCACTGCGTCGGTACGCAGCTCCTGGACCTCGTCCAATGGGTGCGCCATCGGGGCGATGCCATCGGTATTGGTGGATTGCAGCTGGTCGACCAGTTGCAATACATCGCCGAGGCGGTTGCTGACTTCTTCGATGGTTTCTTTGGATATGGCGATACGGGCCAGTTCCGCGAGTTTTTCTACAGTTTGCGTATCCACTGCCATGGTGATGGACTCCTCCAGCTTGAGTTGCGAGTCGAAAACTGCCCGGATTATTTGCGGCGGGCAGAACCGGCAAATTTAGCACATTGGGGTTATATTCTCACCGGCTCCGGCAGTAATGGATAGTGGGCCTCAAATGAACTCCCTTCAGCCTTGCCCTGATGCCTAGCGGTTGTTAGAGTTTGCCGAATCCTGCCGAGTGATGAGAGACTCCGGTGTTTTGCGTAGAATCCGATTCGAAATGCGGCTCGGAACTCAGAATTATTTTTGCGGACTAATTAGGATTTGTATCCATAAAAGAAGCCGCGCCCGCAGTGCCCGACCTGGGGGCTGATAATTAGTACAAGGTAATCGAATTCCATGTTTAAACGTTTGCGGGGTATGTTTTCCAGTGATCTCTCCATCGACCTGGGAACTGCCAACACGCTGATTTACGTTCGCGATCGCGGCGTAGTACTCGACGAACCCTCTGTCGTCGCAATCCGTCACTACAATGGCCAGAAAATCGTTGAGGCTGTCGGAGTAGAAGCCAAACGCATGCTCGGCCGGACTCCTGGCAATATTACCGCTATTCGCCCGCTGAAGGACGGTGTTATCGCCGACTTCCAAGTGACCGAGAAAATGTTGCAGCACTTTATCAAGAAAGTGCATGAAAATAGCTGGATGCGCCCGAGTCCGAGAGTGCTGGTGTGTGTTCCCTGCCAGTCCACAGAAGTGGAGCGCCGCGCGATTCGCGAGTCGGCCCTGGGTGCAGGTGCTCGCGAAGTGTCACTGATCGAAGAGCCCATGGCCGCTGCCATAGGCGCAGGCTTGAATGTCGAGGAAGCGAGCGGCTCCATGGTGGTGGATATCGGTGGGGGCACCACTGAGATCGCCATTATCTCCCTGAATGGTGTGGTTTATTCCGATTCGGTGCGTATCGGCGGTGACCGTTTTGATGAAGCTATCGTCAACTACGTGCGTCGCAACTACGGCAGTGTGATTGGTGATGCAACTGCTGAACGGATCAAAGAGGAAATTGGCTGTGCTTATGCAGGCAGTGAAGTTCGCGAAATCGATGTGCGCGGACGTAATCTGGCCGAGGGCGTGCCTCGCAGCTTTACCTTGAACTCCGACGAAATTCTCGAAGCCCTGCAAGAGCCTCTGACTGGTATTGTGCAGGCTGTTAAAAGTGCGCTGGAACAATCCCCTCCCGAATTGGCTTCTGATATCGCTGAGCGCGGTATGGTGCTGACTGGTGGTGGTGCTCTGTTACGCGATCTGGACCGCCTGTTGATGGAAGAATCGGGCTTACCTGTGATTGTTGCCGATGACCCGCTGACCTGTGTGGCGCGGGGTGGCGGCAAAGCGCTGGATATGTTGGATCGCAGCCGCCTCTACCTGATGTCTAACTAGTAGACATCGCTATTATGTGACCTGCGAGGGAGCTTGTGGCTATATCCGCAAGCTCCTTGTAATAAAAAAATGCAAGTTATCTTTTGTGGCTTGTACTGTTCTCACCATCTTTGATTGACCTGTTAAGAGGGGATTGCCTGTGAAACCGCTATTTACCCGCGGTCCCTCTGCCGAATACCGCCTGGGCTTTCTCATCATACTCGCGATCTCGCTGATCGTTTCCGATCATTACACCAATTGGTTTCAGCCTGTCAGAGAACGCTTATCAGGAGTTATTGCTCCACTGTACTGGGTTACAGGAGCCCCCGAGCGTGTGGGCGATTGGGCCGATGAGCAGTTTCGCTCGCGCGAAGAACTGCAAGAGGAAAATAGCCGCCTCAAGCGCCAGGTTTTACTGCTGGAACAGCGCAGCCAACTATTGGCGGCCGTAAAAGCGGAAAACACTCAGCTCAAAGAACTGATGAACTCAGCAGAAATGGTCGATGACCGAGTACTGGTGGCTCAGGTAATTGGTGTTACCCCGGACCCTTTGGAGCATGTGCTGCTGATTGACAAAGGCCGCGATGACGGCATTGATATCGGTACCCCGGTAATGGATGCCAGTGGATTGCTGGGGCAGGTGATTGAAGCTGGTGACTCCTACAGTCGTATCCTGCTGATAACTGATTCCAGTCATGCCATTCCCGTCCAGGTTCTACGCAACAGTATGCGCACCGTCGCCGAGGGTACAGGTGATCTGTACCGCTTGAAGTTACGCCATCTTGCTAATACCAGTGATATTCGCGAGGGGGATCTACTGCTCAGCTCCGGCTTGGGTAGCCGCTTTCCCGCAGGTTATCCGGTCGGGGAGGTCATTTCGGTACAGAGAGACCCGGGTAAACCTTTTGCGGAGGCTGAAGTGTTGCCGAGGGGACGGATGAATCGCAGCCGCTTTGTATTGGCGGTCATTGGCAGCGGAGGACATTCTGTTGCAAGCGAATAACCGCTGGTTTATCGCGGTCACTATTCTGCTGTCACTGCTTCTCTCGGTTATGCCCCTGCCACAGCAGTGGCTCTGGTTTCGGCCGGCATTTCCGGCTTTGCTGGTGATATTCTGGATTACCCGAATGCCCCAGACCTTTGGGGTGGGGTTCGCTTGGATGATCGGTATTGCCCAGGATTTGGCTACGGGGGCGAGCTTGGGAACCCATGCCCTGGCCCTATCGGTACTCGCCTATTTCAGCTTACTGACTTATCAGCGCACTCGGGCATTTAATCCGGCCCAGCAATTGTTGTGGGTATTTGTTCTGGTGGGCATTCATCAAGTGGTGGGCAACTGGGTGCACGGCCTTGAAGGTAAATCGGTACCCGGGCTGACGTTCCTTTGGCCCGCCCTGACTACAGCCCTGCTCTGGCCCTGGGTGACCCCGTGGCTCAGGGGGCTTTCCGGGCGTTTACACGTTCGTTGACCGTCTCGTCGGCACTGTAAATCAGTGTAAAAAATCGATCATTTTTCGAACAGTGCCGCTATAATCAGCCGCTGACCCACAGGGAATATGTAATAGAGTGACAACAAGCGCTTCAGAAAATCGACTTCTTTTGGCCTCTGGTTCGCCGCGCCGCGCCGAACTGTTGGCCCAGATTGGGGTGCCTTTCTCCCAATTGTCCCCCGCTGTTGTAGAACAGCGCCAACCTGCTGAAAGCCCTCTTGAGTACATAGAACGCTTGGCCCACGACAAGGCTGTCGCCGGGTTTCAAGCCGCTGACAGCCCGCAGGGACTCTGGTCTTTGGGAGCGGATACGGTGGTTATGGCAGGTGAGAGGCTGCTGGAAAAACCCCAAGATTTTGCTGACTTTGAGTCCATGATGCTGGCGTTATCGGGAGGAGAGCACTCTGTTTTCACGGCAGTGTGCTTGCGTTCACAGGATCGACAGTTTAGCCGAGTAGTTGAAACTCGAGTCAGGTTCCGCCACTTGTCCAAAGTTCAAATAGCGGATTACTGGAGTACCGGAGAGCCTGTCGATAAAGCTGGCGGTTACGGTATTCAGGGTTTTGGTGCCGCCTTAGTAGAAGCTTTTAGTGGCAGTTACAGCAATGTTGTAGGGCTCCCATTGGAAGCTGTAGTCCCCATGCTGGATCATGCGGGCATTCCCTATTGGCAGGAGGGCCAATCTTGAGCGAAGAGCTGTTAATTAATGTTGCGCCGACTGAGACCCGGGTTGCGCTGGTAGAAAATGGTGTGCTTCAGGAGGTCTACCTGGAGCGGAGTGCGCGGCGAGGGATTGTAGGAAATATCTATAAGGGAAAGGTGATTCGCGTACTGCCCGGAATGCAGGCCGCTTTTGTCGACATAGGCCTCGAGCGTGCGGGCTTTATCCATGCCTCGGATATTGCACCTCTCGACGAAGAAGGCATGGAGGCGCGGGATGCCGAGGTGGCGGATATTCGCGCGCTAGTCAGAGAGGGGCAGTCACTGATCGTGCAAGTAGTGAAGGACCCTATCAGCAGTAAAGGCGCCCGGCTGACTACCCATCTGTCGGTTTCTGCACGTTACCTGGTGTATATGCCGCAGACACGCCATATCGGTATCTCTAATCGAATTGAAGACGAGAACGAACGCGAGCGATTGCGCCAGTTGGTTGAAGCAGCTTCTCTGCGTCTTGCAGAGGATGGTTTGTCGGCCGATGGAGGCTTCATTTTGCGTACCGTTGCCGAGGGGGTGAGTGAGGAAGAGCTGCTGAGAGATATCCCCTTTCTGTACAAATTATGGGGGGAGCTGGATGAGCGCATTAAGGAGCGTCCAGTGCCTTCGGTTATCTATGAGGACCTTCCACTATTTATGCGCGCATTGCGTGACCTTGCGCGCCCTTATACCGAAAAGATTCGTATAGACTCCCGAGAGGCCCACGGCCGTGCGGCAGAATTTGCCGGTAAATATGCGCCGGAAATTGCCGGTCGCCTGGAACACTACCCGGGTGAGCGCCCACTGTTTGACTTATACGGTGTTGAAGAGGAAATAAGAAGGGCACTACACAACAAAGTCACCTTGAAGTCTGGCGGCTATCTGATCGTAGAGCAGACAGAGGCGATGAGTACGATTGATGTCAATACCGGTGCTTTTGTTGGGCATCGCAACCTTGAAGAGACTATCTTCAAGACCAATCTGGAGGCCGCTACAGCGATTGCTCGCCAGCTGCGTTTAAGAAACCTGGGGGGGATTATCATTATCGATTTTATCGATATGAAAGATCCCGAGCACCAGCGACAAGTCTTGCGCACCCTGGAAAAGACCCTGGAGCGCGATCATGCCAAGTCCAGTATCACCGGGGTCTCTGAATTGGGGTTGGTGGAAATGACTCGCAAACGCACCCGTGAGTCACTGGGGCAGATTTTATGTGAGCCTTGCTCTGTTTGCAGTGGTAGGGGCACCTTAAAGAGTGCGGAGACAGTTTGCTTCGAGATTTTCCGCGAAATTATTCGAGAGGCGCGCTCTTACGATAGTGAAAAAATTATGGTACTGGCCAGTCAGGTGGTAATAGATCTTTTGCTGGATGAAGAGTCGGCTAATGTCGCCGATCTTGAAGAATTTATTGGTCGGCCGATTCAGTTCCAGGTAGAGCCCATTTACAACCAGGAGCAATATGACATTGTTCTTGTGTAATCCATTATTCACTCGCCAGCAAGCTAAGAGAGCTTATTGTCAGCGCTCGGTCCATGCCTGTTTGGTGGTGAGGGTATAGCGATGGTTGTAATACGCTGGATTGCAAGAAAGTTCTGGTTACTGTCGGTAAGTTTGGTAATTGCACTGGCAATCATCGTGCAAACAGGCCGACTGCTGTCCCCGCAGGTAGAGAACTATCGTCCGCAGATTAGTCATTGGCTTAGTGAGCAGCTAGGCGTTCCTGTACAGATGGATCGTATTTCCCTGCGTTGGGAGGCCCTTGAAGTTGCATTGCAGCTGGATGGACTGCGCCTGGGAGAACACGGTGAGCTGAGAATGGGGCACGGCCTGTTCCAGCTGGATCTACTTTCCAGTCTCTGGAACCGGGAATTGGTCTGGAAAGACCTGCAAATGAATCAGTTTTCGGCCGGGCTCAACCGCGATGAAAATGGCCTCTGGTATTTGCAGGGGTTTCCCGATGCCCCGCTTAAGCTTGAAGGCAGCACTGCACCCAATCCCGAAGCGGCAGATCCGGCCCGCCTATTCCAGTTGAGCCCCAAAATCCAAATCAGTGATGCAGCGATCACTGTGCGTCTTCCCGATGAGCAGCTGGCAGAAATCAATTTGCCTGAAATCCAGCTGGAAAATAGCGGAGATTTTCACCGACTGACTGCACGGGCTTTTATTTCCCGTGAAGGGGAGAGTAGCCAGGTTGATGAAGAGACCCTACGGGTTGTGTTAGAGGGGCGGGGCAATCCCAAAGATAAAGAGCACTTCTCACTGCGCGGCTATATGCAGCTTAATGAGTTGCTACTGGATGAAGACATTGTCAGCTTGCTTCACGAACTCACCCCGTTACCCGACCGGTTTCACTGGCAGGGGAAGAAGTGGGCAGACGGCCGCTTGTGGCTGCATAGTGATGCCGTAAGTGGGTATCGCATAGTGGGCCAGGTGGACTTGGCCCAAGTAGAAAGCCTGACCGATATGCAAAGGGCAGGAGATGATATAGAAGAGCATACACTGGCTCCGTTGCGCGCTTTTTCTGGCAACTTGTCGGGTCGCTGGTTGCCGGGAGAGCACTGGCGATTAGCGCTGCAGGATATTGAAATCGATTGGCAGGGCTTGAAAATGCCGTCGCTGAACCTGCAGGTTAACAGTGGCCAAGAGGGTATAGCCCTGATGGCAGATCTGGTCGATCTCGCTGGTTGGAGCAGTATCTTAAATCGCTTGTCGTTACTAGAGGGAGCTGCAGATGAATGGTTGCGTGCACTAAAACCCCAAGGTCAGTTGCGCAGCCTGCGTCTGCGAGCTGGTGCGGACCGGCAGTTAGAGATCAGCGCAAACTTGGAAGATATTGCGGTCGAGGCGTTTCGAGGAGCCCCGGCAATTACTCAGTTGAGTGGATATCTTCAGGTTAAGGGCGCCAGTGGCCGGGTTGAACTCGACGGTACCCCCCTCGGAGCGCACTTTCCCAGTCTGTATAAGAATGCTTTTGGGTTCGAACAAGCCAGCGGCACCATAGCCTGGGATGTCGATAAGGCGTTGAACGAAGTCAACGTATTGTCGGGCCCGCTGATGCTTGGCGGTGAACTTGGTCAGGTCGGTGGTCAGTTTATGCTGTCACTACCCTTCCACGCCCAAACACGACCTGTGGATCTGGTGCTTTCCCTATCGATAAAAGATGCGGGGGTTATTACCCAGGAAGAGCTGGTGCCATTTGTGGTTAGCGATGATTTGCGCAGCTGGTTGAAAACTGGCCTGGGTAAGAACAATCAAGGGCGTGTTGAGAGTGCTGCCTTTATCTATCGCGGCAGCAGTTATAGCAAAGAGGGTAAAGAAGAATCCCTTAGAGCATTCGCGACTCACCAGAAGCGCAGAACGATTCAGTTGGCGCTCGACTTTTCAAATGCGAGCCTGGACTACGCCAGTGAGTGGCCTGAGGTCAGGGATGTGGATGGCCGTTTGTTACTTGATGATGAAATTGTGCGGGTCAATGCCGATAAAGCCAAGCTCTGGAATATGGATGCTGGAAATATTCTGGTTGCGGTAACCCCTCAGAAGGGTGGAGGCTCACGCCTTGATGTACAAACTGAGGTGGTTGGACCCGCTGCCGATGGGTTGCGACTATTGCGTGAATCACCACTCAGAGATCACCTTGGAAGTGCCTTTGATGATTGGAGCCTGACGGGGAATTTGGATGGCGTTGTATCCTTAACTCTACCCTTGGGACAGTCATCCGTAGTTCCCGAGCAACAGGTTGAAGTCAACCTGAAGCACGGTGACCTTCAACTGAAAGGGCTCCGCCTCGATGCGACTGCGTTGAATGGTTTGGTGAAATACGATAGTGCGACAGGCCTTGAAGGGACCCAGCTGAATGGCAAATTGTGGGGCCGCCCGCTGACTGCTCGTATCCAACATATTGGCGAGGGGGATGCACGGGATACCCAGGTGGTTATCGACGGCAATGCATTGGTTGAGTCGGTACACGCTTGGAGTTCGCGCCCAGAACTGCAGTGGCTGGAAGGAGAAATAGATTATCAAGCCCTGGTGACCATTCCTGCAAAATCAGCGGAAACCCCCTACGCCGCAGTATTTGAGCTCACTTCCAACCTGGCCGGTGTGGCTGTAAACCTGCCTGACCCACTTGGTAAGACGGCGGAAACAGAAACCAATTTTGTATTGCGAGTGCCGATTGGAGAGCAGGGCAGCTTGTTCCACTTGGACTATGGAGAACATTTACAGGGGCAATTCTGGCTGATTGATGGAGAGTTAGATCGGGCTGCAATCGCCTTGAATGCTGAGGCAAATTTGCCCTCCAAACGGGAGTTGACGGTCACTGGAGATATTTCCACTGTTGACCTGTCTCGCTGGCAGTCTCTACTGGATGTTTACCAGTTGTCTGAACCAGCGAAGTCAAGCGCTGCCAGCTCTGTTGCAAGTACCACAGAAAACCAAGGAGAGGCTGAGGATAGTGCCAATGAGCCACTTCCGATTCGCCTGGATCTCAGTACAGACCAGCTTCGGTTGGGCTCTGCAGAAATTGAGCATATCCATGTTACCGGTGAGGGAGTGGGGACAGATTGGAAGCTCAAATTTGACAGTGAAATGATTGCAGGAAGTCTAACAGGCTTATTGGATGGCAGTACACCGTTACGCCTCAAGCTGGCTCATTTGCGTCTGCCTCAGCCAGAGAAACCGGCTGAAGTCAGTGATGGAGCTTTTCCCTCAGACCCCTTTGCGGAGGAGGTAGTAGCGGATCCTTTGGCTGAGTTTGATTTTACTAGTTTGCCTCAAATCGATTTTAGTACTGATAACCTTCAAATAGGTGAAGAGGCCCTGGGTCCCTGGTCATTTAAGTTGAGGACAGCTGCAGATCGTTTGGTGGTGAGTGATATCCACGGCACGGTGAGAGGGTTCCGCATCGAGGGACAGGGCAAACACAATGGCGAGCTAGGTGCAGAATTGGTGTGGATGAGGGATGCCGAGGGGCAGCAATCATCACAATTTATCGGCCGATTGGTGGCTGATGATCTTGCAGATATCCAGCGCAAGATGGGCCATGAGCCGTTGATTGAGAGTAAGTCAGCGATCTTTGAAACTGCTTTGAAGTGGGAGGGGGCCCCGACTCAGGTGAAAGGAAGCCTTCTCTCCGGAGAGCTTAAGGTTGATATTCGCGATGGCCGATTCCTGCGATCAACCGGTGCGACAGGCTCTACCGTGTTGCGTCTATTGTCACTGTTTAATTTTGATACCTGGGCGCGACGTTTGCGTCTTGATTTCACCGACCTTTACAAGAGTGGTATGGCTTTTGATAGGGTGCGTGGTGAAGTAGTCTTTGAAGGCGATGGTCAGCTTTTAATCGCTGTACCCATCCAGGTAGAGGGGCCCACCAGTGAACTGCAGATGGCGGGGCGGGTTAATTTAGTCCGCGAAGATCTGGATTTAACGTTGGTGGCTACTTTGCCAGTTGGGAACAACCTGGCTTTGGTTGCAGCGCTAGCCGGTGGTTTGCCTGCAGCTGCGGGTGTCTACCTGATCAGTAAGGCATTTAAAAAGCAGGTGAAAAAGGTCGCTAGTGTCAGTTACCGAATTAGTGGCGGTTGGTCAGACCCGCAAATGCGATTTGAGAAATTGTTTGATGGAGATGGCGCCAAACGTGAGGGCGCGGTTCTGGACCATGAGGGGAGCAAGACACAGGTTGGGGTCGGCTCTGAAGAGAAGCCCCCACCTGCAGCTTGAGTTTTAATATCCAGAGGCAGCGTGCAATAGCCATCTAATCTTAGTGATGAACCCCTGTAAAAGGAGCACTCTAGATGGCGTTGCATTCATTATTGCCCCTCCTTCTTTTTACAGCCGTCACCCTTTCGGCGTGTTCTGAGGCAGATGACCACCAGCGCGACCAGAATATGACGGTCGCCCAAGCTGAAAAGCATATTGCAGAGGGGACTGATCTCGATCAGATCCCTAAGTCTGTGTGGAAGCAGATCCTGCCAGAGGATCGCTATAAGGTTCTCTGGAAAAAAGGTACCGAGCCCGCTTTTAGTGGCAAGCTTCTGAATAACAAAGAGAAAGGGGTTTATGTCACTGCGGGTTGCCGTTTACCGGTTTTCAGCTCTGAGCAGAAGTTTGAATCCGGTACTGGTTGGCCCAGCTTTTGGGATGTTGCCTACCCACAAAATATTGTCTTAAAGGACGATTACAGCTGGGGCTTGAAGCGGACTGAGGTGTTATCAAAGTGCGGGGAACACTTGGGGCATGTTTTTAAAGATGGCCCGGAGCCCACAGGTTTACGCTACTGCCTAAATTCTCTCGCCCTGGACTTTGTGCCGGCTTCTGGGGATAAGAAAGCGCAATAACTTCTGGTGTCTAGATTGCGGGCGCTGCCAGCCAGTTAACTCTGGAGCGCCCGGAGCCCTTATTCCGCTTCCTGGATAAAGAAGTCGCGAAGATAGCGGAATAATTTTCGTTGATTGGTTGGTGGCTTATTGTTTTTGATTTCTCGATGGGAGTCCCTTATCAGTTGGCGCAGCTGTTGATGGTCGACACCGGGATGCTGGTCAAAGAACTCACCCTGGGCACTATTGCCTTCCTCCAGTAGTCGTTTGCGCCAGTCTTCAGCCATTTTATCGAAACGCAGGTGTTGTTGGTCTCGCTCTTTAAAGCGGCTCAGCACTGTTTCTATCGCTTCTTGGTCGGCACTGCGCATCAACTTGCCGATGTACTGCATTTGGCGTCGGCGAGCTTCATTGGATTTGATCCGATGTAGCGTAGCAATAGCCTCCTGCAAGTCCTCATCTATGGGGACTTCAGCCAGTTGGGCCTTGGAGAGCTCGGTTAGTTGCTTGCCGAGATCCTGCAGCTCGTGCATTTCTTTTTTGACCTGAGTTTTACTTTTCGGCAGGTCGTCATCGTAATCGTCGTATTCGTACATCTTTGATTCGCTTTCGGTAAATAAGGGGGCTTGGTCCAGAGGTGATTTAGCTAAAGTACCAAGTGGCCAAGCCCAGAAAAGACATAAAGCCTACTACATCGGTGACTGTAGTAAGCGCTACCCCGCCGGCCAGTGCCGGGTCTATATTCATGGCACGCAATGCTACTGGTAATATCGCTCCGGCGAGTGCGGCGGTTAATAGGTTGATTATCATGGCGGCAAGGATAATGACCGCAATCCATATATCGCCAAACCACATGGCGGTTATCAAGCCCATCACAAGCGCCCACAAAAGAGCATTGAGTGCCGCCGAACCCAGCTCACGGGAAAGTAGCCAGCTTAAATTACTGCGTCCTATCTGGCCTAAGGCCATACCGCGAATGACCACTGTCAGCGTTTGGCTACCGGCCACGCCCCCCATGCTGGCGACGATGGGCATTAGGACTGCTAGGGCTACCACCTTGTCCAGGGTATTTTGGAACAAACTGATCACCCAGGAGGCAAGCAAAGCTGTGAGTAGATTAATACCCAGCCAAACTGCCCGACGCCGAGCAGTGCGCCCTACTGGGGCAAAGGTGTCTTCCTCCTCATCGAGGCCGGCAAGGCTCATCAGGGAGTGATCTGCATCCTCTCGGATAACATCTACTACATCGTCAATGGTGATTCGCCCCAGCAGGCGGTTATCCTCATCGACTACCGGTGCGGTGATCCAATCATATTTCTCAAACAAGCGCGCGACTTCAGTGTCGGGCATATCTGCGGGTATGGGTTCCACATCGGTATTGACCACTTCGCGAACTGTCACCGATGGATCTGTGGTGAGAAGTTTGGATAGTGGCAAGAGACCGATATATTGGCCCCTCCGGTTAATCACAAAAAGGCTGTCGGTAGATTCCGGTAGTTGTTCATGGCGCCTAAGGTAGCGAAGTACCACATCTAGAGTCAGATTGGGGCGGACAGAGATGGTGTCCGTATCCATTAAACCGCCAGCAGTGTTCTCATCATAGGCGAGAACACTTTCAACCCGGAGACGGTCGGTTTCCGTCATCGATGAGAGCACTTCGGCAACAACCCGCTCCGGCAGCTGCTGAAGTATATCGGCGATGTCGTCGGCATCCAGGCCTTCCATCACCTCCACCATCTCCTCGGTATCCATAGTGGCGAGGATCTGGCTGCGCACATCGTCGGTGAGTTCCTGCAGGACCTCACCCTCTATTTCCCTATCCACCAAATTCCAAAGTACCTGGCGGATACGCGGTGGAGAGCTCTCCAGCAATTGTGCAACACTCTGGGGAGTCAGGGTCTTGAGCATGCGCCGGACTTCTTGTCCCGTACCGCTATCCAGCGCGGCATACAGCTCACCCAGCTGATTCTGTGCGCGGAATTTGATTTCGGCTTGGGGAGAGCTGGGCACAACAAGTCCTTACTGCTAGTGGTGGATTTGGGAGGCGATGTAAAAGCTTAGCGATTTAATGTTTAGAGTGAGCTTTTCGTGGCAATAGTATACTGGCCTCTATTCAGCTTCGCCGAATCGATTGGAGATCAGTGTGCTGATAGCTTCCAGGGCGGCACTTTCATCTGTCCCCTCTATTTCCAGTTCCAGCTCCGTGCCTTTGCCTGCAGCTAGTAACATTAGGGCCATCACACTTTTTCCATCTACGGCTTTACCCTGGCAATGCACTTTAATATTGGAGCAGAACTTGGAGGAAGTCTGCGCGAACTTGCTTGCAGCGCGGGCGTGCAAGCCGAGTTTATTGATGATGGTCAGTTGGTGTTTCTGCATTGCGCTGCTCGACAAAAATCTATTTTTGTTGCTCCCTGTGGCGTATCTGGACGTTATCAAACTCTTTGGAAAATTTCTTTACCAGCTGTTCAACCATATAAACTGATCGATGTCGGCCCCCAGTGCAGCCGATAGAGACACAGGTGTAGCTGCGATTACTTTTCTGGTAGGAGGGCAGCCAGTTTTCCAAAAAGTTGGTGATGTCAGCCTCCATCTTTGCGGTCTCTGGGTGAGAGCGCAAGAATTCAGCGACCTCGATATCCTTACCGGTTTTTTCTCTTAGAGCTGGTTCCCAGTAGGGATTGGGTAGGCAGCGTAAGTCAAAAATCAAGTCTGAATCCACAGGCACGCCATACTTGAACCCGAAGGACTGGAAGAGAATCGCCATGCTGTTTGATTGTTCACCAACAACACGATTTTTAATCAGTTCGCGCAGTTGGTGCAAACTCAGGGTGCTGGTATCAATAACCATATCTGCGATGGTTGAGATAGGGGTGAGAAGCTCTTTTTCCTGATTGAGAGCTTCTAGCAAATGGGTGCAATCATTGCTGAGAGGGTGCTTCCGTCTGGTCTCACTGAATCGCTGTACTAAAACCGGCTCGCGGGCATCGAGATAGATAACATCACATTGAACCCCTGCCTCGCGCAAGGACTCAATAACACTGGGAGCCTGTCTTATGTCTTGCCAGAGGTTGCGGGCATCGACGCCCAGGGCCAGGGGTGTGTTTTCTTTTGGCGGTTGTGCCTTGACCCTCTTAACCAGCTCCGGGAGCAGGCTGGTGGGAAGGTTGTCGATACAATTGAAGCCGACATCTTCCAGTAATTGCAGTGCAGAACTTTTTCCGGAGCCGGAGCGTCCACTAATTATCACCAAGCGCATGGAGAGCCCTTTTCTTTGATCAAGTCTTTATTATTTCGCTTGTTGCACTACCTGAACAATGAGGCGAATGTCAGCTCTGAGACTCAGTTACTAACAAAACCTACTCTAGGCGGCTGCAGTACTATCAATAGCGAGGGCATATAGCTCATCACTACTTTGTGCTTGCCTTAGCTTATCTCTAACCTGGCTGTTGGAAAACAGAGCGGCGATTTCGGCTAGCGTATCCAGATGTTCCTGCTCAGCATCTTCGGGGACCAGAAGAGTAAATAGCAAATCGACAGGCTGGCGGTCGACAGAGTCAAAATCAATGGCGGGCTGGGTGGTACAGAGAACCCCAATGGGGCTATCACAGCCGGGCAGCCTGCAATGGGGAATGGCAACACCATCGCCGATACCGGTGGAACCAAGGCGCTCACGGGCGATCAGTTGGTTAAAAACTGTATCGGAGTCGTGTTGGGGATATTGTTCGGCAATGGCCTGGGCAATATTGAGCAGTAGCTTCTTTTTGCTGCTCCCCGCCAGATGGCAAAGGCTAAGGCGGGGAGAGAGTAATGCTTCCAGTGTCATAGTTCAGCGATGGTTCTGCAACTTCTCTTTGTGTTTTTTCAGTTGGCGGTCCAGCTTATCGGTGAGCGCATCAATTGCCGCGTACATATCTCTGTCTTCGGATCCAGCACAGAGGTCGTGACCGTTTATATGTACCGTCGCCTCAGCTTTTTGGATCAGTTTTTCGACGGATAAAATTACTTGCGCGTTGGTGATGTTGTCGTAATGTCTGGACAGCTTCTCCATTTTGCTTTCGCAGTAGCTGCGCATAGGTGAGGTAACGTCGACGTGGTGGCCACTAATATTGATCTGCATGGATTTCTCCTTAAAGGTGCATCACAAGCCGGCGCTCACCCCCTATCGGGTCGCAACCCTACTAGGAAGTGGGCCAGAATGGAAGGATACACTCAAATTTTGGATTTTGGTTGCAGGTTGGGGGCGGAAGGCGCCAGTGGCGCATGACTGGAGGTGGGTTAGGGGTCAGATTAATTGGCTGTGTTTGGGTTGTGGCTTAAATGAGCCTCTTTCTCTCACTTGAGGAGGGGATGCCCATAGATTCACGGTATTTCGCTACCGTTCGGCGCGCAACCTTGATGCCTTGCTTGTCCAGCTCCTGAGTGATTTTGTTATCTGATAGCGGCTTTCGAGGTACTTCCGTGTCAATCAGCTTGCGAATCAGGGCTCTAATGGCGGTGGATGACGCATCCTCACCGGAATCTGTACTGACGTGGCTTGAGAAGAAATATTTGAGTTCGAAAACTCCCCGTGGAGTCAGCATATATTTTTGGGTGGTCACTCGGGATATGGTGGATTCATGCATGCCAATGGTTTCAGCAATATCTGCCAGAACCATTGGTCGCATTGCCTCTGGGCCTTCCTCAAAAAAGCCTTGCTGCTTATCCACAATGGACGTAGCGACCTTTAGCAGGGTGTCGTGGCGGCTCTGTAGGCTCTTCAAGAACCAACGGGCCTCCTGCAAGTGATCCCGCATGAAATTGTTTTCCCGGGAGTTGTCCGCCCGTTTTACCAAGGAGGCGTAGTGGCCATTAATCCGGATCTTGGGAGTGATCTCTGGATTGAGTTCGACCAGCCAGCGGTGATCTTTGCGGGACACAATAATATCGGGAATGACATAAGCGGGCTGTTCCCCGCTGAACTCCTCACCTGGATTGGGGGTTAGTGTCTGGATAAGGCGGATTACTTCGCCGAGCTGGGCTTCGTTGAGACGTGTGCGTCGGGTGAGTTGCCTGAAATCCCTTTTTCCAAGTAATTCCAAGTGGCGCTCAATGATGGTCTGCGCTTCGTTTAGCCACGGAGTTTCCGCTGGTAGCTGCTTGAGCTGGAGTAGAAGGCACTCTTGGAGGTTTCTGGCCCCACAGCCAGCTGGTTCGAATTGTTGTACAGCTTTAAGGACTGCAACTACCTCATCTTCTTCGAGCTGAAGGGAGGTGGCCATGTCATCAGCGGTGGTATTGAGGAGACCGTTTGGGTCGATGGCGTCAATAAGGTGCTCGCCGATCCATTTATCGTGACTGGAAAGTGCTGTCAGGTTTAATTGCCAGCGCAAGTGGTCTTGAAGTGTGTCGGTGGAAGAGTTGCGCTCAAAATTGGGGTCGTCGCCCTCGGCGGGACCACTGTAGCTGCTGTAAATGTCGTCCCAGTGAGTATCAACCGGCAGCTCTGTTGGAATATCCTGGTTCCATTCAGAATCACCAAGTTCTTTTTCCTCAGCGGCTGTGTGGGTTAAATCCTCCCCTGCAGCGGCTGGCAGCTCTTGTTGTGCGTTGCTCTCAGTATCGGCAGTTACTTGTTGAGCCAGATCTTCACCCTCAGCTTCCAGCATTGGGTTGCTGTCGAGGGCTGCCTGGACTTCTTGCTGTAAATCTAGTGTGGAGAGCTGCAGGAGGCGTATTGCCTGCTGCAACTGGGGGGTCATGGTTAGCTGTGCGCCGAGCTTGAGCTGGAGAGACTGCTTCATAATTTAAAGTTGCAGGCCAGTGCGACAAAGGGTTCGTCAAAATTAACCCGAGATGGCGCAGACTACCTTGACCCTCAAACTATTACAAGCAATAAGCGTGCCGACTATTGCCTGCCAGAAGGTCAATTCCTATGTGGGATATGATATGTTTTTCGAGATTTTGCCTATTTAGTTACGCCTGTCATCATTTGCCATTAAATCGTGAATTCATGTCCCAAATAGACTTCGCGTACCTGTTGGTTAGCGAGAACATCATCGGGTGTGCCTGAGGCAATAATATGCCCCTCGCTGACGATATAAGCAGTTTCACAGATATCCAGGGTTTCTCTCACGTTGTGATCTGTGATCAAAACGCCGATATCCCTGTCCCGCAAGTGGCGAATAATGTGTTTGATGTCGTTCACTGAAATAGGGTCTACACCAGCAAAGGGTTCATCGAGCAACACAAAGCTTGGGTCTGTAGCCAGGGCTCGTGCAATCTCCACCCTGCGCCGCTCTCCGCCGGATAGGGCCATTCCTAGGCTGTTTTCAATGTGTGTGATATTGAACTCTTCGAGCAACTCCTGGGCCTGCACTTCGCGCTTTGCACGATTGAGTCCTTTTCGGGTTTCGAGGATTGCGAGAATATTGTCACGCACTGACAGGCGTCGAAAAACAGAGGCTTCCTGGGGCAGGTAACCGATTCCCTTGCGGGCGCGCCCGTGCATTGATAGGCGGGTAATATCTTCGTTGTCGATTAGGACTTGCCCGGCATCGGCCTGCACCAGCCCTGCGATCATATAGAAGCAGGTGGTTTTCCCGGCTCCATTGGGGCCAAGTAAGCCAACGACCTGCCCACTTGAGACGCTGACAGAGACATCTTGGACAACTTTTCTTTTTTTATATTGTTTGGCGAGGTGTAACGCTTGTAGCGTTGGCATAATGAGTCCTGAAATCTAACCGCGGCCGAGAGGGGTAGCGGATTACATCATTGTAAGTAGCGCTGTTTTACAGGCACTGAAATTTGGATGAATTACTGGTCTGTGTCGGTATTAGCTTCAGCAGGCTCGCTGGTTTCGGTGCTCTCAGGTTTCCAGATCATCTCAACTCTGCCTTGGCCAGGCTGACTGCGAGCGCTCATTTGCTCAGTGGCGAGATCGTAGTCGATTTTCTCCGCAGTTAGGGTGTTGCCATCGCGATCGATATAAGCTTGCCCTGTGAGCTGCAGTTCTTCAGAGCTGATGACATACTCGATGCGCTCAGCACGGGCTTTTACAGGCTCTTCGCTCTCCAATATCTTTTGTTGGAAGTGCGCGGGGCGGCCCACAGCAATCACCCGGCTGATTTCATCGCTGGCCGTGAAGTACACTTCCACGCGATCTGCCTTGATCTGGAGGGAGCCCTGTGTGATGACCACGTTGTCACTATATACCACTAAGTTATTGGCGCGGTCGGCTGACATAGATTCCGAGCCCACAGAGATTCTCTGGGTTCTGTCGTCGGGTAAAGCCTGTGCTGCAGTGGCAATAGCTGCCAGCGCAATTGCAGTAACGGCCTTAAATATTGAGGGATAGCGGTTATTGGGTGTCATAGCTGCTCTTCACGTCGGATAGAATTTCCATCCGGTTTTCTTTCAAGTAGGCGCGCATGCCCTTCCCTTTGGTGTGGTTAGGGCCAGAGCTAATAGTAACAACTTTGTCGGTTTCGGCGAATTCCCTGTCAGGGAAGATCGTAATACGTGACGTCTTTAGTTGGATACCATCAGGGGTGGGGAGTTCATCAATTTGAACTGCACCGCTGAGAACGATGCGTTCTCCGCGATTGAAGGCCACTCCCCTTTTGGACCGAGTTGCCCACTTGGGCTGGTCGTCCGTATAGAACAGCATGCGCGGCTCTTCAAGGTTGGCTCGATCCCGACGTTTAAATTGAAAGTAGGTGATTTGCTCTGCATCCACTCGATAAGCTAGGTTGCCTGTCTGGTCAAAGTGGCGAGTTTCAGCCCCTTTGATAATAAGGTCCGCAGCCCGATTTTGTTGCTGAGGAGTGGGCCTTTTACCTAAGAGCTGTTCTGGCGGACTTTCGGAAAACCAGAGTCCGGCACTTATAAGCAGAATGACCAGTATGAGAGGCAACCACGAGCGCATCATTTTTCTCCGATATAGGGGGCGAGCGCCGCGTCAAAGGTCCCTTGTGCAATCATAATGCGGTCGCAGACTTCGCGTACAGCACCCTCGCCGCCGCAGGCCTCTGTGATCCACAGGGCTCTCTCCCGTACGGGTGGGGCTGCATTAGGTGGTGCAATGGGGCACCCGATCTTGGTCATTACCAATAGATCGGGGTAATCATCCCCGACATAAGCGATATCTTCCAGGCGGCATGACTCTTCAGAAAGTAATTCTTGTAGTGCGACAAACTTGTCCTCCCGGCCCTGAATCAATTTATTGATCCCCAGGTCGTGCGCACGGCGCTCTACAACATTACTGCGTCGGCCAGTAATGATTGCTACGCGCACCCCAGAGTTCTGTAGCATTTTAATGCCGTGCCCATCCAGAGTGTGAAAGGTTTTGAGTTCGTTGCCGCTATTGTCAAAATAAAGCTTGCCATCTGTCAGAACACCGTCCACATCCAGAACAAGCCAGCGGATATTTTTCAGGGAATCATTTAATTTTTGCTCGGGTATCACCGGGGTAATCTCTCTTCGCCTTTGATTGTGAGGGCAAAACCTGCGTATTAATTGTCCGGTATTATCTCAGATAACTCCGGCGCGCAGAATATCGTGCATATGGAGTACGCCGACAGGATGGTGGGCTTCATCTTCTACTACTAATGCAGTGATTTTGTAGTCCTCCATAATTCTCAGGGACTCTGCAGCGAGAGTGTCAGCAGAAACCGTTTTAGGGCGGCGGCTCATCACCTCTTCCATTACAGCTTTGTCGAGTGCGATTTTTTGATCTATTACTCGGCGTAAATCGCCGTCGGTGAAAACGCCGAGTAATTCACCGTCGCTATTTACAATAGTTGTCATACCGAACCCTTTGCTGGTCATCTCTAGCAGGGCTTTTGATAGCAGCGTCTCTGGAGTTACCTGGGGGAGTTCATCGCCCGCATGCATCACATCCTCAACCTTTAGAAGAAGTCGGCGCCCTAGGGCACCGCCGGGGTGGGAGAAGGCAAAATCTTCGGCAGTAAAACCCCTGGCCTCGAGCAGGGCGACTGCAAGTGCGTCTCCCATCACCAGAGTAACTGTTGTCGATGAGGTGGGGGCCAAATTGAGCGGGCAAGCCTCTGTGGCTACTGAGATATCCAAATTGACTTCCGCGGCTTGAGCTAGCGGGGAGTCAGTTTTTCCTGCCATGCTAATTAGTGGAATGCCCAGGCGTTTTAGCAGAGGTAGTAGAGTGAGGACTTCAGCGGAGGAGCCAGAGTTGGATATGGCTATGACTACATCATCCCGGGTGATCATGCCGAGATCACCGTGGCTCGCCTCGCCGGGGTGAACAAAAAAGCTTGGTGTGCCAGTACTGGCAAGCGTAGCAGCGATCTTGCGGCCAATATGCCCAGATTTCCCCATGCCGGTAACTATCGTACGGCCGCGGCATTGCATGATCATTTCACAAGCACGCTGGAATTCGCCATTAACTCTGTTTTCCAGTGCTGCTACCGCTTCGGTCTCCATGCGGACGGTGCGGCGCCCGGCTTCCAAGATCAGATCCTGTGTCATCAACTGCCTCAAATCGCTTACTAGTGCTTAATAGGTGGTAATCAAGCCGTCTTATTATGCGACAGCTTCAATATTTACTTATGCGACAGCGTGAATAATTTTTGTCATAAGATTCCAGTAGTTTGAGGAAAGCTCAGTTTTTTGCTGTCGTGCTAATCTATATTAGCGGGCTGCTGGCGGCTGAAAAAGCCAGTGTGCTTTTCCTGGGTGTCAAATGACACGCTCGTACACCACCACATTACCGGGTGCGGCCATGGTATAGTTTGCCGTCACCGCTGTCAGCTATGTCACTCAATGGATGATCGGCACACTCTCAGTTGGACTGCGGGAAGGTTGGTATGTGGTATTGCTGTGGCACTAAATTGCGCCATATGCGTCCAAGGAATGATTTGCTAATTGGAGATAATTTGTGAACGTATCATTTTGGATTGGCCGGTACGGTTTGTCGCGATGGATTAGGTTTGCGCTTTGTGCTGTTTTTGCATCTGCAATAGTGCCTGTAGCTAATGCTGCCCAAAACCCTTATGTAATGATTAAAGGGGTTTCTGATGAGTTGCTGGGGGTGATCCGATCCAATGCCCAGTATGCAAATTCAGACCCACAAAGATACTACAGTGCTGTTGAGGGGGTTTTGACCCCGGTTGTTGATTTTGACTTTATCGCTCGCGGTGTAATGGGACGCTATGCCAAGCAGGCGACTGCTGACCAGCGCTCTCGTTTTACGGATGCTTTTCGTCGCGATCTTGTAGCGACATTTGCTCGCGGCGTGGCAAATTTTGGCGACCTGGATGTAAAAGTGGTCAATCCCGGCACCACACCTCAAGGTAATCGTGTAAATGTGCTGCAGGAAGTTCGCAGCAAAGAGGGTATAACAAAAGTTTCGTATACCTTGGTGCGCAATCGGGCAGGCCAGTGGAAGTTGATCAATGTGATTCTGAATGGGGTCAACCTGGGTAAGACTTTCCGCAGTCAGTTCTCGCAGTCAATGCAGACTTATGGGGACATCGACAAGGTGATTTCTAATTGGTCAGCGGCAGACGATGCCGCAAATAAAGTGAGTTGATCCGCGAACTTTGGGGTGCGTAGCTGCGCACTCCGCTTGATTCAAGTACACTTGCGTGCTGTTTTTAACCAATCGCAAGTCCCTCCTATGCAACCAGACGAAATCAAGGCCCTGATCGAAGGGCAAATTCCCGACAGCACTGTTGAAGTGGCTTTTGAAGGTAGTCACCTGATGGTCACTGTAGTGAGCAGTTCCTTTGAAGGTCTGAGTCGTTTAAAAAAGCAACAGCTTGTCTATGCCGCTCTTGGTGAAAAAATCGCCGATGGCACCTTGCATGCCGTGCAAATGCAGACTCTGACCCCAGAAGAAGCCAGTCGTTAACTTGCCATTGCCACTGAGGTGTTGGCTATCTAGAAAGAGATTGAATGGATAAGTTGATAATAGAGGGCGGCAGCCCAATTTCCGGGACTCTGCGGATTTCTGGAGCTAAGAATTCAGCCTTGCCGATATTGGCTGCTGCTTTATTGGCTGACGGGCCTGTGCAAATCGATAATTTGCCGCATCTCAACGATATTACCACCATGATCACCTTGCTCCGGTGTATGGGGTGTGACGTCACTATTGATGAAAAGCTGGGTGTTGAGATTGACCCTCGCTCAGTCAATGACCTGACCGCTCCCTATGAGCTGGTTAAGACGATGCGGGCCTCAATCCTGGTTCTTGGGCCCCTGTTGGCTAGGCACGGGGTTGCGAATGTCTCCTTCCCTGGTGGTTGTGCAATTGGCAGTCGCCCGGTCGATATTCACCTAAAGGGCCTTGAGGCAATGGGTGCTGAGATAACTATCGATGGTGGTTTCATTCGGGCGCGCTCCAATGGTCGTCTTAAGGGAGCCAATATTGTCATGGAGAAAGTGACAGTTGGCGGCACTGAAAACCTGTTGATGGCAGCGGCACTGGCAGAGGGAACTACGACTTTGCACAACGCCGCTCGCGAGCCCGAAATCGTCGATTTGGCAGAGTTCCTTATTGCTATGGGGGCTCAGATTGAAGGGGTTGGCACTGACACCCTGCGTGTTCACGGTGTACCTAAGCTTACCCCCTGCAAGTTCACTGTTATGCCGGACCGTATTGAAACCGGAACCTTCCTTGCGGCAGCTGCTGCGGCGAGGGGCAAAGTGCGCCTGCTCAATACTCGTGCCGATATCCTCGATGCGGTTATGGTTAAGTTCGAAGAGGCCGGAGCTCATATCAGTTGTGGCGACGATTGGATTGAGCTGGATATGAAAGGCAATCGCCCTAAAGCGGTGAGCTTCCGTACCGCGCCTTACCCAGCCTTCCCTACAGATATGCAATCCCAGTTCACAGCAATGAATGCTGTTGCCGAAGGGAAGGGAACTGTAGTTGAGACAATCTTTGAAAACCGCTTAATCCAGGTTCATGAGCTGAATCGAATGGGGGCGGATATCACTCTGGAGGGCAATACAGCAATTGTTACCGGGGTGGAGAAGCTTAAGGGCGCTCCCGTAATGGCTTCAGATCTGCGCGCGTCAGCTAGCTTGGTTATAGCTGGTATGGTGGCGGAGGGTACTACTATGGTAGATCGTATTTATCATATTGACCGCGGCTACGAGTGTATTGAGGAAAAGCTACGACAGCTCGGCGCGAATATTCGGCGTGTCCCTGGCTGATTGCTGCCAAGTTAACCTTAAGAGCCAATGACGGACTGGCATAAATCAAAATGACTGCACAAATTACAATCGCACTGACAAAAGGGCGGATTCTTCAGGAGACTCTACCGCTTCTTAAGGCGGCGGGGTTGGAGCCTACTGAAGACCTAACTAAAAGCCGAAAGTTGATATTTCCGACGAATCGCGAAGGGGTACATCTCCTCCTCCTGAGGGGAGTGGATGTACCCACTTATGTGCAGCATGGAGCCGCAGATATTGGCGTGGCGGGGAAAGACACTCTTCTCGAGCATAGTTCTGATGGTATTTACGAGCCTCTCGATTTGGGCATTGCCCGCTGCCGCCTGATGACAGCTGGTGTCAAGGGCGGGCAACTGCCCAGCGGTCGAATTAAGGTCGCTACCAAGTTTGTACAAAGTGCCAAAAAGCACTATGCCTCGATTGGCCGTCAGGTTGACATTATTAAGCTGTATGGGGCTATGGAGCTTGCTCCGCTAATGAATTTGGCCGACGAGATTGTCGATATTGTAGATAGTGGCAATACGCTAAAGGCCAATGGCCTTGAAGCCCGAGAGACCATTGCGCAAATCAGTAGTCGGTTGATCGTCAACAAGGCAGCTATGAAGATGAAATATGCGCCAATCAATAGTTTGATTGAGAAGTTGGCATCGGCTGTAGCACAAACCAAATAGATACCCGAAGCATTATGACGAGCAAAGTAATTCGTCGGCTAAATACGGTCGATAGAGATTTCGATGGCCAATTAAAGCAGCTATTGGCTTGGGAGGCAGTGGCAAATCAAGAGGTTGAAAGTATCGTTGCAGAAATATTGCAGCGTGTTCGCGCTCATGGTGATATGGCTGTTATCGAGTTCACCAACCGCTTTGATCATCGGCGCCTGGAAAGCGCGAAAGACTTTGCTCTGCCGGCTGCTGAGCTTACCGCGGCTCTAGACCGTATAAGTACCGAGGAGCGCGAGGCCCTGGAGGCAGCTGCTAATAGAGTGAGGCGTTACCACGAGCATCAAAGACAGGAGTCCTGGCGCTATACGGAGCTCGATGGAACTGTGCTGGGGCAGCAGATTACCCCAATGCAAAGTGTCGGCATTTATGTTCCTGGAGGTAAGGCGAGTTACCCTTCTTCCGTGCTTATGAATGCAATTCCTGCAAAAGTTGCCGGGGTTGACGCCGTAAATATGGTGGTGCCGGCTCCGAAAGGGGCGCTGAACGACCTGGTGTTGGCGGCAGCGGCAATAGCTGGAGTGGACCAGGTGTTTACGATTGGTGGTGCCCAGGCAGTAGCGGCGCTAGCCTATGGTACTGAGTCTATTCCCGCGGTGGATAAAATAGTTGGCCCGGGGAATATCTTTGTGGCCAGTGCCAAGCGAGCTGTTTTTGGTCATGTTGCTATCGACATGATTGCTGGCCCCTCTGAAATTCTGGTGATTTGTGATGGGCAAACAAATCCTGACTGGATTGCCATGGATCTGTTGTCACAGGCTGAGCACGATGAACAGGCGCAGTCAATTCTGTTGTGTCCTGACTCCAAGTACTTAGATCGGGTTGAGAGTTCGCTGCAAAGGCTTTTGGTCGAGTTACCTCGGGCTGAGATTGCTTCCCGTTCCCTTGCTGATCGTGGAGCGTTGATCCAAGTGGAGTCCATACAGCAGGCGATCGAAATCTCTAATCGGATTGCACCGGAGCACCTGGAAGTTTCAGTAGATAATCCTGAGGCTTACCTTCCTGAGATCCGGAATGCCGGAGCCATTTTCCTTGGGCGCTATACGGCAGAGGCATTGGGGGATTACTGTGCTGGCCCCAATCATGTCCTTCCTACTAGTGGCACTGCCCGTTTTTCCTCACCACTGGGAGTTTACGATTTTCAGAAGCGGAGTTCGGTGATCTACTGTTCTGAAAAAGGTGCTGATACCTTGGGGCGCGTAGCGCATACTCTTGCTCTGGGTGAGGGCTTAGATGCTCATGCTCGCTCTGCCGGGTACCGAGTCAAAGATTCTTGAACGTTGCATCCGGCAGGTTTCTTTCTGCGGGGCTATTTCAGTATTGGTCTATCAGGGGGATATGGGTAGCCTGCCAAGCAAGGGCGCGCCACTCACCCTTCCGTTTTACAAATGTGCCGGTATTAAAATAATAATGTTGCTCATCCTTACTGCTATCGTTTGCAGATAACTTGAATGCAACAATAGCGGTATCGCCCAGTAGTCGGATGTCAATTTCCTCGGCAGCATAGCTCATCGTTATGGGCTCTGTAGGGGGTGTTTGCATCCCTTGCATAATTTCGCTTTTTCCAAAGCGCTTTCCCCCAGAGCTGGTGTATATCAGGTCCTCAGCCCAGAATCGTTGGTGGGCCTGGGAATCAGTGGCGGCTTTTCCGATAAAGTTTGTCAGCAATTGGTGCAAGTCCTCTCTATCCCCAGCCATTGCGGGCGCAGTAGAGGTAATAAAGAGCAAGGCTAATACCAGTGAGCGCATAGAGACATTTCCTTATGAATTTATTCTATCGTCGTCTTTGTTTGGGGTTCTTCTGAAACAGTTGCTTCAACTGTGTAGGGTGCCCCATCGCGAATAAAAGTGATGGAGATAGTGTCGCCGGGGCGCAGGGTGGCCATAGTTGCTTCCCCTTGCTTGCCATCGCCGATGGGTAAGCCATCTAGTTGCGTAATGACATCCCCTGGTTGAAGGCCGGCAATATGTGCGGGGCCTTCGTTGTAGATAGCTGTCACCAATACACCACCAGTGGAATTTAAATTGAACTCCTTGGCCATTTGGGGACTTATGCCGGTGGCCTCAATACCCAGCCAGCCGGGCACGACGCGACCGTAAGCGATGATATCCTGCATTACTTTAAAGGCAATATTGGCTGGAATAGCGAAGCTAATACCGCCGGAATAACCGGATTGATTGAGTATTGATGTATTGATACCGAGCAGGCGTCCACGGGAATCAACCAGGGCGCCTCCTGAGTTCCCCGGATTGACTGCAGCATCCGTCTGCAAAAAGTTCTGTAAGTAGCTGCCGGTACCTGAGTTTTCAAGGTGACGGCCTTTCGCACTGATAATACCTTGGGTCACAGTTTGTCCAACACCAAAAGGGTTGCCGATTGCGAGGACGACGTCGCCCACTTGCGCCCTGTCGGGCTCACCAACAGAAATAGAAGTCAGCCCATCTAGATCAATCTTGAGGACGGCTAAGTCAAAATCGGTATCGCTTCCGACGAGTCTTGCTTGTGCTTCCCGTCCATCAGCTAAAAGAATAACAATGGCATCAGCCTGATCGACGACGTGATGATTGGTTAAAATGTAACCGTTGTCGCTGGCAATGACACCTGATCCAAGGTTGGACTGCATCCTCTGCCTTTGTGGCACGTCCATATTGTCGAATAAACGCCTAAAAAGAGGGTCGTTAAATAGAGGATGCTGGCGTTTAGGCATGGCCATGCGGGTATAGATATTCACAACAGCGGGACCTGCCACATTGACGGCATGGGCATAGGAAACCGGACCTTGGATGCTGTTTACATCTATCTTGGGGGCGGCACCACGCAGTTGAGGGAATATAACCAAGAGCAGGGCGGCCATGGCAAGGCCTATCAGGGCGGGTAGGGCCCAATCTTGTAGAAATCGGTTCTGGGACACTCGTGACTCCTCTTTGCCCTGATTATACACACGTCCTTAGGGAGAATCGCTGTGGACAGCATGAAGAGAGGGAAAATCTCGTCCTCTCTTGTAGAGCTGATGTCACGGTGTAATGGGCAATCTGGAGCTCTGTATTGCTTACGGGTTGTCAATTGTTATGTTTCTGGGAATAGAGCACCTCTAGTTGGTACCTCGTTTAGAACTTTTGTGTCAGAGGAACCGCCACTAGCGCCGTATGGCAAATTGGTGGCGGTTGTTGTTATATCTGCTTCTAGTGGCTGTGCGGGGAGTCAAGGCATTGGGTGGTCATATTTCTAGCGTATTCAATAGCGACAGGCAGGGCGTAAAGCATGTAGGCATTGCGAGAAGGTTCTATATGATATTCGGCCTCGAGTGCCGTGTCGTGGTTGTCTTGTAAATATTGTGATTTAAAAGCAAACCATCCTGATGTGTTGTTCACGGTTGGCATATCATCAATTCTGCTTTTGAAGTCGACATTATGATCTTTCATTTCTTGAAAGAGCGCATCCGCCACACTTAAGTTCCACTCTAAAGCAGCTTTACTCTCCTGATTGCAAGTAGCTTGATAGCCGATGCCATTAAACATGGGCGCCAAACTTTGCGAGACGAAAACACCTGTGTCAAAGGTGGTATCTGACTCGGGTGTTAGATATACATTGGCTAATTGCTGAGGCAGCAATGACAAGTCAAGGTTGGTACTCGATGTAGGCTCAGCATGAAAGTAGTAGTGCGCATCGAGAAGGGCTGACAGCTTGCGATCAAGTTTGTAGTGGACCTTCAGGTCTTTGTGGCCTGGATAGTTTTCTTGCCAGTAATCGGGTGATAAAGCAAAGGCTTCACTCTGACTGTAAAAGTGAGGCAGAAACTCCTCTAAAGCATCCCTTATCTTGGTTTCGTGAACCACTTGCCCATTCTCTATTCTGCCTGTGAGGGCTTTGTGGGTGCTAAGCATCGCAGACATCGAGGGAAAAGGTGTACTGGTAAAGTAATGTATCTTTATGTGCTCCCGCTGTTCTATTGGGGAGGCGTCTGTGGGGTATGGGCGTGGATTCATATGGTCGTAGATGAAATCCTGATAGCCTTTCAATGTGTCGAAACTGGCAAGGTCATCAAAAAGAAAATATTCATACATAATTGAGGAAAGGTCCTCCCCATCACTTATCTGTTGCATAACGTCTAGCTCAGGTCTTGTCCAATAAAAGGGAAATTGTGAGTCCTTACCGCCCAGGTATTGACCTGTGAAGTGGGGGGCATTGGATATATCTGTTTCGAGTTTGTGAGAAAAGTGGAAGTCCCGGGTGTGCCGATTCGCTTTGCGGGCAAAATCTATATATTTTCGGTCTCCAGAGCGGGCCCAGCTGAAGATACTATTGCGAACAATGTGGTAGTGAGAAATGGTTTGCCGATACCAGTTTGGGTAAATATCAAAGTTGCCTTCAGAGTTTTGTGATGGATTTTTCATAAAGCGGTTGTAAGGTACTCTCCCATAATCGTACCAGCCGCTAAGTGGATACCATTCACTTTGCTCTAAATAATGATCAAACCATTGTGAACGCAAATCCTCGAGATTTTTGTTGTAATCGACTCCCTGTAGGTAGGTAGCCATTACTGGAAATACAGCGTTATCAACATGCGTAATGTATTCAGGGTCGATGTAAGCCAAGTGTGGTGAAATTAGGGTTTGAAGGAGATAGTTTTCTATGGCGGTGTTGTCGGAACCTTGGGGGGGAAAGGATATTCGTAATTTGTGAGTGCGGGCAGTGCCTAAATGAAAGGGTTTTTCTGTATAGTGGTTGATCACATCCTCAGGGCTGTTGAAGTCTGTCACCTCCGAGATTGTTTGAACATATGCCTTAGGGAAGCTATCAAAAATGGATCTTAGTTTGTAGTCAACGTGTTGAATGTACTCTTCATCTTCAGTGGACCAAAATATGAATGGGGATGTAGTTAGGCTGCTGTTTTCGGTGGTTAACGTGTTTTCAGCCCGCTCCTGGCTAGATGCAAAGAGCTCAAACTGATCAGTAGGCTCTAACATTATTCCTAGCTCTCTATATTGAATTTCCTCCTTGATGTTAAATAAAGTGTGTTCAATATCGATGATGTCAGAGTTGTGTTTTAGTGTAAATCTGACTTGAGCTTCGGCTAATATAGCATCGCTCTCTGTTACGTAATTTGCTCTTCCGGTGATGATCATTCGTAGAGGACTATCGCGTTCAACCTTCCAGTGAACGTTGTCGATTAACTTGGATGTTGTAGTGCAGTCACTTGGATCGCAGTCCGAGCTATCTTTCAAATAAAAGTGAGGGAGTATGGAGGTGTTTAAAATGGGCACAGAAATTTGACTGCTGGACTGCTCGATGCTCTGAGGGAATAGAGAAGTGTTGTTAAATGCTAGTCGAATTTTCCCTGTGTTAATAGTTATGAAATCATCTTCCATATTTTCAATGGTGATCCCACCTTGTAAGGTATTTTCTCTTGGATTTTGCTGGGGGGTGAGATTTAGTTCACACCCAGAATATTCAGGAGACCACTGGTATTCAACCCAGGCCCAGCGAACACTTCCATCGCTCCAAACATTTTTTACCTCTTGATGAGAGGGAACATCTTCTTCTTGCTCCGCCTGAGTACAAGTTACCCGAGTATTGAGTAGGTCGGATTGACTCATAACACCTTTTCTAAATGGGATGCCAAAACCGAGTATCTCTGAGAAGTTGTTATCAGCTCCCCCTAAGCGTTGGTCAGGCAAGGCTACTTCAATATTGATCTTACTGGGAAGAGGGGTGGATTCAGTTGTGGCAATAGCATTACCGCTAAAGGTGAGTGAGGCTAGTAGCGCCATCCCTGTAGTTGCGATTGTTTTATGTCTTATTGGCAGCACTTTTACATTCATTGGATTCAAGTTGGTGATCTCCATATTGAGTGTTATTTCAAGATCTAGGTGGCCCCCTTAAATGTTGGCTAATCGCCTCTGGGTGCTAGGGGGATTTACCGTGATATCTGATTACCTCTTGCATCAATTGTTGGCACTTATAGGTGTCACCAATTGATAAATAAATAGTAATAATTTGATTAGTGAATTTGGAGTACTGCTGGATTACTGATCATTACGCGTCAAAGTTGGGGGCTTACTAAGTAGGTGGGATTTTCTAGTGCTTAGTGGGTGCTTTGCCCTGCTCTTGGATGCAGGGGCCTAAAGCTTCCCTATCTGTGCGTATAATATGGCCCATGTATCCTTTTGAAATTGGTCGCTTGCGATAGATGCGTATAATGGCCAGTCAAAATTTTAAGACTAACCGGTAACTACTGTTTTTGGAGACCTAAATGTCCCTAGTTCGCCCCCATGGCAGCGTTGAGCTTCAGCCGCGCTTTGTATATGACAGTGAAAGGCATCACCAATTGATGCACGAAGCGGAGTCCCTGCCGTCAATCGTGGTCAGTTCTGCTGCCGCCGCCAATGCGGTAATGCTTGGGGCGGGGTACTTTAATCCGTTGCACGGCTATATGAATTTGGCAGATGCTATGAGTGTCGCTGAAACCCTGCGCACGGTAGATGGTTTATTCTGGCCGGTGCCGGTTGTTAACGTTGTAAAAGATGCCAGTGAAATCGAGGGTGCCTCTCGTATTGCCCTGCGCGACCCGAACGTAGAGGGTAACCCGGTTCTCGCCGTGATGGATGTTGAAGCGATCGAAACCATCTCTGAAGAGCTAATGGACACCATGGCTGAGCAGGTGTTTGGCACTTTGGATGAGAAACATCCTGGTGTTGCAACCTTCAAATCTGCTGGCCGCACTCTGGTTTCAGGGCCGATTGAAGTATTGAACTTCAGCTACTTCCAAAGTGACTTTCCGGACACCTTCCGCACTGCAGTTGAAATTCGCAATGAGTTCAAGGAGCGTGGCTGGAATAAGGTTGTAGCCTTCCAGACTCGCAATCCGATGCACCGTGCTCACGAAGAACTGTGCAAAATGGCCCTGGATGGCGTAGAAGCGGATGGTGTTCTGATCCATATGTTGCTTGGCCAGTTGAAACCTGGCGATATCCCCGCTCCGGTGCGCGATGCTTCCATTCGCAAGATGGTAGAGCTGTACTTCCCGGCAAATACTGTGATGGTTACCGGTTATGGCTTCGATATGCTGTATGCTGGCCCTCGCGAAGCAGTACTGCATGCCGTATTCCGCCAGAACTGTGGCTGTAGCCACCTGATTGTAGGTCGCGATCACGCTGGCGTTGGCGATTACTATGGCGCTTTTGATGCGCAGACTATTTTTGATGAGAAGGTACCCGAGGGTGCTCTTGAGATTGAGATCTTCCGTGCTGATCACACTGCTTATTCCAAGAAATTGAATAAGGTGGTTATGATGCGTGATGTTCCGGATCACACCAAAGAAGACTTTATTCTGCTCTCGGGCACCAAGGTACGTGAAATGTTGGGTGATGGTATTGCGCCGCCCCCAGAGTTTTCCCGTCCTGAAGTGGCGCAGATTTTGATGGACTATTACCAGAGTCTGTAGGTGCCAAATAAAAAAGGCGGGTAACTACCCGCCTTTTTTATATCTGGAAAAACTGTGTTAGTCCCCTGTCTGGTGGACTCAGTCTGTCCTAACTGCTTTCGTGAGCCTCTTTTTCGAGTCCATAGTCTTCGGCAAGAGTACCTTTGGCGCCAGGTTCTTTTGGGGCCCAGTCGCGAGGTGGCTCTATATCCTGCAGCTTTTCATCGTTGTCATTTAATTTCCCACTACCGGCTTTCAGCATTTGGCGACCAATATCCTGGCTGGATAGGCGCAGCGCGCTATTAGAGAGGTATTCGTGAACCTCTTTGTAGCTTTCGGTGAGGTTGTGGACGAGTTGTGAAGTCTGGTCAAAGTGATCGTTGACCTGTAACTGGAAATCTTCGAGCTTGTTGTTGGCCTCACGGAGTCTCTGCTCCAGCTCCTCTGAGCGCTCCACACTGGTACGCCCGCGCACAGCCAGGAATGCCAGGAATGCACCCAGGGTCATACCGAGGACGCCGACTAGAATTAATACCGATGTAGAGTGCACTTACTACCTCCTCAACTTGCTTTTTATTGTACAGATCACCTCGCGAAGAGGTGAGGCTGCCTGTGTTCGGCTTTGCCGGTGTCTGCACTGTGGGCAGCCGATGTTACGTGGCTGTAGCCCCTCATAATAGAGTGGCCAGTATACGCGATTATTACGCTGACAATTCAATGTTGTCGGCTAATTGCGACAGAATGCTTGGCGCCTGGTTCCAGTTTGCAGGGAGGGCTGGCTATTTCGGATGGTTGCACTGGTAATTGAGGTGTCGACTGTCTTGTCCTGTGCGCTGAATGGTTGAATTTGGTAGAGTGCGCGCCAGTTATTCAGTAGTCGAAGAAATTTTCCTCTATGTTGCCCGCCAAACCACTATTTTCTTCTCCTCTTGAGCGCTATGAGAGTGACCTTCAGCGCCCTGACTTTGTTGAGGATCAATCTCAGCGTCAGGCAGTTGAGGAGCTGCAAGATCTTCATCGGCGCCTGGTGGCTCGGTCTGAGCGCGGTGCGATCGTCAGTTTTTTGTCCCGTATTCGCAGTGGCGCTAATGAGCCCGAGAAGGGTCTCTACTTTTGGGGTGGGGTAGGCCGCGGAAAAACCTACCTAATGGATGCGTTT
The DNA here is from genome assembly GCF_052467955.1 of Microbulbifer maximicatervae (SeqCode). Lineage (NCBI taxonomy): Bacteria > Pseudomonadati > Pseudomonadota > Gammaproteobacteria > Cellvibrionales > Microbulbiferaceae > Microbulbifer > Microbulbifer maximicatervae (SeqCode). The sequence goes on from NZ_CP174329.1 coordinate 1,575,981, forward strand.
TTTGAGTCCCTGCCGTTCGCGGAAAAACAGCGTACCCATTTTCATCGCTTTATGCGTCGAGTTCATCAGGATCTAAAGGAGTACGCAGGGGAGAAGAATCCGCTGGAGAAGGTGGCGGATAAGATTGCCCGCCGCGCTCGGGTGCTCTGCTTTGATGAGTTTTTCGTCTCAGATATTGCCGATGCCATGATATTGGCCGGTCTGTTGGATGCGCTGTTCCGCCGGGGGGTGGCCCTGGTGGCGACCTCGAATATTGTGCCCAAGGGCTTATATAAAGATGGGTTGCAGAGGGTACGGTTTCTCCCGGCCATCGATCTGCTGGAGAAGTACACCAAGGTGGTTAATGTCGATAGCGGTACCGATTACCGGCTGCGCACCCTGGAGATATTGGAGCTATATCATTCTCCGCTGGGACCTGAGGCGGATAGCAGTCTGGAGCAAAGTTTTTCACAGCTGAGTGTCAGTGGCTGCGAAGCTCGTAGCGAGGTTCAGCTGCAAGTGGAGGGGCGCCCAATTCGAGCCTTGAAAGTAGCGGATGATGTTGCGTGGTTTGATTTTGTGGATCTGTGCGATGGGCCGCGATCGCAAAATGACTATATCGAATTGGCCAGGGAGTTCCATACGGTGCTTCTGGGGTCGGTGGTCAAGTTTGATGAGCGTATGGACGCCCAGGCGCGTCGCTTCATTAATCTGGTGGATGAATTTTACGACCGGTGCGTGAAGCTGGTGATTTCTGCGGAAGTTCCAGCTGAGGAGCTGTACGTCGGCCGGAATCTTAAGTTTGAGTTTGAGCGCACGGTGAGTCGGCTTTTGGAGATGCAGTCCCGCGAATATCTGGAGCGGCCCCATCGCCCTGAATAAGTCTGTCGAGTCGGGGTAAATTCCGCTTGAAAAGCATACACTCCTTTTGTACTATCCGCGCTCTTTTGTGGGACGGCCCCTAATTCTGGGGGTCATATTACAGGTGTTTATAACATGAAGACTTACAGTGCCAAGCCAGAGGCGGTAAAACGCGACTGGTACATTGTTGACGCTGCGGACAAGACCCTCGGCCGTATTGCTGCCGAGATCGCAACCCGCCTGCGCGGCAAGCACAAGCCTGAATACACGCCCCACGTGGACACTGGCGATTACATCATTGTAATCAACGCAGAAAAGGTTCGCGTGACCGGTAACAAGGCCAAAGACAAGATCTACCACAGCCACTCCGGCTACCCTGGTGGTCTTAAATCCATCAGCTTTGAAAAGCTGATTGAAAAAGCGCCCGAGCGCACCGTTCAAAGCGCCGTTAAAGGCATGCTGCCGAAAGGTCCTTTGGGTCGTGCCATGTTCAAGAAGCTGAAAGTATACAGCGGCAGTGAACATCCTCATGTGGCTCAACAGCCGATTGAACTGGCGATCTAAACGGGAATAAATCTGATGGCAACTACTCAATACTACGGTACCGGCCGCCGCAAGACCTCCACTGCTCGTGTATTCCTCACAGCAGGTGAAGGTAAGATCACCGTAAACGGTCGCACCCTGGACGAATACTTCGGCCGTGAAGTGGCTCGCATGATCGTGCGTCAGCCGCTGGAAAAGGTTGAAATGGTCGAGAAATTCGACATCACTGTTACTGTTAAAGGTGGCGGTTCCTTTGGTCAGGCGGGTGCTATCCGTCACGGCCTGACCCGTGCCCTGATGCAGTACGACGAAGCGCTGCGTCAACCGCTGCGCGCCGCTGGTTATGTTACCCGCGACGCCCGTGAGGTTGAGCGTAAGAAAGTGGGTCTGCGCAAAGCGCGTAAGAAGCCGCAGTTCTCCAAGCGTTAAGCTTTCTTTTTGGCCCGGCTTTTGCCGGGCTTTTTTATATTCCCGTATCTGTGGTTATCCAGCGCTCTTATGACTTTTGCTGGATTTATCGCGGTTTCGCCGCGTGATTCCCGACGTTCCCCATAGCATTGCCTTGTATCAAATTGGCATTTTCTTTAACATTGCGCCGATTTGTATCCGCTTGATTTGTGGGGTTTATTCGCGCGGGCAATCTGCCGGGGCGGGACTTCTTTCAAGACTTTTTGGGTTTGGGCCAGCGAATCTCCGGGCTATCGGGGTCGCTGTGATGGGAGAACTACGTCATGAGTGATGACGGTGTAAATGTAGGACGGCGCCGTTTTCTAACCGCTGCCACCTCAGTTGTTGGTGGCGCGGGTGCGGTGGGGGTTGCCGTTCCCTTCGTCGCTTCCTGGAAGCCGAGTGCCAAGGCGAAAGCTGCGGGCGCTCCGGTTAAATACAACATTAGCAAAGTTGAACCGGGCCAAATGGTCACTGTAGAGTGGCGAGGTAAGCCGGTCTATGTTGTGCGCCGTACCGATGAAATACTGCAAGACCTGGAGAAAGTGGAGCCTCTACTGCGCGACCCTAACTCCGAGGAGTCTATCCAGCCAGCTTATGTAGATCCGGAAAACCGCTCTATCAAGCCAAAGCTGTTGGTGTTGGTTGGTCTGTGTACGCATCTTGGCTGCGCGCCTATGTACCGCCCGGAAGTGGGTGCTGCCGATCTGGGTGGCGATGAGTGGATGGGTGGCTTCTTCTGTCCCTGTCACGGTTCCAAATACGATATGGCTGGCCGTGTTTATACCGGTGTTCCCGCGCCTACCAACCTGGAGGTGCCGCCTTATTCCTATGAAAACGACGATGTAATCGTGATTGGCGTAGACCAGGAGGGCACCGCATGAAATGGCTCGCAGATTTCGGTGATTGGGTAGATCAGAGACTACCCATTTACCAGGCCTGGGATAAGCACATGGGCAAGTACTACGCGCCCAAAAACTTTAACCTGTGGTATTTCTTCGGCGTTTTCTCCCTATTGGTCCTGGTCAACCAGCTGTTGACCGGTATTTGGCTCGTTATGAGCTACAACCCCTCCGCCGAGGAGGCATTTGCCTCGGTTGAGTACATCATGCGCGATGTGGAGTGGGGTTGGTTGATACGATATCTTCACTCCACAGGTGCGTCTGCCTTCTTCGTGGTGGTGTACCTGCATATGTTCCGCGGTTTGATGTACGGCTCTTATAAGCCGCCCCGCGAGCTGGTGTGGATCTTCGGTATGTGTATCTACCTGGTGCTGATGGCAGAAGCCTTTATGGGCTACGTACTGCCCTGGGGCCAGATGTCCTACTGGGGTGCCCAGGTAATTGTTTCCCTGTTTGGAGCAATTCCCGGCATTGGCGATAGCCTGGTTGAGTGGATTCGCGGAGACTACCTGATCTCTGGTATTACCCTGACTCGCTTCTTCTCCCTGCACGTTATTGCGCTGCCGCTGGTATTGGTATTGCTGGTAGTTCTGCATATCCTGGCGTTGCACGAAGTGGGTTCCAACAACCCAGACGGCATCGAGATCAAGAAGAACAAGGATGAGAATGGCATCCCCAAAGACGGTATTGCTTTCCACCCTTACTACTCTGTTCACGACCTGGTAGGTATCGCGGTATTCCTGTTTATCTTCGCAACTGTTGTGTTTTTCTTCCCGGAAATGGGCGGCTTCTTCCTGGAGTACGCTAACTTCGAAGAAGCGAACCCGCTGAAGACACCACCGCATATTGCTCCGGTTTGGTACTTCACGCCGTTCTACGCAATCCTGCGTGCGGTTACCATGGATATCGGTCCGCTTACTGCGAAATTCCTTGGCTTGGTAGCCATGGGTGCCGCTATTGCTGTGCTGTTTGTATTGCCTTGGCTGGACAAGAGCCCGGTTCGCTCGATCCGCTACAAGGGTTGGTTGCCGAAGGGCTTGCTGCTTCTGTTTGCTGCAGTATTTATTATCCTTGGCTACCTGGGTGTTAAATCTCCGACCCCGGATCGTAACTTCCTGTCTCAGGTAGCGACGCTGTTCTACTTCGCCTTCTTCCTGACCATGCCGGTTTGGACGAATCCGAAGAGTAAGAAAGGCATTGGCTCCTGGGCTGTTTGTGTCATCTTCGGCGTGCTGTTCTTGTGGATGGCGGTAGCTAATTACTCCGTGAATACTTTCATGGTGGTTGTAACTCTGCTGCTCTCTGCCTTCTTTACTTTGCTGCCCTGGATTACCAATCGCGATGAGGTCTACCCTGAGCCTGAGCGTGTAACCAGCCCGTCTGGTGGTAAAACTTTCGGCATCCTGTTTATCGGTATTATCGTTGTCGGCCTGCTGACCTTTATCCCGATTAAAGCGGTAGGTGCAGAATCTGAAGTGGAGCTGGATCACATCAATATCGACCTGCGGGACAAGCCGTCTCTGCAGCGCGGTGCCAAGTACTTCGTCAACTATTGCATGGGTTGTCACAGTGCCAATTACTCCCGTTGGGAGCGTGTGGCCACTGACCTGGATATCCCGGTTGAGTTGATGATGGAGAACCTGGTTTTGGGTGACGACAAAATCGGCAACCTGATGACGATCTCCATGCGTCCAGATGATTCCAAAGTATGGTTCGGCGCCGCGCCGCCGGACCTGACGCTGGTTGCTCGTTCTCGCTCACCGGAATGGCTCTACACTTACCTCCGCAGCTTCTATAAGGACGACAGTCGTGCTACCGGGGTAAATAACAAGGTCTTCCCGAGTGTGGCCATGCCTCACGTTCTGATGGAGCTGCAAGGCTTGCAGGAGTGTGCCCCTGGTCCTAAGCGCGACCACGGTAAAGTTGTCCGCGATGAGCTGGGCAACCCGATTATGGATGCCGCCTGTGGTAGCCTGGAGGTCGGTAAGGTGAAAGGCTCTATGACACCTGAAGAGTTTGATGGGGCAATGTATGACCTCGTCAACTTTATGGAGTACATTGCTGAGCCGATGGCTGAAGATCGCAAACGTGTTGGCTTCTATGTGCTGGCGTTTATTTTTGTGTTCTTTATCTTCGCCTGGTTGCTGAACCGCGAATACTGGAAAGACGTGCACCACTAAAGCCGTCGCTAGTTTGTCTCTAATGGGTGGTGGGTTTACTCACTGCCCTTTTATATTTTGAATAAATGGTCGGCTCTAGCCGGCTTAAAGTTTGAGGTAGTTTGAACATGGGTGTGCCTACCAACAAGCGCTCCTCGATGACCTTCTTCTCCGATGGTCGCAGCCACTATAGCCACCGAGTACGTATCGTACTTGCAGAGAAAGGGGTTTCCGTCGATATCACCGATGTGGACGCCGATGATAAACCAGCTGAACTCGCTGACCTCAATCCTTACAACTCCCTGCCAACCCTGGTAGATCGCGACTTGGTTCTGTTCGAGACCAAAGTGATGATGGAGTATCTGGACGAGCGTTTCCCGCATCCGCCGCTGCTGCCGGTTTACCCGGTTGCCCGCGCGCAGAGCCGCCAGATCATGCATCGTATCGAGCGCGATTGGTGTCCTCTGGTGGACAAGATCCTTGCTGGTGGTAAGGACGCGGCCTCCGCTCGCAAAGAACTGCGCGACAACCTGGTTGGTATCGCTCCGATGTTTACCGACCTGCCGTACTTCTTTAATGAAGAGTTTTCTCTGGTAGATTGCTGCATGGCCCCGCTGTTGTGGCGCCTCGAGCAGTTTGAAATCAGCCTTCCGAAAACCAAGCAGGTTAAGCCGTTGCTGGATTATATGGACCGCCTGTTTGCCCGCGAGGCATTCCAGCAGAGTCTGACCGAATACGAACGGGAAATGCGTTGAGGGAATACTGGTGAGCAAGCCGGCCATGACATCCAATCGTCCCTACATTCTGCGGGCGTTTTACGAGTGGATAACCGATAACCGGTGCACTCCTTATATTCTGGTTGATACGCACCTCCCCGGTGTTTTGGTGCCGCAACAACATGTGAACGACGATGGTCAGATAGTGCTGAACATCTCGGAATCAGCGGTTGCCAGTCTGACTATGGATAATTACGCCATCAGGTTTAACGCCCGTTTTGGCGGGGTTCCGACAGATATCCAAGTTCCAGTGGGGTCTGTGGTCGGAATCTACGCGCGGGAAAACGGGCAGGGGATGGTATTTGAGGCCGAGGAAACTCCAGAGCCGCCCGAACCGACGCCACCCACCAGTTTGGGTAAAAAATCGGTGAAAAAACCGGCTCTGCGTGTCGTTAAATAGTGCTCCTTTTCGCTGGTAGGGCAGATTTCTGAAGCCCTGCCAGTTCCCTTCCTCCACTTTTGTGACTCGGTTCCGGGTATACGCTTGTCCCAAGTCCGTATAATGTCGCGTTATCTTTTATTGCCGCGAATGTCATGCCGCCGTACCTTCAATGGCTGCGCTTTATTTGGCTGCCAGGGATGCTTCTGGTGCTTCTCGTTGCGCAGTATCTCCCCTGGATCGATCTGACCCACTTATACAGTCAGCAGCTGCCTGTGTTGCTATTGGCTATGGCGGCATTGCTCAGTTTTGGTTTTCGCTCAAGCCGGGTTGCGCTTGCAGCGCTGCTTATCATGGCCCTATACATCGCGGCTCACTCCCAGTTGCTCCCCAGCTTGCACAGGGATCTCCCGCTATATCTCTCACTGGTTGCGGTAAATCTTGTTCTGTTCACTTGCAGTCGTGATCGCAGTGTCTTCAGTATTTTTGGGCTGCTGTGGGGCCTGTTTTTGCTGGCTGAGGGGGTGGGTTTTGTCTTGCTCTACGATTGCTGCGCGCCGCTGAAGCTGGCATTTCCGGTCGAGAATTTGCCCAGGGGGTTGTCCGGGTTTTTACCCGACGCATTTTCGTTGCCACAATTGATTGGCAGTGTCTCCGCTCTCGGTGCTTTTGCCTTACTTTTTCTCTACCCTGGCCCCACCGCTATGGGTCTGTTTAGTTGTTCTATTTTGCTGCTGTGCGGTGTTTGGTTGAGCCTTCCTCTCGAGTTTACCGGGTCTGTAGCGGGAATATTGTTGGTCGCTTCGCTGCTTGGGGCCAGTTATGAATTGGCGTTTCGCGATGAACTGACTGGGCTTCATTCCAGGCGGGCCTTCCGCTATCAGATGCTGACGCCAGCATGGAATTACAGTCTTGCCATGGTTGATATCGATCATTTTAAGAAGCTGAATGATCGCTATGGGCACCAAGTGGGTGATCAGGCTTTGCAAATGGTTGCGGCTCAACTCGCGCACCACTCTCACGGTACCGTGTTTCGCTATGGCGGCGAGGAGTTTGTTATTTATCTTCCGGGCCGCAGTCGCGAGGCGAAAGAAGCTTTATTGGAAAAAATCAGGGAGAAAATCTCAAGCTACCCACTGCGCCTAAGGTCATCGGGGCGTCTTGCCGCAGGGGCCTCGCTCAGGGGGAAGGGTGGAGGGAAGCCAGTAAAAGTTACTGTGAGTATTGGCGTTGCCCACCGCAATAAAAAACTAAAGAAACCCGAGAGTATCCTTAAAGCGGCTGATCAAGCGCTTTATAAAGCGAAGCGCAGCGGGCGAAATTGCCTGTCTGTCCACAGCTGATATAAATCAAGTAAATTTGAAAGTGACGCTTAATTCCCTTTTGGCATTGGTCAATCTGTTGTGCGCCACCGATACTGCAAAGCAGGGTATTGGAAGGGAGATTTGGTGTGCGGATACTCAGTCATACAATAGGTATTCTTACCAACCCGGAAAAAGAGTGGAAAGCGATACGCGCTGATCGCCATTCTTTTTTTGAGGTGTTTGTAACTCATGTGCCGCTTCTGGCGTTGATTCCTACCGTGGCCGGTTACTTTGGGGTTACCCGGGTAGGCTTTCAGGTTGGGGGACATCTAGCAAAGCTGACACCTGAAAGTGCAGCTGTTCTGTCGGTTGTTACTTACTTTGCATTACTGGTTGGCGTCTATTGCCTCGGAGAGTTTATTAACTGGATGGCGCGATCCTACGGGGTTGAGGGCGATGAGCCCACGCGCCATTATGAAGGGACGGCACTTGCGGTGTTTATTACTACGCCAATCTTCCTGGCGAGTATCGTCGTCCTTTATCCACACCCCTGGCTCACGATGGCGTCCGTAGGCATTGCCGGGATGTATTCTATTTACCTGGTCTTTGCCGGCATTCCGATCCTGATGAATATGAATAAGGATCGAGCATTTCTGTATGCCTGTGCAGTATTAACCGTTGCCCTGGTAATGATGGTTACGGTGCTTATTGGCTCCGTCATTTTGTGGAGTGTGGGCATCGGGCCGGTTTATCAGCACCATGCCCATTAAAAGTCCGCAGCGCCAGCATTTCTGCTGGCGTTGTGCGGCTATCTAGCCTTATGGATAATCGGTGGCATAGGGCAGTCCAGGCTGTCAGCGATGGCCCTTAACAATTCGATCTCCTCCGCTTTAATTACCCCATTGTGATTCAAGGTGATCACAATCGCTTTTAGTAAGTCGGGTTTCTCCAGGGGCGGGATAAGGCTGGCGATTGCAATGGCCTTGTCCAGTCGTGGCAGGGTGATATCAGCGATGCCGGGTAGCGGGGTTATTTCAAGGCTGAGAGCATTGAGTCCCTTCTCATAAGCACGTTTTGCTGGAAGGTATTGGCTGTTTCCTGCATGGGCGATGGCTGCAATGATAAATCGTGAAGCATCTTTGTTGGCATGTTTGCTGTGGGAGAGGCGCTGTCGATCTGGAGCGCCGTCGAGCGCGTGCATTAATACCCGGTACAGGGCCCATTCCCAAACTTCAACTTTCCCATCGCTGTGTAGAAGCTTGATAAGATTTCGTTTAAAGATCTGGTACTGCTGAGGGACTAGGGCGCGCAAGGCCGGGATACATAGGTCAATCAATGCGAGGCGAGCGTTGCTCGGCAGTGATTCTATATGTGGTGTGAGTTTTTTCATCTCGCGGATAACAGCGGGATGGGCAATTTTCTCCAGGAGGTTTAGCTGTTTGTCTCGCTCGGTTTTATCCTTGTGCAGAAGAAGGTAGTAAACCAGTGCCCGGGCGGTAAAAGGTTCGTGTGCAGCCTGCTGGATCAGAGGTGGAATAGAGCTCAGTAGTTGATATCCAAGCTCAACTTGATGTGTATCTGGTTTGGCAATGCTGTTGTCCACCGCATCCAGAGCAGCCTGGAAAGGCGTCGTAGGAGCGGCCATGGCGAGCTGCGGATTTTGCAATTCACTGGGTTTTACAGTCTGTGCTTCACTTTTTACCTGTTCTTCCGTATTGGCGAATAGGCCGTTCCAGGCGGGTTCTAACCTCTTTATGCGCACCGGTAGTGGAGGGTGGGTGGCAAAAAGGCTGAGCAGGGAGCGTTTTACCCCAACCGCGAACAACATATGGTTAAACTCTGCTGCATTGGGGCTGCTGAGTTCTGAGCCTAAATCGTGGCCACCGATCTTTTTCAGCGCGTTGGCAATACCGAGGTTGTTGCGAGTAAATTGTACTGCGGAGGCATCGGCAAGAAACTCCCGTTGCCGACTGACAGCGGCCTTGATCAGGTTGCCGATCAGCGTACCGGTGTAGCCGAGGATAATCAGAGTTATTCCCAGGCCTAGTAGCGGATATCTTATGGGGGTTACGCGCCTGTGGGGTGCTGGGCTTCTGACAAGGAGCTGCCCCAAAAGTCCAATAATTAAGATTCCATGTAGTAGCCCGGTGATTTGGGTGTTTAGACGAATGTCTCCATTGAGAATATGACTGAACTCGTGGGCAACAACTCCTTGTAGCTCCTCCCGGGTAAGCTTTTCCAAGGAGCCCTGCGTCAGGCCAATAACGGCGTCGGTAGGGTTTTGGCCAGCGGCAAAGGCATTGATGGTGCTGTCCTCAATGATGTAGACATCGGGTACCGGAATACCTGTTGCAATAGCGATCTCTTCCACAACATTGAGTGCTCTATTTTCCCGCTCAGTTCGCGCGGAAGTATTAAGCTTGCGCCCTCCTAGGGATTCCGCCACAGCCTTTCCCCCGGGGGATAATTGATGGAACTTGTACAGACTGCCCAGGATAACGACGGTACCGATAACAAAGGCTATTGAGCCAAGGGTCTCCCAGCCCAGAAGTTGCGCAACGTCAAAGGGAGTAAATGGTTGGCCGCGGGACAGTGACACCATGGCTGCCGTAGCCAGGGTGCTCAAACTGATTAGGGCAATGAGGGCCAGGCTGAACAGGAAAACCAGCAAACGACTGCTGTGCTTGGCTTTGTCCTGGTGAACGTAAAAGTTCATATTTAAAACTCGATACGTGGCGCGACTTGAAAGGTTTCTGAGTCTGCAAACTCAAGCAGTTGGGCGTTGGCTCTGTGGCCAAAAAAGCCGGCCAGAAATACTGGGGGGAAGCTCTGCTTGTAGATGTTGTAGCTGGTGACGCAGTCGTTAAAAGCTTGGCGTGCAAATGCCACGCGGTTTTCGGTGCTGTTTAACTCCTCGTTAAGTTCGCGAAGGTTCTGGTCGGCTTTCAATTCCGGGTAGGCCTCAATCACCATATTCAGGCGGCCCAGAGCGCTGTTGAGAAGGCCTTCTGCGCGGCCGAGCTTATCGATTGCGGCGGCATTAGTGGGGTTTTTAGCGGCGGTTTTGAGATCTGACATTGCACCATTGCGCGCGCTGATAACCGCTTCCAGGGTGTCTCTCTCATGGTTCAGGTAGGCCCTGGCGCTCTCCACCAGATTTGGCACCAGATCGTGGCGCCGTTTTAACTGTATGTCGATCTGCGCAAAAGCATTTTCACTGTGGTTTTTCAGTGAAACCAGTTTGTTAAAGATACTGATAATGAAAAAGAACAGTGCGATGACCACCGCCAGCACAACAAGTCCCGTAGATCCCATAACGCTCCCCTATTTATCCCTGTTGGTGGCGTAAATAGTAACACGATGGGCTGATACTGCTGCGCACTGGTCGCACCCCTGGCGGAGCGGGGTGGGGCTTCGGCTATAATGCGGCGACATTAAAACAATTGCCGCCACCACGGTGATGGCGGCACAGAACTTGGAGCAGCCAGAATGAGTGATGTAACTTCGGACCCAGTAGTGATTGTCGGAATGTCGCGTACGCCAATGGGCGCTATGCAGGGCAGCCTTTCAGCCCTCACTGCCCCGCAGTTGGGTGCTGCGGCGATTCGCGCAGCCCTTGAGGACGCGGGTGTGGCACCTGCCGATGTGGATGAAGTGCTGATGGGTTGTGTGCTTCCGGCAGGTGTTGGTCAGGCTCCGGCACGTCAGGCATCACTGGGTGCTGGCATCCCGGTCGGCACTCCTTGCACCACTGTTAACAAGGTGTGTGGCTCTGGAATGAAGACTGTGATGATGGCCCGCGATGCCCTGCTGATGGGTGAGGGTAAGGTTATCGTTGCTGGTGGTATGGAAAGTATGAGCAATGCCCCCTACCTGCTGGCCAAGGCCCGCTCTGGTATGCGCCTCGGTCATGGAGAGGTCAAAGATTCCATGTTCCTGGATGGCCTGGAAAATGCTGCAGATGGCAAGCTGATGGGTACTTTCGCCGAATCTACTGCCGATAAGTACGATTTCACCCGCGAAGAGCAGGACGCTTTTGCCCTGGAATCTCTGGCGCGTGCCCAGGCTGCGATTGAAGGTGGTGATTTTACTCGTGAAATCTCCCCGGTCACGATTGCCTCTCGCAAAGGTGAGATTGAGGTGAGTGTCGACGAGGCCCCAGGTAATGCCCGTCCAGACAAAATCCCTCAACTGAAGCCAGCGTTTCGTAAAGACGGCACTGTAACCGCTGCGAACTCCAGCTCTATTTCTGACGGTGCTGCGGCGCTGGTGTTGATGCGCAGAAGTGAAGCTGAGAAGCGCGGCTTGAAAGCTCTGGCTGTTCTCAAGGGGCAATCCCAGTTTGCCCGTGAGCCCGAGTGGTTCACTACGGCTCCGGTCGGCGCTATGCACAAGCTGCTGGAAAATGCCGGTTGGTCTGCGGCGGATGTGGACCTATTCGAGATTAACGAGGCATTTGCGGTAGTGACTATGGCTGCAATGCGTGAGCTCGATTTGCCCTGGGAGAAGGTCAATGTTAACGGTGGTGCCTGTGCCCTCGGCCACCCGTTAGGTGCTAGCGGTGCCCGTATCCTGGTTACCCTGTTGGCAGCGATGGAAAAGCGCGATGCCAAGAAGGGCGTGGCAAGCCTGTGCATTGGTGGAGGTGAGGCTACAGCGGTTGCTATAGAGCGCGTATAAGTTACAGACTTGAGTGCTAACAAAAACGGAGGCAGTTGCCCCCGTTTTTGTTTGTGTAGTGCGGGAAATATTAGTTGATGTATTCCACTGCTTTCACAACCTTCTGTACCCCGCCTACCGAGCGGGTCACTTCGGCTGCCCGTTCCGCTTCGGCAGGAGTTAGCAGTCCCATCAAATAAACAACTCCATTCTCGGTCACGATTTTGATGCGACCACTGTCTACTTCCTTATTGGCAAACAGGTTGCTTTTCACCTTGGTGGTTAGCCAGGTATCGCTGGTGCTAGCCAGTAAAGTGACTTTACCGCGCACCTGAATTTCGTTGTAGACCTGGCGAACATTCTGTACTTGTTCCGCCGTGCGTCCGGCGAGCAGGCGCAGTTCCTGGCTGGGCACCTGGCCGGTGAGCAGTACAACACCATTAAAAGAATTGATATTGATATTCGAGGTTTTCAGGTCCGGGTGAGCTTTGTTGATATTGACTGTGGTCACCGTCTCGATGCGCTGGTCGTCAATATAGGTGCCAAAAGATCGCTCGCCGGGGTCCTGTTGTATGGGGCCGTCATGGGTGGCCTCCAATACAGTGCTGCATCCCGCTAACAAGGTGGTTGCCGCGAAGGCAGCCAGGAGATATTTCCCCAGGGTCAACTTTTTGTTGTTCATCGTTTATTCCTCGTAGCCACCAAACAAACTACTGTCGATTAGGTCGCACAGGCAAAAAATTGTCAGAAGATGTACTTGGTGTACCTCTGCTGCGACATCGGATGGCACCCGTAGTTCAATATCATGGGTATCGAGCAGGGCGGCGCAGTCGCCGCCATCACCGCCGGTCAGTGCGAGTATGCCCATATCCCGGTCCCGAGCCGCACGCATGGCCTGAACCAGGTTTGAGTCGCGCCCATCGCTACTGATGATTACGAGAAGATCACCGGGTTGCCCCAGGGCGCGAACCGGGTGTGCGAAGGTGTCTGCACCGCCGTGGTTCGAGGCAACGGTGCCCATGGAGACGCCGTCGCTGTTGAGGGCCATAGCCGGTAAGCCGGGGCGTTCGCGCTGGAAGCCGCCGGTCAGTTGCGAGCTAAAACTTTGCGCCAATGCGCCACTGACACCATTGCCACAGAGCAGGACTTTGCTCTCTGCCAAGAGTGTATGCACCACCATTTCGCTGGCTTCTGCAATCAGCGGGGCCAGTATCTCGCCAGCGTTCATTGTGGCTTCAAGACTGTGGTGAAAAAGGGTTACGACTCGCTGTTCCATTGTGTCCTTAATTCAGGTGAGCTCGAACTCACCATAACTTGACAGGGTAAATCTCGGTTTTGCCTCAGGCTTCGAAGGCGCTTTTAATCCACTGGATGTTTTGTGCATCGCCATCTATGGCAAGGACATCGAAGCGGCACGGACAGTCCAGTTTATGTTGCTGCAAATAGCGGCTGGCAGTGGCCAGTAGCTTAGCTTGCTTGCGTGAATCCACGCTGGCTGCGGCCCCGCCGAATTGGCTCTTACGGCGGAAGCGCACCTCCACGAACACGACAGTATCGCTTTCACGGGCGATAAGGTCTATCTCTCCGTGTGAACTGCGATAATTGCGCTCCAATAAGGTGAGCCCCGCGCGCTGCAAATAGCGGGCTGCGGCAGCCTCCGTTTGGCTGCCGACAGTACCGCTTGAGCCCTTAAAAAGCCTCACGATTCCCACTTAATTCAATCGGCTCCCGCTGCGGCAACTGGGGCTCGACGGTAGTGATGGGCACCGGCACCCCTTTGTCGATTCGCGCCCACATTTGTTCGCGCACTATGCGGCCATCAGCGCTCAGGCTCAATGCGCCGGTGAGACCGTGTACTTTCTGTTCCGGGAACTGGCGCAGCATCGGCAAGCGCGGGTAGAGGCGGAAGGCATCGGCACCTAGGGCATACAGTCTGGCAAAAGCCGGTGCGGGCGACGCCTGCTCCTCGATATCTTGCTTGGTTTGATTGCTTTCAAACAGCCAGGGCAGGGCGGTAAAGCGAATACCGTTCATATCCCTGTCGCGATTGCGGTTGATGCTGCCACCAAAGACATGAGAGGTGGCGTATACGGGCAGGTCACTGGCGTAGTAGTAGGTCAGCATGGGGTTGAGCTGGCGCGCCTGCTGGGGTTGTGCTGCCAGGAATACCATATCGACATCGTCACGGCGTCTGGGGGTAAATTCCAGCTTTGCCGCCAGGCGACTCTGCAATTCCTTCTTGCGCGCGTTGCTGGCGGGAATTAACAGGGCATCGCTGACCAGGGCTGAGAACTTGCTGTTGTCCTTAAACGTCCGGCGAATGCTGACTGAGCCACCGAGGCGCAGCCACTCTTCTTCAAATGCTTCAGCGCCGCGCTGCCCCCAGCTATTGTCAGCGGTGAGGACCATTGCCTGTCGCTTGCCTTGCCGGTAAGCGTGCTGGGCAATTTGCCGCGCTTCATCTTCAATTGCCAGGCCAAACTGGACCAGGTCTGTGGTCAGGCGCCCCTCATCGCCGTAGTTGAGGGCGAGAGTAGGCACTGGCAGCTTTTCTGTGGCAAGCAGGTTGGCTACCTTGCTCTTATCCAGTGGGCCAACAATCATCTGCGCACCGGCATCTACGGCGCTCTGGTAAATTTCCTCAAATGGCTGATCGGAACCGGTGTCGTAAACCATCACTTTCGGAGTTGCGCCGCCAGCATTCAGAGCGGTGTAGTGGGCGGCCATAAAGCCATCCCGGATTGCCCTGCCGGCGTTGCCCAGGGGGCCGGACAGTGGCAGGAGCAGCGCCACGCGGTCTGCCCGCTGGGCGGCCAAGCGCTCTAATAGCTGCAATGCCTGTGGCGGATGGGAATTGGCACTATGGGCGGGCCAGCGCTCGCGCCAGCGGCTGAGGGCGGTCAGCTGTGAGCTGATATCCGTCTGGGTGTCGCGGCCCAGCAGGGCGAGTTGATACCAGGCGCGCATCTGGGTGTCATTGCTTTGGGTGGCGCGAGCCTGCAATTCACTGGAGGGCAGCTGGGTCAAGAGATGCCAAAAGCCGTTGTTATTCTCTGTGATCGCTTCGTCGGACTGGGCGATATAGGAGATTTCGCGCCGCTCACTAATAGCGCTGTCGAGATTTCCCAGAAGTCCCCATAGGTCAGCGCGCAGGCTGCGTAGAGGTAAGGCAGTCTTCTGTGGCAACTCCGACCACACATTTTCCAGGCGTGGAGAGGCTGCCAGGTCGAGGGCCTCAAAGAAGTCGTCGTCTGCGGCAAGTAGGCTGCCATAGACCTGTGCATAGCTGGCGAAGAGGTTGTCGTCCAGCTGTTCGGGCGTAATTTTGATTACCGCCTCTTTTGCCGTCTCTTTATCTCCCAGCTCGTATAGAATAGCGGCCGCTTGCAGGCGCTGTTGATCCCGCGCCGGTGCCGGCAGGGTGTCGGCACTGCGCAGCATACGTACAGCTTCACTGCGGCTTGCGGTGTGGCCGGCCGAATAATCCGGCTGGTAAACGTTTGGCCGGGAAGCCGGTGTCTGGCAAGCAGCCAGTGCGACTGCCAGTGAGGCAGCTGCCATTCTGGTGATTACAGTAGAGGTGCGCCGGGAAGAGGCGGACATAATCTTCTCCCGCAATATTTATATTTGGAGTGAACAGCTATGGGGCCGGATCAGGCGCTGCTTTATATTGTCGCTACGCCCATTGGTAATTTGGCCGATATGGTACCGCGAGCGATCGAAGTTCTACAATGTGCCGATCTGGTTGCGGCGGAGGACACACGTCACAGTCAGCGATTATTTTCCCATTTTGATATCGATACGCCATTGATGGCATATCACGATCACTCGGATAACAAGCGCACAGAGCAGATTTTGCAGCGTTTGGAGCAGGGCCAGACCATTGCCCTGATTTCCGATGCGGGCACCCCACTGATCTCAGATCCCGGCTATCGCCTGGTACGTGAAGCCCGGGAGCGTGGAATCAAAGTCTCCCCGATACCGGGGGCTTGTGCTTTCGTCTCCGCACTGAGTGCCGCTGGACTCCCCAGTGACAAGTTTAGTTTCGAGGGATTTCTGCCGGCTAAGTCCGGTGCCCGTGAGCGAGCCCTGCAGGAATTGGCCAGTGATACCCGTACCCTGGTGTTCTACGAGGCCCCGCATCGGGTTGCTGATACTCTGGAAGCAATGGCTGTCGTATTCGGCGGTAATCGAGAGGCGGTGATAGCCCGCGAGGTCAGCAAGGCCTTTGAAACTTTTCAGTTGATGCCTCTGGCTGAGTTGGTTGAGTGGGTCCGAGCTGACAGCAATCAGCAGCGCGGTGAGATTGTTTTGATGGTGCGTGGTGCAGAGCGCTCTCGTGACAGTGAGCTGGATGGGGAGGCACAGCGTGTAATGTCGCTGTTGCTGGCGGAGTTGCCGCCGAAAAAGGCGGCGGCGATCGCTGCCGAAATTACTGGAGTGAAAAAGAAAGTCCTGTACAACTGGAGCCTGGAGCAAAAATAAGGCACTGATTGCTGCAATTGCCTGTTGCAATCCGTCTGTCGCCTCTTTACTCTTCGCCGCGAGCTGGCCGGGCAATCGCTGTCGCCTTGTGCGATGGAGGAAAGTCCGGGCTCCATAGGGTGGAACGCCAGGTAACGCCTGGGGGGTGCGAGCCTACGGAAAGTGCAGCAGAGAGTAGACCGCCGATGGCTCCTTTTTTGGGAGTACAGGTAAGGGTGAAAGGGTGCGGTAAGAGCGCACCGCGCGGCTGGTAACAGTCCGCGGCATGGTAAACCCCGTTCGGAGCAAGACCAAATAGGCCCTCTATAGGTGTGACCCGCACTGAGGGCGGGTAGGTCGCTTGAGGTGTCTGGTGACAGGCATCCCAGATGAATGATTGTCCTCGACAGAACCCGGCTTACAGGCCAGCTCAACAATTTCAAAAGCCCGGCATTTGCCGGGCTTTTTTGTTTGCCTGATGTGGTGGTCCCGGCTCCGGTAGCCCTCTTTGTATTCGCCTATTTCTTCTCGTTTAATTTCGGCTAAAGCCTCTTCTTGGCGCAAAAAAATTGATTAACTGTTAAGGGGGCGATCGTGCCAGATAGTGCTGTTCCGACTAGTTTCAATGTGCCAATATGCGCCACATCTCTGGAGGCCGCGATTTTACAAGGGGTTATGGGGACTTTGGGGTCGAATTCCTTGACTTTGTGTCGACCAGTTTTATAGTGTCGAGAGTGGGAAAAAGTGGAAAATCGTGGAAATTTGTGGTTTATTCGCGATAAGTAAGTGGGTGTTCACACCGCCAGGTTAAAGTCGAACATCTTTCTCCATTGACCTGCCATATGGGAGTGAGTCGCGAGAGGCGCGATCTCCAAAGCGAGAACCACTAAACGTGTATTTGGGCAGCCACGCAATCAATATGGACGCCAAGGGGCGTCTGGCAATACCGGCTCGCGTCCGCGATAGGCTATTGGATGAGTGTGCGGGGTGCTTGGTGGTGACTGCCCATACAGAGGAACGCTGTTTGTTGGTGTATCCGTCGCCTCAATGGCAGCAAATTCTCCCGAAGATTGAAGCATTGCCCAGCTTTAACAAAGTGGCTCGGCGCGCTCAGCGCCTGCTGATCGGGTATGCCTGTGAGCTGCAGGTGGATGGCAATGGCAGGGTATTGATTCCGCCAACTCTGCGTGAGTACGCGGGGCTGGAAAAGAAATTGATGTTAGTGGGTCAGGGGAAAAAGCTGGAGCTCTGGAGTGAGGAGCGCTGGATGTCCTGGCTCGATGATAGTGAAGACGAAGAGGGTATGCCTGAGGAAATGGCATCCCTCTCTTTATAAGGGGAGTACCGGGTGTCTCAAGAATTGCATCGCAGTGTGTTGTTACGCGAGGCCGTAGACGCTCTGGTGACTGAGCCGGATGGGTTTTATATCGACGGCACCTTTGGCCGGGGTGGGCACAGCGCCTCAATCCTTGAGCATTTGGGGCCCAATGGCCAGTTGGTAGGGGTGGATAAAGATCCCCAGGCTGTTGAATTTGCAGAACAGCGGTTTTCCGGTGAATCCCGTTTTTCCATTTGGCATGGGTCTTTTGCCGATATGGATAAGGCTGCCGGGCAAGCTGCCGGTAAGGTCAGTGGAATATTGCTCGATCTGGGGGTGTCTTCGCCGCAACTGGATCAGGCCGAGCGCGGTTTCAGTTTTATGCAGGATGGCCCCCTGGATATGCGTATGGATACCAGTCGAGGTATCAGTGCAGCGGAGTGGGTCAACACTGAGGCTGAGGCCGAAATGGCCCGGGTGTTTAAAGAGTACGGCGAGGAGCGTTTTGCCCGCCGAATGGCTGCTGCCATTGTAAAGCGCCGGCTGGAAAAACCATTTGAGCGCACCCTCGATTTTGCCGAGGTTGTGAAAGAGGCGAATCCGGCTTGGGAAAAAGGTAAACATCCCGCTACTCGAGTCTTTCAGGCTATTCGTATTCATATTAATGGCGAGTTGGATGATCTGCAGAGTGCGTTGGATAAATCCCTGCAGTTGCTGGCACCGGGTGGGCGTCTGGTGATTATCAGTTTCCACTCTCTTGAAGACCGAATGGTGAAGCGTTTTATTCGGGAAAAAGAGCGCGGTCCCCAGTTGCCTCGTGGCCTTCCGGTTATGGATAGTCAGATAGCCAAGTCACTGCGTTCGGTGGGCAAGGCAGTGAAAGCCAACACGGTTGAAGTGGATGAAAATCAGCGGTCCCGCAGTGCAGTAATGCGGGTGGCAGAAAAGCTGGCGGGAAGCTGAGTTTATGTCTGGCAAGGCTCTACTTGGAGTGGGGGTAATGTGGATAGCGGTAATACTGTCGTCGCTATCTGTTATTCATACCACCCAACAAAGCCGAGAGTTAACTGCTGAGCTGGGTAAGGCACAAAAAGCCCACGATGAATTGCGCTATGAGCAGGAGCGCCTCCTTTTGGAAAAAAGTGCCTGGTCTGCCTATAGCCGGGTCGAACAGGTCGCTCGAGAAAAATTAAAAATGCATATGCCAGCACCTTCGGAACAGGTATTGGTAGTGGCGGATTAAGTTTTAACCGCCTTGGATGAAGACGTAAGTACCCCACTGCTTGCCCGGTGGGGTTTCTGCGTTTGGGGGCTTTGGCCTTTAAATAATTATAAAGAATTTTGCGTTAATTGAGTTTTGGAGTTCAGGCCCTGGAGAGTGGCATGCTCAGCCGGGATGCAAAATAAATAGATAACGCCAACTGGGAAAACATGGGCGCAGTCAAAAAAAAGGATATTCAGCCGGGTATAGCCCGCTGGCGCTTTGCGCTGGTGGCGGTCCTGCTGTGCCTGCTCGCTCTTACCCTTGTGTTCCACTTGGCCAAACTGCAGGTAGTGCCTGCTGCTGAGCGCGGATATCGTTTCCTGCAAGACCAGGGCCGGGCCCGCACCTTGCGCACCGAAGAGATTGCTGCCTATCGGGGCTCAATAGTCGATCGAAACGGTGAGCTTCTTGCTGTCAGTACACCGGTACACAGCCTGTGGGCCAATCCCAAGCTGTTGAGTGAAATAAGCGATGCGAATTTAGTGCGCCTGGCTCGCGCGCTGGATTTACCGTCTTCCAAACTGGGCTCTCGCCTGAAGAAATACCGCAATAAAGAATTTATGTACCTGCGCCGGCACCTGTCTCCAGAAGAGGCTGAGAAAGTGCTGGACCTGGGTATTACAGGTGTTTTCAGTAAAAAAGAGTATCGGCGCTTCTATCCTGCTGGGGAGGTCGTAGCCCAACTTCTCGGTTTTACCAACATCGATGATCGCGGCCAGGAAGGAATGGAATTGGCCTACGACGATTGGCTGTCCGGACAGCCGGGATCACGTCAGGTAATTAAAGATCTGAAAGGGCGCACGGTAAGGGATTTGGCAATTCGTCAGGAAGCGCAACCGGGCAGGGATCTGCGTTTGTCTATCGATATGCGCCTGCAATATTTGGCCTACCGGGAATTAAAGCGGGCGGTGTCGGAAAACGGCGCCGCTTCCGGCTTTATGGTGATTCTCGATACTCACAGTGGCGATGTGTTGGCCATGGCCAACCAGCCTTCATTTAATCCCAATGACCGCAAAGGGGTTAAGTCGGCGGCTATGCGCAACCGTGCGCTGATCGACCAATTTGAGCCGGGCTCTACAGTGAAACCCTTAACAGTATTGGCGGCTTTGGAAACCGGGCGCTACACCCCAAGAACAGAAATAAACACCAGTCCTGGATATATTCGCGTGCCGGGAAAAACCCTGGTGGACCCGGTTAATTACGGAAAAATAGATCTCACCAAGATTATTACCAAGTCGAGCCAGGTGGGAATTACAAAAATTGCTCTCGATTTGGAACCAAATTCTCTGCGGGGACTCTTTTATCGCTTGGGTCTGGGCGAGGCTGTGGGCAGTGGCTTCCCCGGTGAAGCACAGGGGATCTTGCCCAGTCGCAGCCGCTGGCACCCAATCGAGCGAGCTAATTTCGCCTTCGGCTACGGTTTAACAGTTAACGCCGTGCAGCTGGCACAAGCCTACAGCGTACTGGCGAATGAAGGGGTTAAGCGTCCTGTTTCCCTGGTTTTATCCGGTGACAAAGTACCGGGCGAGCCTGAGCAGGTTATTGAGCAGTCCTTGGCTGGGCAGGTTACTGCGATGTTGGAGACGGTGATTGGTGCTAAGGGTACCGGACGCCTTGCCGCTGTAGAAGGTTATCGTGTCGCCGGCAAGACCGGTACTGTGCACAAAGTTGGCAGTAGTGGCTATGCGGATAATCGCTATCGCTCAGTATTTGCGGGCTTTATCCCCGCTGATAATCCGCGCCTTGCCGCGGTAGTTGTTATTGATGATCCCAGTCACGCCAAATATTACGGTGGTGAAGTTGCTGCACCGGTATTCGGTGCGGTGATGACTGGTGCTATGCGCCTGTTGCAGGTTCCGCCGGAAAAAATTAAATCGGCGGAGGGGCAATTGGCCGCGCAGTTAAGCGAGAGGGGTTCAAAATCGTGAGTCAGCGCGAAAAACATTCTGTTTCTATCAAAGAGTTAGTGCCGGGTTACGCCGGTATTCCCGATATTTCTGTCACTGGTATTGCCCTGGATAGCCGCAAGATAAAAGCGGGCGATGCATTTATGGCCTTGCGCGGTTCTGTGGTCGATGGTCGGGAATATATCGATGCGGCAATTACTGCAGGTGCTGCGGTAGTGCTTGCTGATGGTGACAAGTTGGAATGTAAAAGCCGTGGTGATATCCAGGTGGTCAGTGTTCCCGGTCTGGCAAAGCGGGTAGGGGAAATTGCCGCGCGCTTCCACGGTAACCCCAGTGGTGAAATGCACTTGGTTGGAGTGACTGGCACCAACGGTAAAACCACTTGCGCCTATTTGACTTCCCAATTACTGGCTCGCCACTATGGCAGTGCAGCATTGATAGGCACCATTGGTAATGGGGTCTGGAAAGATAACCAAATCGAATTGCAGGAAACGGGTTTAACAACGCCTGACCCGGTGAGTTTACAAGCGGACTTTGCAAATTATCGCGATAGTGGTGTTGCCGCTGCCGCAATGGAAGTTTCTTCGCATTCCCTTTCTCAGGGACGTGTGCATGGGCTGATTTTTGATACGGCAATTTTTACCAATTTGAGCCGCGATCATTTGGATTATCACGGCAATATGGCCGCTTACGGCGCAGCCAAAGAGAAACTTTTCGGACTGCCAAAATTGAAGCGAGGAGTCATTAACCTGGATGATCCGTTTGGCGCCCAGTTGGCAGAGCGCTGCAAATTGCGTGGCCTGCGCGTTATTACTTATGGGCTGCAGGCGGGTGATTTATATGTTGCAGACCTGCGTCGCCATGAGCGCGGTTTTTCTGTAAAACTTAATTCCCCTTGGGGTAGCGGTGAGCTGCACGCACCCTTAATTGGCGATTTTAATATTCACAATGCCTTGGCTGTCGTAGCTGCTGCAGCGGCAGAGGGCATGCCTTTTGAAGATATTCTTGCCGCTTTCCCCACTATCAAAGCGGTGCCGGGGCGTATGGAGCGTGTCCTGGTTGAGGGTTCCGATGATGTGGGTGTATTGGTGGATTATGCCCATACACCAGATGCTCTTCGCGCGGCTTTAGCAGCAGCGCGCCCTTACTGTCGCGGTAATTTGTGGTGTGTTTTTGGTTGTGGCGGCGACCGGGATACGGGTAAGCGCGCGGCGATGGGGCGTATTGCCTCCGAGATGGCGGACCGTGCCATTGTGACTAGCGATAATCCGCGCAGCGAAGAACCACAAAAAATTATCGACGATATTCTCGAAGGGGCT
Organism: Microbulbifer maximicatervae (SeqCode); assembly: GCF_052467955.1. Taxonomy (NCBI): domain Bacteria; kingdom Pseudomonadati; phylum Pseudomonadota; class Gammaproteobacteria; order Cellvibrionales; family Microbulbiferaceae; genus Microbulbifer; species Microbulbifer maximicatervae (SeqCode). The sequence goes on from NZ_CP174329.1 coordinate 1,598,262, forward strand.
GCCAGTAATATCGAAGTTGAAATTGATCGCGCGACAGCGATATCTCAGGCGGTATCTGCAGCACAACCGGGGGATATTGTATTGATCGCCGGTAAAGGGCACGAAAATTACCAAATTATCGGCAGTGAAAAAATTCACTTCTGCGATCGTGAGCAAGCTGCTGCAGCTCTCAAAGCCCGCGTGGATGAATCGGGCCAGTCAAGTGAAGGCAAGGAGAGCCAAGGTGATTAATTCCCTTACGTTGCAGCAACTGCAAAGCCGTTTTGGTGGTGAGTTAATCAATGGCTCTGTGGAGTTTGAACTGGTTTGCACGGATACCCGCAAGCTGGACCCCAAATCTTTATTTGTTGCTCTGGTTGGCGAAAATTTTGATGCTCACGACTTTGTCGGTGAGCTGGATGGCCAGGTATTGGGGTTGGTTGTCGATCGTGAAGTGCCCAGTTGCAGTTTACCGCAGTGGCGCGTTGAAGATACGACGGTCGCATTAGGACAAATTGGCTTACTGTGCCGTGAACAGTTTGACGGTCCGGTTGTGGCGATTACAGGGTCCTGCGGTAAAACTACCGTTAAGGAGATGCTGTCTGCAATTTTTTCCCAGAGTCATACACCCTGTGTAACCGAGGGAAACCTGAACAACCAGTTCGGTTTACCCATGACTTTGTTTGGGCTGACAGCGCAACACGATGTGTTGATTCTCGAAATGGGAGCTAACGGCCCTGACGATATTGGCTACCTGTGTAGTATCGGCAAGCCGCAGGTGACGGCGGTAAATAACGTAATGCCAGCGCATGTCGAGGGCTTTGGCTCTGTTGATGCTATCGCAAAAGCCAAGGGCCAAATTTATACCAGTTTGGATGTATCGGCGACGGCGGTGATCAATACCGATGATGGCTATGCGAATTACTGGTTGGAGAATATGCCCGAAGGGGTAAAGACTCTGGGTATTGGCTTATCTAATGAGTGTGCTATCCATGCGGATAATATTGTATTGAATCCTAACGGTTGCCCTTCATTTGACTTGGTAATTGAAGGCGTTGCTCACCCTGTTAGCCTGAAATTGCTTGGTGAGCACAATGTTCACAACGCTCTGGTTGCTGCTGGATGTGCTTTTGCTGCGGGAATACCTGCGGTGGAAATTATCAGCGGACTTAACACGGTGACCGGGGTTGCTGGGCGCTTGCAGGAGCAGGCAGGTATAGCCGGTGCAACCGTTATTGATGACAGTTACAACGCGAACCCGGGTTCAGTAGGTGCGGCCATTGAATTGCTGTCACAGCGTTCAGGTAAAAAAATTCTGGTGCTGGGGGATATGGCGGAGTTGGGGCCGGACGCGGAGGAAATGCATAGAAGCGTTGGAGCTTTGGCACGAGAGCGGGGCTTGGATGCGCTGTTTACATTGGGGCCGCTGGGTACTGCCGCCAGCATGGCCTTTTCTGCGGGGAGGCAAGAGTCGCTGCGCAATTATCGCGAGAGAGAACCCCTGGTTACTGCTCTCACTCAACAATTGGATGAACAAACCACAGTTTTGGTTAAAGGATCACGCAGCGCCCGTATGGAATTGGTAGCGCAGGCACTGCTTGGCAATAGCAGAGGGGAGAAGTAATGCTGCTTTGGCTAGCGGAGCTATTACAACAACATGTCAGCGGATTTTCGGTATTTAACTACCTGACAGTGCGCGCAATTCTTGCTGCGTTGACGGCTCTGGGTATTTCACTACTTGTGGGTCCGCGCATGATTCACTGGTTGAACCATTTACAGGTGGGGCAGGCTGTTCGCGATGATGGTCCACAAAGCCATTTGAGTAAATCTGGCACCCCGACTATGGGCGGCACCTTGATTCTCGCCTCAATTTTTGCCTCAGCCCTACTCTGGTCTGACCTCAGCAATCGTTACGTGTGGGTTACTTTATTAGTTACCTTTGTTTTCGGTGCTGTGGGCTTCGTGGATGACTATAAAAAAGTCGTTTATAAAAACCCCCGTGGCCTTATTGCTCGCTGGAAATATTTCTGGCAATCCGTTGCCGGGTTGGGTGCAGCTATTTATCTGTATATGAGTGCTTCAAGCCCGGCAGAGACCCAGTTTTTTGTTCCCTTTTTTAAAGATGTTGCGATAAACCTGGGACCGATATCTTTTATATTGCTGACCTACTTTGTCGTTGTTGGCTCCAGTAACGCGGTTAACCTGACTGATGGCCTCGATGGCTTGGCGATTATGCCTACTGTGATGGTGGGTGGAGCACTTGGGGTGATTGCTTATTTATCCGGCCATATGGAATTTGCTGACTACCTGCATATTCCCGCAATTCCAGGAGCTGGGGAGTTGGCGGTGTTCTGCGCTGCCCTCGGTGGTGCCGGACTTGGGTTCTTATGGTTTAACACTTATCCGGCCCAGGTGTTTATGGGGGACGTGGGCGCTCTGGCACTGGGGGCGGCGCTGGGAATTATTGCGGTAATTACCCGTCATGAAATTATTCTGTTCATCATGGGCGGTGTGTTTGTGATGGAAACGGTTTCCGTAATTTTGCAGGTGGCATCCTTTAAATTAACGGGGAAGAGAATTTTTCGCATGGCGCCTCTGCACCACCACTTTGAGTTAAAAGGGTGGCCGGAGCCTCGAGTCATTGTGCGCTTTTGGATTATTACCGTCATTCTGGTCTTGGCTGGTTTGGCAACACTGAAAATTCGATAAATAGATAAATGAGCCTGATCGCGACTTCTTCACAGCAGAAAGTGGTAATAGGTCTTGGCGCTACCGGAAAGTCGGTGGTGCGCTACCTGCTGCGTCACGGCCATACGCCGGTCGTGGCAGACAGTCGCGATAACCCGCCGGGGCTCGAAGCTTTCCGTCAGGAGTTCCCTGAGGTTGCGGTGGAAACAGGTCCACTGCGCCCGGGGACAATACTCGCTGCGAGCTTGATTACTGCCAGTCCGGGAGTTGCGCTTGCTGAACCCGTATTGCAGCAGGCGATTGCGGATGGGATTCCTGTGGTTGGGGATATTGAGTTATTTGCCCAGGCCCTGACTCGGATGCAATCGACAGCAAAGCTCGCCGCGATCACCGGCTCCAACGGAAAGAGTACAGTGACCACACTCCTGGGGGAGATGGTTGAAGAGGCAGGGCTGACAGTTGGTGTGGGTGGCAATATCGGTGTGCCGGTGCTGGATTTACTTGAGAAACCTCTGCCGGACATCTTTGTTTTGGAGCTTTCCAGTTTTCAATTGGAAACCACCTACTCGCTGGCACCTACCGTAGCCACCATTTTAAACATGAGTGCGGACCATATGGACCGCTACCCCAGTATGGTGGAGTACCACCGGGCCAAGCAGCGCATTTATCGCGGAGCGGATCAGTTCGTGATAAATCGCGCGGACCCCTTATCCCAGGGGCCTCTTTCCCGAGAGAGACGGGAGTGGAGTTTTGGGCTTGATCAGCCGGATCTCAATCAGTTTGGCCTGCGCTTGCATGAGGGGCAGAACTGGTTGGCTCGAGGCACAGAAGTTTTAATGCCTGTGGCCGATTTGGCTATGGTGGGTAAGCATAATATTGCCAATGGTTTGGCAGCCCTGGCAATGGGTTATGCACTGGGCCTCCCCACTGAGGCGATGCTAAAAGTTTTACGCAACTTTCGCGGGTTGAAACATCGCTGTGAGCGCGTGGCTGATTTTGAAGACGTTGTTTATGTTAACGATTCAAAAGGCACCAATGTAGGAGCAACCCAGGCGGCATTGGATGGCTTGGCTACGGCATCCAGTAAAATAGTGCTTATTGCTGGAGGGGATGGCAAGGGTGCTGATTTTGCTCCCTTACGAAAAAGTGCAGGAGCACTCCGGGCCCTGGTTTGTATCGGTGTAGATGGAGACAAAATAGCCGGTGTCTTTGATGGCCTGTGCGAGATTCGCAGGGCTAGCACAATGGCAGAGGCCGTCGCTGAGGCCAGACAATTAGCCAATGGCGGTGACTATGTATTGTTATCACCGGCATGTGCCAGCTTTGATATGTATAAGAATTTTGAAGCCCGCGGTGATGATTTTCGCCAGGCCGTTTTGAAATTATGCGATACCGCTGGAGGCTCCCAGTGAGTGCCCAGGTAATCAAGGCTCAAGGTAGTGAATGGCAGGATGGGCTGCTGCTACTCAGTGTTCTGGTTCTGGCTAGCATTGGTGTGGTGATGGTCGCTTCAGCATCTATCGCTTTTGCTACGGATATTTATGGTGATCCCTGGTATTTCCTTAGGCGTCATTTGGCTTTTTTGATGTTTGGCGGATTAGCTGGGTTTGTCGTTAGTCAGATTCCCCTGTCAATTTGGTCGCGACTGTCCTGGCCATTATTACTGTTTGCCTGCCTGCTATTGATTGCCGTGCTTGTGCCGGGGATTGGACGGGAGGTGAACGGTAGCCGGCGTTGGCTGGTATTTGCAGGTATAACTGTGCAACCTGCGGAAGTGGCTAAGTTCTGTCTGTTAGTTTTTTTTGCCAGTTTTTTAACTCGTCGAAATAAGCAACTACGCCACTGGACCAGCTTTATGGTGCCAGTGGTGATTCTCGCAACGGTTGCTCTGTTATTGCTTTTACAGCCGGACTTCGGTTCTGTGGTTGTAATTTCAGGCACCGTGTTGGCAATGGTTTTTTTGGCGGGAGCGCGTCTTCCCCATACTTTTTTATTGGTAGCTGCGGCTGCGAGTGGACTGGCGCTAATGGCACTGATGAGCCCCTATCGCTTACAGCGATTGCTGACGTTTCTGGATCCTTGGGGGGATCAGTTTGCCAGTGGCTACCAACTAACCCAGTCCCTGATTGCATTTGGTCGCGGAGAGTGGTTTGGAGTTGGTTTGGGCAATAGTGTGCAGAAACTGTTTTACCTGCCTGAGGCCCATACGGATTTTATTTTCGCCATTCTGGCAGAGGAATGGGGAATGTTGGGAGGCGTAGTGCTGGTAGGGCTTTTTGTTGCTCTCACCTACTCACTGCTCCGCCTGGTAAAAGAGGCCCTGGTGCAGGAGAAGTTTTTCGCTGCACTTCTAGCTTTTGGTATGGCAGTGCTATTGGCAGGACAAGCTTTCGTGAATATGGGTGTTGCTTCAGGCCTGTTGCCGACTAAAGGGTTAACGCTGCCATTTGTCAGCTCTGGTGGCAGCAGCCTGATTGTATGTTGTGCATTACTCGGCTTGGCGATGCGGATTCGGGCTGAACTAAAAGAGCCTGTTGAAAACGGAAGCGGGGGGCTTGAGCTTTTGCGTCAGCTGCCAATATTCCATTCACCCAAGTCCAGTGTGAAGGGCAGCAACGGAGAAACGGTTTGATGTCTGAAGTAAATAAGCGTTTTTCTGGAAAGAAGTTTTTGCTGATGGCCGGTGGTACCGGCGGTCATGTCTTCCCAGCGTTGGCTGTGGCTAAAGCGTTGCAAGAGCAGGGAGCTGTTGTCGAGTGGTTAGGCACTGCCCGTGGGATTGAATCCCGATTAATACCTGCGGCGAATATTCCTTTGCACTGCATTAAAGTGGAGGGTATTCGGGGGAAGGGAAAGTTGGCCTTACTCAAGGCCCCGCTGCAAATTTTGCGGGCAATTGCTCAGGCCAGGACAGTTGTTAAGCAGGTACAACCTGATGCAGTACTCGGCTTTGGCGGCTTTGCGACCGGCCCAGGGGGTGTTGCAGCCCGTCTCGGGGGGATACCGCTGATTATTCACGAGCAAAATGCTGTTGCCGGAACGACAAACCGCTTGTTAGCGCGGATTTCCAGCCAGGTGCTTGAAGCATTTCCCAGTGGGCTACCCGGTGCCAGGCAAGTGGGCAATCCAGTGCGCAAAGAGATTGCAGAATTGCCTGAGCCAGAAACTCGAATTGGCAGCCAGTCGTCTCTGCGCCTTTTGGTATTGGGCGGTAGCCTCGGTGCTGTAGCAATTAATGAGCTGGTTCCTAAGGCAATCGCATTGCTGAAACCCTCCCTGCGCCCGGTAGTGGTCCACCAGGCTGGAGAGCGCCACCTTCAGGCTGCCAAAGACGCCTATAAAGAGGCTGCAGTAGAAGCAGAGGTGGTCCCTTTTATTGCGGATATGGCTGAGGCCTACCGCTCTGCGGACCTGATTATTTGCCGTTCCGGAGCTTTGACTGTTTCTGAAATTTCAGCTGCGGGAGTCGGTGCAATTATGGTGCCTTTCCCCTTTGCAATTGATGATCATCAAACGCGTAATGGCGAGTGGTTGCAAAATGCTGGCGGAGCGATTGTTATGCAGCAGCGGGAAATGGACGAGCAGAAGTTATCCGGCTTATTACAAAGCCTGTTAGAAGATCGCCAGAAACTATTACAAATGGCGACCTCCGCGCGGCGCGCGGCAAAAACTGATGCGACCGAGCAAGTAGTAAATGCTTGCAGGGAAGAGCTGGCCTCGGCCAGGTAACAGAGAATAAGTGGGCGAAGGTTAAAGTAATGTCTTCAGTGCAGACAAACGAAGATAAAAGTTATGCGGTACCGGCTATGCGCCGTATCCGCCGTATCCACTTTATCGGTATCGGCGGTGCCGGTATGAGCGGTATTGCTGAGGTATTGCAGAACCAGGGCTACGAAGTCTCAGGTTCTGACCTGCGTGAATCTGCGGTAACTGACAGGTTGCGCAAGTTGGGTGTTAAAGTCCAAATTGGGCACAGTGAGGAAAATGTTCGCGGCGTTGATGTTGTGGTTAATTCCTCTGCGGTACATGGCGATAACCCGGAGCTTATTGAAGCGAGAGAAAAGAGAATCCCTATTGTACGCCGTGCCGAAATGCTCGGTGAACTAATGCGCTATCGCTATGGCATTGCTGTGGCGGGAACCCACGGAAAGACCACCACGACCAGCTTAATCGCCTCAATCTTTGCGGCAGACAAAAAAGATCCGACCTTTGTTATCGGTGGCCTGGTCAACGCTGCCGGTGCCAATGCTGCCTTGGGCGAAAGTCGTTATTTAGTGGCTGAAGCTGATGAAAGCGATGCGTCTTTTATTCACTTACAGCCGATGGTGACGGTGATTACCAATATCGATGCGGACCATATGGAAACTTATGGTGGCGACTTCGAAAAGGTGAAACAGATCTTTATTGATTTTGTACACAACCTGCCCTTTTACGGTCTGGCGGTAGTTTGCGGGGATGATGCCAATGTTCAGGAAGTCATCCCCAAGTTTTCCCGCCCAGTTCTGACCTATGGATTTGATGAGGGTAATGACTACCGCATCGTTGAAGTAAAGCAACAGCCACTGCGCAGCCATTTCACGGTACAGAGACCCAAGGGTGATCTATTGCAGGTTTCTGTGAATACACCAGGTATTCACAATGTTCTCAATGCGACTGCAGCAATTGCGGTAGCTAGTGATGAAGGCGTTAGTGATGAAGCAATTCGTCAAGGCCTGATAGGCTTCCAGGGCGTTGGTCGTCGATTCCAGATTTACGGTGATTATGCCGTTAGCGATGATACCGAAGCTGATAAGGTGATGTTGGTAGATGACTACGGTCACCACCCACGTGAGGTAGCCGCTACCGTAAAGACAGTTCGAGATGGCTGGCCGGATCGTCGCTTGGTAATGATTTATCAGCCCCACCGTTATACCCGTACACGGGACTTGTTTGAAGACTTTGTTCAGGTCCTCTCTGAAGTGGATAAGTTGATTTTGCTGGATGTATACAGTGCGGGTGAAGCGCCAATTGCCGGTGCCGATGGCAGAACGCTTGCGCGAAGTTTACGCAACAGGGGACAGGTAGATCCGATTTTTATGGAAACTATCGATCAGGTTCCCCCGGTATTAGCTGATCTGTTGGAGCCAGGTGATATTGTCCTGACCCAGGGAGCTGGCAACGTCGGAGCACTTTCGCAAAGGTTGGCTGATTGGCGCTTGGGCGAGCGTAGTGGCGAGGGCTAAGTAGCTAGTGAAAGGAGCTGGAACGAAATCAGCCGGGAGAAAAAAAAAGACAGCTCGCGGAGCGAGCCCTCTTGGAACCGATGATCCCGAGAAGCTTCGTCTGAACTGGAAGCGGTGTTTTTTTTTATTGGTGATGTTCGCAGGCTTTAGTGCTTTGCTCTATGGTGCAGTCTGGTTATGGCGATGGGTGCCATCGGTTGAGTTGAGTAATGTTGATGCCCTAGAGCAAGTTGAAGTACGCGGGGCTTTTAATGCGGTAACTGAAGAAGAGTTAAGAGAGGTGCTTCTTCCTCACTTGAAAGCGGGCTTTTTTTCAGCGGACATTCAGGCGATGCAGCAGACATTACTGTCTAACCCCTGGATAACTTCCGCTTCGGTGAGCAGGCGTTGGCCGAAGGGTGTTGAGGTTGATATCACTGAAGCGCAACCTCTCGCGACCTGGGGTAAAGATAAATTGTTGGTAGCGAGTGGGGATCTGCTGCCGCGTCCGTCACATATGGGGGTTCAGTCCCTGCCCGAGCTTGCCGGGGATGAAGAATTGGTAGAGCGGATTATGCTGCAATACCGCGCGCTTGCGGGGTTACTGACCACGCGGGATATGGAGGTTAAGCGGTTGTCATTTGACGACCTAAGCGGTTGGCATCTGGAGTTAGTGTCGGGAATTGAATTAAAACTTGGCCATGATGCTTTATTGGAGCGGGTACACCGTTTTCTGTATTTGAGTCGGGGTGTACTGGCGCCGCACTTGCAAAAAGTTGTCAGCGTCGATACGCGCTATAGCAATGCGGTAGCGGTTCAGTGGAAAGACGAAGAAAAGTAAACATCGAGGCAGCCCGGGTGGCTGTTTTATAGATAAAAGTTTAAAAGCGAATGCTGTGTTCTGGTCCGATAACAGAACCTGAAACAGAATGCAGCTCAGCGAGGTTGGCACGAAAATGACACAGGTATCCGATCAGCGCATGATTGTTGGACTGGATATAGGCACCTCTAAAGTAGTCGCTATTGTCGGTGAAGCTTCCGGTGATGGGGAACTTAATATTGTCGGTATCGGCTCTCATCGTTCCACTGGAATGAAAAAGGGCGTAGTGGTTAATATTGAATCAACCGTGCAATCTATACAGCGCGCTGTGGAAGAAGCTGAGTTGATGGCGGGTTGTGAAATTCACTCTGTGTACGCAGGGATTGCGGGAAGTCACATTCGCAGCTTGAACTCTCACGGTATAGTTGCGATTAAGGATCGAGAGGTTACCCAGCAGGATCTCGATCGTGTTATTGATGCTGCCAGGGCTGTCGCTATTCCTGCGGACCAGAAGATTTTGCACACGCTTCCGCAGGAATACCTGATTGATAATCAGGAAGGGGTAAAAGAACCTCTCGGAATGTCTGGTGTTCGCCTCGAAGCAAAGGTCCATTTGGTCAGCGGTGCAGTGAATGCTGCACAGAATATTGAAAAGTGTATTCGTCGATGTGGTCTGGAAGTAGAAGATGTCATTCTTGAACAATTGGCTTCAAGTTACGCAGTCCTGACCGAAGATGAAAAAGAGTTGGGAGTATGCATGGTAGATATTGGTGGGGGAACCACCGATATTGCTGTGTTTACTGGTGGATCTATTCGGCATACCGGTGTGATACCGATTGCTGGAGACCAGGTTACCAATGATATTGCCATGGCTTTGCGCACACCGACACCGCACGCAGAAGATTTGAAAATCAAATATGCGTGCGCGTTGGCAAAACTCGCTCGCGAAGGTGAGACCATTAAGGTACCGAGCGTTGGTGATCGCGCGCCCAGGGATTTATCCCGACAGGCATTGGCCGAGGTCGTTGAGCCGCGCTACGACGAATTGTTTACATTAGTACAGGCGGAGTTACGTCGCAGCGGCTTCGAAGATTTGTGTGCGGCGGGTGTAGTACTTACCGGCGGCTCTTCAAAAATGGAGGGCGCGGTTGAACTGGCTGAGGAAATTTTTCATATGCCGGTTCGCCTAGCAGTGCCTCAGGGTATTGCAGGTTTGACGGATATCGTCAGCAACCCAATTTATTCCACTGGAGTTGGATTATTGATGTATGCGATGCAGCAGGAAGAGGCTCGAGAGGGCAAAATACAGCCTGTGCGCAACGATAATCAGTGGTGGGACAAGGTAAAGCACTGGTTTCGCGGAAATTTGTAATAGAGTGCAACCAGATTTAGCCATCCGGTGAAGGATTTTTTTTAGGCATGGCTGTAAAATTCGACATGAGCAAGAAAGGGGAACAGCAATGTTCGAACTAGTTGATAGCGTACAGGATAAGCCTGTCATCAAGGTGATTGGTGTCGGCGGCGGTGGTGGTAATGCTGTTAAGCATATGATCGCCAATGATGTTGAGGGTGTAGATTTTATCTGTGCAAATACAGATGCACAGGCCCTCAAAGATGTTGAGGCCCGCACTATCCTGCAACTGGGTAACACAATTACACGCGGTTTGGGCGCAGGGGCAAACCCGGATATTGGCCGTCAGTCCGCACTTGAAGATCGCGATCGCATTGCTGAGGTATTAACCGGTGCGGATATGGTATTCATCACTGCCGGTATGGGCGGTGGTACCGGTACCGGTGGTGCGCCGATTGTCGCTGAGATTGCAAAAGAACTGGGTATCCTTACCGTTGCTGTGGTTACTCGCCCATTTAAGATCGAAGGGCGCAAACGCACAGTTGTAGCTGAAGAGGGTATCCTCGAGCTGCGTGATAAAGTTGATTCTCTGATTACTATCCCCAACGATCGTTTGCTGGAAGTACTCGGTAGCAAGATCACAATGAAATCTGCTTACAAAGAGGCAGATAACGTTTTATTGGGTGCTGTACAAGGCATTGCCGACCTGATGATTCGTCCGGGCATCATGAACGTGGACTTCGCCGATGTGCGCACCGTAATGTCTGAAATGGGCATGGCGATGATGGGGTCCGGTTCTGCCGTCGGTGAAAACCGTGCGCGCGAAGCGGCTGAGAAAGCCGTGCGAAGCCCGCTACTGGATAACGTCAACCTGGCAGGTGCTCGCGGTATCCTGGTGAATATCATCACCGGTAGCGAAGAGGCGGGCTGTCAGGAACTGACCCTGGGTGAGTACTCTGAAGTAGGTGAGATTGTCCAGGAAATCGCCTCCGATGAAGCTACTGTGGTTATCGGTACAGCGGTAGATGATAAGCTCGGTGATGAGATGCGGGTTACCGTTGTGGCCGCAGGTCTTGGCGAGGGTACTCCTGCAGCGCGTCCGGCGAAGGTGGTGGATAATACTCGCCGCCCAGAGCCTCGCGAGCCTGTTCGTGAAACCCGTGAGGTTCGCGATAATCACAGCGCTCACGCTGGCCACAGCTCTGCGGGACTGGCAAGCCGCGAGGCCATTGATCCGCGCCCTCGTGCTGAAGCGGAGCGCCCCAAGCGCCCGGCTCCTGCCCTGAATCCCGCTGATGCGGATATGGAGTACCTGGATATTCCAGCCTTCCTGCGCCGTCAGGCAGACTAGGAAACGGTACCGCAGAGGCAGAACACCGCTCATGTCTGCCCGGCTCCGGCTGGGTATTGCCGCTGCGGTGCGGCTTTTGCTCGGGTCTACCTTGTCGAATGGGTGGGCCCTTGCCCCGTTTGTGTAGATTTTGATCAGAACTGGTGAGTCGCAATAACTATCTAAAATAATTAACAATTATTAACAGCGCTTGCGGAGCTTAGGATCTTAGAATGCTGTCATAGCGACATGCGTTGGCGCTGCAATCTTTGCTTGATCTATCCTCATATAGGTAGGTGGTGCACAGTTGTGGTGACCACTCGCCCAGAATTGGTATTGGCGTCGCAATTGTGCTAGTATCGATGGCTTGCTGCGCCTTAGGGGCGTAGTCCACCGACGGGGAAAAGATAGTTTCATGATCAAACAGCGCACGCTTAAGAATGCTATTCGCGCCACTGGCGTAGGTCTGCACACTGGCAAGAAAGTTGTACTTACCCTTAAACCAGCGCCCGTAGACACCGGTATCGTGTTCCGTAGAACCGATTTGGACCCGGTAGTTGAAATCGAGGCTCGTGCGGAAAATGTCGGCGACACTCTCCTTTCAACCACCCTGGAAAAGGGTGATGTTCGCATTGCTACGGTAGAGCACCTGCTCTCGGCAATGGCGGGCCTTGGCATTGATAACGCGGTTGTCGAGTTATCCGCTCAAGAAGTGCCTATTATGGATGGCAGTGCCGGCCCATTTGTATTTCTAATTCAATCTGCAGGTATCCAAGAGCAAGCAGCTCCGAAGAAATTCCTGCGAATCAAGAAGCCAGTAACTGTAGAGGATGGCGATAAGGTTGCCAGCTTCCTGCCTTTTAATGGCTTTAAAGTATCCTTCACAATCGACTTTGACCACCCGGTTTTCCAGGGGCGTAACCTGAGTTCATCCGTGGACTTCTCCAGCACCTCTTTTGTTAAGGAAGTGAGTCGCGCCCGTACCTTTGGCTTTATGCATGAGATCGAGTACCTGCGCTCCAAAGGCCTGGTTCAGGGGGGGTCCGTTGATAACGCAATTGTGATTGATCAGTACCGCATTCTGAATGAAGGCGGGTTGCGTTATGAAGACGAATTTGTGAAACATAAAATTCTGGATGCGATTGGCGATCTCTATCTTCTGGGGACCAGCCTGATTGGTGAGTTCAAGGCCTTTAAGTCTGGCCATGCGCTGAACAATAAATCCCTTCGCAACCTGATGGCTCAGGAGGATGCTTGGGAAATGGTCACCTTTGAAGGTGAGCAGGAAGAAGCACCGATCTCTTATATTAAGCCTATTTTGGCAGTTTGATACTTTCGCAAGAAGCCGGCATTATAGTGCCGGCTTTTTTGTATGATTGTTTCACAGAGAAAGCCTATAGATTTTTGGTATCCTTATTGGTTTGGCACCTCGGCTTGTGAGCTGGGGACTAACGAAAATTAAAAATGTCGAACTCCTCACAGTTCCTATGAAAGTAATCCTGGTTAATGAGCGCGGTGCGACTCGCAGCTTTAATTTTGGCAGTTTGAGCAAAGCCCTGTTGGGGTTGTGCTTGCTGAGCCTTCCTGTGGGTGCATTTCTGCTGGGGGCGAATTTACCGGTTACTAAAACTGACCTATTTGATTCCCGAACGGCCAAGGCCTGGAGTCGCGCACTGCGCAAACAGCAGGAAGAAATTGCTGAAGCAGATAGAGAGGCGCGGGAGCAACTGGCAGCTCTTACCGTTAAGCTTGCAGAGTTGCAGGCGCGTTTAACTCGCCTTGATGCACTGGGTGAGCGTTTAACCTCTGTTGCCAACCTTGATGAAGGAGAGTTTGAGTTTGGCAGTGCACCTGCTATCGGTGGGCCGGAAGACCCCGGAATCGCAGGTGCATCGGAGTTGCCGTATCAGCCACCGGAATTCCTGGATGTTATTGGAGATCTCTCTCATCAGATTGAAGATCGCCAAATGCAGCTGAACACACTCGAATCCCTGATGGCGAACCTCAAACTTGAGGACGAGCAGTTTTTGGCGGGCCGCCCGATTAGCAAGGGGTGGATGTCTTCCCGTTATGGTTATCGCACCGATCCATTCACTGGCCGTAGAACCTGGCATAAAGGTGTAGATTTTGCTGGCAAGATGGGCTCCGATGTTGTTTCAGTAGCCGCAGGTGTTGTCACCTGGGCTGATGAGCGCCATGGCTATGGTCAGTTAGTAGAGATTAATCACGGCAATGGTTATTCAACCCGCTATGGGCACAATAGTGAGCTTAAAGTGGGGTTGGGTGACGTGGTCAAGAGGGGGCAGACTATTGCCCTGATGGGTTCCAGTGGTCGCTCTACCGGGCCCCATGTTCACTTTGAGATATACAAGAACAACCGCACGGTTGATCCGGCTAGCTATATCCGCCGCACAGGCAGATAAGAACTATCCTTCCTTTACGCGTAATTGTTGGTAGCTTGGCATAAGAGTTGCCAGCGCTTGCGCCTTCCTGTTTACTTGCACCCCTCGCATAAAGGAGCGTCGGTGCATCGATCTGCCCGATATTAGCGCCGACAGCGCAAATAAGATAAGTGGTTTCTAGATAATGATTGGCAAACTGATTAAATCGGTCTTTGGTTCAAAAAATGACCGCGAGCTGAAGCGCATGCGACGCGTCGTGGGAAAGATCAACGCTTTGGAAGAGGATTTCCAGAAGCTTGACGATGCAGGCCTGCGGGCTAAAACGGATGAGTTTAGGCAGCGACTCGCTGACGGGGAAAAACTCGATCAAATCCTGCCTGAGGCGTTTGCGGCGGTGCGTGAAGCGGGTCGCCGGGCCATGGGTATGCGCCACTTCGATGTTCAGCTGATCGGCGGGATGACCCTGCATGAAGGGCGTATTGCAGAAATGCGTACCGGTGAAGGTAAAACCCTGGTTGCAACCCTGCCGGCCTATCTGAATGCACTTGAAGGCAAGGGCGTTCATATTGTTACGGTGAACGATTACCTCGCTTCGCGGGATGCCAATTGGATGCGCCCGGTATATGAGTTCCTGGGCATGACGGTGGGAGTTATTGTTTCCCAGCAGCCACCGGAAGAAAAGAAAGCGGCCTATGAGGCTGACATTACTTACGGCACTAATAACGAATTCGGTTTTGATTACCTGCGTGACAACATGGTGTTGCGCAAAGAGGACCGCACCCAGCGCCCTCAGAACTTCGCTATTGTCGATGAGGTGGATTCCATTCTGATCGATGAGGCGCGTACTCCGCTAATCATTTCTGGAGCCGCCGAAGACTCGTCCCACCTTTATATGGCAATGAATAAGTTGGTTCCCCAGCTGGAGCGTGCCGAAGAAGGTGGGGAGGGGCACTACACCGTTGATGAAAAGACTCGCCAGGTTGAGCTGACGGAACAGGGCCACTTGTTGATCGAAGACCTGTTGTCACGCAGCGGGTTGATGAAGGAAGACCAGTCCCTTTACGCCCCTGGGAACCTGGGCCTGTTGCACCACGTGCACGCCGCCCTGCGCGCGCATGTACTGTTTAATCGCGATGTGGATTACATCGTGCAGAATGGCCAGGTGGTGTTAATTGATGAGCACACCGGCCGGACCATGCCGGGTCGCCGTCTCTCCGAAGGCCTGCACCAGGCGCTGGAAGCAAAAGAGAGTGTGCAGATTCAGAGTGAGAGCCAGACCCTCGCTTCTACAACATTCCAGAACCTGTTCCGCTTCTACCCCAAACTTGCGGGAA
Organism: Microbulbifer maximicatervae (SeqCode); assembly: GCF_052467955.1. NCBI lineage: Bacteria > Pseudomonadati > Pseudomonadota > Gammaproteobacteria > Cellvibrionales > Microbulbiferaceae > Microbulbifer > Microbulbifer maximicatervae (SeqCode). Next base: position 1,613,367 of record NZ_CP174329.1, read on the forward strand.
TGACCGGTACAGCGGATACAGAAGCGTTTGAATTTCAGCAAATTTATGGCCTGGACGTGGTGGTGATCCCCACCAATAAGCAAATTCAACGTGACGATCTCAATGACCTGGTTTACCTGAGCCAGGAAGAGAAGATGGAAGCGATTATTGAGGATGTGAAGCACTGTCGCGAAAAGCAGGCTCCAATCCTTGTAGGTACCGCTTCTATCGAAACCTCTGAAGAAATGTCCCGCAAGTTGCAAAAGGCGGGCATTAAGCACCAGGTTCTCAACGCGAAATACCACGAGCGCGAAGCACAGATTATCGCCCAGGCGGGTCGCCCGGGTGCAGTGACTATCGCTACCAATATGGCTGGTCGCGGTACCGACATTGTTCTCGGCGGTAATTGGGAGGCTGAAGCGGCAGCCCTGGCCCAGGAGAAGGGTAGTGAGCTGACCGAAGCGGAGCTCGCACAAGTCAAGGAAGATTGGAATAAGCGCCACGAGCAGGTGATCGCTGCGGGCGGTCTGCATATTATCGGTACTGAGCGCCATGAGTCCCGCCGTATTGATAACCAGCTGCGAGGCCGTGCAGGTCGTCAGGGTGACCCGGGTGTTACTCGTTTTTACTTATCCCTGGAAGATAACCTTATGCGCATCTTCGCCTCTGACCGGGTGAAGAATTTTATGCAGATGCTGGGTATGGAGCGCGGTGAGGCGATTGAGCACCGCATGGTTTCCAACGCTATCGAAAAAGCCCAGCGCCGTGTTGAAGGTCGAAACTTTGATATTCGCAAACAGTTGTTGGAATACGATGACGTGGCCAATGACCAGCGCCAGGTGATTTACGGCCAGCGCAATGAGCTGCTGGAAGCTGAGAGTATCAGCGATACGATCTCTGCCATTCGTGAAGATGTGGTTGACGGCATTGTCTCCGGTTCTATTCCTCCCCAGAGCGTAGAAGAGCAGTGGGATATTCCAGCCCTTGAGCAGCAGCTCTCTGGCGAATTGGGTATCCAGTTGCCGGTTCAGCAGTGGCTCGATGAAGATCGCACTCTGCACGAAGAGAGCCTGCGGAAAAAGATTACTGTCGCCGCGCAGGAGGCTTATGCGGCAAAAGTTTCCCGCATTGGTGAATCTTCCGGTGATGCCAATCTGATGCCGACTATCGAGCGTCAGATTATGCTGCAAGTATTGGATCAGTTGTGGAAGGAGCACCTTTCCAGCATGGACCACTTGCGTGCGGGTATTGGTTTGCGGGCTTACGCCAACAAAAACCCCAAGCAGGAATTCAAGCGCGAGTCTTTCCATCTGTTCCAGAGCATGCTGGAGAACCTCAAGCATGAAGTAGTGCGCATTCTTGCCCACGTAGAGCCGATGACTCGTGAGCAAGCGGAAGAGATGGAGCAGCGTCGCTTGGAAGAGCAGCGCAGGCAGCAGCTTGAGCTGCAACACGCTCAAGCTTCGGCGCTTCCAGAAAGTGAGCCCAAGGAGCAGCAGCCGGCTACCCCGGCACCGGAGCGTCGCGGTCCTAAAGTCGGGCGCAATGATCCCTGCCCCTGTGGTTCCGGGAAAAAGTACAAGCAGTGTCACGGCAAGCTGGCTTCCTCTACCCAGAGCTAATTTTCTACCGCTTGGATTCAGAAAGTGCCCCGCTTAGCGGGGTATTTTTTTAACCGGTAGAAGAATTATCTGCGGAAAAAAATTTTAATCCCGCAGATAAGTTTATTTTTGGCTTGCCTTACTGAGGTTCGGCTTTGATAATGTCGGCCGCTCATTTATTTCCGCTATTCCGTTTGGGTGAACTGGGGTCTAGGTTTACCTGCAGCTGTGATAGCCCAAAGTCGTTATTCTTATGCCTGAATTATCCATACCCGCTGTCGAAGGGGTTCGCCTCGCCAGTGTGCCTGCCAGGATCAAAGACTGGGAACGCAATGACCTGTTGTTGGTTGAGCTTGCTGAGGGAACTTCAGTTGCAGCCACTTTTACCCAGAATACTTTTTGTGCGGCTCCAGTAACGGTGGCCAAAGAGCATATCGCCAAAGGAGAAGTGCGAGCCCTGGTGGTTAATGCCGGCAATGCTAATGCCGCTACTGGGGTAAGGGGACTGGCGGATGCCCGGGCTACTTGCGAGGCGGTGGCAGATGCACTGAAGATTTCTGCTGAACAAGTATTGCCTTTTAGTACTGGTGTCATTGGTGAGCACTTGCCGATGGAGAGGTTACTCACTGCTATCCCGGGGTCTGCTGGACAGCTTGATCCCGCCGGATGGGAATTGGCGGCCGAGTCCATTATGACTACGGACACCCGGCCAAAGATTGCGAGCCGCAAGTTAATGATTAATGGTGAAGAGATTGCCGTTGTCGGTATTGCCAAAGGTTCCGGCATGATCCAGCCGAATATGGCTACCATGCTCGCCTATGTCGCCACTGATGCCGGTGTGACGCAGCCCCTGCTAGATCAAATGGTGCGCGAAGTTGTCGGGGCCTCATTTAATCGAATTAGCGTAGATGGAGATACCTCGACGAATGATGCTTGTGTTTTGATGGCCACAGGTGCGCGGGGGGAGATGATCAGCAGCTCTGAGAATACTGGCTACCTGGAGCTGTATAGGGCAATTTCGGAAATACATATAGAGCTGGCCCAGGCCATTGTCAGGGACGGTGAGGGAGCGACCAAGTTTGTTACCGTACAAGTGGATGGCGCGCTCAGCAGTGAAGAGGCCTTGGAGGTAGCTTTTGAAGTCGGTGATTCTCCGCTGGTGAAAACTGCACTTTATGCCTCAGACCCCAACTGGGGTCGGCTGGTGATGGCGATCGGCAATGCTATCCAAGGCGAATTAGACACCGATAAGGTGGAGATTTTCCTCGATAATGTGCAGGTAGTAAGTGCCGGTGGGCGCGCATCTGGATATCAAGAGCAGGCTGGAGAGCAGGTATTTTCAAAACCTGAATTTACTATCCGTATAGAGCTGGGTCGCGGTGCCAGCAGTGAGCACATCTGGACCTGTGACTTCTCTCACGAGTATGTCACCATCAACGCAGAATATCGGACTTGAGGTAGTAGAGTGAGTAAGGTTGTCCATGTTGCTGTCGGTGTAGTAACCCGAGGGGACGGCAAGATCCTGATTGCCCGCCGTCCCGACCATTTGCATATGGGGGGGCGCTGGGAATTTCCCGGTGGCAAGGTGGAAGCTGGTGAGTCTGTGCAGGAGGCGCTCTATAGGGAGCTACTTGAAGAAGTGGCTATTGAAGTACAGGAGTTGCAGCCTCTGGTAGAAATTCGTCACGATTACCCTGAAAAAACCGTGCTGCTGGATACCTGGCAGGTAACGCAGTTCACGGGTGAGGCTCTTGGACTAGAGCAGCAGGAAATCAAGTGGGTGTCTGCTGGGGAGCTGGATAACTTCCAATTCCCCGATGCCAATCAAGCAATTATTGAAGCGGTAAAAGGGCGTTTCTCCTAAGCTTCATCTTGAACAGCTGCTTGCAGGCAGCTGTTCAAGTGGGTTGGATGGCCTTAATGGCGGGGCTTGTTCGGGTCCAGGTTATCACTCAGCACATCGTCATACACTGACTCCCCGGGAATCTTGTGTCCCTCACTAGCCCATTCGCCGAGATCAATCAGCTTGCAACGTTCGCTACAAAAAGGTTTGAAGGGAAACTTATCGCTCCACTCAATGGGCTTTTTGCAGGTAGGGCAGTTGAGTGTCGGCGTTACGCTGGATTTAGGCATAAGTTAGCTTGGGCTCTAAAGTGATCTGAATCGGAATTGTACTCTAATTAACTTACGGAGCCTCTGAATAACTCCGTGATACCTCTGGCATGCAGAGCGGTTCACAATCAAGGCGCGGCTTCGCAGGAATGTCTAGACCTTTCAAGAGGTCGCAACGCAGAGTGTGAATCGCTCTGCAAGCCCCGAAGGGCGGGCCTTGAAGGCCACAGCTGCTGCGTTGCAGCTCTAGCAAAGGGCTGCGGCCATTCGCGGCGAGCTGCGCCTAACATCTGCAACCCTCAAGGCCCGCAGAGGCATTACGGAGTTATTCAGAGGCTCCTTGGCTCGATTGTTCCAGCCGAGCAATCCGTAAGTATTCCCGGTGGAGCTGCTCTACTTGAGCTTTGAGTGAGGCTAAGTCACTAGCGTTATCCAGTACGTCATCCGCCTTCTCTAGTCGTTGTTCCCTTTTTAGCTGGGCCGCCATGATTTTGCGAATCTGCTCCCGCTGACTGTTATCTCGTGCACTGGCGCGCTCAAGCTGCAAAGCCTCGGGTAGATCGACTACACAAATCCTGTTAACGAGCTCATATTGGCCTGACTCAATCAGGAGGGGGGATTCCAATATTGCGTAGGGCCCCTGACTTGCGTTCAGTGAGGAAGTTATTTCTTCTCTAATCAGTGGGTGTAATAGACTTTCCAGCCATTGCCGTTCGCCCGGGTCGTCAAATATCAGTGTGCGCAGTTTGCTCCGGTTTAATTCGCCACTTTCCAGTAAGACATCGGCCCCGAAGTGACGGGCTATCTGTTCCAGGGCGGGCTTTCCCGGTTGTACCACAACCCTTGCCGCCCAGTCTGCATCTACTACATTAATTCCCAGGCCACGGAAATACCCAGCTGCTGCTGACTTTCCGCTACCGATCCCGCCGGTTAAGCCTACGGTAAACAATGGCTGTCCTCCCCAAGAATAAATAAGGTTGCGGTATAAATAAAAACCCCGGCCAGATAGCTGGCCGGGGTCATAGTAAAGCAAATAGGCGGAGAATGGTGAGTTGGTCGCTTAGCTGCTGAGACCAGAGATATTGAAATACCAGTTCATAATGCGGTCCCCCCACAGCATAGCGATCCAGCCGGCACCAGCGAGATAGGGGCCAAAAGCGATGGGCAGGTTGCGATCTCGTCCTACGGCGATACTCCAGGAAATGCCAGCAGCTGCGCCAACAGCAGCGGAAAGTAGGATGACCATTGGCAGCACTTGCCAGCCAAACCAGGCGCCAATGGCTGCCAGGATTTTAAAATCTCCAGCCCCCATACCTTCCTTGCCGGTAACAATCTTAAAGATGTGGAACACCAGCCAAAGAGATAGGTAGCCGGCGATAGCTCCGATTACAGCGTCCTGCAGAGAAGCAAATGCTCCCCAAATATTGATTAGCAAACCGGCCCAGAGTAACGGCAGAGTAATACTGTCTGGAAGCAGCTGCTTGTCAAAATCGATACCCGTTAAGGCGACCAAGGCCCAGGTAAAAAAGCATCCAGCCAGTGCCTGCCAAGTGAAGCCCAGCTGCCAGACAACGACAGCGGTCAGAATGCCGGTAATCAGTTCTATCATTGGGTAGCGCTTGGAAATAGCGGTGCCGCAGGAGCCGCACTTGCCACGAAGCAAAAGGTAGCTAATGATGGGGATATTTTGCCAGGGCTTGATTTCCACTTTGCACTTGGGACAATGGGAGTGAGGAAGTACCAAATTAAAGGGCTTGCCTAGTTCACGCTGCTCCTCACTTGAGGGTTTTATGCCAAAGTAGTTGTAGAAATCCCGCTTGTAGCTACGTTCCATCATTACCGGGAGGCGCAAGATTACAACGTTGAGGAAGCTGCCTATTAGGGCGCCAAAAATAAAGGCGCTAGTGAGAAGTAGCGCCGGATATAAGGATAGATTCTCGAGCATTAAAAAGTTTCTTATACCACTTGGCCAAGCTGGAAGATAGGTAAATACATGGCGATCATTAAACCACCAACGAGTATGCCGAGCACAGCCATAATCATGGGTTCAAGTAAGGTGGTAAGGTTGTCGACCATATTATCTACAGCCTCCTCATAAAAGTCGGCGACTTTTCCAAGCATTTCATCGAGTGCGCCAGATTCTTCACCAATAGCAGTCATTTGTATTAGCATGGTGGGGAACAGCCCTGATGAACGCAGGGCAGCATTAAGAGGAATACCAGTTGCTACAGCGTCCCTAATTTTTAAAGTTGCTTCTTCATAAACACTATTACCTGTAGCTCCGGAAACTGATTTTAGGGCATCGATTAAAGGAACGCCTGCGGCAAAAGTTGTAGAAAGGGTGCGAGCAAAGCGAGCTGCTATTGAATTGTAGGTTATTTGTCCAAGGATAGGTATTTTAAGTACAAGTCTATCAATAAATTCGGCAACGCTTTTATTGCGTTTTTTCGCTTCAAGTAGACCGCCTATTCCGATGACAGCAGCGGCTAGAAGAATAAGCCAGTTACGTTGCATCCACTCAGATAAGCTGACTACAAACTTGGTAAAGGCTGGTAAATCAGCGCCAAAGCCTGAAAATGTCTCAGCGAACTGAGGAACTACCTTAATAAGCAGTATAGAAGTTACAACTATCGCTACTACTATAACTGCAATAGGGTAAGTCATTGCTTTCTTAATTTTTGCTTTTAATGCTTCAGTTTTTTCTTTATAGGTCGCGATCCTATCTAGCATTGTTTCAAGTGCGCCAGATTGCTCACCAGAGGCTACTAAATTGCAGAAAAGATTGTCGAAGTACAAAGGATGCTTACGCAGGGCATCCGCAAATGTAGTTCCTGAGGCGACATCCTCCTTGATTTTGAGTATTAACTCTCTAACCCCCTGATTATCTAAGCCATCAGCAACAATTTCAAAACTCTGCACCAAAGGAACACCGGCTTTCATCATGGTGGCCATTTGGCGAGTAAAGAGTGCGATATCCGCTGGTTTTACTTTCTTCTTTCCACTACCAAACAGAGCCTTTGGTTTTTTTTGCACCCGATTGGCAATAATACCTTGCTTTCGCAACTGGGCTTTGACTAAGGCCGGGCTGGTCCCGCTAATCTCCCCTTGCACCTTGGTACCCTTGCGATCTATGCCTTTATAGATGTACTCAACTGCTGTGGCATTAGCCATGGTTACTGTTCCTGTTTTCAATCTCTCATAAAAGGCTGTCAAACTTGCAAAAGATAGCCTTTTATTCTTAGCTTATTCTAGTAATAACTCTAAAGTGGGGCTAAAAGGTTCCCTGCAAAATTTCAAGTACGCTATGCGTCTCCGAAGGCTCTGCTAGTCCTGGGTGACCCTATTTGCCTCTTCCAGGCTGATGACTCCCATTACAACTTTTCTTAAAGCTGAAATCCTTAGGTTATTAAAGCCCTCCTTAAGGGCTTGGTCGGCAATCTGTATTGAGTTACCGCCTTCCATTATAATTCTGGAGATACTGTCTGTAATGCGAACTACTTCATATACACCTACGCGACCCTTGTAACCCTTAGAGCAGTGTTCGCACCCAACCGGCTGAAAAATTGTCCACTCCTTTTCAGGGATAGTGACTGTAGAAAAACCTTCAGCTTTTAGTACCTCACCTGGCAATGTGATTGGTTTTTTACATTCGCCACATAGTCTGCGAGCCAGGCGCTGTGCAATAATTACACTTACGGATGTGGCGATATTGAAGGTGGGTACCCCCATATTCATAAGTCGAGTTAGGGTTTCGGGGGCGGAGTTGGTATGTAGAGTTGATAATACTAGGTGGCCCGTTTGCGCTGCTTTAATTGCAATTTCAGCAGTTTCTAAGTCCCTGATCTCCCCCACCATAACAATGTCGGGATCTTGTCTTAAAAAGGAGCGGAGTGCTTCGGCGAAATTGAGCCCGACCTTGGTTGATACGTTAACTTGGTTTATGCCTTCTAGATTGATTTCAACAGGGTCTTCCGCGGTGGAAATATTGCGCTCTGGAGTATTTAGAATATTTAGGCCAGTGTAGAGAGAGACCGTTTTACCTGAGCCGGTGGGCCCTGTAACCAGAATCATCCCTTGGGGTTGTGCAAGGGCATCCATGTAGAGCTTTTTCTGCGCATCTTCATAGCCTAGAGCGTCAATACCAAGCTTGGCCGAGGATGGATCTAGTATACGAAGTACGATTTTTTCCCCCCAGAGGGTGGGTAAGCTGTTTACTCGGAAGTCGATAGCCTTGGTTTTCGACAGTTTCATTTTTATTCGGCCGTCTTGAGGAACCCGACGTTCGGAGATATCCATCTTGGACATCACTTTTAGGCGAGCGGACAAGCGTGTTGCCAATTGTATGGGAGGTTTGGCAATTTCATGTAGAATCCCGTCAGTGCGAAAGCGCACACGAAAAGATTTCTCGTAGGGCTCAAAGTGAATGTCCGAAGCGCCGGTTCTTATTGCGTCAAGTAAGACCTTGTTTACAAATCTGACGACAGGGGCTTCGTCACCGCCGGGTTCACTGTCACTGTTTTGTTCGGTCTCCGTATCATCTACATCTAATCCATCAAGGGCTTCGTCGTCTATATCACCGAGTCTTGAGCTAATATCATCACTGCCAGATAAATAGCTCTCTATAGCTTTGGCTAGTTTATCGGCTTCAACAAGGACTGCATCGGTATTTAGCCCGGTATTAAAGTTGATCTCAGTGAGGGCAGAGAGGTTGGCGGGATCAGCAACCGCAACAAATAATCGACTCCCACGCCTAATAAGCGGAAGAGTAAAGTGTTTGCTGATTAATTTTTCATCCACGATATTCTTGGGGATAAGATCAAAGTCATAACTGCCAAGGTCAAAAAGTGGACATCCAAAGGCTTGCATGGCAATTTTTGCGAGCTCTTTGCTACTAAGAAGCTTGGATTCAACGGCATGCTGCGCAAAAGTTAGGCCTTCTCGTTTAGCGGCCTTAATAGCCTCCTCTGCTGTACTTTCCTCCAAAATCTGGTCTGCTACTAATCGCTTGGCCAGTCCGCTTAACAAGGGGGTTGTCATAGTTAATACTGCCGCATTTAGTTTCGCTGGGGAGCGAAGTCGCCAATCCCTGCACTTGAAGTTTTCGCCATTATAACAGTGGATGCAAGGGAAGGGAGTAAGAGGACCGTGGTGTATGGAGTGTATGGGCAGGTTGTGAGATAGCGCCGATTAATGCAGGGTAGTGACAATTTTCGTCACTACCTATTGGAATTTGTCAGCATCTGTGCTTTCTGCGTGAGCTACAAGGTAGCGCGCTTTTAAAGCACAGCTTGAAATTGGCAGTGGTATTGGAGCTTGTCACTCTTGGCATGAAGCTTGTATATTGTTCCGCGACTTCCTCACGGAATTCACTTAATTAAAAGTCTGTATGGAGACGGTTACAATGAAAAAGCAACAGGGTTTTACTCTTATTGAATTGATGATCGTGGTAGCGATCATTGGTATTTTGGCGGCTGTTGCGCTGCCCGCCTATCAGGATTACACCTCGAAAGCAAAAGGTACTGAAGTAATTCTGGCAGCTTCCTCGTGCCGTACGGCAGTGACTGACGTTGTTCAAAATTCACTCACGGCGGATGTATCAGCAGTTTTGCCTAATCTTTGTGAGTTCAAGGCAACAAAGTATGTTAAGTCAGGATCCGTTTCAGCAGATGGTGTGATCACCATTGTTGGCAATGATGCTACTCTCACTGGGCTGACAGCCTCTACCAATGAAATTGATTTGACCCCTTATGTTGATGATAAAGGAACTGCTGTTACAGGTAGCACTGACGGTGGCAAGCAAATCTATGAGTGGAAGTGTGGTCCTGGTACTAATGCATACCCGCGTAAACTTCTGCCGGGAACCTGCCAAGGCTAAGGCTTAGAGTACTTAAAGGGCGTGATTTCACGCCCTTTTTTTTGTTTATTTTTTAATTCTATATTTGTTAGTTAAGTGAAAGATCGTTTACAAGCATTCTCTATACATCTCGCTATTAGCTTTCTGTTATTTATTATACTTGGGGCTTTTATTCGCTGGGTTTGGTTTCCAGGCTTTTTATTTGAGGTGGACGGTGGCTGGCAAGGCATAAAAATAATTGCCGGTGTGGATTTGATAATAGGTCCGTTATTGACGCTACTTGTGTTTAATAAAGCTAAGGCGAGTTTGCGTAAGGATTTGGCAGTTGTTGGTTGTTTACAACTTTTATGTATTGTTGGTGGTATGTGGGTTGTTGGAGATAGCCGCCCCTTGGTAGTTGCTTACTATGATGGAAGCTTCTCGACCGTCAATAAATACTCTTTTGAAAATAATAATGTCCAGCACGAAGATGTGGTAGGGCATATCTCTTGGCTTGGGCCAACTTGGGTTTCTTTGGAGTTGCCGGATTATGCAGTTGATCGAGAGCTCATCTTGTCAATGTGGGACTTTATGGGGGAGGATATTGCTACTAATGTAAATTTATATGCTCCTTACGGGAAGAATAGCTTTGAGCGGGTAGAGGAAATTCAGCAAGATAAAAAGGACTACTTGAAAGTCCATAGTTACTCAGCGCGGTATTATCGTGGAGAGCTATTGGTTGATGTTCGTTCGGGAGAGGTTGTTGAACTGCTTTCTAAGCTATAGCACTCGTAACACATGCTCGCACTAGGTAGCTAGTATAAGTGGCGCTCGTATATCTGCTGGAATTTTCATTGGGTTCATGTGAGGTTTTTAGGTTGTTTGCGTGGAGGCTAACCGGCCCGGAGCCCGCACGCCCTCCTCTTTTGCTTGTGCGGGTGTAGCAGTTGTCTGGTGCTTGTTTGGGGTTATTTTATTATGAGGTCATTTTCATAAGATCCAGTATTTCCTAGGTATGCCAGGGGATAATGATCTTCAATTTCCTAGTAGAGTCGGTGAGTATTCATTTGCGGTTAGAAAAAGTCTCTAGTCTTTTGAGTGGTTTCCCATTTTAAGCTTTCTAGTTTATGTCCAACCAAGTGTATTGTTTTATAAGTATTTTGATCGCTGTTATTTATCGACTGCAATAACCCGCTAATCAATAAAACTTTCCTGCTTATGATTTCGGTTCTGTATTTTTCTTGTAGGGCTTTGTGAAGTACCACATTGACAGAGCCAGTTTCATCTTCAAGCGTTAAAAATATAACCCCTGAAGCACTTCCTGGCCTTTGTCTGCAGGTAACTACTCCTATTGCACTAATATATTGGTTGTCTCTGCAATGAGGAAGGTCCTTGGCAAAAGCACACTTTTGAAAGCGTTTCTTCCTGCGCAAAATCGCAACTGGGTGCTCTGCTAAAGATAGGTCAATGCTCTGGTAATCACTATCGGTGTTATCTTTTATTGTGGTTTTAGTTTGAAAATAGAGCTCACGATCAATTTTCTTGCGGCCTAAGGAGGCCCAGCTATCTCGGTAGCGGTTTTGACCAAATGAGGCAAAAGCATTGGCTCTGACTAGATGAGTAAGTTGATCCTTTTCAATGTTTGTGCAACTTTGTACCTGTGCCAGGGAGTGAATTCTTTCTTTGCTTCTTAATTTTCTAATAGTTTCTGCTGTAGTTTCTTTGAGCCCTTTAATTAGACGCATACCTAAACGAACGGCAGCTACTGTGGACCCATTGCTTATTTTTTGACTGGATGCCAAAGATGAATTATTGGTTTGTTGTTTGTCTCTATTCTTATAATTTATAACAGGTAGGGTATGTGAAAAAGAAGAACCTAGTACTTCTACGTTATGGTCCCAAACGCTATAGAGCACATCAATGGGTAGTACCTTAACCCCATGTCGCTGGGCGTCATAAACCAGTTGCGCCGGGGCATAGAAGCCCATAGGTTGGCTATTGAGTAGTCCGCAGTAGAAGGCCGCTGGGTGATGACGTTTTATCCAGGCGGAGAAGTAGGCTAAAAGTGCGAAGCTAGCAGAATGAGATTCTGGGAAACCGTAAGAGCCAAATCCTTTCATTTGATTAAATAATTGTTCAGCGAAATCTTCCCTATAGCCATTGCTCTGCATTCCTTGGACTAATTTATCTTTAAATCTATACAAGTCCCCATTTTTTCCCCAGCTGGCCATGGCTCGGCGAAGCTCATCCGCTTCACCGCCGCTAAACCCTGCTGCGACCATCGATAGTTGAATAACTTGTTCTTGAAATATAGGAACACCGAGAGTGCGCTCAAGCACTGGACGTAAACTGTTATGAGGATAGCGCACGGTCTCCAATCCCTGCTTGCGTTTCAAATAGGGGTGTACCATGCCGCCTTGAATTGGCCCGGGGCGGACAATGGCGATTTCTATAGTAAGCTCATAAAAATTTCGAGGTTGTAATCTTGGCAACATGCTCATTTGAGCGCGAGATTCAATTTGAAAGACTCCAACGGTATCGGCCTTGCACATCATTTCGTAGACCTGTGAGTCTTCGCCGGGAATATCCTGCAATCGCAATTTGGGGCCGTATAGAGCAATATAATTCAGGGATTTACGCAGTGCAGTCAGCATACCCAGCGCGAGCACATCGACCTTCATTAGTTTTAAATCTTCGATATCCTCTTTGTCCCATTGGATTAGGGTGCGATCCTCCATAGCGGCATTTTCAATTGGAACCAGCTGGTGTAATGGTTGTTCTGTAATAACAAAACCGCCTACATGTTGCGATAGATGTCTTGGAAAGCCATATATTTGCTGCAGTAACTGCGGGAACATTTTTCCTATTGCACTGCTCGGATCTATTCCCACTTTCTGCATTTGTTGGGGGAAGCTATCTAGAGTGTCCCACCAGGCGCGTTCAGCAATAAGTTGTTCTATTGTGGCAGCGTTGATACCAAGGGCTTTGCCGATATCCCTTACGGCGCTTTTAAAGCGGTAGGTGATCTTACTAGCGGTAAGTCCAGCTCTTTCGCGGCTATATTTTGTGTAAATATACTGAATAACTTCTTCACGTCGTTCGTGCTCAAAGTCTACATCAATATCTGGGGGTTCATTGCGTTCCCGTGAGATAAACCGTTCAAATAGCAATCCAATTTTATGAGGATCTATCTCTGTGATGAATAGGCAGTAGCAAACTACTGAATTGGCTGCGGAGCCACGTCCCTGGTACAAGATATGATTTTCGCGGGCAAACTGGATTATATCGTAAATGGTTAGAAAGTAATGCTCATATTGCAGTTCTGCTATTATTGCGAGTTCTTTATTGATAATCTCATCAATTCTCTTTTCAGGACCCTGTGGCCAGCGAGCAGCCCTTCCTATTTGTACTAGCTTTTTTAAATAGCTGCTCGCATTACTTTCTTGAGGGATAACTTCTGATGGGTATTCGTAACTGAGTTCGCTCAAGCAAAAAGTACACTGTTTGGCAATGAGGTTGGTATTGTCTATAGACTCTTTGGAGTGTAACGACTGGATATCACCTAAGCTGCGAAGATAACGTTCAGCATTTTGCTCAATACGATACCCTAGATTATCCAGGGTACAGTTATGGTAATTTGCGTTGAGTACATCTTGTAGTGGCTTTCGGCTATAGCAGTGCATCAAGACATGATTGGTTGCAACCAAGGAAATATTCTCTCTTCTTGCAAGCTCACTAATTCTATTGGACTTAAGGCTTTCCTCTGCGTGTAGGTGATTGTTGATGGCAATGTAAAGCCGTTCGCTGAAGGTTTTCTTGATTTCTTCAGGTATTTCTATCTTATTAAAATTTGGAATCCAGATGGCAATTAGGTTTTTGCATAACTCTACCAGGTCACTTTGATAAGTAATGTAGGTTCCTTTTTTTGCCCTTAAGCGTGATTTTGAAATTAACTGGCATAGCTCGCTGTAGGCAGTTTTGTCCGGAGCCAGTAGAACTATTTCTATGCTGTTATGGAGCCGGAAATAACTGCCAAAAATTAGTTTAAACTCGGGATTTTTAGAGTCTGTAGACTTGATGGTTTCAAGTTCTTTATAGGCTCTAACGGCTCCGGAAAGGGAGCATTCATCGGTGATAGCAAGGGCTGTATATTGCAGGTTGTAAGCAGTGTGGACTAATTCCTGCGGATGCGATGCCCCCTGCAGAAAAGAAAAATTGCTTTGACAATAGAGTTCGGCGTACCTCATGCTGATTCTCTCGGCGTCTATCTGTTGATTGTGATGGGATTTGGGTTTTGGTGAAGATCAGTATTAAGAAAGGGGTTTAGGCTTAGCTATAAACGCCATGTAAAAACCACTCTTCGGTTGTAAGATCCTGAAAGACCCAGTAGAGCTCATCTCTTTTATTTCTTGCGATATAGTAATCCCGCCCATGACGCCCGTGCTGCCACCAATAGCCATCAATTCGCTCTGGCCCCTGTAATAGTTGTAGCTCTCCCTGATAAAATAATTTGTGCTCGCTACTTTCCAGTTTGGTTGGATGAGCTAATAGCCAATTGGGGCGCGGTGCTTGGATGGGCTTAATTTGCTGTCCCTTAGCGTTACTTTTAATTATCAGGGTATCTGTATTTTGCCAGGCCTGCTCTGGTAGGTAGCTTTCTTTTAGGCCAATTCCCGAGAGTGCTTGATGACCGAGGCGGGCTTTTAATTTGTCTAATAGCTGTTGACTGCGTTTATGTTGGCTGCCTTCACCAAATAAATCTTCATCCAGTGATCCCTGCTCCAAGGGGAGTAAATGCTTGCAATTTAAGCTGATGGACTGCACTGGCTGATCAAGAGTTACTCTTTCCATTTGCAGCTTGGTTAGTGCTATTAGGCGTTGAGGGTCCAACTGCGGAGTGGAGAGTTCTACGGTTATTTCCTGAGATTTATTTTGGCCGAAATCCATATGCCAATTTAACTGTTGTGTGTAAAGCTGGCGTCGCTGCAACTGGGAGCATAATTCCCTTAGTAGGCGACCGATAGGAAATAGCAGCTGTTCGCTATTATCCAAGGGGCTGGGGAAAAATAGCTCGCTGCGGAATTGTGCTGGGGGCTGATAACTACAGACTGGATCTTGGCGAGTTCCGTTCAGGCGTGCCAGGTAGTCCACAAATGGGCGACCAAAACGAGAGCCTACCTCAGAGAGTGGAATAGCGAGCAGCTGGCTTACTCGCTTGATACCACATGCGTAGAGCTTGGAAATAGTTTTGTTGTCGCAACTAAGGAGCTTGGATGGGGCAAAGCTAATCCACTGTTTCCACTGCTGAGGGCTGGGCGGAGAATCTGATTGCGCAAGCCAGTGCCGGTGTTCGGTCAGTTGGCTTAGCATATGAGCTGCACTGGGGCTGTGGCCGAGGCCCATCAGGCTGTGGATTCCCATCTGCTCAAGCTCATCGCTCAGCTGCTGTATCAATGCCTTGAAGCCACCGCTGGCCTTTAGGCAGCCGCTCAGCTCCAGGAAGAGGTGGGCGGGAGTGCTCTCACCATTGCTCATAGGCCCTGCGGACTGAGGTGATACAAGTGGTGTAAAGCTGTATGCCCACTGGGCCAGATGCTGTAACTCTTGTTGTTCCCGCTGGGAATCGCGTTGTAGCAGCTGTAGGTCTGCACAGAGAGCAGACGCAGTGGCAATACTGAGCCCGGTCTCAACGCCGCATTGGGATGCCGCTGGGTTTCTATCAATCACCAACTGTTTTTCAACCACAACTTGGGGTAGAGCCTCTTCTCCTTGTTGCTGAGCGCGGGTCAGAACTTCTAACGGAAGCCTGGGGAATTGAATACAAAGCCATAGCATGGAGTTACCCCTTGAAACCGTTCAGTGCATTGGTTGGTCCCGTCGGACCAGTTTTGCTGCTCTTGCCAAATAGAGGTTTTGGCCAGAGTTTCCACCCAATTGTTTTAAAAGCCTTAGCGCCAGCTCTCCTTCCCTGGGTGTGAGCTGTAGGCGCAAGCTCGCGGGTGAGGGGTTTGCTGTTTCACACTGAGGGCGAAAGTGGAAGTGCAGACAGTCCCCATTGCGGGCAGCGAGTTGCAGGCGACGAAGATCTTTATGGCTCAGGGATTGTCGCCCCTGCCAGCTGAGTAAGGCACCACAGCTTCCGGACTGTAGGGACTGCTCGATCGCCCAGAGAGTATCCTTGGGGCCTCGGGGGTGCAGGATCAGCAGGTTCTCAAGGCGGATACCACTGTTGGCCAATGAGGGCGCATAGGGGATATGGGGTGGATTGACCAGTATGACCATTTGCCCCCTCTGAGTGAGATTTGCCAGGGCCGGAAGTATCAGGGTGAGTTCACCGATACCCATCTGGTCTATGAGTAGCTCAGTAGTGGCCCCTCTTGGCCAGCCGTGGTTCGCTAGGAGGGCATCGAGGCTTGGATAACCACTGGCGATGCCGTTTCGCTGTCGTCGGGGTTCATTCGCTGCTTGCCAGATGTCGGCTCTGGTGAGTAGCTGTGCCAGTTTCTGGTGTTTTGCCTGGCTGTCTAACTGATTGTTTTCAATGAAGTTTTCTGCGCTGCCCACGATTCCACCACTGAATTTTAGTCCGATCTGGCCACTATCTTCGTCTTAAGCTGTATGTGTATACAGTGATGCTGTCTATTTATACAGTATCTATCCAGTGGCAACAAGTGAGAATTCATTGGATAGGCACTTTTTTGCACAGCCTAAACCGGCTATGATTCCGCCTCTTTAATTGAGCACTAATTATTCTATTCAGGGGGGACGGAGTGAGTATCAAGTCCGACAAGTGGATTCGCCGCATGGCAGAGCAGCACGGTATGATTGAGCCTTTTGAGGCCGGTCAGGTGCGTCATAACGATAATGGCGATCGACTCATCTCCTATGGCACCTCCAGCTATGGCTACGATGTTCGCTGTGCTCGTGAATTTAAGATTTTTACCAATGTTCACTCAGCGACAGTTGATCCCAAGACCTTCGATGAAAACAGCTTTGTGGATGTTGAAGGCGACCACTGCATTATTCCGCCAAACTCCTTTGCCCTGGCGCGTACAGTGGAGTATTTCCGTATCCCGCGCTCTGTATTGACGGTTTGCTTGGGTAAATCCACTTATGCCCGTTGCGGTATAATCGTCAATGTGACGCCACTGGAGCCGGAGTGGGAAGGTCATGTGACTTTGGAGTTCTCCAATACCACTAACTTGCCTGCGAAGATCTATGCCAACGAGGGTGTGGCACAGATGCTGTTCTTCGAATCCGATGAAGTTTGTGATGTGTCCTATGCCGATCGTGGTGGCAAATACCAGGGCCAGCGCGGCGTTACCCTGCCTCGCACCTGATCACCGGTCTTACTGCAGTACTATTTCCTACCTATGACAGAGGTTTCTACCAGCCAGCTACCTGAAAGCGTCGATGCATTGGTCATTGGCGCTGGGGCAGCTGGACTAATGTGCGCGGCTACAGCGGGCCAGCGCGGGCGCAACGTGTTGGTCCTGGACCACGCCAACAAAGTCGGAAAGAAAATCCTGATGTCTGGTGGTGGCCGTTGCAACTTTACCAATCTCTACACCAGTGCAGAGAACTTCTACAGTAACAACCCCCATTTCTGTAAGTCCGCCTTAGCTCGCTATAGCCAGTGGGACTTTATTGCATTGGTGGAAAAGCACGGGGTTGCCTATCACGAGAAAACTCTCGGTCAGCTCTTTTGCGACAATAAATCAAGGGATATTGTCGACTTGTTACTAGCGGAATGCCGTGCGGCTAAGGCACAGATCCGCACGCGCTGTAGCATTACTCAAATTCGAGCTTTGGGGCAGGGGTATAGGGTCGAAACCAGTATGGGGACGGTTACCTGTGAATCCTTGGTCGTGGCTACTGGAGGCCTTTCTATTCCCACCATGGGGGCGAGCGGGTTTGGATATGAGATCGCTAAGCAGTTTGGGCTTGATGTAGTCCCAACTCGAGCAGCGCTAGTGCCATTCACCCAGCATAAACGGCAATTAGAGCGTCAGGGTACCCTGCCCGGCACCTCTCTATCAGTGACCGCTTCTTGCGCTGAAGGTAGTTTCCAGGAGCAGATGCTGTTCACTCACAGGGGGCTGAGTGGGCCAGCGGTTTTGCAAGTTTCCAGCCACTGGCGAGAAGGTCAAACGGTAATATTTGACTTGGCTCCAGAGAAAAATCTGGCAAAGTGGTTACCGCTGCGCCGACATCAGAGCCCGGATAGCCACTTGCACAGCGTTTTGGCTGAGGTTTGGAGCAAAAAGTTGGTACAGTTTTTCCTGCAGCGAGCGCAAATTACCAGCCGCCCCCTAAAACAGTTTGGGGAGGGGGAATTACAGCAAGCTGGGGAAAAGTTGCAAAGCTGGAAATTGGTACCGGCGGGCACTGAGGGTTATCGCACTGCTGAGGTAACATTAGGTGGAGTCGATACTGCACAGGTCTCTTCCCGTACTATGGAATGTAAAACCCGGCAGGGGCTTTATTTTATTGGCGAGGTTCTCGACGTAACCGGCTGGCTCGGCGGGTTCAATTTCCAATGGGCTTGGGCTTCAGGTCATGCTGCAGGAGAGGTGGCTTAATGGTGTGCCGGTACAATAAAGTTTGAACACTGTAGAAAAAGTTTGAACACTGAATAATAAAGTTTGAACACTAATTATAAAGTGTGAATATTGCCACATCTGCGAGTGCACTCAGCGGGAGAGGTAGTCGTGCAGCCTATGCAGCAGGAATAAATGAGGATGAATATAACAATATATCCTTCGTTACTAGTTCAAAATCGATAACAAACCAAATCTTATATATAGATATTAAGTGCAAACTGTTGATTTGAATGCCACCTTTTAAGGCCTTCCGTATTTTAAGCCAAGCTCAGAAGTTGTGTAAGGCTTTATATGGCTCACAAAATACTCATTAAATGAGTCATAGAGCCTATTTCTATGACTCACAAAATACCCATTAAATGAGTCATAGAGCCTATTTCTATGACTCATAGTAGATTTACTTTGGCTGAAAATTTTATGAGATATTTTCTTTTTATAAGAAATTATCAAGACAATCCTTAAATCATATAACATAAAAAAATCAGATTTATAATAGGTAGAAACACTCTACGGTTTAGGCGTAGCGGTCCTACGAATTTGTAAGATCTGCTAAATTTCATAATGTTTGAATAAGGATGAACACAACCACTTAAATATGACCTCAGTATGTATACTATAGATACCGGATTAATAAATCTTACAGACCTAAGATGTTAATACTTTAGTCATAAATCAGATTGGGGTGAAAAGTTTTGGCGCGACACAGAAGGTTAGAGAGGCTAACTGATTTTCAAAGAGCTCTGAAAAACAAGTATGGGCTGGGAGCTGGAGAAGAATACAAACCCTGGCTGAGAGTTCAGGATGTTAAATCTAAGGGAAATAGTGGAAAAATTCAGGGTATTAAAGTTAATAGAGAGCATCATACCCTCTCAGAAAACGAAAGCTGTCTCTTCTATCTGGTTGAAAACTGTGATTCAGTAATCGATATAAGGGAACAGTTTCCCCTTCTCCCCCTAGACTTTTCTATCAAGATTGCAAAGAATCTAGATATAAATCATCCAAAAGTGCCTGGTTCTGGATCATACAATGTCATGACTACAGACTTTGTTTTGACTTGCACAGATAAACACGACTTTTGGTATGAGGCTATCTCTGTTAAATCAGCCCAAGAACTATCAATAAAGCGTACAGCTGAAAAATTAGAAATTGAACGTATTTGGTGGGAGCTTCTGGGGGTAAATTTCCATATATATACTATGAATGAAATATCGGTTATTCAATCTAAAAATATTCAGTGGTTTACCTCTGCATATAGACAAGGACGTAGATTTAAGGAAAGTATAGAAAAGCAAGCCATAAAGACATTACATGTCGGGATCAATTTGATCGAAGATATATGCAATGGATTCTGTAAAAATGTAGATGTTAAGAACGATGAAGCTTTAGTACTTTTGAAGCATTTAATCGCTATTAAGAAAGTTGAGGTAGACTTAAGTAAACCGATAGCAGAGTCTGGAGTTATAGATATAACAAATATTCTTTCATCAATCGGTAGGTAAGCATGCGAGTTGAACGAAACAGTGTTTGGAGTATAACTGATATTGATGGGGTTGATAGTGGTGTGTATCGTGTTCTTGAACTTTTTTATGATATAAATATTCTGGTTCTTTTTAATCTTGAAGAATCTGGAGGTTTAAGAAGGCCTATTAAGATTGATAGCTCCAGATTTTTGTGTGCGATTAAAGGAGGAGCTGTGAAAAGAAACTTTAGTCCTCTTCCCTACTATCAGCTAGCTGATGAGGGGTTGATACCTGAAGCTCATATTAAAAAACGTGATAGAAATATTGAGCTGATAAGTGAGCTAATAGAAAATCCAGATTTTCTCCTTGAGATTTCTACTGAAGAAAGAAGCAAAGTTCTGGTAAATCAGGCGAAAAGTAAAGGGGTAAGGGCTCAGAGAATATATAGGTTATTAAATCAATATTGGAGGGGTGGGCAAGAAAGAAATGCCCTCCTGCCTGCTTACAAGAATTCTGGAGGAGCTGGAAGAGTTAGGGTCTCAGGAGGTCTTAAACGTGGAGCTCCAATAAGAATGCTTACACCGAGCATGGAAATACACCAAGGGGTTAACACTTCGGAAAATGATAAGAATAATTTTATTTTAGCGATGAAGAAGTATGGCTTGAAAGGGCGTCGAGTTCCATTTAGTCAAGTTTATGAAAAAATGTTGAAGGAGCTATACTCACAAGAACTAATACTGGCAGAGAGTGAATCTAGGTCGCCGAATGTTCCATCATATCGTACTTTTATATATTGGGTTAAAAAATTAATCCCAAAAAATGAAATAATCCGAAAGCAAACTACAGTGGGTGACTTTGAAAGAAACAAGCGTGGGTTAAGAGGAGCTGCGACAGATCATACCGAAGTTCCTGGAAGTTGCTTTGAATTGGATTCAACAGTACTGGATGTTCATATTGTCTCTGAATTTAGGCGCTCTCATGTTCTAGGTAGGCCTACTGTTTATTGTGTGGTAGATAAAGAAAGCAGGATGATTGTTGGGCTTCACGTTTCTATGGAATATGCTTCTTGGCGTGCGGGTCGTCAAGCTCTTGTCAATAGCTTTACGGATAAGAAAAGTTATTGTTCTAGGTTCGGTATCGAAATCGAAGATCATGAATGGCCTTGCCATCATATCCCCCAGCGTTTGCTTTGCGATCGAGGGGAGTTTATATGTAAGAGCGCTGAAAAATTAGCCGTTCCATTAATCGGTCACCTGAGTATAGCTCCACCTTATCGCGCCGATCTTAAAGGCATTGTGGAACGAAGATTCGAAATATTGAATAAAAATCTAGTCCATGAATTATTAGGGACAACTAGAGGACATCATTATATTCGAGGTGATCGTGATCCACGTCTCGATGCAACATATACATTAGATGAAGTAACAAAATTACTTATTGATGAGGTTATGGAGCATAATAATTCTCTATTTGACGGTTTAGCTGCACAATCCGTCTTGTTAGTGCAAAATGGATTGCCCCCTACACCGCTTAATTATTGGAATATCCATCTAAAAAAGCATCGGCATGCTTTAAGTAGATCAGAGGAGTCCGAAGTAAGGGCTAAACTTCTACCTGCGGTAGAAGTATCTATGACGAGTAAAGGTATCCGCTTAAATGAGGATATGTACTATGAATGTGACCGGGAAGAATTTCAAGAATGGAAAGTGCTTGCCAGGTCTACCAAGTGCTGGAAAATGGAAGCTCGTATCGATCAAGATAACTCTTCATTCATATATGTTCGCCTTAAGGAGCGCGAAGGGTTCACTAAATGCAACTTGATGAAGTTTTCTGCAAGCCTTAGTGATAAGCATCAAGCTGATATATTGTATTTTAAAGATTGGAAAAAGAAAGAAAAATGTAAAAATAAACCAGGTAAAAAGTCTATAGAAAGACATAATAGACGTAAATTAGTTAGCCAAGTAGCAAAAAGTGAAACAAAAAAAGATGTACAAGATAAGAGTAAGACTGAGCGAATAAAGGGAATGAGAACACGAAGAAAAGAGGCGGTTCTTGATAGGCGAATTGAATACGGTGAATCCATTAGAGAAGAGAAATCAGAACTATATCCCGATGATGAGAACTTAGAGTCAAAAAGGAAAAATGAAGCTGTCTCATTAATAAAAAGGAAGAGGCGGAACCAGTGAGAGGTGTAAATTATGCAGAGTATAACATTGCAATACTCCCGGAGCATCGGGGGAACCCCTTGATCGAAGCATTACCAAAAAAATTGAAAGATGAGGATTTGGTAGAAAAATTAAGTAGCTATCCTTCATTTTCTGAAAACGAGAGAAAGTTGAGTGCTTTCGAGCGTATTGAATACCTTACAAGAATCGAAGAGTTAAGGCAGCCTCTTCCAGTATATCTAGAATGCTTTAGAGCAATTGAAATTGCGATTAAGAAAGGTTATTCAAGCAAGAATCCCCTGTCGCCGACAACCATGAACTATTTACACTACCCTGTAGACCAACGATCTAAAGTTGCTCCTAGAACAGGTTATTTCAAATCTAACGGGAGTGGTATAACTTTACTTGGGGAAAGCGGTGTCGGAAAAAGTTGTATGCTAGAGCAGATTTTAAATTGTTTTCCAGAAGTTATTGAGCATCGTAAATACCAAGGTGAGCCTTTATATATTAAGCAAGTAGTATGGGCTAAAGTAGATTGCCCAGAAAACTCAAGTATCAGAGCCCTTTGTCTTAAGATTTTATCGGAAATTGATAGAAAGCTTGGAGGAGAAGAGACTAAGCCAGAAAAAACGAGTGATCTACTTGTTAAGCAAATTGAAGCTAAAATAAAGTCTAGCTTTTTAGGTGTCATAATAATAGATGAAATGCAGCATTTAAATTTGGCAAAAGCTGGAGGCGAAGATAAATTTCTGGGGTTTCTTCATAATCTTATGAATGAATTGGGAGTTCCCATTCTTCTGTGTGCAAACCCTCCTTTTGACAAATTATTAGGGAAAACTCTAAAGACAGCAAGACGTGCAGAAAGTCAAGCTTCTTTTACTATGGACTTGATGAAAAATGATGAGGAGTGGACCATGTTTGTTGAAGAACTTTGGGTGTTGCAATGGACAAAGGAAAAAACTCCTTTAACTAAATCTCTTAGTGACAAATTATATGATCTATCTATTGGTAATATGGATCTGGCTGTAAGAATTTATAGGGAGTCTCAGCGTTTAGTAATTGGTTCAGATAACGAGTCTATAACAGAATATGTCCTGGAGTATGCAGCAAAAAAAGCTATAAATTTCTCCAAAAAATCTGTAGATGAAGCAAGGATAAATAGGCTTGAAAAATTTCGGCGTATCAGAAGGGAAAAGAGTAATAATAGGTCTAAGGTCGAAACTAGTGAAATTTCCGTTAAATCTATAGATACTTCGAAATCAGAAGTTATGATTATCCCCGGAGATTTAAATCGCCCCCAGCACCATGAATTTCATCAGAAGCTATCTTACTTGCAATCTATTGGTGACTTAAATGAACTTATTAAAGATCCAGACTTGATAAGGCGAGCATCTATTGCAGAGAATCCTGAAGCTGAGTTAAAAAAAATGGAAATTTTATTTAAAAATCCGATCAAGCATCTATCCTCAAAGTAAGTTTCACCCCATATTTGACAATATGCTCCTGCCCAAAGCTTTTCCTGATGAACTTTTCTTTAGTCGAATTATTCGCTTTGCTACTATTTCTGGATTAAAGGGTAAAGAGTTTAATAAAATATATCTTGCTGAGGAGAGGGCCTCCATACACCCCTTTTTGACATCGAATCTAAAAAAACTTTCAGCCCTGACAGATGATGAAGCGTACGAAATTTTATTTGGTCAGACATTGGCTCCAATATATATATTTTATTTGCCTAAGTATTCAAATAACATAATAAAATTTATGTTGAGTAATGATAGCGCGAGATCAATAAGGGAAAGTCAGCTCCCATCATTTGGTGCAGGTTCTTCGCTATGCTTGAAATGGTGTCAAGAGTGCGCCTGTAGCGATATAAATCAATATGGAGTTGCTTATTGGCATAGGTCGCATCAAATCCCTGGGGTCTCTTCTTGTGGTATACATCCAGTACTCTTAGAGAGAATTGACTTACTTAATCGTCAACGAATTAACCTTGGATTGTTACCATCAGTGACCTGCTGTGCTAAAGAAGCATCTAGTGTTGAATATAAGGTAGGTAAGTTTGGATATGATTTTTTAAGAAAGATCAAATGGCCTATTCCGTTAATAGATGTTACTTCAAAATATCGCCTTAAATTAAATAATATGGGCTTGGTAACGAATAGTGGCCGTATTAGGCGTCTAAAATTAATGCAAAATTTTTATGTATATTCACAGCAGTATCGGCCATTTTATAATAGCTCGCTCCCAAAATCTTCTGAAGACTTCAGATATGTTTCTCAACTTTTAGTTCAAGGAGCAAGCCATAATCCCTTCCAGCACATTTTTTTCTCAAGTTGGCTTTTTTCTACCTTCCAGCAATTATTAGAGGATCATAATAGTGTAGAGTTTGAATTCCAAACCCGTAAAAAGGATTTTGCTATGAGGACGAAAAGGAAAGAGAGGAAATGTATTGATATTCTACGAAGCAGGTCGCTTAATGAAACCTCTAAAATTACAGGGAAAAGTAGAACTTATCTGAAAAGACTTGCAGCGCTCCACGATATCCCCTTGAATCTTAAGCCAAAGAAATTATCTAAGGCTTGTAGAGATGAAATTATTCACCTTGGGTATACAAGAATGAACCGGCATCGAATAGCTACAATTTGTAAAATTGGTGTAGGATCAGTAGAACAAGTTATCTCAACTCATCCTGAACTAGTAACTTATCGTAAACGATGCCATATGGAGTCAATGCGACGTCGCTATAGGCTAAAAATCCTTAAATATTACAAATCCCACCCTAAAGCAATTCGTAAAGATATTAAGTTACACTGTAATAAAGCCTTTTATTGGTTGTATTTATATGATCGTGAATGGCTAGAGGTTGCTCTACCTAAACCTCTAAAGGCTAAGGGGAGGTATCCTAAAAAATAGAGAACATATTTATTGATTGAGAGGTGCAGGAAGGCCTAAGGGATGTTTATAACCATACTTCTTGCGAAACTCATATCTCTGTATGTTTAGCCAAGTAATAGCACATCTTTTTGTAAAGTCAATATAATTATTGCTGTTAATTTCCATTCTTGAATAATCGCTTTCACGAGAGCTAGCTATAACACCAGAAATTGAACAGTCAGTGAAAGAATCTATATTCCATCGGGAACAAGATGCGCAGGCTCCCTTTTTATCTTTAAGTATAGGGAACTCCATTCCCCATCGTTTAACTTTTATAGTTTCAAAATTTTCTTTTTCGAAGTTTTTAATGATTTTATAGTTTGATTGCAATTCTTTACTGTACACATCATAAAAACTCATATGACAATATCTCTTCAATCTTGCTCTTAAGAGGTTCAGGTCGCTCTTCGTGGGTTCTGCTGATCTCCTATCAGAAAATTTCCCAATGTAATTTTTCTGATAGGATAAAGTCTGAACAAAATATTCTATGTAGGTTAGTTTTGCACAGGGAGAAAAGTAAAGTTTCCACTTACTTATGGGGTCCTCATAATGTTTATTATTGTAAACTTCTGAAGTTAAATGTTTTATTGAGCTGGATACTTTCTCCCAGTTAGCCGATAAAACACCTAAAATCACGCTTTTAATTTTGTTTTTTACTGAAGGGGTTCTTTTGATTTGCCATAACGGACAGTTATGCTTTTCGCAATATGATATATATAACCACTTGCTTTCGAAAAACGCATGGCCCTGATTTGCAAGTTTTTCTTCAATACACCTTTTACAAAACTTAATAGGTATTCGTTTTCCAGTAAATTGTCCATGAGAGTAGTTAAGAATTTGCGGGAAGCCTTTAAAATGTGTAAATCTATTTCTGCTAAAAGTGTCCTCTGTTCCGATAGAGTAAGTAGAGTCAAAAATGTCAATCAGTACTTTCTCGGGATAAAAAGTGAAATATTTTTTGGCTGTATCCGGAATTGAAGGGTACTCTCTCCATCCACCCCCGCCAGCTATTAAGCTATTTATATTCCGAAACCCAGCTTTTATAAAAACTCTTAATATAAAGGAATGGATGGATTCACCCGGCTGTTGCAGTGCTCTAAACATAGTTATACCATATTGTAAAGATAGAAATATTGTGTGGTTTGTAGTTTCTCTATCTAGCTTGCTGATAAGTTTGTTCTGAGAGCTATAGAGCTTCATAAATATACACACATATATTTTGAAATGGCTTATTATTTTTTATGAATACCTAATGATATACCAAGAAATCTAATATTTAATAATTAAAAGTACTTAAAGGACATGTTATTGTTTCCATATAGTATATCCCTTGAAAAATTTACAATACTCTATTGAGCCATGTCAATTGATGACGGGCTCGTTCTAAATATCTCACTCTGTTTATATGTATATTATAATTTTCGTATACTAATGGGATTTTTTTCATTTTTAAAAAATACTATAGGGTTTAGCATGGTTTTTCAGAATTGCTTCAATGGTATTAAGCACCTGCTGATTGTAGATCTTGAGGCAACTTGTTGGAATGATCGCCCACTATCTGTTGGGGTAATGGAGGTCATTGAATTCGGACTTGTACTGACTACTTTGGATGGTGAAATCTTAGCTAGTCATAGTCAATTTGTTAGACCAATGATTAATCCGAAACTTAGTAAGTTTTGCAGTGAACTTACAGGTATCAAAAATAGCATGGTGGCTAGTGCGCCTGATTTCAGAGAAAGCACGAGTCTCCTTAACTTATGGTTATCTCATTATGAGTATCAAGCCTGGGCTAGCTGGGGGGAATACGATTGGAAGCAGATCAAAGTAGAGCTGATACGGCACGGTTGCGCGCCAGATTTTTTTGCTAAACCGCATATCAACCTGAAAGCAGTATGGCAAGAAAAGACAGGTAAGAAGCGTCGTTCAGGACTTGGATCTGCTCTACAGTCTCTCGGTATTGTCTTTGAAGGTCAGCAGCATCGCGGTGTGGATGATGCACGTAATATTTCGAGAATACTTCCTTACTTGACTATTTAAAAAATGTATCGTTGGTTTGATGCGAATAGGTGATGTACTTATTATAAATATAATTTTGATTGTATGAGAGGCTTAACCTCTGCCTTTCATGTCATAGAAATTTGTCTCATTTATTCATAGATGGCTATTGTATTTTATGACTCTTAATCTTTTATTGCGGGAAGATCAAGAGTACTCGATTTAATATTGTTTAGATACTCCGCTTTGATTGGTTGTTGATATGAAAGTTAAATTATTTTATATGATTATGTAATCCTGGGTTTGTTCAAAAAGATTGTTTTATATTTTCTGGGACTCATTATAGATATCGTATCTAAAGGAAATGATACCCACCATATCTCCTATAGTGGCAGTTAAGTTACATATTTAGATCTCAGACTAGAGCTAGAGGGGTAGTGTTCAGAATTCTGTGTCATTTCTTTACTATTAGCAAAAAAGAGATGACCCATGACCAAACCTACTTTCGATATGGATGCCGCCGTCAAAGCCTTATGCGAGGGTAAAGACCTCAATGGCAAAGATGGCATCCTCACCCCTCTGATCAAACAACTCACTGAAGCTGCCATGAAAGCGGAGCTGGAAGAGCACCTCGCCAGCGAGGATAAGCCCAACCGCAAGAATGGCACCACCTCAAAAACTATGAAAAGCCCCGCTGGCAGCTTCGAGCTGCAGGCGCCGCGGGATCGTGCCGGCACCTTCGAGCCTCAAATCGTCAAGAAGCATCAAACTCAGCTTACCGACGAACTGGAACGCAAGATTACCGCCCTGTTTGCCCTGGGTAACAGCTATCAGGACATCCGCACACATATTGCCGATATCTACGGAATGGAGCTTTCCAACGGCACCATCAATGCCGTTACTGACAAGCTGCTGCCTGAACTACAAGCTTGGCGTGAGCGCGACCTGGAGGCTGTCTATCCTATTGTCTGGCTCGATGCTATCCATTACAAAATCAAGGAAAACGGTCGTTATGCCAGCAAGGCCATTTACACGATTCTTGGCCTCAATATCGAAGGCAAGAAGGAGTTATTGGGGCTCTACCTATCCGATCAAGAAGGCGCACATCATTGGCTGAGTGTTCTGACCGATCTCCACAACCGTGGGGTCAAAGATATCCTCATTGCTTGTGTTGATGGCCTGCAGGGTTTCCCTGAGGCCATAGAGAGCATCTACCCTAAGACCGAGATCCAGCACTGCATCATCCATCAGATCCGCAACTCACTAAAGTATGTAGCTTCAAAGAATCAATAGGCCTTTATGGCCGATCTCAAATGCATCTACAAGGCGGCAACGCTCAATGCCGCCGAGCACGCTTTGGACGAGCTGGAGACCAAGTGGGGTGACAAATATCCAATGGTGATTAAGTCCTGGCGGGGTAAATGGCCGACTCTCTCGGCCTACTTTAAATACCCGGAATACGTCCGCACACCGATCTACACTACGAATGCGGTGGAGGCTGTACACAGGCAGTTCCGCAAGTTGACCAAGACCAAGGGCGGCTTCGCCAATGAGAATAGCTTACTGAAGCTTCTCTATGCCGGTATACTAAAAGCCTCCGAACGCTGGACGCACCCAATTCAAAATTGGAATCTGACACTATCACAGCTGACGATCCACTTCCCAGATCGACTGGAGAAATACATCAGCCTATGAGGCTATTTGGCTGACACAGAGTTTCCTAATTACCACCCTTGCTAAGTCACATGTAACTGTATATAAATACAGCTATCATGTTGATCTGTAAGGGAATACACCATGGCTCGCAACAAGGTACAGTTCCAGAAGGGTATTAGTTTGACCCAACTCCTTAAAGCTTATGGTACAGAAGAGCAGTGCTTCGATGCTCTCTGTCAATGGCGTTGGCCAAATGGCTTCTGTTGCCCTCACTGCGGACATGACAAACATTGCAACCTCGCTTACCGCAAGCTCAAGCAATGTAACCGGTGTCGACGTCAGACATCGATTACTTCTCGTACGATATTTGACTCCACCAAACTGCCCCTTACTACTTGGTTTCTCGGTATCTTTCTGATTACCCAGGATAAGAAGGGTATTTCCTCTATGGAGCTGGCTCGTCATCTGGGTCTCTCTTACAACGCTGCCTGGCGTATGAAGCAGAAACTCATGCAGGTGATGATGGAGCGGGACCAACAGTACAAGCTATCCGGTTTTATTGAATTGGATGATGCCTATCTCGGTGGTGAACATACTGGATGCAAGCCGGGGCGCGGAGCTAAGGGTAAAACTCCCTTTGTGGCTGCCGTTGAAACTACCAAAGATAGACGTCCTACTCGTATCAAGCTCTCTATTATCAAGGGCTTCAGGAGCAGTGAGATTTCTACCTGGAGCAAAAAGCATCTTTGCAGCGGTAGCATGGTTATCTCAGATGGCCTTGCATGCTTCAATGCTGTCACAGAGGCTAATTGTGTACATGACAAGATTGTTTGTGGTGGTGGTCGAGCTTCTGTTGAAGAGCCTGAGTTCTATTGGGTGAATACGGTACTCGGCAATCTAAAAAGTGCACTGCGTAGTACCTACCATGCGATTAGGCCGAAATATGCGCAGCGATATTTGGCAGAATTTCAATATCGATTTAATCGACGGTTCGACTTATCAGCACTCATTCCAAGACTTTTTTTTTCTCTCTTCGGACACCTCCAATGCCGGAAAGACTGCTGAAAATTGGCTTAGTATAGGTGGTAATTAGGCAGAGTTTTGAACACCCTCGCTAGAGGTGGTATCGCTATACTTTATCAGCTTAATTCTAAGGTATTACATTTACCTAAGCCCTTTGCTCGAATCCGTTTAACATTGATATTTATTAAATGACGGATCACGAAGCGAAATAGTAATTTCTTAATGCCAGTTAAATTACTTCCATAGAGCAGATAAAAATCATCAGGTTGCGTATAAACTCCGAAATCGTCTGCGATACCTTCTTTCTGTATAAATGTATCTTTATCCTCCCAGTCAATGGGTGGGTTTTGTAGGCATTTTGTGGCAATACCATAGCCTTTAAACTCAGAGCATTGATTACGGAACCCTTCTTGGACTTTGTTCAGGTATGGGCGGTCGATAATATATCCTTCAAGGTTGATCCACCTATCATTTGAATATACTTCAACCCAGCTGTGGATAATTCGTTCAGGTACGATATAGAATAGATAACTAGGTATGGCACCTTTCTGAAGGTCTTTAAAAATAGTAAATCCATGAATGCGTGTAGGAATGCCAACAGCGCGAAGCAAAGCCATTAGCAATGTTCCTTTAGTGTTACATTGTCCGTACCCGTCTTTCAGTACCCTGCTAGCCGGAATACGATCATCACTATTGTAACCAAATAAAATATCATCACGAACAAACTTATAGATGGCACCAATGGCGTCATACTGAGATAGCTTACGCCATTTCTTATTTTCAATTAACATCTGAATGGTTT
Source organism: Microbulbifer maximicatervae (SeqCode) (assembly GCF_052467955.1). NCBI lineage: Bacteria > Pseudomonadati > Pseudomonadota > Gammaproteobacteria > Cellvibrionales > Microbulbiferaceae > Microbulbifer > Microbulbifer maximicatervae (SeqCode). Next base: position 1,643,530 of record NZ_CP174329.1, read on the forward strand.
TATTCTCAAAGTCAAGCATAGGGGTTTCTGATAAGTATTCACGAGTAAGTGTCTTCATTCATTTGTTCTCCAAGGTAAGTTATAATGTGGGCTTATTTAAACTCTGCCCTCTCGTATAATTGAATAAACCTCCTAAGACTTCACGAAAGCTCTCTTATCAAAATCATTCCTAAATGAATGTCGCATAGACTTTTATTTGGGCTGCTTATTCAAAGTTAATCCCCCACTTTCATGCAAGGTTAACGGTTCCTGAAAGAATTTTAATCTACTTAATGAATTTAACATTAGTATTATGATCTCGCATCCCGATTACTTGAAGAATATAGCCCTTTTAAAGCTCTACCTTTCCAACCCAAATTCCGTGGACTATGGGACCGATAGACTCCTTACTAGTGTAAGTGTCGTTAACTGTAAATTGACCTCTTCTAGAGGCTGACTCCTCACTTGGAGAGAAGGTGTGACCAAATAGCCACTTTGGGGTTAATGATAACTTTAGGGCAGTGAGTTAAGTTGAGGTGTCTGAATTTACTTGCTAGAATCCCATTCAGTAGATTCTGGTCTCTTTGTAACTTTTATGAATGTAGTTCGACTATCATTTCTATTAATTGTGCTTATGGTCTTTCAGACCGCAGGTGCATTCTATGATAGCCATGAAGAAGTTCAGGAGGTAACGAATCACCTGTCTCTACATCATGATGAAGATCTGCCCGGCAATTTACCGTTTCAACCGGACAGCTCCCCTTCTGATTTAAGCTTACAGATCCCCTCCAGCGGGGATGAGGCTGATCAATCTTCGTTTCTTCTGGATTTATGTAATCACTGCTGTCATTGCCATGGAAGTACCTTTACCGCCCTGGTAGGTCAATCATTACTCTCTATTCTGAGCGGAATCGTTAATTATCGAGAATTCGGCAATACACGTGTTCCCAGTGGTTATTTTACCCCTCTACTCCGCCCACCTATAACCCAAGTCTGATTGCTCTAATGCCGCGCGAGTAAGGAGAGCTACAAGGCCCCCTTGCGCAATTAAAAACTGACTTGGGAGATACCCATGGATTTTTACTGCACGCTCACTGAGAGTGTGATTCGTCGTCGTGCCATATTCCAGTTGATGGTGGCGATAATGTATTTAGCTGCGCAATCAGTATCCGCGCAGGAGGGGGATTTACTGACATTACCAGATGCGATTGAGCTGACGCTCGCACAGAATCCGGAGCTTGCGGTATTCCCATTACAGAGAAGAGGTCTAGATGGTGCTGAAGAGACTGCAGCACTGCGGCCTGCGTTAAGCCTAGGAGGTGAGGCTCAATACAAGAACTTTGGTGATGGTGGCTCCAATAATGCGCCAGATCCCGAGGATGATGCCGACAATGAGCTTGAGTTGACGGTAACTTTATCCTCCGTAATTGAGCTAGGAGATAAACGTAGAGCTCGAATAGATGTAGTCAATGCCCAGCGTAATTTACTGATCGCGGATGAGCAAGCTAAGGCGCTAGATCTTCTGGCAGAAGTTATCCGTCGCTATGCTCAGGTTCTTGCTGCCCAGGAATTAGCTGTATTGGCTAGGGAGAAGGTATTACTCGCACGTGAAACGCTAAGCGCTGTCAGCGCCAGAGTCAGCGCTGCTGCTAGCCCGGTTTCTGAACGCCTACGAGCGGAGTCCGCCCTGACAAAAGCAAGCCTCGCTAAGCAGACGGATGAGAGCATGCTAGTGTACTACAGGCATGCCCTATCGGCTCTGTGGGGACAGCCGAGTATAGATTATCGAGTAGACTCCAGTGAGCTCTATCGTTTTGAGCCCGGCGCTAGTTTTGAGGAACTTTATGCGCGTGCGCAGGAAAACCCAGCTATAGCGCGCTTTGCTTCCGAAGAGCGACTGAGTGCTTCACAGCTTCGTCTCACCCAGTCCAACTCAAAGCCTGATGTTGGATGGTTTGCAGGTCTTCTCGTGAATCGGGCTGTTGACGAAACTACAGCTTTAGCTGGTTTCGAAGTTCCACTCTTTACCGCAAAACGCAATCGTGGTGCCGAGCTAACAGCAATGACTGAATTGGATGAGGTTATGCTCCGTCGTGAGGCGGCATTACTACAACTTTATCCTCAGCTATTTCTTGCCGTAACCGGTCGCGAACAGGCCCTGGCTACTGTCTCCAGTTTGCAGGATTCTGTAATCCCTAAGCTTCGCGAGGCATTGACTGAAGTAGATCGTGCCTATCGTCGTGGCCGGAGTTCTTATCTTGACTTAATTGTTGCTCGGGAAGAGTTGCTCGATGCTGAACGTGCACGAATCGAAGCAGCGCGGTCTGTACTTCTTTTCGGCGCTGAGATTGAGCAGCTTACAGCAGGGCCTTTAGGTTCCGAGAGTGTAGGAAGCGGAAAATAATTTTGGATTTAGATATGAGCAGATTAAGTAAAGTAATTCGCCTGGCAATATTATCCATACTCCTCATTTTCTCTGGATTTTGGATTGCAAGCCTGGGTCATGCAAATGGTGGTCATGATGAACATGTTAAGCAAGATGAAGAGCTGGGCTCCAATGATAGCCATGATGAGCATGATGAACAGGAAGGGAAACAATTCTCTAGTCATGGACATAGTGATAACCATGGCGGACATGATGAGCATCAGGAGGAAAAGGGCCCCAATGGTGGCCGTTTACTGACTGAGGGGGATCTAACGGCCGAGTTGCTTATTTATGAAAGTGGTGTAAAGCCAGAGTTTCGAGCCTGGATTTCTCTTAATGGTAAACCTTTAGAGAATGCTCGTGTTTCCGTAGAGCTTGAAAGACTTGGTGGAAAAGTGGATCAAATACCCTTTGCCTGGGAGGATAGTGTTGGGTATTACCGCGGTGAAGGCGTAGTAAAGGAACCTCACTCTTTTGATGTTGCCGTTTCTGTTTTTTACAACGGCGAGCGCACAAGTTGGGATTATGAGTCCCATGAAGGTCGAGTGCAGATCTCTGAACAAATGGCAAAAAAGGCAGGCATTAAAACTGCAATTGCTGCTCCAGGTATAATTAAAGAAAGCGTTACCTTATATGGTAAAACTGCGATAGATCATCGTAACCTCAGTCATGTGCGTGCACGTTACCCAGGAACCGTAATCACTGTTAAAAAAACGCTTGGCGATTTGGTAGCGAAAGGGGAAGAGCTTGCTTCTATCGAATCCAATGACAGCTTGCAAATTTATCCATTGGTCGCTCCTATTAGCGGTCAGATAATTGATAAGCAAGCCAGCCAAGGTGAATTCAGTGGCGAACGGGTGCTGTTTACCATAGCTAACTACGACCAGCTGTGGGCTGAGTTGCAAGTATTTCCGATGCGTCGCGATCAGATCAAATTAGGGCAACAGGTTTCAATTACAGCTGGTGAGCGTTCTTTTGAGTCAACTATCAGCAGCCTTGCTCCGAGCAGTAATGGTCAGCCCTTCGCGATTGCAAGAGCGGTGATTGAAAACCCCAATGAGCTCTGGACTACCGATCTAATGGTCCAAGGCCAAGTAGTAACCAATGAAAAATCTGTGCCTTTAGTGGTCGAGAATCGTGCACTACAACCTTTCCGCGATTGGACGGTGGTATTTATCAAAGTGGGAGAAACCTATGAAATTCGTCCACTAAAACTCGGCCGTAGCGACGGCACTGTAACCGAAGTGCTGAGTGGCCTCAATGAGGGTGATCGCTATGTCACCGAGAACAGCTACCTGATCAAAGCGGATATTGAAAAGTCCGGCGCTGCACATAGCCATTAAATGAGGCCAGAAGATGATTGAAAGTATACTGCGCTTCTCAATTGAGCGGCGCTACTTCGTACTGTCCCTGATCTTTGTATTGGTGGGCCTGGGGGTTTGGAGTTATCAGAGACTTCCAATTGATGCGGTTCCCGATATCACCAATGTTCAGGTACAGATTAATACCGAGGCTCCTGGTTATTCACCTTTAGAGGCGGAGCAGCGGATTACTTACACTGTGGAGGCGGCACTCGCCGGCTTGCCTAATTTAGAATATACCCGTTCGCTCTCTCGCTACGGTTTGTCCCAGGTCACTGTTGTTTTTAAAGAGGGTACAGATCTCTATTTTGCTCGGAACTTAATTAATAGCCGTCTCAGTAGTATTAAAAGTCATTTGCCTCCGGAGTTAGAGCCTGAAATGGGTCCCATTGCTACCGGACTCGGTGAGATTTTTATGTACACAGTGGAGGCTCTGCCTGGCGCCACCCAGCCCAATGGGCAGCCTTACGACGCCACTTCACTGAGGGAAATTCAAGATTGGATTATAAAACCGCAATTATCCTTAGTCCCCGGAGTTACTGAAGTTAATACCATCGGTGGCTATAACAAGCAGTATCACGTAACACCCGAACCTCGACAGATGCTTAACTTTGGCGTATCCATGGAAGATATCGCTCTAGCGCTGAGCCGCAATAACGAAAGTCGCGGCGCTGGTTACTTGGAGGGGAATGGACGGCAACTTCTGGTGCGTTCACCAGGGCAGTTGCGAAATATTGCCGAAATTGAGGATGTGGTAATTACCAGTCGCGCCGGGGTGCCGGTTAAAATTTCGGATGTAGCCGAAGTAGCTATTGGAAAAGAGCTTCGCACCGGTGCTGCCACTCGCGATGGTGAAGAGACCGTATTGGGCACAGCTATGATGCTGGTAGGGGAAAACTCCCGGGAGGTAGCTCGAAGTGTAGCGGAAGCCTTAAAGCGAATAAAATCAACCGTACCTGAAGGTATTAAGGTAGAGGCGGTTTATGATCGGACCACTCTGGTAGATAAAGCTATCGCTACAGTGCAAAAAAACCTTGTTGAGGGTGCGCTGCTGGTTATCGTGGTATTGTTCTTGTTGCTGGGAAATATTCGAGCCGCCTTTATTACTGCAGCGGTAATCCCGCTTTCCATGCTTGCCACCATTTTCGGCATGGTGCAAACGGGTGTTTCCGCCAATCTGATGAGTCTCGGAGCCCTTGACTTTGGCCTGATTGTCGATGGGGCCGTGATAATTGTGGAGAACGCGATTCGCCGACTTGCCGAAGCCCAGCATCGCAACGGAGGCAAGCTGCCCCTACAAGAGCGTTTGGAGCTAGTATTCCAAGCTACCAACGAAGTGATTCGCCCAAGTTTGTTTGGTGTTTTGATCATTACCGTGGTGTATATCCCTCTATTTTCGCTTACAGGTGTGGAAGGGAAGATGTTCCACCCCATGGCTGCCACTGTAGTGATGGCTTTACTCGCTGCACTGGTGCTTTCATTGACCGTTGTGCCTGCAGCAGTTGCTGTTTTCCTGACAGGTAAAATCAGTGAAAATGAAAACAAAGTTATTGTTGCGACCAAATCTTTATATAAACCACTGTTGATTGCTGCAATGAAAGTGCGCTGGTTAGTACTTTCTGGGGCTCTTGCATTAGTACTGTTCTGCAGCTGGCTTGCAACAACACTGGGTTCTGAATTTATTCCTCAGCTCAATGAGGGTGATATCGCTTTACACGCCCTGCGTATTCCTGGTACCGGTTTAGAGCAATCTGTAGAAATGCAAAGCTTGTTGGAGCAGCGTATTAAGGAGTTTCCTCAAGTAGATAAAGTATTCGCAAAAATTGGTACACCAGAAGTAGCAACAGACCCAATGCCGCCAAATGTAGCCGACAATTTTGTGATCCTGAAGCCCCGTGACCAATGGCCCGATCCGAAACTGCCCCAGGAACAATTGGTTGCTGAAATCGAAGAAGCTGTGCGTCAGTTACCGGGAAATAACTACGAGTTCACCCAACCAATCCAAATGCGCTTTAATGAACTAATTTCCGGCGTACGTGCAGACCTGGGTATTAAAGTATTCGGTGATGATCTGGATCAGCTGGTGGCTTCTTCAAATGAAATTCTCGGTGTGCTAAATGGAATTGAGGGTGTTGCTGATGCTCGTGTAGAACAAGTGGAGGGTCTACCGATTCTATCAATAGTGCCGAATCGAATCGCACTCGCCCGCTATGGAATAGATCTGCAAACCTTGCAAGATTTGGTTTCAGCGGCTATTGGAGGTGAAGAGGCTGGATTGATTTACGAAGGCGATCGCCGTTTTCATCTGGTAGTGCGTCTGCCGGAAGGCTTGCGACGAGACTATGAGAACCTTGGGGATTTACCTGTTCCGTTACCTACTGGTAGCCCATTGGGTAGCTATGTGCCCTTGTCAGAAGTTGCTAACTTGGAAATGACCCCTGCCCCCAACCAGATCAGCCGGGAAAATGGTAAGCGCCGTGTTGTGGTAACTGCCAACGTCCGCGACCGTGATTTGGGGTCCTTTGTTGAAGAGGCGAAGAGCCGTATTGATCAGCAGGTCTCTTTGCCTGCAGGTTACTGGCTAGTATACGGCGGCACTTTCGAGCAATTGGAATCCGCCAGTACTCGCCTCTCAATAGTGGTTCCACTGACACTATTGGTAATTCTGGGACTTCTGGTGATGGCCTTTGGTTCATTCAAGGATGCCTTAATTATTTTCAGTGGAGTACCCCTGGCGCTTACTGGAGGTGTCTTGTCCCTATGGTTGCGCGATATGCCTTTATCTATTTCTGCTGGAGTAGGATTTATTGCACTATCTGGTGTGGCGGTGTTAAACGGTTTGGTAATGCTCTCCTTCATCCGACAACTTCGTCAGCAAGGTGGTGAGTTGCTCACATCCATTATCGATGGTGCTATGATCCGCCTGCGTCCAGTATTGATGACTGCGTTGGTTGCAAGTCTCGGTTTTGTTCCTATGGCTTTGAATGTAGGTACTGGAGCAGAGGTTCAAAGACCACTAGCTACGGTGGTAATTGGAGGCATAATTTCTTCTACTCTCCTAACCTTGTTTGTACTGCCATTGCTTTATCGGATAGTGCATGGAAGAGAAGGTATATTGAAAATATAAACATAATTTATGATGCTCACCTTTGCTTATATTTAGGTAGGGGTGAGCAAAATTTTAATGAAAATATTTAAGTGTTTGTTGGTTCATTTTTGAGCATGAAAGAAATGGATGCGCTTGATATTTATATAAGATAAATAGAAAATAATAGATGTTTCTATTGCCTCAATGGAGTGACGGGTTTTTAGTGTGTAGGTTTAGTATGAGTTTACTGCTTGCAGATTTTTATTCTAGTTCAATGCCAACCTTTATAGGTCCTAAATTGAGTGGGCGGAAGTGCTGGTGCCCTTGATCTCTGATTTTAGTGAATTGTAATTTGACTTCTCATGAGGTTGACTAATAAATATGATCTGAATTTTTAAAGAAAGACAGGATCTAGCCTCGAGAGAGAATTTGAAGTAAGTAATTGTTGATGTTTAAAACATAAATATCCCTAAGTGGAGTTCTGTTTAGAGAGGGCATGAATATGTCTGAATGTGGTTGCGGTGTAGAGCAAGCAGATAAATTAGAGAGAAGCACTTTAATGGTGCTGCTAGTGATCAACGCAATTATGTTTGTGTTTGAATTAATTCTTGGATGGTTTGCTCAGTCAACAGGACTGATTGCTGACTCTCTAGATATGTTGGCTGATGCTGCTGTGTATGGGATCTCTTTATTTGTTGTAGGTAGAGGGGTTATATATCAAGCTAAGGCAGCTAATGTCAGTGGAATAATTCAAATTATATTGGGATTGTGGGTGTTGTATGAGGTTTGTAGGAGATCACTTTTTGGAAGCGAGCCAGAAAGTATACTAATGATATCAATAGGGGCCTCTGCCTTGTTAGCAAATGTTGTTTGCCTCCTAATAATATCAAAGTATAGGGAAGGGGGTGTACATATGAGAGCCGCTTGGATTTTTTCAGCCAATGATGTTGTCGCAAATTTAGGAGTGATTGTGTCAGGACTACTAGTGGCGGTAATCGATAGTCGTTTTCCTGATCTTGCTATAGGCTTAATAATTTCGGCTGTTGTCACTCGAGGTGGTTTTTTGATTCTTAAAGAGGCGAGGGAGTCCACTCGAAAAGCCAAAATATCCTAAGTGACCTTAAGGTTTTAATAGTATGAGTAATATCAACTTCTTAGTGGCTTGTCTAAAATAGTTTGTAGATCAATGGGAGTCTTACCTGAAGATGCTTGTCACTAATTTCTGAGAGCAAAAGATGCAATGATCCCTTAAGGTTTGAGTTGGCGAACTTATGAGTGCTTTTCTCTCATAGAGCAGTTTTGTGCATCCATTTTAATGCGTTATGACATGACGCACTTTTTTCACCTTTGACCTAGATGGTCTAGGCAGAAATTTTATTATTATATGCTGCCGAATATTCCCTTACAGCCTCCAAAGGATCTAGTCGAAGTATTGTTAGGTGTTGAATATCTTTCATTGGGGCATAAAAGCCTAAGAAGTCCTCAAGTGTTTTTTTTATAGCTCTAAATTTTTAGCCGACTGTAACTAAAAATTGATACGTACCTTCTGTTGAAAAGAATATTGAGCCGCGACATTAATGTCTACTAGGTGAGCTTCATGGCAAAGTATGGTGCAATGCTTTAGATCGGTGATTTGATCTATATCTCTTCAGTCTTAAAGCCGTATGGCAAATAATTGTCGAGCAGCTGTTTCATCGAGTTAGATGTTTCAGAAAGTTCTCTGTCGCTCATATTCTATAGGTAATATTGGTAATGATAACGATTTTCAATTAAGTGTGTGGTTCTGTGCCTGTAAAAATTTATACTCTTCATAACTTCCGGTCTAGTGGATACTTTTGGTGGGAAAGTTGAGTTTAATAATTTAACACTAAGTTAGGGTGAAGTATGGGGCTTAATTGGGAGGTGGCTCGGAGGTACTAGGAAGGTGTTCTGTTTCTTTTGATACTAAATATCGCCATTGCTAGATGAAATAAGAAAATGTTACGTAGATTGCGTGTGCCGTATGCTCTCTCATTTTGCAAAGTACTCCTAAAGTTAGCTAGAAATCAGATCTTATCTTCAGCCACATCTACGAGGTTTGGTATGCGCTTTATAATTGAAGCCGATTTTGTAGTGCTTCTTTAAGCTGGCCGGCAAAGATAATGTTTTTCAGTTCATCGGCGGATGTAGGTAAATCTATCCCTGGTGCTCAGCTTTCAGCATTTTTAGTTTGGTGGATGCTTCTAAAGTGCCTGCTGAATAGATATTTTCCCATGGTAATAAAATGTGTAAGCACGATTGGGTATTTCTGAGGGATGTCTAAAGCGGTATTCTGGTTTTTTGTGTGTTGAAAATGGCCATTGTTTCTGTGGTTTTAATTGTGCAATAGGGAATCTCGCAAAGATAATGTGGATAATTTTTTATTGATAGTTAAAAAATAAAGAGTAATAAATAGATTATTATGGATGGTTGTCATAAATGAGACTGAGTTTTCTATTTTAGTCATGAGAATTAATGGCGTTTAGTTGGTGTAGGTAAAAGAAAAGGAGGTGGAAGTACAGTTGCGCCTTACTTGGTACTATTCTCCTTAAAGTAGATCGTTGTAATAAAAAAATATCCAATAAATTACTTGGTGTTGCGGGGCGTGTTGTTAATTGTGGTGTGGTTTATATGAATGTGATGTATCAATCTTTACTTAAAAATACGAATTTTCTGCTGAAAAATAGCAGGGAGATTAAAGATTGAGGAAAAACGACAATGTAAGCTTGAATATTTGTGCGAATTTACTCTACCCCTAAGATTGAATTAATTCTATTAAGCTTGTCATCAAATAGTTTATATTTGTTAATTGGCTGGTCACAATATGTTACCAAAATATAAGCTGTAATTTGCTGTAATTGGCGGCAAGGTGCTTTCTTGGGTTTCCCGTTGGGAGTCGGAGTTCAGGTGTGAGTGCAAGCTTCAATAGTAAAAAAAATATGTATAAAGCCTGTTCGTTTTGTTGTGAGTTCATGATCGCAAGATGATTTTTATGTGATTGGCGGACCGATTGTTCTGGCTAATTTTTAGAGGTAATTTGAAGGGGTAAGATTGTAAGTGGGTGTAAGTGAGAGGGGCTGGTCATGTAGCAAAAAAAAAACCATACTACGCGGCAAGAAAAATAAAAAAATAAAGAAAATTACTTTGAAGTGATTGTTAAAATTTCTAATGTGTTTAATATTTCTCTCGGAAAATAATAAATAGAATCGATAAGTAGAGACTCTTGATGGTGGTCAAAGATTTACCCGGCAGATTTACCCGGCAGATTTACCCGGCAGATTTACCCGGCAGATTTACCCGGCAGATTTACCCGGCAGATTTACCCGGCAGGTTTACCCGGCATGATTCCCGGATGGGTCTTTCAGTCGAGTTCTAAATTCTCTGATGTTTAAACCATTCTTAATTCAAGCTTTGAGGTTTTTGTTAAGTTTTTTGATATATATCAGCTTGATTAAAACAGTAAAAAAATAGCCTAAATGCCTCCGCATAGACGATTGAGGCCGTGTCTTATTTGACTTTAAAAATGGAGATTGAAATGTCGATACAGTTACAAAACATACTCAAGGAAAACGGGTTAGACCCTTTAAAGGTGGCACTGTCATCTGTGGCGGAACTCTATTCGATGACAGAGGATAACTTACTGGATTTCAAGACAGGCTTGATCCATGAGGCATTCGCTTATCACTATGAGAACAATGCTTTTTTCCGCTCCGCTTGCGATAGCAAAGGAGTGACACCGGATATGATCTCAACTCCAGCTGACCTGATCAAAATACCTCTGATTCCCATTGAGCTTTTTAAATCAAACGATAGCCATAAGTTACTTTCAGTCAGCCTACGTGATGTAGAGCTAGAAATGCGAAGCACAGGTACCTCTGGTATTCCCAGCGTTTCGCGCCGCTGCGCGGACACCGTTGACAATGCGGTGCTGGGGATTTACTCGATGTATCGCGAATTCCTAAAGATCTCCAAAGGTGCCGGCCTTTATCTTTGCCCCTCAACCGAGGAAATTCCTGAAATGGGCATGATCAAGGCCCTCAATATGCTCGCAGGTCTGCTGGACACTCATAGATTCATGGTTCGGCAAGAATCTTTTAAGCCCGAAGAGGCCTTAGAACAGCTTGAGGATTGGAATGATAAATTCAGTCGCCATTTGATTGGTCCTCCATTCCTGATCAATCGTTTTATCAGCTACCTCAAAGCTACCAACACCCGAATTAAACTCGATAAGAGTAGTTACATCATCACTCTTGGGGGGTGGAAGCGCTTCTCAGGCCAGATGTTGTCACGTGCAGAATTCAACAGTGAATGTATCGAGTACTTGGGCGTTGAAGAGAGCCAGATCCGTGACATCTACGCCTTGGTTGAATCCAATGTCATTGCTATTGACGATGAGTATGGAATCAAGCATGTCTCCCCCTTCGTTCATTTCTCGGTAAGAGACCCCAAACAACTAGATCGAGAGGTCGAACCGGGCCAGACCGGCCAATTGGCAATTCTTGACCCTCTCGCACGTTCGACGCCTGGTTTCATGCTTACTGAGGACTTGGTGCGACTGTTGCCTGAAGCGAGTCGTTCGGGAAGAAGTGGTCAACGCATGCAGTATGTAATGCGCCTACCTGAGTCAAAAGAATTTGGTTGCTGTGCGGTTAATTTAGATAAGCGGCTTGAAGATTTGGACGCAGAGCAGGCTGCTAGCGGCAGTTGTCCAGTCGTCGCCTAATTACAGCTGTCCAAGATGGAGCTACAACATGTACAACGACATCATCATTGACAACTTTTCCGACCCGGCTCATGTCGGTGATATCAACGAACCCAATTACGAATATGAAATTGGCAATCCAGTATGTGGAGATCGGATTCGCGTTCAGATCAACATCACCAATGGACTGATTGACAGTGCTCGCTTTAGAGCTTGGGGCTGCGCTACTTCGGTGGCGACGGCCAACATTTTCTGTGCCTCGCTTGAGGGGTTGGCACCGGAACAGCTTGCCGGGAGAACAAGTAGCGAAATAGAAGGCATGCTTGGTGAACTAGAGCCATCACAACACCATTGTGTTGAGATTTTGCAGCAGCTTCATCATAGGTTGCTGAGCTTAGTTGGCAAAGATTGTCGGGAGGTGATGCCATGACAAATGCTCACTCGATTGAGGGTTACTTCGACTACAACGCCACAACCCCGGTGTCGGAGGCTGTAGCTACGGCTATGTCCTCTGCGCTTCGGCTCTTTGCTAATCCATCGGGGCGTACGCTTCCTTCGACCAGTAATCGTGAGCTAATCCAGCGAGCAAAGACCCATGTCGCTAGCCTACTGGGTACCGCGCCGGAAAAAGTTTTCTTTACCTCCGGCGGTTCTGAAGCCAATAACTGGGCTATTAAAGGAAGCCTGATGAACGACCTGGGTAGGGCCGGCCATATCCTAACCACGGCGATTGAGCACCCTTCAGTTCTAGAAACTATCCGATACTGCGCCCACCAATTCGGATTCGAAGTCACCTGCTTGAAGCCGGGACCGAGTGGCGCCGTCAGTTTTGAGGCTGTCGCTGAAGCTATCCGGCCTGACACCAGATTGATTTCCATGATGTATGCGAACAATGAAACCGGCGTTATTCAACCTGTGGATCAGGTGGCAAGGCTGACCCGCTCCCGAGGCATTCCGTTCCATGTCGACGCAGTGCAAGCAGTAGGTAAGCGGCCTCTTGATGTCGAGGCATTAGGTGCTGATTTTGTTTCTTTTTCCGCACACAAATTCTATGGTCCCAAGGGTATTGGCGGCCTATATATCCAGAATATAGATCGCATATCTCCCTTGATTCATGGTGGTGGACAAGAGATGGCAATGCGCTCTGGTACCGAGAATTTGGTCGCTATCGCCGGACTCGGTGAGGCTGCTGACGAATGTCGCAGGGAGCTTGAGTACTGGGATCATCACTGTCTGAAGTGCAAACAGCACTTGATCGAACAGCTTGGCAAATCCTCTATCGAAACACATATCAATGGTGCTAGTCATTATGAGGGGGCGATTTCCAATACCTTAAACCTATCGATTCCAGGCATTCGGGGTGAGGCGCTTGCTCTGTTAATGGAAAAGAAAGATGGGATTGTGGTGTCGATTGGCTCTGCATGCAGTAACAACAAGACCCGTCAACTATCGCCTGTATTACAAGGAATGGGGCTAAGTGATGAAGAAATACAAAGTGCGATCAGGATTAGCTTCGGCCGCTTTACCAGCCTTGATGATATAGATCGTTTTGTTGATTCATTGCAGCGGTGCGTGGCACAGCTCAAAAGCATGAGCTTTAAAGGGTGAGGAGTTGGGCTCATGACGGATAAGATTTTTCCAGCTCAGCGCTTCATGGATCAGTTCGCCCGACACGTGGTTAATGAGCCTAGCCGTACCGCCTGCGTATTCCAGCCTCATGGGCCTGATAGTGCTCTATCGCTGAGTTACGGTGAACTGAATCAGCAGGTACTGGAACGGGCCCGACTGTTAGTCGAGCGCGGATATAGAGGCCAGCCGCTTGCTCTGCTTTTCCCTGCTGGTCTTGATTTTGTGGTCAACTTCCTCGCCTGCCTCGCGGCTGGCGTCATTGCTGTACCCCTGAACCTGAGTCGCAATGCTCAGCAATTAGAGCGCACTGTTCGTATTCTTGGTGATGCAAAGACCAAAGCCATTCTGACGACCGCTGAGACTCGTGAACAGCTATTTGAGCAATTAGCAGAATTACCGGCGATTAATTTGGGCGACCAGGCCTGGATTGATGAGCAGCAGGTTGGTGCTGCTAAAGATGTAGAGTTACCTCTTCCGGCTCCAGATGAGTTGGCGTTTGTTCAGTACACCTCAGGCTCTACTGATCTACCCAAAGGTGTGATGGTAAGTCACGCCAACATTATCGATAACCAATTGGCTATCCAGCAGGCGTGTGGCCACCGCGAAGGTGTAATTGCTGGCGGCTGGCTGCCACAGTTCCACGATATGGGACTGATAGGCCATATGCTGCAGCCATTGTTCCTTGGTGGTACCTACGTCTTCATGCCACCGATGAAGTTCGTTCAGCGTCCACGCCGGTGGTTAGAATTGATATCTCACTATCGAATTCATAGCTCTGCTGCACCTAATTTTGGCTATGAGCACTGCATCAAGTTCATAGGTGAGCGAGAGGACTTATCGGGATTAGACCTGAGTTGCTGGAAGGTGGCTTTGAATGGCTCTGAGCCTGTCAGCGCCGACACTATGAGGATATTTGCTGAACGTTTCCAGCCTTACGGTTTTTCCTCTACTGCTTTCTTTCCCTGCTACGGCATGGCTGAAACCACTTTGTTTGTCTCTGGAGGACCGAAAGGCGTAGGCATTGAAACCCTGGCTTTCGATCCCGCAGCATTTGACTCTGGTCGACTGCAATCTACTGGTGAGGGGCGTCAAGTGGTTAGCTGCGGTCGTATCACGCCAAGGATGATTTTGAAGGTTGTTGATCCGGAGAGTGGCCGGCTAGCAGATGAGGGTTGTATTGGTGAGATATGGATTAGTGGTGCCTCAATAGCACAAGGTTATCTTAACAACCTTGAGATTAGTAAGCAGCAATTCGGTGCTCGTATATCGCCCTGCGACGGTCATTATTACCTCAAAACCGGGGACATGGGCTTCGTCCGTGACAATAAGTTGTATATCACCGGGCGGATTAAGGAAATGTTAATCCTGCGCGGCCGCAACCTTTATCCATACGATATTGAACGTACCTGTAGTGACCATCCTGATGCGGCAGGCAATAACGGAGCCTCGGTTTTCACTGTGGATAGCAATGGCCAAAACCGACTGGCAGCCATTGTTGAGATTCGCCGCCACGCCTTTCTTAACCGAAACCACGATGAACTCCGACAGGAGCTGCGTGAGGCAGTGATGTTGGCACATGATGTCGCCCTCGACCAGCTTTTGCTGGTCAAGCCTGGCGGTATTCCGAAAACCACCAGCGGCAAAGTTCGTAGGACTGCCTGCAGGGATCTGATTGCAGCCGAAGAGGCGCAGCTCGCATGAACCGTTGATAGGAAATATAAGATGACGAATGAATTTAGAATGAAAAACCTGGTGGAACAGATCACAGATTTTATCGCTGCTAAGACACCAGAATTTTCGATTGATAAGCACAGTGACACCTCTTTCTCAAGTCTAGGTCTAGACTCGGCAGACCATGTCCAGCTATCGACTATGGTGGAGGACCACCTCTCTGTTGACATCGATCCGACGCTAGCCTTCGACTACCCAACGATTAACGCTCTTGTGGCACATCTCGAAAAGAATTTTTCAAGAACAGCTTTGGAGCGCAGTTGATGTCGCGACTTGATTGCATAGTTATCGGTGGAGGCCAGTTCGGTCTTCACACCGCACGAATGCTGCAGCAGGCTGATCTCAACTACCTTCTGCTTGAACGGGATAGTATTGGCGACGTTTGGCGTAACCGGCTCGAAGGTATGAAGCTATTCACTTCACGTCAATTCTGTGCCCTGCCAGGACTAGCCTTTCCGGGCGATCCTGAGGGCTTCCCGACTACAGTAGAAATAGCTGATTATTTGGTCAGCTATGCAGGCCACTTTGATCTTCAGGTTCGAGAAGGCTGTGAAGTTGTTGGTCTCGATCGCCTTTCGAACGGCAGTTTTCAGGTCGACCTTGCCGACGGCACGTCTCTGCTCGCCACCAGTATCGTCAATGCAACTGGTGCTAATCAGATACCCCAGGTGCCGGCGATAAGTTCCCAACTTGCTGGAGAGGTGCAGCAACTAGACGGTAGTCTCGCCTCAACCGATGTCATTTCTGATGGCCACACTGTTGCCGTTATTGGGGATGGTGCTACTGGGCGTCAGATCGTGGACCGGCTAGCGGGACGTTGCAATGTGTTTTTGGCCACGGGTTCCCCACGTGGCCTGCCTCCCAACCGTTTGTTCGGACGTGATATTTTTTGGTGGCTTGATCGCTTGCGTATCCTTTCCGCCGATAAGAACAGCCTCATCGCGAAGATATTAAAAAAGCGTAACCCTGTCCCCTGTGGTGAATACAACAATAGACGGCTGAAGGCTAAAGGCGTAAAGATTGTTGGCCGTGCTTTGGAGTGCTCTGGCCGTCAAATCCGTTTCGACTCCGTCGGTTGGCATGACATAGATACAGTGATTTGGGCAACAGGCTATTGCGACCGAACGAGCTGGCTAAAGTTGCCGCACTGTGTCGATGAGAGGGGCTTCATTGAAAACTATGGAAGGACTCCAGAGCCTGGGCTTTTCTTAGTGGGACGTAAATGGCTTAGTTGTCGAGCGTCGGAGCTGGTAATGGGGGTTGAGAAGGATGTAGAGCGAGTAATGGTGCCGCTGCGAGCCTTTTTATCCGAAAGGAAAGAAATACCTTGAACAAAAATATAAAGACCGATTGGATCATTCGCTCTGGCGCCAGTAAGTGGCTATTAGCGCTGGTGCTGTTGCTCACATTGATGTCGGCTGTTGGCCTAAAACGGATGGGGCTGGCCAGTGATTATCGCGTTTTCTTCGATGATAACGATCGTGACCTACTGCGCTTGGAGCAGATGCAAGATACTTATAGCACGACTGATAACGTGTTCATCATGATTGAACCGGTGGATGACAACATCTACAACCAGCGTACTCTGAGCCTTATACATGAAATGACACGCGCGTTGTGGCGGACGGCCCATGTCTCTCGAGTAGATTCGCTAACGAACTTCCCCTATAGCTCTGCTGAAGACGATGATATTTTGATTGAGGAGTTCGTCTACGAGCTTGACGAATTGACGCCGCAAAGGATCGCCTTTATTGAAACTGCCGCTAGTAGTGAGAGGGACTTGGTTGGCAATTTGGTTAGTAAGAACGGACGATTTACCGCGATCAATGCGACCATTCGGTTGCCAGGGTTAGACCATAAGGCCGAAGTGCTAGCCGTTACCGGTGCTGTCGATGAATTGATTAAGTCATTCAAGATGGAATATCCGGATCATCGTTTTTTTGTCACCGGTGTGGTGGAGATGAACGGTGCCTTTTTCCAGGCGGCAAAAAAAGACTTCATCACGCTGATACCGTTGATGATCCTTTTTGTGCTGGTCAGCGCTGCTCTAATTCTCGGATCACCTGCTGCAGGTGGCGCTATTTTGACGGTAGTAGTGTTGGCACTGCTAGGGTCTTTGGGTCTAGCTGGTTGGCTCGGTATTCAATTGTCTGCGCCATCAGTATCGGCTCCAATCATCATGTTCACGGTGATAGTAGCGTCGGCCATCCACATCCTCAGCTATATTCAGCGCCAGATACGCAGTGGTGTTTCTCGTGAAGAAGCAGTCTTGCAATCCTACCGGCGCAATCTCAAGCCGATTGCGGTGAGCCATGTCACTACTATTATCGGTTTTCTGGCGATGAATTTCAGTGACTCACCGCCGTTTCGAGATCTTGGCAATATAGTTGCCTTAGGTGTGCTCTTCTCGCTACTTTTGTCGTTGACGGTTCTACCACAGCTTCTGCTGCGTATTCGTTTTTCAACGCGGGAAACAGGTGCCAACCGACTGATTAATCGCATGGCTTTGTTGTCAGGCTGGGTTATCGCTTACCGCCAGCGGATATTGTGGCTAATGCTACCTTTGTCCCTATGCGTCGCTGCACTCAGTCCATTGAATCAATTAAACGATGATTTAATCCGCTATTTTGATGAGTCGCAGCCCTTCCGTGCTGATTCTGAACGTATCGATCGCCACTTTTCTGGTATTTATACAATCGATTACTCGCTCTCGGTACCAGAGCAGAACGGTATGTTTCAGCCAGAGTTTTTACAGTTTCTTGATACATTCGATGACTGGCTACATGAGCAGCCAGAAGTTTTTACAACTGCAAGCCCCCTGCACCGAATCAAGGATCTTAACCGTTTGATGAATGGTGGTGATGAGGACTCTTACCGGTTACCTGGCGATACAATTACCGCTGCACAGCAGTTCCTGCTATACGAGATGTCGTTGCCGTTTGGTCGTGATGTGACCCATCAGGTGAATTTGAATAAATCCTCGGTGAAACTGACTGCACGATTAAAGAATCTAAGCTCGGTGGGCTTAATTGCTTTTGAAAAACGGGTCGAAGAGTGGTTATTGCAAAACCAACCTCGCTCCATTGATATCTATCACAGCAGTCCCGCAGTGATTTTTTCCCACATTGGTCAATCAAATATTGTAAGTCTCCTTGAAGGTGCCTCGCTAGCGTTTGTGGTGATTTCATTGACGTTGATGCTGGTATTCCGCTCACTCGATATTGGTCTATTGAGCTTGGTTCCAAACCTGCTTCCAGTCGCGGCAGCATTTGGATTTTGGTATCTCGTTAATGGTCAAATCTCAATGGGGCTGGCTGGGGTGTCGGCAATGGCGATCGGCATAATCGTCGATGATACAGTTCACTTCCTCTATCAGTATGTCAACGGTCTAAAGCGGGGGCTCAGTCCTGAAGATAGCGTAAGCGAAACCATTAGTAAGACTATGGGTGGGATCGTGATTAGCTCAATGCTGCTAGTGATAGGCTTCCTTCTATTGTCGACCTCGGCGTTCGAGAAAAATGCCCAGATGGGTATGCTCACGGGGATGTCTATTGTGTTGGCATTGGTGTTTGACTTGATATTACTACCGGCCTTGGTTCTAACCTTTATGCGCAGGACACGTACGTCGAACCTGCAATTTCGTACCGACAAGGAACTAAATAATGCGAACTGATTACCGTCTCCTCCTTCCAGTGACAATACTTTGTGGCCTAATCGGTTTGCCGGTTCAAGGCGCTGCTAGCGATGTTAGAAAGGGGCGGGAGGTCGCAGTGGCAGTGGATAACCGTGATCTTGGTTACGGCGACAGTGTTGCCGAATTGACGATGATTCTACGCAACAGGGCCGGAGATGAAACTCGACGTGAACTGCAGATCAGCTCACTTGAGAGTCACGAGGGTGGAGACAAATCGTTAATCCGCTTCAATTTTCCTGCCGATATCCGGGGCACGGCGCTTCTAACGCATCCGCAGTTAGAGGATACCGATAAGCAGTGGTTATATTTGCCTGCCTATTCCCGTATTAAGAGGATCTCATCTCGCAATAAGAGTGGTGCGTTCGTCGGTAGTGAGTTTTCGTTCGAGGACTTGTCTGATAAGGCGGTCGACGATTTCCGCTATACCTACGTGAGAGAGGAATCATGCGAAGATGGTGCCCTGGTTTGTGACGTAATTGACCGAGTGCCAGAAGACTCTCACTCTGCATATAGCCGGCAGCGGGTCTGGGTTGATCAGAGTGCTCGACGTATCTTCCGTATAGACTATTTCGACCGTAAGGAAACGCTGCTCAAGACTTTTTCCGCAAGGGATTTTCGCCTCTACGACGATCGTTATTGGAGGCCCATGGAGGTGGTTATGCATAATCAGCAGAGTGGAAACGTAACGATCTTAAGCTATAGCCGCATCGAGTTTGGTACCGGTCTCTCAGTTGCGAATTTCCATCGCAATACACTCCGGGATTAAGGGTATGGGGGTCTTGCGTTTAGCGTTTTGGGTGCAGCTGTGTCTAAGCCTTACCATTATGCCGGTCCTCGCAGAGGTCAAGGTTGACAAGTATTCTGTTGATATCGCGGCCACGGCTCGTATATTTGCAGAAGAGGAGTCGCTGGCCATTGATGATAGCTACCGCTTCGGACCGGGGCTGGAAATTGAAGCAAATGCTGAGGGGGATATTGGTGATACTGGCTATAAGCTGCGGTTGTTTGGTAGCTGGGATAAGCAGGATGGGGAGCGTCGTTATGCCGATATCCGCCAAGCCAGCCTTCACTGGCGCCGTGATCAGTTATCGCTGAATCTTGGTGTTAGCACTTTCTTTTGGGGCGTTTCTGAATCTCTGAATATAGTCAATGTACTTAATCAGGCTGACTTGCGCCAAGCTATCGACGGAAAGGAAAAGATGGGGCAGACCTTCGCATCTTTAGGTCTGCGTTTTGATAACGGCGAACTATCGATATTCTATCTGCCAACTTTTCGTGAGCGAGAATTTCCAGAGCGCCCGTCATTCGGACTACCGATTTCGGACCGGGCACTTTTTGAAAGCTCGAATAGAGGTGGAGATGTTGCTCTGCGAGGCCATTTTTACGCTGGTGATTTAGAAACAGGGATCGGTTACTTCAGAGGCACTAGGCGGGCGCCACTACTGGTAAGGCCTAGCCCTTCAGCGACGATGTTGACTCCCTTTTACATCGAAACCGAGAATTTTTTACTGGACACACTTTATCTCCTCGGCGACACGACCTTGAAGTTGGAAGCGAAAACTGGTCGCGAACTGGAGCAAGGTTTCTTTGCTGCAAACGTTGGCCTTGAGCACCCGATTTATTCGCTACCGGATAGTATGCAAGATCTGTCCTTGATCGCCGAATATCTAATCGACGATAGGGATGAGCAAGCTGAAACATTAGGTCAGAACGATCTCTTTGTCGGCCTTAGAGCTAGCTTCGGTGATACCGGTGACAGCGAATTTCGAGGGGTCATAAGTTATGACTTCGATAGTCATGGCAACTACCTCGACTTAGGCTTAGAACACCGTCTGAGCGATTATTTTAGAATCGAAACTCGGGCGTTTTTATTCCTCAATGTGGGCCGCAGTGATACTTGGCTGTATCCAGTACGGGATGAGGATTTTATCGAGTTTAAGTTGCATTATTCTTTTTGAGCGGACCCTATGAAGACTGGAGTTAACAGGGATATAGGTCTTTGGATTGCTACCGTGAAGGAGTTTGAAACTCTAATCGAGCATGATCCGCAAACTGTCTTCACCACAGTTAGCGAGGCTGAGCAGAAAAGATATAGTGGGATTGTTAATCGAGCGGCGGGCCTACATTTTCTGCTTGGTCGTTACCTATTGCGTTATGTTTTATCCGCTAAAAGTGGCGTAAGTATTTTGCCGGCAGATTGGGAAATTTTCCCTGATGAGCAAGGCAGGCCTAGAGTTTTAAACCAAAGTGTGGCCCCAATAAAATTTAGTATTTCTCATGCTAGTGGTGTGGTCGCGATTGCGCTTAGCTCTACCGTTGATCCAGGTATAGATCTGGAGCCCCTTGCTCGTGAACTGGGCTCAGGTCTAAATTTCAGGCATTTACTTAGTCCAGAGCAATATGACCAGGTAATGACTATCCCAAGCACTGCTCACTGTGAATTGTTAACAAGGGTTTGGTGCATTAAAGAGTCTGTGTCCAAAGTGTGTGGTTTGGGGCTTCGACTGCCTTTTTCTACGATCGAGTTTGATCTTGTATCTTTGCTTAACTCGCAACCAGCCACGTGGCTTGAGTGTAAGGTAAGAGAAATGGGGAGCTTTTGGTTTAACCTTTGCACGTTGGCGCAACGCTATTGGCTTTGTGTAGCGATGGAGTCGCCGGCGTTGTCGCCTTTGGGTCGATTGGAAACAAACCATTTTAACCTACTCAGCCGCAAGGCGTTTTAGAAACAAGACGTGGAGTTGGAAGTAGCTGCCGCACAAAATTAATTTTAGGTCCAGTTACGCTGCTTCAATGTCATTAATACAGGATGAGATGATGGACGTGCTCGAGTACATCAGGGAAAAGGAAAGGTTGCTTAGGGCTCGGATTAACAATTTGGACCTCAAAAGCACCCATGATAATCACCTGCATCAGTTGTCCTATTACATCAGTAACTTGCTTAAAAATTCATGGACTTCGAAAGCTGGGCCGGTTGTTGATCCTGCTACCAATCGTGAATTACAAGTCATTAAGAACCCTAAGGCCATCGCTTTCTACCAAGACTGGCAAGCACGTATTGGTCAGCAGATATATATTGGGCGCTGGATTGTAGTTGACCAGTCGCGCATTGACAGTTTTGCCGAAGTAACTGGAGACCGCCAGTGGATTCATATTGATCCAGAACGAGCAAGGGCTGAATCGCCGTTTGGAGGCACAATTGCCCACGGCTTTTTGGTCCTATCGCTAATTCCCGAGCTCACCGATGCTGTCAATCCGGAAAAACCGCCTTACCCTGAAGCTAGAATGATTATAAACTGCGGCCTTGAACAGGTGCGTTTTCCTTATCCAGTTAAGACTGGCAATCGTATCCGAGCTCGTACGACTTTAAAGTCCCTGGTGCCATCGAAGCGTAGTGTGGAAATGATCAATCATATTGAGGTAGAGGTTGAAGGTTCAGGTCGCCTGGTTTGTGTTGCGGATAGTGTGCTGAAACTTTACTTCTGAATTCAAAATGCACGCGCACCCTCCCGGCACTTACTAATTATCATAGGCAAACTGGGAGGAGAGTAATTCTCGATTGATCGCTCTTGCAAGAGCGCAGAATTAGCCATCTCTGGATAGAGATATGAACCTTGAGTATCTGTGATTATCGAAAGGTGTATTCCTGCTATCTGATAGGGAATTTCAGAGGCTATGGGGGCTGGGGTTTATTAATTTCCCTGGTTAAGTAGGGAAATGCAGCTGGGGGCGGCGTTAGACGTAAGACTTACCCACGTTTAGTAGACACCCTGTATAGTTAGGTTTAGGCCTAACACGGAGGTGTATCATGGGTAAGAAAAGAACTCAGGCGTATACGGAGGAGTTCCGCAGAGAAGCAGTTAAGAGAGCGGAAAAGGCTGGAGCAACAACGGCTTCTGTGGCGCGAGAGCTAGGCGTCAGCGCACAGCAGATCTACAACTGGCGTCGTCAATTTAATCGACTGTCTGATAAGCAGTTCAATAGTTTAGACGGTGTCGACTATTCCAAACAGGAAAGCGCTGAAGTTCGCAAACTCAAGAAGGAGCTGCATGAAGCTCGTCAGGAGGTTGAGTTTCTAAAAAAGGCAGCTGCGTACTTTGCGAACCACCAAGAGTAAAGTACGCATTGATACAAGAGCATGTAGGGTCATTCCCGGTTAGCTTGATGTGTCGGTGTTTAGAAGTCTCAAGATCGGGTTATTATCGATGGCGGGGGCGATTGCCATCTGCTCGCACGATTAGAGAGATACGAACAATCGAGAAAATCCGAGAGACGTTTGTTGAGTTTAAAGGTCGTTATGGCGCGCCTAGAATTGCTTGCGAGCTTCAAGAGTTAGGTGAGCCATGCTCGCGGAACTACGTCGCTAAGCTTATGCAACAGGAACATATTAAAGCGAGAAACGGCAAAGGCTTTCGATATAGTCAGCCCGTAGAGGGGAGCATTAACGTCTCCGCCAACTTACTTAAGCGTTGCTTTGATGTGGATCGACCAAATTGCCGCTGGACCAGTGACATTACGTATATCTGGGTTCTGGATAGGTGGCTATACCTCGCGGTAGTTATGGATCTGTACTCTCGACGTATTGTAGGTTGGGCATTCGACTCGCAGATGACCGATGAATTGACACGTCGAGCATTGAAAATGGCCCTAGAGCGACGACCAATAAAGCCTGGACTGCTAGTTCACTCTGACAGGGGTGTGCAATATCGATCGCAGAAATACCAGGATCTCTTGTCCGAAAGCAAGTGCAAGCCGAGTATGAGTCGCCAGGCTAACTGTTGGGATAATGCGGCAATGGAATCATTCTTTAGCAGGCTAAAAGTCGAGCTGGTCTATGCCGGAACATTCGAAAGCGAAGAGCAAGCAAAATCTGAGGTGTTTGAATACATTGAGATTTTCTACAATAGAGTTCGTAGGCACTCTGCATTGGGCTATGTAAGTCCAGCAGAGTATGAGCGAAAATACGCATAGTTAGAGTGTCTACTTTTTGTGGGCAAGACCAACGTGTCTTTACCACCTAGATAACTCTTTTATTTCTGACCTTTCTGACTGAGCGCTCCATTGCCGAGGATTAGTGGCTGCGTTGCTACAAATCTAGATGGATTCCATCAAAGATCGGGTGGTTCACTTGTAATGATGAGGTATGAGCGCTAGATTTGTAACCAACCAATAAGCAAATAAATAGAAAGAATTTTTTTAATAAAGATTTTTTTGGTATGCTATATCTAATTTTTTCTTTTTTTAGGATAAAATTGTCGGTATGTGTGTGTAATTTGAAGCAACTTACCTCTTCATTTATCTCACCTGTTTGATACCCCAAAGGTACATTTAGGCTCTTGAAGTGATTAGTGTTCAAACTTTATTGTTCCAAAATAAAATTAGTGTTCAAACTTTATTGTGCGAGAACAAATGGGAGATGTTATTCCTTTCAAAAGAAAAACCGCTTGGCAAAAGCACAAGGGCAGCACCCTATGCAGGGAAGGTTTTCATAAATGGAAAGTGGTTACCGAGCGCAAGTTTGACGTAAAGCAGGGAAAGTTGGTTACTGAATATCGTTGTGAACGCTGTGGAAAAACGAAAATTAAACACTTGTAAATTTTCTCTCTCCAAATCCGATATTCATGGGGCAGTTCAATTAATAGTTAGGTAATTTACTCTCCCCTGTTAAGAAAATTGTCAAAACTCAGTGTCTTTAATACGGGTGATTACTGAGAAAAGATATTTTGGGGGCAGCAAATAATGCAACGCTACTGTTAAGTTACGCAGTAACGTTGCATAGGTTTATAAGTAGATTAAGGGACTGATTTGGTTTGCCCTGATAGATAGTCTACTGAACTGTGCCTCTTTAGATTCAGCACACCTTGTATTACTTGCCATGTGATCGCCAGTGCACCGACGATAAACACCACATCACCAATAGTTCGTATCCATCTTAGAGTAACTAGCGTTCCACTTTGCATTAGGGTTTCACTGCGGGCATACCAAAGGCCTTCTGAAGCGCTCGCCATAAACTGGATAATACCGACCGGCAAAAGGCTGGTGAACAACATTAAAGCCAAACCTATATTCATCCACCAGAATGCCGTTTTCATCAATTTCTCGCTAAATATAAACTGGGGGCGAATATATCTAAGAACGAGTAAACTAAAGCCCAATGCCAAGAACCCATATACTCCAAACAATGCACCATGGGCATGTGTGGCTGTGGTATTTAAGCCCTGAAGATAATATAACGCTATCGGTGGGTTAATGGTAAAGCCAAGTACGCCTGCTCCTAACATATTCCAGAAAGCAACAGCTACAAAAAACATCAAGGGCCATTTGATTTTCACCATCCAGGGTGCACGATTTTTTAAGCTATAATGATCCCAGGCTTCATAACCCAACAAGATAAGTGGGACCACTTCGAGTGCACTAAATGTGGCCCCTACCGCCATAACGGGTGTTGTCGTCCCTGAGAAATATAGGTGGTGAAAAGTTCCCGGTACACCCCCTAGTAAAAATAATGACGCTGAAGCTAGAGAAG
Organism: Microbulbifer maximicatervae (SeqCode); assembly: GCF_052467955.1. NCBI lineage: Bacteria > Pseudomonadati > Pseudomonadota > Gammaproteobacteria > Cellvibrionales > Microbulbiferaceae > Microbulbifer > Microbulbifer maximicatervae (SeqCode). The sequence continues at coordinate 1,668,683 of NZ_CP174329.1, forward strand.
TCACAGTCGCCATGCGTTTAGATACAAGGCCCATATTGAAGAAGATAAATGCAAGCGCAGTTGTAGCAAAAACTTCAAAGAAACCTTCTACCCATAAGTGTACTATCCACCAGCGCCAAAACTCCATGACCGATATGTGTGTGCGCTCGCCATAAAAGAAGCCTGCACCATAAAATAATCCTATGGCAATTACGGAGGCGGCAAACAGGGCTAGCAGGTTTTTATCACCCTTTTGCTTTAATGCTGGAACAATACCGCGCAGCATTAATGCCAACCATAGTACGATGCCGGTAAATTTACCGATTTGCCATAGTCTACCAAGATCTACAAATTCATATCCTTGATGGCCCAGCCAAAAGCTGAGCTCTGGTGGCAGAGTTTGCGCAATGGCTAGATAATTGCCGACAAATGATCCAATAACGACTGCTATTAATGCCCAAAACAATATATCAACACCAAGTTTTTGGAACTTAGGATCTTTACCACCGTTGATAATTGGAGCAAGAAATAGTCCGGCAGCTAAAAATCCTGTAGCTATCCAAAATAGAGCAGCCTGTATATGCCAGGTGCGTACCAGGCTGTATGGAAACCACTCCGATGTTTCTATCCCATAGAACCCTTGTCCTTCGACAGTATAGTGGGCAGTAAAACCACCTAAGAAAACTTGGAAAGTAAATAGTCCTACTATAGCTAGTAAGTATTTTCCAAGAGCTTTCTGTGAGGGGGTTAATTTGAAGGTGCTGATTGGATCTTGCTTGGGGGCAGTAGGGTGTTTGTCTTCAGTGCGTAGGAACGCCCATGCCCAAACTAGGGCGCCAATACCGGCAATCAATAAGACCACGCTAATAATAGACCAAATAATATTTTCGCTAGTTGGCTTATTATCAATTAATGGTTCGTGGGGCCAATTGTTAGTGTAGGTTGCGCCACCTGTTGAACGCTCGGTTGAAGCTACCCAGGATGTCCAAAAGAAGAACTCAGTAAGTCGCGCTCGGCGATCCGCATCGGGCAGTGTAACCTCTTTCATTGCGTAATTTGCGCGGGTTGGCTGTAAAGCGGGGTCACCTCCAAAAAGTGCATCATAATATTTTGCGGTTTGCTCTATAGCTGTGACTCTTCGCTTAGATAAAGTGGCAATTCCAGATTCGCTGCTATAGGTGTTGGTTCTATAATCTAATTTAAGGTCATAGAGAAGTTTGTGTTTTTCCCTTTTGGATAAAGATTCATATGGTAGGCCAAATTCCGCTTTTGCCGCTATTGATAACCAATTAATTAGCTCTCGATGTAACCAATCAGCGGTCCAGTCTGGGGCTTGGTAGGCACCATGCCCCCAAATAGATCCCAGTTGCATTCCTCCAACGGATTGCCAAGAAGTTTGGCCATCTAAAATTTTATCTTTAGTGGTCAGTATTTTGCCATTTTCTGAGACAAATGCCTCAGGTATCGGGGGTGCCTTCCGATATATTTCACTGCCAAAATATCCGAGTATTGAAAAGGTTACAACTAAAACGCCGATCAATGTCCACCAAAGAGATTTGTAAGTTCTCATCAGAATTATCCTTGCCAATATAAATTGGCTTTTTTAGCAATATGCTATTTAAACTATTAATTTTCGTATATCTCCCTAGGCTGCTTGTAAAACAAAACATCGTAAACATCGGGTGTCTGTAATTATTCGGAGTGGATTTATGATGCCTGATTGAGTGTTAATAGGTTTTAAGCTTGACTCTTCGCATTCTTGCTTAGCTGTGTTGAACTCATGAGGTTGACCTCCAGTAGAGGCGTTAACTTGCAACAGAAAAAACATAAACTCTCCTTTTCCTTGTGTTGCTTGAATAAATCAAATTGAGAATGGGCTTCTCAAAATAATGTTTGGTCGTGTAATACATTGATTTTTAGGTGACCGATACCTTGTATTTGGGTAATAAAAAGTGGCCAATAATCGTTGTTAACCTGCCGCCCCTAGGCAGAGTTTCCGTAAGCGAACATGTCGATGTTCATTGCTTGGCCTCTTGAATTAATTGGCGGCCTTAAATTCAGGAAAGCAGCCTCTGAAATCAGGGCGCTTTCGCTCGAATCGCCTCTAATAGCTTTTGGGTCAGTCATGAATAGCACATTCGGCTGTAACCGTAGCCTAAGGGCTAGGTTGAACGAGCATTTGAGACTGAGCATTCTCTACCCCTTTATCTATACATGCATATAAGATGCATCTTTTGCATGGCAATTTACACCTAAATTTCAATGATGTAAACTAGATGCATCTTTAAATTTTCAAGGGATGAAAATTCTTGGCTTCACAATGAGGGGCTTTGCCAATGAAGATCACGCAATTTACTGACTACTCTTTGCGAGTGTTGATGTACCTTGCTATACAGGATCGAGAGTTAGTAACCATCAGAGAAGTTGCTGAGCGCTACCAAATATCTAAAAACCACCTAATGAAGGTGGTACAAGAGTTGAATCTCAAAGGCTACTTGATTGCAACCCGGGGTAAATATGGTGGCATTCGGCTAAGCCGAGCTCCTGAAGACATTAATGTTGGAGAGTTAGTTCGATTATTGGAGCAAGATACCGTGTTAGTAGAATGCTTTGGGACAAATAATCAATGTGTCATAACTCCTGCGTGTAGGTTGAAGATAATGTTCGCCGAGGCTATGGAAAGTTTTTTTATTTGTTTGGAGCAATACACCTTGGAAGATCTAGTATCAGGCCCGAATCAGACTGACCTTATCAATATACTAGCTTTTCCTGCGAAAATTGAGAGGGCGTAGCAAGGTCCCTAGGTTAGGCTCATCTTATATTTGCTTGAGGGAGAAAAAGTACAGTTTTCTATTTAAAACCTGGAAGATTCATACTCCAGGGCCCTTATTACATAAAGGGCTTTGTTTTCCGCCAGGTGAAAAGCCTATCTTCAATTTCCTCTCACCCTATATCAGGTAGCCACCCAATGCACGTTGGTCTGACTTTTAGGTTTTAGGGGGTATTGGGAATGCTTCCTGGAGTAAGGAAATACTCAGCACAAATTTATTGCTCCTGCTCAAGCGCAATGCCTTTATCTGAGAGATGGTTACTGAATATCGTTATGAATGCTGTGGTAAAACGAAAGCGAGGATTGTGTCAATTTTGTCTTATAGGAACCAGTTTAATTGGGAGTCGGCTTCCCTGCCTGCCTCAGTAGTGCGAGTATCGAAGTACAATGATACCCGCAACATACTGATTAAAAACTTAAAAACAGCAGCGAATTAATAACGATAGTAGCGACCGCGATAACGATAGTAATCTCTGCGCTTTCTTTCCCTATCATAGAGGTAGCCTGCACCTGCACCAATAACCGCACCTGCGGCAGTGCCACCGGGGCGTCCGCCACTAATCAAGGCACCTGTTACTGCGCCTATACCGACGCCGGTGCCGATTCGGCGGTCGGTATCACTCATATTGGCGCAGCCCGTACCTCCAAGGCTTGCAGTCAATACTGCGGCCAAGCTGAGATATTTGATAGCTTTGATACGCATAGACACCTCTGTTACTGGAAGGTTGAGGTATAAAGAATCGGCGCAGGCCGACTATTTCGGAGCCAGTGTAGAGTCCGCATGCACTGGCAACAAATCCAAATTGGGAGTTTCATTCCCTTTTTTTGTCGATATTTAGGTGGTTGTTAAGGTGTTCGAAAAACAAGACTTGGTAGAACTGGCTCGACTCAAAATGCCATTTGGAAAATACTCGGGCCGGGTTTTAATAGATTTGCCTGAGGAGTACCTGCTTTGGTTCGCAAAAAAGGGGTTTCCAGAGGGGCGTCTAGGACAGTTGATGGCATTAGCCCTGGAGATAAAAGTAGAGGGATTGCAGGGGCTTATTGATCCACTGCGCTGACCTTTTAGCAGGTTTTCCCAGTATTGCAATCACCTTGGTCGGTTTGCTCTGCGGGACTTTGACATTAATATAGTAATGCCTAGGTGTGCTTTGCGGAGCGAAGCCCAAGAAAAAGCGGGCCGTAATGGAGACTGGACTGACCCGGAAATAGGCCCACAGCGGGTAACCACTGGTCTGAATGATTTCAGCGAGGTAGTAGCGGGAGTAGAGCCAGTCAGCTTAAAAGAGGGAGCGGTCGAAACGAATTCGGCCGCCACTCTTTTAAATTATTCTAAACTCAGTTCTCACCGACTAATATCCGCCGGCAATATCTTGTGAGAGAGTTGCCCGACTCGAAAGTCGGACGCAGCTATCTACTAACTAACTGATCAGAGTGGAATTCGGATAACAACACCACCCATAGTGTGGCCCAGCTCAAAGTCAGTGCGCGGGCTGTCTACGTGATCGTTGTGACAGCTCACACAAGCAGGTGAAACACCTACATCCGCATATACTGCAGTGAAGTACTCGGTATCACCTAGTTTTTCGCGGCCGTAAAAGTTTTTCCCTGGGTTGTCGATTACGTACTGCAAGCCCTCTTTTTCCATCTCAGTGCGCGGTTTGTTTTGCTTGTTGATTGGCCACAGAGAGAGCAGGGCATAGTTAAAGCCAGACTCATTTTCGGCAACACGCTCAGCTCCCATACGCATCATCTGCGCGGGGAGTGGTAGCAATTTCTTATCTTGCCAGTGCTCATCAGCGTCGAGGATTTTCTCCTCGTTCTGCAGGCGGTTTACAACCTTGTTGGTGTAGTTGGCCCTGTCTGCCTCGATAACGGCAAAGATGGCATCCGCCATTCGCTCCGGAGCAACTCCCTGGTTTTTCTCACAGCCGGTGAGCAGTGCCAGTCCAGCGATAATACAAGCGGCAATACGCATATTTTCCCCTCCTATTGGGATTGATTTTGCTTGTTTTTGCTTTTGGTAATCCTTGCAATACGCTCGCGGATCAGCTCGAAGGTTTCATGCTTCTCTGCGGGTTTATGCTTGAAATTATTGTTAATCAGAGTTTTGTCAGCCAGGGCAGCCAGGGAGAATTCGGCTCCATGACAGCTCAGGCAAACGGGCATCATTTTTTCATTGGGGCGAAGGTTATGATTTTGATTATGGTTAACTACAACCTGTTCGCCATGGGTTTCCCGTGGTAAATGGCAGCTGGCACAGCTTACGCCACCCTCTGGGTTTGAATTCCAGGTATCGAAGTGAGGGGACTCTTTGTAAGAGAGACTGTGCTCATCACTGTGGCAACCCAGGCAAGCCTCTACAGCGGCAAATTTCAGATTTACTTCATGGGGCCCGTGACAACTGACACAGCTCAATTCATCCGTTGCGCTGGTATTCATGGGAAGGCGGGCCTGTTGTGGGGAGATGGCGCCGACCTGCCGGATAAAGCCCTCTTCCAGCTTGCTGGACATGCGCATTCCATGTTTTCCTTGAGTGAAGGATTCTTTTTGATCGCTGTGGCAACTAGCACATTGCTCGACAATCTCAACACTACTGAATTGCATTTGCCCATCGACGTGACAGCTGCTGCAGTTCACCTCTGTTTGTGCGTGAATACTCTGTGCCCAGACCGTTGCGATTTCTGCAGTCTGGCTAGAGCTACTAATGTCTGCTTCGCTAACTTTTAAAGGGGCTTTATCTGAATGCTCATTTAGCCAGGACTGAACTGCTGTACGAGCGGGAAGCTTTGCAGTTTCCAATAGATCAGGTTGATCAACATGGGCGATAAGGAAGTCTTCATACAGGGAGCCATTATCGTGATAGTTGTGGCAGCCCGCACTTGCGCAGGTTTCAAATCCCAGGTCTTTGTGACTACTGCGCTCTTCGGCAATATCGCTGTGGCAGTGAAAGCAAAAGTCGCCCGCCAGGGTTACTCCCATCTCTCCGGTGATTTGTGGTTTGTGCTCAGTGTGACAACTTACACATAGCCGGGCGTCAAGAGTCTCCAGAAGTACAGCATTGCGCGGATCTAAAAATTTCTGCCGGGGGTGTGAGTCGTCTACAAGCTCCAGTTCTTCCGCATGGCAATTCAGGCAAGCTTGCTGAACAGCATCCTCACCGGCAAAGCCATCGGTATGGCAGGAAGTACAAGCCAGCTCAATTTGATGGTGACCGTGCGTGGCATCTCCACTGATAAATAGAGATTTATCGTCAACGTTAAGGTTGTATGCCACCGCAGAGCCGATAGCCAGCGTTAGCAATACACCGTAATGCCAGAATTTAAATTGATATGATTTCATCTAGAAGTAATAAACCGCAAAAATATGGTAGGCGAGAAGGACCGGTAAGGCCCAGAGCAGGGCATAGTGAACTCGGGACCACCATTTTCGGTGTTCGCGAAGTTTCAGGTCAGTCCAATGGTGGTTGCGCGCCATAAAAACGCCGACGAGAGAACCAGTTGCGGTTGCAGTTAGAAATACCAGCATCAATGCCAAATTCAGGTTTTCACCAAGGCGGAAGCCTGAATGTACAGCGAGAGCAAGTAGAGCGATTAAACCTGTAACGCTGTGTGCATAGCGCCAGTGATCGACATGCCCAAGGCTAAGTTTATTCCAACGTTTCCTGATACTGAGAGCGGCAGTAAACAGGCACATAGCGAGAATGGTATAGCCCGTAACCTGCTTCCAAAAATTGTCGTACCAGAGCTTTTCCCAAAAAAGTGCAGTCTGCACTGAGGAGGAAACTGGAGCTGGCGGCATCAGGAAAGCCAGGGCTATCAGGATTAATGACAGAACAGAAGTTATCAATATCCCCTTGGAGTGCCGCATTACCAAGTTGGGAGCTGGCACATCCAGAAGCTCAGCCATTAGCGGGCGGCAACTACCGCAAACAGACCCGGCTGTTGTCGCTTGTTGCAATTCGTTTAAATTGCGCTTCCCTGCGGAAATAGCCTTGCATAATTCCCCTTTGGTGACAGAGTTGCACTGGCAGACCAGATAACTATCGGGAAAATCTTTAATGCTATTGCCGCTTTTTTTGGCAAAAACTCGCCCTTCGCTTTCAAAGTCTTTCAGTGTGCGCAGAGAGATTTTTTGCTCCTGTGCTACGGTCTGGCGTAATTCATTGGCTTCATCCCAGCTGCCAATATAAATGGCCCCAACGATGTATTCGCCTTTGATAAATAAGCGTCTATAGATCCCCTTAAAACGATTGCGATAGACATGGCTCTCAACGCCCTCTTGCTGATTGAGGTTTTCCGGGGTTACCTCTCCCATTATTCCGCAGGGAATATGGGCAATTTTCAGCTGAATATCGGTATAAGTGCCGGAGTAGGGCTGCGAGAGAGATATACCGCTATGGTTGCGACGAATATGTGAGCAGCAGCTTTCAGCTTGTTCGTAGCCCGGTCGGACCAATTGGTAGACTTTCTTGTCAAACTCAGCGCACTCGCCTACGGCGTAAATATCCGGGTCGGAAGTTTGCATCCATTCATTGACTACGATTCCGCGTTTAGTTGAAAGTCCGCTCTGTTCGGCCAGGCTAATTTCCGGCTTAATCCCTGTGCACAACACGATAGCGTCGACGGGAATTTTTTCGCCACTTTCAAAAGTGAGTAGGCGCTTGCTATCGCTCTCTTCAATGGATGTTAGGGAGTCCGAAATTTTTAACTCTACTCCCAGTGCAGTGAGTGCGGACTTTAGGAACTCCTCTCCTTCTTCACCCAGGAGCCCGCTGAGTAAGTGTCCTCTGGATTGTAAAGTGATGTTGTTTTTAGGTGTTTTTAACGCGGTTGCAGCTTCAAGGCCCAGAGCACCAGCACCGATAACACAGATGTCTGCATTCTGCTCCCTTAGCTCAAGTAAATCATTGGTGTTACGCAGACTTCGAAAAGGGTAAACACCAGGCAGATCCGCACCCGGAATCTTCGGAATAATAGGATTTGATCCAGTCGCTATTATTAGTTTGGAATAAGGCTGTATATTCCCTGCAGCATCGGTGACTGTTTTTTGGGAGCGATCGATAGAGACTATTTCACGGTCAATATATTCTGCCAGGCGGTGGTCACTTTGACTGAGAATAGGGTTATCAAGCTCCTCCAGCTCTACATGGCTTGATAGATATTGAGAAAGTTTAACCCGGTTGTAGGGAGACTCTGTTTCTGCCCCATAGATAACAATTTGAGCTTCATCACAGAATTCTAATAATTTTTGTGCGCAACGCACGCCCACCGGACCAGTACCGATAATTACATAAATTGGGTAGCTGTTATCATTAGTGTGGATGCCGCTTGGTAATTGCTCGACAAGTGTGTCGTCTAGCTCAGTCATACCTCCCCCCGACTGCTTTGATTTTCTATTAGTCTTTGTATTTTTAATTTGTCTGCCAGATGGCTTGCTAATTTTCTTAGACTAATATCCCACTCTTTAGTGTTTTTTTGAATTCTAATCCCTATATGTTTAAACAAAATTAAATAAACGTCTAGTGCCGATTAGAGCATGACGATAGAGAATTGGGTGTAAAGTAAGGTCAGGTCGGAAAATAAGGCTGGATTTAACTGGCGTGCACAGTTTTTTTGAGGGCTAAATGTATCTTGCCCAAATTCGGTGCTTATATTTAATTTGATTGTGAAAAATTGGCGGGGTGAGGGGAGTGCTTTCCAGTTACTTTGTGACCGCTGAGCGGCCAAAAAATATGCGGCCCCGTCCTTGTGGGCTGCGGACTGTAAAATAGTATGCCTATTGTAAAGATTTGTTTCTTGTCGGCATTCCTAGGTTAAATATCTCACTACTCCTGATAAAAAAACTAAACGTTGCTTTTAGGAGGGTTGGTAAAGGACGTAGAGTTCTTTTTCTTCTAGGGCAGTACGGCGAGTTAGCGCTTCACCGATTTTCTGATAATCCATTTTGAAATCGCGAACCATTTCAGGAGTGAAGGCTTCGTGGTTATAGCGTTTGCAAAATTGCACAACAGCATTTGCAATTTCATTCATATCGGTGCGGAAATCTTTAACTACTTGCAGTGTGTGGGCATCGCCAGCCAGTGCTTGCTCCAGGTATACGTAAAAACGTACATTTTCTTTGATTAGATGGGCCTGGAAGCCAGATTTAAATTGGGTCAGTAGCTGCGACAACTGGCGGTAGTTCTGCTTCTCATAACCCTCTGACCACATGCGCTGAAAAATACTGATCAGGGTGCGGTGATCGTCTTCAAGGGCTTTGATTAGAGTGGGATCGTAAGAGATTGTGCGGGCACCTTTAGCTCCTGCATAAGAGCTGCGAGTATATTTTTCCTCAAGATCCGCCGCGTCTTCTGTTTTGTTACTTCGGAACATTCCAGAAATAAAACTAAGCATGAATTTAGTCTCAGTAAATTTAAAGGTTTGTTATTAGGTCTGATAGCGCCGCGAAGTTGGGGGTAACTTAAAGAAAGCAAAGCTGTTTGGGTCCCGGCGGGCGTGGCGGATTTTACATTGGATGACAGTTGGTTTAACTGTTATGGAAGGGGCGAGTAAAGCAAAATTTCCAAAGTGGGACTTGTGTCACACTTCAGATCTTTGCTTTTTAATTTTTATCGAAATGTAGTTGATTATCGCCAGTAGAATCAAAATAAATTCAAATATTCAATTAATAAAAAACCCGGCATAGCCGGGTTTTTTTGATTGCTTGAGCTTAGCGCTGCTCGAGCGGTACATAATCGCGCTGCGGGTAGCCGGTATACAGCTGGCGAGGACGACCAATTTTGTACGGATTGGAAATCATTTCATTCCAGTGTGCAATCCAGCCTGAAGTACGGCCGGTGGCAAAAATTACGGTGAACATATCGGTGGGGATACCGATAGCCTTCATAATAATGCCGGAGTAGAAATCTACATTCGGGTAGAGTTTCTTCTCTACGAAGTAATCGTCCTCAAGGGCGATTTTCTCCAGCTTCTTGGCGATCTTCAGCAGGGGATCATTTTCTGCACCCATAGCACCCAGAACTTCATCACAGATGCCCTGCATTACGCGGGAGCGGGGATCGAAGTTCTTGTAGACGCGGTGACCAAAGCCCATCAGGCGGAAGGGGTCATTCTTATCCTTGGCGCGCTTCACGAATTCGTCGATACGGCTTTCGTCGCCAATTTCCTGCAGCATGTTCAATACCGCTTCGTTGGCACCGCCGTGAGCGGGCCCCCACAAAGTGGCAATGCCGGAAGAGATACAGGCGAACGGGTTGGCGCCAGAAGAGCCAGCCAGGCGAACAGTGGAGGTAGACGCATTCTGCTCGTGGTCTGCGTGCAGCAGGAAGATGATGTCCATTGCCTTGGCGACAACCGGGTCTATCTTGCTGGGCTCGCAGGGGTTGCCAAACATCATGTGCAGGAAGTTCTCGGAATAGCTGCGGCTATTGTCCGGGTACATGAAGGGCATGCCCTGGGAGTGCTTGTAGCACATCGCTGCCAGGGTTGGCATCTTGGCAATCAGGCGGTGGGCGGAAATCTCGCGGTGCTCCGGATTAGTGATATCCAGGGAGTCGTGATAGAAGGAAGCGAGGGCACCGACTACGCCACACATCATCGCCATTGGGTGGGCATCGTAACGGAAGCCTTTAAAGAAGCTCACCAGGGATTCGTGAACCATGGTGTGAGACATAATGGTGTCTACATACTTCTTCTTTTCTTCTGCGTTGGGCAGTTCGCCATTCATCAGCAGGTAGCAGGTTTCCAGGTAATCGGATTTTTCTGCCAGTTGCTCGATGGGGTAGCCGCGGTGCAGCAGTTGGCCCTTGCCGCCATCAATAAAGGTGATCTTGGAATCACATGAGGCGGTAGATACGAAGCCCGGGTCGTAAGTAAATAAGCCTTTACTGGTCAGACCGCCGACATCAATAACATCGGGGCCGAGGGTGCCGGAGCGAACTGGCATCTCAAGGGCGCCGTCGATACCATCGACTGTGAGGTGCGCTTTTTTATCGGACATTGCGGACTCCTAAAAATGTTCTTATGCCGGCCTTTTCCCGCTGTTTTCGGGAGCTAGCGGCCTTTTGAGCGGGGCCAAACTTAAGTGCCGCGCCGCAAATTGTCAAACCAAAAGGAATGGACGACCAGTCTATTGGCGACAGGATATCCGGTTCCGCTCCATACTCGTAGAGTATTTGTCTAGATAATGCACAGGAAAGTCTGAGGAAATCCCGCGATTCCCGATTTACTACGCGATACTGGTGGGAACCCGGCGTAATCGCAGGCGTTCGTTGTGTTTTGACTAGTGAATGCCTATAATCCGCGCGGCTTGCGCCATGGTACGGCTACTTTGTATAAGGCTTCATCAGGTCGAGTGCAAAGTAATCAGCAAGCAGCTCGTCCCTCCATTGAAAAGCTAACGGGCGCCCGGTCGTTCAGGGCAACAAGGTGTTTTTCCTGTGAACAAAAACAGACCTGTCAATTTAGACATTTCCACTATAAAGCTTCCCGCTACCGCTGTGGTTTCCATTTTGCATCGTATTTCCGGTGTAGTGCTCTTCGTTGTTGTTGCACTACTACTGTGGATGCTCGATGTCAGTTTGGAATCCGAGCAGGGATTCGCCGAAATTGCAGCGGTATTTAACAGTATCCCTGCCAAGCTCATTCTCTGGGCATCGCTGGCGGCACTTATTTACCACATTCTGGCAGGTGTTCGTCATCTGTTTATGGATATGGGAGTAGGTGAAAGTCTCGAAGGCGGCCGTCGCAGCGCTGTGTCAGTGCTGGTGCTGGCTGTAATCCTTATTCTTCTGGCGGGAGTATGGTTGTGGTAAAAACAGTAACAAGCTTTGGCCGTAGCGGTACTTTCGATTGGCTCTACCAGAGAGTCACTGCGGTAATATTGCTCGCCTATACCCTCTTTATAGTGGGTTTTATCTTTTTTAGTAAAGACTTCGGCTACCAAGCCTGGTCCGAACTGTTCGCCCAGCGCTGGATGCGTGTTTTCAGCCTGGTTGCCTTGCTGTCCACCATTATTCACGCCTGGATTGGCCTCTGGTCCGTGGTAACTGACTACATCACCAACCGGATGATGGGCGGTAAAGCCACTGTTCTGCGCTTGTTCGTAGAAGTGATTCTGGCTGCCGTTGCCGTGTTGTACGCGGTGTGGGGCATTGAAATTCTTTGGGGTGTATAAGCAATGGCGAACATGCGTACTATTTCATTTGACGGGATTGTAATTGGTGGAGGCGGTGCCGGTATGCGCGCTGCCCTGCAGATGGCCCAGTCCGGCTATAAAACTGCAGTTATTACCAAGGTATTCCCGACTCGTTCTCACACAGTATCTGCCCAGGGTGGCATTACCTGTGCAATTGCCAGTTCAGATCCCAACGATGATTGGCGCTGGCATATGTACGATACCGTTAAGGGTTCCGACTATATCGGTGACCAGGACGCTATTGAATATATGTGTTCCGTAGGTCCAGAAGCGGTATTTGAGCTGGAGCACATGGGCCTGCCTTTCTCCCGTACTGAGGAAGGTCGTATTTATCAGCGCCCCTTCGGCGGTCAGTCTAAAGATTTCGGCCGCGGTGGCCAGGCTGCACGTACTTGTGCTGCTGCTGACCGTACCGGCCATGCACTGCTGCACACCCTCTATCAAAACAACGTTAAGCACAAAACCGAATTCCTGAACGAATGGTTTGCGATTGACCTGGTGAAGAACCAGGATGGTGCTGTTGTGGGTGTGATCGCCATGTGCATCGAAGATGGCGAAGTGGTTTATATCAAATCCAAAGCGACTGTATTCGCTACCGGCGGTGCCGGTCGTATCTTCGCTTCCACCACCAACGCGCACATCAATACCGGTGACGGTGTCGGTATGGCCCTGCGTGCTGGCATGCCGGTCCAGGATATTGAGATGTGGCAGTTCCACCCCACTGGTATTTACGGTGCCGGTGTACTCGTGACCGAAGGTTGTCGCGGTGAGGGTGGCTACCTGATCAATAAAGATGGTGAGCGTTTTATGGAGCGCTATGCGCCCAACGCCAAAGACCTCGCTTCCCGCGACGTTGTGGCTCGCTCTATGGTTCTCGAGATTCTCGACGGCCGCGGCTGTGGCCCGGAAGGCGATCACGTATTCCTGAAGCTTGATCACCTGGGTGAAGAGCTGCTCAACAGCCGTCTGCCCGGTATCTGTGAATTGTCCAAGACCTTCGCTCACGCCGACCCAGTTAAGGTGCCGATCCCGGTAGTACCTACCTGTCACTATATGATGGGTGGTATTCCCACCAACGTTCACGGTCAGGCTCTGACCCAGGACGCTGCGGGTAACGATCAGATTGTTGATGGCTTCTACGCCTGTGGCGAAGTTGCCTGTGTGTCCGTACACGGAGCCAACCGCTTAGGCGGTAACTCCCTGCTGGACCTGGTGGTATTCGGTCGCGCTTCCGGCCTGTTTATTGAGAAGTCCCTGCGCGAAGGTATCGAGCACCGCGAAGCTTCCGAGTCTGATCTCGAAGCCGCTATGGCTCGCTTGAATCACCTGGAAACCAATGAGAAGGGTGAGAAGGCTGCCGACCTGCGCAAAGAGCTGCAGGGCGTGATGCAGAACCACTTCGGCGTATTCCGTCGCGGCGACTTTATGGCCGAAGGTGTGAAGAAGCTTGCAGATCTGCGCGAGCGTATTGAAAATGTGCGCCTCGAAGACAAGAGCCGCGCGTTTAACACCGCCCGTGTTGAAGCGCTGGAGCTGCAAAACTTACTGGAAGTTGCCGAGGCCACTGCAGTTGCTGCAGAGACCCGTACTGAGAGCCGTGGTGCTCACGCCCGTGAGGACTTCCAGGAGCGCGATGATGAAAACTGGCTGTGCCACTCTATGTATTTCCCCACGGAAAAACGTGTTGGCAAGCGTGCAGTAAACTTCGCGCCTAACACTATGGAAGCCTTTGAACCGAAAGCTCGGACTTACTGATTCGGGAGCGGAATAGAGTATGTTGAAAGTAAGCATTTACCGTTACAACCCGGAAACCGACAAAGCGCCTTATATGCAGGACTATGAACTGGACACCAAGGGCAAGGACCTGATGGTGTTGGACGTTCTGGAACTGCTGAAAGCCGAAGATCAGACCTTGTCTTTCCGTCGTTCCTGCCGTGAGGGCGTTTGTGGCTCCGACGGTATGAACATTTCCGGTCGCAATGGTCTGGCGTGCACTACGCCACTGTCTGAAGCTGCCCCCAAGGGTAAACTGGTTCTGCGTCCGCTGCCGGGCCTGCCTGTTATCCGCGACCTGGTTGTGGATATGGAGCAGTTCTACGAGCAGTACAAGAAGATTGAACCGTACCTGCAAAACGATACCCCGGCTCCGGCCATCGAGCGTCTGCAGTCTCCGGAAGATCGCGAAAAGCTTGACGGTCTGTACGAGTGTATCCTGTGCGCCTGCTGTTCCACTTCCTGTCCGTCTTTCTGGTGGAATCCGGACAAGTTTATCGGCCCAGCTGGTTTGTTGCAGGCTTACCGCTTCCTGGCAGATAGCCGCGACCTGGCTACTGATGAGCGCCTGTCAAATCTGGATGACCCCTTCAGCGTATTCCGTTGTCACGGTATTCAAAACTGTGTCAATGTTTGCCCGAAAGGACTGAATCCGACGCGCGCGATCGGCCATATCCGCAATATGCTGCTGACCCGCGCCGTGTAGGGGATGCTGCGGCCGGTTATCGGCCCGCTGGGGTTCGCGCTCTGCGAACCCGGTGCCAGGTAGGGTGCCAAGCAAACGACAAAAAGCCGGTTCTAACCGGTAAAAAACTGAAAAGGGGAGGTGGCTTTGTGCGCCTCCCCTTTTGTGAGTGAAAGGAAAGCGCAGTGGCTCAAGAGAAGATAAGCACACTGCAATTGAGGTAGGCATCAACATGCACGAAAGTACCATGGAGCAGCTGTGGCGTAGCTCCCATATCTCCGGGGGCAATGCTGCCTACGTGGAGGAGCTTTACGAGACCTATCTGCACGACCCCAACGGTGTCCCCGAGGAGTGGCGCAATTATTTCGATAGCCTCCCCCGCGTTGAGGGCAGCAGCGATGTTTCCCACGCCGCTGTTCGCCAGCACTTTGAGCTGCTCAGCAAACACCGCGCGCGTCCGGTGGCCGCTCCCGGTGCGGCCGGCTCTGCCAATATTGAGCACGAGCGCAAGCAGATTAAAGTTCTGCAACTGATCGATTCCTACCGCCATCGCGGCCATAAAAAAGCGACCCTCGACCCCCTGGGCTTGATGGCTCGCGAACAAGTGCCCGACCTGCAACTGAGCTACCACGGCCTTACTGAGGGTGATTTCGATACCACCTTCAATACCGGTAGCCTGTTCCTCGGTAAAGAAGAGGCGACCCTGCGTGAAATCGTCGAGGGTTTGGAGAATACCTACTGTGGCAACCTGGGTGCGGAGATCATGCATCTCTCCAACCTGGAAGAGCAGCAGTGGTTCCAGCAGCGCCTTGAGCGCAGCCAGTCTAAAGCCAACTTCGGCACCGACATCCAGATTGAAATCCTGCAGCGCCTTTCCGCCGCTGAAGGCCTGGAGCGCCACCTGGACTCCAAGTACCCTGGCACCAAGCGCTTTGGTGTAGAGGGTGGTGAGAGTCTGATCCCGATGATGGACGCTCTGATCCGTCGCTCCGGCACCTACGGGGTGAAGGAAGTGGTGATCGGTATGGCCCACCGCGGTCGTCTGAATACCCTGGTCAATATCCTCGGTAAAAACCCTGCGGATCTGTTCCAGGAGTTTGAAGGCAAGAAGACCCTCGATACTTCCGGTGACGTGAAGTACCACCAGGGCTTCTCTTCCAACGTGATGACTCCCGGTGGTGAAGTGCACTTGGCCCTGGCCTTTAACCCGTCGCACCTGGAAATCAGTGCGCCCGTGGTAGTGGGTTCCGTACGCGCCCGCCAGGATCGCCGCAAAGATGCGACCGGTGAGAAAGTAATGCCGATCAACATCCATGGCGACGCGGCTTTTGCCGGCCAGGGTGTGGTGCAGGAAACCCTGCAGATGTCCCAGACCCGCGGTTACTACACCGGCGGTACTGTGCACATCGTACTGAACAACCAGGTGGGCTTTACCACCAGCAAGCGTGAAGATGCCCGCTCCACTGAGTACTCCACCGATCCCGCTAAGATGATCGATGCGCCGGTGCTGCACGTAAATGGCGACGACCCGGAAATGGTCGTATTGGCCGCGCTGTTGGCGGTGGACTACCGCTACGAATTTAAGAAAGATATCGTTATCGACCTGGTCTGCTACCGTCGTCGCGGCCACAACGAGACCGATGATCCCTCTGGTACCCAGCCGCTGATGTACCAGACTATCCGCAAGCACAAGACTACCCGCACGCTCTATTCCGAGAAGCTGGTGGGCGAGGGCATCCTGGACAAGGTTGCCGCAGACAAGCTGGCCAACGATTACCGCGACAAGCTGGATGCCGGCGAAGACGTTGCTACCGGTCTTGTGAAGAAGCCGGACTCCTCCATGTTTGTGGACTGGAGCCCCTACCTGGGCCACGACTGGCAGGTGCCTGCAGATACCGGCTACGCGCTGCCGAAGCTGCAGGATGTCGCCACTCGCATGACCAACGTGCCCGATGGTGTGGTAATGCAGCGCCAGGTCTCCAAAATTTATGAAGACCGCCGCAAAATGGCCGGTGGCGCCCTGCCTCTGAACTGGGGCATGGCGGAAACCCTGGCTTACGGTACTCTGCTGGAAGAGGGCTTTATGGTCCGCTTTACCGGTGAAGACGTGGGTCGCGGTACCTTCTCCCACCGCCACGCGGTGGTTCACAGCCAGAAAGACGGTCAGAGCTACGTGCCTTTGCAGCACATGTTTGAAGACCAGCCGCCTTTCTATATCTACGACTCGCTGCTGTCCGAAGAGGCGGTGTTGGCGTTTGAATACGGCTACGCCACCACGACACCAAAGTCCCTGGTGGTGTGGGAAGCCCAGTTTGGTGACTTCGCCAACGGTGCCCAGGTTGTAATCGACCAGTTCATCACTTCCGGTGAGCACAAGTGGGGCCGTATGTGCGGCCTGGTAATGCTGTTGCCGCACGGCTACGAAGGCCAGGGCCCAGAGCACTCCTCTGCACGCCTTGAGCGTTTTATGCAGCTGTGTGCGGAGCACAATATCCAGGTGTGTAACGCCACTACCCCGGCACAGATCTTCCACCTGCTGCGTCGCCAGGCGGTGCGCCCAATGCGCCGTCCTCTGGTGATTATGAGTCCAAAGTGGATTCTGCGTCACAAGCTGGCCACTTCCAGCCTGGAAGAGCTGGCAGAAGGTCGCTTCCACAACGTGATCCAGGACCAGGGTGTAGATCCTGACAAAGTGAAGCGCGTGGTTCTGTGTTCCGGCAAGGTTTACTACCACCTGCTGGAAGCTCGTATGGAGCGCGAACAGGAAGATGTGGCGTTCGTACGAATCGAGCAGCTGTACCCATTCCCGGACGAAGAGTTTGTGGAAGCGGTTTCCGCATTCAAGAAGATCAAGAGTGTTGCCTGGTGTCAGGAAGAGCCCATGAACCAGGGCGCCTGGTACTCCAGCCAGCACCACTTGCGTCGCCTGTTGTCGGAAACCCATCCGAAGCTGGATCTGGAATATGTGGGCCGCGCCCCATCCGCAGCACCTGCGGCGGGCTATATGTCCACGCACCTTGAAGAACAGAATAAGTTCATCAACGAGGCGCTGACCGTCAAATAACCGGCGGCAGTAATAAGTGAAGAGTC
This sequence comes from Microbulbifer maximicatervae (SeqCode), assembly GCF_052467955.1. NCBI lineage: Bacteria > Pseudomonadati > Pseudomonadota > Gammaproteobacteria > Cellvibrionales > Microbulbiferaceae > Microbulbifer > Microbulbifer maximicatervae (SeqCode). The sequence goes on from NZ_CP174329.1 coordinate 1,686,238, forward strand.
AATCTCAGGAAACAGAAAAAATGACGATCGAGATTAAAGCGCCAACTTTCCCTGAATCAGTTCAGGACGGAACTGTCGCCACCTGGCATAAACAACCTGGTGAAGCTGTGTCCCGCGATGAACTGATCGTGGATATCGAAACCGATAAAGTTGTGCTGGAAGTTGTTGCACCTGCCGATGGTGCCCTGACTGAAATCATCAAGGGTGAGGGCGATACCGTTCTCTCCAATGAGGTGATTGCCAAGTTTGAAGCGGGCGCTGGCGCAGCTGCTGCCCCGGCGGAAGAAAAAGCAGAAGCTCCGGCTGCCGAAGCCGCAGCTCCTGCGGCTGGCGACAAAATTGCCATGCCATCTGCCAAGAAAATGGCTGCTGAGAAGGGCGTAGACCTGGCCGGTGTTGAAGGCACTGGCAAGGGTGGTCGCGTTCTTAAGGAAGACGTAATGAAAGCGGGCACTGCGCCGGCTGCCGCTGCTGTACCTGCCGCTGCAGTTGCTGAAGTTGCGGTTGCTCCGGGTGAGCGCGTAGAGAAGCGTGTTCCTATGACCCGTATGCGCAAGCGTATCGCTGAGCGCCTGCTGGACGCTTCCCAGTCCACCGCCATGCTCACCACCTTTAACGAGGTGAACATGAAGCCGATTATGGACCTGCGCAAGAACTACAAAGACCTGTTTGAGAAGACCCACAACGGCACTCGCCTGGGCTTTATGGGCTTCTTCGTAAAAGCTGCAGTAGAAGCGCTGAAGCGTTACACCGCAGTGAACGCGTCTATCGACGGCAACGATATCGTTTACCACGGTTACCAGGATATCGGTGTAGCGGTTTCCTCTCCGAAAGGCCTGGTTGTGCCGATTCTGCGCAATGCGGAGAACATGGGCCTGGCGGATATGGAAAACAATATCCGCGATCTGGGTGTTCGCGCCCGGGATGGCAAACTGTCTATCGAAGAGATGACTGGCGGTACCTTCACCATCACCAACGGTGGTGTATTCGGTTCCCTGCTGTCCACTCCGATTTTGAATCCACCGCAAACCGCAATTCTGGGTATGCACAAAATCCAGGAGCGCCCGATGGCGGTAAATGGCAAGGTGGAAATCCTGCCGATGATGTACCTGGCGCTGTCCTATGACCACCGTCTGATCGATGGTAAGGAAGCGGTTGGCTTCCTGGTAGCGATCAAGGAAATGATCGAAGATCCAGCGCGTATCTTGCTCGAAGTTTAAACAATAAATCTTGGGGCCTGCGGGCCCCCTCGATCACACTGCATTAGAAATATCTGGAACTGATCATGTCCGAAAAATTTGACGTAATCGTAATTGGCTCCGGTCCTGGTGGTTATGTCGCTGCCATCCGTGCCGCTCAGTTGGGCTTGAAAACGGCTTGTATCGAAAAGTGGAAAAACAAGGAAGGTAAATACGTAAATGGCGGTACCTGCCTGAACGTTGGCTGTATTCCTTCCAAGGCACTGCTGGACAGCTCCTGGAAATACCACGAAGCCAAAGATGCTCTCGACGTGCACGGCATTGAAGTCGGCAAGGTCAAGATGGATGTGAGCAAGATGATCGAGCGCAAAGGCGAGATCGTTAAGAAGCTGACCGGTGGTGTAGCAGGTCTGTTCACCGCCAATAAAGTGACCTCCATTTTCGGCACCGGCAAATTGCTGGCGAACAAGAAAGTGGAAGTAACCGACGACGAAGGCAACAGCACCGTCTACGAAGCTGAAAACGTCATTCTGGCTTCCGGTTCTGTACCGGTAAATATTCCGCCCGCTCCGGTAGACAACAAAATTATTGTCGATTCCACTGGTGCTCTGGAATTCACTGAAACTCCAAAGCGTTTGGGTGTTATCGGTGCCGGTGTTATCGGTCTGGAGCTGGGTTCTGTATGGAACCGCCTGGGCTCCGAAGTGGTTGTTCTTGAAGCGATGGACAAGTTCCTGGCGATCATGGACCAACAGGTTGCCAAAGAGTCCCAGAAGATCTTCAAGAAGCAGGGCCTGGATATCCGCCTCGCTTGCCGCGTAACCGGCTCCGAAGTGAAAGGCGAAGAAGTGGTTGTTACTTACCAGGACAAAGATGGTAAAGAGCACCAGGAAACTTTCGACAAGCTGATCGTTTGCGTTGGTCGTCGCCCTTACACCGAAGGCCTTCTGTCTGAAGATGCCGGTGTGAAGATGGACGAGCGTGGATTCATCTATGTCAACGACCTGTGCATGACTTCTGCACCGGGCGTATGGGCGATTGGTGACGTGGTACGCGGCCCAATGCTGGCACACAAGGCCTCAGAAGAAGGTGTTGTGGTTGCCGAGCGTATCGCTGGCCAGAAGCCGATGATGAACTACGACGTGATTCCCAACGTTATTTACACTCACCCGGAAATCGCTGCGGTTGGTCGCACCGAAGAGCAGGTGAAGGCCGATGGCGAGCCCTACAACGTAGGCAGCTTCCCGTTTGCTATCAACGGCCGCGCTATGGCTGCCAACGATACCCAGGGCTTTGTGAAAATCATTGCTCACGCGGAAACTGACCGCGTACTGGGTGCCCATATTGTTGGCCCGTCTGCCGCAGACCTGGTTCAGCAAGTGGCGATCGCGATGGAATTCGGCTCCAGTGCTGAAGACATCGGTATGACGGTATTTGCGCACCCGACTCTTTCCGAAACTGTGAAAGAAGCGGCGCTGGGCGTGAACGGCCATGCGATTCACACCGTAAATCGCAAGAAGCGCAAGTAAGAATATTTTTCGATTTCGGGGCACTAATTATTGATTAATTAGCGCCCCGGTTTCATTTGTGGAATTTGAAATTTGCAACGACGGAAATTTTAAATTTCTCTTTCAGGTGCAGAGTGATCTGCAATTAGTAAACACATTTTATATGTGAATTGGTATTGACTATGAACTTGCATGAGTATCAGGGCAAACAACTGTTTGCGGAATACGGATTGCCGGTTTCCAAAGGCATTGCAGCGGAAACCCCGGCAGCGGCAGCAGCAGCGGCTGACGAAATTGGCGGTGATAAGTGGGTAGTAAAGGCCCAGGTACACGCTGGTGGCCGCGGTAAGGCTGGCGGTGTAAAGCTGGTAGATTCCAAGGCAGAGATTGAAGAGTTTGCCAAGAAGTGGCTGGGCGAGCGTCTGGTAACTTATCAAACAGACGAAAATGGCCAGCCGGTTTCCCGTATCCTGGTTGAAAGCTGCACTGACATCGACCAAGAACTGTACCTTGGCGCCGTTGTTGACCGCTCCACCCGTCGTATCGTTTTCATGGCTTCCACCGAAGGCGGCGTTGAGATCGAGAAAGTAGCGGAAGAGACTCCAGAAAAAATCTTGAAAGCCACTATCGATCCGCTGGTAGGCGCTCAGCCTTACCAAGCGCGCGAGCTGGCTTTCAAACTGGGCCTGAACCCGACTCAGGTTAAGCAGTTCACCAAGATCTTCCTCGGCCTGGCAAAAATGTTCCAGGAAAAAGATCTGGCCCTGCTGGAAATCAACCCGCTGGTAATCACCACCGAAGGCAACCTGCACTGCCTGGACGCCAAAGTGGTAATCGACAGCAACGCGCTGTACCGCCACGCTGACCTGCGCGAAATGCACGATCCTTCCCAGGAAGATTCCCGTGAAGCGCACGCTGCCAAGTTCGACCTGAACTACGTAGCTCTCGATGGCAACATCGGCTGCATGGTAAACGGTGCTGGTCTGGCCATGGGTACCATGGACATCGTAAACCTGCACGGCGGCAAGCCAGCTAACTTCCTGGACGTTGGCGGCGGCGCGACCAAAGAGCGCGTTGTTGAAGCGTTCAAGATCATCCTGTCTGACGAGAACGTAAAAGCCGTACTGATCAACATCTTCGGTGGTATCGTTCGCTGTGACATGATCGCCGAAGGCGTTGTGGGCGCAGTAAAAGAAGTTGGCGTTAAAGTACCGGTTGTTGTACGCCTGGAAGGTAACAACGCAGATCTGGGCGCCAAGGTTCTGAGCGACAGTGGCCTGAACATTATCGCGGCTACCAGTCTGACCGATGCGGCTCAGCAAGTGGTTAAAGCTGCGGAGGGTAAATAATCATGTCAGTATTGATTAACAAAGACACTAAAGTAATCTGCCAGGGCTTCACCGGCTCCCAGGGTACTTTCCACTCCGAGCAAGCGATTGCTTACGGCACCAAGATGGTTGGTGGTGTAACTCCGGGTAAAGGCGGCCAGACTCACCTGGGCCTGCCAGTATTCGACACCGTTAAAGAAGCGGTAGAGAAGACCGGCGCTGAAGCTTCCGTAATCTACGTACCTGCGCCTTTCTGTAAGGATTCTATCCTGGAAGCGGCCAACGCTGGTATCAAGCTGATTGTTTGTATCACCGAAGGTATCCCGACTCTGGATATGCTCGACGCTAAAGTGAAGTGCGACGAGCTGGGCGTGCGCCTGATCGGCCCGAACTGCCCGGGTGTTATCACTCCGGGTGAGTGCAAGATCGGTATTATGCCAGGTCACATCCACAAGCCGGGTAAAGTGGGCATCGTTTCCCGTTCCGGTACCCTGACCTATGAAGCGGTTAAGCAAACCACCGACTACGGCTTTGGCCAGTCCACCTGTGTGGGCATCGGTGGTGACCCCATTCCGGGTTCCAACTTCATCGATATCCTGGAAATGTTCCAGAACGATCCGCAGACCGAAGCAATCGTTATGATCGGTGAGATCGGTGGCACTGCTGAAGAAGAAGCAGCTGCTTACATCAAGGAAAATGTTACCAAGCCTGTAGTTTCCTACATCGCTGGTGTAACTGCACCTCCCGGCAAGCGTATGGGTCACGCGGGCGCGATTATCTCCGGTGGTAAAGGCACCGCAGACGAGAAATTCGCTGCTCTGGAAGACGCTGGTGTTAAAACCGTACGCTCCCTGGCTCAGATCGGCGACGCTCTGAAGGAAATTACTGGCTGGTAAGTAATTGCCAACTTTTAGTTTTCAAAAAAGCCACCCATTGGGTGGCTTTTTTTATGGCTGTATAAAGTCGGGTCGGATTAGGCAGAGTTGCGCTGGGCTCCCCCAGTAAATAGTTTTACCTATCTTTACATTTTCATGGTGTTTACAGTTTTATCTGTTGTTAAGTTTTCTTTTTTTCGCTGAAAGTTGATTTTCATTCTCTCTTCATTTTTGTACTTCTATCTATAGGTCACGTAAGTCTGCGTTTTGTAAGGCTTTTCTTGTGGTTCCTAGCTCTTTTGGTTGCTTGCTGAAAATATTTAAATATTTTTTATTACAGGAGTCGATTTTGGTTTTGGTGTTTGGAAAAGGTTTTTTGTGATCTCTTCCTTCTTTTTGTTTTCTATTTCTGTCGGGTGAATTTTGACTTGCCGAATTTGGTGCGGCAGTGTTGGTTCTCGTTATGGCAGCGAAAATAACTTTTCAGGAGGTGCGTCAGCATGGGGCTAGCTATAGATAAAAATATTCGAAAAATATCCTATAAGATAGACTTTGGTGGATTTTCTTTGGATAGGAATGAAGAGGTAGGTGGGGTTTGGCCGAATGGTGTGGTGAAATATTATGTGCCCTCCAATTTAGATTCCGGTTATGTTAATTCGGTAAAAAAGGCTATGTCTCATTGGGAAATTTGCATTTATCGAAAGTTCAGATTTGCAGCGATTAAGTTCCTGCAGGTTGGAGCGGCAGGCCGTGGAGTGGTTACAATTAAGGACGACCGCAGTAGTGCGACGGTAGGGTTTACCAATAAAACCGATCAATATTGTGGTGTAGATTGGAAAACTAATAGAGCAGCGATTGCCTCCCTTCCCCATGAAATCGGTCATACACTGGGTTTGGCCCACGAACACATGCGTGCCGACGCCCCTCTGTCAGTGAAGAACACACTGGACTCCCTGCAGCAGCAAACTCGGGTGCAAACCCTCACCAGGTTTTTAACACACAATTCTGCTTTTGATGGAAACTCCATCATGATGTATGACGACCAGGCAAGGGCACTGGGGATTGTAAAAAACACTCGTGAGGGAGGCTGTAAAATATCGGCCAATCAGGTGAATAGTTCTACCTGGAATCCCAGTGCTGGGGATCTTGATATGCTTTCATATCTCTATGATGGCAATCGTCAGACCTTGCCTCATTCTTTTGCTGGCCCCTTGGGATAAGGGGCGGGAGGGGTAACTTTAAAAGGGAGTCAAAGACTCCCTTCAATTTATAAATCTTAAGTGAATTTTTAAGCGAGGTAATCAGCAGCCACGAATTTCGGCAAAGAATTTACTTAAGCAGATACCCGGGAAGTGTATAAACCATATTTATTCCCCTGGTTGCGATTACGGTGGTAAAGTACAAAAGCTGTTAAAACAAGCAGCATCAGTTCTGCAACTGGTCCTGCATACCAGATCCCCACTTCACCAAATATCAACGGTAAAATCAAAATTAATGGCATTACAAAAATATAGGTTTTTGTCACCCCGAGAATAGCTGCACGTTTGGCGTCACCAATGGCCTGGAAAAATGTGCTGATCATCATCAATGGTCCCGCCAAAAAGTAGACAAGCGTCATCATCGGCAGGATACGTGCAACCTCTGCAATAATTTGCGGGTCGCTGACGAACAGGGCTCCCAAAGTGTCTTTTAGTAATAGCACGCCAAGCTGTAATACCAGGCAATAAGAAAAGGCTATTGTCAAAGCTAGATTGATACTGCTGTCGGCACGGGACCAGCTTTTAGCACCGAAGTTACTGCCTACGAGGGTTTGAAATGCCTGGCTTAATCCGAGAAGAGGCAGGAAAATAAAGGTCATGATTCGGGTAGTAATGCCATAGGCCCCCACCGTTGTATCATAGTTGGTACTGCTCCAGGCCTGGATACTGAAAATTACAGCGATAGATGTGAGTGATACACCGATGTAGCTCAAGCTGGATGGTAGGCCTAAAGACAGGTACTCAGGCCAGAAATTCCGTTTAATCGAGAGTCGGATAATTTGCATATCAATCACTGGTTGGCCGTAATGACGGTAGCCTGCAATTATCAGAAGGGCAATTGCCTGTGCCAGGGCGGTGCCATAGGCAGAGCCAGCCACACCCATTTCCAGGTGGGCGATAAAAATATAATTGAAAATAATGTTGAGCATAACCGATGATAGGGAAACCACGGCCATTAGAGATAATCGCCCTTCGCATCGTAAAGTGTCGGAATTCACTGAGCAGATAAATAGCGTCGGTGAAAGAAATATCAATATTGTTAAATAGGTGTACCCCATCTCCGCAAGGTCTACCGAGCCATTGGCAATCAATAATGTTAATTGTTTGCCTCCAGCTAAAAAAAGCAATATTAATAAAATGCAAACAATTAGTGCTAGTGTAATGGCTTGAGAGAAGGCCTTCTTCGCTTTATCTATATCCCTTGCACCAAGTAATCTGGCCTGGACACTCGAATATCCACTGGAAATCAATGAAGAAAGTGCTATCAGAAACATAAACACTGGAAAGGTCAAAGTCACTGCAGCTAGTGCCTCGGCTCCTACATACTCCCCGAGGAAGTAGGCATCCAATAAAGTAAAAGAACCGTTTACCAGCATTATTAGAATAATAGGCGCAGCCGTTTTAAAGAAAACCGGCAGCAAGTCCCCACTAACAAATATATTGTCTTGTTGTTCACTCATAGTAAGTCCGTTTTAAAGTTTGCCGCTGTGCATCTCTGCAATCTCTTCAAATTTACTGAATACTAGCTTTTTGAGGTCACACGGCCATGAGTGGATGGCTTTTTTAAAGCTGATCCTACTGTTCCTATACAGAGCACGACTGGCTTCCTCGAAGCCTGGAGTATCCCCTGCAACTAACAACATGAACTTATCCAGTTCCTGTTGTTTGCGGGTGATCCGCTCTTCAGGAGAAACCTGTTTTTGCGCCTGCTCAACCAGCTTACGAAGTGTGACGGAGGCACCGCCGGGCTGCTGACTCAGCCACTCCCAGTGGCGGGGAAGCAGGGTAATCTCCCTGGGAATAACTCCTAATTTCGGACGTCCGCGCTTGGCCTTGTGAGTTGCGGTATCTACAGCTGATACTGCCAACACCTCCTCCGTGTCCCCATGCCAATCCACTTCAACCCGTTTACAGCTTTGGGCCTCGAAAACAATGGGTTCATGGTTTGCACCCATATTTTTCACTTGGCGAATAACGACCTCCAGTGTCCCTCGGGCGATGATCTGTTGCTGATCGATAGCGATATAGTCGGTGCTCAAAGTTTTGTTCCTTATTTACCCGGATTAAATATTTTTATCCGGGTAAATATAGTTCGTCGGTTAGTTAACCTGCAAGTGTAATTTTCTGCCGAATGGCGATACTCGAAGCGGCATTAGTAAAGGACGAGTTTTTCTGGCTGTGCTTGCCTGCTTTTCCTGCTGGCGCTCGGCGGTTAATAGCTGCTCATTTATGAGTGATATACACGGTCAGCGAGCACTCCTATACTGCCGAAAACCAATTGTTTAGGAGCGAATATGACCAGGGCATTGATTGGGGTGATTGGAGGAAGTGGCCTTTACGATATGCCGGGGCTGACTGAGGTGGAGGAGGTCCATATCGACACTCCCTTTGGCAGGACTTCGGACGCCATTGTCTGCGGTAAGCTCGCAGGTGTGCCAGTAGCTTTCCTAGCCCGTCATGGTCGCAATCATCACCTGATCCCCTCCCAAGTGCCTTATCGGGCAAATATCCATGCCCTGCGCCAGCTCGGCGTGCGCTACATCCTGTCTCTCTCGGCTGTGGGCTCCCTACAGGAAGAGGTACGGCCACTGGATATGTTAATCCCCGATCAGTTCATTGATATGACTCGCCGGCGGCAGAGTACCTTTTTTGGCGATGGTGCGGTTGCCCATGTGTCCATGGCCGATCCAGTATGCTCTGCTGTCGCTGATAGTTTGGCGCGTGCTTTCACGCTGACCCAGGCAGAGCAGCCAATTGAGTTACACCGAGGCGGCAGTTATATCTGTATCGAGGGCCCACAGTTTTCCACCCGTGCCGAGTCCCACTGGTATCGCAGTATGGGGGCGTCGGTTATCGGCATGACCAATATGCCTGAGGCCAAGTTGGCCCGGGAGGCACAAATTGCCTACGCCACGCTGGCTATGGCTACTGACTATGATTGTTGGCACCCTCGTGAGGAGGCGGTAACCGCAGAGGTAGCGATTGCGAATCTTCAGCAAAATGCCACGCGCGCGCAGCAAATTGCGATGGAAACCATACGTATTTTAGGGGCTGAGCAACCGGAGTCCTCCGCTCATACAGCACTGTTGAGCGGTCTGGTGACTCCCCTCGAAGCTATGCCTGAGGAAACACAAGCTGTAATAAAACCACTGCTTGCTCCGACAGAACCAGAGCTTGAAGAAATGGAGCAGTGATATCGATGCGTGAGACCTTACCCCTGCTGGAGCTATCGGATTTCCCCTCCCTGCACCGAGGGGCCATTGAGACCTTGCAGGTCAATATTGGCTACCGTTGTAATCAGCGCTGTTTACACTGCCACGTCAATGCTGGGCCTAATCGAACCGAGATGATGTCAGACGACAATTTGGCGCTGTTATTGGAAGTTCTCACGGTCCGTAAACCCCGTGTGCTGGATGTGACTGGTGGGGCCCCGGAATTGCACTGGGGTTTTCGATCCCTTGTAAGAGGGGCGCGAGAGCGTGGAGTACATGTAATAGATCGCTGTAACCTGACAGTTCTTTTTGAGCCGGGCCAGGAAGATACTGCTGAATTCCTCGCTGAAAACCAGGTTGAGGTCGTTGCCTCCCTGCCGTGTTACTCAATCGATAATGTCGATAAGCAACGAGGTAAAGGGGTATTCGATAAGAGCATTGCGGCGCTACAAAAATTAAATGCATTGGGCTATGGCAAGCCCGGCAGTGGCTTAGAGCTCAACTTGGTCTATAACCCCCAGGGACCCTTTTTACCCCCGGAGCAAAGTGCTTTGGAGGCGGACTACCGAAGAGAGTTGGCGAACCACTTCTCCATTAAATTTAATCATTTGTTCGCTCTCGCCAATATGCCAATCAAGCGTTTTGGTTCCATGTTAGTTTCCAAGGGGCAGTTTCACGATTATATGGCGCTACTTAAAGGCAGTTACAGTGCGGATAATCTCGCTGATGTTATGTGTCGTAGCTTGGTTAGTGTCGATTGGCAGGGAAACCTATTTGATTGCGATTTTAACCAACAACTCAACATGCCTATTCCCGGCCGATTACATTTGCAAGATTTAATCGAGATAGATCTAAAGGGATCGGCAATTTGCGTTGCAGATCACTGTTACGGTTGTACAGCCGGGCAGGGAAGTAGTTGTGGTGGGGCTCTCTAGCTTTCTGTTATGGCGGATGGAACCTGAAAACGATGAGTAAAAAAATCCTGCTGGTAGCCGCCATTGTTGTATTGGTGGTGGCTTTCTACTTGCTTGATCTACACCATTGGTTGAGCCTGGAAAAGTTAAAGGATGGAGCGGAGGACTTTAAACGTTGGCAGATGTCGTCGCCGCTTTTAGTCGGGTTTTTGTTTCTGGTCTTCTATATTTTGGTGACTGGCTTATCACTTCCCGGGGCTGCAATTCTAACTATTGCGGCCGGTGCATTGTTCGGTCTTTTCTGGGGTACTGTAATCGTTTCTTTTGCTTCCAGTATCGGTGCTACCCTGGCCTTTTTAATGGCTCGATATTTATTCCGGGACTATATTCAGGGGCGTTTCTCCGAGCGGCTTCAAGTTGTCAATAAGGGAATTGAGCGGGAGGGGGCATTTTATCTTTTTGCGCTGCGATTGGTGCCGGCTTTCCCCTTTTTCCTAATTAATATCCTGATGGGACTCACCCATATTAAAGCCTGGACTTTCTACTGGGTTAGTCAGCTCGGAATGCTGGCGGGTACGATAGTTTATGTAAATGCCGGCACCCAGTTGATGAGAGTGGAAAATCTCAAGGATATTTTATCTTTGCCACTGTTATTGTCTTTTGTTCTATTGGGTGTGTTTCCCTTAATTGCAAAATATGCGCTCAACTGGCTTAAGCGCAGGCGTCAGGCCGGGTGATCGATTTATGCAGAAACCTAAGAAATTTGATCGTAACTTAATTGTTATTGGTGGTGGTGCGGCGGGCTTGGTCACGGCTTATATCTCTGCAGCGGTTAAAGCAAAAGTTACTCTGATCGAAGCGGGTAAAATGGGTGGTGATTGTCTCAATACCGGCTGTGTACCCAGCAAAGCATTGATTATGTGCGCGCGGCAGGCCCATAGGGCGCGATGTGCAAGTGAGTTTGGCGTTATTCTTCAAGAGCCCGTAATTGATTTTCCCCGGGTTATACAGCATGTCAGAGAATCTATTCAAGCAATCGAACCCAACGACAGTGTTGAGCGCTATACCGAGCTTGGGGTTGAAGTACTACAGGGAACCGCAGAGTTGGTAGACCCCTGGACGGTGAAGACCTGTCTAAACGATGGGGGAGAGCAAATACTGACGGCGAGAGCTATTGTATTGGCTACCGGCGCTGAGCCGAGTGCCCCGCCGTTTCCCGGACTCGATCAAGTGAATTACCTCACAAGCGATACCTTGTGGGATCGCTTTACCCAGCTACAAGCTCCGCCCCGCCGACTGGTGTTATTAGGTGGCGGGGCAATAGGTTGTGAGCTGGCACAAGCATTGGTCCGGCTCGGTTCGCAAGTCGTCTTGGTGGAGAGATCCAACACTATATTACCGGAGCTTGATACGGAAGTATCCGCAGCCGTAACTGAGGCGCTCACCCGCGATGGTGTAGAAATATTAACAGATCATGAAGCCGTTGAATTTGAGGGTAGTCCTGAACGAAACGGTGGAACCTTAATTGTTCAGAATAAGGGCAATAAGGTTAGGTTGGAGTTTGATGAAGTAATTCTGGCGCTGGGTAGACAATCGAAATTGGCAGGTCTTGGGCTTGAAAACTTGGGCTTGCAGGAAAGTGGCAGGCTTCAATTGGATGGATACCTGCGTACAACCTATCCCCATATTCTTGCTGCAGGAGATGTTGCTGGACCTTATCAATTTACCCATATGGCCTCCCTCCAGGCCTGGTATGCGGCGGTGAATGCACTTTTTGGTGATCTCAAAAAATTTGCCGTAGATTATTCATTAGTTCCCAGTGCTGTATTTGTTGATCCTGAGGTGGCGAGTGTTGGCCTTTCTGAGGAGGCCGCTCGTAAACAGAATGTTAATTACGAGATAACCCGCTACGATCTCGAACATTTAGATCGAGCGATTGTCGATGGTGCGCGCCGAGGTTTTGTGAAAGTACTCACGGTGCCGGGGAAAGATAAAATACTCGGTGTTTCCATTGTCGGAGAAAATGCAGCGGAATTAATTGCGGAGTTTATATTGGCGATGAAATATGGGTTGGGATTGAATAAGATTCTCTCAACGATTCATATCTATCCCACTATGAGTGAAGCCAATAAATTTGTCGCGGGCAATTGGAAACGTGCTCACGCACCAGCAGCTATTTTACGTTTCTTAGAGGTTTTTAACCGCTGGAGGCGCAACTAATGCAGTTCAGTGTGATAGTCCCTCTATTAAATGAAAAGGAACAAATAGCCTCTTTACTGGATCACTTGCAGCAATTGAACGTGCAGGAAGATTGTGAGGTTATTGTCGTAGACGGCGGCAGTACCGATGGTAGTGTTGAGATTCTAGAGCAGTCTGATTTGCAGCTGGTCCACGCCACTCGGGGTAGGGCGGTTCAGATGAATGCTGGTGCGTTAATGGCTAAAGGTCAGTGGTTAGTGTTTTTGCATGCCGATAGCCGTCTACCCGCAGATGCCCTCAAGTCCATCACAAACCTCGAAAAGGAGAATGCCCACTGGGGGCGTTTTAATATTCAAATTGTCGGACACAGTTTTTGGTTTCCCTTGATTGCGACTTTGGTTAATTTACGCTCTCGTTTTAGTGGTATTGCTACAGGGGATCAGGCCATTTTTGTGCGCCGTGGTTTGTTCGAAGCTATCGGTGGATTCCCTGCGCAGCCGTTGATGGAAGATATTGAGCTGAGTCGTCGTTTGCGTAGTTATTACTGGCCCTATTGTTCTCGGGAAAAAGTAGAAACCTCAGGGCGTCGCTGGGAAAAGTACGGCGTATTGAGAACTATTTTATTGATGTGGCGATTGCGTTTTGATTACTGGCGGGGCGTATCAGCAGAGAGTTTGGCAAAGCGCTATGAGTAGTTTTCTATTGCCGCCCATGCGTCTTGTAGTGATGGCTAAGGCTCCGTTGCCAGGGTATGCAAAAACTCGGCTAATTCCTACTTTGGGAGAGAAGGGCGCAGCCGCTCTCGCATTACAGTTATTGCAGGATACATTGGCAGAAGCGGTGAAGGCGGATCTAGGTCCTGTCGAGCTGCATGCTGCGCCCAACTCCCGGCATCCTTTCTGGCAGGAGTTCAAATTGCCTCAGGGAGTAAAGCTTTACAGCCAGTCAGAAGGTGATCTCGGTCAGCGCTTGTGGCGGGCTGCGAAAAGTTCTTACGCCGCTGGCCAGGGGTTCTTTTTGATGGGGACAGATTGCCCGGCATTAAATGCAGAAAGACTCCGAGCCGCAGCTGTGGCGCTAGTGCATACAGACTCCGTTATGTACTCCGCAAATGATGGTGGCTACACCCTGTTGGGATTGAAGTATCTGCATTCTCGCTTGTTTGAAGATATATGTTGGAGTACTGAAGTCGTTGCCCAGCAAACCCTGGAGCGATTACAGGAATGTGATATGCAGTGTCAGCAATTGGATGTGCTTGCGGATATTGATGATCCTGAGGATTTGCAGTTTTTACCTGGAGTTCTTTCGAGGCGTCTGGCAGGTTTTCGGGAAGCAGATTAAAAGTAATCGAGAGTAAGGAGTATTTCTAGCTTGAACCAGGAAGTGCTGGCTCTAGGAATATAACTTCCCGCGTGACCTGCCAACGCCCATCTTCATGAACCAAATCGATCGCCAGTTTTAACAGTTGCTCCTGGCCAGCCAAATTGTTTTTTCGCGAGAAGATTACTAAAGCACTGTTTTCATTTGCCACTATGTGGTGAATTTTTTTCCAGTCGTTGAGAGGTAGTTCACCCGCGTCACGCTTGGCTTTAAACATATTGATGAAGGCCGTTTTGTCTGCCACTGTGACCCGGTCCGAAGGGTCTAGTATGAAGACCTGCATTTCCCGGTGGTAGACACTTTCCAGTTCATCTTCTCTGCAGTACACCCCGGCCTGCACGAGGTAGTCAATAAACTGCTCGATCTCTCTTACCGTATCTGGATTATCCATCGCTCAGGCACTCCAACCGGGACCAGATGAATATAGATTAAGGTGGAGATATTTGGGGCTTTCTTCGGCCAGGCTAAGCTGGCCTAGAGGGGGATTAGAGAGCGGGGGCGGCGCTGGCTTCGGAATTCACTGCGCTGTTCTCAGCAAGGATCCCGCCGTTTTCATCATTGGCTGCGGCCAGTCGTTGTTCCTCAATGCGGCTACTCCAGCTCAGAAGGGCTTGATAGTGGCGGATATTCTGTACATAAGTCACCGGTTCCCAGCCTCGGGCATAGCCGTGTTTGGTGGTCTTGTAATACTGACGCTTGGCCAGAAGGGGCAGGTGTTCGCGCACATCGGGCCAAAGATCTGGATTGCCGCCCATTCGTTCTGTCAGTACCCGGGCATCCTCAAGGTGGCCATAGCCTACGTTGTAGGCAGCCAGTGCCATCCAGGTTCTGTCGGGTTCGCGAATGCGATCCGGCAGTTTGTTGCGGATTTGTACGATATAGCGGGCACCACCCTCAATGCTCTCTTCGGGGTTTAGGCGGTTTACACCGAGATCTTTTGCGGTATTCAGGGTGAGCATCATCAGGCCGCGTACACCGGTGCGAGAGCGGGCACGCGGATTCCAATAGGATTCCTGGTAGCTGAGGGCCGCGAGTAAGTGCCAGTCGAGGTCATATTGGTCGGCAACCTTTTGCATGGTGCCGCGCCACTGGGGCAGGCGCTCGCGGCTGCGCTTGGCAAAGGCCTTGGCGCCGCCCACATTTAGGTCGCTGACGTGGCCGAAAAATTCTTCCCGCAACTGGGCAATCATGCCATTGGTATTGGCGCGCAACATAAAGCGGCGTGCACTGCGATAGAGGCTGTCGTCATCACTTTGTGGGAAGGCCCAGGAAACCGGCTGGAACTGGGTGAGGTTGAACGCAACCGCAGTGTTTGGGTAAAGGCCGCGGTGAACTGCATAGGCGTTGGAATCGACAATTGCATAATTGTATTTTCCTTCCTGCACCATCTCTACCAATTCCATGGCGTCCACGTCGGAAACTTCCTCCCAATCCAACTCGGTATAGCGGGCGGAGAGTTTCTTCATTTCTTCTGCGTGAGCGCTGCCCGCGATGACGGCGACCTTTTTTCCTTCGAGATCGCTAGTTTTGCGCGGCCGCTTTTCGCCAACTCGGTAGATAACCTGTTGGCGAATCTCAAAATAGGATGGGGTAAAGCGGACTTGTTCGCGACGCTCTGGAGTTACCGTGAGGCCGGCAGCTGCGAAGTGCGCACCACCCTCCGGGTCGCGCAGCTGATTGAACATTTCGTCCAAATCGTGCACGTCGCGAATTACCAATTTCACCCCCAGCTCCTCAGCAAATGCACGCAGCATGCCGTATTCAAAGCCTGTCGGGTTGCCGGAGGCGTCTTCGTAATAAGTGGTGGGGCCGTTTTGTGACAGGACAACCAATTCACCGGTGGCTTTAACACGCTCGAGTGTATTCGGTGCTTTACTGGCAACCAGCAGGGAGGCGCAGCAGGACAAGGCGATCCCTTTGAACACACGGCGGACGTAGCGCAGCATACGGCTTTTCATCATCATAGGCTGTCCTCTCTAGCTAGTCCGTTGGTTTATTTGCTGTTGTGCCTAAGGCCCTGTATGTCGATTTCGCTCTCAAATACGAGGGCAAAATTTGACGCAGTCCGCCAATTTTACATTATTTGACGACAATCTGCCCAGTTTGTCTTTTGAACACTGTGATCTGCGCGCTTGCAAAGCATTACAGACTTAGGTAGGCGAACCTGACTTTGATACAAAGTTGGTTTATTTACAGTCAAGCTTGCTGGTCTTTTGAACATTCAGGTTACTAATTAGTTCATGTGTACCCAAGTGTTGGGCGGGTGTGTTGGAGTGGCGATGCTTCAGGTACAATTGCGCCTCTCAAATTTCCGGGGCCTTGTGCGAAATCCCATTCGCGCAATCTTTCTCATTTAGACAAGAGGCTATCTCCCGCAATGTTAGTTCTGCGTGGTGCTCCTGCACTGTCGAAATTCCGCCATAAAAACCTGCTCAATCAACTGCGCGCGCTGCAACCGACCATCGACGATCTCTACGCTGAGTTCGTTCACTTTGCAGACAGCGACTCACTGGATAACCAGGAGATGGCCCTGCTGGAGCGATTGCTCCAATACGGCCCAACCGAGGAAAAGCACGAGCCGAAAGGCGAGTTGATCCTGGTAGTGCCGCGTCCGGGCACAATTTCTCCCTGGTCTTCCAAGGCTACTGACATTGCTCATAACACTGGCCTGAACAAAGTTCATCGCCTGGAGCGTGGCATCGCCTACTACGTTACCGGTGTCGAGTTAACCGAAGCTGAACACCTTGTGCTGGCCTCCCGCTTACACGACCGTATGGTTGAAGCGGTATTCACCGATTTTGCTCAAGCTGAGCAATTATTTGTGGAAGAAGCGCCGCGCCCGTTGCGCGGTGTGGATATTCTCGAGGGCGGTCGCGAAGCTCTGGAAGATGCCAATGTCACATTGGGCTTGGCCTTGGCCGAAGATGAGATTGATTACCTGCTCACCAGTTTCCAAGAGCTGGAGCGCAATCCCACAGATGTAGAGCTAATGATGTTTGCCCAGGCAAACTCCGAGCACTGCCGCCACAAGATCTTCAATGCCTCCTGGACCATCGACGGCGAAGAAATGCCGCACTCCCTGTTCGGCATGATTAAGAATACGTACCAGAAGGGTGGTGACAATGTGTTGTCCGCCTATGCGGATAATGCAGCCGTCGTTACTGGTAGCGAAGCGGGGCGTTTCTACCCGGATCCTGACAGCAAGGAATACGGTTTCAGCACTGAAGCCATTCATCTGCTGATGAAAGTGGAAACCCACAATCACCCTACCGCGATTGCTCCTTTCTCCGGTGCTGGTACCGGGGCCGGTGGTGAAATTCGTGATGAAGGTGCAGTTGGCCGTGGCTCCAAACCAAAAGTGGGCCTGACCGGTTTTACGGTTTCCAACTTGCGCATTCCCGGCTGGGAGCAGCCTTGGGAAGCCAACTATGGCAAGCCTGAGCGTATTGTTACCGCTCTGGATATTATGATCGAAGGCCCGATCGGTGGTGCAGCATTTAACAATGAGTTTGGCCGCCCGAATATCTGCGGTTACTTCCGTACCTTTGAAGAAAATTTCGATGGCGAGCGTCGCGGCTATCACAAGCCGATCATGTTGGCTGGTGGTTACGGCAATATCCGCGAAGAGCATGTAGAGAAGCCCGAGTTTTCCCCTGGCGCCAAACTGGTAGTGCTGGGTGGCCCGGCCATGTTGATTGGCCTCGGTGGCGGTGCAGCCTCCAGTATGGCCAGCGGCTCCAGTTCTGAAGATCTGGATTTCGCTTCAGTACAGCGCCAAAACCCGGAAATCGAGCGTCGCTGCCAAGAGGTGATCGACCAGTGCTGGCAGCTGGGTGAGAGCAATCCTATTGCCTTTATCCACGATGTGGGTGCGGGCGGTTTGTCCAATGCTTTCCCCGAGTTGGTGAAAGATGGCGGTACCGGCGGTAATTTTGAACTGCGCAATGTGCCCTGTGATGAGCCGGGTATGAGCCCGCTGGAAATCTGGTGTAACGAATCCCAGGAACGCTATGTATTGGCGGTTATGCCGGAAGACCTGGAGCGCTTCGAGCAAATCTGTGCGCGTGAGCGCGCGCCTTACGCCGTTGTCGGTGAAGCTACCGAAGACAAGCACCTGCTGTTAAATGACAAGCAATTCGAATCCAAGCCAGTAGACCTGCCGATGTCGGTGTTGTTCGGCAAGCCGCCGCGCATGCACCGTGAAGCAGAAACTCGCCAGGTGGAAAGTAAGGCATTTTCCACAGTAGATATCGACCTGAATGAAGCGGCTGAGCGGGTGCTGCGCCTGCCCACAGTTGCTAGCAAGAGCTTCCTGATCACTATCGGTGACCGCACTGTAACCGGTCAGGTTTCCCGCGATCAGATGGTCGGTCCCTGGCAGGTGCCGGTGGCCGATTGCGCGGTAACTACCGTTGCCTATGACAGCTACGCCGGCGAAGCCATGTCTATGGGTGAGCGCACCCCGGTGGCATTGCTGGATGCACCGGCCTCGGGCCGCCTGGCAGTGGGTGAGGCAATTACCAATATCGCCTGTACCCCAGTGAAGCAACTGTCCGATATCAAACTCTCCGCCAACTGGATGTGTGCAGCGGGCCATCCGGGTGAAGAGGAAAAACTTTATCGAACCGTAGAAGCGGTGGGTATGGAGTTGTGTCCTGAATTGGGCATTACCATCCCTGTGGGCAAAGACTCCATGTCTATGCGCACTGCCTGGGAGGAAGAGGGCGAGCAGAAATCGGTTACTGCACCGCTGTCTCTGGTAATTTCTGCCTTTACTCCGGTAACTGATGTCCGCAAGACAGTGACACCGCAGCTGCGCACCGATAAAGGTGAGAGTGAGTTACTGTTTATCGATCTGGGTGCCGGCAAAAATCGCTTGGGCGGCTCCTGTCTGGCGCAGGTCTACAACGAGCTGGGTGACAAGCCCGCAGACCTGGACGATGCCAAGAAGCTGAAAGGTTTCTTCGAGGTGGTACAGCAGGCTCTGAATGAAGACCTGATCATGGCCTACCACGACCGCGCTGACGGCGGTCTGTTTACAACCCTGGCGGAAATGGGCTTTGCCGGCCGCGTGGGTATGGATGTGGAAATCTACGAATTGGGTGAAGACCCGATTGCGGCGCTGTTCAGTGAAGAGCTGGGTGCGGTATTGCAGGTTCCCGCCTGTGAAGCGGATATGCTGGTACAGCGCTTTGCCGCTGTGGGTGTACCCACCCACAAGATCGGTTACCTGAACAATAACGAACATCTGTGCATCACTAATAACGGTGTTGAAATCTTCAAGCGCTCCCGTGCTGAATTGCAGCAGATCTGGTCGGAAACCAGCTACCGTATCCAGTCCCTGCGCGATAACGCCGAGTGTGCCGAGCAGGAATTCGCTGCAATTGCCAAAGAAGATCCGGGCCTGACAGTAAACCTCACTTTCGATATCAACGACGATATCAGCGCACCTTATATCGCTAAAGGTGTTCGCCCGAAAGTTGCTGTACTGCGAGAGCAGGGCGTGAATAGCCAAGTGGAAATGGCGCACTCTTTCCACCGCGCTGGCTTTAACGCTGTCGACGTACATATGAGTGACATCCTGTCTGGCCGTGTAGCCTTGGATGAGTTCAAAGGTTTGGTGGGCTGTGGTGGCTTCTCTTACGGCGATGTACTGGGTGCTGGTGAGGGGTGGGCTAAAACCATCCTGTTTAACGATCGTGCCCGCGATCAGTTTGAGGGCTTCTTCAATCGCAACGATACCTTCGGCTTGGGGGTGTGTAACGGTTGCCAGATGTTCTCAGTGATCAAAGAGCTGATTCCAGGTGCTGATCACTGGCCGCGCTTTGTGCGCAACCTCTCTGAGCAGTATGAAGCGCGCTTCGCCCTGGTAGGCATTGAAGACTCACCTTCCGTGCTGTTTAAAGGTATGGCGGGTACTTATATGCCGGTTGCCGTTGCTCACGGTGAGGGGCGGGTAGAGTTTGCTGACCAGCAGGCGCTGGAGAAGTGTGAAGCTTCCGGCACTATTGCGATGCGCTACCTGAATAACAAAGGGGAAATCACCCAAACTTATCCAGCCAACCCCAACGGCTCGGTAAATGGTATTACCTCCCTGAGTTCTGAGGATGGCCGCGTGACTATTATGATGCCGCATCCTGAGCGTGTTGCTCGGGCTGTTAGCAATAGCTGGCATCCAGATGAGTGGAAAGAAGATTCCGGCTGGATGCGCTTGTTCCGTAACGCGCGGGTGTTTGTCGACTAAGACAAGTCATTCCCTCGGTTTTTGCCTGTCGAGGTACGCGTAAAGATTGTGGTGGCCGTTTCAGGTCACCACAATCTTTAGTAAAAATAGAAATATTTCTGTAATATTTTTCAGCCCTTTCATTTCCTGACGTATTTTTTCCCTTCCTTAAAGTAGAAACTTCAGCTACTGCTATACTTAAACGATTATTCGAAATAACGTTTTTGCTATGGTGCAGTTATCTGTTGTATTTGCAGTTTACTTGCTCATTGCTCCATCCAATGTCTTGCTGGGATTAGAGTTCACATTTAATTCCGCTCGATTCTTTTCAAATTTCATCGTTTTTAACCTTTTCAGAAAAAAGCAGTTTCTGAGGGGGTATTCCTGCCTGGTAAAAGTGATTAAGGAGAAAACTATGGCGTACAGCGAAACTCTGGCTGAAAAAGTGCGCAAATTACTTCAGGGAAATGAAGGCCTCAGTGAAAAGCAGATGTTTGGAGGTCTCGCTTTTATGTTGAATGGCAATATGGCCTGTGGGGTTGTTGGAGAGGAGTTGATGGTCCGGGTTGGGCCTGATGAGTATCAAACTGCGTTGGCCGAACGCTATACCCGGCCTATGGATTACACCGGGCGCCCCTTAAAAGGCATGGTGTATGTGGAAGAAGATGCTGTCGCAGAGGATTTGGATAACTGGGTCAGTCGTGGAGCGGTATTTGCGGGCTCACTTCCTCCAAAATAATCGCTTATATTCACTGAACTTAGCAAATTAGTTTCTTTTTATTGCATGGTGAGTGATTAGCAGTCAGGAGTTGGCGTGAGTTCGCTGTTTTCTACGCGTTGACTTCTGTACGGCCTACACTCAGCGAAATAAATGTGACCCCGGTTCTATTCCCTCTTGGTCCTTGCTGATTTACCGTTCAGTAGTCTGAAAGGATATTGATTATGTATTTTCTCGAATTGAATAACGGTGTAGAGATACCTCAGCTCGGCATGGGAATGGCTGCGATTGGCAGCTGGCAGCAGGATGATGAGTATGTAACAGAAGTTATTTTGAAAGCCATGTCTGTGGGATATCGTCATTTTGACACAGGATCGGTCTATGGAAATGAGCGAGCTCTGGGAAGAGCGATCAAAGAATCCGGCCTAGCGAGGGAAGAGCTTTTTATTACCAGTAAAGTTTGGGATACGGAGCAGGGAACCAATAAAACTCACGATGCATTTGCCCGTAGCCTGGAGCGCTTGCAGCTGGAATACCTAGACCTATATCTGATCCATTGGCCTATGCCGGCCTATACCCGGGAGACCTGGGGTGCAATGGAGGCGCTTTACCAGCAGAAAAAAGTGCGGGCCCTGGGAGTGTCAAATTTTCGTAAATCTGATATTGAACAACTGACGACTTTCTCGGAAGTGCGCCCAGTTTGTAATCAAATTGAACTGCATCCCTACTTCACTCAGCAGCCTTTAGTAGATTATTGCCAGTTCCATAAAATTGCGATTTGCAGCTGGTCTCCTTTGGGGTCGGGATCTACATGGAGCGGTGTCGAGGCTCATGAAAAACCTCTCATAGATCCAGTAATTGTAGATATTGCGAAAAATCACGGGGTGACTTCGGGGCAGGTTATCCTTAAGTGGAATATCCAGCAGCATCGCATAGTTATTCCCAAGGCGGAAAGCCTGGATCACATACGCAATAACTTCTTATTATCTGATTTTAATTTGAGCAATGCGGAGATCCAGGCAATTAATGGATTGAACTGCAATAAAAGGTTGGGCGGTGATCCCGATTATGTTAATCAGAAAAATATAATGGTCAAAGTGCCCGATTAAATTTTTTCCAACAAAGCATAGGTCGCTATAGCGCAGGCGGAAGTAACATTCATTGAGGAATTGATACCCTGCATAGGTATGTGTACCACAGCATCTGCCAGTTCCAGAAGTTCAGGGTTGACCCCATCTTTTTCAGAACCCAATACCAAACATATTTTATTCCCCTTGGAAACGGGGGTATCTTTGAGTTCGACGCTATTTGAGGCAATCTCCAGGCAAATTAATCGATAGCCCTTATTTTTTAAGGTTTGCGCGATATTAACTGCAGATGAGTGATATTCGTAGGGAACGTACTTTTCTGTAGACCGGGAAACTTTCCGAATTTTGGAATTAGGTGGAACCAGGCTTTCACCAGTTAAATAAATTTTCTCTACGCCGAGTGCATCTGCGATACGAAATAGGCCGCCGACATTGCTCGGTGTACCGATATCGGTGGCTAAATAGCATAATGGGTAAGTGTCTGTGCTGGGTTGATGACTACTGTGATCTGTCTGCATTTTTCGGTTTGTTACTATAGGAAGTGGGGGAAGTTACCACTTCCCCAGGAAAGTACTGCGGTATTGATGGGGGAGTTAGTGGCTGCTCTCTGCGATTTCGAGAGCCTCCTCGGCGACTCTTTGCGCAGCGGCCTGGCGATTACGCATCTGCTCTACCAGAGAGGGCTCCCGGTTGGCCTTTTGATTCTGGATATGCACCGCTTGCCTGTATACCTTATCTGACACAATAAACTCTTCCGCTCGCTGGTTGATTTCGCTGTAGCGTGTATTCAGTTCTGAGATCTTCTTGGATAGATGTTCAAGATCCAGGATATCGTCGAAGTAAAGGGCGATCAGCCGCTCGCACTCCCTGGCGATTGCCAGGTATTCGTTGCCTACCTGCCGGTGTCCCTCATAGTTCTTTTTAAAATTGAAGAAAGTTTGCACACCGCCCAATAGCGCGGCCAGCAGGGCCAGCGCCGCACCGCTCCACTTGGTCCAATCAGGCAGCTCTGCATTGATCAGGGAGAAGAAAAGCGAACCGAGGAATAAGTTGACGACGACGATGGGCACCCCGCAAAGCACATGCAAATTGCGCCCCTTCATAGAGGCTCGAAAGTGGCTGTGTTTGCACAGGTGAGCATTCCAGCGGAGCTTCTCCAGGACTTCCACGGTATTGGGTATAGTGCTCATGATTCCTTTCCGCCCTCATTCTACTTCTAGCTATTGTGGGCGATAGTTTGACGGATGCCAGCGAGATGTACAGGGGAGATGACCAGATTCGAAAGTTTGGACTACGGGGGTGGTTCTAGATGTTCCGTTTTAAACCCAAGGAGAAGGTAAGTGTGCACTTACTTTCTCCCGGGGGGGGAATTGCTCTACAGGAATTAGAAGCTGTAAATGATTCCCAGCGCAGTGAAGTTAGCTTTTTCGTCTTCTATTTCAAAGATGGTGTGCTCAAGGCCAATATCCCAAGTGCCAGTAGACCAGGATATCTCTGCACCATAGTAGGGATTACTGCTGCTCTCTTTCTCAGCATCCCAATCTCCAGACCAAGAGACGCTTTCTGACTCCAGGAGTTCTCCACTTGGGGAGTACCAGCTGCCGGAATAGGCGTAACTAGCTGTGCCACCAGAGGTTTTGCGCCATTGGTGGACTCCAAATCTGGCGCTTGCGCTTAGGTGTCTGTGCAATTGTGCCGTAAATACAGTGCCGAGGCTGTACGATTTATACTCGGTTTTAGCGTGGCTAGTAGAAGAAACATCTACGATATATTTATAGCCATCAATGTCATAATCACCCTCATCGTGCAGTTCATATCTAGATTGCTGCTCTGTGCTACCCAGATCAGTCATTCCTGCTTCAATAGCAATATACTTATTGATGCGATAACCAAGAGTAAATCCATAACCAGTAGAGTCTAAGTCTTCCTTGGTCACATAGGCGTTATCGGAGGAGTCGAACTGTGTGAAACCCAGAGAAGCCTTCAGATAGAAAGGCTGTTCTTCGGCGTAAATACTGGAACTGAATAACGCGATAACAGCGGCGATAGCGGTGCGTTTCAAGGGGTACCTCATATACTAACTGGTCGTTTTTTATACTAGCCCTCACTTTAGGATGGCTGAGCATCTATTTAGTGCGGACTAAAAAGCTAAAAATAATGGAATGTCATTATTGTATATTTTTACCTATTTTTCTAAAAGTGTCCGCTGATAGATTTTCTTATTTGATGGGCTCTACTCAATAAGTGGTTACTTGCTTACACTACAACGCGAAGGTTAATACTGCGAGTGAAAATCAAGCAGTTGTGTTTACTCCATGTTGCTCCTAGACGCTTGTAGAATTTCTTCCTCTGAAGTACTGCGCAGACCGTCTACTTTCTTGTATTTTGTATGCCTGCCTGAGATGCGTTAACAGCTGCCTTTACTGGCCTGAATCCAGAATCTCAGGAAATATAAACTTATAAAAATCAACCCTTGAGTAGTTGGGGGCAGGTATGTCAATCGCGCGGCAGCGCTTTATAGTTTTGGGGCCTCTTTTTGCTGTGGCCTTCTATTTCTTTTTATCAGCGTTGGGGATGCAGTATCTACCGGCAGTAACTGCTGCAATTACCTTGTTAACTGTGATCTGGTGGATAACGGAAGCACTTCCAATCCCCGCAACGTCACTGGTGCCTTTTGTCCTCTTGCCTCTATTTGGAGTAGCGGATCATCGGGAGGTGGCAGCTTCCTTGGGAAGTCATGTCATTCTGTTGCTGATGGGGGCCTTTATTTTGTCCAAGGCCCTGGAGAAAAGTGGGGCCCACGAGCGCCTTGCCCTGTATATGTTGCGTATTGTGGGCGTCTCCAGCGGCCGCAGGCTGGTGCTCGGATTTATGCTGGCAGCAGGCTTCCTGAGCATGTGGATTTCCAACACTGCTACCACATTGATGATGCTGCCTATAGCCCTGGCAATTCTCAGTAAGATCGACAACGAGCGCTTAAGTATTGCCCTGATCCTGGGTATTGCCTATGCCGCAAGTCTGGGTGGGGTAGGTACTCCTCTGGGCACGCCGCCCAATGTTATTTTTATGGGAATATACGAGGAAGTAACCGGACGAGAGTTTAGCTTCCTGGGCTGGATGAAAATAGGAGTCCCAGTTGCTTTGGTGACGCTGCCTATAATGGCCCTCTGGCTGACCCGTCATGTGCATCTGAAAAATGATATTGAGCCCCCTCAAGTGGGAGAGTGGAGGCAAGAGGAAAAGCGAACCTTAATGGTTTTCGGTGTGGCAATTCTCCTATGGGTTACTCGCAATGCACCGTTTGGTGGTTGGAGCGAATTGATAGGTATTGATGCTGCCGGTGATGGAACCGTGGCTCTAGCAGCCGTTGTCGCTATGTTTCTAGTGCCCAACGGTAAGGGAGGGCGCTTGCTGGATTGGCAGACGGCAGAGACGATCCCCTGGGGAATGCTATTACTGTTTGCTGGTGGTATAGCGCTAGCAAAAGGTTTCTCCAGTTCCGGACTGAGCGATATGCTCGGCAACGGTCTTTCTTTCCTGACGGCGATGCCACTGTGGTTGTTGTTGGTCATTCTATGCCTTAGTGTGACCTTCTTGACAGAGATAACCAGCAATACAGCTACGGCAACCCTACTTATGCCAATTTTAGCTGTAGCCGCCACTTCAGCGGGTTTTGAGCCCATGGTGCTGATGATACCTGCGGCGATGAGTGCCAGTTGTGCATTTATGTTGCCTGTAGCTACAGCGCCTAATGCGATTGCGTATGGAACCGGTAAAGTACGTATACAGGATATGGTTCGAGAGGGCGCGATACTCAGTGTGACGGCATCGCTGATAATAGCGGGGATGAGTTGGTTGATCCTGGCTGGATAGTGTTTGTCTCCATCATAGCCAGTGTGAGATGTGCATAAGCAGGCGAATGGATAAAAGAAAAATAGATAGGAGAGATAGAGTTCGATGAATAAAACCACAGCAACACTGTTGCTCACCCTTGGTTTAACAGGGTGTGGCGAAGAGAAGAGCAACCAAGCTGTAGAGGAAAAAGCCTTGTTTAGTGAACAAACCTCTGCTCCTGTAGCGAAGAAAGTACCACACAAAATGGTTATGCATGGCCATGAGCGCATCGATAATTACTACTGGATGCGTGACGATGAACGTAAGGCGCCAGATGTTATTGCTCATCTGGAAGCAGAAAATGCTTATACCGATTTGGTAATGCACCACACCGAAGAGTTACAGGAATTACTCTTTGAAGAAATGACTGGCCGTCTGGAGAAAGATAAATCAACGGTCCCCGTTTATTATAATGGTTATTGGTATTACAGCCGCTATCTTCCCGAGAAAGAATACGCGATCCACGCGCGACGTAAAGGCACCCAGGAAGCACCTGAAGAGGTTATGCTGGATGTGAATGTGCTGGCCGAAGGCCACGGCTACTTTAGTGTAGGGCGCCTGGCCGTTTCTCCCAGTAATCAATTGGTAGCATATCCTGAAGATAGCGTTGGGCGCCGTGTTTACACGATTCGCTTCAAGGACTTAAAGACTGGTGAGATGCTGCCAGATAAATTGGAGAATGCTTCACCAGTTGCGGTTTGGGCAAACGATAACCAGACTGTCTTCTATATCAATAAAGACCATCAAACTCTGCTCGGCTATCAAGTGATGCGCCATAAATTGGGCACACCGCAGAGTGAAGATGTTGTTGTTTATGAAGAAATGGATAAGGCTTTCTATACGTGGATTTCCAAATCCCGGGATGGAGAACTGATACGCATTCACCACAGTTCTACAACTAGCAGTGGCCAGTCAATCCTGGACGCAAACACCCCTCTTGCCGATTTTGCTCCCTTATATCCCCGGGAAGAGGATCACGAGTATTCAGCGCTAAAGTTAGGGAATGATTTTTATATCATGACCAACTGGCAAGCTGAAAACTTCCGCCTTATGAAGGTTGCCATGGACGACGCAACAGATAAGTCTAATTGGCAGGAAGTCATACCTCATAGTAGTAAAGTTTTGTTGGAAGATTTCACTTTATTTGATCATCATCTGGCAGTAATAGAACGAAAAGCGGGGCAAACGGGTCTCCGAATTATTAATTTAGAGAATAATAAGGACCTTCAAGTCGGGTTTAATGATCCAGTATACAGGCTGGGCTTGAGTTCAAACCCAAACTTGGACTCAGAGAGTGTTCGAGTATCTTATTCGAGTTTAACGACACCAAATAGTGTTTATGAAGCCAAGTTGGATAGTGGCGATTTGGAATTGCTTAAGCAAGACAAAGTTCTGGGTGGTTTTGACCCAGAGCACTATCAGAGCGAGGGTATCCTGGTAGCGGCACGAGATGGCGTTAAGGTGCCGGTATCTTTGGTTTATCGTAAAGATAAATTTAAGAAAGATGGCTCTAATCCATTACTGCAATATGCCTATGGCTCATACGGTAGTACCGTAGACCCCTGGTTCCGCTCTTCAGTGGTGTCCTTGCTTGACCGAGGTTTTGTATTTGCTATTGCCCATATTCGTGGCGGCCAAAAACTGGGACGTGCCTGGTACGAAGATGGAAAGATGTTCAATAAAAAGAATACTTTCACTGATTTTATCGACGTTACCAAGGCGTTGGGGAAATTAAAATATGGGGCCCCTGATAAGATCTTTGCTTCAGGTGGTAGTGCTGGGGGGCTGTTGATGGGCGCGGTAGTCAATATGGAACCGGGTTTGTACCGGGGTGTTACTGCGGCGGTGCCATTTGTTGATGTGGTAACTACCATGCTGGATGAGTCAATTCCCCTGACTGTTAATGAGTATGACGAGTGGGGCAATCCTAATAATAAGGATAGTTATGAATATATGCTTTCCTATTCTCCCTATGACCAGGTGAAAGCTCAGGATTACCCCAATATGTTGGTAACCACTGGGCTACATGATTCCCAGGTGCAATACTTTGAGCCAATGAAATGGGTGGCAAAGTTACGCGAATTGAAGACCGATGAAAATCAGTTGTTATTCAATACCAATATGGAAGCAGGTCACGGTGGCTCTTCGGGTCGTTTCCGTCGCTATAAGGAGACCGCTTTACAGTATGCATTTTACCTCGATTTACTTGGGTATAAAAATGGAGAGACTGATAAGAAGGTTAAGTAATAAATATGTTATGCTTATTTTAGAGATATAGGTCTGATTATGGGTAGCTAATTATTCTTTATATCTCTACTTAAGTATCATGTAAATAAAGGGGAGCTAGCTCCCCTTTATTTGTTGGGGAAGTTGAAATGTCCTTTTCTTTTTCAGCTTTCTGAAATATTAACTTCTAGAGTCAATTGGCTTTTCGTGTTGTTTGGGCAGGATAAACACGCACCACCTTTTTAGTATTCCGCTAAAACTCCAAATGCTTTGAATTTCTATTTATAGGCGTAGAATGGAGATAGATTTACTGGAAGGTCTGAATTATGCGTGAGTTCGCCGCCATTGAGGCACCTGTGATTGATCGATTTGGAGGGTTAGACGGACTTCAGTCGAAGCTGGTGAAGCCAAAGCCTGCGCAGCTCTTGAGAGAGATACATGACAGTCAGTGGTTGTCATCGGCATCCCGGGCTGTTTTTCAAGCCGGTTTTAGTTGGAAGGTTGTTGAAAAAAAGTGGCCGGATATAGAGAAGATCTTTTATGGCTTTGATGTTTCGTTCTGTCGTTACTTACCGGAGGAGGCATTAGATGACCTAATGCGGCAGGAAGGAATGATCAAGCACTGGACTAAAACTCGCTCCATTCAGAGAAATGCAGACTTCTTTTGGCATTTATCTAATGAGCATGGAAGTTTGGGAGCGTATTTCTCTAGCTGGAATACAGACAACTATATTGAGAATCTTTTGTACTTGCGTAAAGGTGGTGATCGACTCGGCGGTAAGACTGCCCAGGTATTTCTAAGACGAATGGGAGTTGATACTTTGGTTTTTGCAAGTGATACCATTCGAGCCTTAATCCGAGAAGGGGTTGTCGACAAGTCTCCCTCCTCCAAGAAAGACTGGGCTGCACTAAAAGCAGCCATCGAAACTTGGCAGTCTCAGTCAAATCGTAGTTTGAATGAGATTAGCCAGATATTATCACTTTCGGTAGGTTAAACAACTGGGGTATTTAGTTGGTAGAAGTATCTATTTCACTCCTACCAACCTGAATGCTTAATCAAAAGTTAATCGGTTGTAGCTGACGGCACAACCTGAAAATCCACGGACAATGAAGCCTCATACTGAACTTCGTCGAAGGAACTAACCTCTGTTTCTATATATGCTTCTGAAAAGCTATCTTCAAATTTGCTTTTTCGAGTTCTGGAAGCAGTAACGATAACCTCTTCTATTGCTCCAGCTCCCGCTGTCCCATGATAGCCGATATTATTTGTACGGACATTAACTGGTGTTAACTGAATGCTCAGGGTTCTCTCATAGTCAGCTTTTTGTTCCATGATTTTGGCTAGTGCCTTAGATCGGACCTTTTTTGTATATTCAGATACTTCTGAATGCTCAAAAGAAGTACTCACTATTTCTATTTCTTTATTTTCATCGGTTAGCCTTGCGATAGACTGTAAATGTCCCTCTTTGTTAATAGTTATTGCGACCCTATTAATAACTTTATAGCTGGAAGGATTTTTGCCTAGCCAACCAAATTGTGGGGAAGATGAAAATTTTGAATTTTTAATCTTAGCTCGGTCTATGCCAGCCTTTATTAAGCTCTCGGTTAATTGTTCACGCAAAGAACTATTGTTAGCAATGGCGTCTGATAGGAGGGGCTCTTCAGTGGTGACAATAATATTGACTATAGCCTGGTCTGAATAAGCCGTTTCTTTTGCACTGCCGTGGAGAGTCACAACTCTTGATATTGGGTAAATTAGGTCGCGTAAGTCCTGGGGGGAGCCTTTAATCTCTGGGGTTGCCATTGAAAGGCTGGGAATGAGTAGCGAAGCTAAAAGAGCAAGTCTTTTCATATTGACACTTCCAAACTGTGAATAAATGACAATCTATCAGGAAACTAGCTTATTGCCGATCAATAGCACTATATCGGCTTTCCTAGTTTCTATCCAATTGTTGCAGCTGAAACCGTTCGTTGTAGTTGTATATTCGCAAAGTATCGCCCAATTACCATTCATGATGCGACTATTTCTGCTTTGGTATTTTAGTACCGTTTATCGCTGCAAAATTACCACTTATCGGTCTCAGCCAGGTTCTAAAACCAGTTCACAGACAATCGATTGCATCACTTTAAAGTGCGCACTTGGTCATCAATTGAGGATAAAAATTCAATGGATGACGGCAAGCAATAACAAATTATCTTAGTGACATACGAGTTGGCCAGAGCTGATGGGTTTACTGATAAATAAGAAGTTAATAGCGCTTTCTTTGACGGCATTGCTGGCCGCGTGTGGAGGTGGTGGAGGGAGCTCCTCTTCGGATTCGGACAACCCCTCTTCAGATAGTAGCGGTAGTGGTAATAATAGTGGCAGTAGCGGTAGCGGTAGTGGTAGCGATCAGGGTTCGTCCGGCAGCGATGATAATCCGATCTCGGATAATGTGGGCACTACAGTTGTGGTGGGAGACGTAGAGCATACAGATTTAGGCTTCGCCTCATTGACTGCCATTGACGTAACTTTGCCAGAAGGTATGAACAATGCCCGTGAGGTTTACCAGATGGCACACTATATAGCACGAACTGACGGGGAGCAGGATGAAGAGGATATTGATATCCCGATTCGTAGTTATACTGCGACCTGTGCAACAGATACCGATACTCCGAGAATGTTTGTTTCCACTACTTTGTCAGAGGGGGACACTGCTGCGGATACAACTCACGGTTCTATTTATGAGCTACAGTATGATCCGGATACTTCCAGTTTTGAGCCAACAGGTAATGCAACGTTGTTAAATCAGTGTTATGAATCCCACGGTGTGGCTGTAAGCTCTGATTGCTCCACAGTAGCAGTTCTATGCAATACAGATTATCAAGCCAATGAGCGTTATGAGGTTGAAGCTGACCTTGTTGAGCAATACGGTTCAACGTGGATGAAAATGGAAGATAACATTGACACCATTGAATCCCGTATTGCGAATGAAATTGGTCTTCTGGTTGCGACCAATCACGGTAAATATATCGACTTTTTTACTGAACACCCTACGCTGACGTTTGACGATTTCCTTGCCGGTTTGGAGGCAAACTTCCCGGATACTGATTTTGGGGATTCGCCATCCTTTACCACTATTAAAGGGTCCGATATGCAAGAGGAGATGGAGTATATTATTTCCAGTCTTTCCTCTGGCGACTATGACGATTTACTGCAGCACATTCGAGATGCCAGTTACAGCTATAACGAGCAAATTTGGCTGCTAGAGTGGGAAAATCAGCCTTTAAGTGAAGTTCCTGATGCTTACGTAGTAAATAAAATGCACGGTGGAACTCATCTTGGCGCACAAGAGCTGATTTATGTTGAGGATGACAGCCAGGGTCGTAGTAGCTATGGTTTCTCAGTTTCTGCACGGGTATTTGATGGAAATGGGAGTTCTCACTATTCGGCAGGCTTAACGGTTATTGACCGTAATAATTGGTCCCTGGATATGAGCAGCTCAGATAATCGCGGTTGGTATTGGGCCTGCGGCGATGGTCACGTAGTAAACATTCGCTCATTCTATAATCCAAACAATGAGATGTTTGGTGCAATTTGCACCAGTGATTGGAACGACTGGATAGGTAGCACTCATGGGCAACTGGGTACCATTGCAGTGAAAATGGAAACTTCCAGTTCGTCTACAGAAGGGCGCTTTAATCACTTCGTACCATCAACGTCTGCGATGGTATCTAATGGTGGCGGTCATACTGTTGTACCAGTGGATGCCAATACGAACCTTTCTTTGATCGTCTCGCCTAAATATATTGAAGATGCGGATATGGATCGCTTTCTCCAGGATGAAGTCGGTATTGATCCGTCTGGGGAAGGTCCGTTTGATGAAGATTGTGCAGATTACGACACCACAAACTGTTTCCTGTCCTACATGAGTTATAACTATTGGGAAGATGATGATAGTTTCGCCACAATAACAAGACAGGGACTTTATTCTGGTGATGCATTAGACTCCAGCTCTTTAACCCGTATTGGCATCGCCAAGGTCAGCTCTACCGGTAGTATGGAAGGCCAGGGTTTTAATTGGTTGGTTGAGGATGATGATTGCCAAATTAGTGATCCACAACTTATTGATTTAAAAAATGGACGCTACTTGTTTGGGTATGCAAAATTCCAGTGTATTTCTGATAACTTGTCCTATAACCGTATTTATGCCGACAGCGGCTCTAAACGGTTATTAGTACCAAAAGCTTATTATGTAATGGAAGTCGATGCAGATCTAAACGTACTTGAAGGGCCAATCGAGTTACCTAATTATGGATGGGGTGGTTTGGATGAGCCTATGTACTTAGGTGATGGAAAAGTAGCTTGGACTTATATTAAAAACCCCACCTACGATAACTATGTGAGTGGTCAGAAAAATATTTGGCAGGCGATGATTTACCACTCAAATAGCGTTAATTAATTTTTTCTCCTGAACTGTTGTAATGATACTGGGAGATAAATTTGGTAAGGGGGCTCCCCCTTACCGCTCTCCTGCTTTTTTACTGGAATTCATCCTGATTTCTGAAATGTGGCCGCGTATATGGGGAATGAAGAACTTACTTTTTTGCTATCAAAAAAATTGATTCCTTACTAGGCTGCCACTCCTGATCAATAAGAAAACCAACTCGTGTAAGCTTGTCTAAAAGCTCCTGTCTGTCAATTTTGTGGACATAAGGGGCCAGATTTATGCGTTGCATCACTGGGATCAGGAATCGCCAATTGCTTTTCTTAATTAATGCAGTACTTGATACAAATATGCCCCCCGGTTTTAATAAATTGTAAACCCGCGCGATAGCACTATCTATATCCTCCAAAAGATGTAATATATTTAGCCCTAAGATGGCGTTAAAACTATCTGGCTCGAATTTTAGTGAACCTAAGGTGCCTTGTTGAAAACTTATATTTTTAATAGCGGCACTTTTTACTTTTTGCTTGGCAATATCCAGCATCTTCTCGGAAATATCAGTGGCAGTTATACTGTTTACATAGGATGAGTGATGAATGGCGGTGCTACCGGTGCCGCATCCGAATTCCAATACAGACCAGTCTGCCTGAAAATATTCTTGTGTTATAGCCAGTTTTCTCTTGTAACTTTTTAAATCTTTTATAGGGCTTTTGGCATAGCGCGCTGCAGTTTTATCCCAAAACTTTTTTGGCTCTATCATTTTTCCCTTCCCTCCGTAGATGTTCAATGAGTATGCATTCGATCGGCGGATAACCTACTACTAGATGATTATCTTTTGATTTGAAGTGTATGTAGTATATTTCCCGAGTAGTTAGCCTCTAAAAATTATCTCCGTAGAGATGCTCATATATTTATACCTTGTAATTCTTGCTGCATGTTTTAATTTAGTGCCACAATTTTTTATGGGGAGGGTGCGTAACGTGTCACAGGTATATCGATAGAAAAAAGGCTGCGATACTCGTGTGCTACGATAGAGGGTGGTTGAAATTTAAACGATCCAGCCTTTTCTTTACATAAATCATTTCTTCGAAAAGATAGCTTGCTCCAAAATTTTTTTGGAAGTGCTCACTCACCTTTAGTTTCATCAATACTGTGACCTAGAGCGAAGTCGCGGTTCTTAGTTTTTGCGAACTTTGTCACATTCAGCTAAGCCTCCTTCTCTTTATGACTGTGAGGTCATATTGCTTGTCGCCCTAAGATTCTATTTGGCGCTATTAGTCATATTCTTGGCACTTATTAACCGGATACCTTTCGCAAGCCATAAAACAGTCTCGGCAACATAAAAAGACAATTTAAAAAATTGGGACCAAGCCCGAGCAAAAATAAAAGGACATCACAATGACACTTTATCAACGATTGGGTGCGAGCTTCTCTTTACTATTAGCGGGGCTTTTGGGATCAGCCTCTGCAAGTGCGGATAACTGCTACATCCTGGTTCATGGCCATGGTACTGAGGGCCATATCAAGCAGCGTACTAACTCCCAGGGTAATCTTGAGCAGCCGGCTTTAGATTATTGGAGTGAGGCCTACTTCGATGAATACGCGGGTAGTGACTTTATTAAACAATTACGTGTAAATGGTGGCAATTACGGTGTGGTTGGTTACAACTCAACCGATGAGGGCGAGATGCCCTACTGGCATGACGGCACAGCGGGTGAAATCGCCCGGCAGATAATCGCTATTCGCAATGGCGAAGGCGATGATTATGAGCATGAAAACCAGTGTGCTGCCGATGACACTTTCTATGTGATTGCCCACAGTCAGGGCGCCACCCAGATGATGTACCTCGCAGGCAATGCCGTACCGGGGTCCCCTTACTATAACCGTGCTTACAACCAGCTGGATTCCAATACTGTGACCGAAACCTCGAAGGTTTGTACTGGCTCCTGGTTCTGGAAAAGCTGTAAGACGAAAACCGAAACCGTTAATGTCGCAGGCCTGAATGATAGTTACGCGGTTGAAGTGGACTTTGACACTGCTATTAGCGGTATCGCGGCAATCTTTACTACTGGTGGTGCAATCACCGGTACTGAGGGGGTTGATCGACTGTGTAACGGTAGCTGGATCGAAGATTTGATCAACGATTGGTTTATCGGTCGCGAGTGCGCAGCAGTACGTTACCTGCAGACTAATGATGTCTATGCTGTGCGCAACTATGTCGGCACCAACCTGGCTGCACCGGTTTATACCATTGGAGGCTACGCCGGTTTCCCTGGTATTGAGAGTGCTAGCTCTTTGCTGTTGGGCGGTGAAGACGATGGTTACATCAATCTGGCTTCCCAGATGAACTGCTCTGGTTCTGCTAAGCGCAACTTGTGGTCAAACCTGAAGGAATACAAGACCTTTCTGGGTATTGCTTACGGAAGCGCTATCTTCTCCTGCGATAATGACAATAAGGGGACAGCGCGTTCCTATAACCTGGCGAGTATTTATACCGATCATGACGCTCAGCGTAACGGCGGTATTATGGCCCCAGACTACACGGGTATCCCCGATGGCCTGAACTGTGGTGCCGGTAAAAATACGGCTGGTCGTATTGCTGCCTGTACAGAGTAATTGGCTCATCGTTTTAAAAAAGCCCGCTTAAAAGCGGGCTTTTTAGTTTGCGGGAATCACATATTTACTTCTATTAGTTTTTAGCTCTAGTGATCCTCTACCACTTGCAAATTGTTCTCTGCTTTCATACGAGATATTTCGATCTCTTCTGCAAAAATCTCGTGGATGCCGAAACGGTAACTGTCAGTACTATTTGCCGCATGGGTACCGCCTGGAATCGTTGTAAATGCAATGCGCCAGGGAGTGGTCTCTTGTTCTTTCCAGTGCTTATGCCAGGAGAGTGCATCTTTGCGCAGGTTTGGCATGTCTTTGGAGCCACTTGTTACTACCAGAGTCAGATCCTCTCTTGTCGCTTGTACAGGTTCCCTGTAGAAAAATTCCTGTTGTGGTAGGAAGGTGGCATTGCTGGCTATCAATCCTTTAAACAAGTCGGGCTTAGAAAATGCTGTGTAAAGCACAAAATATCCCCCTCGACTTTGACCGAAGAGAACTCGTTGATGAGGGTCTACCGAGTAGCGGCTTTCAACTGTTGGCAAGAGCTCCCGCTCTAGAAAGTTGAGAAACTGTGCTGCACCGCCATACGTAAGTGTGTCACTGTCATCGGGTAGTGAAAAGTCAAAACTGCGATGATTGATCTCGGGTTTAAATGAGCCGTAAGCAATACCTACGATAATCGCCTCGGGGGCGTAATCATCGTAATGCATAAACAGGTGATTAGTAGCCAAAATTGGGAACAGTGAATCCCCATCGAGGAGATAAATGACCGGGTAGGTTGTATCCTCGTTTGGATTATAGCCCTCAGGCAGGCGAGTATAGATATGGTAGGGGCGCCCAATAATCGCTGAATCCAGCTTAAAGTAGTCCCCTTTCAGGGCAGGTAAGAACTCAAGAGGCTGGGAATGACTTTCAGGAGAAGAGTTACTTTGGTGGTTAGCAGGGCAGCCACCTAGCAGTCCGGCTGCTAATAGCGTTGATAGAAAACGAATAAGGGGCTTTTTCATCGAGTCTCCTATACTAACGGTGGGATTCATTGGTTGACTAAGTCTCTTCTTATATTCTCAAGTGGGGTGCTAATGAGCAATATAAAGCTTGCTGCTGGTATCGATTTTCCTGCAATAGAAGTAAAGCGACTTGGTGGAGGTGAGTTGGTACTGGGGAAGCTTGAAGGTAGTTTCCCTTGGCAAATGGTAGTCGTTTACCGAGGTAAGCACTGCCCACTATGTACCAAGTATTTGCGTGTCTTGAGTGTACTACTACCCCGCTATCATGCGGAGGGTATTGACGTGGCTGTTGTCTCTGCCGATACGGAGGAAAAAGCTTCTCAGCATATGGAAGCAATTCAGCCGGGATTTACTGTCGGTTACGGTTTATCAATACCCCAAATGCAGCAGCTTGGGCTCTATATTTCAAAACCCCGCTCCCCTGAAGAAACAGACAGGCCCTTTGCTGAACCGGGTGTTTTTGTCATCAACGAATCTGGAAGGCTGCAAATAGTCGACATTTCCAATGCACCTTTTGCGAGGCCTGACTTGCAAACGCTATTGGTGGGTATCGAGTTTATCCGAAATCCTGATAACCATTACCCAATTAGGGGAACATATTAAGATTTTTTAAATACCCTGCTAATTCAGGGAGCTATATTTTGGATTAAAAGTTTGTAGTAAAGTTAGAGGTCTGGAATTTAAGGGGGTAGGGTAGTGACGAACGCTTTTCTCTCTGAGGTGAATCACTTCAAGCTTAATCCAATTGATAATAGTAAAGTCGTATTAATTGATGGCCCCAACCAAAGAGCTATACCCGTTTATGGTAGAGAGATTGTTGCTCAATACCAATTTCTCGATAAAGTGTTAGTTATCCTACATGATTGGTGGTCTCTGGATCAGGGAGTTAATATCTACCTACTCTCTAGAGGAAGAGTTTTGGATTTTGCTTTGAGTTCGGATATCGACTTATGGGGAGATTTAGATGACGTGAAAGTTATCCAACCGGATACTATTTGCTTTTCTTTTCCGAATGCTTTGCACTGGCGACTGCGCTGCTATAAGCGGGCAAGGCCGGCTTTATATCTTTCTCTTCCTTATAGTTTTTGGTGGCGTCGAAACTTATTTTATTCCTGGTTTTCATTGCAGCGCCTCAAGTGAATAGTATATATAAATATCAGGCGGCGAATCTGTAATTGTATATTACCCAAGTAAGATAACAGGTGTTTACCCTGTTATCTTACTTTTATTCAATAGAGCTGAACTTTCTTTGTCGGATTTTTGAAGCGATAGCTTCAACGTGAATAGCCTATTTAGAAGTTGTTCAGCTCTTCCCGTAGATCGATCTCTAGTTCCTCTGAGCTAGTAATCCATACGCTTTTATCCGGCGC
Organism: Microbulbifer maximicatervae (SeqCode); assembly: GCF_052467955.1. Lineage (NCBI taxonomy): Bacteria > Pseudomonadati > Pseudomonadota > Gammaproteobacteria > Cellvibrionales > Microbulbiferaceae > Microbulbifer > Microbulbifer maximicatervae (SeqCode). The sequence continues at coordinate 1,723,675 of NZ_CP174329.1, forward strand.
AGGAAACACACCTATTTCAATGTCGTCACCTTTTAAGCCAGAAAGCCACTTCTTTAAAAACTGTGGTAAGGGAATGCTTTTAGGGGTGAGGCCCGTTTCATTCTCAGCATAGGCTTGGGCAAATTCAGCGCTTGGCCATACTGGCAGATATTCAAAGCCACCATCTTCATCGGTGTGTATTTTAAGAAAGCAATTTTGGCTATCGATCAGTATCCAGATCTCCCGCTCTTCTCCGGCTATGCTCAGAAAATACTCGTAGCGATCTTCACAGCTGAGATTAGTTATTTCACTTAAATCTGGGGTGCTCATATATCAATTCATTGTAGCTAGGTAATAGGCGAGTAGGGATAACTGAAGGCCTGCTCATCTAGAGGCATAGCTGTTATACCAATTAATGCGGGGCATTATGCGCGAATACAAGCCGCTATCCAAATGCTTTGCCGAGATGGTCAGCGGCAGGGGGAGAGAAAGAGTTTCTATAGAACTTAAGTCTATGGTTAGAGTGAAGAGGAAACTGGAATGCTCAAAATAAAAAAAACGGGCATTAAGCCCGTTTTCAATACTTCTCTTCCTGTGAGCGACTACTTTCTCCTTTTTAGTAATTCGCTAACCAGGAAGCGCTTACCACTGCAGTGCGCCGCCGGTTTGGTATTCGATAACGCGGGTTTCAAAGAAGTTTTTCTCTTTGCGCAGGTCCATAATTTCAGACATCCACGGGAATGGGTTCTGAGCGCCAGGGAACTGCTCTTTCAGGCCCAGCTGGCTAAGGCGGCGGTTGGCGATAAACTGGAGGTACTCCTCCATCATATTCGCATTCATGCCGAGTACGCCGCGGGGCATAGTGTCGCGGGCATAGGCTACTTCAAGCTCCATACCCTCGAGAATCATCTGGGTGACTTCCTGCTGGAATTCCGCTGTCCACAAGTGTGGGTTTTCCAGCTTAATCTGGTTGATGACGTCGATGCCGAAGTTCAGGTGCATAGACTCGTCGCGCAGGATGTACTGGAACTGCTCGGCAACACCGGTCATTTTGTTGCGGCGACCCATGGACAGAATCTGGCTGAAGCCACAATAGAAGAAGATACCTTCAGTGACAGCGTAGAAGGCGATCAGGTTGCGCAGCAGCTCCTGGTCGGATTCAACGGTGCCGGTTTTGAAGTTGGGATCACCGATGGCCTGGGTGTGGGACAGGCTCCAGGCCGCTTTTTTGGCAACCGCTGGCACTTCGCGGTACATATTGAAGACTTCACCTTCGTCCATACCTAGGGACTCTACACAGTACTGGTAGGCGTGGGTGTGAATGGCTTCTTCAAAAGACTGACGCAGCAGGTACTGGCGGCACTCAGGGTTGGTGATATGGCGGTAGATCGCCAATACCAGGTTGTTAGCAACCAGGGAGTCTGCGGTGGAGAAATAGCCCAGGGAGTACTCCACGATGCGACGCTCGTCCTCGGTCAGACCGTTGGGGTCTTTCCACATGGATACGTCTTTGTTCATGTTGATTTCCTGGGGCATCCAGTGGTTGGCGCAGCCGTCCAGGTATTTTTGCCAGGCCCAGTCGTATTTAAAGGGAACCAACTGATTGAGGTCAGCGCGGCAATTAATAATGCGCTTTTCATCCACCTGAATGCGGGCCGCACCCATTTCCAGTTCTTCCAGGCCGGGAGCCGGGTCCATATTAGCAACTGCGGCACGTGCGGCATCAACGGCAGTGGAGCCGCTTTGGGCCGCAGGCGACGCCGGAGCGGCTGTGTAGGAAGCGCTGGGCTCCTGCACGGATTTTGCCTGGGCCTCCGGCGTCGGTCGCGGTTCGGTTGCTTTTTCAGGTTGTTGGGGCTTGGTGTCGATGTCGTCCCAGCTCAGCATAGTTGGCCCTTTTGATCGGTCTCACTATCGAAAGTTCGATAAAAAAATTCTTAAATCTTCCTGGTGTATTACCCACTAATTGTGTGCAACCAGGGATGACATACCGGTGATATTTTTTACCGGTAATAATTCATTACAGGCTCGTATTTTTAACTCGCCTGGGCACAGAAAATCCTGTGCCAGATCAATTTTTGCTGCGCTTTTGTGCATTTATTTGCACTGAATTTTCGCTGGCAATTGCACTGGGTTTTCTCGGGAAAATAAGCCGCAGCCGATCCCCGGTCCCTATGGTATTACCCACTATTAAAATAATGGGTGGACCGGGGTCGCTGCGCATGGTCATGCCCGCACTTGCGGTTACGACGCTCTCCCCCGAGAGTCAGTGCAGCCCCTATAAAAAGGGGCTTAAATTTTACTGGCAGGCCTCGCAATCCGGGTCGTCCAGTGAGCAGGCCTGAGGCACTGCGGCCGGTGCGGGTGCAGCTTGCTCGGCAGGTGCTGCCGCAGCCATTCCGTTGCTACCGCCGTGTGCACTTACCGCGTTCAGGGTGCCGCTATTTACCGTAGATTTCTCTGTGGTAGTGGCAGCCAGTGCGCGCAGGTAGTAAGTGGTTTTCAGGCCGCGGAACCAAGCCATGCGATAGGTCAGGTCCAGCTTCTTGCCGTCGGCGCCGGCAATATACAGGTTCAGGGACTGGGCCTGGTCGATCCACTTCTGGCGACGGCTGGCAGCGTCCACGATCCAGCGCGGCTCCACTTCAAACGCGGTGCGGTATTTTGCTTTCAGGTCTTCCGGTACGCGATCGATTTTCTGTACAGAACCTTCATAGTATTTCAGGTCGTTAACCATGACCTGATCCCACAGGCCGCGATCTTTCAGATCGTGTACCAGGTAGGGGTTTACTACGGTGAATTCGCCGGACAGGTTCGATTTCACATACAGGTTTTGGTAGGTCGGTTCGATCGACTGGGAAACTCCGGTGATATTGGCAATGGTCGCAGTAGGAGCGATCGCCATCACGTTGGAGTTGCGCATACCTTGGGCTTTTACTTTCTCGCGCAGGCCGTCCCAGTCCAGAGTGGAGCTGGTGTCCTGTTCGATAAACTGCTGGCCGCGCTGCTCGGCCAGGATCTGGATGGAATCCAGTGGCAGAACACCTTTGCTCCACAGGGAGCCTTCGTAGGTCTGGTACTTGCCGCGCTCGGCAGCCAGGTCGCTGGAAGCGGAGATGGCTTCGAAGCTGATCGCTTCCATGGTGTTGTCGGCAAAGGCGACGGCTTCGTCGCTGGCGTAGGCGATGCCGGCCTTGTACAGCGCGTCCTGGAAGCCCATCAGGCCCATGCCCACAGGGCGGTGACGCATGTTGGACTGACGTGCACTTTCAACTGCGTAGTAGTTGATGTCGATAACATTATCGAGCATACGCACCGCAGTTTTTACGGTATTGGCCAGCTTGGTGCGGTCGAGTTCACCGTTCTCACCAATGTGTTGAGCCAGGTTGACGGAGCCCAGGTTACACACGGCGATTTCGTCGTCGGCCTTGGTGTTGAGAGTGATCTCGGTGCACAGGTTGGAGCTGTGAACCACACCGGCGTGTTGCTGAGGGCTGCGCAGGTTGCAGCTGTCTTTAAAGGTGATCCAGGGGTGGCCAGTTTCGAACAGCATGCCCAGCATCTTGCGCCACAGGTCTAGTGCGCGGATCTTCTTGAACAGACGCAGCTTGCCTTCGGCAGCCAGTTGCTCGTAGTGGTTGTAGCGCTCTTCGAATGCGGTGCCGAACAGGTCGTGCAGGTCCGGGCAATCGGCGGGGGAGAACAGGGTCCACTCTTTGTCTTCGAACACGCGCTTCATAAACAGGTCGGGGACCCAATTGGCGGTGTTCATATCGTGGGTGCGTCGGCGGTCGTCACCAGTATTTTTGCGCAGCTCGAGGAATTCCTCGATATCTAGGTGCCAGGTTTCCAGGTAGGCACAGACAGCGCCTTTGCGCTTACCGCCCTGGTTGACGGCCACTGCGGTGTCATTGGCCACTTTCAGGAAGGGCACAACACCTTGGGACTTGCCGTTGGTGCCTTTGATATAGGAACCCAGGGAGCGCACCGGTGTCCAGTCATTGCCGAGACCGCCTGCCCACTTGGACAGCATGGCGTTATCGCGGATCGCGCCGTAAATGCCGTGCAGGTCGTCTGGTACCGTGGTCAGGTAGCAGGAGGACAGCTGCGGGCGCAGGGTGCCGGCGTTGAACAGGGTCGGGGTGGAACTCATGTAGTCGAAAGAGCTCAACAGGTTGTAGAACTCTACCGCGCGCTCGTTTTTGTTCTCTTCATTAATGCTGAGGCCCATGGCGACACGCATAAAGAAGATCTGCGGCAGCTCGAAACGAATATCGTCGCTGTGCAGGAAGTAGCGGTCGTACAGAGTTTGCAGGCCCAGATAAGTGAACTGGTGATCGCGCTCGCCTTTTAGAGCTTCGCCGAGTTTTTCCAGGTCGAAGGTGGCCAGCGCAGGGTCCAGCAGGTCCAGCTCGATACCCTTTTTCACGTAAGTGGGCAGGGTAGAGGCGTACAGCTTTTCCATCTCGTGCTGGGTGGCGCGCTCGGCAACACCGAGGAAGCGCAGAGCTTCGGAGCGCAGCTTGTCCAGCAGCAGGCTGGCGGTAGCGAAGGTGTAATTGGGCTCCTGCTCAACCAAGGTGCGCGCAGTGATTACCAGCGCGGTATTGATATCGTTTTCGGAAACACCGTCGTACAGGTTTTTCAGGGCTTCGTTAAGAATTGCCGCGCTGTCGACATCTTTCAGGCCTTCACAGGCTTCTTTGACAACGGTGCGCAGGCGCTCCATATCCAGAGGTGCAAGGCCGCCATCGTCCTGCTTTACACGGATGCTGGGGTGGGCATCGACGGCTTGCTCGGCAATTTGAGCGGTTTTTTCTTTCTCTGCGCGCAGGCGGGCGTGTTCTTCGCGGTAGAGTACGTAGTCGCGGGCAACCTTTTGTTCACCGGCGCGCATCAGGGCCAGTTCTACCTGGTCCTGGATCTCTTCAATGTGGATAGTGCCGCCAGAGGGCATGCGGCGTTTGAAAGTGGCACTGATCTGGCTGACCAGTTCTTCAACTTGCTCGTGGACACGGCTGGAAGCAGCGGCGGTGCCGCCTTCAACAGCGAGGAAGGCTTTAGTGACGGCGACGGCAATTTTGCTGTCGTCGTAGGGTACAACGGTGCCATTGCGCTTGATTACGCGGATCTGGCCCGGTGCAGTAGCGGCCAGAGTCGTGCCGCCAGTCGCCTGGTCGCTGGAGGTGCCTGATTTTTCCGCAGGCACGGCTTGAGAGCGCCCTGTCTCTGTGTGCATGTAAATCTCCGAAAGGTTTGTTCTGTTGTCTGTCCGCGTGCGTTCAAAAGAACGGCGGCCACATGACTGTGTGGCATGGCGGAGCGTGTCCTTCGCTTTGCCAGTGTTTATCCACAGCTGTGGACACTGGAAACAGGCGGCTTGTCACCGGCTATCTGAAAAGGTTTGCCAGCTGCTGCCTGTGGCGGAAATTCCATTCCGCCCGCTTACCTCTGATTCTGCTTTGAAAAAAGCAGCGCCTGACGCCCACCGCCAAAAAGTGTGGTGGTGCGCCGGAATTTGCCCCACATAATGGGGGTGCTCTTAAGCCTCTACCCCAATATATAGGGGGTCGGCCTCGAGTGCGCTACAAGATAATGCGGTAGGCGGGTCAGTTCAAGGCGAATAACTATGTAGTTGTTTGTGGATAAATTGTGGGTAGAGGTGCTGAGTCAGTAGCCACTTTCGCGGCAGAGCCCGCCAGCCCTGGGCTGCAAAGGAGTGGGTGCCGGGAAAGAACGCTGGGTACAGTGTCTTACAATTTTTTTTAATAGCTAGAGCGCTGTAAATTAACAACGGCAATAACCATTTGCAGATGGCTGCTCTTTGAGCAAAGTGGTACTCAATTGCTCAATTTACTGACGCTTATTTAATTCTGACATCTTGGCTGGCTGTAAATTAGTCGTTGGCGCCGATTGCTAAATTTAGCGATCTCTTGGATTTTTTGTCGCCAATCGCATCTTTTATACGTTGTCGGGAGGAGAGGCGCAGGGGAGTGAGTACTGGTAGCAGGGTACAACCGCAGGAGTGGCTGTACCCTTTTAGGGTTTATCGACTGTGGTCTTGGAGGAATTCCATCAGGGCTTTTTGCGCGTGAAGGCGGTTTTCAGCCTCATCCCATACCACCGAGATGTTGCCATCCTCTAAAAGTTCGGCGCTCACCTCCTCTCCACGGTGGGCGGGCAAGCAGTGCATAAAGATGGCATCGCTATTGGCGTGGCTCATCAGCTCGTGGTCCACGAGGAAGTTCTCAAAGGCTTTCAGGCGGATCTGTTGTTCAGTTTCCTGTCCCATGGAAGCCCACACATCGGTGGCCACCCAATCGGCCCCTTTAACAGCCTCCACCGGGTCGTGTACTACGGTGACCCGATCACTTGCCGAAGCGAGGATATTGGCGTTGGGTTCGTAGCCGGGCGGGCAGGCTATGCGAAGCTCAAAATTGCACAGGCGGGCAGCATTAATATAGGAGTGGCACATATTGTTGCCATCGCCGACCCAGGCGACCACCTTGCCCTCAGGGCTGCCGCGGTGCTCCACAAAGGTTTGGATATCTGCGAGTAGCTGGCAGGGATGGTAGCTGTCGGAGAGGGCATTAATCACCGGTACCTTTGAATATTCTGAGAAGCGCTCCAGTACCTGGTGGCCAAAGGTGCGAATCATCACCATATCCACCATGCTGGAAATTACTCGGGCGCTGTCTTCAACGGGCTCCCCGCGGCCTAACTGAGTATCGCGGGGAGATAGGAAGAGGGCGCTGCCTCCCATCTGTGCCATACCGGCCTCAAATGAAACGCGGGTACGAGTAGAGGATTTTTCAAAAATCATCCCCAGCACTTTGCCGCGAAAAAGGTCAGTATTTATTCCTTGAGTGCGCAGTGTTTTGAGTTCGATCGCGCGCTCAATAATTTGCTTGAGCTCTTCCGAAGACAAGTCTGTCAGGGTGAGAAAATGTCTGATCGCCATAAGCTGTTCTCCTTTTTTTGCATCAGACTGCTTGCAGTGCAAACTGGTGAATCAGTGAGCTGACATCGTTTGCCAATTGATGGCACTCGTCGTCGCTGAGTGTGAGTGGGGGGAGCAGGCGCACTACATTGCCGGCGGTAACATTTATCAGCAATCCGCGCTCGCGGGCTATGTCCACCAGTTTGGCACAGGGCTGCTGCAATTCTATTCCGATCATCAGCCCCAAGCCCCGCACCTCTTTGACCTGGTCGCAATCGGATAACTGCTGTTTGAGTTGGTGCTGCAGGCGTTGCCCCAATGCCTCGGCGCGCTCTAACAGCCATTCACTTTCCAGCGTATCGATCACTGCCAGTGCGGCACTGCAGGCTAGAGGGTTGCCTCCAAAAGTGGAGCCGTGGGTGCCCGCAGAAAATAATTGTGCGGCAACTCCCCTGGCCAGGCAGGCTCCGATGGGGACACCGTTACCCAGTCCTTTGGCAGTGGTCACCACGTCGGGCAATATGTCCGCATGCTGGTAGGCAAACATTTTGCCGCTGCGGCCGTTTCCGGTTTGCACTTCATCCAGCATCAGGAGCCAGTTATGTTGATCGCAGATTTCGCGCAATTGCCCCAGGTAGTTGGAAGTGGGCACGCGTACACCGCCCTCTCCCTGAACCGGCTCAACCAGCACTGCGACAATATCGTTGCGCTCACCTGCGAGCTTTTCGATGGCTGCGGTATCGTTAAACGGCACACGTAAAAAACCCTCGGGCAGAGGGCCGAAGCCCTCTTGGATTTTTTCATTGCCGGTTGCTGTCAGGGTAGCCAAGGTGCGGCCGTGGAAAGCGCTTTCCATTACCAGGATTTGAGGGGTTTCAATGTTGCGGCTATTGCCTAGCCGCCGCGCTAATTTAATCGCTGCTTCATTGGCCTCAGCTCCAGAGTTGGAGAAAAACACATTGTCCATACCGGATAGCTGTACCAGCTTGTCTGCCAGTTTCTCCTGTGCAGGGATATTGTAGAGATTGGATACGTGTAACAAGGTCCGAATCTGCTCGTGCAGGGCCAGGGTTACTTTGGGGTGGCAGTGGCCAAGGCCGCAGACGGCGATTCCAGAGATTGCATCCAGGTATCGTTGGCCCTGATCATCCCATACATAATTGCCTTCACCCCGCACCAGTGTGAGGGTTCGATCGCCATAGTTTTGCATGAGTGTCGGGGTGGCCACCGGGGCATCTCCTTAAATATTGACTATTTGGACTATCTGTTTCCCGCAGAAAATTCTGTTTAAGCTTTCTAATCTGCACTTTATATTGATTGGGGCAATGGTAACACAACCTTTATAAGCTGTGTGCTATCTGGCTGGCTGAATTTTCAACATGGTATCCGGTGTTGCAGATCTGCGGTTTTTGCTTTCATCGAGGGGATGGTGTACTTATTGCCGGCCCCACTGGGGTACAATGGATGCCGGCGCGCTATACCAGATGATGGTATGGTGCCTGTAAACTTACTTTTTGCTTCGACCACCTGAGGTTTTTCACGCTTATGGATACACTGGAGAACATCAAGCAGCAGATCGCTGATAACACCATTCTGCTTTATATGAAAGGTAGCCCTAATGCCCCCCAGTGCGGCTTTTCCATGCGGGCCTCCCAGGCGATGATGGCTTGCGGTAAGCGCTTTGCCTACGTTGATATTCTGGCTAACCCGGACATCCGCGCTGAGCTGCCTAAGTATGCGAACTGGCCGACCTTCCCCCAGCTGTGGGTTAAGGGCGAGCTGATCGGTGGCTGTGACATCATTATGGAAATGCATGAGAACGGTGAGCTGAAAACCTTGATTGATGAGGCATCAGCGGAGAGCGAAGGCGAGGATTAATTTCCGCTTTTGCTCCAATATGTCTGCTGCTATAGATGGTAGGCATACTGTAGAAACAAAAAAACCGTAGCGGAAGCTGCGGTTTTTTTATGCCTGTGAGAGGACTTAAACTACTTGCCAGAGTGGCCGGCTGCAGTTTCCATTTGAGTTTGCAGGTAGTTTTGAATGCCAACTTTGTCGATCAGCTCCAGCTGGGTTTCCAGCCAATCTACATGCTCTTCCTCAGACTCGAGGATTTTCTCCAGCAATTCACGACTGCCGTAATCCCGAACGGACTCGCAATAGGCGATGGCTTCACGCAAGTCGGGAATGGCCTTGGATTCAATTTTCAGGTCGCACTTGAGCATCTCTTCGGTATTTTCGCCGATCAGAAGTTTGCCCAGGTGCTGCAGGTTGGGAATACCTTCGAGGAAAAGAATGCGCTCGATCAGCCAATCGGCGTGCTTCATTTCATCAATGGATTCGTGATATTCCTGTTTGCCCAGCTCTTTTAAACCCCAATTGTCGTACATGCGGGCGTGTAGGAAATACTGGTTAATAGCTACCAGTTCATTACCCAGTACTTTATTTAAATGCTCAATTACCTTGGGGTCGCCTTTCATAGCCTGTGCTCCTGAAGCCCTGCCAACTCAATAAGGTTTGCAGAGAGTTCCTATTTGTTAGTCGCTAGAGATTAGTTGATATTTTTAGTTACTAAAGTTTATTAGTCACTAAAGTCTGCGGCTGCCTGATTTACCTAATTTTATTTTAGGATTTCAGCTGCAATCGGGGCCGAGTTTGCGTTGCGATTTGCGGCAAGTCAAGAAAAAGTTTTTCTTGCGGAATGCAGGAAAAACAAGGGTTTTAACGCAAATTTAGCCGAAAATAGCAACGAAAATAATTATCATTTAGGTTGTGTGAGCAATACAACAATAAGTCATTTATTTCGAATATTAACCCTTGTTATTGGTGGGTTGTGCATTTTAGTTGAGGTTAATGTTTTCATGTTTGGTATTAATAATGCTTCTTATTTATATATACGGGTGAAGCGCTTGCAGTTATAAGTTGAGCCAAAACCTTTTCTAGTATTCGAATGGCGCTTGAATAATTAATTTTTTCTAAATTAAATGATCCCACCTTTTGATAGTTTGCCATCTGACCGACTCATTGAATGGTTACCTGGAATATAAAAGCGATTGAGTTGATATTTTGTCGATGGACTAATGCCCTGAATTGATGTTGACCACTGTCGAATATCACGTGGATTACGAAGGGGTTAACAAAGCGGTGTCTGAATAAATCCGTAATATTTTCGGGCTCCTGAAGTCAGCAGATTTTAGGTGCCTCGCTGCGAGTGCCTTGTCTAACAGGGCCGACCCTACAGGCTTTCATAGCGATTTACGCTCTGTGCTGTAAAAACCAAAAATATCACGGAGTTGTTTAGAGGCTTTCTAAAACAGATTTTCTCAATATCCAACTTTTCCGATCCAAGGGGTATTGCAGTGAGGCCGGAGGGGTCAGTAAATCGGAGGGCTAGAGTTTGGCGAGCATTTAAAGCCGGGAGACGCGTTTGCAGGTTGAGATTTATAGCTGCCCAAGGTTGGCCGATATGTGTTCAGGTTGAGAGCGGAGATAAAGACAGTGGAGGCACGCTAGTTCGACTTGGATGGGAGTCTTATACAGGTTTTTAAGGTTTTACGAAGAGCTGGAGGGCTGGGTAGATAAAAGTGGTAGAGGCCACCAGAGGAGGGTGGCCATATTGGACGGTCAGCTGGAGGAGTAGAAGAGGCCGTTGTTGGCAGAGGACACCATCCCACCGCTCATGGTCTCGTCGATGATCTCCTTGGTCTGCTCGGCACAGCGTCCACATTGAGAAGAAACGCCCAGCTGGCGTCTCAACGCCTTCACCGAAGTGGAGCCATCATAGATCGCCTCTTTAATCTGGCGGTCAGTTATGCCCTTACAAATACATACATACATGGCGGTGGCTCTGTTCAACTCTTACTCAATAGTAGTCAGGTAGGAATCCTATTGCAATTGAGAATGAGTGTCAATAAGATTCCGGAATGGTCGCATTTTACCCTCTTTGTTTGCTATTTGTACATTTTTGCGGGTAGGTCATCCTATTTTGGGTGTTAGTTCACGCATAGCCGTTCTGCTATCAGCCTGATTTAAAAAATTTATGGGCCTGAAATAAGTGGGTGTGTATCATAGCGGCCCACTATTAATTCCCATTCGATTTATAGCTGTTGCTCATAAATTGAACACTCTACGTATCATCAACAACCCATCATTGGATTGAGGAGGTTTTCATGGCAGTTCTGGTAGGCAAGCCGGCTCCGGATTTCACCGCTGCAGCGGTATTGGGTAACGGCGAGATCGTCGATACTTTTAACCTGAAAGAAGCAATCAAAGGTAAGAAGGCTGTAGTTTTCTTCTACCCGCTGGACTTCACCTTCGTATGTCCTTCTGAGCTGATCGCTTTCGACCACCGTTTCGCTGAGTTTGAAAAGCGCGGTGTTGAGGTAATCGGTGTATCCATCGATTCCCAGTTCTCTCACAACGCATGGCGTAATACCTCCGTCAACGACGGTGGTATCGGCCCGGTTAAGTACACTCTGGTTGCAGACGTTAAGCACGAAATCTGCCAGGCGTACGACGTAGAAGCTGACGCTGGTGTTGCTTTCCGCGGTTCCTTCCTGATCGACGAAGAAGGCACTGTACGTCACCAAGTAGTTAACGATCTGCCGCTGGGCCGTAACGTTGACGAAATGCTGCGCATGGTTGACGCTCTGGCGTTCCACCAGGAGCACGGTGAAGTTTGCCCCGCCGGCTGGCAGGAAGGCGACAAAGGTATGAACGCTTCTCCGGAAGGCGTAGCGGCTTACCTGAGCGAGAACGCTGAGAAGCTGTAAGACGCTTTTTGCGCTGGGGTCTCCGGGCCCCAAAAGAAGAACCGCCGCAAGGCGGTTTTTTTGTTTGTACAAGCCTTGTTGCGCTGATCTGCGCTGATTGGCATGGCCGTCCCCGCGCTCGAGAAAAGTGCAGACTAGAATTCAGCGGTCAGTCCTGCGTGGCGCCTAAATAGAGTTTTTGCCCGCTGGCTGCTAGTCTTATCTGCAACTACCGGATTGCTTTGGCGGCTCGATTTGCTTATGAGACCTGCAATTCTTTCAAATATCGTCTACGTCATGCGCGCCTCTATGGCACGTTTTTTCCTCTTCCTGGTGATTCTGGGGAGTCTGTCCCTGCCTGCGCAAGCGGCTGATATAGACGACAGGGCCAAACAGTTTGGCCGATACTTCAAACAGATGATGGCGGGTAAATCTATACCCGGCGGCGCCTATGTCATCGTGGATGGCAACCGGGTGGTCGCGATGGACACCTATGGCGTCAGGGTCCGGGGTAAATCCGGCAAGGTGGATCAGGACACGGTGTTCCGTCTGGCCTCGGTATCCAAGACCTTCGCCGCCAGTATGGCCACTATGTTGGAGCATGAAGATCGCTTCAAATGGGATGACAAGGTGGTCAACTATGTGCCGGACCTGAGCTTTAAGACGCCCTCGCTGTCTCGCCAGCTTCAGGTGGAGCACTTGCTCAGCCATTCCTCGGGCCTGACCCCCAACGCCTACGACAACTACCTTGAGGACAACAAGCCTCTCAGCAAGATATTGCCTAAGTTTGCCAATATCGATCCGCGCTGCACGCCGGGAAAATGCTACGGCTACCAGAATGTGTTGTTCAGCCTGATTGAGGATGTGATTTTTGAGGCGACCGGGGTTTCCTTTGCAAGCCAGCTGAAAAAGCGAATTTTTGTCCCGCTGAAAATGCAGAACGCATCGGTCGGCTGGGAGAGCTTTATGGCCTCCGACAACCGTGCGGCACCCCATATCCAGACAGGCAGTGGCTGGCGCCCGGTAAAAGTGGAGAAGGAATACTACTTTGCTGCACCGGCGGCGGGAGTGAATGCCAGTATCTCCGATATGGCCCAGTGGCTGAAAGCCCAGATGGGCTACTACCCGAAGGTACTGTCACCGGAAGTGATCGCCGATATGACCACTGAGCGAGTCGCTACCCAGCGTCATATGCGCCATCGTATCTGGAGAGATTACCTGTCTCATGCGGGCTACGGCTTGGGCTGGCGCCTCTACACCATCGGTGATGACCGCATTATTTATCACGGCGGTTGGGTTGCGGGCTTCCGCGCGGCGGTGGCCTACTCGGAAAAGTTGAAAGTGGGTATTGCCATCCTGATGAATGCGGAGTCCCGAGTGATCTCAGATCTCACAGCCAATTTCGTGATCGATATTACTGGCAAAGGCAATCTCGCTACCGCTCAAACCAGTGGAGATCGCTGATCTCCACTGGTAAGTGATTGTCCCTCCCCCCTTGAAACCTGCTGGCTGATCCCAATATTTGCTCCCTGTTCCGATTGACGTTTACGGGGAGACCGAATAGATGACCGTTGAGGCCCAAAAAGAGAGCCATGGATTCCAGACGGAAGCCAAGCAGCTACTGCACCTGATGATCCACTCGCTCTACTCCAATAAGGAGATTTTCCTGCGCGAGCTGGTATCCAACGCTTCTGATGCCGCCGACAAGCTGCGTTTTGAATCGCTGTCCAAGCCCGAATTACTTGGCGAAGATGCAGACCTGCGTATTCGTATCGAGTTTGACAAGGAAGAGGGCACACTCACCATTACCGATAATGGTATTGGTATGAGCCGCGATGAAGTTATCGAAAACCTCGGTACTATCGCCCGCTCCGGCACCTCTGCATTTATGCAGCAGCTGACCGGAGACCAGAAAAAAGATGCGCACCTGATCGGCCAGTTCGGTGTGGGCTTTTACTCCGCCTTTATCGTCGCTGACAAAGTGGACGTATTCACTCGTCGCGCCGGTTTGAATTCCGACCAGGGTGTGCACTGGGAGTGTCACGGTGAAGCGGAATACTCCGTAGAGACCGTTGAGTGGCCTCAGCGCGGTACCCGGGTGGTTCTGCACCTGAAAGAAGAAGCGAAAGAGTTTGCCGATAACTGGCGCCTGCGTTCCATCATTAAAAAGTACTCCGATCACATCGCCATTCCGGTGGAAATGCTGAAAGAGGAAATGCCGGCGGCGGAAGAGGGCGAAGAGCCGAAAGAAGAAAAGGCGCCTGAGTTTGAAGCAGTAAACGCTGCCCAGGCCCTGTGGACTCGTCCCCGCTCCGATGTGAAATCTGAGGAGTACAAGGAGTTCTACAAGCATATCTCCCACGATTTCGACGATCCCTTAACCTGGAGCCACAACCGCGTAGAGGGTAAACAGGATTACACCAGCCTGCTTTACATCCCTGCGCGCGCACCGTTTGATCTGTACCAGCGCGATGCCGCTCGCGGCCTCAAGCTGTATGTGCAGCGCACTTTTATCATGGACGATGCGGAGCAGTTCCTGCCGCTGTACTTGCGTTTCGTGAAAGGTGTTCTGGACTCTAACGATCTGCCGCTGAACGTATCCCGTGAAATCCTGCAAAAAGATCGCAATACTGATGCGATCAAGAGCGCGCTGACCAAGCGTGTTCTGGATATGCTGGATAAATTGGCGAAGAAAGATGGCGATGAATACCAGAAGTTCTGGGATCTGTTCGGCAATGTATTGAAGGAAGGTCCGGCTGAAGATTTCTCCAACAAAGAGAAAATTGCCAAGCTGCTGCGCTTCGCCAGCACCCATACCGATACCGAGAAGCAGGATCAATCCCTGGAAGACTATGTGGGTCGCATGAAGGATGGCCAAAAGGCGATCTACTACGTGTGTGCCGACAACTTCGCTACGGCCAAGTCCAGCCCCTACCTGGAAGTATTCCGCAAGAAGGGTATCGAAGTGCTGCTGCTCACCGATCAGGTGGACGAGTGGTTCGTGGGCCATATGAACGAGTTCGACGGCAAGCAGTTCCAAGACGTGGCCAAAGGTGCGCTGGATCTGGGTGAAGCCGAGAGCGATGAGGACAAGGCTGAGCGCGAAAAAGTTGAGCAGGAGTCCGGTGCCCTGGTTGAGCGGGTACAGGAAGTTCTGGAAGGTCGCGTTGACTCCGTACGCGCAACCACTCGCCTGGTGGACTCCCCAGCGTGTCTGGTGGTGAGCGAACAGGATATGGGCCCGCAAATGCGCCGCATCCTGGAACAGGCCGGCCAGGCCCTGCCAGATGCCAAGCCGATCTTTGAAATCAATCCGTCCCACCCACTGGTAAAGCGTCTGGACCAGGAGGCGGATGAAGATCGTTTTGCGGACCTCACCAATATCCTGATGGACCAAGCTAATCTGGCTGCCGGTAACCAGTTGGCAGATCCGGCGGATTATGTGCGCCGTTTGAACACGCTGCTGCTGGAAATGCACGGCTAAGTCAGCGCTATTGATTGGTGCTAAGCGATGGCCAGCGGAGTTGTTTTAGACTTTGCTGGTCCCAGAAGCGGCCCCTGCCTGATCGAACGGTGTTTTATCGGTTGGTCAAGGCAGAGGGCCGTTTTTGCTATTTACTGTGCCGTTTCGCACAATTGGCAGAAGTTTAAAACAAATTGACCCCATTGGGCTCAGCGGGTCATGCCTCTATAATCCGCAAGTCTTATAAGAAGCTTTATCGGTGTGACAATGCAAAAAGAAACTTCCAACCCCCTCGCTATTGCCGTATTGGGCGGCGGCAGTTTCGGAACCGCGATTGCTAACATTGTGGCGGGCAACGGCCACGACACCCGCCAGTGGATGCGCAATGCGGAGACGGCGGCTGAGTGTCGCGACACTCGAGAAAACCATAAATACCTGCCCGGCGTGCCGCTGCACCCGGAATTACAACTTACCAGCGACCTGGAGCAAGCGGTCGATGGTTGCAGTATCGTTTTTGTTGCGATACCCAGTAAGTCCTTTCGCGAGGTGGTAAAAAAAGTAGCCCCGTTGTTGGCGCCGGGCACCATGCTGATCTCCACCACTAAGGGAATCGAGCATGACAACTTCCACTTAATGAGCGATATCCTGCGCGAGGAAACCACCGACATGCGTGTCGGGGTCTTGAGCGGACCAAATTTTGCAAAAGAAATTGTTGCGGGGCACTACACTGCAACGGTGGTGGCCAGTGAAGACGAGGCACTTTGTAAAGCGATTCAATCGGCACTGCACTCGGAGACTTTCCGGGTTTATTCCAGTAGCGATGTGTTTGGAGTAGAGCTTGCCGGTGCGCTAAAAAATATCTACGCGATCATCACTGGTATGGCTGCGGCGCTGGAGCGCGGGCAAAATACCATCAGTTTATTGATCACCCGCTCTCTGGCAGAAATGATGCGTTTTGCCGAAGCGATGGGTGCTGATCCCATGACGTTTATTGGTCTTGCCGGTGTTGGCGACTTGATTTTGACCTGTTCCTCAGACCTCAGCCGAAATTACCGGGTGGGGTATATGGTCGGTAAAGGCAAGCCGCTCGATCAGGCTGTCGCAGAAATCGGTCAGGTGGCCGAAGGTGTGAATACGGTTCGTCTGATTAAACAGAAAGCTGACGAAATGGGTGTCTACATGCCCTTGGTTTCCGCGATTCACGCCATATTATTTGAACAGCGGCCGATTCCTGAGGTAATTCGCAATTTGATGTCGGGCGCACAAACTTTTGATGTGGCCTACTCGGCCAAGCCTTAAATGGAAGCCTCATATGAAAAATGACGATCTAAAGCGCAATCTTACTTCCGGCAACCAGTGGGTGCGCCTTATCTATATGGTGCTGTTTGCAGTGTGCCTTCAGGTTGCCGCGTGGTTACTGATGGCGGTAGTGATACTGCAATTCCTGTTTTCGATTATCAGCGGGAAATCCAACGATAATCTGCGTCGCTTTGGCGATCAGCTCGCCTCCTATGTTTACCAGGCGATCCAGTTCCTGATCTACAACTCCGACGAAAAACCTTTCCCGTTTGCCGAGTGGCCTGAATCTGAAGTAGAGGATTTGTCCGGTTACGAGGGCGCCGAAGATGTTTCTGCAGAAGTGGTTTCTACGGAAGTAAAGCGTGAAAAGGAAAAGGCTGAAGACGAAGCCGAGGATGCCATTATCCTGGGTAGCTCCGAGCCTGAGAGCAGCGAAAAGCCCGAGCTGGTTGAGGAAAGTGCCGACGACGCCGACAAACCTGTCGACAAGAACTGATCGCTTTTCCTATCGCTAATTTATCCGGTGCCTTATCCGTGGGCACCGGATAAATATCCGCTGCCCTCCCTACGAATATTCCCGCAGATATCAACAAAGTCACAACCTACCCTTGAGGAAGCCCCATGCAGCTGTTTATTTTGCGTCACGGTAAAGCCGAGCCCATGCTCGCCAATGATGCAGAGAGAGCCCTGACAGAGCGCGGGCGCAGGCAGGTTGCACAGGTTTGTAAAAAGCGCGCCGAGGAACTGGCGGCGGTAAAGGCAATTTGGGCCAGCCCATTTGTACGCACCCAGGAAACCGCTGAGATTGCTGCTGCTCAACTGGGATTGCCCGTTATTACCGAACCGCTGCTGATCGGCAATACCCACCCACAGCAACTGCTCGACCATTTGCAAACCCAGGATACCTTTCCGCTTCTGCTGGTTAGCCACCAGCCTTTGGTGGGCAGCCTGCTCAATGGCCTCTGTGGCAGCGTTAATGAACACCCGATGGGCACTTCCAGCCTCGCCTGTGTCAGTGCGGATGTATGGGCTAATGGCTGCGCTGACCTGGAGTGGTTGCAGCACGCAGAGTAATTTTTCCGGTCGTGTCTGCCAGTAAATCCCTATTGCGCTGATCACAACTGTCATTGCGGATGTTGTTGGTGGGCCGCACCATTTCACCACCTGTTTTAGTCACTATCCGGTGGATATCACTTTGGCGATAAATCAAATCACTCCCCGTGAAATCACCCTTGAGTTTGATCACAAGTCGATTGCTGCACGTCAGTGGGGCGACCCGGAGGGAGAGCCGGTAATTGCTCTTCACGGCTGGTTGGATAACTGTGCCACCTTCAGTCGGCTGGCTCCCCTGCTGAGCGGAATTAACCTGGTAGCGATAGATATGCCGGGCCACGGACGCAGCTATCACCGCTCACTCGATGCCAACTACAACATCTGGGAAGAGGCGGAAGATATTTTGGGGGCGGTGCACGCGCTCGGCTGGCGCAAGTTCTCCATTGTGGCGCACTCCCGAGGTGCTATCGCTGGGGTGATAACCGCTGGTGCTTTTCCCGATCGGGTAAAGCGCCTGGCACTGATCGATGGCCTGGTACCTCCCTCCACCGAAGATGAAAAAGCTCCGGAGAACCTGGCCAAGGCCATTGCCCAGAGAGCCCGTTACGGCACGCGCAAGCTGCGGGTTTACGGTACCTTCGAAGAGGCGGTCGAAGCGCGCAAAAATGGCATGTTTCCGCTAACTGAGTGGGCTGCGCAGGTATTGACCGAGCGGGGCACCCGGGAAGTGGAGGGTGGCTATATGTGGAGTAATGACCCCCGGCTGATGGCGGCTTCCACGGCCAAGCTCAATGAGCCACAGATTAAAGCTTACTTATCCCGATTGAAGATGCCGGTGCAGCTGGTTCTCGCTGAAGACGGTATTGCAGATATGCTCAAGCGCCTGCGCCCTGTACTGCAAGAGTTTCCGGGTATTGAGGCGCGTGAAATTCCAGGAAGCCACCACTTACACCTGGAGGAGAGTGGTGCCCGGGCGATTGCAGAGTGGTTTGGGCCTTTCTTGCGCGGTGAAACCGCTTAGAAGGGAACCCGTTTGGAATAGCAGCTGGCATCCATCTCCCGCACCTCTACCGAGACTGCGGGAACTCCCTCGGCAAATTGGCACAGGCTGTTAAAAACAGCCGAGCTCAATGCCTCCCTTTCCCGCGTAGAGCGCCCTTCAAGCAAGCGGATCTCTGCGTGGATAAAGCTGTTGCCATTGTCCCCAGCAATAAACTGATCGTAGGACTTGGCGCGAGTCTTGATATTGTGGGAGGCGAACAAACCGGAACGGTGCATCGCCTCCTGAGCCGAGCTGACCAGTGCAGCGACAGAAATCTTCTCTTCCAGATTTTTCGCATACTCTATGATCAGGTGAGGCATAGCGGTCACTCCTCGGTCAAAGCGGCCCTGGCGGCCGCTGGGTACCTGTGGCGTTTACTGGCGCAGCAGGGAGAGGAACTCGTTGCGGGTGGCCTGGTTGCTGCGGAAAGTACCGAGCATAGCCGAAGTCTTCATCACAGAGTTCTGTTTTTCCACACCGCGCATCATCATGCACATGTGCTTGGCTTCGATGATCACGCCGACACCGGCAGCACCGGTAACGTTTTGCAGGGTCTCGGCGATCTCTACGGTCAGCTGCTCCTGGATCTGCAGGCGGCGCGCAAACATATCCACAATGCGTGCTACCTTGGACAGGCCAACGACCTTGCCATTGGGAATATAGGCTACGTGGGCGCGGCCGATAAACGGCAGCAGGTGGTGCTCACACAGGGAGTAGAGTTCGATATCCTTAACCAGCACCATTTCGCTGCAGTCGGACGGGAAGAGCGCGTCGTTGACTACATCTTCCACGGTCTGTTTATAGCCGCGTGTCAGGTATTCCATGGCTTTGGCGGCGCGCTCCGGGGTGTCTTTGAGCCCAGGGCGTTGCGGATCTTCGCCGATTGCTTCAATAATTCGCGCGTAATGTTCGTTCATGCTGCTCTTTCCAACATCTCAGCCCGAAGGGCGGGTGCGCTACCCTAAGCGTTTGTAACCCGAGAGTAAAGATCCACGCGGCCCCAGGGGCCTGTTAGCTGTTATTTGACGACCACTGACGAAGGCTATTTTGTTAGCAGGGCGGAGCGAAGTTGGGCGGAAAAATAGCTTAGGGCCTTTAGGTAGCCGCTGTAAAATGGCCACTTAACCTTACTCGTCGCTTATTTGGTGTGAGCAAACTACACTCCCCGGGCATTGATTGGCCCCTCTGCAGCAACAACAGAGGACACCCGCTAGTGACAGTGGGCCCCGACGAGATACAAAGCACTTAAGGATAGATTGATGATAGAAAGGCGTGAAACAAGCCTCCACGAACTGACCACGGTTTTGGACTATATCCGCTGGGGGACCAGCCGATTCAATGAGGCCGACCTCTACTACGGCCATGGCACCGACAACGCCTGGGACGAGGCCGTTTTACTGGTAACCCACGCCTTGCATCTCCCGCCTTACAGTAAGCCAGAGATACTCCAGGCCCGTTTGACCATGGAGGAGCGCCGCGACGTACTCACTATCCTGGAGCGGCGCTTTAGCGAGCGGGTACCGGCGGCGTACCTGACCAAGGAAGCGCACTTCTGCGATATGACATTTTATGTGGACGAGCGGGTACTGGTACCCCGTTCACCGATTGGCGAGATGATTCGCCACAACTTCCAGCCTTGGCTCAATGTTGAGCCCCTGGCGATTCTGGACCTCTGTTGTGGTAGCGGCTGTATCGGTATCGCCTGCGCCGAGGCCTTCCCGGAAGCGCGTGTCGATGTGAGCGATATTTCCGAGGACGCGATCGAAGTTGCACAGATCAATATCAATCGTCACGAGTTGAATGAACGCGTGCGCGCAGTGCAGTCGGACCTATTTTCTGGCCTGCACGGTATGAGTTACGAGTTGATCGTGTGCAACCCGCCCTATGTCGATGCCCGCGATCTGGCCGAAATGCCCAAGGAATACCACGCTGAGCCGGATATAGCCCTGGGCTCTGGCGATGACGGTCTCGATTTTACCCGTCGCTTGCTGCGCGAGGCTGCCAACCACTTACAGCCCGATGGCCTGCTGATCTGCGAAGTGGGTAATAGCTGGGAAGCCCTGGAAAAAGCCTTCCCGGAGGTGCCGTTTATGTGGCCCGAGTTTGAGGATGGTGGCCACGGTGTTTTTGCCATCAGCCGGGAAGAACTACTCGCCTATCAACCCTACTTCGAAAAGGAATAATTCCTTTTGCCTCCCCGGCAATCTCGGTTGCCGGGTTATGGGTACAAGCCCGGTTCTGCGGACACTTGTGCTTTTTGCCCCAGTCTGCGCACTGGGGCGGGCAGATCATTTATAATGCGCGCCCCTATTATGGGCCATCTTGTTTTACCACCTACTAGCTGGAAAAGTCGTCTATGTCGGGCAATACCTTTGGCAAGTTGTTTTGTGTCACCACCTTTGGCGAAAGCCACGGCCCCGCGCTCGGCTGTATCGTCGATGGATGCCCGCCGGGTCTGGAGATTAGTGAAGAAGAAATTCAGCGAGAGCTGGACCGCCGCAAGCCGGGCACTTCCCGCTATACCACCCAGCGCCGCGAACCCGACCAGGTAAAAATCCTTTCCGGTGTTTTCGAGGGAAAAACCACCGGCACGCCCATTGGGCTGTTGATTGAAAATACCGACCAGCGCTCCAAGGACTACAGCAATATCGCTGAACAGGTAAGGCCAGCCCATGCCGATTTCACCTATTGGCAAAAATACGGCATCCGCGACTACCGTGGGGGTGGCCGATCCTCCGCCCGTGAAACTGCCATGCGGGTTGCCGCCGGGGCCATCGCCAAAAAATGGCTGAAACAAAAATACGGCATTGAAGTGCGCGGTTATCTCTCGCAATTGGGCCCGATTAAAGTACAAAAACTGGATTGGGATCAGGTAGAACAAAACCCCTTCTTTTGCCCGGATGCCGATCGGGTCCCCGACATGGAGACCTATATGCAGGAGCTGATCAAAGAGGGGAACTCCATCGGTGCGCGTATCTCAGTACACGCCAGCGGCGTCCCAGCCGGACTGGGTGAACCTATTTTTGATCGCCTGGATGCAGATCTGGCCCACGGCTTAATGAGTATTAACGCGGTAAAAGGCGTGGAAATTGGAGCTGGCTTTGACAGCGTGGAGCAGAAGGGCACTGAGCACCGAGATGAAATCACTCCAGAAGAGGGGTTCCTGTCGAATAATGCTGGGGGTGTCTTGGGTGGTATTTCCAGTGGCCAGGACGTCATTGCCCATATCGCCCTGAAGCCGACTTCCAGTTTGCGCATTCCCGGCCGCAGCGTTGACCGCTCCGGCAATCCCATTGAAGTCGTTACCAAAGGCCGC
The DNA here is from genome assembly GCF_052467955.1 of Microbulbifer maximicatervae (SeqCode). NCBI lineage: Bacteria > Pseudomonadati > Pseudomonadota > Gammaproteobacteria > Cellvibrionales > Microbulbiferaceae > Microbulbifer > Microbulbifer maximicatervae (SeqCode). The sequence continues at coordinate 1,745,518 of NZ_CP174329.1, forward strand.
CACGACCCCTGTGTTGGTATTCGAGCAACGCCTATCGCCGAAGCCATGATGGCCCTGGTTCTGATCGATCACGCACTGCGCCACCGCGCGCAAAACGGAGATGTAACACCGGGATAATTCGATCGGCTTTTTTCTATTGGATACCGGCGAAAGCCCGGTATCCAATCTCTTCGCTACTAAGATGCAGCCAATAAGCCAAGCCCCTGGGCTTCCCCCACCTTGCTCCCAACAAAATAGTTAGCTCCAGCCTCCTCAATTTTATTAATGTTGCGCAGTCGGTCTGAAGGGCTTAAAACGCCTTTATTTCCCCGATTTACGACATGGGTATAAATTTCAGTAGTACTAACATCCGAATGCCCTAGCAGTTCCTGAATCGTGCGCAGGTCATAACCCGCTTCGAGCAAGTGAGTCGCAAAGCTATGGCGAAATGCATGGCAACGAGCCGGTTTGTTGACTCCCGCTAGCTTGACAGCTATACGAACCTGGCGCGCTAAAGTTGACGCGTGCATATGGTGCCTTCTGTTTTCACCGGAGCGAGGACATTGGCCGATGGTGCTGGAAGGGAAAAGGTATTGCCAAGCCAGTTGTCGGCTTGCACTTGGATACTTTCGTTCCAAAGCGTTAGGTAAATAAACCGAACCAAAACCAGCCAAAAGATCTTGTTGGTGTAATAGGGAAACAGACTCCACCTGCCTATGTAGCTGCACAATTAACCCATTAGGTAATATCGTAGTGCGATCCTTATCCCCCTTACCACCTCGAACAAAAATATTATTGCTGTCGAAGTCTATATCCTTTATACGCAAAGAAAGCAGTTCGGCGCTGCGAAGGCCGCTACCGTACATTAGCTCAACCTGTAATCTGTAGGTGCCTTCAAGGTGATCCAAAATTGCTGATATTTCTCTACGGCTATAAACCACGGGCAAGTACTTTTGTTGTTTTGCCAGTTTAAAGTCCAGAGCCTGAATATCCCTACCTAAGAATCTCTTGTACAGATATATCAAAGCGTTCAGAGCTATTCGCTGTGTATTTGCTGAGCAAAGGCCCTGAACTGCAAGGTGAGAGAGAAACGTCTCAATCTCAACAGCTCCCATATCGTTAGGGTGCTTCTTTTTATTGAAATGAATGAAGCGTTTAATCCAATGGGTGTAAGTTTGCTCTGTTCGGTACGATAGTCCCTGCTTTCGAATATGAAATCGCAGATTGTCCATAAATCGTTCAGGCTTACCTGGGATTTTGTGGCGAATGTCGTCCATGATATTGCCCTTAGACTGTTTTTATATACAGTATTTGCTCTTTTGTCCTGCTGTCAATATCAGAATTCAAGAGAAGCTTCTCCTATTTCTGGAGGTGACGATCTATCTCTTTGATTTTTATAGGGTTGGTAATGTTATAAAGAGCAGAAAAAGCAGGTAGATATATAGCGCCTGCTATATATCTACCTGTTGAGAAATATGCCAAAGTTCTTAACTTTTTGATATTATTGGGTTTTTTAGGTTATCTTGAAAGAAGTGAGTAGAATTATATAGAAGGGTGATATAAAGACGCTTCTTTTGAATTAACTGTTATGAGTATTGAGATTTAAAGCATGGAGACAGTCACTTGCTATAGGCCAACCGGCGAAAAAGAGTTAGAACTGGTTAAGGAATCAGGCTATAAGAAATGGCCACCTCGTTTGCCAGAACAGCCAATTTTTTATCCGGTTACAAATGAAGAGTATGCCATTGCCTTAACACAGTGGAATATCACCGATTTCGGTGCAGGTTACGTAACCAAATTTGAGGTAGTTAAGTCCTTCATGGAAAAATACCCCATAAAATGCGTGGGTGCTAAGTCACATACCGAATGGTGGGTGCCGGCTGAAGATCTGGAAGATCTTAATAAAAATATTGTTGGGAAAATCGAGGTGATAGGTGAGTACCGAAGCTCATAACAAGTCAATTAACTACGCGCCTTCGGCGCCCGACAGCTTACACGCCGCTTCGCTATGTTTCAGCTGCGGGTTATTGAGGCGTTATTGGTCACTCGCTCCAGTTTTGCGGGGGTTCAATAAAGGATAGCAGGTAATTATTAGTTTGCTGTATAAAAAAACAGTATTGGCGGGAAAGCCCATAGTCAACGGTTCGACCTTCATGTAAGCTTCGAAGCTTCAGCGACGCTCGCATAACGAAGTTAATGCGGACGGCGCAGCCGCTTCGAAGCAAGGCCGCGAACCTAGTGCTGCTAGTTTCTCTCTCCGAATCGTGGTAGAAAACAAAAGAAAGATATTTGTAGTGAATTTGTACACAGTGCCACGAGCAACAAATAACAACCCGATTATGCGGAAACCTAAAAGTTGTCATTCCCTTTGCTTGCGCAAAGGCACTGCCAACTTTCTTAACGGTTCCGCATATCTATTTTCGTTAAGCACCAAGAATTTACGGATCAATAATGAAGCCTAATGAAGCCTAATGAAGCCTAATGAAAGATGGGAAAGAATTCGATCTAAAGGATCGTTTCATTTTGCTTTAACTAGAGGTGTGCTTGGGGGCGGTTGTTTTCTATTTGTTAACGGATTTCTATCGAGGCAGATAATCAATAATCAATCCATTCTCACTATGGATACATTATGGTCATTAATAGGTAGTTTGGCTTTTGGGTATCTTTTGGCTGGTGTAATCTGGTCTATTAATGAGTCAAGGTACAATGGCCCCAGAGCTTAACAAGCGGCTGCATTTCGTTCCGGCCTGCGGCCTCCACCGGACTCGCTTCGCTCGCCGATGAGCCGGGCGTTATTGGTCACTCGCTCCAGTTTTGCGGGGGTTCAATAAAGGATAGCAGGTAATTATTAGTTTGCTGTATAAAAAAACAGTATTGGCGGGAAAGCCCATAGTCAACGGTTCGACCTTCATGTAAGCTTCGAAGCTTCAGCGACGCTCGCATAACGAAGTTAATGCGGACGGCGCAGCCGCTTCGAAGCAAGGCCGCGAACCTAGTGCTGCTAGTTTCTCTCTCCGAATCGTGGTAGAAAACAAAAGAAAGATATTTGTAGTGAATTTGTACACAGTGCCACGAGCAACAAATAACAACCCGATTATGCGGAAACCTAAAAGTTGTCATTCCCTTTGCTTGCGCAAAGGCACTGCCAACTTTCTTAACGGTTCCGCATATCTATTTTCGTTATGTTCTGTTTAGTGAGTATAAAAAATGAAAAAATGGATTATATTTATGGCGTGGGCGACTCTAGCCTCTATCGCTCTCGGAATAGCGTTTTTAGGTGGTAGTTATGCATACACTCACTTTCAAGAATTTATTAGTTTATACAAGCACGCCACTGAATCTTCTCCAGGCATGAAAAGGGAATTTCCATTTTTTCTTCTTGAATACTTGGCGTATATTTTGATCTCAGCGTGGTGCGTATATATTTCAAGCCTGATAGCCAAGCTGGCCCACACCAGAGCTATTGAGTCAGTAACCAAGAAGACATGACAAGACGCTGCACCAAGAATGGCGGGCAGAGTGCAGGTAGGTAGTGCTGATCGCGCCAGCCATAACTAGGCTAGGCAGGATCGCCCATCCCCTTCGGGGCTGGGCTGGACGACCTACGCTCCGCTCCGGCCGCCCCTGCTAGCAGCGTTAAATGCTCACAAGAACTATGAAACACGAACTTTGGATAGAAGATGAAAATTCGCAGACCTTTTGCCTAGCTGGCCCCCTTGGTGACAGTGCACGCAATTTGCTAGAGCCCGGAGCAAAACTTACATGGATATGTGAGGCTTCATCATATTTCGAAGCAATGACAAAGTACTATGCGTACATGGGATGGGGAGAGTACAAAAGTGACTATCCCGAAGAAGATAAAAAAACATATTCCGAGTTAGGCTGGGAGTAATATGCATTTAACAAGCAAAGGCAGCATCGCCCTGCGGGCTGGACGCGCTAACGCGCGCCGCTGCTTTGGGCGTTCAGGCCGTAGAAAAACTCTTAGAAGGTAGCTTTTTTGTTAAAATGGAGGTCTTGATGTCGAGATTATCCATATGCCCAATTTCAAACGTTACGATTACAACCAAGATGCAATGGTCGTCATCAATTTCGAAGAACAACTACAACCTGAAACCTTTGAGTTTACACTTCATCATTTGATTGATGACCATATCGACCTCTCTGTCTTCCATAAAAAATATCAAAATGATAGCGGCGGACGAACAGCTTATGATCCAGCTATCCTCCTGAAAATCATATTGTTTGCTTACTCAAAAGGCATTACCTCAAGCCGTGAAATTCAATGGCAATGTGAGAAAAATATCCTCTTCAAAGCACTGTCATGCGATACCGTTCCGCATTTTACTAGTATTGCAAGTTTTGTAAGCAGTTATCCTGATGCGATTGAGTCGGTGTTTGAGCAAGTGTTACTGGTCTGCGATCAGCAGGGGCTGCTTGGCAACGAACTTTTTGCAATAGATGGGTGCAAGATGCCATCCAATGCCAGCAAAGAACATTCGGGGACTTTTAAAGAGCTAGAACAGAAGCAGGAAAAAATTCGCAAGAAGATCAAACATTGCCTCAAAGAGCATAAGAGGCTTGATGGCAGGAAACCTAAAGAAAAAGAACGAAAGCAAGCAGTAGCTAAAGCGGCTGATACTCTGCAGAAACACTTTGATAAAATTGATCAGTTCTTAAAGAATCACTCTCCCAGAATGGGGCAAGGTAAAAACCCTAAAGAGGTAAAAAGTAATATCACGGACAATGAATCAGCCAAGATGACTACCAGCAAGGGAACCATCCAGGGCTATAACGGTGTTGCCGCAGTTGATAGGAAGCATCAGATAGTCGTTGAAGCACAGGCCTTTGGTGAGGGGCAAGAACATCATACACTGAAGCCTATTCTCGATGGCATCAGTTGCCATTATCAGCATATAGGAATAGATGAAGACATCTTGGCCAAACAGGTCATCATTACTGCTGATACTGGGTTCTCTAACGACGCTAACTACAGCTACCTGCGAGAGAACGGCATCAATGCCTACATACCTGACAATAAATTCCGTTCGCGTGATAAAGCTTTTGCTAAGCAAAAAACCAAGCATGGCAAGCGCAAACAAAAAGGTGGGGCTAATGTCCAGCAGACTATCCCTGCTAGTGAATTTACATTCAACAAGAAAAAGAAAACCTGCATCTGTCCAGCAGAAAAAACCATGCTCTTGTTAAAAGAAGAGCATGTCAGTGAAGGTAAGAAAAAACTAATGTTCGAAGGGCGCCTTACTGACTGCAGGAAATGCAGCCTTAAAAATCAGTGCATGCGAAATCCAGATTCTGCCGACTCTCGAAAAGGACATGGAAGGCAAGTATCCCTAACTTGGACAAACGGACGGACAGCCACTGACTGGATGAAAAAGCGGGTTGATAGTATCGAAGGCAAGACCATTTATGGGCATCGAATGTCTGTTGTTGAGCCTGTGTTTGGGAACATCGGTACCAACAAGCGATTAAATCGCTTCTCGCTACGAGGAAAAAGTAAGGTTCAGGGACAATGGCGGATGTTCTGCTTGGTACATAACATTGAAAAGTTGATGAGATATGGCAGTATTCACTGATTGAGGATGAATTAAGGGCGTCAAGACGCCTAAATTTAATACAATGAAAGAAATTTGGTGGTATAGCTAAATTTAGCCCGAAATTTTAATTAGAGGAGCCTGAGGATTGGCAGCTTTTTCTAAAACTGTTTTTCTACAGCCTCGTTATTGGTCACTCGCTCCAGTTTTGCGGGGGTTCAATAAAGGATAGCAGGTAATTATTAGTTTGCTGTATAAAAAAACAGTATTGGCGGGAAAGCCCATAGTCAACGGTTCGACCTTCATGTAAGCTTCGAAGCTTCAGCGACGCTCGCATAACGAAGTTAATGCGGACGGCGCAGCCGCTTCGAAGCAAGGCCGCGAACCTAGTGCTGCTAGTTTCTCTCTCCGAATCGTGGTAGAAAACAAAAGAAAGATATTTGTAGTGAATTTGTACACAGTGCCACGAGCAACAAATAACAACCCGATTATGCGGAAACCTAAAAGTTGTCATTCCCTTTGCTTGCGCAAAGGCACTGCCAACTTTCTTAACGGTTCCGCATATCTATTTTCGTTAGCAATAATAAGTAATTTGGAGTTTTTATGAATGTGTCAATGGGAAAAACCAAGTGGCAAAAGTTCGAAAATTATGCCCTTTTAATTATCTTGGTGCTGGTAGGCTTGGGTTATGCTGCTTCAAAAATACCATCTTTGTTCTCCCCTGATGAGCGGCAAGTTGCTGTATCCGGTTACATTGCGAATGCACAACAGAAGGGTATTTCTTGTAGTTATTCGGGCTTTGTATTTGATCGTAAATCTGAAGTAGAGAGAACATTTCTTACTTGCAACCCCAATAGTGTTATTCCTGGCGAAGTAAACTCCAAAGAAGAATTGTTTAGTTCAATTGGTGAGCATGTGATAACTCCAGCTATTGAGTATCTCCCAAAAAATGAAATGGGCTTTGTTATCGCTATTACACAAATTGATCAAAACATGGTCGTTTGTACTAATGTCGAGCGTCAGAAAATCACGCAACAGTGGTTGGACTCTTATGACAATTACTGCATGCCTGGATAAAATTGCTAACAAGGCGTTGCAGTGGACTCCCAAAGCTATGCACCTTTTTTGTGTAATTCGCTGCGCTCACATTATACACAAGGCGGTGCGCCGCTTTGGTCGCCCCTGAACGCGGCGTTCAGGCTGTAGAAAAACTAATTTATGTCTTTGTTTTCTTAGGTGTGATCAAATATTGACGGCTAATGGTGATTTTACGTGAATTCTGATCTAGCTTTAACTGATGAACAGGCTATTTTTCACGTAGAAGCACAGTACGAAAAGAGGGATGAATTTTCTACACTCTCGTTATATTTAGTTTCAAGTAATGGAGTTTTTAAAAATGAAAAAAATATTGTTCGTATCAGTAGTTGGAATGGTTCTTACCGCATGTGTGAATGTTCAAGCAGTTAAGAGCCTATCCGTGGAGGATGCTCGAAATAGTGATCCTATCAATGGCGCAACAGCAGGATGTTCAAGTTTTGGTGTATCCAAGGACTGTAACATCATTAGTGGCGCTACTAGAGTTGTATCCATTGAAGGTAGCAAGATGCGTATCGCTGGAAGTGAGGATGGAAGAACTGTAATGATCATGCATGATTCTGACGAGTGCGGCATAACAGAAACTGACTGCCAGACTAAGGTAAATAATCGTAACTATGCGGCTATAAAAAAATACTATTCAAGTATTGGTGTTTCAATATCATCAGTTAGGGCAATTGCTGCAGCAGACTTTATTGGAGGTTATTCGCTGACTCTAGATAATGATGGCTACTCAGTCCTTGAGAAATTGTGAGTAAAATATATTAAAGCAATTAACTATGCTGCGGCCGCAAGCGGCCTCCGCTGGATGCGCTAACACGCGCCGGTTATTGCGACGTTATGAGCCTCTCAAAGTATGAGTGTTTTTAGAGTAATTTTTATAGCTTTATTAATGGCGTCTTGTACAAGCCCCGAGAATTACCGAGGGGGTTTTGACTGGATTTTACACGCCAATCCAGAGAGCGAGGCTATCTCTGCAGCTGATAATGGTGATTTACGGCTGATTGGCCTTACGGGCATGCTTCTAAACGAAGTTCCTCTCATTGATAAGAGCTGCGAATACGGCAACAATGTTAGGTATTTAAAGATTGACGACGTAATAGATAGCTTCGCAGAAAGAAAGTATCAAGTAATTGCGCCAGTTTATGCAGAAGCATATAACTATCATCTCATCACCTATCTTAGGAAAAAGGGTATTGATATATGCAGCTCATAACAAGGTACTCAAACACCGTTTCGGCCGAAAAACAGCCTCCACTAGACGCGCGAAAGGCGCGCGCCGTTATGCGTTGAAGTAGTCTTAGAATGAAAGTTCTCCTGCAATTTATACTTTTAATCCTAATTTCTTCTTGTGCAACTCAAGAAAACATGGAGCACACAAGAGATGTAGCCTGCAGCGAGAAACGAAAAGAGCAGGAGAGCACCTGGCATCAAATACATAGAGTAAGGTGCTACCTCCATTTTGGTAGAGTAGCTGAAGCTAAACAGCAATTAGAGGCAGCAAAAGTCCAGAGGAAGAGCAAGACTCTTACCTAACTGTTCTTAATGTCTATCAGGAATCTATATATTCAGGAAAATATAAAAAGTTTCAAGGAGATAACAAGTTAATTGACGGAGATTTCTGGTTAATCCAAAAAAGTAAAGAATACTATCCCAGAGATGCGCTAGAAAAGAAGATTGAGGGATATGTATTAGTTGAATTTACGATTGGAATAAATGGCGAAGTTAAAGATGCCATAGTTATCGAATCTAAACCAGCTGGTATTTTTGATAGAACTGCTTTGTTTTCCGTTTCTAATGACAAGTATTTACCACGAGTAATTGATGGCAAAGCCTATGAGGTAACTGGCGTTAGAAGTAGAGTAAACTTTGGAATTCCGGAAGAGTCGGTGAATTAAGTTCACATAACAAAGCAATGCAGTCGACGTTTTACTTTGTGTACTTCTTGCACGGTCGCTGCGCTCCCATTTTTGAGCAAAAAACACACAAAATAAGCCGCATCTGATTGCGGCGTTAAATGTAAGACTTACCCACGTTTAGTAGACACCCTGTATAGTTAGGTTTAGGCCTAACACGGAGGTGTATCATGGGTAAGAAAAGAACTCAGGCGTATACGGAGGAGTTCCGTAGAGAAGCAGTTAAGAGAGCGGAAAAGCCTGGAGCAACAACGGCTTCTGTGGCGCGAGAGCTAGGCGTCAGCGTGTAGCAAAATTGTATCTGGCAAGTTTATTTTAAGAGGCTATTTGATGTGTAATTCAATGGCATGGATCATATTGAATATTCGAAGTGATAAATAGCTGAGGTTTACTAATAAAAAGGACGTATTTAACGTTCGCTAAGAGGTAACGTTACCTTGATAAAGTCCTCTATCCTATATGATTCACGAAGAGAGTACAACGGTATACCTGATACACTCGGTATATCAGTTATTATACTACTTAGAGTTTAAAGATTTTCAATGGATAAAATTTTCACTTTGGTATGCCTGGAAGGGCCTTTGTGGATTTATTGACTTTTTATTATCACAATGAATGATAAGCTCTGATGGTCAGCATAAAAGATAAGATATATGCTACCGTCGGTAGCATCTTTAGTTAGATTAAGTATGGAAATATTGAGTCATGGAAGTAGACATAGTTACATTTATTTCTTCATTGGGGGTTTCTTCTTTTACTGCTGTCTGGCTAACAAAATTACTTGTTTCTCATCGGCTTAAAAAAGATTTGCAAGTCCATAGGGTTAAGCTTGAAAAATCACTTGATGCATTTAAAGGTGAGCAAGATGGTCAGGTTAGGAAAGATGTTGAACTATATTTAAAACAGCATGACGCAGATATTAAGTATAATTTTGAGGCCAGGGCTCGTCTTTATCACGCTATTGGGCCATTAAAATTTCAGCTTTTGTTGGCTGCTCGAGACTTTAAAGTCAGGGTATCAGAGATGCCAAGAAATCCATATAGTATTAATTTGGGTGGGCACTATGGTAAAAGTACCATATATCGTTTGGCTAGACTTCTCTGTCTTGCAGAGCTTATAGAAAGCAAGGTCGCGTATGCTGATTTCGCTGTAGATGATTCATCGATTAAGTTACTAGAATTTAAGAAAGCTTTGTTTGTTATGCTGTCTGGCTCAAAAGTTATTTGCCATCACCCTAAGGCTAATTGGAAAACACAAAAAGAACATATATTTTTTGATGTACTGTCGAATATTGGTAATGCTCTAGTTGTTCACGAAGGTCAGTCAATAATGCGATGTATGTCTTTTTCAGAATTTTCTGACGAGCTTGTGAATGTTGATTTTGTGAATAAACTTTCGCCCCTTGTTGATGTCATGTCTGGGTTTTGTCTCAAGGATACACCAATTCTTTGGGTTAGATTATCTTGTATTGCCGTACTGTGTAACAAATTAATCGATGAAATTGGCCGGCCAGTTGGGTTTAAATATACTTCTATTGATTTGGTTTCTCTTTTAAAAAACAGTGATGATAAATATATTCATTGTAAAGCTGATAAGTATGTAAGATTATGTCGTGAAACAATGAGTGAGGGACTTTAGTTGGGTTCATGATAGTAGGCTCATGTATGATGTTTTCTAAATATGATATGAGTGTTATTTAACATTAGGTTCTGCCTATGCTGCCAGATAAAATCTACTTAATTGATAAATCCAAGGAGCTTGTGGAAGCTTGGAGTCCAGTATTTGAAGATATTGAAATTGTAGGCGTTTTCGAGGGTGATTTTTTTCCAAGCCAGTTGACGCAATGGTTAGCCCTGCTAATAGCTTCGGAATTATGGATGGTGGGTTGGATTTGCTAATTAGGGATAGGCTCGGTTTTCAAGTAGAGGATCGGGTGCAAGCACGGATCAAATCCGACTTTCATGGTGAATTCCCGATAGGATCAGCTGTATTAGTACCTACCTCTCATGAAAATTGGCCATATTTAATATCAGCTCCAACTATGCGAGTGCCGGAAGATGTTTCCAATACGCTAAATGCATATTACGTTTTTCGAGCAATCTTAAACTCTGTGCAGCCATTTAACAGATCAAACTCCCCGGAGAGAATTAACTCGATTCTATGTGGGAACAGGTATAGGTAACTTATCGGCTAGGCGTTGTACAGGCCATATGCGAGCAGCCTATAACTCCTTATCCAAGCCTTCAAGAATACCCAGTTATACAGAAATACATACAACACATAGAGGGCTGCAATTAGCTTACTAGTGCATAGCAAGTATCTTTATAGAAAGTGAGTGAAAAATAGTCAGGAAAGCCTTAAGCTGCATTGAGTTGAGAAGTACATCTTCTTTTAGCAGATTAAGGCGTTAAGCATAAGTACCAGTACTAAGGGGATACTCTATGGCGTTTGATTACGGCTCGATTGATTTGGGCCTGAAGAACCCTTTTAAGAAAGAAGGCCGGGTTACCGCAATTAGGGGGGGAGTTCAGTTTCTTGTTGCCCTAATCTTGCTGTTTATCGCTGCTGGCCAAGTGAAGTCGGACCCCGTAAGTGGTTGGGTGCTTGTCGTAGTGGGGGCAATTCTACTGGTCGGCGGTATCAGGGCTCTATCAGGCGGCATTTTGGCCTTATTGCGCTTCTTTGTTGGTCGAAATCATCCCGTATCATTAGCTTTTAACCATTCTAAATCTGAAACGAGTACGGCATCAGAAGAGAAAAATGAAGTGGCTTATACCGCTTCCGGCTTAGAAGAGATGTTAGTTGGCCGGAAGAATCCAACCTTTCTAGAGCCTAAGGGCTTCTTGGCTCGGGTATTACACAGTATCTTCCCTAAATTGCTTTATATGCCATACCCCATTCGAAATATGGCTCAGGCACAGTTTGGCGCATGGGTAAGTACATTAACTGTCTTGCTCTCATATGTCATTGTCGCTTTTATTTGTCTCAGTGGTTTTGCTGGTGATATGGGAGAAAAGCTATTCCCGATGTACTCTGCCATCGCTTTACTTTATACATTGATTGTATGGCACTCTGCGAGTAAAGGTATTTCACGGGAAGCCCAGAAAAGTGTAGCGAGCCTTACGGGGGGAAGTATTGCAAAAACGATATTATTCTCGATTGTGGTGCCCCTGTTACTGGGATTGGGGTTAAGTTTAGGCGTTGAGGCTTTTAAGGGGGAAGGTACTACTTCCCTAGATGAAATAATCAGTGTGTCCGGTGTATTGACTGAGGCTTTACCGAGCTTTAGCCCGTTCTTGTATATTCTTGGGGTTATATTTGTAGGCGCTGCTTGTAGTTTTGCTGTTGTCTATATGCTGCGCTTTAGAAGCGAAATAGCAAACCCAGTCACTGAGGTTTCTGAATTAAGGGATAACTGGCAGGAATCGGTTCACCCGAAGGAAATCTTTATAAACTTGGATAACCTTGTGATGGCAAATCGTCGTTATAAGGAAGTGCCCAATCGTATTTACAGAGAGCTTGATCCAAAACTTGAAGAGCAAGTGGATGGTAAAGGTTCATTCAATGGGGAAATGATCCAGGAAGTACAACCTACGGTTCGTCCTGTTGATTTGGGTGAAAAATTCAGGCTGATTCGCGATATTAGTCTTTTCGCAGGTAATGCGCTTTATATCGTTGTTACTGCGCTAGCTATTTGGCTGGCATACTCTTTGATTGATGTTATTCACTTCTTTCAGCCGGAATCTCTTACAGCCATTAAACAGAAGTTTGGCGCCTTAGACGAGGAAGTTGGCCGCTTAGCTCTGCTAGAACAGTATATTTCAGCAGGCGGCGCTCTCTGTATGGCGCTAATTCACCTGCTATTGATAGGATTTATTCTTAATACATTTGCTCGTTTGTTAGTCAATGCGGCACATATCTTCTTTGCTGAGATGCAGTTTGAGTCACTATTGGTGTATTTTAAATGTGAAGGGACATTCACTGAATCTAAGATCTCAACGGGCACTGGAATACATGACAGTACTCGTTCTGAAAATGTACTAGTTAGAAGTTCGATCACGCCTTGGGTGATAGTAACCAGGGTTGTCTCAAGTACATTTGCTGCATCTGGCATGAGAAACTTGGAGTATCCAAGGCATATACTTGAAATGCATAAGTCTGAACGCGACTTATCTGAAATCAGGGATGACGTAATTAGTTTCTTGAAAGATAGAGAGTCTATTGCCTCCATTACAAGCAGCAGAGACTTGGAAAACACTTCGAATATTCATGCTATTAATCAGCAAAGTCGTGCTCTGCCAATGACAGAACAGGGACAATTAGCTCAAGATGAAAATGCGGCTGGTTATTTGAGGCAAGAAGATAAGGACACGGTTGAGTAGGATTTACAGCCTCTTCTTGGGTTCTTCTGTCACTTACTTTGAGGCAAAGTGATAAAAAAAGCTGGCAAGGTTCGGAGTCTCTGGACCAGAAAGAGAATTCCTGGTACCCCTTGCCAGCTGAGGGTACTAGGCTAGCAAATTACGTATTTTTAGTAATACTGAGCCCCTAAGATTGACCGTATTTGCTGGTAGAATTACAGAAAAGTACTGTTTTATCTTTATTGTTAGGTACACAAGACCACTTTTGTTGATATTTAACAAGCTAGGTTATTATTCTGGAAGCAACTCTAGCACTGTGTGAGACTCTTCTTTTGTGACTTTCAGGTTATAAAATTTGCTCAGACAGAGGACGGTATCTTCTATATGATTCAGGTCATAAACTCCACTAACAAGTAGTCTACTAGTGTTCTGGTCTCTCGTCACAAGTGGGGTATTTGTAAAGCGATTTAGCGATATTAGGAGTTCTGTTAATCTGATGTTATCAGCCTTTGTAAATCCACTTCCCCAATCCTTATAGCTGGAAACCTCAAAATCTTTGATTGCACCGGTGTTGTGCTCAGTTACTTTGAGCATCTCCCCTTTCTTTATTTCGGCGCGATTTTTATTTTGTTTTATCGGGCTGACAGTGATATTCCCTTCGAGAACAGTGACTTCTGTTACTCCATATCGCTGGTCAATATTGAAAGTGGCTTTATGTGTACGGATCAATGCTTGTCGTGATTCTACTATAAATGGCCAGGTTACCTCTTTACAAATACTTATTTGGGCCTCCCCATTTAATAGACGTATGCGTCTGCGTGTCTCTGAATAATTGACGAGTACTTTAGTTGTGGCGCTCAACTTTATATGGCTGCCATCGGGGAGGGTTTGTTTAGATATTTCCTTGGGAGCTGTTTGGTAACGGCATTTAAATGGCTCCCGTGTCTTTAAATCTTCCATACTTTTCCCCTCGGCTTGGCTCGAAAGCAGAATTGGTCCTTATAACTGGGACCTTAGTTCGCTTTATATATTTTATGGTTAGCGCCTGACTTTTTATTATTCCACCTAATTGGAGAATTAATAGGGCATGCTTGTCTCCGATACTGGCTCTTATCTTGCGACGCTTTCTTTTCTTTTTTAAGGGGGATTTGTTGTGATTTTGTTAAATGGTAAAGATATTTCGCTGTGGTTTTTCCGTACTACGATAAATTTTATCTGTTTGGAGGTAGGTTATCTTGGCCTGAACCGGGGATTGTTGCTGTTTTGTGAAAAAACAGGGGGCTTATTAGGGGGCCTGGGTTACTTTGTGATAGGCGATTCAGAGAGTTTCCACGGGGACACTTACTATTTCGATGTAAAAGAGCTTTAGACGCCATCAGGGACTAAAGTTGGAGACGTATGAGTTTGGTACATGTGTGATATTTGGCATAAAGATTGCTCCTTTTATCTTGTGGGTAGAAGTTCATATTGTGGGAATCGTAAAGGAATTGTTCATCAAGGGAGCTGAAAATGTCGTCACTCTATTTTTCATCGCATGCCATGCCACTTAGAGTCCCAAGTTACTGCTGCTTTGAACTTGGGTCCTGTTCGGACATAGAGTATGAAAGTTATAAGATAGCCTTGTTTAAAAAAGGGATTGCGCTTATCCATCTCAAATTTTCTGATGATTCTGCTGAAGTGATGGAGGATATTGTCAATACCATTGGGTTGGTGCATGAGCATGATTCTATGGGGCGAACGGTTTGGGATGTGAGAATTGGTGGTGAGACAGGCGATGAGGCATTGGCTATATCTCATAGTGATAGAGAATTCTTTTTGCACAATGACGGTGCTTTTGAATCGGAGATGCCTGGCTACTTTGGTCTCTTCGTTGTGCACGCTGATATGCATGGAGGCGGAGAAAATATTCTTGTCTGTGCCGACAGGATAATCGAGAGCCTCTCCGATAAAACTTTCCAGGTACTTTCAAGTAGTAAGTTTAAACTGCGTGTTCCTGAAGAGTTTCGCAAGTCGTCTGAGTTTATAGAGGCATCTTTAATTGATGAGAGCCATGGTTTCAGATACAGGTATGATATTATCGAGCGTGAGTATTGCTCTTCAGATGAGCTTGATGCTTTACGTGAGCTGGAGTTAAAAATATCGTTGCCACATAATATGTTTAAGGTTAGGTTGAATAATAATCAGATATTGTTATTGGATAATCGACGATACCTTCACGCAAGAACAGGAATTAAAGATAGGAAAAGGCACCTTAAACGAATACGTTTTGATATGCCTGCTATATCGAGGGTTGCTTAACGGGTGGTCATAGAGATAGTTATAGTTGGGTTGTTGCTTATTTTGGTAGCAGGTATGGCTCACGGAGCATTGGGATTTGGTTTCCCAATGCTTGCGACGCCTATTCTGGCACTTGCTTATGATTTGAAAACGGCAGTGGTGTTAACCATTTTGCCGTCGCTTTTGGTAATTATATCCAGTCTTTATAAGTGTCGAGATTATAGGATTAATTTTCCCAAATATAGTTTAGTAATATTGTTGGTGTCTCTTGGAAGCTTTACCGGAACATGGCTGTTAACCTGGGCAAATCCGGATATTCTCAAGTTGTTACTGGCAGTATCAATCTTGATTTACCTGTTTTCCAATCGTTTAAGGGGTTATCTGTCCAAATTCTCCAGTCTGCCAGTATTTTTTCCTATCATTATGGGCGGCTTGGCTGGGGTGATTGGTGGTGCGACTAATGCGATTGCACCTCTACTGATGATTTACTTATTGGAAGTTGCCAGATCATCAAAGGAAGTAATCCTTATTTCCAATATTTGTTTCTTGATGGGCAAGCTGATACAGCTTTCTGTGCTTTCAGTATACTTGAGTTTTGATGATTTGGAGTTGATGTCGCTATCTGCAATTACCGTATTTGCATATTTTGGACTAATTATCGGATTTAAGCTTCAATCGAGGATTGATGAAGAGCGATATCGATCGATTATTCGATATGCCTTATCAATTTTTATGTGTGTACTGACCTATCAGGGAATTTTTAATTTGGTATTTCCTGATGGTGCGATTGTTTAGGTTCTCTGTTTGAGGTCTCACTGACTGTGACAACCAAATGCCCTAAGCTAGCTCTACTGAATAGCTCTGCTGTTGCAGGCTAATCATCTTTTCAAATGGTTGCAGAAGCTTGGAATACTCATTTTTATCTTCAAGTTGAGCCATAGCCAAGGCAATACTTTCAATGGTAGACAGACCATCCGCAACGGTGGTTTTCCGAATAGCATAGTTGGATTTCAAGTCCCCACTGAGATTGACTCTTGGAAGCTGTTGTAGTTTGGGGTTCAGGTGAAGAATCTTTTTAGATTTTTTCCAAGTCGCATCAATAACAATTAGCTGTTCAATCTTTTCCAGCTGATTCTGGTGGCTAGGGGTATTGTTCCCTTCAGCTAATTGGGGTGTTTGGGGTAGCCATGATAGTGACGGATAGAGTAGAGCGCTGGGTGTATCGAGTAGCCTTTCCAGCTGTTGATTAGGAAGAGTTTCAGAAATAAGCATTTCACTGTTATTTAAACACAGGTTCGCCATACGCCCGGTATTGAACGGGTGCTTCTCTTCTTGTGGGTGCTGTATGATCACCACTTTTATGGTATTAGCCAAGCTCACCAACGCACTGCAGTAGCAGACATTGGGCGGGCGCAGGCAGGTGCTACAGGTCTCTCTGGGCATTTTTCTACTTCAGGGGTACAGGGGCAGGTTTATGGCGAAAACGCAGCCTTCTAATAGTGTTCAGTGGCTGGCAGATATAGAGATTCCGCTAGCGAACAAATTTTATCGCATGTATGGATTTCGTGGCAAAGCCAAACGCCATGAGGACTGCGGGATAGTACGCGGTGAACGGGGGGAGGTGATTGCCTGCGGTTATTTGCGGCGCTATGAGAACTTTAAGCTCCTGGCCGGAGTTGCTGTTGCACCAAATCATCAAGGGCAGGGTGTTGCAAGGCAGCTGTTGACGCTCCTTGCTGAACGTTTTGATAGTAATACCTATACATTTCCCTACGACCACCTGGAGCCTTTTTACTCCTCTTTGGGGTTTGAGAGGGTTGAAGTGAATGAGTTAAGTGGCCCTGTTGGGGATTTATTCCGTAGTTACGTAAAGCAGGGGCGCTCGATTCTGGCGATGGTCTACCGTTAGCGTTAGCCTTGGGAAGGTTATTATTTTCAGGTTGGCTTTGAATTAGAAAGAATTACTGTGCAACGTTGTGTAGCACCTCTAGCTTTGGAATTTTAGTTCCTTCGGGGACAAATTATAGGTAGGGCAGCACTGTAAAAGTGCTGCCCGAGTTGCTACTACCAGCTGCTATTAGTAAGTGCTAATCTCCCAAATGGAGTAGCCGTACACGGTATTGCGTTCGGTGCAGTCAATCTTCAGGTAACGGTAGTTTCCCTCTACGGTGATTGCGTCGGTGCGTTCACCAGTTCCCATTCCGGAAAATGACTCAACAGTTGTCCAGTTGCTGCCATCGGAACTGCCGAGCAGAGTGTAGGCAGCCGCATTGGCAGTTTCCCAGTCGATATTGAGGGTGCCAATGGACTGTACAGAGCCGAGATCATAAGTCAGGCTGACATTGTCCACACCGTGGGCACTCTCCCAGCGGGTGCTACTGTCTCCGTCGATTGCCAGTTCAGCACTTTGCAGTTCAGAGGTTGCAGAGATACTTGAAGCTTGGCTGTCGCCACCAGTTAAGCCCAGTTCCCAGATGGAGTACCCATAGCTTGTGCTGCGCTCAGTGAAGTACAGGCGCACATATCGATAGCTTCCACTCAGGGAGTGCTCATCGGTTCTCTCTCCGGCGCTACCACCACTAAAGTTGGCCAGTGTGGTCCAGGAAATAGTGTCGTTACTGCCTTGGACCGCATAGGTCGCAGCGTTGGCTGTTTCCCAGTCGATTGTCAGGGTGTTCAGAGCTTCTGCCTCACCCAGGTCCAGTAGTACCCATACTGAGTCACCGCCATGGGCGCTTTCCCAGCGGGTGCTGCTGTTATCATCAACTGCATTTGCGATGGGCTGGATTTCGTTGCTGGCGGTGACGGTAGCCTGTGCAATCAGGTCCTGGCTGCCAGCTTCACCGCTATCGCCAGAGCCTTCGCCGTCGTCCTCGTCGCCTCCACTATCGGAATCGTCACCGGAGTCATCGTTGCCGCCAGTACCGCCAGAGAAGTAGATATTGTCGATCTCGATATCGCTAATTTCTCCATCTACGCCTAGAAGCTCGAATAGTTGAACCACGTTAGACATGTCTACTTCGTCACTGAAGTCGCTTACGGGGATAGAGATCTGGTGCCACTGGCCATCCCGTGCGAAACCGTAGGGATCGGCGCCATTGGCAAAGTCAATCCACTTTTGTTCTACATCGTCAATGCTGCCGCTCTTCATGCCGATCTTAAAGGTCGTGGTAGAGCTGCTTTTCAAAGCAAAATTGAGCGTGGCGGTATCGTTGTCGAAGGCTGACATGTCGTAGTAATAGTCAGCAGTGAAAGCCATACCAAACCAGCCAGCACCTGCGGAGGTGTAGGACAGGGATTCAGAGCCTTCGTAGGGGGAAGGAGAAGTCTCGATCAGGGTTTCGCCCCAGATATACAGATTGCCATCAGTGCCCAGTTCGAAACTGGAGTCGGCCTCGGTGTTTTCACTGTATAGAGAGAAGGTGCCGCTTGGTGTGGTTTTTTCAACGCTCTCACTAAAGTAAATATCGTCAATGGACAGGGTGAAGGCTTCTGACGGCCCATCGCCGCGTACCATAAATGCCTGGCTAATGGTGTTGTAGTCCACCCCAAATTTGCTCAGGGGGATACTCACCTCGTGCCATTGCCCATCGCGCTCCAGGCCAAAAGTATCGCCATCTACGCTCAGGTCCACCCAGGACTCACCACCGCTGGTACTGTTAATACCGATGCCGATAGTCTCTTCGCTAGTGGTTTTCATGCGGAAGTTCAGGTGACCATTTTGATAGTTCATCAAATTCAGGTCGTAGTGCATCCATACACCCATGCCATACCATTCGCCGGTATCGATTTGGAACTCCAGGGCATCACTCTCGTCGACGCTGGATTGGCTTTCCATATTGTTCCAGACGTAGAGCTCGATATCAGTTCCAAACGTCAGGGATTCGGAAATATCGCTGCTGTCCCCGAACACGCCCAAATTGCCGCTTTTTGCGGTATCGGCAGCCAGTGAGAGCTCGGTGCTGTAGCTGCTGTCATCGTTGTCGTAGATACGTACGTAGTCAACATACATCTTGGCGGGCATTGGGGCAGTGATCTCGCTGTTGTCATAGATCTGCGGGAAGATGCCACCAACTGCCAGGTTGAGAATTAAAAAGTTATGCTGGCGAAATTCATCGAATGCGGAATCACTGGTATCCGTCAAAGCTGCGATTTGGTTGGATTCGTCATCCACCCACATAACGATGCTATCGGGCGTCCAGGTCATACCGAAGATATGGTAATCCTCGGTGAGGTCGGAGCTGGAACCGAAGTCCTCAACCAGGTTTTGCGATACACCATAATCTGCTTGCCCGGTGTAGTCGTCGGACTCGTGCCACCAGTGGAAGGCTCCGGAAATTTCAGAATTTACGACGCCGGCTTCTAGCGCCTCGGCCATACCCGCTTCAAGAATATCCAGTTCGCCACAGGCTGGCCAGCCGGCTTGACCGTAGTCGCTGCCCAGTTGCCAGAATGCTGGCCATAGTCCCGCATCCAAATCCGGCAATTTAATTCGAGCTTCAATGGTTCCGTATTTGTAGGACAGACGCCCGAGAGACTTTAGGCGAGCAGAAGTAAAACTGCCGTCACTTTCCTGTACGGCCTGAATAATCAGGTTGCCGTCTTCGACATAAGCGTTGTCGCTGTCATCGGTATAATTTTGTAATTCGTTGTTACCCCAGCCGGAGTTGCCAACATCGTAGCTCCAGACGGAGGTGTCGATAGTGTCTCCGTCAAAATTATCTTCCCAGACCAAAGTTTTTGCATTGGCTATTGAGGACACAAAGGTGCCGACAATAGCTGCGGCTATCGCTGATTTTTTAATAATCATAATTTTCTTTCGTTGTTAATTATTTATAAGAATAAAACGCCTGATAGGAATGGTGTGACTCAGTCAAATGTTACTTGTGGATTTAATGAATGCAGATTACTTAAATTGTAATTGCCTAAAATTCACGCGGAAAACAGGTGCTGGTCACGGGCAAAGCCTAGCAAAACGATTGTTCCACAGGAAAGCGAATCCGGCCCCCTTATCGCAGTTGTAGTCCTGCTTATCGCATACACTTGAAAAATTATTTTCTTGTAATTTTTTTACAAGAAAATAAATTCCTTTTTGTGTTTTTGTTTGCAAGTGTTTTGTGCGGGAATTCTGTTTTTGGTCTTTCTGTGTTGGGCAAAAGTGCAAGCAAATTTAATCTGGATTTATTGTTGTTGCGCTTTCCCTCACACAGGATCATATCTGTAAAGATAATATCTGACGGCAGACAGGGCGGGTTTTGATGCTGGTGAAAAAATTGGGTGGCGTAAAAAAGAAAAGGGCGCTGCTATTTAGCGGCGCCCTTGTATTTTTAATGTCTACGGGGTCCCTGTGCGCATCGTGCAGGTGGGGTGCAGTTTCCATGGCGATGCTTGTGCCTTTTATGATGAGGGTGGCACTTGTGAGAGTGAGGACGGCAGTTGCCATTGCTATCGCTGTCTGAGCTTCCGCCAGAGAAATAGATATCGTCAATCTCAATATCGCTGATATCTCCATCGACGCCCAGTAGTTCAAATAACTGAATAACATTTGACATATCTACCTCGCTACTGAAATCAGTAACGGGGATTGATATCTGATGCCACTCGCCATCCCGCGCGAATTCATAAGGATCGGAGCCGCTGGCAAATTCAATCCACTGCTGGCCAATATCGCTGACGCTACCGCTCTTCATGCCAATCTTAAAGGTGGTTTCTGAGCTGGTTTTCAGGGCGAAATTCAGCGTTGCAGTATCATTATCGAAAGCGGATAGATCGTAGTAGCTGTCGGCAGTAAATGCCATTCCAAACCAGCCGGCCCCGGAGGAGTAATAGGAGAGGGATTCTTCACCTTCAAATGGGGTTTGAGTGGCCTCCAGCAGGGTATCGCCCCAAATATACAGGTTGCCATCAGTTCCCAGTGTGAAAGTTGAATTGGCCTCTGTAGTTTCGGTGTAGAGAGAAAAGACATCGGTCGGGGCTGTTTTTTCCACACTTTCGCTAAAGTAGATGTCGTCAATGGACAGAACAAAATCTTCAGAGGCGGCATCACCTCGAATCATAAATGCCTGACTGATAGTGTTGAAGTCCACTCCCAGTTTGCTCAGGGGGATACTGACCTGATGCCATTCGCCATCGCGCTCCAGGCCGTAGGTACCATCACCATCAACCAGATCTACCCAGGCATCTCCGCCACCAGTACTGGAAATACCAATGCCGATAGTCTGGCTGCTGGTGGTTTTCATTTTGAAATTGAGATGACCGTTTTCGTAGTTCATTAGGTTTAGGTCATAGTGCATCCAGAAACCCATACCGAACCATTCACCAGCGGTAATATCAAACTCCAGGGCTTCATCACCCTCGGCAGCTTCGGCGCTGACAGTAGCTGACATGCTGTTTTGGTTCCAGACATACAGCTCGGTATCGGTGCCAAGCTGCAAGGATTCGGAGAGGTTGCTGCCCTCGGAAAATACGCCGATATCACCCGTTTTGGCGGTGTCTTCAGCCAGGGAGATTTCTGTGCTGTAGCTGCTGTCGTCGTTATCGTAGATGCGAACATAGTCTACATACATTTTGGCGGGCATCGGTGCGGTGATTTCACTGTTAGCGTAAATCTCTGGGAAGACGCCACCTACCGCTAAGTTCAGGATCAGGAAGTGGTGTTGACGGAACTCGTCAAATGCGGGGTCTTCACTGCCGATGCTAATAATTTCATTGGCTTCGTCGTCGACCCACATGACGATGCTATCCGGTGTCCAGGTCATACCGAAAATATGGTAGTCCTCAGTGAGGTCAGTGCTGGAGCCGAAGTCATCAATAAGGTTTTTCGATTGGCCGTAGTCTGCCTGGCCGGTGTAATCATCGGATTCATGCCACCAATGGAAAGCGCCGGAAACTTCTGAGTTGACCGTGCCGGCACTGAGAGCGTCGGCCATACCCGCCTCGAGAATATCCAGTTCGCCGCAAGCGGGCCAGCCCACTTGGCCGTAGTCGCCACCCAGCTGCCAGAAGGCAGGCCACAATCCGGCATCCAGGTCAGGTAATTTAATGCGGGCTTCAATGGTGCCATATTTATAAGTCATACGACCCAGGGATTTCAGGCGGGCGGAAGTAAAAGTGCCGTCGTCGTTTTGCAGTGCTTGAATAATAAGGTTGCCATCTTCAACATAGGCATTGGCGCTATCATCGGTGTAGGTTTGCAGCTCATTGTTACCCCAGCCTGAGTTGCCCACATCGTAAGTCCAAACGGACTTATCAATACTGTCGCCGTCGAAATTATCTTCCCAGACCAAAGTTTTTGAATTGGCAAGTGAGGACACACAAGCGCCTACAATAGCAGCCGCGATCGCTGATTTTTTTAAATTCATGATTTTGTCTTTCTTTAATTATCTATGGGGGTGCCAACTTCATTGTATTTTTATAATGGCGGTGATCTGCCACGATGATTAATGCTTGTTGGGCTTGGGGATTTATCTGCTTTTTTATTGTGATATTTATATATTCAGTACAGCAGTAACAGACTAACAAAAAGCCGATTGTTGCATAGGGAAAGCCCGGGCCCTTTATCGTGAGACTGGTCCAACTTATCGCATATACAAAATTTTTCTGCTTTAAAATTAGAATCGTCCAGTGTGTATTAATGTGTTTTTACATTGTTTACGTTTTTATTTTTAAATTTGTTGTTGCTTATTGGATTGCCCGCTTGAAATTATTTGCTGATTTAAGACCCTTTTTAAAATTTAAATTCTAATTTGAAGGTGGGCCGGCGGCGGAAATTAGAATTGGTAATTTGGCTCCCATAGGTAGTTTTATTTTCTAGAGTGCTGGCGGCGCTTGCGAGCGCTTCGACAGCGTGAGGTTTATCTTTTGGTGTCGGCGCCGGTGTGCAGCCGGCGTGGATTGAGTTTTTAAAGGGGTTGCGGCTTCACCACTGAGGGGCGGTTGTATATTCGGTATGGGGCAGCTTACTTAAAATGGAATTTGTAAGCTTGCTGCAGGTCGGCACCCAGAATAAGAGCCCACTCTGTGCTGTAATATTTGGTTGTGGCCCAGGAGCGGTTGAATAGGATGAAACGGTGGAATACAGAGAGATAACTGAGCTTGCCAGAGAGTTGGGCGGGGAGCTGGAAAAGAGAGATTGGCGTGTGACGTCGGCAGAATCTTGCACCGGTGGTGCGATTGCGGCGGCTATTACCTCTGTTGCGGGTGCTTCGAGTTGGTTTGATGGATCGATCGTGAGCTATGCGAATCGCATCAAGAACGGTGTTCTGGGTGTCGACAGCAATGATCTCAAGCAGTTTGGAGCAGTGAGTGAGCCGGTCGCCCGGCAGATGGCCTGTGGGGTTCTGGCGATGATGGATGCCAATCTCGCCGTTGCGGTCAGTGGTATCGCAGGGCCTGATGGTGGCACTGCCGAGAAGCCGGTAGGTACAGTTTGGATCGCCTGGGCCCATGCGGAGGGGCAAGAGCCAGTGCAGATTGATGCGAAGTGTTTTCTGTTCAGTGGTAACCGGGCAGAGGTGCAATCGCAGACGGTCGTTGAGGCGCTGAAGGGAATGTTAAAGGTTGTCCGTGAGCACCCGGTTTGAACCTGTCCGCCGGGTCAATCTTTGTTCGTTTGCCCCAGCTTCAGGCTTCTTTTTGAGGCGTGGCTCGCTCAGCCTGAAGCTGGTACTCAGTATGAGGAATTACTGGTTGCCTATACAGTAATCCTTCGTTAAGCTTGCCACCACTCAATTCAGCTCAGAAATACGGGAATGGTCATGGATTCCAATAAAGACAAGGCACTAAAAGCGGCGCTATCTCAGATTGAACGTCAGTTCGGTAAAGGCACTGTGATGCGTATGGGAGACAAGGAGCGCGAGCGTATTCCTGCGATCTCCACCGGCTCCCTCGGCTTGGATGTGGCCCTGGGTATAGGCGGCTTGCCGCGTGGCCGTATCGTTGAAATCTATGGACCAGAATCCTCCGGTAAAACCACTCTCACCTTGCAGGTGATTGCCGAGGCCCAGCGCAATGGTGGTACTTGTGCTTTCGTGGATGCTGAGCACGCCCTCGACCCTATCTATGCTGAAAAACTGGGTGTCAACGTCGATGAGTTGATCGTATCCCAGCCGGATACCGGTGAGCAGGCTCTGGAAGTTGCCGATATGCTAGTGCGCTCCGGTGCCGTTGATGTGCTGGTAGTTGACTCCGTTGCGGCCCTGACCCCGCGCGCTGAGATCGAAGGTGAGATGGGTGATTCCCACGTGGGCTTGCAGGCTCGTTTGATGTCCCAGGCTCTGCGTAAGCTCACTGGTAATATCAAGAACACCAACACCCTGGCGATCTTTATCAACCAGATCCGCATGAAGATCGGTGTTATGTTCGGCAGCCCTGAAACCACCACTGGTGGTAATGCCCTCAAGTTCTACTCTTCTGTGCGCTTGGATATCCGTCGTATCGGTTCCGTTAAGGATGGCGATGAGGTGGTGGGTAACGAAACCCGAGTGAAAGTGGTTAAGAACAAGGTAGCTCCTCCGTTTAAGCAGACCGAGTTCCAGATCATGTATGGCGAAGGCATTAACATGATTGGTGAAATCGTCGATTACGGCGTGAAGATGGGGCTGGTGGATAAAGCTGGGGCTTGGTACAGCTACAAGGGCGACAAGATTGGCCAGGGCAAGGCGAACGCTACCAAGTTCCTGCGCGATAACCCCGACATTCGCAACGAGATTGAAGGTCAGCTGCGTGCGCAGCTGCTCGGTGATTTAGTGCCTGCGACCCCTGAAGAGGCTGCGGAATTACCGGAAGAGTAAATGCCGTACTCAAAAGCGGATTTTTCCGTTGATCCAGCTCAAGCGCTTTTCAGCGCGGCGCTTGAGCTGTTGACCCGCCGCGAGCACTCCCGCCATGAATTGAGGCAAAAGCTCGCGGCAAAATTCCCCAGCGCCGATTTCGACACGCTTTTTGAGCGCCTACACGAACTCAACTATCAATCCGATCAACGCTTTGCCGAAGTTTTTGCCCGCTCCCGTGTCCAGCGCGGTCAGGGGCCGATGCGTATTCGCCAGGAGCTACAGCAGCGCGGCGTGTGCGGTGAACTAATTGCCCAGGCACTGGATCAGTTGGAAGTGGATTGGTTTGAGTTGGCTGCGGAAATGCTTCAGAGAAAATACCGGGCCCCTATGAGCGCAGAGCTTCCACGGGATCAGTGGATGAAGGAGCGAGCGCGGCGCCAGCGATATCTGGCTTACCGGGGCTTCCCCACAGATGCGATTAGCTGGGCGCTGGACGGCAATTAATCGGGCTTATACTCTGACTACTGCCTGAATGACTGGTCGATAGGTTTCGGCCATTTTTCAGGTACAGAAAGAGACTAAAAGAATAAGCGCGAGAACCCTATGATCCTGTCTATTGACCAGGGCACCACTGGTACCACAGCTTTTATCTTCGATAGTAAGGGCCACCTGATTGGTCGCAGTTACTCGGAAATTCCCAATCGTTATCCCCAGCCTGGCTGGGTTGAGCAGGATGCGGAAGAGCTTTGGTCGGTAACTCTCCGGGTCTGTGCCGCAGCACTCCAGCGCGCTGGTGTTCGCGCGTCGGATATCACCGCAGTGGGAATTACTAACCAGCGCGAGACCACGATCGTCTGGGATAGGTATACCGGTGAGCCGGTTTTTCCTGCGATTGTGTGGCAGTGCCGGCGCTCGGCAGAGGTATGCCGGGAGCTGGGGGAACTCGGCAGGTCTGATTGGTTGCGAGAGCGCAGTGGCCTATTGCTGGATGCTTACTTTTCCGCAAGTAAGTTGACTTGGCTGTTCCGCCGTAACCCGGATTTACTAACCCGAGCTCAAAATGGCGACCTGTGTTTCGGCACCGTAGATAGCTGGTTGATCTGGAAAATGAGCGGTGGCAAAGCCCATCTCACCGATCACACCAATGCCAGTCGTACCCTCCTGTACAACATAAAAGATAAAGCCTGGGATAGTGAGCTGCTGGATTTTTTCCAGTGCCCTGAATCCATTCTTCCCAGAATTCTACCGTCGGCTGGCCACTTTACCGATACAGACCCCCACGCTTTTCTCGGCACATCGGCTCCGATTTGTGGTGTTGCCGGGGATCAGCAGGCAGCACTGTTTGGCCAGGGTTGTACCGAGCCCGGTAGTATAAAAAACACCTACGGAACTGGCTGCTTTATGCTGGCTTTTGCCGGCGAGGATCGCCCGGAGCTACCCCAGGGGTTGCTGGCTACAGTGGCCTGTAATGCCCAGGGTAATCCGGCCTATGCCGTAGAGGGTTCAGTTTTCACAGCGGGCTCCGCTATACAGTGGCTGCGGGACGAGATGGGAATGATCCAGCAGGCGGTGGATACCGAAATCATCGCCCAGAGTATTCCTCATACCCGCGGCGTTTATCTTGTGCCTGCATTTAGTGGACTGGGTGCGCCGCACTGGGACCCATCGGCACGGGGGACTATTTGCGGCTTGAGTCGGGGGGCTGGTCGAGCTGAGGTGGTGCGTGCCACTTTGGAATCTATAGCTTACCAGAGTGATGAGCTGGCTCGTTTGATGGAGCAGGCCTTGGGCTTGCCGATTACCCATATGCGTGTGGATGGGGGTGCTTGCGCGAATAATTTCCTGATGCAATTCCAGGCGGACATATCCTCTTTGCGTGTTGAACGGCCCCAGCAGATTGAATCGACGGCTATTGGTGCTGCGTTGCTGGCTGGTATTGGCAGTGGAACCTGGCGACCAAGGGAGTTACCAGAGTGTTTGCAGGAAATTGAACGGGACTTTATGCCGGCAATGACTCAGGCGGAGAGGGAGCAGTTGTTGGCTGGTTGGCGGAGGGCGGTAAAAGCCTGTAAAGCTTTTTAGGCTGGACCGCCTATCCTCTTAGCGTAATAACCTAAGGGAGGGGTAGAGATGTCACATATCGATATGCTGGAGGAAACTGTAGCAACTTTGGTCGATGGTCAAAGAGGCATCTTGGCTGCCGATGAGAGTGGCGGCACTATTGCCAAGCGCTTTGCCACGATTGGAGTGGATTCCACCGAGAAAAACCGGCGTGACTACCGTGCTGCGCTGCTGTCCTGTAAGGGGTTGGGTGAATGTATCAGTGGCGTTATTTTGTTCGAGGAAACCCTGGGGCAAAAAGATGTTGAGGGTCGGCCCTTGCCGGAAGTGGCAGCGTCACAGGGGATAGTGCCGGGCATTAAGGTGGATAAGGGCAAGGGCCCTCTGCCTGGAGCGCCTGGGGATATGATCACCTACGGGCTGGATGGGTTGTCTGAGCGCTTGCAGCAATATAAAAAGCAAGGAGCTCGCTTCGCCAAGTGGCGTGAAGTCTATCCTATAGGCCATCACAACCCCACGCGCCTGGGGCTTACCGCAAATGCTGAGATGTTGGCCCGCTATGCAGCGGTATGCCAGGCCGAAGGGGTGGTTCCTATTGTCGAGCCAGAGGTTCTGATGGACGGTGAGCACGATATAGAGCGCAGTGCGGCAGTAAATGAGCGGGTTTGGCACTCTGTGTTCCACGCACTCCACCAGCACGGGGTAATACTGGAGCTGATGTTGCTCAAGCCCAGTATGGTAACCCCTGGTGCGGAGGCGGAAACGGCTGACCCTGAGCAGGTGGCCGAATATACCCTGCGCAGCTTGCGGCGAACGGTCCCCGCAGCAGTGCCGGGAATTAACTTTCTTTCCGGGGGGCAGGGACCAGAAGAGGCCACGGCCAATCTCAATGCAATGAATCAGCAAGGTGGTGGCCCCTGGCAGTTGAGCTTTTCCTATGGGCGCGCACTACAAGAGCCAGCACTCGCTGCTTGGCAGGGGCGCCCGGAGAATGTTGAAGCAGCCCAGGAAGCGCTACTTAAACGGTCCCGCATGAATCATTTGGCCATGCTGGGCAGGTACCGCGAAACCCTGGAATAGCGATTAGCTAGCAAAATAATAATCAATAAGGAGATTGCAATGGAGTTTGTCACCAGGGGAGTGACGCTGTATTACCGGCGCTGGTGGGTAGAAGAAGCCGTGGGTGTAGTAGTTATATCCCACGGGTTGGGAGAGCACAGTGGGCGTTACGGTGAGCTGGCGGAGGACCTCAATCGAGCAGGGTACAGTGTTTATGCCCTAGACCATTATGGCCACGGATTGTCGGATGGGAAGCGTGGGGATATTGAGGATTTTGCACTTTATAGTGAGGATCTAAATGAATTTATCTCCTTGGTAAAAAGTGGAAACTCCGGACTTGGGATGCATCTTCTTGGCCACAGTATGGGAGCTGTTATCGCCTGTGGCTGTGCTATTCGATATAAATCTGTCGACAGTTTAAATCTTTCCGCACCGGGTTTTCGCGGTAAAAGTGAGCCAAAAGGCCTTTTGTTATGGCTCGCGCTATTTTTGGCTCGCTGGCTTCCGGGGTTGGCTCTTTCCAGCCAGATAAATAGTCAGTGGATATCTCGTAGTCCGGATGTGGTCAAGCGGTATGTCAGTGATGAACTCGTGCATCACAGTATCTCTCTGCGCTGGTTTAAGACTTTTTTGCAGGAGCGGGAGTTTTTATCTGGCCGGTTGGATGGGATATCCATGCCTTGCCTTCTGTTATTGCCGGAATCAGACCATATTGTCGATGTGGAACTCAGCCGCAAGTGGTTTGGACAGGTAGGGTCAAAAAACAAGCAGTTGCACTGTTTCTCAAGGTCTTACCACGAGGTATTTAATGAAATAGAGGAGGGGCGTTTGGCCCGGGAGCTGCTACTTAGCCATCTCAATTCTGTTTCAGTAGAGACTGCTTCTGTCATATAAGGGTAAAAAAGCGCAAA
The DNA here is from genome assembly GCF_052467955.1 of Microbulbifer maximicatervae (SeqCode). Lineage (NCBI taxonomy): Bacteria > Pseudomonadati > Pseudomonadota > Gammaproteobacteria > Cellvibrionales > Microbulbiferaceae > Microbulbifer > Microbulbifer maximicatervae (SeqCode). The sequence goes on from NZ_CP174329.1 coordinate 1,774,502, forward strand.
GCTAACAGGTGGCGCAGCAGAAGCTATGGCGAATACCGTGTAAAAGCGTATGAAGCATTGTATGATACGCGGTCATTTTTGCCCCTCGGAAGTATTACCGAGGGAAAATAGTGGGGTGGAACATGGATAAAAAGTTGCTGAGCCTGTTGGTATGTCCGGTGAGTAAAGCGCCGCTTGAATACCGGGAGGACACACAGGAGCTGGTTTGCAAGGCCAGTGGTCTAGCCTATCCGGTGCGAGACGGTATACCGGTAATGCTGGAATCTGAAGCGCGGCAGCTGACAGCCGAGGAAAAGCTGGAAAAGTAAACCAATGGGTGAACCCAGCGTTTTCAGTCAAATTATCTCGGGAGATATCCCTGCTGAGATGATCTACGAGGACGACCAATGTGTCGTTATTGAGGATCGCGCGCCACAAGCGCCGACCCATCTCCTCATTATCCCACGCAAACCCCTAGTGAATTTATCCGCGGCTCAGGCTGAGGATAAATCCCTGCTCGGCCACCTTATGTGGCTGGCGGCAGAATTGGGGCGCAAGCTGGGGCTCGAGGGCTATCGACTGGTAGTTAATAACGGTCGAAGCGCAGGTCAAACCGTATTTCACCTGCATGTTCACCTGCTTGCCCAAAAAAGAATGCCCGAACAAGGGCTGGCACAGTAGTGGAACAGAAGTGACACCGTGTCACTGACGCCAATCAAATAAAACTCAACTAACGAAGTGGAATTACGCCGGATGAAAAGCGCACAGATTCGCGACGCCTTTCTGAATTATTTTGCTGAGCAGGGTCATGCCATTGTGCCCTCCAGTTCCCTGGTTCCGGGCAATGACCCGACGCTGTTATTCACCAATGCCGGCATGGTGCAGTTTAAGGACACCTTCCTGGGGCAGGAAAAGCGTTCCTACAATCGCGCCACCAGTTCACAGCGCTGTGTGCGTGCAGGAGGCAAGCATAACGACCTTGAAAATGTCGGTTACACCGCACGGCACCACACGTTTTTTGAAATGCTCGGTAACTTTAGCTTCGGCGACTACTTCAAGCGCGAAGCGATTCGCTTTGCCTGGGAGTTCCTGACCAAAGTATTGAATTTGCCAGAGGAGCGTCTTTGGGTAACCGTACATATCAGCGATGATGAAGCCGCTGATATTTGGCTGAAGGAAATGGGAGTGAGTGCCGAGCGCTTCTCCCGTCTCGACGAGGATAACTTCTGGCAGATGGGTGACACTGGTCCCTGCGGTCCAAGTTCTGAGATTTTCTACGATCACGGTGCCGATGTGCCCGGCGGCCCTCCCGGTTCCGATAATGACGACCTTGATCGCTATATCGAGATCTGGAACCTGGTATTTATGCAGTATGAGCGCACCGCTGATGGTGAACTACACCCACTGCCCAAGCCCTCAGTGGATACCGGCATGGGGCTGGAGCGTATTGCCGCCGTAATGCAGGGAGTACACTCCAATTATGAAATTGACTTGTTCCAAGCGCTGCTGAAAGCGGCGGGAGAAGTGGTTGGCTGCAGCGACCTGGAAGAGAAATCCCTGCGAGTGATCGCCGACCATATCCGCTCTTGTTCATTCTTGATTGCCGACGGCGTAATGCCTTCCAACGAAGGCCGTGGATTTGTACTTCGTCGCATTATTCGCCGCGCAGTGCGCCATGGCCACAAGCTTGGGCACAAAGACATCTTCTTCTACAAGCTGGTAGAAGCGCTCGCCGAGCAGATGGGTGACGCATACCCGGAGCTGCGTGAAAAGCAGCAGGTGATTGAGAATGCGTTGCGCAAAGAGGAAGAGCAGTTTGCGAAGACTCTGGATAAGGGAATGGCGCTGCTAGAGGATGCCCTGGCTTCCCTCGAAGGCAGTGAGATCCCCGGTGAGTTGGTATTTACTCTGCATGATACTTACGGCTTCCCGACAGACCTAACCCAGGATATTGCCCGTGAGCGCGGTCTATCCCTGGATATGGATGGATATGAAGCTGCTATGGAAGCCCAGCGCCAGAGAGCTCGCGCTGCCGGTAAATTTAAACAGGACTATACCGATGTCCTCGAACTGGAAGGGGCTACAGAGTTTCTCGGTTACAACGCGACCGAGGCAGCAGGCAAAGTATTGGCCATCGTAAAAGGTGGTGAGCAGGTTGAGCGCCTGGAAGACGGTGAAGAGGGTGCAATTGTTCTAGATCGGACCCCCTTCTACGCAGAGTCCGGTGGTCAAGTAGGTGATAGTGGCTATTTGAGTTCCACTGATGCCCGCTTTGAAGTGCGCGATTGCACCAAGCAGAGCGCGCACCATTTGCATACTGGTAAGGTGTTGAACGGGGGCATCGCTGTGGGCGAAACCCTTGAGGCAGTCGTATCTGCAGATGTTCGTCAATCCACCGCCCTGAATCACTCTGCAACCCATCTATTACATGCCGCCTTGCGCAAAGTGCTGGGCGAGCATGTTACCCAGAAGGGTTCCCTGGTGGACTCGGAGCGCCTGCGCTTTGACTTCTCCCACCCCGAAGCCGTAACGGCAAAGCAGTTACACGCGATTGAATCCCTGGTTAATAGTCAAATTCGCGCAAATACTCCAGTTGAAACTCACGAAACCGATATTGAGTCTGCAAAAGCGATGGGCGCTATGGCGCTATTCGGCGAAAAGTACGGCGATACTGTGCGTGTACTTTCCATGGGCAAAACCGATGACAAGGCTTTTTCCGTTGAGTTGTGTGGCGGTACTCACGTGAAGCGCACCGGTGATATCGGTTTGATTCGCATTGTTGGGGAAAGCGGTATTGCTTCCGGTCAGCGCCGAATCGAAGCGGTTACTGGTGCTCACGCAATGTCTCTGTTCGATCAGGCACAGCAGCGTCTGGAGCATGTAGCGACTCTGCTTAAGGCGCGTCCGGACTCCTTGGCTGACAAAGTTGAACAGTTGCTGCTTAACAATCGAAAACTGGAAAAAGAGATTGCCCAGTTAAAAACCAAGTTGGCCAGCGGTGCTGGCGGAGACCTTTCCACTCAGGCTATTGAATTGGCGGGCTTTAAGTTGCTGGCAACCTCTATTGACGGAGCTGACCCCAAATCACTGAGAGATCTGGCGGATCAGATGAAGAACAAGCTGGGCAGCGGCGTGGTGTTGCTGGCGGCCCCGGGCGATGAAAAGGTGGCTTTGGTTGCCGCAGTTACCCAAGACCTGACAGATCGGCTTTCTGCGGGTGACCTTATGCGCTTTGCTGCCGGGAAGCTGGGCGGCAAGGGTGGCGGTCGAAAAGATATGGCCCAAGGTGGTGGAACCGATGTGTCCGCGCTCCCCAATATGCTGAAAGAAGTGCCAAATTGGATAGAGCAATCCTTAAACTAGTTAAGTTTTGTCAAATTAGTGGTCTGAATTCGTAGTTGAGTTGATTTCGCAGAGGTTTGGTGATTAAGTGCGCGCCTGCACGAGTTGGGCAGGAAGCGTACTTATTGTGGAGCTAAGGAAACACAGTAAGTTATGAGTTTGTTCGTGCAGAAGTATGGCGGGACTTCAGTTGGCTCAATTGAGCGAATTGAAGCTGTGGCCGATAAAGTCGCCGCGTTTCGCGCTCAGGGACATGACATGGTTGTCGTATTGTCTGCCATGAGTGGTGAAACAAATCGCCTGATTGATCTCGCTTATCAAATCCAGGAAAAACCAGACCCCAGAGAATTGGATGTTCTGGTTTCCACAGGAGAGCAGGTCACAATTGCCCTTTTGAGCATGGCTCTGAAGAAGCGTGGTTATGACGCCTGTTCCTACACGGGTGGGCAGGTAAAAATTCTTACGGATAATGCTCATACCAAAGCGCGCATTCAAAGTATCGATGTGGAGCGAATGCGCACCGATCTCGATGAAGGCAAAGTCATCGTTGTGGCTGGTTTTCAGGGAGTGGATGACGACGGCAATATCACCACACTGGGGCGCGGCGGGTCTGACACGACGGGTGTGGCGTTAGCTGCGGCGTTAGATGCTACCGAGTGCCAGATTTATACCGACGTGGACGGGGTCTATACCACTGACCCTCGAGTGGTCGACAGTGCACGCAGACTCGATCGAATCACATTTGAAGAAATGTTGGAAATGGCCAGTCTTGGCTCCAAGGTTCTGCAGATCCGCGCCGTAGAGTTCGCCGGTAAATACAAGGTTCCCCTGCGCGTACTCTCAACTTTTGAAGAGGGTAACGGAACCCTGATTAGCCTGGATGAGGAAGATAACGATATGGAACAGCCAGTTGTATCCGGTATCGCGTTTAATCGCGATGAAGCAAAACTGACAATTCGTGGAGTGCCGGATACCCCTGGGGTTGCATGCCGAATCCTGGCACCGGTCGGCGCTGAAAATATCGAAGTCGACGTTATTGTTCAAAACATCAGTGCTGTCGATGGCACGACTGATTTCACCTTCACTGTTCACCGCAATGATTTAGGTAAGGCTCGTGATGTTTTAGAGCGAGTTTCTGCGGAACTTGGTGCGCGAGAGGTGATCACAGACGACAAGATCGCCAAGGTTTCTATTGTTGGCGTAGGTATGCGTTCACATGCAAATGTGGCAAGTCGTATGTTTAGTGCCCTGGGTGAAGACAATATCAATATCCAAATGATCACTACTTCTGAAATTAAGATCTCAGTGATTATTGACGAGCGTTATTTAGAGTTGGCTGTTCGGGCGCTGCATAGCGAATTTGAGCTTTCAGACAAAGAAAGGTAACGAGATTTTATAGCCGGCCTGCAGGCGGAAAAAACAACCAATTACAATTCAGTGGCTCGACGTAGCATGCAACCTGTTGAGATTTTGTTCGACTGGTCAATACTGAAGAGTGTGAAGGTTAGTTTTTAGCCTTTTGTGCACCGCCATCCGGTTATGATGACCAAGTAAGAGCAGTTCCAGGGGAACGCCGGCTGCTCTTTATCACAGGATGATCAAGGAGAAGTAGGTAATGTTGATTTTAACCCGCCGAATTGGCGAAACGCTGATGGTTGGCGACAATGTCACGGTTACCGTGCTGGGGGTGAAAGGCAATCAGGTGCGTATTGGTGTCAATGCCCCTAAAGAAGTTGCCGTGCACCGTGAAGAAATTTATCAGCGTATCCAGCGCGAGAAGCAATCCTCCGAGGAGGGTGGCAACGAGTAGTGAAACAGTTCCCTAAAAAAGGCCGGCTTTCCGGCCTTTTTTATTTTGTGCTGTAGATATTTTCACCGGTGACTTTGGCGGAAAAGTCTTTTTTTTGAACGTCTTGCCCATTTCCTGTTCGAGAAGACAAAAAAGTGCAAAAAGTTATTGATTCCCCATTGCTTTTTGCCGAGCCGTTGGTATTATGCCGCCCACTTTCAGCGAGCAACCAAACAGGTTCAGCGACGCGAAAGACCTCCTCGGAGGTGGCCTGAAAGCGGAGCTTCCGCTGCGGCTTAAAAGGAGAGATGGCCGAGTGGCTGAAGGCGCGCCCCTGCTAAGGGCGTATGGGTTAACACTCATCGAGGGTTCGAATCCCTCTCTCTCCG